>NZ_JAPVQY010000020.1 GCF_027257875.1 Burkholderia sp. IMCC1007
GCGTGGCCGAGGCCGAGCGCGCACGCGGCCGTGCCGACCCGATAGGCGGCGGCCGACGCGCGCCACGCGGCGCCCGCGTCGGCCCCGGCCGGCGCGGCGGTGAGATCGGCCATCGATGCGTCGGCCGTCTGCAGGAAATCCTCATAGGCATGCGCGTTGACGGTCACGACGCCGAGCGTGCGGGTCGGCGCCGCCGCAACCGCGTCATGCTCGGCGCGCGCGGCACCGGCTTCCCACAACGCCTCGGATACCGGCGTGCCGGCCACGTGCCAGTCCACCGTGAGCCCGTAGTCGTGCAGCACGTCGACGAGCGCGGCATCCTCGGCCGCCGCGCCGAATAACGCTAAATCGCGCCACAACAGCGCGACGGTCTCGCGCACGAACTCGGGCGGCGCACTGCGCCGGCCCTGCGCGTGCTCGCCGAGCAGCAGGTTGGTCCGTGCGAGAAAGCGTTTCAGCTCGGGCGCGCCGCTGGCGCGCAGTGCGCGCAGGCACGCGCCGGCCAGCCGCCAGAAGTCGTACGGCACAGCATCGGCCAGTGCGGCCAGGGTCGCATCGAGTTCGTCGAGCGCCGCGTCCGGCGTGCTCTGCGGCGCGCGCAGCACGGCGAGCAGCGCCTGTTCGTAGCGGGCGCGGGCGCGGCTCGCGAAGGTATCGGGCAACGCGCGCAGCGTGGCCGGCGGCACCGCGCGCCCGACGAGCGCGAGCGCGTCGAGCGGCACGCTGGCGTGCAGATCCACCGCGCTTTGCGCACGCAACGCACGGAAATGTTCGAAGAGTACCGGCGAGCAGGCCAGCTCGCGCAGATTGTGACGCGCGACGGCCGCGCGGAAATCGTCGAGCGCGACGCGCCAGGCGGCAGACGTCGGTTCGGTGGCGACCAGCGGCGCGGCGGCCGACAACTGACCCGCGAAACGGGCGGCCGGCAGCCAGCCGGCCTCCGCGAGCACCGCTGCTGCGGCCGCGAGCGGCGCTACCGCGTCGTCGCGACGCGCAAATGCGTCGGCGGCCGCCGCGAGTGACACGTCGGCCGCGCGCACCGCCCCGCCGCGAGGGTTGGGCAGTGCATCAGGAGGAGGGACGTTCGCCGGGTCGGCCGTCATGGACACGCGCGCCTGTCATCGTCAAGTCGCTCGCGCCGGCCGCGGCGCGCAAGCGCCGGGCAACCGCGAGGCCGCAGCGGTGTGCGTTGGGCCGGGGCCCGTCAGATCTGGACCATCTCGAAGTCTTCCTTGCGAGCGCCGCACTCCGGACACGTCCAGTTGATCGGGACGTCTTCCCAGCGCGTGCCGGGGGCGATGCCCTCTTCGGGGAGCCCCGCTTCTTCGTCGTAAATCCAGCCACAAATCAGGCACATCCAGCTCTTGTATTCCATCTTAAGCCGCGTCGGGAAAGTCGGTAAATTCGGGAGCCATGATGGTACCGTGTCGGGGCCGGACTGCCTAGCAATCGCGCTGGAGTACGGCGACTACGTTGCGCCGCGCTAAAAAATCCGTTGTGCGGGCGGGAATCCGCCGCATAATGGCTGCAAAGTGCGGCCTGCCGGGCAACACAGGCCCGAAATGGCCGATTTCGCGCCGCCGTCCGCACCTCCGTCGCTTCCCCGTTTTTTTCTTGCCCCATTTCTACATGTCCAGCAACGCCCCTCCGATCGTCCTCACCTTCGGCTTGTCCGATCCCACCGGCGGCTCCGGCCTCCAAGCCGATCTGATGACCCTGGCGAGCATGGGCTGCCACGGCGTGTCCGTCCTGACGGGCTATACCGTGCGCGACTCGGCTGCCTGCGAAGAAGTGACCGGCCTCGATCCCGATGTCGTCGCCGCCCAGGCGCGCATGCTGCTCGAAGACATGCCGGTCGCCGCGTTCAAGATCGGCGCGGCGACGCGCGCGGAAGTCGTGAGCGCGATCGCGGAAGTGGTCGCCGATTACGACGGCGTGCCGCTCGTGCTCGCGCCGGACTTCACGCTCGACGACGAGCACGTGCTCGCCGCCGACGACCTGCGCGAATCGATCGCCGACCTGCTCGCACCGCAGACGACGCTGCTGGTCGCCGACCACGCGACGCTGATCGCGCTCGCGCAGCCGGACGGCGACGCCGAAGCGCCGAACCTCGACGCGGCGGTGTCGCACCTGCTGTCGCAGGGTTGCGAGTACATCCTGTCGTCGGAAACGGGCTCGCACCGGCTCGTCAACACGCTGTACGGCGAGGAAGGTCAGCTGCGCGAAGACATGTGGGACCGCTCGCCGCACCGGCTGATGGGCATCACTGACACGCTGGGCGCGGCGATCGCCGCGCTGCTCGCGAACGGCCAGGAGCCGCCCGAAGCGGTGCGCGAAGCGCAGGAGTATCTGTATCAGGCCGTGCGCGACGGGTTCCGGCCCGGCATGGGCGCCTACCTGCCCGACCGGTTCTTCTGGGCGCGCAGCAACGACGATGCGGACACGCCGCCGGCCGTGAAGGCCGACCCGGTACCGAGGACGTCGCACCGGCACTGACGCGCGCACGGCGGCCGCATGCCGCCGCGCCGTCGAGCGCAGCACATTATCGCAGCGGGGCGGCACGGCCGCCCCTTCTTTCACGCGCGCAGCGCATCCCGCGCGACAAACAAAAAGACCCGCATCGCTGCGGGTCTTTTCTTTTGGCTGGAACGCGCATCGCTGCGCGCTCCGGACACCGTCGACCGAAGTCGATTACATGTCCATGCCCATGCCGCCCATGCCGCCCGGCATGCCGCCAGGCATCGGTGCGTCTTCCTTCGGCAGTTCTGCGACAGCTGCGTCCGTCGTCAGCAGCAGGCCAGCAACCGAAGCTGCGTTCTGCAGTGCGGTGCGCGTGACCTTGGTCGGGTCGACGACGCCGGCTTCAACCATGTCGACGTACTCGCCCGTTGCTGCGTTGTAGCCGTAGTTGCCCGTGCCTGCAGCAACCGCCGCCACCACGACGCTGGCTTCTTCGCCGCCGTTCGTGACGATCTGGCGCAGCGGCTCTTCCATCGCGCGCAGCACGATCTTGATGCCGGCGTTCTGGTCGGCGTTCGCGCCGGTCAGGCCTGCGATCGCGGTGCGAGCGCGGATCAGCGCAACGCCGCCACCTGCCACGATGCCTTCTTCCACAGCTGCGCGCGTTGCGTGCAGTGCGTCTTCGACACGTGCCTTCTTTTCCTTCATTTCGACTTCGGTCGCAGCACCGACCTTGATCACTGCCACGCCGCCGGCCAGCTTGGCCACGCGCTCTTGCAGCTTTTCACGGTCGTAGTCCGACGTCGCTTCTTCGATTTGCGTGCGAACTTGCTTGACGCGCGCTTCGATGTTCGCGGCTTCGCCTGCGCCGTCGATGATCGTCGTGTTTTCCTTGCCCACTTCGATGCGCTTCGCCTGGCCCAGTTCTGCCAGCGTTGCCTTCTCGAGCGTCAGGCCGGTTTCTTCCGCGACGACTTGACCGCCGGTCAGGATCGCGATGTCTTCCAGCATGGCCTTGCGGCGATCGCCGAAGCCCGGCGCCTTGACCGCGACGGTCTTCAGGATGCCGCGGATGTTGTTGACGACCAGCGTTGCGAGCGCTTCGCCTTCGACGTCTTCTGCGATGATCAGCAGCGGACGGCCAGCCTTCGCGACTTGCTCGAGCACCGGCAGCAGGTCACGGATGTTCGACACCTTCTTGTCGTGCAGCAGCACGAACGGGTTGTCGAGGACGGCAACTTGCTTGTCCGGGTTGTTGATGAAGTACGGCGACAGGTAGCCGCGGTCGAACTGCATGCCTTCGACGACGTCGAGCTCGTCGGCCAGCGACTTGCCGTCTTCGACGGTGATCACGCCTTCCTTGCCGACCTTGTCCATCGCTTCAGCGATGCGATCGCCGATCGACGAATCGCTGTTCGCCGAGATCGAGCCGACCTGTGCGATTTCCTTGTTGGTCGTGCACGGCTTGCTGATCTTCTTCAGCTCTTCGACAGCCGCTGCGACTGCCTTGTCGATGCCGCGCTTCAGGTCCATCGGGTTCATGCCCGATGCGACGTACTTCATGCCTTCGCGAACGATCGATTGCGCGAGGACGGTTGCCGTCGTCGTGCCGTCGCCTGCGTTGTCGCTGGTCTTGGAAGCAACTTCCTTGACCATTTGCGCGCCCATGTTCTGGAGCTTGTCCTTCAGCTCGATTTCCTTCGCGACCGACACACCGTCCTTGGTGACCGTCGGGCCGCCGAAGCTGCGCTCGAGCACGACGTTGCGGCCCTTCGGACCCAGCGTGACCTTGACTGCGTTGGCGAGAATGTTCACGCCTTCGACCATCTTCGAACGGGCGGAATCGCCGAATACGACGTCTTTAGCTGCCATCTTCTAACTCCTTGAATTCTTGGGAATATGTACCGTCGGAGGACGCTTACTTGGCGTTGACCACGGCCATGATGTCTTCTTCGCGCATGACCAGCAGTTCCTGGCCGTCGACCTTCACGGTCTGGCCTGCGTACTTGCCGAACAGGACGCGATCGCCGACCTTCACGTCGAGCGCGATCGGGGCGCCCTTGTCGTCGCGCTTGCCCGGGCCGATGGCCAGGACTTCGCCCTGGTCCGGCTTTTCAGCAGCGGCGTCGGGGATCACGATGCCCGAGGCGGTCTTGGTTTCCTGATCCAGGCGCTTGACGATCACGCGATCGTGCAAAGGACGAAGGTTCATATTCACTCCTCTCTTGACTGAGATTGAAGAACGCTTAGGGAATCTGCCCGGCTTATCGCCCGGCAGAGAATTGTTAGCACTCTCGTGCAGCGAGTGCTAATTATATGGACGGGTTTTGACAAATTCAAGAAGGGATGTCGGAGGAATTTTCGGGGTGACGAAGCAGGCGGGAAAACACGCGAATCGAACAAAAATGCCTTTTAAAACAATATGATGAGTAGCCGGCACCGGCATGATCCACGCGCGCGGCGCACCCGAAAAATCGTTCGGCCCCGTTTTGACACCGGGTAAGCACGGAGTTCCTGCGCTCGGCGACATCGCATCAAAAAACCTGCACGGACGTCGATGTCGTCCACCGTAACGCCCACGCTCGAGCACGCCGCCCGCCCTTCGCAACTCCTCGCGGGTACATCGACCCGCACCGAACCATTCAATTTCATTACATGAATATTTACGGTTCAGCACGCTGCCGAACACGCGCGAAGCCCCATCCGTAAGCCCTCCCATTACCTTATGAGCGAACTACGCATCGACGGCGTGTCCAAATCGTTCGGATCGCATACCGTCGTGCACGACATCGACCGCACGGTACGGCGCGGCTCGCGGTTCGCGGCTCGCGCTGCTCGGCCCGTCCGGCAGCGGCAAGACGACGCTGCTGCGCGTGCTGTGCGGCTTCCAGCACGCCGAGCGCAGCACGGTCGAGACCGACGGCCGGCCATCGGCGAGCGCGTCGCGCTCGTCGTCGACGGTGCGGTGAGGGCGTACGCGGCTGACCGGCGCGCCGGGCTCACACGTCGGCGCAGTCCGCGCCCACGGCCGGCCGGAAGATGCGACCGTCGGTTTCGACTTCGGCGCCGAGCCGGCGCGCGAGGCCTTTCGCGCCTTCACGCATGACGACGTCGTGATTCCATATGAACAGCGGGCGTGCAACCGGCTCCAGCCAGTTCATCCAGCGCTCGCGGGTACGGATGTGCCAGTCGTAGCGCACGACGGTGCGCGTGCCGTCGGCGACGAACGACCAGCATCCGTCGCCTTCGATCGCGCCGCTCGCGCGGCCTTCGAGCACATGCGGCGGCTCGATGCGCAGCACGCGCATGTCGAAGGTCAGCCGGTACGGCAACGCCCCCTTCCACGTATAGCGCTGCAGCGCGCCGACGCCGCGTGCGTCGCCGTGCTCGATCTCGACGGTACGCACGGCGCTCTTCCACCATTCGGGCCAGCGGTCGACCTGGAAGATCGCTTCCCAGACGACCGCCAGCGGCGCATCCACTCGCCACGTGGTCGAAAACCGGTATTCCGCCATGCAGCCTCCGGCGTGTCGTGCGCGCATGGAGCGCGATCAGCGCATCAGCGCAGCAGCACATCAGCGCGCAAAACTCAGGGCGCGAAAAAGCTTGCGGGAAACGCGACGTCGATCTCGACGTCGTCGAGCGTCACGGTTTCGAGCGGCTCGCCGTCGCCATCCGCGAAACTGACGATCTTCAGCGGGAAGCCGTCCTCCGTGTCGAGCCACAGCTCGTAGCGATGCACGCCGTGGATCGCATGCGCGGGTGCGCCCGTCACCGATACGCGCAGCGCGGTGCGGCCGCCGACGGTTTCCTCGCCCTGGGTCACCGTCGCACCGCCCTGCTGCAGCGCATGGACGTTGCGCAGCAGCGCACCGACGTCCGAGTGGTCGACACGGTGGCCGCTGCGATCGCGCACGAGCGGATTGGACGGCGACAGCGTCAGCGCAGGCAGTGCGTGCGCGCCGAACGGACGTAGCCGGACCTTCCCTTCGCCGGGATCGTAGGCGAGCACCGCGCCGTGATGGGGCGACACGAAATCCATCCGGACGAAGCCGGGTTTCAGGTACGCGTAGTGAATCTCGGTGTGCTCGCCGCTTCGTCCCGACGCGCGAATCGTCGCGCGGTACGACTGGACGTGGTCGAAGTGCGCCTGCGCGACGGTCACGGGGTCGGCTGTCATGCTCGCTCCTATCAGGCTCGCGGCCAGCAATGCAGCGATCATGACGCCGCCTCGACGTCGAACGCGCATTCGGTGCCGCGCTCGCGATGGCCGCCGAAGCACGGCGGCCACTGCGTGAAACGGTAGGTGAAGCTGCCGCGCGCCGCCGCGGTGACGCGGAAGGCGCGCGGTGTCGCGTCCGTGGCGGCGTGCGGCGCAATGCCGGCACCGGGCGGCGCGCCGGCCGGTTTGCGTCCGACCGATACGGATGCCGGTGCAACGAAATTCTCGTGCGCAATCCGGATGCCTGCTGCGCGGCTGCGCAACCCGCCGCACGACGCCCGATCCTCGTCGGCCGGTTGCCGTTCGACGCTGCGCAGCGGCTCCGCTACCCGTTGCGCGCTCACGCACTGCATCGTCATCATTCCCGCTCTCCTGGGCGTGGCCTGACAACGCGGCACCGCCGGATCGAACGCTCGACTTCGTCGCGTCCATTATCCCGCTGCGCACGGAATCCGCGAGACAGGACATTCCACGACATCGCACGACGGCCGGCGCCGAGCGCGCACCGGCCGGTCATCCGGCACAAGACAATCGGAGATCCAAAGAAAACGCGGCATGACAGTGCTGTCATGCCGCGTTGCGTGGCCCGGTTCGCGCGGCGGACGATGCATCGCCGCCGCACGCTCGGGGAAGTTACTTCGGCAGTGCGCCCGTCACCGACTGAAGCAGCGGCGACACCGGTGCGAGCGGGCTGTTCGCCGAGCCGCTGCCCGAGTGCGATGCGCCCGACAGGCCCGGCACGGAACCGAGCGCCGTGCCCAGCGTCGTGCCGACCGCGTTGACGATCGCCGTCGTCGCATTGCTGCCCGTCGACAGCAACGTGCCGGCCGCCTGCCCGAGCGCGGCCGGACCGTTCGCGAGCGCACCCGTCACCGAACCGAGCGCACCGGTCAGCGCGCCGGCCGGGTTGCCGCCGCCGGCGCCCGAGAGCGTACCGACGACCTGGTTCACGACGCCTTGCACCGGCGCCAGCGCGTTCGAGCCGCCGAGATTGCCAAGATTGCCGAGCGCGCCCGTCACCGAGTTGACCGCGTTGCTCAGCGCGCCCGCGGGATTGCTGCCGCCAAGCGTGCCGACCACCTGATTCACGACGCCCTGCACCGGCGCGAGCGGGTTCGAGCCGCCGAGGTTGCCGAGCGCGCCGCGCACCGAGCCGAGCGCACCGGTGAGCGCGTCCGCCGCGTTGCCGCCCGTCGGCAGCGCGTTCTGCAAGCCGCTGACGAGGTTCGTGATCGGCGTGATCGGGCTGCCGCTGCCGGCGCCGGCGCCGGACAGCGCGCCGACGACCTGGTTCACGACGCCCTGTACCGGCGCGAGCGGATCCGATCTGCCGAGGTTGCCGAGCGTGCCCGTCAGCGCGTTCGCCGCGTCCGTCAGTGCGCCTGCCGGGTTGTCGTTGCCCAGCGTTCCGGCGAGTTGCGTGACGGCGCCTTGCACCGGCGCGAGGGGGTTCGATGCGCCGCCGGCGTTGCCGAGCGTCCCGCCGATCGTATTGACCGCGTTGCTGAGCGTGCCGGCCGGGTTGCCGCTGCCCAGCGTGCCCGTCACCTGGTCGACGACGCTCTGGAGCGGCGCGATCGGGGTAACGCTGCCGGCGGCGCCCAACGCACCGGTGACCGTGCCCAGGACGCCGGTCAGTGCATTTTTCGGGTTGCTGCCGATGAGATTGCCCAATGCGACGGTGAGCCCGCTTGCCGGGTTGCCGTCGCCGAGCGGGCCGGTGACCTGATTCACCACACCTTGAAGCCGCGCCAGCGGATTCGGCGCGCCGCCGGTATTACCGAGCGCGCCGGTTTCCGTGCCGAGGGCGTTGCTCAGCGCGCCGCTCAATGCACCAGCCGGGTTGCCACCGCCGACCGCACCGGTTACCTGATTCGCCGCGTCTTGAAGCGGCGCCAACGGATTCGCCCCGCCGCCGGCGTTGCCGAGTGCACCCGCTGCCGTGCCAAGCGCATTAGTCAATGCGCCAGCCGGGTTGCCACCGCCGAGCGCACCGCTCACCTGATTCGCCGCGCCTTGAAGCGGCGCCGGCGGATTCGCCCCGCCGCCCGCGTTGCCGAGTGGACCCGCTGCCGTGCCAAGCGCATTACTCACTGCACCAGCGGGGTTGCCACCGCGGACCGCACCGGTTACCTGATTCGCCGCGCCCTGAAGCGGCGCCAGCGCGCCGCCGCCACCGCCGCCGAGCGCGCCCGCAAGCCCGCTCACCGCACCCGACAGCGCCTGACCGGGATTGCCGCCCGACGTCGGCGCCGGGCCCGATGCGCCCGTCACCACGGCAACCGAACCGACCGGCGACGTGGCCGCCGCGCCCAGCCCGACGGATACGTTGGTCGTCGGCGGATTGACGACTACTTGCGGAATCGGCAGCGCAGCGAGCGCCCCGGCCATGGCCGACCCGGAAGCGAGCGCCCCGAACGCCGCCGCGACCGACAACGCCATCCCCGTCAATTTGAGTTTTTGCCGCATCGTTACCCCGTCTCGGTTGGCACTTCGTTGACAAAGCATGGGGACGGACTGCATGAAGCGTGCCACCGAGACAAAGCGGGTTCATTCGTTGGCTCATTGCTAGCCAATTACGGTTTTTTCAGGAATTTCCGGGGAAACGGGCGCATCGGGGCGCCCGAATCGTCCGACGAAAAAGCGTGCGGAGCGCCGATGTAACGTAACGTTGGAGAGGCTGCGGTAACGTGTTCCGGTACATGCCGGATTGCCGTGACGGACTTCCCGGTCCGCTTTTCATCGCAATGAAACTGCATTGATGAATCGCGATTTCTAAGTCCTTTTATTCCGCGATTTCTTTCCGCCCGATTACGCGGAGCATTGGTGCTCGCGCGTCAATCTAATCGACGATCGGTCGGGACGACTCAACGAACAACCGCGGCAGCCGCACGCGCGGCTGCCACGTTCCGTTCGCTCAACCGAAGCGCGCGGGACGATACGGATGCGGATCGATATAGGTCGGCGCGCCCGTCATCATTTCCGCGAGCAATCGCCCGGTTGCAGGGCCGAGCGTGAGCCCGTGATGACAATGGCCGAACGCGAACCACAGATGACGATGGCGCGGCGCAGGCCCGATCACCGGCCGCATGTCGGGCGTGCACGGCCGCATCCCGAGCCACGGCGCCGGGTCGAGCCGCTCGCCGATGCCGAATGCGTCGCGCGCAAGCGGCTCCGCGCGCGCAAGCTGCACGCCGGTCGGCGGCGCGCCGCGCACCGCGATCTCGACGCCGGTCGTGAGCCGCAGGCGGCCGCCTTCCATCGGCGCGACGACGAAGCCCTCCTCGGTATCGCACACCGGCACGTTCAGCGGCGTGCGCGTCGGCCGGTAGTGCATGTGATAGCCGCGCTTCGCGCGCAGCGGAATCCGGTACCCGAGCGGCGCGAACACGTGATCGGACCACGGCCCGAGCGCGACCACGACCGATTTCGCCGAAACCGGGCCGTGCGCGGTATCGACCTGCCAGCCATCGCGCACCTGCGCAAGCGTCGTCGCGTCGCCGGGCAGGAACGTGCCGCCGTCGCACTCGAACAGCCGCGCATACGCTTTGGTCAGCCCACCGGGACTCGACACGGTCTTCGGATCCTGCCAGTGGAACGCGCCGCAGAATGCGTCGCCGATACCGGGTTCGCGATCGCGCAGCGCACGCGCGTCGAGCACGCTCATCCGCAACCCGTGCGCATCGGCCACGCGCTGCTGCGCACGCGCTTCCGCGTCGAACAGCGCGGGCGAACGGAATGCCTCGATCCACCCGCCGTCGTGCACGAGCGGCTGCGCGTCGGTGCGCGCGAGCAACGCATCGTGCTCGACGACGCTCGCCGCGACCAGCGGCAGCATGTCGCGCGCGGCGGCCGCGAGCCGCTGCGGCGACGATTCGCGCCAGAAGCGCGCGAGCCACCCCGCATACGCGGGCAGTGCTTTGTAGTCCCAATAGAGGTCGACCGAGCGGTTGCGCGCGTAGCGCAGCAGCGTACCGAGCCGGCGCGGGAACGCGTACGGCACGACCGACGAGCGCTCGATCAGCCCCGCATTGCCGTGGCTCGTTTCCTCGCCGGGCGCGCGCCGGTCGACGAGCGCGACGCGCAGCCCGCGATCCTGCAGATGCAGCGCCGACGACACGCCGACGATGCCGGCCCCCAGAACGATGACGTCGAAATCCATGCTTTTCCGTACTGCGTCGAGATTCGGTGCGACGCGCACCGGCCACGCTGCCGGCGCGCGGGTAGGCTTATTTCGCGACGATGTCGCGCTTGAAGTACTTCTGCGACAGCGCGCTGAGCGTGCCGTCCTTCTTCAGCGCATCGAGCGCGCCGACGATCTTCGCCTGCAGCGCCCGGTCGCCCTTGCGCAGCCCGAAGCCGGTGCCTTCGCCGAGCGTCGCGGGATCCTTCAGCGGCTCGCCGACGATCTGGTAATCGCGCCCGGCCGGCTTGTCGAGGAAGCCGTCCTGCGCGGTCTGCGCCTCCTGCACGGCCGCATCGAGACGGCCGGCCACGAGATCCGCATAGATCTGGTCCTGATCCTGATAGGACACGACGTTCACGCCCGCATTCGCCCAGTGCGCCTTCAGGAAATCCTCCTGCGACGACCCCTGCAGCACGCCGACGTGCTTGCCGCGCAGGCTCGCCGCATCCGGGCGCAGCGGCGAGCCGCGGCGCGCGACCATCACGATCGGCACCACGTAGATCGCCGGCGTGAAGTCGATGCTCTGCTTGCGCTTCGCGGTGATGTTCATCGCCGAATTGATCGCGTCGAACTTGCGTGCCTGTAACGCCGGGATCAGCCCGTCGAACGCGTTCTCGACCCACACGCACTTCATGTTCAGCTTCGCGCACACGGCGTTGCCGACATCGACGTCGAAACCCTGCAGCTGGCCGGCCGGCGTCTTGCTCTCGAACGGCGGATAGGCGGCTTCGATCCCGAAGCGCAGCGTGGTCTGTTCCGCGTGGGCCGTGACGGCCGCGCACGCAAGCGCCGCGACGGCGCAAAGAGAAAGCTTCCAGTTCATGACGGAGGTCCTTCGGTTCTGGATTGAGGCGATGAAGACCGGTCGCATGGCGCCGTGCGGCGCACGCTGGTCTGCAGATGAAATATAGACTGAAAGTCTACTATAGACTATAGGGGATACGATAATCCCGCCCCGGGTGTTGTATGTCGAAACCGCACAGCTCACACGGAAAACCTTTGATTCCTCGATGTTTTTCTCAAAAATGCCGACGTCATCCGGTCCGAAAAATAAAAGTTCACCCGACTTCTTTTGTCTATATTAGACTTTTAATCCATCACGAACACCGCCGGACGTCCTCTTTCGAGACTCTGTTGTCCGGCTCCCGACCCGGAGAAGCTCCATGACGCAACCCGCCCCGACCCTGCCGCTGACCGTCGACGAAGCCGCGGTGCGCGCAGCGCTGCCGTCGCTCGACGTGCTCGGCACGCTGCGCCGCATGTTCGCGTCGCTCGCGTCGGCCCGTGCGGTGCAGCCGCCGCAAACCCTCACGCTGTTCCCCGAACAGGCCGGCGACTTCATCACCTACCTCGGCGCGCTTGCCGACGAACAGGTGTTCGGCGCGAAGCTGTCGCCGTACGTCGTGACCGGCGGCAAACCGATCGTGACCGCATGGACCGCGCTGATGTCGATGCGTACCGGCCAGCCGCTGATGTGGTGCGACGCAGGGCTGCTGACCATCGAGCGCACGGCCGGCACGACCGCGCTCGCGGTCGACTGCCTCGCGCCGCGCGATGCGCGCCGGCTCGCCGTGATCGGCACGGGCGCGGTCGGCCTCGCGCATCTGCGCCACACCGCGGGATTGCGCGACTGGACGTCGATCAGCGTCCATTCGCCAGCGCTCGCCGGCGACGCCGCGCTGCAGGCGACGCTCGCGCGGATCGATCCGCGCGCGCGGCCGGCCGCGAGCGTCGAAGCGTGCGTGCGCGACGCGGACGTCGTCATGCTCTGCACGTCGTCGGGCACGCCGGTGCTCGCCGACGGCATGGTCACGCGTCCGGCGCTCGTCACGTCGATCAGCACGAACGTCGCGCGCGCACACGAAATCCCGCCCGCATGGCTGCCCGACATGGACGTGTACTGCGACTACCGGCTGACGACGCCCGCCAGCGCGGGCGAGATGCAGATCGCGGTGGCCGAGCACGGCTGGTCGCCCGAGCGGATCGTCGGCGACCTGCCCGCGCTCGTCACCGGAGGTTGCGCGGCGCCGTCGCGCACGCGTCACGCGTTCTTCCGCTCGATCGGCCTCGGACTCGAGGACATCGCGATCGCGCACGCGCTGTACACGCATCTGACGCGCGCATGAGCGTCACGCGCACGCGGGGCCGATACAATGGCGCAACCGCCGCGGCGGCGGCGCGTGCGCGCACGGACATGCCGGCCAACGGCACGCCGGCGCGCCGCGCCGACGCACCGCCCGGCCCCCGCTTACCCGAGATGGCGATTCCGATGCGCAAGAAGCAATCCCCCGTCAAAGACCTGCTGCTCACCCGCTACGCACCGATCGCCGACGGCATCGCGGCGCTGTTCTTCCCGTACGCGGAAGTCGTGATCCACGACCTGCACGACCAGACCGTGCTGTATCTCGCGAACAACCTGTCGAAGCGCGAGGTCGGCGACGACTCGGCGCTCGAGGAAATCGATCATTCGGCGCGCGAGCGCGTGATCGGCCCGTACGAGAAGCTGAACTGGGACGGCCGGCGCATGCGCTGCGTGAGCAACGTGCTGTTCGACGACGAAGGCCACCCGGCCGGGATGATGTGCATCAACTTCAACATCGCGGTGTTCGACGACGTCCGCACGACGCTCGACGTGTTCATCAAGGGCGCGGGCGTCGTCGCGCAGCCCGACGAGCTGTTCCGCGACGACTGGCAGGAGCGCATCAACACGTTCCTGCACGGCTGGCTGCGCGAGCGTCAGGTCGGGCTGAACGGGCTCACGCGCGAGCACCGGCGCGAGCTCGTCGAGGCGCTGCACGCGGAAGGCGCGTTCCGCGGCAAGAGCGCCGCGAACTATGTCGCGAACGTGCTCGGGATGGGGCGCGCGACCGTCTACAAGCACCTGAAGCATCTGAAGGAAACACAGGACGACGCGTAAGCCGGCAAGCCGCGCATCGCACCGGCGCGTGCCGGAGACCGCTTGCTCGCGCGTTCGCGCGGGTTGTGCCGGGCAATGCGGCGGCCGCGCCGCCCTGCGTGGCCGAACCGCCCCGCAGCATCGAAGCCGGGAAATGATATAGTCTCGGTTACATTTTTTCTGCTGCCCGGAGTTCCGATGCCGACCACCGCCGCCCCGACCGCCCGCCCGACGCTGACCGTCGAAATCTGGTCGGACCTGATCTGCCCGTGGTGCTGGATCGGCAAGCGCCGCTTCGACGACGCGCTCGCCGCGTTCGCGCACGCCGCGCACGTCGAGGTCGTGCTGCGCGCGTACCGGCTGATGCCGGGCCATCCGGTCGAACCGGTCGAGGCGATGCTCGCGGGCAAGTACCGGATGGCGTCCGCGCAGGTCGACCAGATGCTGCGCCAGGTGACCGACGCGGCCGCGAGCGTCGGGCTGGACTACGACCTGCCCGGCACGCTCGCCGGCGACACGCTCGACGCTCACCGGCTCGTGAAGCTCGCGGAAGCGACGGGCCGTGCGCACGCGCTGACCGAGCGGCTCTATCGCGCGTATTTCTGCGAACACGGTTCGCTGTTCGATCACGCGGCACTGCTCGATTTCGCGGTCGAAGCCGGGCTGGAGCGCTCCTCTGCCGAAACAGTGCTGGGTAGCGACGCGTACCGCGACGAAGTCGAGGCCGATATCGCGCGCGCCGAGCAGATCGGCGGCCGCGGCGTGCCGCTGTTCGTGTTCGGCGGCCGCTACGCGGTGTCGGGCGCGCAACCGGCCGACGTGTTCGCGCAGGCGCTCGACCAGGCATGGCGCGACGGCGGCATCGTCGAGCTCGCCGGAAACGACGCGGGCGCCTGCGGCCCGGACGGCTGCGAACTGCCGCCGCGCGGATAACATCCCGCGTCCTGCGCCTGCCGCCCCGCGCGCGCCACGCCGCCGTGCGAAGCGCGCCCGCCACTACGCGTGGCTGCTGCCACAAACCGGCAGGAAGCGCGCGCGAATGGCGTCTACAATGCAGCCTTTCAAATAACTATCAGAGAGAAGGCTGCAGCCCATGACCCACGGGATTCACGGCGAGAAGCGCTGGTACGCGCTGATCGTCCTCTGCCTCGGCGTGCTGATGATCGTGCTCGACAGCACGATCGTGAACGTCGCGTTGCCGTCGATCAGCACCGATCTCCATTTCACCGAGACGGCCCTCGTGTGGGTCGTCAACGCGTACCTGCTGACGTTCGGCGGCTGCCTGCTGCTCGGCGGCCGGCTCGGCGACCTGTACGGCCAGCGGCGCATGTTCCTCGCGGGCCTCGTCGTGTTCACCGTTGCGTCGCTCGCCTGCGGCCTCGCGCAGTCGCAGACGATGCTGATCGCGGCACGTGCGGTGCAGGGCTTCGGCGGCGCGATCGTGTCGGCCGTGTCGCTGTCGCTGATCATGAATCTGTTCACCGAGCCCGGCGAGCGGGCGCGCGCGATGGGCGTCTACGGCTTCGTGTGCGCGGGCGGCGGCAGCATCGGCGTGCTGCTCGGCGGCCTCCTGACGAGCACGCTGTCGTGGCACTGGATCTTCCTCGTCAACCTGCCGATCGGCATCGCGGTCTATGCGATGTGCGTCGCGCTGCTGCCGCGCATGCGTGCGCCTACCGACGCCGCGCGGCTCGACGTCGCGGGCGCGATCACCGTGACCGCGTCGCTGATGCTCGCGGTCTACGGAATCGTCGGCGGCAACGAGGCCGGCTGGCTGTCGACGCAGACCATCGTGCTGATCGGCGCCGCCGTCGTGCTGCTCGCGCTGTTCATCGCGATCGAGGCGCGCGTCGCGCATCCGCTGATGCCGCTCACGCTGTTCGCCGCGCGCAACGTCGCGCTCGCGAACGTGATCGGCGTGCTGTGGGCGGCCGCGATGTTCGCGTGGTTCTTCCTGTCCGCGCTCTACATGCAGCGCGTGCTCGGCTACGAGCCGCTGCAGGTCGGACTCGCGTTCCTGCCCGCGAACCTGATCATGGCGGCGTTCTCGCTCGGGCTGTCCGCGCGGATCGTGATGCGCTTCGGCATCCGCGGCCCGATTGCCGCCGGCCTGCTGATCGCGGCGTGCGGCCTCGCGCTGTTCTCGCGCGCGCCGGCGGACGGCGGCTTCGTCTGGCACGTGCTGCCCGGCATGACGCTGCTCGGCATCGGCGCGGGCGTCGCGTTCAATCCGGTGCTGCTCGCCGCGATGAGCGACGTCGATCCGGCCGATTCCGGGCTCGCGTCGGGAATCGTCAACACCGCGTTCATGATGGGCGGCGCGCTCGGCCTCGCCGTGCTCGCAAGCCTCGCGGCCGCGCGCAGCGACGCGCTGACTGCCGCGCATGCCGCGCCGCTCGACGCGCTGAACGGCGGCTACCACACCGCGTTCGCGGTCGGCGCGGCGTTCGCGGCCGCCGCCGGGCTGCTCGGCCTCGCGCTGCGCATTCGTCGCCGGGATGCGGTCGCCGGCGTCGGCCGCACGACGCACTGACGGCCGGCCGGGGCACGCACCGTTGCGCTCCGGCCCGTTCGGCTTTCCGCTTTCCGCTTTCCGCTTCCTGCTTCCTGCTTCCTGCTTCCTGTTTCCCGCTTCCCGCTTCCTGTTTCCCGCTTCCGGCTTCCCGCGCATCCCTACCCCGCCGCCCGGTAGGCCGCCGGCCACACGCGCGCCGCCGTTGCCGCCCGACACACGTTCAAACGACCGTTTCACGCCGGACGAACCGCCCGCCCGGCGCGCCTCTCCGGCCGATTTTTAACGTAGTCGTACACCGAAGCGCCACTTTTGCGACAATGGCAGACTTTGACGCGCGCGCCGCAGCCGCGCGCCGCCGCCGAACGCCGCATAACCGCCTGCTTCCGATGTCGCTTCCCCATATCGATCTGCTGTACTCCCTGTCCGGCCTGTTCGTCGGCATTCTCGTCGGCCTGACGGGCGTCGGCGGCGGTTCGCTGATGACGCCGATCCTCGTGCTGCTGTTCGGCGTCCACCCGGCGACGGCGGTCGGCACCGACCTGCTGTACGCGGCCGCGACCAAGGCCACCGGCACGCTCGTCCACGGGCTGAAGGGGTCGATCGACTGGCGCATCACCGGCCGGCTCGCGGCGGGCAGCGTGCCGGCCGCGGCCCTCACGCTGTGGTGGCTGCACACGCACGGGATGAACACGCCGAGCACCGCGCGGATGATCCAGCTCGTGCTCGGCGTGGCGCTGCTGCTCACGTCGCTCGCGCTGATCTTCCGGCCGCAGCTCACGGCATTCGCCGCGCGCAACCCGCTCGCGCCGAGCCCCGCGCGCACGCTGTGGTCGACCGTGCTGACGGGCGCCGTGCTCGGCGTGCTCGTGTCGATGACGTCGGTCGGCGCCGGCGCGATCGGTGTGACCGTGCTGCTGCTGCTGTATCCGCTGCTCGCGACGACCCGCATCGTCGGCTCCGACATCGCGCACGCGGTGCCGCTCACGCTGGTCGCGGGCATGGGCCACTGGCTGCTCGGCTCGGTCGACTGGTCGATGCTGCTGTCGCTGCTGCTCGGCTCGCTGCCCGGCATCGTGCTCGGCAGCCTGCTGTCGGCGCGCGCGCCCGAGCGGCTGCTGCGCAACCTGCTCGCGGCGACCTTGGTCGCGGTCGGCGTGCGGCTCGTGCTGGCGTAAGCAGCGGGTCTCTCGCTCCTGACGAACAACGCCGTCGCGGTGCAAGCACCCGCGATCTGTCGCCCGGCTTGACGGATGACCAAGCGGGTTTCACGACATACCGGTCAGCGCACGTGCAACAGGCAGGTACTTCGCGAGGATGCCCAGCATGGTGGCGGCCTCTGCTTTCGACACCGGCGGAAACGGCGAAACGTACGACGTGCCGTTGCGTCGCTCGTGTGCCCTCGTGATGAAGGCGAATTCCGCAGCGCTCACGCCCAACGAGGTGGAAACGCGCTGGATGGCCAGGTTACGGCCCGCATCTTTGGTCCCACCTCGTAGAACTCCAGAACGGCCTGTACGACCTGGAAGTAGCCTTCCTAGGCCAAGGTAAATACCTGCAAATGCCGGGCAGGATCCAGTTCGTCGGCAGTGGCCTTGTAGTCTTCCGCATTGCGCAGGAAGCCTGCGATTGCCCCGGGTGTCGGCGCAACCGCATCAAAGGCTCTCGTCTTGATGAGGTTTTCATATTCGGTCGGACGCGGCATCACAGAATCCTCAAAGTGGGGCCCTGGGCGATCTGCGCGATGACAGGATCGCTGTCTACCAGCGCGGCCCATTCGGCAGGTTCGTACAACGAGCAGTTGATGGGACGCTGCAGATCATGCTCTACGGCGTGCAAGGCTTCGGATAGATCGAGAAGCTGGACGTCGCCGATGACGATCAGGTCGATGTCGCTGCGGGTACTGTCGGTACCCTTGGCGACCGAGCCAAACACGAAGGCCGTGGAAATATGCTCGGCAAAAGGCAACAAGGCTTCCTTCAACGGCTCCGCGACAGCAAACGACTTTCGCGCGATCTCCACCAATTCCGGGTAGAGCACGAATTCCATATTTGCGCGGATGCTCCGTTGTCGGCCTCGGCGGGCATCTTCCTTCAACACACCGGCCTCGATCAGCCGGTCTACCTGCTTTTGAGCGCTGCCGCGCCCGCTGTCTGCCAGACGCAGCAATTCCTGCAGCGTGAAGCAGCGGTCGGGTTGCAGCAGCGTGGCGCCCAGCACACGTTGCATGCCGGGTGTGAGAAGAAAGTCGGCGACGCCCACACAAATCCTTAGATTGGGGATGATTATCCCCATTATGAGGATTTTCCGCATAATCCTCAATAGAGGGCTTTTGATCCCTGTTTTGAGGATTAAGCACGCCGTCACCTGCGACTTCCCGGGCGACGCCCCCTCGGACACAAAAAATGCCCCCGGGATTCCATGATTCCCAGGGGCATCTTGAGGAACGACAGCAACGCCATCAACGCACACGACCCGCAGCGTCGGGACGCGTGAGCGAGTGCGGACAGCGCGTTCGCGTAGTCGAGGATCGACGACTGCAGCGTGATCCCGTTCAGGTCGATGCCGTCCTCGTGCAGCACCCACGACACGACCGCGCTGCGCGCGGTGCCGTACGACTCGCCGTACAGGAACTTCGGAGAATTCCAGCGCGAGTACTTGGTCAGGTAGCGCTGGATGAAGCGGTCGATCGAGCGCGCGTCCTGGTCGGTGCCCCAGAAATCCTTGTTCTTCGCCGGCGCGATCGCCGCCGAGTAGCCGGTGCCGACCGGGTTGATGAACACGAGGTCGGTGCGGTCGAGCAGGCTGTCCGGGTTGTCGAGCAGCTTGTACGGCGCCGGCGGCGTGAAGTTCGGGAACGACGACTGCAGGCGTTTCGGCCCGTACGAGCCGAGCAGCAGGTAGACCGACGACGAACCGGGGCCGCCGTTGTAGAAGAACGTGACCGGACGCGGCTTCGACGGGTCCGGATTGTCCTGCGTGTACGCGACGTTTCGGAATGGCGGCGCGCTGGAACCGTCAGAGCGGCACGTCGATCGCGCCGGCGCCGGCGGTGATCGCGTTCGCGCCGGGCGCGCTCGAGATCGGCGGCAGGTTCGCGCTCGTCAGCGCGGGTGCGGCGCCCGGCGTGCCGCCGCGCGGCACCGTGCGGATCACCTGCGACGGCGGCAGCGGCGCGCCGTTCTTCAGGTGCCGCCACATCAGGTTCAGCGCCTGCAGGTTGTAGTAGTGGACCGGCACGAAGCGCGTGTCGAAGCCCGCCACCGGCAGGAACACGTCGAAGTGCTGGCCGTTCGTCACCTCGTAGAACACGAGCTGGCTGCGGCCGCCTTCGCTGATGCTGTTTTGCGCGACGTACGCGCGCGACGCATGGTTCACCGGCACGAGCGCGTCGCTGCGGCCCTGCACGATGATCGCGGGCTTGCCCTGCAGGTTCGCGTTCACGCGCACCGCGTCGACGTTTGCCGGCATGTCGAGCATCCCGTTGGTCCACAGCTGACGCAGGCACAGCGCGCCCGCGAAGCTCGCGTCGGGCGTCGCGAGCCGGTGGTCGATGCCCGCGCCGGTGTTGAACACGAGATTGATGCCGGCCGTCGGCGGCACGCCGTTGCCGAGGCCGAACACGGCCGGCATCGGCGACGCGGCGGGCGCCGTGACCGCGCCCGTCGCCGCATTGGTCGTCGCGAAGCTGAAATTGCACAGGTTGTCGGTCACGCGCGAGCGCGTGTACGCGTTCGCATAGGTGACCGCGATCGCCGGAATGGCCTGCGAATCCCACATCGACGCGTGCAGCAGGTCGGAATCGGCGAGATAGCCGGCCGCGTGCAGTTGCGCGAGCGCATCGGCGGCCTGGCTCTGCGTATCGGCGCCCGACACGAGCCCCGCGGTGGCGAGCGTCGCGCAACGCTGCGTGCGGATCGACTGCGTGGTGGTGAGCGGCAACCCGCTCAGGTACGGCTCGCCGGCGAGCGACGCCGACGCGGCCGCGCACGGCTGCAGCAGGTTCGCGAGCGTCGCGTAGTCGGCCAGCGGCCGGCCGAACGAGGGCACCGGCTGGCCGCCCTCGCGCACGACCGCGTTGGCGGCCATCCGCACGTTGATCTGCGGCTCGCCGACCACGACCGCCGTGATCCAGCGGCGCGTGTCCTGTTCGGCCGCCGCGAGCGCGGCGCCGCCGCCGTTGCTGACCGATGCGGCGATCGTCGTGATGTCGCCGGGGCGGTAGCGCACGCCGTGATGCGAGCTGTCGAGCAGCGGCCCGAACTGTTGGTTGAGCGCCCAGTACGCGAATTCGACCGCCTGCAGCGTCGCGCGGCCCCAGTCCTGCTCGGGATTTTGCTGCGAATGCGCGTGCTTGAACGCGTAGCGGTTCGGGAAGCGGCTGTTGTACGTGGCGAGGTCGCCGCTCGTCACGTTGGCGCTGAAGAGGCTGGCATTGCCGGCCAGCACCGCGTTGGCGAGCGTGCCGTCGATCAGCGTGATCGTGTCGGTGCCGAGCTCGTGCGCGCCGTTGCCGCCGCCCTTGTCGTTGTACGCCACGGCGCAACCGCGCTTGAGCCCCCATTCGCCGGCCGCCGAAATCGCGCCGTATACGCCGCGCGAACCCGACGACGTCGCCGTGACGATGCACGGCTGCGCGGGATCGAAGTTCGCGGGCACCTGCACGAGCAGCGTGACGTTCTTGCGGCCGCTGCCGTCGTCGGCGTACGCGAGATATTCGGTGCCGGGAATCTTGCCTTCGCCGAGCGTGTCGTTGCCGTCGAGGTCGACGTTCGGCCCCCAGAAGCGGCCGTAGCCGCCGTTGGCGCTCATGTCGACGAGCGCGCGGTAGTTCGACCAGATCGCGACGCGGCGCAGCTCGGCGCTCGTCGGCCGCGACGGATCCGCGAATGCCGGTGCGGTGGCGGCGGCGAGGCCCGTCTTGCCGAGGCCGGCCGTCAGCAGGTCGTCGCTCGTGCCGTCATAGGCGGTCGTGCGCACGCTGCCGGACACGAAGCCGGGCAGCCGGTTGTGTTCACCCGACTCGTCGCCGTTGCAGGCGCCGAGCATCGTTGCCGCGGCCAGCGCCGCGCCGAGAAGAATCCGACTACCCCACCCGTGCGTCGTCATTGCCCCCTCCCGATATTGATATCGTCAGACCGCCGCCGTGTCGTGCGCGGCCCGTGGCCTTTGAAGCAAACGCCGGGCCGACCGGGTTTCATGCCCCGAAGAACGTCCGCTGCAGGGTACCCCTCGGGAAGTCTGGCGCGAAGCGACAGGTCTGACGCGTCTGAAGCGCAAACGGGCCCCGGCACACCGGGGCCCGCCTGAAAGCGGGCGCGAGCGGTGCTCGCGCGCCGCCGCCCGCCATCACTGCTGCTGGACCGTCAGCTTGTTCGAGACCGACGTCACGCCGCTCACGCCCTTCGCCGCCTGTTCCGCCTTGTCGATCTGGGCCTGGTCGGGCACCGTGCCCTCCAGCGTGATCGCGCCGCCCTTCGAGCGCACGACGAGGCTCGACACGTCGACGCCGCCAGCCTTCGTAATGGCCTTGCGCACCGCATAGCCGAGCCTGCGGTTCGCCTTCTTCGCGGTCTTGGCTGCCGCCTTCGACGAGCTCGTCGCCGCGGCCGGCGCTTCGGTGCCCGCCGCATCGCTCGACTGCGCGTATACGCTGCCCGTCAAACAGGCCGCCACGGCCGCAACACCCAACGCTCTCAACACGATCGACTTCATGCTATCTCCTTGTAACTCCGGAACGGCCGTGCACAGTACGGCCGCAAACCCCCAAAGGCAGCCGGCCCGCGCGCAAACGGGCGGGACGGCCGATGTTTTCCACGGCGATGCGAGAGAGGCGACACGGGCCGGCGACCGGCGCGCGCGAGTGCGGGCCGGCCGGGCCGGACAGCCGCCGGCCGGACGCGCCCGGTCTCATTGCGTGCCGGGTCGCGCGCGAATCGGGCGCGGCTGCGTCGCACAATGTAATCCAGCGCCCGCCGAAGCGCAAAGCTTTTGACGCGCGCGCGCCCGCCGGCGTGGGCGCACAGCCGCGCCGCGGCGCCCGGCTCGCGCACCCGCGGCGAAACCGGGTACCATCGCCGCGAGAACGTGCATCGTCCGTGACGGTCGTCATCGATGCGTCACACCCGTGTCATCCGCCGATTCCATGAAGCCTGCCCGACCCCGCCCGCCGCGCCGCATCCTCGCCCGCTTCGTCGCGGTGTCGTGGCGCGACCTCGCGCTGTCGATCGGCCCCACCGTGCTGCTCGCGGCAGCGGCCGTCTGGCTCGCGGTCAAGCTGATCCAGCCTGCGCCGCCGTCCACTCTCGTGATTTCGGCCGGGCCGCCCGGCAGCACGTACTGGAACGCCGCGCAGAAATACAAGACGATTCTCGCGAAGAACGGCATCACGCTCGACGTCGAGTCGTCCGAAGGGTCCGCGCAGAACCTCGCGCGGCTGTCCAACCCGAACGCGCCGGTCGACGTGGGTTTCGTGCAGAGCGGCATCGGCCCGAAGGAGCGCGACGAACACCTGGTGTCGCTCGGCAGCATCGGCTACGTGCCGCTCGCGATCATGTACCGCGGCCCGATCGTCGCGCGCCTGTCCGATTTCAAGGGCAAGCGGCTCGCACTCGGCGCGGAAGGCAGCGGCGCACGCGAGCTGAGCCTCGCGCTGCTGAAGATGAACGGCATCGTGCCCGGCGGGTCGACCGAGCTGCTGCCGACCTCCGGCGAAGACGCCGCGACCGAACTGCTCGACGGCAAGATCGACGCCGCGTTCCTGTCCGGTGACTCGACGCAGATCCCGGTGATGGCGAAGCTGTTCCGCGCGCCCGGCGTGCACGTGTATTCGTTCACGCAGGCCGAAGCGTACGCGCGGCGCTTCCCGTACTTGACCGCGATCACGCTGCCGATGGGCGTCTACGACCTCGGCCGCAACCTGCCGCCCGCCGACATCCACACGGTCGCGCCGACGATCGAGCTGGTCGCGCGCGACTCGCTGCATCCCGCGCTGTCCGACCTGCTGATCGAGGCCGCGCGCGAAGTCCACGGCCACGCGACGATCCTGCAGCATGCGGGCGAATTCCCGTCGCCGGTCACGCGCGGCTTCCCGCTGTCGGACGACGCCGCGCGCTATTACAAGTCGGGCAAGACCTTCCTGTACCGGCGCCTGCCGTTCTGGGTCGCGAGCCTCGTCGACCGGCTGCTCGTCGTGGTGGTGCCGCTGATCGTCGTGCTGATTCCGGGGCTGCGGCTCGTGCCGTCGCTGTACGGCTGGCGCGTGCGCTCGCGCATCTACCGCTGGTACGGCGCGCTGATCGCGCTCGAGCGCCGCGCGCTCGGCGAACATACGGCCGAGGAACGCGTCCATTTGCTCGACGAGCTCGACGACATCGAGGAAGCCGTGAACCGGATGAAGATGCCGCTCGCGTATGCAGGGCAGTTCTACGTGCTGCGCGAGCACATCGGTTTCGTGCGCGAGCGGCTCACCGCGCACGACCGCGACACGGCGGCCGGCACGCCCGGCGCCGGCGCCCGCGCAGGCGACTCGTCGCCGCCGGCCGGCGCGCCCCCTCGGGCGACTCCCGGTTCCGCATGAGCGGCCGATCCGCGATCATTGCTGCATCCGCGCGCCACCGCGCAACATGAAGGCCGCCGCCAGGCGCGCACGCCCCACCCTCTGGAGATCCGCCATGACCACCGGCCTCGACACCACCCAGCCAGCCTGGTTCTTCGACTTCGTGTCGCCGTTCTCCTACCTGCTGCTCGAACAGCACGACAAGTGGCCGGACGTGCCGTTCGAACCCGTCGCCGTGTCGCTGCCCGACCTGCAGCGCCACTGGGGGCAGCGCTCGAGCTCGGACGTGCCGGCCAAGCGCGTGTTCACGTACCGTCACGCGCTGTTTCGCGCCGAACAGCTCGGCATCCGCTTCAAGATGCCGCCCGCGCACCCGTTCGACTCCGACAAGGTGCTGCGCCTCGCGATCGCGCTGCGCGCCGACATCGTGACCGTGCTCGAGATATTCCGCTTCATCTGGCACGACGGCAACGATCCGTCGACGCCGAACGGGTTCGCGGCGCTGTGCGAGCGCGTCGGCGTCAGCCACGGCGACGAGCTGATCGAATTCGAGGAGACCAGCGCGCAGTTGCGCCGCAACACCGACGACGCGATCGCGCTCGGCGTGTTCGGCGTGCCGACCTTCTGGATGAACAAGCAGCTGTTCTGGGGCGAGGACGCGCTGCCGATGGTGCTGTACTGTGCACGCACGCCGAACTGGCTCGAGTCGCGCGAGGTCAAGCGGATCAGCACGCTGCCGAAGGGCCGCGCGTGATGGCCGGTATCACGCACGGCAACGTGCGGCTGCGGTAAGGTTACGCGTCCCCCGAATCCCCCTCACCGATGGAAGACGACGACCGTACCGCCTCGCTCGATATCTGGCTCGTGCGCGTATTGCGCACGCTGCTGCTCGAGCGCAGCGTCACGCAGGCCGCGCTGCGGCTGAACCAGACCCAGCCCGCGATCAGCACCGCGCTGCGCAAGCTGCGCGAGACGCTGAACGACCCGATCCTCGTGCGCGGCAAATCCGGGATGGTGCCGACGGAATACGGCGCATCGCTGCTCGGCGCGGCGTCGCGCGCGCTGCGCGAAGTCGACTTCATCGCGACGCCGCATGGCGACTTCGATCCGTCGTCCGCGCGGCGCACGTTCCGCGTCGCCGCGCCCGACTACCTGAACGACTTCTTCATGCCGACGCTGATCGAGCGCTTTCGCGACGCGGCGCCGCATGCGCATCTGGAAATCGATTCGCTGAATCCCGCGCTCGATCATGCGGGCGCACTCGAATCGGGCGCGCTCGATCTCGTGATCGGCAACTGGCCGAAACCCGACCCGCACTTCGCGCGGCAGGACCTGTTCTCCGACACGATCGTGTGCCTGATGCGCGACGCGCATCCGCTCGCGCGCGCGCCGCTCACACGCGAAGCGTACGCGTCGGCCGCGCACGTCGCGCCGACGCCGTACACCGGCGACAAGCGCAACGCGATCGAAATCGGCCTCGCGCGCGCGCGTCTCACGCGGCGGATCGTGACGACGCTGCCGTATTTCGGGATCGTGCCGCAGGTGCTGTTGCAATCGGACCTGATCTTCACGACGACGCGCCGCTTCGCGACGCACTATGCGCAACTGCTGCCGCTCGTCGTCGTCACGCCGCCCGTGCCGTTTCCGCGCATCAAGAGCTATCTGCTCACGCATCCGCAGCCGGATCGCCCGACCGACATCGCATGGCTGTGCGCGCTGATGCAGAGCGTGTCCGACGAATTGACGGCCGCACGCGGACGCAAGCGGTAGAGCAGCGCCGAAGCGGCGCCGAGCCTTCGCATGACGGCCCGCACGCGTTCGCTTCGTCCAGCCGCTCAGGCCGTGCAGAAGGTTTCCTGCAGATGGGTCCAGCGCGCGACGCCTGCCGCGTCGCGCTCGAACACGGCCGTCGCGCGCCGCGCGGGCAATTCGCCCGATGCCGCATGCTGCGCTTCGAGGTAGGTCAGCGTCACGTGCGACGCGTCGGCCGCGAGCACGCGGATCTCCGACAACGCGATCCGCAATCCCGGCTTCGCGCCGCCGAGCTGCGCGAACAGCGCGCGCAGGCCGTCGCGGTCGAGCAGGCGACCGTCGGTCAGGATCATCGTGAAATCGGTGGAGAAAGGCGCGAGCAGCGCATCGAGCGCCGCGGGCGCGGTATCGGCGCCGGACAGCCAGCGCTCGATGGCGACGAGGCTCGCATCGAGCGCGTCGAGATAGACCTGGTGATCGGACATGGAACGTGCACGAAAGACGCGCGGCCCGATGCCGCGCGATCCGTGCAGTGTAGGCAAAAACGCGCGGGCGTGCGCCGCGCGTATCGGCCGCGCGTCGTCAGCGCGCGCAGCTGACGTCGTCGCGCGCGCGCCCGGCCGCCGCGGCCTTCGCATCGGCCACCGGCATCCCCGAGCGCGCCTGCAGCAGTTCCGCGCAGACGGCCACCGCGATCGCGCCGGGCGCCTTGTCGACGATGCCCGCGACACCGATCGGACACACCATCTCGGTGAGCCTGGCCGGATCGACGCCGCGCGCCGCGAGCCGGCGCTCGAACTTCACGCGCTTGGTGCGCGAGCCGATCATCCCGAAGTACGCGAAGTCGCGCCGCCGCATGATCCGCGCGGCGAGCGAGAAGTCGAGCGCATGGTTGTGCGTCATCACGAGGAAGTACGCGCCCGGCGGCGCCGCGTCGACGACGGCCTCCGGCGTGTCGGTCGGCTCCGGCTGCACGTTCGGCGGACATTCGTCCGGGAACAGCTCGTCACGCGTGTCGACCCACTGCACGACGCACGGCAATGCGCCGAGCAGCGTGACGAGCGCGTGACCGACGTGCCCCGCGCCGAACAGCACGATGTGCATCGGCGGCGGCGCGGCGGTCGCGCGGTTGCGCCGGCCGGTGCCTTGCGCGAATGCCTGCGTCGGCGACAGCGACGTGCCGCACGCGCCGTCGCACCCGGCGACGGGCCCATGCGACGCGGCATGCAGCGGGCGCGTAGGCCCGTTCATGTGAGCCTCCGCCGGGCCGCCCTGCCTGCGCAGGGCTCCGCCTTCGAGAGATGGGACGCGCGCGTCCTCCGAAGCGAACAACATGAGCGCGAAGGTCGTTTCATCTCAGCTCGCCTTGGCGGCGCTCGCCGCACGAACGGCACGCACCGCCCGCAGGATCGACTCGCCGGTCGCCGGCGCGTCGAGCGGCGGGTTCACGCGATAGTCGCCGACCGCAGCAATCGCATCGCGCACCGCGAAGAACACCGAGAACGGCAGCAGCAGCGGCGGCTCGCCGACGGCCTTCGAACGGTGGATGCTGTCCTCGACGTTGCGGTTCTGGAACAGCCGCACGTTGAACTCGGGCGGCGTGTCGTTCACCGTCGGGATCTTGTACGTGGACGGCGCATGCGTCATCAGCTTGCCGCCCTGGTTCCACCACAGCTCCTCGGTCGTGAGCCAGCCCATCCCCTGGATGAACGCGCCTTCGACCTGGCCGATATCGAGCGCCGGGTTCAGCGATGCGCCCACGTCGTGCAGCGCATCGACGCGCAGCGTGCGCATCTCGCCCGTCAGCGTGTCGATCACGACTTCCGACACGGCCGCGCCGTACGAGTAGTAGTAGAACGGCCGGCCCTGCAGCTTCGACTGATCCCAATGCAGCTTCGGCGTCGCGTAGAAGCCGTCCGACCACAGTTGCACGCGCGCGAGATACGCCTTCGCGATCACTTCGCCGAACGGCACGCTCGCGCCGCCGATCCACACGAAGTCGTTGCCGAACTTCACGTCGGCCGCCTCGACCTTGCCGTCGCCGAACTGCTTCGCGGCGAACGCCGCGAGCCGCTCGCGCAGCTGGCGCGCTGCATCCTGCGCGGCCTTGCCGTTCAGGTCGGAGCCCGTCGACGCGGCAGTGGCCGACGTGTTCGCGACCTTGCTCGTGTCGGTCGCGGTCACGCGGATCCGGCCGAAACGGATGCCGAGCTCGTGCGCGACGACCTGCGCGACCTTCGTGTTGAGCCCCTGCCCCATCTCCGTGCCGCCGTGGTTCACGAGCACCGAGCCGTCGGTGTAGATGTGCACCAGCGCGCCGGCCTGGTTGAAGTGCGTGACGTTGAACGCGATCCCGAACTTCACCGGCGTGAGCGCGATGCCCTTCTTCAGCACCGTGTTGCGTGCGTTGAATGCGCGTACGCCGGCGCGCCGCGCACGGTAATCGCTCGTCGTCTCGAGTTCGCCGAGCAGCTCCTGCAGCACGTTGTCCTCGACGGTCTGCCCGTACGGCGTCACGTTGCGTTCGGTCTTGCCGTACAGGTTCGCGTAACGCACGTCGAGCGGATCGCGATCGAGCGAACGCGCGATGTCGTCGAGGATGTATTCGATCGCGAACGCGCCCTGCGGGCCGCCGAAGCCGCGGAACGCGGTGTTCGACTGCGTGTTGGTCTTGCCGCAGTAGCCGGCGATGTCGACGTCGCCGAGCCAGTACGCGTTGTCGAAGTGGCACACCGCGCGCGTCATCACCGGGCCCGACAGGTCGGCCGAGAAGCCGCAGCGCGACGTCATGTCGAGCGCGACGCCGTCGATGCGGCCGTCGTCGTCGTAGCCGACGTCGAAGCGGTAATGGAAGTCGTGCCGCTTGCCGGTGATCATCATGTCGTCGTCGCGGTCCGGTCGCAGCTTCACCGGGCACAGCAGCTTCCACGCGGCAAGCGCCGCGCAGCACGCGAACAGCCCCGACTGCGATTCCTTGCCGCCGAAGCCGCCGCCCATCCGGCGGCATTCGACCAGCACGTTGTGCGACGCGACGCCGAGCACATGCGCGACGAGGTGCTGCATCTCGCTCGGGTGCTGCGTCGAGCAGTACACGTGCATCCCGTCGTCGTCCTTCGGCACCGCGTACGCGATCTGCCCTTCCAGGTAGAACTGCTCCTGGCCGCCGAGCAGCATCTCGCCCGACTCGCGATGCGGTGCAACGGCGAGCCGCGCGGCCGCGTCGCCGCGCGCGAGCTTCAGCGGCGGGATCACGTAGGTTTCGGCCTTGCGCGCTTCCTGTGCGGTGAGGATCGCGGGCAGCTCTTCGTAGTCGATCTGCGCGCGGCGCGCGGCGAGGCGTGCGGTTTCGTGCGACGTCGCGACGACGATGAACATCGGCTGGCCGACGAACTGCACGATGCCTTTGGCGAGCACCGGATCGTCGTGGATGATCGGGCCGCAGTCGTTGACGCCGGGGATGTCGTCGGCCGTGAACACGGCAACCACGCCGGGTGTCGCACGCACCGCGTCGAAGTTCATCGACACGATCTTCGCGTGCGGCTTCGCCGACAACCCGAGCGCCGCGTGCAGCGTGCCGGCGACGAGCGGAATGTCGTCGGTGTAGGTCGCGCGTCCGCTCACGTGCAGGTGGGCGGATTCGTGTGCGCGCGACACGTGCACCTGCGCGGCGTCTGCCTGCGCGTCGAGGGTGCTCAGGAACGGTTCTGCTTGCTGGTTCATGTTCGGTGTTCTCCCCTCTTCAGACGCGCGCCGCGTCGTTGGCAACTTCGGCGGCCACTTCTCGCACATTCAATGCCTGCGGCGGCAGCGGGTCGTGCGGGCGCGTTTCCAGCCAGAAGCGATAGATCAGGTTCTTCGCGGTATCGAGCCGATACGCGCTCGTCGCACGCATGTCGGACAGCGGCTGATAGTCGCGCTCGAGCGCCTGCATCGCGGCCTGCGCGGTCGCTTCGTGCCACTGCGCGCCGTCGAGCACGGCTTCCGTATTGGCAGCGCGCTTCGGCGTCGCGGCCATCCCGCCGAACGCGATGCGCGGCTCGCGCACCACGTCGCCGTCCGCGATGAACGCGAACGCCGCGCACACCGCCGAGATGTCGGAGTCGAACCGCTTCGACAGCTTGTAGGTGCGGAACTGCAGCTTCGCGCGCGCACCGGTGCGGGTCGGCACCTTCAGGCCGATCACGAATTCGTGCGGCGCCATGTCCTTTTGCTGATAGCCGGTGTAGAGCGCCTCGAGCGGCAGCTCGCGCACCGTGTCGCCGCCGCGCAGCACGACCCGCGCGCCGAGCGCGATCAAGCCCGGCATCGAATCGCCGATCGGCGAGCCGTTCGCGACGTTGCCGCCGAGCGTGCCCGCGTTGCGGATCGGCAGCGACGCGAAGCGCTTCCACATCTCGATCAGCTCCGGGTACGTGCCGGCCAGTGCCGCATACGCGTTTTCGACCGTCACGCCCGCACCGATCTCGATCCAGTCGTCGCCGTGCGCGACCTGCTGCAGCTCGGCGATCTGGCCGACGTAGATCAGGTCGTCGAGCCGGCGCATCTGCTTGGTGACCCACAGGCCGATGTCGGTGCTGCCGGCGAGAAGGCGCGCATCGGGGCGCTCGACCTTCAGCGCGGCCAGCGCGTCGAGCGTGCGGGGCGCGGCGAACTGCGCGCCGTCGGCCGTCGTGTAGGCGAACGTGTCGTCGCGCTTGAGCGATGCGAGCGTGCGCGCGAGCGCGGCCGTATCGACCGGCGCCGACGGCGCTGGTGCACCTTCGCCGGCCGCGTCAAACATCTGCACCGCGGCATCGACGATCGGCCGATAGCCGGTGCAGCGGCACAGGTTGCCCGTCAGCGCATCGGCGATCTCGGTGCGCGTCGGCACGTCCTTCGCCTTTGCGCAGGTGCCGGCGCAGCCTTCGTGGCCGTGCTTCTCGTACAGCGCCCACATCGACATCACGAAGCCGGGCGTGCAGAACCCGCACTGCGAGCCGTGGCAATCGACCATCGCCTGCTGCACCGGATGCAGCGAACCGTCCGGCTGACGCAGATCTTCGACCGTCAGCAACGCCTTGCCGTCGAGCGTGGGCAGGAACTGGATGCATGCGTTGACGGCCTTGAACTCGACCGCGCCGGCGTCGGTCAGCTCGCCGACGACGACCGTGCACGCGCCGCAGTCGCCTTCCGCGCAGCCTTCCTTGGTGCCGGTGCAGTGCGCGTCCTCGCGCAGATACTGCAGCACGGTGCGGGTGACGTCCGCGCCGCTGACTTCGCGGACCGCGTGACGATGGTAGAAGCGAATCGGCTCACTCATGTCTCTATCGTTCTTCAAGGGGGGCAAGGCGGCCTGCGCTAGCGCTCGACCGACGTTTTTCTGACAGTTTGCACGCTATCACCGTCAAATTACGCAACCCATAGCCCATCACGCATGAGGCCCATATAACTGCCGCGATATGGGCGGCGGGGCCGCCTGGTGCGCCCGCCGCGCATTGCCCGGCGTGGTTTTCGGGCGTGTCGGCGCCGGTCCGCCAGTGATTTGTCACCGATTAAAACGCAACGCGGTTAACTAAACGGTACCTGCAGCAAAACCGGTTCCATGGGAAAATCCCGATTCCGTTCGTCGCCGCCTTCCGCTCCGTTTCGATCACCCGTTCCGACCCCATGTCCATCGATTCCGCCACACCGCCGCGCAGCGGGTTCGCGGTCACGCTGCAAATCGTGTCCGTCGTCTGCTTCACGTTCATCTGCTATCTGACCATCGGGCTGCCGCTCGCGGTGCTGCCGGGCTTCGTCCACGACGACCTCGGCTTTTCCGCGATCGTCGCGGGCGGCGCGATCAGCGTCCAGTATTTCGCGACGCTCGCGTCGCGGCCGCTCGCCGGGCGCCTCGCCGATACGCTCGGGCCGAAGCAGACGGTGCTGCGCGGGCTGGTCGGCTGCGGCGTGTCGGGCGTGCTGCTGCTCGTCGCGCTGCTGTTTGCGCACTGGCCGGTCGCGAGCCTCGTGCTGCTGGTCGCGAGCCGGCTCGTGCTCGGCGTCGGCGAGAGTCTGTGCGGCACCGGCGCGATCCTGTGGGGCATCGGCCGGGTCGGCGTCACGCACAACGCGAAGGTGATCTCGTGGAACGGCATCGCGACCTACGGCGCGCTCGCGCTCGGCGCGCCGGTCGGCGTCGCGATCGCGCACACGCTGAATCCGGCGCTGATCGGCGTGATCGTGATCGCGCTCGCCGCGCTCGGCTTCTATCTCGCGCGCCTGATCGCTTCGGTGCCGCTCGTGCACGGTGAACGGATGTCGTATGCGAGCGTGTTCACGCGCGTGCTGCCGCACGGCCTCGGTCTCGCGCTGGGTTCGGCCGGCTTCGGCTCGATCGCGACCTTCGTCACGCTGTACTACGCGGCGCGCCACTGGCCGAACGCCGCGCTGTCGCTGACCGTGTTCGGCACGCTGTTCATCGGTGCGCGCCTGCTGTTCGCGAACACGATCAAGACCTACGGCGGCTTCCGCGTCGCGATCGTGTCGTTCGCATTCGAATGCTCGGGCCTCGTGCTGCTGTGGCTCGCGCCCGTGCCGCACGTCGCGCTCGTCGGCGCCGCGCTGACCGGCTTCGGCTTCGCGCTGATCTTCCCGGCGCTCGGCGTCGAGGCCGTCGCGCTCGTGCCGCCCGCGAGCCGCGGCGCGGCGCTGTCCGCGTATTCGGTGTTCCTCGACCTGTCGCTCGGCATCACGGGCCCGCTGGCGGGCTATGTGGCGGGCGCGTTCGGCTATCCGCAGGTGTTCCTGTTCGCGGCGGTGGCCGCGGCCGCGGGCGTTGCGCTGTCGATGGCGCTGTACCAGCGGCAGGCGCGGGTGCAGGGGAGCGGCGCGGCGGCTTGAGATGCGTCGCCGTCGACGCGGCGCCGTTCAGCGCAGCAACACGTTGAAGTCCTGCAACACGCGGACGGCTTGCGGATGACGCCGGAACGGAACGGCGTTTTTGAGCGAGAGTTTGGGGGCGGCACGATCGAACAGCACGAGTGCCTCCGACGTATTGAGGTGGCGCGACATGTATAGAAAGCCGTCGACCCGCCGGTGATGCCGATATACGGCAAGCGACCACTGCTGCGGAACGTCGTACGGCACGACGGTCGACAACCCGCCGTCTCCGCCTAGGTTTTTCAGCGACAAGCCGTGCAGGACGGCCACGGTTAACGGCGCACCGTCAAATGACAGCACATAGCGGTCGAGTTCCGTCGTCACGAGCGGAAAGCCGCCCTGCACCAGATCCGCAACTTCGTCGTGCAGCACCGTCTCGGCAAATGCGCAGTGCAGATCGAAACCGAAATAGCTGGTGCCGTACCGCCGCCGCGCGCGGGGATCGTCAAAGCGGTTGCCGCCCGACTTGCCGAAGTACGGCTCGCCGGTCGCGTATCGCGAAATGCGAACCAGCGACGTCGGCTCCACCTCGCGGGTGGCCAGCGTCGCGCTCGCGAAATGTTCCGCTGGCGCCGTCAGCACATGCGCGTCCTAGCGTTCCGAGAACGCCGTGGCGGCACGCTCGACCTCATCCACCTTCCCGCGGGACAGCGCCGCCAGCGGCGTGACATTGCCGAGCGATGCCTTGGGCGTCGTGAAGAACTGCCATTTGCTCCATCCAGGCAACCCGCCGAGACGCTGGGTCACCCGCCCCAGCACCTTCCGGTCGATATCGCCCGCCAGATAGAAGGCCGGATAGTACTGCGCGGCGCCGACATCGACCGTGAAAATTCGCCCCGATGCCACCGCCTTGCTCAGTGCCTGCCGCGTCATGCCGAGGCCGGCCCAGGTCTGCGCGGCCGGCAACAGCGTGCCGTCGGCGACCAGCGCGTGGCGCTCGGCCTGCGCGTGCCGCTCCAGATCGGCGATGGCGACATCGGTGCGCGTGCCGGTCGCGCCCTTCTTCCGGCCGGACGGCTTCCTGTCGCGCGTCGCGGCCGCCGCGATGCCGAACGTGATCGTGCCGGCCAGATCGATGACCTGCGCGATGCCTACCTTGAAGAGGTGCCCCAATTGCTCGTCCGAGAGCCTAAGCAGCGCACGGGCGCGATCCGCGCCAAGCATGGTTGCGGCGCCTACGGCACTGCGCAGTGCCTCCTCCGTCTCGACATCGAGAATCGCATCCGCGCCTTCGGGCGCATGAGCGTGCGTGACCATCCTCACCTCCTGATACAGGCTGAGGATTTGAGCCTAGCCCCGAATCGAAACCAAGTCAACCGAGTCAACCATTTCGGATGACCGCGAGCCATGCCGTGCGGCGGCCCGCGTCATGCCGGCTCAGGCCGTCCGCAGAAACAACCGCCGCGTGAGATCAAACGCGACGAGATTGCCGGCCAGCACGAGCAGCAGCCCGATCACCGCGAGCGGCGACCACTGGTAGCCCTCGAACACCGTCGATACCGCCAGCGCGACGATCGGGAACAGCACCGTGCAGTACGCGGCACGCTCCGGCCCGATCCGCCCGACGAGCGTCAGGTACGCGGTGAAGCCGATCACCGAACCCGGCACCGCGAGATACACGAGCGCGCCGAGATAGCGCGGGCTCATGTCCAGCGAGAACGGCATCCCGGCCACCGCGCTGCCGACGGTCAGGATCGCCGCGCCGATCAGCATCGCCCAGCCGTTGGTCGCAAGCGGGTGCAGCCCCATCGACTGCATCCGGCTCGACAGCAGGTTGCCCGCCGAGAAGCACATCGTGCCGGCGAACGCGATCGCGAGGCCCGTCCAGGTCGCGTGATCGTCGAGATGACCGGCCATCTGCTGCCAGAACAGGCACGCGATGCCGGTCAGGCCGAGCAGCGCACCGGCGATCGCGGACGGCCGCAGCGGGCGGCCCATGAACAGCCGGCCGTTGATCGAATTGAGCAGCGGCGCGGTCGAGAAGATCACCGCGACGAGCCCGCTCGGCACGACTTGCTCCGCATAGTAGAAGCACAGGAAGTTCAGGCAGAACAACGCGAAGCCCTGCGCGACGAGATAGCGCCACGCTTCGCGCGGCGGGCGGACCGGCCGGCGCATCACGCGCAGCAGCGCGAACAGCACGGCGGCCGCGAGCCAGAAGCGCCATGCGATCGAGACGGGCGGCGGCACGGCGCCCAGTTGCCACTTGATCGCGATCCAGGTGGTGCCCCAGATCAGCACGGTGACGAAATAAAGCGACAGGTTCATGGCGGCGATGCAGCGCAAACGAGTGAAACGGACACCGACTATGCGGCCGCACTGCCCGCGCGGATTGTCCGGAATTGCGGTCTTTTGCGGGCCGCCGCACGGCGCGTCGCGTGCGCGCTTATACTCGGCGCATCATGAGTTCACCCCTGCACGCCCCGCCCGTCGATCCCGCCGCCGCCCTGGCCGGCGGTGCGATGCCGTTCGGCCTGCAGTCGGTGTGCCGGACGCTCGCGGAGGCGAACGCGACGCTCGAGCGCTTCACGTGGCTCGGCGACCATCTCGCGATCGCCGAATGGACGCGCATCACCGAAGAGAGCGAGACGATCTACGACCAGCCCGGGCACCACACGCTGTCGTGCTATCTCGACGGCGGCTACCGGACGGAGCGCGAACGCGTGCCGCGCTACGGCGCGCCGAGCCTGCTGTGCGCGCTGCCGGGCGACCATGAATCGCGCTGGTGGGTGCGCGGCGAGATGCACTTCATCCACCTGTACTTTCTGCCCGAGCACTTCACGCAGCGTGCGATCCGCGAACTCGATCGCGAGCCGCGCGAGCTGAAGCTCGCCGATCGCACCTATTTCGAGGATGCGCGCGTCGCGGCGCAGCTGCGCTCGCTCGCGCTGGAGCGCTGGGACGATGCCGACGGGCAGCTGCGCGCGAACGAGACCGCGCACGACGTGTTGAGCCAGCTATTGCGCGGCCAGAGCACGACGCGCACCGACGTGCCGTTCCGCGGCGGGCTCGCGCCGGCCGTGCGCCGCAGCGTGCGCGACTATATCGACACGTATCTGACGCAGCCGCTGACGCTCGGCGAACTCGCCGAGGTCGCCGCGCTGTCCGAATACCACTTCTCACGGATGTTCCGGCTGTCGTTCGGCCGCGCGCCGCATGCGTGGGTCGCCGAGCAGCGGCTCGCGCGGGCGCGCCTGCTGCTGCGCACGACGTCGCTGCCGCTCGCGCAGATCTCGGCCGAATGCGGCTATGCGAATGCCGGCCACTTCAGCCATCGCTTTCGCGACGCGCACGGCACGACGCCGAGCGCGTATCGGCGCGCGATGCAGGGCGGCTGAGCGCCGCGCGCCGGGTCTATGGCCGGCTGAGCGCCGCGCGCCGGTTTCTGCGACACGCTGCGCGCAGCCACCCGGCACGCCCGTCTTCCCGCTTACGCGCCGCGCTGCGACAGTTCCTGCTCGAGCGCCGCCACGCCGGCCGGCAGGTCGACCGGCACCTTCAGGTCGACCATCGTGCGGCCGAACGCATGCAGCGTGCGGAACAGGTTGTGTTCGCGGCACTGCTCGCCCATCTGCCCGATCCGCACGATCGGCAAGCCGAACGAACCCGAAATCTCGACCTGGTACTGCTTCGAGATATGCCCGCAGACCATCCCGGGCGTGAGCCCCTCCGGCGTCTCGATCCCGACCACCGAATTGAGCCGGCATTCCTTCGGCGCATAGAGCTTGAGCCCCATCGATTCGACGCCCGCCTGCAGCGCCAGCGAGCAGCGGAGGTGGCGCGCGAAGCGGCTTTCGAGCGTTTCCGCGCAGACGAGCCGCAGCGCCTCGTGCAGCGCGAGCACGCCCGACACGGGCGCCGTGTAGTGATAGCCGGCGTTGTGCCAGAAGTTCTCCGCGAGCGCCATGTCGAGGCACCAGTGCGCGTTCGGCTCGGGGCGCGTCTTCATGCGCTCCCACGCGGCATCCGAGAACGCGATCAGCGACACGCCCGGGATCGACGACAGCCCCTTCTGGCCGCCGGTGATCACCGCGTCGATGCCCCACGCATCCATCTCGAGCGGCATCGTCGACAGCGTGCACACCGCGTCGACGACCACCAGCGCGCCGGCCGCCTTCGCGAGCGCCGCGATGTCGCGCAGGTCGCGGTTCCAGACCGTATTCGACGTCTCGCCCTGCACGATCGTGACGATCTCGGGCCGCTCGCGCGCGATCGCGTCGGCGATCTCGTCGAGGCTCGCGACCGCGCGGTCGGCCACTTCGAGCGTCGCGACGTCGGCGCCCACGCGCGTGGCCATCTCGGCCATCCGCGCGCTGAAGAAGCCGTTGCGGATCGACAGCACGCGCGTGCCGCGCCACGCGAGGTTCGAGATCGCCATTTCCATCGCGGCGGAGCCGGGGCCGGCGACGCCGAGCACCCACTTCGTGCGGGTCTGGAACACGTAGCGCGCCATCTCCTTCACCTGCTCGATGATCTTCGCCATCGTCGCGCCGAGGTGGTTGATCACGATCGTGTTCGCCTTGGCGACCGCGGCCGGGATCGGAACCGGGCCGGCCCCCATCATCAGCAGCGGTTCTTCGGGCAGGATCGCGTCGAGCGGCACGACGACGGGACAAGGAATCGGCGAGTAATCGATGGACATGGCTGGCAAAAATGGAAGGAAGAAAACGCTGGAACGTCGCCCGCCGCACGGCACGGTGGACTGATCGATCATTCCGCGTTCCGCGGCTGCGCGCAAGAGGCACGCACGTCCGGACAGCGTGACGCTGGCCCGGTCGACGGACCGGGCCAGCGGCCGCGCACCTGCCGCGCGATTGCATTTCGTATTGGCCGGGAATCGCAGTCCGCATGCGCATCGGTTCCATCGGCGGTTCGAACCGTGCGATTTACTCCATCAATATTGAGATGATTGACCTATGCAGATCGTCGAGCGCGGCACACGCAACGACTGCAATATCCGGCATCACGATAAAAATCGCAGCGGCGAATCGGCCCGAAAAAATCCCGGCGCCCCAAAAAATATCCATTATGCCTACATCTATTGGGGCGCGATTTCGCCCATTACCCTGTCAGGTGCATGCCTCCTCATGCACACTCCTGTTTTTAATGACTATTTTTCATTTCATCCGCACCCGCTCGCAATACATCGCATGCCATCTTCATTGCGCGCGCACGGCCCCGCGTCGTTAAAGCGATACCTGCGAAGCCGATTTTTCGCAACCCGCCGCTTTTCTCAGGTTGACGGATATCGCTTCCGTCATCAACAATTGTCTGCGGAATCAAAAAATGATTTTTTGGATACGAGCAAGAACCGTGGTCGCGCGACGGTTTTCCAGCGCATACGACGAAAAATCACAACCATAAATCAATCAACCGGGCCAGAAATACGCGAGCCATGAACCAGATTCAGACCATGCGTGTGTTCGTCTGCGTCGCCGAGCAGCAGAGCTTCCGGCGCGCGGCGCACCATCTAGGCGTGTCCAACGCGCTCGTCACGCGTTCGATCGCGATGCTCGAGTCGCACCTGAATACGCGGTTGATCCACCGCACCACGCGCAACCTGTCGCTGACCGAGGCCGGGCTGCGCTACCTCGACGGCTGCCGTGCGCTGCTCGAGGAATTCGATCACCTCGAGGCGTCGGTCGCGCATGCGGTGCGCGAGCCGGCCGGCACGCTGCGCGTCGTCGCGTCGGGCCTGCTGTCGCCGCTCGCGCTCACGTCGCTCGTCAGCCGCTTCCGCCACCGCTACCCGGAACTGCGCGTGCAGCTCACCGTCGCCGAAGGGCCGCTCGACGTGCTCGACTCCGGCTACGACGTCGGCATCGTCACCGGCAACCGGCTCGACGGCAACCCGACGCTGATCGGTCATGCGCTCACGCCGAACCCGTTCGTCGCATGCGCGGCGCCCGCCTATCTCGAGCGCCGCGGCGAGCCGCGCGCCCCCGACGACCTGCCCGGCCACGACTGGGTCGCACTCGCCCCGCATCAGCATGCACCCGCGTGGCGGCTCGTCGGCCATGACGGCGTCACGCATTCGATCACGCTGCGCCCGACCTGCACGGTCAACCAGCTCGCGCTCGTGCAGGCGGCGGCCGCGGCCGGCTCGGGCATCGCGGTGCTGCCCGAATCGTGCGTCGCCGACGCGCTCGCGAGCGGCACGCTCGTGCGGCTGCTGCCCGGCTACCGGATCGACGACCCGGACGCGCAACTGTCGCTCGTGTATCCCAATCGCCAATACGTGCCGGCCCGCACGCGCAGCTTCGTCGAACACGCGCTCGAGCATTTCGGCACGCAGACGGCGAGCGAGCGGACCAGCTACGAGTTCCTGCGCTCGCCGCGCGGCCCCGATCGCGCCGATATCGTCACGGGCCTGCAGTAAACTGCCGCCGACAGCCATCGGAGGTGCAGCATGCGCGTGATCCTGTTCAGCAGCCGGCAGTACGACGACGAATCGTTTACCGCCGCCAACCGGAAGTTCGGGTATCGGCTGCACTGCCAGCCGTCGCACCTCGACGCGGAAACCGCGATCCTCGCGCACGGCTATGACGTCGTCTGCCCGTTCGTCAACGACACCGTCGACGCGGCCGTGCTCGAACGGCTCGCCGACGGCGGCACGCGCCTGATCGCGCTGCGCTCGGCCGGCTTCAACCACGTCGACCTGGCGGCCGCCGAGCGGCTCGGCATCGCGGTCGTGCGCGTGCCCGCGTATTCGCCGCATGCGGTCGCCGAACACGCCGTCGCGCTGATCCTCGCGCTCAACCGCCGGCTGCCGCGCGCGGTGGCACGCACCCGCGAAGGCGACTTCTCGCTGAACGGCCTGCTCGGCTTCGACCTGCACGGCAAGACCGTCGGCGTGATCGGCACCGGCCTGATCGGCCGCGTGTTCGCGAAGATCATGATGGGCTTCGGGATGCACGTGCTCGCGCACTCGATGCCGCCTTACGACGACGAGTTGATCGCATTCGGCGCGCGCTATGTCGAACTCGACGAGCTGCTGCGCCATGCCGATATCGTCAGCCTGCACTGTCCGCTGCTGCCGTCGACGCATCATCTGATCAACGCGAGAACACTCGCGCGGATGAAGCACGGCGCGATGCTGATCAATACGGGGCGCGGCGGCCTCGTCGACGCGCAGGCGCTCATCGATGCGCTCAAGAGCGGCCAGCTCGGCCATCTCGGGCTCGACGTGTACGAGGAGGAAAGCGGCCTCTTCTTCGAGGATCACTCCGACCTGCCGCTGCAGGACGACGTGCTCGCGCGCCTGCTGACGTTCCCGAACGTGATCGTCACGTCGCACCAGGCGTTCTTCACGCGCGAGGCGCTCGCCGAAATCGCCCATACCACGCTGCTGAACATCGAGGCGTGGCACGCGGGCGCGCCGACCAACGTCGTCGCGGCCGGCCGCTGACTGACCACGTCCTGCATACGCGATCCGTCAACGATCCGGCATTTTGTTTCGACTGAAGTAACGCCGCGCGCGCGGCGTCTGCTATCGTTGCGCGGATTTCTCCCTGCTTGCGCCGCCCATGCGTTTCGACGACTCCGCCATTGCCGCGGTCTACCGTGCCATCTTCGAACGGCGCGACATGCGCCACTTCACGCCGGCGCCGGTCGATCCGGCCACGCTCGCGCGGCTGCTGCGCGCCGCGCACCACGCGCCGAGCGTCGGCTTCATGCAGCCGTGGCGCTTCATCCGCATCACCGATCCCGCATTGCGCACCGCGATCCATGCGCTCGTCGAGGCCGAGCGCCGCGCGACCGCCGACGCGCTCGGCGAACGGCAGGACGAATTCATGCGGCTGAAGGTCGAAGGCGTGCGCGAATGCGGCGAGCTGCTGGTCGTCGCGCTGACCGATGGCCGCGAGCGCCACGTGTTCGGCCGCCGCACGCTGCCGGAGATGGATCTCGCGTCCGCCGCGTGCGCGATCCAGAACATGTGGCTCGCCGCGCGCGCCGAAGGGCTCGGGATGGGCTGGGTGTCGCTGTTCGACGTCGATGCGCTGCGCACGCTGCTCGGCATGCCGGCCGGCGCGAAGCCGATCGCCGTGCTGTGCGTCGGCCACGTCGACGCGTTCTACGCGAAGCCGATGCTCGAGGAGGAACGCTGGGCCGCACGGATGCCGATCGAAGCGTGCCTGTTCGAAAACGGCTGGGACGCGCCGGCTGGGTCCGACGCCGGCGAGTGCGTGGGAGGCGTGCGCACGGGGGCGGCGGCCGCGTCGCGGTCGGGGTCGGGGTCGGGGTCGGCGTCCACGTCCGCGCCCACGGCGACGGCCACGTCGTCCACCACCGCGATCGGAGCGGGATCGCCACCGTCGCCCGACATCGCCGCCTCAGACGAATCCCCCGCCACCACACCAAACGCGGCCCTCCCCGATCGCTAGCCGAATGAACCGCTCGCAGCACGACCAAGGCCGAGTCGCCGCTTTCGTTCCGACCCGACATACTCGTCCGATACATGCCTGAACGCGATTGAAATCCCACAGTGTGGCGCACCGTGCCCGTCTTGCCGTCGCATGCCGGCAACATCTATTTTGACCCCAAGCATAGGGGTTTTCACTGAAGTAGAATCGCGGCTGATGCCCTCCGCCCCGCCCGTCCCGCGCATCCTGCGCCGGTCCCGGCAGCGACTCTTTCCGTAGCCCACCGCGATGCCTTTACCTCTTTTCGCCCTTGCCGTCGCCGCCTTTGGAATCGGTACCACCGAATTCGTGATCATGGGGCTGCTGCCCAACGTCGCCCGCGACCTCGGCGTATCGATCCCGGCTGCCGGGATGCTCGTGTCGGGTTACGCGCTCGGCGTGACGATCGGCGCGCCGATCCTCGCGATCGTCACCGCGAAGATGCCGCGCAAGCGCGCGCTGATGGGGCTGATCGGCCTGTTCATCGCGGGCAACCTGTTCTGCGCGATCGCGCCCGGCTATGCGGTGCTGATGGCCGCGCGCGTCGTCACCGCGTTCTGCCACGGCGCGTTCTTCGGGATCGGCTCGGTGGTCGCGAGCAACCTCGTCGCGCCGAACCGCCGCGCGCAGGCGATCGCGCTGATGTTCACCGGCCTCACGCTCGCCAACGTGCTCGGCGTGCCGCTCGGCACCGCGCTCGGCCAGGCGTACGGCTGGCGCGCGACGTTCTGGGCCGTCACCGGCATCGGCATCGCCGCGGCCGCCGCGCTCGCGGTGTGCCTGCCGAAGAACCTCGCGATGCCCGACACCAGCATCACGCGCGAATTCAGCGTGCTGAAACACCCGCAGGTGTTGATGGTGCTCGGCATCAGCGTGCTCGCGTCCGCGAGCCTGTTCAGCGTGTTCACCTACATCACGCCGATCCTCGAGGACGTGACGGGCTTCTCGCCGCATCAGGTCACCTACGTGCTGCTGCTGTTCGGCCTCGGCCTGACCGTCGGCGGCACGCTCGGCGGCAAGCTCGCCGACTGGCGCCGGATGCCGTCGCTGATCGCGACGCTCGCGCTGATCGGCGTCGTCCTCGCGCTGTTCGCCGGCACGATGCATCTGCCGTTCGCCGCGCTCGCGACGATCTTCGTGTGGGGCATGCTCGCGTTCGCGATCGTGCCGCCGCTGCAGATCATGATCGTCGATCGCGCGAGCGACGCGCCGAATCTCGCGTCGACGCTGAACCAGGGCGCGTTCAACCTCGGCAACGCGACCGGCGCGTGGCTCGGCGGGATGGCGATCGGCTCCGGCGTGTCGCTCGTGAGCCTGCCGTGGGTCGGCGTCGCGATGGCGGTCGCCGCGCTCGCGCTCACGCTGTGGTCGGCGTCGCTCGAACGCCGCCCGGTGGCCGCGCCGACGGAATACATTTGACGCGCGTACATTTGACGCGCGACGCCCCGCTCGCGCGCTGCAGCGTTCGTTGCGCGCGCAACGTCATTCGATCCTGATGGCCTTCATGGACCTTTCAACGCCCGCGGTGTAGCATCGCGGCCGATGAAAGCCATTCTCAATCGTGATTTCCTCGCGCTGATCCTGAGCGTCGCGGTAGTCGGTCTCGGCACCGGCGCCACGCTGCCGCTCACCGCGCTCGCACTGACCGAAGCCGGACACGGCACCAACGTCGTCGGCATGTTGACCGCCGCGCAGGCGCTCGGCGGTCTCGCGATCGTCCCGTTCGTCACCGCGCTCGCGCGGCATATCGGCGCGCGCCGCGCGATCGTCGTGTCGGTCGTGCTGCTCGCGGCGGCCACCGCGCTGATGCAGGTCACATCGAATCTCATTCTGTGGGGCGTATTGCGCGTGCTGTGCGGCGCCGCGCTGATGCTGCTGTTCACGATCGGCGAGGCGTGGGTCAACCAGCTCGCCGACGATTCGACGCGCGGCCGCGTGGTCGCGATCTACGCGACCAATTTCACGCTGTTCCAGATGGCGGGCCCCGTGCTCGTCAGCCAGATCGCCGGCGCGACGAGCATCCGCTTCGCGCTGTGCGGCGCGCTGTTCCTGCTCGCGCTGCCGACGCTCGCGACGATCCGGCGCGCGCCGCTCGCCGGCGACGACGCGCATCACGCAGCGCACGACAGCTGGCTCGCCGTGCTGCCGCGCATGCCCGCGCTGATCATCGGCACCGGCTTCTTCGCGCTGTTCGATACGCTCGCGCTGTCGCTGCTGCCGCTCTACGCGATGGATCGCGGCGTCGCGAGCGCGACGGCCGTGCTGCTCGCGTCGATCATGCTGTTCGGCGACACCGCGATGCAGTTCCCGATCGGCTGGCTCGCCGACAAGCTCGGCCGCGAACGCGTGCATCTCGGCGCCGGCTGGATCGTGCTGGCGGGCCTGCCGCTGCTGCCGTTCGTGATCGCGAATCCGTGGCTGTGCTGGCCGCTGCTGTTCGTGCTCGGCGCGGCGGCGGGCAGCATCTACACGCTGTCGCTCGTCGCGTGCGGCGAACGTTTCCGCGGCTCGGCGCTCGTCACCGCGAGCTCGCTCGTGTCCGCGTCGTGGAGCGCCGCAAGCTTCGGCGGCCCGCTGGTGGCGGGCGCGTTGATGGAGCAGTTGGGCAGCAATGCGCTGGTCGGTGTGCTGGTCGTGTGCGTCGCCGCGTTCGTCGCGGCCGCGCTGTGGGAACGGCGCGCGGCGCTGCAGCGCGCGGTCTGACGCCGGCCCCGCGTGTCGCCGGCTGCCTGCGCCTGATCCCCTCCACCTGCCGCCCAAACAAAAGCGGCCCGCGCAATGCGGGCCGCCCTGTCCTTCCGGATGATGCGCGGCGTGTCGCGCCGCACTGCGTTACGCGCTACGCGCCGGCAATATCTTGCCCGCACACGCGCCGAAGCCGACGCGATAACCGTCGCCCTGGCACCACCCCGCGAGCGTGAGCTCGTCGCCGTCCTCGATGAACGTGCGGCTGCCGCCGCCGTTCAGCACGAGCGGCTCCTTGGCGTTCCACGTCAGTTCGAGCAGGCTGCCGAACGAATCCTTGGTCGGCCCGCTGATCGTGCCCGATCCCATCAGGTCACCGACCCGCGCGTTGCAGCCGCCCACCGTGTGATGCGCGAGCTGCTGCGCCATCGTCCAGTACATGTGCTTGAAGTTGGTGCGGCAGATCGACGTCGCTTCGGCCGCACCTTCCGCGCGCAGCGTCACCTCGAGCGCGATGTCGAACGCATGCTTGCCCGCATGCCGCAGATACGCGAGCGGCTGAGGCGACTGCTCCGGCTGCGCGACGCGGAACGGTTCGAGCGCGTCGAGCGTGACGATCCACGGCGAGATCGTCGTCGCGAAGCCCTTCGAGTTGAACGGCCCGAGCGGCACGTATTCCCACTGCTGGATGTCGCGCGCGCTCCAGTCGTTCAGCAGCACCATCCCGAAGATATGCGCTTCGGCATCCTCGCACGCGATCGGCTCGCCGAGCGCGTTGCCCTTTCCGACGATGAAGCCGGTCTCCAGTTCGATGTCGAGCTTGCGGCACGCGCCGAACACCGGACGCTCCTGGTCGGGCAGCTTCAGTTGCCCGTTCGGACGCCGCACCGGCGTGCCGCTCACGACCACCGACGACGCACGGCCGTTGTAGCCGATCGGCATCTCCGACCAGTTCGGCAGCAGCGCATTCTTCGGATCGCGGAACATCGAGCCGACGTTGGTCGCATGCTCCTTCGACGAATAGAAATCGGTGTAGCCGGGAATGTCGACCGGCAGATGCAGCGTCGCATCACGCTGCGCGACGAGTACTTGCGCGCGCAGCGCCGCGTCGTCGCGCAGCCGCGCGTGGCCGCGCGAGAACAGGTCCGACAGCTGCACGCGCACGCTGCGCCATGCATCGCGACCGAGCGCGATGAACGCGTTGAGCGTTGGCGCGGCGAACGCGTCGGCACCGGCCGGCAGGGTCACGAGGCCTGCGCGCGCGAGCGCGGCGAGATCGACGATCTGGTCGCCGAGCGCGACGCCCGGACGGCGTGCCGCCTGCTTCGCGTCGCTGAAGATCCCGAACGGCAGGTTCTGGATCGGGAAATCGCAGGCGGGATCGTTCGCCGTGTCGACCCAGCTCTTGCGGGCCGGGTCCAGCGTCGCGCGCCAGTCTTGGGTATCGCTCATCTCTGCTCCGGATTGAAGTGTTTCTTGATGCCTTGCCAGCATTCGAAGTAGTTGGCCTGCAGCTGCGCGGTGTCGAGCGCGTAGCGCGTCGGGCGGATCAGCGTGCGGGTTTCGAACATGAACGCCATCGTCGCGTCGACCTTGTGCGGCTTCGACGTATCGCCCGCCGACGCCTTCTCGAACGTGTCCGCATCGGGCCCGTGGCCCGACATGCAGTTGTGCAGGCTCGCGCCGCCCGGCACGAAGCCTTCGGCCTTCGCGTCGTACGCGCCGTGCACGAGCCCCATGAACTCGCTCGCGACGTTGCGGTGGAACCACGGCGGGCGGAACGTATCCTCGGCCGCGAGCCAGCGCGGCGGGAAGATCACGAAGTCGATCGTGTCGACGCCCGGCGTGTCGCTCTGCGCCTGCAGCACGAGGAAGATCGACGGATCCGGGTGATCGAAGCTGATCGAGCCGATCGTGTTGAACAGGCGCAGGTCGTATTTGTACGGCGCATAGTTGCCGTGCCACGCGACGACGTCGAACGGCGAATGGCCGATGTCCGCGCGCCACAGGCGCCCGTTCAGCTTCGCGACGAGCTCGAACGCGCCTTCGCGATCCTCGTAAGCCGCCTGCGGCGTCAGGAAGTCGCGCGGGTTCGCGAGCCCGTTCGAGCCGATCGGGCCGAGGTCCGGCAGGCGCAGCAGCGCACCGAAGTTCTCGCAGATATAGCCGCGTGCATCGCCGTCCGGCAGCGTGACGGCAAAACGCACGCCGCGCGGGATCACCGCGATCTCGAACGGCTCGACGTCGAGCCGGCCGAATTCCGTCGCGATGAACAGCCGCCCCTGCTGCGGCACGATCAGCAGTTCTCCGTCGGCGCTATAGAAGAAGCGGTCCTGCATCGAGCGGTTCGCCGCGTACAGATGAATCGCGCAGCCGTTCATCGCGGCCGCCGAGCCGTTGCCGGCCATCGTCACGAGCCCTTCGACGAAATCGGTCGGCTCGACCGGCATCGGCAGCGGATCCCAGCGCAGCTGGTTCGGCGGCGTCGGCGGCACGTCGGCCGAATCGCCGAACTCCGACACGAGCCGCTGCTGGCCCGTGAACGGTTCGAACGGCCGATGCACGGCGGCGGGCCGGATCCGGTACAGCCACGAGCGGCGGTTGTGGCCGCGCGGCGCGGTAAACGCGGTGCCCGACAGCTGCTCCGCATACAGCCCGTACGGCGCGCGCTGCGGCGAATTGCGGCCGTGCGGCAGCGCGCCGGGCAGCGCCTCGGTCGCGAATTCGTTCGCGAAACCGCTCAGGTAGCCGGCGGTCGCCGGTTTCGACAGGTCAAACGTCATCGTTTCCTTTCTCCATCAATTCATGGCGGGGTTCGGCACCTGCGCGCCGCTTCGCCGCGTTACGCCGGCCAGGCCGAGGACGAACAGCGCCGAGCACGGCACGGCACCGCGGCCGCATGGAACAGCGCGCCGTTGGTCCAGTTCAGCGCGATCAGTTGTCCGCCGACGAGCGGCCCGAGCACCGAGCCGATCCGGCCGATGCCGAGGCCCCAGCCGATGCCGGTCGAGCGCAGCGACGTCGGGTAGTACCGGCCCGCGAGCGCGTTCATGGCAGGCTGCCCGCCGACCACGCAGAACCCGCACGTGCGCGACTTCGAGCACGCGCGCGTCGGCCGGCGCCGCACTCATTGCGCGACCTCGGCGGCCGGATGCGCGGGCGGCGTCACGCCCTGGCGGGCGAGCGCCATCGCTTCGCGCAGCACGTCGGCATCGCCGATATGGTTCGCGAGCAACAGGATCAGCTTCGCGTTGACGAGCTGGCTGTCCGCATCGGACAGGTCGCGATGCATGTCGATCAGCGCTTCGTAGAACGCGTCCGGATCGGCCAGGCGCGGGCGGGTATCGAGTCGGGGCATGACGGGAGTCTCCGGTGTCGTCGTCGTGTTCGATGCAGTGCTCAGCATGCGCAGGTCGCGCGCGCCAGCGCGTCGGCGATCGCCTGGCGATCGAGCGCGCGCATCCGCGCGCACACGTGCTGATCGGGGCGCAGCAGATAGAACGTGCCGGGCCGCGCGTCGTAGCGTTGCGCGGCGAAACCGTCGACGTCTTCCACCACGTCGACGCCGGGCACCGGCTGCGCGTGGCCGGCCGGCGCCACAAGCACCGGCCGTACCGGCAGCGCGAGACCGTCGAGCGCCTGCGCGAGCGCCGCGGCATCGCCCGGCAACCCGAACAGCACGCCAGTGAACCCATCGCTCAGATGCTGCAGCAGCCAGCCGGACGCGCCATGCGCGCGCACCGGCGCATCGGCCGCCGCCGCGCCCGGGCGCATCGCGCATGCGAATGCGTCGCCGTTGCGATCCGGCGTGTTCAGCGGCGAATCGGCGAGCACGGCCGGCACCGACAGACGGCCGCTGTTCACGAGCTTGCGCGCGAACTCGCAGTCGCGCGCGAGCTTCAGCGTCGCGTCGCGAAACACGCGCGATACCGCGCTCTTCGGCGTGATGAAGTCGGTCGAACGCGTCGAATTGCGGATGTTTTCATCGGCCGCGAATTCGCGCTCGCTCGCATAGGTGTCGAGCAGGCGATCGTGCGCGCGGCCGTCGAGCACGAGCTTCAGTTTCCACGCGAGGTTGTCCGCGTCCTGCACGCCGCTGTTCGCGCCGCGCGCGCCGAACGGCGACACGCCGTGCGCGGAGTCCCCCGCGAACAGCACGCGGCCGTGACGGAACGTGTCCATCCGCTGGCAGCGGAACGTGTACACGCTCACCCATTCGAGCTCGAACTCGACCTCCGGCCCGAGCAGCGCGCGCACGCGCGGGATCACGCGCTCCGGCTGCTTCTCGGCGACCGGATCGGCGTCCCAGCCGAGCTGGAAGTCGATGCGCCATACGTTGTCGGGCTGGCGATGCAGCAGCACCGACTGGTTGCGGTGGAACGGCGGATCGAACCAGAACCAGCGTTCGGTCGGGAATTCCGCCTTCATCTTCACGTCGGCGATCAGGAAGCGGTCCTTGAACGTGCGCCCGCGGCTCTCCAGGCCCATCGCCGCGCGCATCGGGCTGCGCGAACCGTCGGCCGCGATCACGTACTGCGCGCGCAGCGTCTCGATGCCTTCCGGCGTCTCGACGGTCAGCGCCGCGTGTTCCGCCGACTGCGCGACGCCCGTCACCTTGTGCTTCCAGCGGATGTCGATGTTCGGCAGCGCGAACGCGCGCTCGGCCAGATAGCCTTCGACGTAGTACTGCTGCAGATTGATGAACGCGGGGCGCGCATGCCCTTCCTCGGGCAGCAGGTCGAACGCGTACAGCTGCTCGTCCTGCAGGAACACCTTGCCGACGTGCCAGCTCACGCCCTTCTCGACGAAGCGCTCGCCGCAGCCGAGCCGGTCGAAGATCTCGAGCGTGCGCTTCGCGAAGCAGATCGCGCGCGAACCCGTCGACAGCGTGTCGTCGTCATCGAGCAGCACGACCGGCACGCCCTGCTGCGCCAGATCGATCGCGGCCGACAGGCCCACCGGGCCCGCGCCGACGACGATCACCGGGTGCACGGCGGTGTCGTCGCCGCCGGCTCGCGCCGCGCGCGGCCGATATTCGAACTTCAGCGTCTGGTAATCGATGCTCATGGTCGCCATCCGCTCCTCAACCCTGCCGTGCGCGCGCCGGCGCACGCTTCACCGTCGCGCCCGGGTCCGTCCCGCGCCGCTGCCCGCCTTTCTGCGTCCACTTCCAGTCAACCGCCACGTCTCGCTCCTTGCTTCCTGTTGATTCGATTCGGAACGGCGCCATTCCGGGGCGCCCGAACGCCGCGTTTCCTGATCGGCGTCAAATCTTGGATTTACGAATAGTAAAACCAATTACGAATAGTGAAATCAACGTAAACCCTAGCCATCGGTCGAGGGACGGGATAACGATATGAACGAAACGGCGAGCCGAGCGCGGCGCGCGCTGCTAATATCGACATATGAGGCGGCCCCTTTCGGCCGCCATTTTTCCTTTTGACACCGATGATTCCGCCCACCATCCCTGAGCTGGTCGCCCGTGCCGGGCAACTGCCTTACCTAGGGGAGCACCTCGCGCTTGCCGACGGCGGCACCGCGTGCGCGAATCTGCCGGAGCGCACGCTTGCGAGCGCCTACGAGCCGATCTACGACGTGACGATGCCCGGTTCGCCGCAGTCGACGTCGTTCGCCGACGCAATCGAGCGCTACGGCGACGAACTCGGTTTCCAGGCCGTCACGCTGGTTACGGGCAGCCCGCACGACCCGGTCGACTCGGCCGTCGACGACCAGACGCTGGTGGCGATCGACCGGCTGTCGCGCGCGCTGCACGCCATCAACTTCTTCGGCGCGCAGCGCCACGGGCTGTTGTTCCTGCGCGTGCACGAGCGGCTGCTCAAGAGCGTGAAGTACGACCACGGCAAGCATTTCTCGTCGGTGCTGCAGCGCTTCGGGCTGCCGGCCGACCGGATCGTGATCGAGCTGCCGGCGGTCGCGGTCGCGCACAAGACCTTCCTCGGGTATCTCACGCGCAGCTACCAGCATCACGGCTTCAGGGTCGCCGACAAATTGCCCGACCCGGGCCGGATTCTCGCGGTCGAATCGGAGATGGCGCGGCCCGACTTCATCAAGATGGATGCAGGTATCGCGTTGCGCGACGGGATGGTCAAGGCGCTCGTCGCCTATGCGCAGCGCGCGCGGATTCCGCTGATTTTCGACGGCGTCGTCGACGAGACGCAGTGCGAACTGCTGCGCCAGCACGACGTGCGCTTCATGCAGGGGCCGGTGTTCGCGAAGGTCGTCACGGTCTGATTACGGGAGTGGCACGCAAGCGTGCATGCGTGAGGCGGCGGGCCGGACGGTAGGTTCGACGGCTGGATCGGGATGTCGGTGCGCTTCGTTGCTCACGGCTCGATGTCGGCCGGTTCGTTGGCCGTTACTTGCAACGCCGCGCGCATGTCGAGCCCGCGGTGAGCGCCTGTGCGCGCCGCGCCGCCACCCGCTCGCGGCCACCTGATGACGGCTCGCTAGTCCCTTCCGCCATCGTCGAATTTCGGCAGATCATCGTCGATCTCGATGCCCGGGAAACGATCCCCGTACCACACGTGCCACGCCGGACGCAGACGCGACGGCTCGTCGAGCGTCGCGTAATTGATTTCGACGGTCGTCGGCGCAGCGGCCAGCCGGTATTCGAGCTGCGCACCGCAGCGTCCGCAGAAGCGCCGCTCGCCCCACTCACTCGACGCATAGACCGTCGGCTCGCCCTGCAGGTATTCGAACGCATCGATCGGCACCGATGCCGACGCAACGACCGCCGCGCCGGTGGTGCGCTGGCAGAGCCGGCAGTGGCAGAAGCCGGCGTCGGCCGGCATGCACGCGATCCGGTAGCGGATCGCACCGCATGCGCAACCGCCTTCCATCGTCTCGGGCTGGGACATCGCGAGCCTCGTCGTCGGGATACGGACGAACGATGATGAGCGCGATTCGCGCGCGATTCAACCGGCGCCGGTCGCGCTTTCGTTGTCGCGGCTCGTCATGGCTCGTCATGGCTCGTCATGGTCGTCGCGGCTCGCAGCGGCTCAGGCCGTCGGACCGAGCCGCTGCGCGAGCGCCTTCAGCTTCGGCCCCACCTGCGTGCGGAACACGTCCTCGTCCATCGACGATGCGGGCCCGCTGCAACTGAGAATCAGCCAGCGCCCTTCGCGCGGCTCGCGAAACGGCACGGCCGCCGCATTCACGTCCATATGCCACGCGCGGAACGAATAGCAGCACCCGCCTTCGGAGAACTCGGCTACCGCCTGCTGCGCGGCCGCGACGAGCGCATCCGCGTCGGCCGCGCCGCCGGCCGCGCGGTGCAGGTCCGCATAGAGCGCGCGACGCACGTCTTCCGGCTGCACGGCCAGGTACGCGCGGCCCATCGAGCTCGTCAGCATCGACAGCCGCGAGCCGGGCGCAAGCCCGAGCGTGAGCGCCGTTTCGCTGCGAATGGTCTCCAGATAGATCATGTCGAGCCCGTCGCGGCAACCGAGCGACACGGCCGCGCCGATCTCGCGCGCGAGTGCCTGCATGTGCGGCCGCGCGAGGTCGATCGTCCCCGACCCGGACAGCAGCGCGTAGCCGAGCGACAGCACGCCAGCGTCGAGCGCATACTTTCCGAGCGTTTCGTCGTAGCGCAGGTAGCCGAGCACGGTCAGCGTATAGGCGAGCCGGTTCACGGTCGCCTTCGGCAACCCCGTGCGCTCCGCGAAGTCGCGGTTGCCGAGCATCGTCTCGCCAGGCCGGAATGCGCGCAGCAGGTCGAGCCCGCGCGCGAGCGCCACGACGAACTTGCGTTCGTCGATCATGGTTTCGTCGATGGTTGAAAGCGTCATCTGGTGCTACACTGGGTTCGATTTGCAAAACATTGTTCCGCACAGCGGAACTCTCGTCAAGCAAACTTTAGAGATGGGGCGAGGCAGCGCAGCGCCACCCCGGGACGACCGCAAAGCACGGGATCGGAGTCAGCGCTGCAGCGCCGGCTCTGGCCGACCGCAAAGCATGGCGCCGAGCAGGTGCTGAAGCGCGAACTCTGACCGCCCGCGAAGCAGGGCCGGAGTCAGCGCTGAAGCGCCAACTTCGGCCGACAGGAGATGACACGATGAGTGCTGCAACTTTTCATTGGGACGATCCGCTGCTGCTCGACCAGCAACTGACCGAAGAAGAGCGGATGGTGCGCGATGCCGCGCATGCATACGCGCAGGACAAGCTCGCGCCGCGCGTCACCGAGGCGTTCCGCCATGAACGCACCGACGCCGAAATCTTCCGCGAGATGGGCGAAGTGGGCCTGCTCGGTCCGACGATTCCCGAGGAATACGGCGGCCCCGGCCTCAATTACGTCAGCTACGGGCTGATCGCGCGCGAAGTCGAGCGCGTCGACTCCGGCTACCGCTCGATGATGTCCGTGCAGTCGTCGCTCGTGATGGTGCCGATCTTCGAATTCGGCTCGGACGCGCAGAAGCAAAAATACCTGCCGAAGCTCGCGACCGGCGAATGGATCGGCTGCTTCGGCCTGACCGAGCCGAACCACGGCTCCGACCCGGGCAGCATGGTCACGCGTGCGAAGAAGGTGCCCGGCGGCTACTCGCTGTCCGGCGCGAAGATGTGGATCACGAACTCGCCGATCGCCGACGTGTTCGTCGTGTGGGCGAAGCTCGAGGAAAACGGCAAGGACGCGATCCGCGGGTTCATCCTCGAGAAGGGCTGGAAGGGCCTGTCGGCGCCCGCGATCCACGGCAAGGTCGGGCTGCGTGCGTCGATCACCGGCGAGATCGTCCTCGACGAAGTGTTCGTGCCCGAGGAGAACCTGATGCCGAACGTGAGCGGCCTGCGCGGCCCGTTCACGTGCCTGAACTCGGCGCGCTACGGAATCGCGTGGGGCGCGCTCGGCGCGGCCGAGTCGTGCTGGCACACCGCGCGCCAGTACGTGCTCGATCGCAAGCAGTTCGGCCGGCCGCTCGCCGCGAACCAGCTGATCCAGAAGAAGCTCGCCGACATGCAGACCGAAATCACGCTCGGCCTGCAAGGCGTGCTGCGTCTCGGCCGGATGAAGGACGACGGCACCGCGGCCGTCGAGATCACGTCGATCATGAAGCGCAACTCGTGCGGCAAGGCGCTCGACATCGCACGGCTCGCGCGCGACATGCTCGGCGGCAACGGCATCTCCGACGAATTCGGCGTCGCGCGCCACCTCGTGAACCTCGAAGTGGTCAACACGTACGAAGGCACGCACGACATCCACGCGCTGATCCTCGGCCGCGCGCAGACCGGCATCCAGGCATTCTTCTGATCGATTGATTGCGCGCGACACGCGGGCACGCTACCCCGCCGGCGCCGCTGACGCTGACACTGAAAAGACACGGCCCGCCCGGCATTGCTGCCGGGCGGGCCGTTTTCGTCGGCGCTCGCGCGTGTCATGCGCCGCGCGCCGCCGATGCGCAGCGCATGCTTACTTGTTCGGCTGCGGCGTGAGGCGCAGATACGGACGCACTGCGTTGAAGCCCTTCGGGAAGCGTTTCTTCAGCTCTTCCGGATCCTGCAGCGACGGCACGATCACGACGTCGTCGCCGTCCTTCCAGTTGCCAGGCGTCGCGACTTTGTAATTATCGGTCAGTTGCAGCGAGTCGATCACGCGCAGCACTTCGTCGAAATTGCGACCGGTGCTGGCCGGATACGTGATGATGAGCCGTACCTTCTTGTTGGGATCGATCACGAACAGCGAGCGCACCGTCAGCGTTTCGTTCGCGTTCGGGTGGATCATGTCGTACAACTGCGAAACCTTGCGGTCCGCATCGGCGATGATCGGGAAGCCGACGACCGTCGACTGCGTTTCGTTGATGTCGTTGATCCAGCCTTTGTGCGACTCGACGCCGTCTACCGACAGCGCGATGACCTTCACGTTGCGTTTCTCGAACTCGCCCTTCAGCTTCGCGGTCAGCCCGAGCTCGGTCGTGCACACCGGCGTGTAGTCGGCCGGGTGGGAAAACAAGACGCCCCAGCTGTCGCCGAGCCACTCGTGAAACTTGATCGGGCCCAGGCTCGATTCCTGCTCGAAATCCGGTGCGGTGTCGCCAAGACGCAGACTCATGATGTTCCCTCCTCGAACGATGCTGGTTGAAACCGCGCGCTGTCGGCGCGGGACAGTCCATCAGCTTACGGGAAGCAATGGGACATGCGAACGATTATTCCGTTTGATATTCATACTTTTTTGTCATTTTTGCGCGGTGGTGGAGCGGAACGGACGGCGGCGAGGGAAACTTTTCACGGCGTTTGCGGCTCCGTTGATGATTACGAGTCGTTTACCATGTGGGCTGGCACGGCCGTCGTGCGTCTTCCCGGCTCGCCAGCAAGCAGGCGTTTCGCTACGATGTGAAACTGCATGACAGCATGAAGGGAGTTGCAATGTCGGAAATCAACAAGGAGAAACTGATGTCGGATATCAAAACCGTTCTCGCGGACGCCGAAGACCTGCTCAAGCAAGCCGCGAGCAGCACGGGCGACCGTGCGGCCGAGCTGCGCGAGAAAGCCATGTCGCGTCTGAAGCAGGCCAAGGAAAAGGCAGCCGACGTCCAGGTCGTGGTGGTCGAAAAAGGCAAGAAGGCCGCGCGCGCAACCGACGACTACGTGCACGAGCATCCGTGGACGTCGATCAGCATCGCCGCTGGCCTCGGCGTACTGGTCGGTCTGCTGATCAACCGCAAGTAACGCGTCGATGCCGTTCCACCCGTGCGCCGCCGTGCGGCGGCACATGGGGGGGTGAAGCCAGGCCGGTGGGTCGCCACCGGCCGGCTTTGACTTAGCCGTTCACTGCGCGCGCAAGCGCCTCATCCATGACGACAGACACCAACCCGCAGCCGTCCGGCCACGGGCCGCTGCGCCGCCTCGTCGGCTCCGCGATCGGCCTTCTGCAGACGCGCCTCGAACTGGTGGGCATCGAGCTCGCCGAGGAGAAGGAGCGCCTGCTGGGCGTACTGTTCCTCGGGCTCGCGGCCATGATGCTCGCGACGATGACGCTCATCACCCTGACGGTGCTCATCGCGATCGCGTTCTGGGATACCTATCGCTGGCAGTCGCTGGCGGTGATCACCGCGGTGTACGCCGTGGGCGGCATCGCGTGCGCGCTGAAGGCGCGCTCCGGCCTGCGCGACGCACCGACCGTGTTCGAGGCGACGCTGCACGAACTCGAGAAAGACCGCGACATGTTCCGCGGCAAGCCGTGAACGCATCGGCGTTCGCCCCTCTCACCTACTTCGCCGACGCGCCATGAGCCAGAACGTTACGGGCAATTCACCCCGCTCCCATTCGTCGCGATCGAACTGGAGCGCATCGCAGCATCGCGCGCTGCGCAAGGAGTTGCTGATCCTGCGCTCCGAGGTCGAGCGGCTCGAGCTTGTCGAAGCCGCCGCCGAAGTGCGCCATGCTGTCACGCGCTTCAGCTGGCTGAAGATACTCGTGCCCGGCCTGTCGACCGGCAGGTTCAGCCAGTCCGCCAAGACACTGAACGCGAGCCTTGGCCAACTCGTCAACCAGTATCCGATGCTGAGTTCGCTCGCATCGCTCGTGCTCGCGAAACCCATGCGCTCGCTGCTGCGCGCAAGCGCCGGCCCCGCGTTGAAGTGGGGCACCGTCGGCTTCGCCGCATGGGAGGCGTACCGCATCTGGAAGCAGGCGCGCGCCGAGAGGGGAAGCGCCCCGAACAACGGCTGACACGTGAGGGCGGGTGTGGGTTTGCATGTGCACGGGCGCCATGTGCCGCATGTGCGATGCGTATCTTCGGCACGCGCCTTCTTTGGTATGCGCCTTCGGTACGCGTTCAGCGTACGCCCCAGCATGCCCCATCCTGTCCATCGGCACTGCCGTCGTGCGATCCCGTATTCCCTTTCGTCCCGTCCGAGCGCAGCGTGAATGCGCCGCATCGGTCGTCGCGCATCGGGCCGGTGTCGAGCGGGCGCGCAACGAGTTCGTAGACCACCGAAGCATCGTCGTCGCCCGGGCGGCGTAGTGCCACACGATAGACCGGCTGCCCGTCCGGCGGCGCATGCGCCAGCGTATCCGGCAACGCCTGTGGAGGCGCGCCATCGAGCGTCTCGAGATATTGCGCCGCGCGATACAGCGCGGCAACCGCGGACGCGCGATGCATGCGCGCGACGTGCTCGCGATACGACGGGATTCCCCATCCGGCCAACACCGCGACGATCGCGAGCACGATCATCAGTTCGACCAGCGTGAATGCCGCCGACGAGCGCATGAGCGTGCGCCCTTTCATTGATGCACCGCCGCGACGCGACGCCAGCGCTCTGCAACGATACGGCCGTCACGCAGCGCGACCTGGCTTTGCAGCCAGACCACGCTCGATGCATGGCTGCCGACACCACGTGCAGTGACGAGATACGCGCGACTCCCCGCCGGGCCTGCTCCGCGCCATAGCTCGACCAGACATCGCGGCGGCTGCGCGGCCATCGGCCACGAAGCGAACGGTGCGAACGCGTCGGCGACGCTCAGCGCCGGCGCGCGCCGCCACGCGTCCGGCTCGGCGTGCGCTGCGGCTTCGTCGATGTACGGCGCGGTACCGCGGAGCAATCGTGCGGTGCAAGCGGCCAACGCCGCATCGGCCGCGTGGAACGCAATCAGCCGATCCGACAATGCACGCGCGCGGCGCGACTCCGTCAGCGCGGATTCGAACCATGTGCCGCTCAGCGCCGCGACTGCCGCGCCCACCGCGATCACGGCCGGCAATGCGAGGCCGGCATCGCGGCGCCAGGCTCGGATCGCCGATCGACACCCCGTGTGCCGTTCGCATCGGCTCATGCCTGTGCCGTCCATCACGCATTGCGTGCCACAAGCCGCCATTGCGCCGTTGCGGACATGTGCTGCCGCGCCTTGCATCGCGGGTCCGTTCACACGCTTGTTCGCACGAATCATCGGAACACCTCGTAGGCACGCGCTGCGTCACGGCCGCGCTCGGCCGTCGCGAGCGCGGCGTTTCGCAACGCGACGATCCGATGCAGCACGAGACGCGCGCGACCATCGTGCGCAACGACCGCGCGTCCGTCGCAATCGACATGGCTCGTCGGTTCCCGCATCGGTTCGCCGCGTGCCCGCACGCACACATGCACGGCGACGATTTCGTGCCAGTCGCCGGCACGCATCGCATCTGCATCGATGAACTGCACGTCCGCGTGACGCAGGTAGCGCACGCGCAACTGATCGATCCCGGCCACGACGGGCTGCGGCGTGCCCGGGCGCCCGCTCCCTTCACAGTACAACTCCGGCTCGCCCGTCGACGGACTCACGTGCGCATCGAAGCGGTTCTCGACGAGCGGCCGTTCACCGGCCGTGCCGACACCCTGCCCGAGACAATCCGATACCTGCGCGCCGATCGTCGGCCACGTCGACACGGTATCGCCGACATACCGGATCAGCACCGCATCCGACGCGGCGCGCACGGCCTCGCACCCCACCTGTGCGCCATCGCCTCGCACGCGCGCCGCCGAACAGCCGAACACCGGCGACAACGATGGCGCCCCTTCCACATCGAGCGGACGAAAGCCGGCCATCTGAAGCTGGTGGCCGATCAACGTCAGCGCGGTCGCGGCTGCATCGCGCATCCGGAAGCCGTCCTCGGCGCGCCGCTGTGCGACGCGCTGCGCGTGATACAGCGCGCCGGCAGCGGCAAGCACGAGCAGACCGACGGTCATCGCGACCAGCACCTCGAGCAACGTATGCGCGCGAATGCGGCGATCAGCGTTCATCGGCATCGGCCTCCCGAAACGGAATCCGCACGCACGACGGTGGCCCTGTCGTCACTCCCGCCGCTTCGCATCGCGCCGAAGCGGCAGCGCCGGCGTCGCGCCAGCCGACCACCGCGTACCGTACGTCGCCGGCGCCGGGATCCAGCGTCATTGCGCCGCCCGGCAGCGATGCGGCCACGAGTGCGGCGACGCCATCGTCGGCCGTTGCAGCGACGTGCAGCCGCTCGATCCGCGCATCGGCGAGCCATAGCGCACGCTCGCGCCAGATCGTCGCCCGCTGCATGCGCGCCATCGCGAGCTGGCTGCCGGCCACCGCCAGCATCACGACCGCGAGCAGCGCCACGGCCAGCACCGCTTCGAGCAGCGACGTGCCGCGGGTCGATTCGCGCATGCGCTTCATGCCGTGCTTCATGCCGCACCTCATGCCGCATCGCATCGCCCGGCGACGACGCGCGCGCGACCGCCCGCCGCGATCGGGATACACCGCGACACGCGTGCCGCATCGTCTCCCGTCGACTCACGCTGCGGACGCAATTCGAAACGACGGATGCCGCCGATCACTTGACCGGCAGGCGGCGCAAACGCGAGATCGTGCGCGGCGCCCGCGACAGCGATTTCCGCATCATGTGGATATCGCCGCAGCACGCGCGACTGCCCGTCGAACTGCCCGCTGACGATCCACGCGCACGACCATTCCGCCGGGCCGCAGCGCTCGCCCGAACGCACGCAGGCACCGTCGCCGCCGGCCCTGCACAGCGTGACGCGCACGCCGAGACGCGCGGCCTCCGTGCGCGCGAACGACAACGCGCCGAGCAGCACTCGGGCACGCGCATCGACGCGTTCGCGCATGCGCCACTGATCGAAAGCAGGCGCCGCATAGAGCCCCATCCCGACCACGAGCGCAATCGCGACCATCAGCTCGACGAGCGTGAATCCGCCGCCGCATCGCCTGCCTTTTTCAACTACCTGCCGGTGCCGCCCCATCGCCATCGCCCTCCGCCAACGTGATGCGACGACTGTAGCGACGCGTGCGGACGCGCGCCATTGGCCGAACGGCCGACTGGCGACATGCGATCGCGACCGACACAATCGGCGCGAATCGAACCCAAGGAGAAGGCGATGTACGAACGCAGCGCGTCAGCGCTTACGCGAAGGCTTGGAGGGGGACGCGCGACGGAACTCTTCGATCACGTCGGCAAATTCGGAGACGTCCTCGAACCGGCGATATACCGATGCGAAACGGACATAGGCGATCGTATCGAGGCCGCGCAACTCGTTCATCACGAGTTCGCCGAGCTTCTCGCTACGCACTTCACGCTCGCCGGTCGCGAGCAGTTGATACTCGATGCGGGCGACCGCCGCGTCGATCGCGTCAGCCGCAACCGGCCGCTTGCGCAGCGCGAGTTGCATGCTGGCGACGATCTTGCGACGGTCGAATTCGGTGCGGCTGCCGTCCTTCTTCACGACGGCGGGCAGGTTCAGCTCGACCCGCTCGTAAGTCGTGAAACGCTTGTCGCAAGCCGAGCAGCGACGGCGCCGACGAATCGCGGCGCCATCTTCGGACACGCGCGAGTCGACGACCTGCGTGTCTTCATGCCGGCAGAACGGGCAGCGCATCGTCGATCAGCGATAGACCGGGAAACGCTTGGTCAGCTCGGCCACTTGCGCGCGCACACGCTCGATCGTCGCTGCATCTTCCGGATTCTCGAGCACGTCGGCGATCAGGTTGCCGACCGTCTCGGCTTCCGCCGGGCCGAAACCACGCGTCGTCATCGCCGGCGAACCCAGACGGATGCCGCTGGTCACGAACGGCTTTTCCGGATCGTTCGGGATCGCGTTCTTGTTCACCGTGATGTGCGCCGCGCCGAGTGCCGCTTCCGCTGCCTTGCCCGTGATGTTCTTCGCGCGCAGGTCGACCAGCATCACGTGGCTTTCCGTACGACCCGACACGATGCGCAGGCCGCGCTTGACCAGCGTTTCAGCCAGCACGCGTGCGTTCTCGACCACCTTCTGCTGGTATTCCTTGAATTCCGGCGACAGCGCTTCCTTGAACGCCACTGCCTTGCCGGCGATCACGTGCATCAGCGGGCCGCCCTGGATGCCGGGGAAGATCGCCGAGTTGATCGGCTTCTCGTACTCGGCCTTCATCAGGATCACGCCGCCGCGCGGGCCGCGCAGGCTCTTGTGCGTCGTGGTCGTCACGAAGTCGGCGTGCGGCACCGGGTTCGGGTACACACCGGCTGCGATCAGGCCCGCGTAGTGCGCCATGTCGACCATCAGGTAAGCGCCGACCGACTTAGCGATCTTCGCCAGACGCTCGAAGTCGATCTTCAGTGCAAACGCCGATGCGCCTGCAACGATCAGCTTCGGCTTGTGTTCGTTCGCGAGCTTCTCGGCGGCTTCGTAGTCGATGTCTTCGTTTTCGTTCAGGCCGTAGCTGACGACGTTGAACCACTTGCCCGACATGTTCACCGGCGAGCCGTGCGTCAGGTGACCACCGTGCGCGAGGCTCATGCCCATGATCGTGTCGCCCGGCTTGAGCATCGCGAAGAACACGCCCTGGTTCGCCTGCGAGCCCGAGTTCGGCTGCACGTTCGCGGCTTCCGCGCCGAACAGTTGCTTCACGCGGTCGATCGCCAGTTGCTCGACGATGTCGACGTACTCGCAGCCGCCGTAGTAGCGCTTGCCCGGGTAACCTTCCGCGTACTTGTTCGTGAGCTGCGAACCCTGGGCGGCCATCACGGCCGGGCTCGTGTAGTTTTCCGACGCGATCAGCTCGATGTGGTCTTCCTGGCGGCGGTTTTCCTGCTCGATCGCTGCAAAGAGTTCGGGGTCGACGTTCGCGATGGTGCTTTGGGCTCTGTCAAACATACGGTTTCCGTTAAGTGTGTACAGGTTGACCGGGGCGGCCGAGTACATTGCGCTGCTGGCGGAACCAGCTCGACGTGGCGGAAGAATCCGTATGACGCGAGGCAGGACAGCCACCGGCGATGCACGCAACGGCGCACAACGGCTGCCCAGGCGAACGGCAAAAACGGCGCCCCGCGCTTCACGGTGGGATGCTCCACCTTGAACCCGAAGGGTTCTATCGCCAGTCACGCAGGGGTGATGAGCGCGTTAGTGTATTGGATGCGTCATGAATAGGCAACCGCGCGGCAGCCGCGCCGAAATAATAAGGGCCAGACTCTACGCTCCCGTGCCGGAACGCTTCGCCGTCTTGCCGCGGTGCGGCAATCTCAGTAGGCTTGCGGGATACTATCCGCCACTTTGTTACCGACCAGGAGCAGCAATGATCGTGTTCGTCACAGGCGCGTCCGCCGGCTTCGGCGCCGCCATCGCCCGTGCTTTCGTCAAGGGCGGCCATCGCGTCGTCGCAACCGCGCGCCGCAAGGATCGCCTCGATGCACTCGCCGCAGAACTCGGCGACGCACTGCTGCCGCTCGAACTCGACGTACGCGACCGCGCGGCCGTCGAAGCCGTCCCGGCCGCCCTTCCCGCCGAATTCGCGGCGCTCGACGTGCTCGTCAACAATGCCGGCCTCGCGCTCGGCGTCGAGCCGGCCCAGAAGGCCAGCCTCGACGAGTGGCAGACCATGATCGACACGAACTGCTCGGGCCTCGTCACCGTCACGCACACGCTGCTGCCCGGCATGATCGCCCGCGGTCGCGGCCACATCTTCAATCTCGGCTCGGTTGCCGGCATGTATCCGTACCCGGGCGGGAACGTATACGGCGCGACGAAGGCTTTCGTCCGACAATTCAGCCTGAACCTGCGCGCCGACCTGATCGGCACGCCGTTGCGCGTAACCGACATCGAGCCGGGCCTGTGCGGCGGCACGGAATTCTCGAACGTCCGCTTCCGCGGCGACGATGCGAAGGCAGCCAACGTGTACCAGAACGTCCAGCCGCTCACGGCCGAGGACATCGCCGATACGATCTACTGGATCGCGACGCGCCCCGCTCACGTCAACATCAACACGATCGAGATGATGCCGGTCGCGCAGGCGCCGGCCGGTCTCGCGATCCATCGCGGCTGACGCGCCCGGATACACCGCGGGCCGTGCCTGCGGCGGCCTGCGGTGCAATACGACGTACTACATTCCGTTACGAAACGGTTACGAATCCGGCCTCGCCGTTCCGGTAGAATGCGCGCCATGACTCAGCCTACCCGCTCCCCGGATGCGCCCTCCGGCTTTACCTGGCCGGTGCGCGTGTACTACGAGGATACCGATGCAGGCGGCATCGTTTTCTATGCCAACTACCTGAAGTTCTTCGAGCGCGCCCGCACCGAATGGCTGCGCGCGTGCGGCATCGACCAGCGCCGGCTCGCCGACGACACCGGCGCGATTTTCATCGTCCGCAGCACGTCGCTCGACTACCGCGCACCGGCGCGACTCGACGACGCACTGGCCATCACGAGCCGGCCCGGACGCATCGGCCGCGCATCGGTGGAATTCACGCAGGAAGCATGGCGTGGCAACACGCTGCTCGTCGCCGGACATATCCGCCTCGGCTGCGTCGACCGTACCGGCATTCGGCCCGCGGCGATCCCGCCGGTCGTACTCGACGCGCTGCATCGCGGGCCCGTCACCGACGCCGGGCAGACTGTATTGTCAACGAAGCTCGAATGAGCACCGTTTAGACAAGGCCCATGAACTTGCCTTCCTGAATCGATACTAAGCAAGGTTCGGCGCCAGGCCAGACCGGCGCGCCGCGCCGCACGCGTACCCGGCGCCCCGATGGGACGTTACTCAAACCTCTATGAACACTTCTCAAGACCTGTCGATCATTTCCCTCGTCCTCAACGCGAGCGTGCTGGCCCAGGCCGTGATGGGGCTGCTGCTGCTGCTGTCGCTGATGTCGTGGACCTTCATTTTCCGCAAGTGGTTCGCGATTCGCCGTGCGCGCGCGCAGACCGAACGCTTCGAGCGGGATTTCTGGTCGGGCGGCGACCTGCAGGCGCTGTATCAGAGCGCGGCCAACAACCGCCATACGATCGGCGCGCTCGAGCGGATCTTCGAATCGGGGATGCGCGAATTCCTGAAGGCGAAGGAAAAGCGCCTCAGCGATCCGGGCCTCGTGCTCGACGGTGCGCGTCGCGCGATGCGTGCGTCGTTCCAGCGTGAAATGGACGTGCTCGAAGCGAACCTCGCGTTCCTCGCGTCGGTCGGCTCGGTCAGCCCGTACATCGGTCTGTTCGGCACGGTGTGGGGGATCATGAACTCGTTCCGCGGCCTCGCGAACGTGCAGCAGGCCACGCTCGCGAACGTCGCGCCGGGCATTGCGGAAGCGCTCGTCGCGACCGCAATCGGCCTGTTCGCCGCGATTCCGGCAGTCGTCGCGTACAACCGCTACGCGCACGACATCGACCGCCTCGCGATCCGCTTCGAGACCTTCATCGAAGAGTTCTCGAACATCCTGCAGCGTCAGGCCCAGTAAGGAGCGCGCCATGGCAGGAAGCCCCATTCGATCCAGCATGCGCGGCGGCCGTTCGCGCCGCGCGATGGCCGACATCAACGTCGTGCCGTACATCGACGTGATGCTCGTGCTGCTCGTGATCTTCATGGTCACGGCACCGCTCGTCGCCCCGTCGATCATCAATCTGCCGACCGTCGGCAATGCCGCGCCGCAGGAGCAGACGCCGCCCGTCGTCGTCAACATCAAGGCCGACCGGACGATGAGCGTCAAGTACAAGGGCGACTCCGGCGCGACGCAGGAAGACACGATGACCAAGGGCGAGCTCGACAGCTTCATCGCGTCCCGTCAGGCTGACCATCCCGACCAGCCGGTCGTGATCGCGGCCGACAAGACCGTGCAGTACGATGCCGTCATGACTGTGATGTCGGATCTGAAGGCGCGCGGCGTCAAGCGCGTCGGCCTCCTCGTCAAATCGCAATGAACCGGCAGCAATCCACGCGCGGCAACGCCTACCCGCCTCAGCCTCCTCGCGAGCGCGGCACCTGGCGTGCGTTCGCGCTCGCCGCGCTGATGCATGTGCTGCTGGCGCTGTTTCTCTATCACGGCGTGCAATGGCAGAACAGCACGCCGGCAGGCGCCGAAGCCGAGCTGTGGACTGCGGTGCCCGACGTCCCCACGCCGCGCCCCGTCGTGCCGCCGCCGCCCGCGAAGGTGGCGCCGCCCGCTCCGCCCGTGCGCGACGAGCAGGCCGACATCGCATTGCAGCAGAAGAAGCGGCAGCAGGAAGCGGCCGCGCGTGAAGCGCTGCTCGAGCAGCAGCAGCGCCGCGCGCAGCAACTGAAAAAGCAGGAAGACGAAGCCCGGCGCGCGCAGCTCGCCGCCCAGCAGGCCGCCGCGCTCGCCGCGCAAAAGGCCGCCGAGCGCGAAAAGCAGAAGCAGGCGGACAAGCTGAAGCAACAGCAGCTCGTCGAGCAGCAAAAACTCGAACAGCAGAAGCTTCAACAGCAGAAGCAGGCGCAGCTCGAGGCGCAGCAGGCGGCGAAGGCCAAGGCCGATGCGGCCGCGAAGGCGAAGGCGGAAGCCCAGGCGCAGGCCAAAGCGAAGGCGAAGGCCGAAGCGAAGGCCGAAGCGGCTGCGCGCGCGAAGGCCGAAGCGGCATCGAAGGCGAAGCTCGACCAGGAACGGAACGCACGCCTCGCGCAGATGCAGGGCATGGCAGGCGCCGGTGAAGGCGGCGGCCAGGGCCTCGCGCACAGCGGCACCGGCACGGGTTCCGGTGGCAATGCCGCGTCGCCCGGCTATCCTGACAAGGTGCGCCGCCGCGTGAAGCCGAACATCGTCTGGGGCGGCGAGCGCGCCGGCCTGACGACCGTCGTCGCGATCCGCTGTACGCCATCGGGCGACGTGCTGAGCGTTTCGATCCGCCGTTCGAGCGGAAATTCGGGGTGGGATCAAGCCGTGGTCAATGCGATCCAGGCGTCGGTCCCGTTGCCGCCCGATTCTAACGGTCGTACCCCGCCGGACATTACGATTACCTTCAAGGCGGCGGAGTGAACGCAAAAGCGCTTACACTCCGGGCGTCGCTGTCAGACGGGAACGAATCGGGTATTTTTACTGTCTCTGCGGTTGCGCAGCGATTCAAGTCATACGGGAAGCAAGAAGCATGAGTTTGATGACGAAGCTAGGTTTCAGGGCACTCGTGGCCTCGTGTCTGATTGCCGCGGGCGGCAGCGCCAACGCGCAGGTCAACGTGCTGATCACCGGCGTTGGTTCGAGCCAGTTCCCCATCGCGACCGCGAACTTCGCGAACGAAGCGGGCCTGCCGCAGCAGGTCACGTCGATCGTCCGCGCGGATCTCGCCCGCAGCGGCAAATTCACCAATATCGACGCGGGCAGCACGCCCGTGCCCGAGACCGCATCGGTCGATCTCGGCGCATGGAAGGCCAAGGGCGCCAATGCGTTCGTCGCCGGCAGCGTGAATCGCGAAGGAAACGGCCAGTACAAGGTGAACTTCATCCTGTACGACACCGTGAAGCAGCAAAGCCTCGGCGGCCTGTCGCTGACGGCGAACGACAACACGCTGCGCACGGCCGGCCACAAGATCGCCGACTACATCTACCAGAAGCTGCTCGGCGTGCGCGGCGTGTTCGCCACGCGCCTGTCGTACGTGATCAAGACGGGCAACCGCTACCAGCTGCAGATCTCGGATTCCGACGGCCAGAACGCGCGTATCGCGCTGTCGAGCACGGAGCCGATCATCTCGCCGGCATGGTCGCCCAGCGGCACGAAGGTCGCGTACGTGTCGTTCGAGCGCAAGAAGCCGATCGTCTACATCCACGACCTGCCGACGGGCCGCCGCTACATGGTCTCCGACCAGAAGGGCAACAACAGCGCACCGGCGTGGTCGCCGGACAGCAACACGCTCGCCGTCGCGCTGTCGCTCACCGGCAATACGCAAATCTATACGGTCAACGCGAACGGCGGCGGCCTGCGCCGTCTCACGCAGAGCAGCTCGATCGACACCGAGCCGTTCTACTCGCCGGACGGCCGCTGGATCTACTTCACTAGCGATCGCGGCGGTGCGCCGCAGATCTACCGGATGCCCGCGCAAGGCGAAAGCGCCGGCGCCGCGCAGCGCGTGACTTTCACCGGCAGCTACAACACCAGCCCGCGCATCAGCCCGGACGGCAAGCTGCTCGCTTACATCTCCCGCACGGGCGGGGGCTTCAAGCTGTACGTTCAGGATCTGCAATCGGGCGCGGCGAACGCCATCACCAACACGAATCGCGACGAATCGCCGAGCTTCGCGGCAAACGGCCAGTACCTCCTCTACGCCACCCAGTCGGGCGGGCGCAACGTACTGGCCGCTGTGCCTTCCGACGGCAGCGCGCCGCCGCAGATCCTGTCCGTCCAGGGCGGCTCCGTTCGTGAGCCGTCGTGGGGGCCCTTCATGCAATGACCAAAAGGAGAGTAACCATGATGTCGAAAAAAGTTCGTCTGGCCCTGGCTGTGATGATGATCGGCGCGCTCGCAGCGTGTAAGTCGGGCGTGAAGCTCGACGACAAGGCGAACAACGCGGGTGCGATGAGCACGCAGCCGAGCGCCGACAACGTCGCGCAAGTGAACGTCGATCCGCTGAACGATCCGAACAGCCCGCTCGCGAAGCGCAGCATCTACTTCGATTTCGACAGCTATTCGGTGAAGGACGAATACCAGCCGCTGCTGCAGCAACACACGCAGTACCTGAAGAGCCACCCGCAGCGTCACGTGCTGATCCAGGGCAACACCGATGAACGCGGCACGAGCGAGTACAACCTCGCGCTGGGCCAGAAGCGTGCGGAAGCCGTTCGCCGCGCGATGGCACTCCTCGGCGTGAACGACTCGCAGATGGAAGCCGTGAGCCTCGGCAAGGAAAAGCCGCAGGCAACGGGTCACGACGAAGCATCGTGGGCGCAGAACCGTCGCGCCGACCTCGTCTACCAACAGTAAGTAACGGAAGAATCGCCGTATGACGCACCGTTTAACCTGGCTGCGCGTTGCCGCAGCATTCTGCGTCGCGGGCGCGGCGTGGTCGGCCGCGCCGGCGCACGCCGGCGTGTTCGACGACAACGAAGCGCGCCGCGCCGTGCTCGACCTGCGCAGCAAGACCGACAACCTGGCGAGCCAGTTGTCGGCCGCGCAGCGTACGATCCTCGATCAAACCGGCCGTCTCGATCAGCTGAACCAGCAGGTCGCGACGCTGCGCGGCGAGAACGAGGATCTGACGAACCGGCTGACGACGCTCGAGCGGCAGCAGAAGGAGTACTACCAGGATCTCGACGCGCGGCTCAAGAAGTTCGAGCCGCAGCAGGCGACGATCGACGGTGTCGAAGGCACCGTGCAGCCGGGTGAAACGGAAGCGCTCAGCGCGGCGCAGCAGCAGTTCCGCAACGGTAACTTCAAGGCTGCCGCGGCGTCGTTCCGCAGCTTCATCGCGAAGTATCCGCAGAGCCCGTACCAGCCGACCGCGCAATACTGGCTCGGCAATGCGCAATACGCGCTGCGCGACTATCGCGGCTCCACGGCAACGTGGCAAGCGATCGTCAGCAAGTATCCGCAGCATCCGCGCGCGGCCGACGCCCTCGTCGCAATCGGCACGAACCAGCTCGAACAAGGCCAGAAGGCGGCCGCGAAGAAGACGTACGAGCAGGTCGTGTCGCAGTACGCCGGGTCGAACGCTGCGCAGACGGCACAGGGCAAGCTCGAAAGCATCAAATAATTATCGCGGCGGGTTGTTGACAGCTCAATAACCCGTCGCTATAATCTTTTGCTCTTTGGGTCGCTTGCCAAGTTGTACAAGCAACGAACCGACAGAACAGGTTTCAAGAACGTGGGGTGGTAACTCAGTTGGTTAGAGTATCTGACTTTTAATCAGAGAGTCGAGGGTTCGAGTCCCTCCCACCCTACCAACTATCTTCGATAGTGCAAATAGCCTCCCTCGCGGAGGCTTTTTTGCGTCTGTTGCTTTTGCGGCAGGACGTCCGTTCCTCGTGCATATCGTCCTGCACCAATGGAACGTCTGCATCGTCATGCGCGCCGGCACGAATCAATCGGCCGTACGGCAATCCCGCGGTGCGCCGGCGCTTGCTGCCCGCCGAGGTTCGTCGCGCGACGCGCGGCCGCAACGGCCGCCCGCCCCGCGCGCCGTCATTCCGTCACGGACGGCGCGGAATCCACGTCGGTGAAACGCGGGGTAGCAGCTTTGCCGCGCCGCACGGCGAGCGCGCTTGCGGCCTTACACGCGGCGCTGCGCGCGCCGCCAGCGCCCCGGCGTCGTGCCGAGCACCGCGCGAAACGCCTTGCCGAAAGCCGCCTCCGACTGATAGCCGACGGCCTGTCCGATCTCCGCCTGTCCGCGCTGCGTATCCTGCAGCAGCGCGCACGCATGCATCATCCGGATCTGCGCGACGAACGCGCCGACGCTCATCCCGGCCTTCTCGCGGAAATGCCGTGCGTAGGTGGCCCGCGACATCGCGGATGCCGCGCCGAGCGATTCGACCGTCCACGGCTGCGCCGGCGCCTGCAGCACGGCCTGGACCGACGGGCCGAGCCGCGCGTCGGCGGCGAGCGCGAGCCAGCCGGCCGGCACGCTGGCATCGCGGCCGTATGCGCGCAGCGCGTACGCGAGCAGCGCCTGCCCGAGCGCATTCACGATCGCGCGTGCGCCCGGCTGCGCATTCGACGCCTCGGCACGCAGCACGCTCGTCAGCAGTTGCAGCGGCGCAGGCCCCGATGCTTCGCGCAGCCCGACGTGCAGCATGCGCGGCAGCGTGCGCATCAGCAATTCGCCGGCGCCGCGCGCATAGACGAAGCGCCCGCACAGCACGTCCACGCTCGCGCCGCCCGGTGCACCCGGATCGAGATTCGACTTGACCGGCAGCACCGCGCCGCCGTCCGCGCCAGGCTCGCGCAGCGGCGCAACCGGCTTCGCGCGGCCGCCCCCGACATCGGACAGATCGTGCGCGTCGCCCGCGGGCAGCAGCACGAAGTCGCCGTCGGCCAGCTGCAGCGCGCGCCCGTCGGCGGTACGGATCCGGCACGTGCCCGCCAGCACCAGGTGGAACGCCGCCTCGCCGGGCGGCAACGGATCGTGCGGAATCGCGAACGGGCCGTCGAGCAGGCAGCGCACGTCGAGCTCGACATGGCTGCGGCCCAGCGACAACAGTTGACTCAATGCGTCCATGAGACGTTCGCGCTAAAAATTGACACTGTAGCGTATCGAAACCCTCAGCATGAGCGATCAGAATAGCCCTGCATCGCCGGAGACCGCGGCAACCGCCGCCCCGCTCCACCACTTTCGAAAGGACACATCATGCTGAACTGGAACGAATATCGGAAGGAACTCTCGACGCGCATCGGCGAGATCGCCAAGCTGTCGCCCGATACGCTGGCCGGCTACAAGGCGCTGTCCGGCGCCGGCGCCAAGACGGGTCATCTCGATGCGAAGACGCGCGAGCTGATCGCACTCGCGGTGGCCGTCACGACGCGCTGCGACGGCTGTATCGCGGTGCATACGGCCGAAGCCGCGAAGCATGGCGCGACCAAGGAGGAAGTGGCGGAAGCGCTCGGCGTCGCGATCGCGCTGAATGCCGGCGCGGCGCTCGTGTACTCCGCGCGCGTGATGGACGCGCTCGGCGACTGACCATCGCAGCCGCGCGCCACCCGGCGCGACGCATCACATGACCATCGCGGCGGCCCTGGCCGATCGGCCGATCGGCCGGCCGCCGCGGCTCGCGTTCGGCTGCGCCGCGAAGTCGGCTACCATGCGCGAACGATCCATCGCGAAGGAGCATGCCATGTGCCGCTGGCTCGCTTATACGGGTAATCCGATCCATCTCGAAACGGTGCTGTTTCGCGCGAAGCACTCGCTGATCGACCAGAGCCTGCATTCGGAGCTGGGCGCGACGACGACCAACGGCGACGGCTTCGGCATCGGCTGGTACGGCCGCCCCGAAGAACTCCCGTTTCGCTACCGCTCCGTGCATCCCGCGTGGAACGACCGTAACCTGCGGGAAGCCGCACGCGCGATCCGCTCGCGGATGTTCATCGCGCACATCCGCGCGGCGACCGACACGCCCGTGCAGGAAACCAACTGCCACCCGTTCCGCCACGGCCGCTGGCTGTTCGCGCACAACGGGCTGATCCGCGATTTCCACAAGCTGCGCCGCGACCTGACGATGAAGGTCGACCCCGCGCTGTTCCCGACGCTTGAAGGCTCGACCGACTCCGAGCTGATGTTCCGCCTCGCGCTGACCTACGGCCTCGAACAGACGCCGCTGCCGGCGCTCGAACGCATGGTGGGCGTGGTCGAGGAAACGGCCGCGCGGTATCGCGTTGCCGAGCCGCTCAACATGACGATCTGCGCCACGGACGGCGAGCGGATCATCGCCGTGCGCTATTCGAGCGAACGGCAATCGCGCTCGCTGTTTCACAGCACGTCGTTCAAGCATCTGCACGAACTCTATCCGCACAATCCGCGGATTGCCGAAGCCGGCGACGACGCGTTCATGGTCGTGTCGGAGCCGCTCGTCGACCTGCGCGGCGCATGGGAGGAAGTGCCGGAAAGCATGGCGATCGTCGCGCATGGCGCCGACGTGCAGCAGCGGGCGTTCCATCCGCGGCATAAGTAGGCTGCAACGCGCTCACGACGCCGGCCACATCGCACGAAACGAGTCCGGGAGGAACCGGATTCGGCGAATCAACCGGCGGGCGAAATTTCCGCGAGCGCATCACAAAGACCCGTATCGGTAAAAAAAACACGTTCGTCTTAAATCGAGACATAAACGAGACGACTCTCGTTCAGCCCGAATCGGGCGTGCTATAGTTACCGCCGTTTTAAAGTATCGCAACAACTCCCACCGTAATCGGCACCGAGTCCCGCCGCAGCTCCCTGCTGCAATTCGCGCAAATGTTTGCGTGCGATTGCACGTTCGGCGAGCCGCGGGGAATTCAATGGAAAGTCGCGATACGCGTAGCACAAACGGCACCATGCGGGGCGCCGCGGCATAGAGAATTAATAGTCTTGCAATGCGGATTGCCTGGCTGACATGCGCGCGATACGGGGATGCCCTTGAATACGCCGCGATCAGGCTGGTCCGCCCACTCGGGGCAGGTCCGCGCAGTTTCTTGATATTGTTCGTCCCGCGTCCACCGAGGGCGATGTACACAACGAGAGCACGGCAGTATTGCCTGCCATTCACATAAAAAGAGGCTACATGATATTGGTTACTGGTGGCGCCGGTTTTATCGGTGCCAACTTTGTACTGGATTGGCTGCATCAGTCGGATGAATCGGTTCTTAACGTCGACAAACTGACCTATGCGGGCAATCTGGGAACGTTAAAATCGCTGCAGGGGAATCCGAAGCACGTGTTCGCGCAGGCGGATATTTGCGACCGCGCCGCACTCGACGCACTGTTCGCCGAGCACAAGCCGCGCGCGGTGCTGCATTTCGCCGCGGAAAGCCACGTCGACCGCTCGATTCACGGCCCGGCCGATTTCGTTCAAACCAATGTCGTCGGCACCTTCACGCTGCTCGAAGCTGCGCGTCAGTACTGGAACACGCTGCCGGAAGCCGAAAAGGCCGCATTCCGGTTCCTGCACGTTTCCACCGACGAAGTATTCGGCTCGCTGTCCGCGACGGATCCGCAATTCTCGGAGACGACGCCGTACGCGCCCAACAGCCCGTACTCGGCGACGAAGGCTGGTTCCGATCATCTCGTGCGCGCCTACCATCACACGTACGGGCTGCCCACGCTGACCACGAACTGCTCGAACAACTACGGCCCGTACCAGTTCCCCGAAAAGCTGATCCCGCTGATGATCGCGAACGCGCTCGCGGGCAAGCCGCTGCCCGTGTACGGCGACGGCCAGAACGTGCGCGACTGGCTGTACGTCGGCGACCACTGCAGCGCGATTCGCGAAGTGCTGGCCCGCGGCGTGCCGGGCGAAACGTACAACGTCGGTGGCTGGAACGAGAAGAAGAACCTCGAGGTCGTGCATACGCTGTGCGATCTGCTGGACCAGGCGCGCCCGAAGGCAGCCGGCTCGTATCGCGACCAGATCGCGTACGTCACCGACCGTCCCGGCCACGATCGCCGCTACGCGATCGACGCGCGCAAGCTCGAGCGCGAACTCGGCTGGAAGCCCGCCGAGACGTTCGAAACCGGCCTCGCGAAGACGGTGCGCTGGTACCTGGACAACCAGGAATGGGCCGACGAAGTCGCTTCGGGCGACTACCGGAAGTGGGTCGCAACGAACTACGCACATCGCGCGTAAGGGCAACGGACATGGCACGCAAGGGCATCATTCTCGCCGGTGGATCCGGCACCCGGCTGTATCCGATCACGCATGCAGTGTCGAAGCAGCTGCTGCCGGTGTACGACAAGCCGATGATCTACTACCCGCTGTCGACGCTGATGGTCGCGGGGATTCGCGACGTGCTCATCATCTCGACGCCGCAGGACACGCCGCGCTTCGAGTCGATGCTCGGCGACGGCAGCCAGTGGGGGATGAACATCCAGTACGCGGTGCAGCCGTCGCCTGACGGTCTCGCACAGGCGTTCGTGATCGGCCGCGACTTCGTCGGCAACGATCCGTCGGCGCTGATCCTCGGCGACAACATCTTCTACGGCCACGACCTGGCGAAGCAGCTCGAGCGTGCGGACGCGCAGGACGCGGGCGCGACGGTGTTCGCGTATCACGTGCACGATCCGGAGCGTTACGGCGTCGTCGAGTTCGACGCCGAATTCCGCGCGCTGTCGATCGAAGAGAAACCGGCAAAACCGCGTTCGCACTACGCGGTCACCGGTCTCTACTTCTACGACAACCGCGTGTGCGACATCGCGGCCGACATCAAGCCGTCGCCGCGCGGCGAGTTCGAGATCACCGACGTCAATTCGCGCTATCTTGCCGACGGCGCGCTGAACGTCGAGATCATGGGGCGCGGCTATGCATGGCTCGACACCGGCACGCACGATTCGCTGATCGAGGCGGCCAGCTTCATCGCGACGCTGCAGAAGCGGCAAGGCCTGGTCGTCGCCTGCCCGGAAGAGATCGCGTACCGCCGCAACTGGATCGACGCCGAGCAGGTGCTGAAGCTTGCACAACCGCTCGCGAAGAATGCGTACGGGCAATACCTCAAGAACATTCTCACGGATCAAGTCGCATGGCCATCCAAGTAACGGCAACGGCGCTGCCCGAAGTCAAGATCATCGAGCCGAAGGTGTTCGGCGATGCGCGCGGCTACTTCTACGAGAGCTTCAACGGCCGCGAATTCGCGGAACTCGTCGAGACCGGCGTCGAGTTCGTGCAGGACAACCATTCGCGTTCGGCGAAGGGCGTGCTGCGCGGGCTGCACTACCAGATCGAACACGCGCAGGGCAAGCTCGTGCGCGTGGTCGAGGGCGAGGTGTTCGACGTCGCGGTCGACATCCGGCGCAGCTCGCCGAATTTCGGCAAGTGGGTCGGCGTGACGCTGTCGGCGGACAATCATCGTCAATTGTGGGTACCGCCGGGCTTCGCGCACGGTTTCGTGGTGCTGTCCGAGTCCGCGCAATTCCTGTACAAGACGACCGACTACTGGTTTCCGGAACACGAACGCAGCCTGCTGTGGAACGATCCGGAGATCGGCATTCAATGGCCGCTCGACGGCGAGCCGGTGCTGGCGGCGAAAGATGCAGCCGGCAAGCGGCTCGTCGCAGCCGAGTGCTACGAATGAGCGGCGCCATGCAATTCCCCGAACAGCGGACCATCCTGCTCACCGGCATCAACGGTCAGGTCGGATTCGAGCTCGCGCGCAGCCTGCAGGGTCTCGGCAAGGTCGTCGCACTCGATCGCAGCCGGCTCGATCTGTCAAACCTCGATCAGGTGCGCGAGATCGTGCGCGAGGTCAAACCGGATCTGATCGTCAACCCGGCCGCCTATACGGCCGTGGACCAGGCGCAGACCGAAGTCGCGCTGGCGACGCGCCTGAATGCGGAAGCGCCCGCGGTGCTCGCCGAAGAAGCGACGCGCATCGGCGCGGCGCTGATTCACTTCTCGACGGATTACGTGTTTGCGGGCACCAAGGATGGCCCGTACGTCGAGGACGATCCCGTCGATCCGCAAAACGTCTACGGCGAAACCAAGCTCGCCGGCGAACAGGCGATCGCGGCATCGGGATGCGCGCACCTGATCTTCCGCACGAGCTGGGTGTACGGCACGCGCGGCAAGAACTTCCTGCTCACCATGCTGCGCCTGGGCGCCGAGCGCGACGAGCTGAAGATCGTCGCCGACCAGATCGGCGCACCCACGTGGTCCAAGACGATCGCCGCGCTGAGCGCGAACGTCGCCGCGCAGGCCATCGGCGCCGGCACGGCCGGCCGGGACGAATGGTGGCGCACGCATTCCGGCGTCTATCACCTGTGCGCAGGCGGCTCGACTTCGTGGCACGGCTTCGCCGAAGCGATCTTCCGCCTGTCGAATCTGCCGAAGAAGCCGTCGGTGGTACCGATCCCGGCGAGCGCTTATCCAACGCCCGCGGCACGCCCGGCCAATTCCCGCATGTCGAATGCAAAACTGGCCGAGCACTTCGGCCTCGGCGCACCGGACTGGGAAACCGCGCTCGAGCTCTGCATGAAAGAGTTTTAAAGCGCGCCGCCAGCCGCTTCTCACAGAATTGCGGCTGGCGGTTTATTTCGAATTATTACCGAATCCATATTCCGATCATTCCGGTTGCAGCGTTGCCCACCGCCCGGGAATATCCGCGCACGGCACGCCGATTCAAGCCCGCGTCACGCCGTCAAATTCAGCGTCGGCACGCCATCACGCCGTCCGCGGCAAAAAGCACCCCTTCCGGCACCACCGCCCGCTCGCCCCGTCTCAGAATATTGCTCGCGCATTCGCGCACATATCAAACACGCGTTCGACGCGCGCCAGTTGCGCGACTGGCCGGCGAAACAAGAATGAGGCAGTGACCAGAACTGTTTACATTCATGCGCCGAGCCGCCTCTGCGGCCGAAGCCGCGTTGCAGTATCGCGTCAGGCCAGCCGGCAAATTTCGCGGCGTCCTAGGGTGAAAGATAGTTTTCAAGATAAAATCGCAGGTCGCGTCCATGTCCAAAGCTGGCGGGCATGGTCAATCTCCTCTCCCATCTGCCGTTCACCCCCCGGGCCGCCTTGCTTTTCGCATGCATTAACAGGGAAATCACGCAGTCAGCCAGTAACAACGATACAAACTCATGAGCAAATGCGTCGCTTTAGTCGGATTGGCGTTTCGATTCCCTGGAACAGATAGTCGTCACTACTGGAACGACCTGCTCAACGGCAAGGACTGCGTCACCGAAGTCGAAGCCGGCAGATGGTCCAGCGACGCTTACCTGCATCCAGCCAAGGACCATCCGGGTACCGCGTACACGTTCGCAGCAGGTTCGATCGGCGACGTCGCCGGTTTCGATGCGGACTTCTTCGGCATTTCGCCCCGCGAAGCCGCACTGATGGACCCGCAGCAACGGCTGTTGCTGGAACTGGGCTGGGAAAGCATCGAAAGCGCCGGCATCAAGCCTTCGTCGCTGCGCGGCAGCGACTGCGGCGTGTTCGTCGGCATCGCCAGCGCCGACTATTCGTATCGGATGGCAGACGACCTCGCGACAGTCGACGCGTCCATGGCGACCGGCAACACGGCCAGCATCGCGGCCAACCGCCTGTCCTACGTGTTCGATCTGCGCGGCCCGAGCCTGGCCGTCGATACCGCGTGCTCGTCGGCGATGGTGGCCTTCCACCTCGCGTGCCGCGCGATCGCCAACGGCGAGATCAGCCACGCGATCGCGGGCGGCGTCAGCCTGCACCTGCATCCGTACGGCTTCATCACGTTCTCGAAGGCATCGATGCTGTCGCCCAACGGGCGCTGCAGGGCCTTCGACGCATCCGGCGACGGCTACGTGCGCTCGGAAGGCGGCGGCCTGTTCCTGCTGAAGGACTACGACCAGGCCGTGGCCGATGGCGATCGCATCCTCGCCGTCGTGGCCGGCACCGCGGTGAACACCGACGGTCGCAAGTCGGGCCTCACCGTGCCGAGCGTGGAAGCCCAGGCCGCGCTGATGCGCCAGGTCTACGAGCAGGCCGGCATTCCGCCGAGCGCGATCGACTACCTGGAAGCCCACGGCACCGGCACGCCGGTCGGCGATCCGATCGAAACCCGCGCGATCGGGCAGGCACTCGGCCAGCGCCGCGCCGCCGATGCGCCGCTGCCGATCGGCTCGGTCAAGAGCAACCTCGGCCACCTCGAAGCGGCCTCCGGCGTCGCCGGGCTCGTCAAGGCGATCTACAGCCTCCAGCATCGCGTGGTGCCGGGCACGATCGGCATCAAGGAATTCAATCCGAACATCCGCTTCGACGACTGGAACATCGAAGTCCTGACCAAGCCGTATCCGCTGCGTGAAACCGGCACGCTGACCATCGGCGTCAACTCGTTCGGTTTCGGCGGCGCCAACGCGCACGTGATCCTGCAGACGCCCGCCGAAACGGCTGATACGGCTGAAACGGCTGAACCGGCCGGCACGCCCGATACGCGCGCGGCAGCGCCAACGACGGCCGCCGTGCCGATGCTCGTCACCGGCCGCAGCAGCGCGGCGCTGCAGGCCAACGCCCGCAAGCTCGCCGACATGCTGCGCGGCCCGGACGCGCCGGCGCTGTACGACGTCGCATATGAAGCCGCGCTGCGTCGCGACTGGCACGACAAACGCGCCGTGGTGTTCGGCGCCGACGGCGAACATGTCGCGCAACTGCTCGAGCAGCTCGGCGCCGGCGATGCGGCGAACCCGTCGATCCACGAAGGCGTCGGCGTGCGCGACGCCCAAGGCCCCGTCTTCGTGTATTCCGGCAACGGCTCGCAATGGGCAGGGATGGGCGGCAAGCTGCTCGCGCATCCGGTCTTCAAGCAGACGGTCGTCGAAATCGACCGCGTGTTCGCCGAACTCGCCGACTGGTCGCTCAACGCATTGTTCGAACGCGACGCGCAGGACGGCATCTACGAGCGCACCGAAATCGCGCAGCCCGCGCTGTTCGCGCTGCAGGTCGGCGTGACGCGCATGCTCGCCGAGCAAGGCGTGCGGCCCACCGCCGTCGTCGGACACAGCGTCGGCGAAGTCGCCGCCGCGTGGGCGTGCGGCGCGCTCTCGCTCGCCGATGCCGTCGCCGTCATCTATCACCGCAGCCAGCAGCAGGGGCTCACGAAGGGCAAGGGACGCATGGCGGCCGTCGGCATCGACGGTGTCGCCACTGCCGCGCTGCTCGACGAACTCGGCCTGCAGGATGTGCTGTGCGTGGCAGGCTACAACAGCGCCAAGGGCGCCACGCTGGCCGGCGCACCGCACGCGCTGGAGCAGGTCGGCCAGGTGCTCGCCGAGCGCCGCGTGTTCTACAAGCAGCTCGACCTCGATTACGCGTTCCACAGCAGTGCGATGGATCCGATCGAAGCGCCGCTCAAGCAGGCGTTGGCCCATATCCGCCCGCAGCGCGCGAGCGTGCCGTTCTTCTCGACCGTGGCAGGCGCCGAGCTCGACGGCACCGCGCTCGATGCCGACTACTGGTGGCGCAACATCCGCGTGCCGGTGCGCTTCGAACAGGCGCTCGACAGTCTCGTCACGCAAGGCAGCAACGTGCTGATCGAAGTCGGCCCGGCGCCCGTGCTGCGCAACTACGTCAACGAGACGCTCAAGCAGCACGGCAAGACCGGTCAGTGCATCCCGACCGGCCGCCGCACCGACGACGCGCCCGAACGCATCGACGCAGCCGTCGTGCAGACGCTGATCAGCGGTGCACCAATCGACTGGACGCGGTTCTTCCCGACCGACGCGGCGCGTACCAAGTTGCCTTCGTATGCGTGGCAACGCGAGCGCTACTGGCACCCGGTCACCACCGAGTCGCTGAACCAGCTCGGCCGCCGCCGCGTTCACCCGCTGCTCGGCTACAAGATGAGCCAGCAGACCCAGCCCGCCTGGGAAAACCAGCTCGATACGCTGCTGCTGCCGTGGCTTGCCGATCACGTGGTCGGCCACGCGACCGTCTTCCCGGGCTCCGGCTTCGCGGAAATCGCGCTCGCCGCCGCGCTGCAATGGCACCCCGGCGACCACGCGGACATCGAGGAACTGGAGATTCATGCACCGCTGCTGCTGTCCGCCGCGCCGAGCAAGCTCACCCGCCTGTCGCTCGATGAAGGCGATGGGCGCTTCCGGCTGCGCAGCAAGCAGGTCGGCAGCACCGATCCGTGGACCGTGCACGCCAGCGGCCGCGTGCTGTCGGGCGCGAATGCGCAGCACCTGGCCGAAACCGCGCCTGCGCTGCCCGAGCGCGAGCCCGACTTTACCGGCGCGACGCACCTCGCGCTGACACGCGCGGCCGAGCTCGACTACGGCCCGGCATTCCAGGCCGTGTCGCACGGTTGGCTCGAATCGCCGCGCAGCGTGGTGGCCGTGCTGCACGCGCCGGAGGCGCTGGCCGACAGCCTGCCCCACAGCCTGCTGCACCCTGCCCTGCTCGACTGCACGTTCCAACTCATCATCCAGATGCTGAAGGACGATCCGTCGCTGGGACAAGGCATCGCATTCGTGCCGACCCGCATCGGCCGGCTGCGCTGGCGCGCCCGGCAAGGCACACCGCATCTCGTGCGTGCGCGCCTGCTGAAGCGGGCGCCGCATTCGCTCACCGCCGAATTCGCGATCTTCGACGAACACGGGCAGCAGATCGCGGCCGTCAGCGAAGCGCGCTTTCGCAGCGTGCGCCTGGCGAAGGCGCACAGCGAGCCGCTGTCGTTCCTCGACTACGCCGCCACGCCGAGCCCGCATCCGCAGAGCAAGCAACCCGCGAACACCGCGCTGCGACGCAGCGTGCTGCAGCCCGCGCTGCGCGCGACGGTCCGCTCCATCGCGACCGACGGCCTGCTCGAACGCTATGCGCAGGAAGTCGATCCGCTGCTCGAAACGTTGTGCGACCGCTATGCCGCCGAAGCGCTGCTGACGCTGTCGACCGACGGCCGGCTGGATGCCGCCACGCTCACCGCTTGTCGCGATGCCGCACCGCACGCCGCCCCGCTGCTCGACTGGGCGCTCGGCCGCAGCGCACGCCGGGTGCCGGATTCGCAGGACTGGCAGATCGATGTGCCGCAAGACGACGGCGCCAGCACCGGCGACATCTGGAACAGCCTGCTGCGCGAATACCCCGACTACTTCACGCTGGTTCACGCAACCGGCCGCGTCGGCCTGCATCTGCCGGCCCTGCTGAGTGGCGAAACCGCGTGGGCCAACGTCTGCCCGCGCGACGTCACGCCCGTGGAGCTCGCGCACTACGTGCTGGGCGACGAGGCGAACCAGCGGCTGTCCGACACGTTGAGCGCGCACCTCGAGAAGGCGCTGGTTGCCCGCGCGCCCGACCAGCGCGTCGGCATTGTGGAAATCGGCGCCGGCGCCTCGCGCGTGGCCGCCGACCTGTGCCGCCATCTCGATTTCGCGGTTGCCGACTTCACCTACGCGAGCTCCGAAGATGCGGCGCTCGAACACGCGGAACGCCTGCGCGAGCACTGCCCGGAGCTGTCGGTCCAGCCGATCGACGCAAGCGCGGCAAGCCCGAGCCGCGACGCCGACCTGATCGTCTTCCATTGCGACTTCGGCAACCTCGATGCGGCCCGGCTGGCGCTGCAATACGCCGCGAGCCGCCTCAAGCCCGGCGGCACGCTGCTGCTGTGGGGCACGCAGCCGGCCGCGTGGATGGACTTCATCTTCGGCGGCAACGCCGCGTGGTGGGCCAAGCGCGCCGACGGCACGCCGGTCTCGCCGCAACGCACGGCCGCCTATTGGCAAACCGAGCTGGCGCAGCTCGGCCTGGAATGTGACGATCCGCTCGAACTCGCGCCGGAAAGCGCGTGCGGCCCGTATCTGCTCGCGGCCGGCTTGCCCGTCGAAGCGGCCGCCGTCGCGCAGCCGCAAGCACCTCAAGGCGGCTGGCTGATTCTCGCGGATGCGCACACGGCCGGCGAGTCCGGCCCCGCACGCAAGCTCGCCGACCATCTGTCGAGCCGCCGCCGCCTGCCGGTGCGCGTCGAGACCGACGTCACGCCCGAGCATCTGGATGCGGTACTGCAGCGCGCGCAAGCCGAGCTCGGCGAAATTCGCGGCATCGTGCATCTCGCGGGCCTCGCATACGGCGCGACCCTCGCCGACGGCGACGATCCGCAACGCCTGCTGCAGGCCCAGGTGCAGCGCTGCGCGCTGGCCGCCGGGCTCGCGTCGGCGTGCGAGCGCGCGGGCCTGAAGACCACGCTGTGGCTGCTGACGGCCGGCGCCGCGCCGTTCCTGCCGAGCGCGCCGAGCAGCCGCTACGCGATGCTGAACGACGCTTCGCTGTGGCTCTACGGCCGCACGATGATCAACGAGGCCGCCGGATTCGACGTTCGCCTCGTCGACCTGCCGCAGACCGAACCGGTGCCGCTCGACGCGCTCGCGCGCGAGCTGCTGTGGCCCGACGCCGAACAGGAAGTCGCACTCGGCGCAGCGGGCGAGCGCTATGCGCCGCGCCTGCGCAAGAATGCGCGCCCGCACTCCGCGGCACCGGCGACGCCTGCTTCCGCGACCGACGCCACGACCGCGCTGCGTCTCGGCTTCGAAGTGCCCGGCCAGCTGCGCAACCTGCGCTGGGAAGCGCATACGCTGCCCGACGTGCGCGAGGACGAGCTGCAGATCCGCGTCGAAGCCACCGGCCTGAACTTCCGTGACGTGATGTACACCCTCGGCTTGCTGTCCGATGAAGCGATCGAAAACGGCTTTGCCGGACCGACGCTCGGGCTCGAGTTCTCGGGCGTCGTCGAACGCGTCGGCCGCAAGGTCACCGGATACAAGCCGGGCGACGCCGTCGTCGGCTTCGGGCCGGCCAGCTTCGGCAACCGCGTCGTCACGCAGTCGAGCGCGCTGTCGCATATCCCGCGCAGCCTGTCGTTCGAGGCCGCGGCCACCATTCCGAGCACGTTCTTCACCGTCTACTACGCGTTCCATCACCTCGCGCGGCTCGAGCCCGGCGAGCGCGTGCTGATCCACGGCGCGGCCGGCGGCGTCGGCATCGCCGCGATCCAGTTCGCACAATGGATCGGCGCGGAGATTCACGCGAGCGCGGGCTCGGACGAGAAGCGCGACTTCCTGCGCCTGATGGGTGTGAAGCACATCTACGATTCGCGCTCGCTCGAGTTCGCCGACGAGATCCTCGCCGCGACCAATGGCGAAGGCGTCGACGTCGTGCTCAATTCGCTCGCGGGCGAAGCCATCAATCGCAACCTGCGCGCGCTCAAGCCGTTCGGCCGCTTCCTGGAACTCGGCAAACGCGACTTCTACGAAAACACGCGCATCGGCCTGCGCCCGTTCCGAAACAACATCAGCTACTTCGGCATCGACGCCGACCAGCTGATGTCGAAGCGCCCGGATCTCACGCGACGCCTGTACGGCGAGATGATGGCGCTGTTCGAGGAGGGCGTGCTCCGTCCGCTCCCTTATCACGCCTTCGACGCAAACGATATCGTCGGCGCGTTCCGCCATATGCAACAGGCGCGCCAGATCGGCAAGATCGTCGTGACCTATCGTCGCGGCCTGCAGGCAAGCGCGGCCGCGCAAACCGCCGCACCCGCGGACGAACTGCGTTTGCGCGACGAGGCCAGCTACCTCGTCACCGGCGGCCTGTCCGGCTTCGGCCTGCGCACCGCGCAATGGCTGGCCGACAAGGGCGCGCGCCACCTCGTGCTCGTGAGCCGAAGCGGCCCCGCGTCGGACGACGCGCAGGAAGCGATCGCCGCGCTGCGCGAACGCGGCGTCGACGTGCATGCCGCCGCGTGCGACGTCACCGATCGCGCCGCGCTGGCCGCGCTGCTCGCGCACGTCGACGCGCACATGCCGCCGCTGCGTGGCATCGTGCACGCCGCGATGGTCATCGACGACGGGCTCGTGCGTGGCGCAACCGCCGCGCAAATCGAACGCGTGATGGCGCCCAAGATCGTCGGTGCACTGCATCTCGACGAACTCACCCGCGCGCTGCCGCTCGACTTCTTCGTGTTCCACTCGTCGGGCACGACGCTGTTCGGCAACCCGGGGCAATCGAACTACGTGGCCGCCAATGGCTGGCTCGAAGCACTCGCCCGCCTGCGGCGCGCACGCGGGCTTCCGGCGACCAGCCCGCGCTGGGGCGCGATTGCCGATGCCGGCTTCCTCGCGCGCAACCAGAAGGTCAAGGACGCGCTGCAAAACCGCATGGGCGGCAGTGCCCTGCCCGCCGCGACGGCGCTCGATGCGCTGGAAGACATGCTGCTGGGCGACGTCAGCGACCTCGGCGTGCTCGAACTCGACTGGCGTGCGCTGTCGCGCTTCCTGCCGAGTGCGCAGACGCCCAAGTTCGCGTGGGTCGCGCGCGACGCGGCGACGTCGCACCAGGACGAGGACGGCAGCGACGACGTCGCCGAGTTGCTGGCCACGCTGAACGACGAGGAACTGCACCCGGCCGTGGTCGACATGATCAAGCACGAAGTCAGCGAGATCCTGCGCGTGCCCGCGGACAAGATCGACCCCGATCGTTCGGTTTACGATATGGGCCTCGATTCGCTGATGGGGGTGGAGCTCGTCGTGGCGCTCGAAAGCCGCTTCGGCGTGCGGCTGCCCGTGATGGCGCTCTCCGAGAGCCCCACCATGACCAAGCTGGCCACGCGGTTGATCGAGGTGCTGCGCGGCGACGAGCCGGCCGAGCCCGACACGGTTGCGCAACAGGTCGCGCATGTCGTGGCCCAGCATACCGAGGACGTTTCCAGCGAAGCGCTCGCCGCGTTCACCGACGAAATCAAGGCTGCACAAGAAGCCGGCCACAAGCCGGAACGCATGATCCGATAAGCGACATGAGCAAGACCAAAACCACCGGACTGCCGGGCCTCACGTCGGCACTCAAGAACAAGCTCATCCAGCAGGCGCTCGAGCGCAAGCTGCGGGAAGCCGGGCGCGAACAGCCCGTGGCCGCGCCGGCGGCGGGCCGCAGAACGGCGGCTTCCGTGCCGGAAGCCTATACGCGCTTCGACCAGTACCCCGGCTATCGACAGCTACGCATCATGAGCGACGGTGCCGCGCGCCTTGGCGTGCGCAGCCCGTTCTTCAAGCTGCATGAAGGGACGGCCGGTGCGCAGACGAGCATTGGCGGTCATACGTACGTCAACTACGCCAGCTACAACTACCTCGGCATGTCGGGCGACCCCGTCGTGTCGCAAGCCGCGAAGGATGCGATCGACCGCTACGGCACGTCGGTGTCCGCGAGCCGCCTGGTGTCGGGTGAACGCCCGATCCACCGCGAGCTCGAACGGGCGCTCGCCGACCTGTACGGCGTGGACGACGCCATCACGTTCGTGAGCGGCCATGCGGCCAACGTGACGACGATCGGCTACCTGTTCGGGCCGCGCGATCTCGTCATCCACGACGAACTGATCCACAACAGCGTGCTGCAGGGGATCCAGTTGTCGGGCGCGAAGCGCTTTTCGTTCGCGCACAACGACGCCGATGCGCTCGAGCAGTTGCTGACGGAACAGCGGCATCAGTTCGAGCGCGTGCTGATCGTGCTGGAAGGCATCTACAGCATGGACGGCGACTACCCTGACCTGCCGCGCTTCGTCGACATCAAGCGCCGTCACCGGGCGTTCCTGATGGTGGACGAGGCCCATTCGCTGGGCGTGATGGGCAAGACCGGGCGCGGCATTCGGGAGCACTTCGGCCTTGCCGGCGATGCCGTCGACATCTGGATGGGCACGCTCAGCAAATCGCTGGCCGGCTGCGGTGGTTATATCGCCGGCGAAACGGCGCTCATCGAGCATTTGAAATTTCTCGCGCCCGGGTTCCTGTATAGCGTCGGGATGCCGCCGCCGGTCGCGGCCGCTTCGCTCGCGGCGCTGCAGCGCATGCTGGAATTGCCCGAGCGCGTGGCCACGCTTCAGGCGCGGGGACAGTATTTTCTGGCGCAGGCCAAGGCAGCGGGAATCGATACGGGCAGCAGCGCGGGGATTGCTGTCGTTCCGGCGATTCTCGGCAGCTCGCTGCGGGCGACCAAGTGGTCGGACGCCCTGTTCGAGCAAGGAATCAATGTGCAGCCCATTCTTTATCCGGCGGTGCCGGAGCAGTCGGCGCGGTTGAGGTTTTTCATCGCTTGCACGCATAGTGAAGCGCAGATCGACCAGACCGTGCAGGCAATGAAAGGGTTGCTCGAGAAACGATAGTCCCGGTACATCGAGTACGCGGTCCATTCCAATTCCAAATCAAACAACGACTCATGAAAATCGCTATCGCCGGCACCGGCTATGTCGGGCTTTCCAACGGTATCCTGCTCGCTCAGCACCACGAAGTCGTCGCGCTGGACATCGTTACCGAGAAAGTGGAGATGCTCAATCGCAAGCAGTCTCCGATCATCGATACCGAGATCGAGGATTATCTCGCGAACAAGCGCCTGAACTTCCGTGCGACGCTGGACAAGCACGACGCGTATGAAGGCGCGGACTACGTCATCATCGCCACGCCGACGGACTACGATCCGGAGACCAACTACTTCAACACGCGCTCGATCGAAGCCGTGATCAAGGACGTGAAGGCGATCAATCCGCGCGCGGTGATGGTGATCAAGTCGACCGTACCGGTCGGTTATACGGCGAACGTTCGGCAGGAGCTGGATTGCGACAACGTGATCTTCTCCCCCGAATTCCTGCGCGAAGGTCGCGCGCTGCACGATAACCTGCATCCGTCGCGTATCATCGTCGGCGAGCAATCGGAACGAGCCAAGGTGTTCGCCGAACTGCTTCAGGAAGGCGCGATCAAGAAGGACATCTCCGTCCTTTTTACCGACTCGACGGAAGCGGAAGCCATCAAGCTCTTCGCAAATACCTACCTCGCGATGCGCGTGTCGTACTTCAACGAACTCGACACCTACGCGGCTACGCACGGGCTGGATACGCGGCAGATCATCGATGGGGTTTGTCTTGATCCGCGGATTGGCGACCATTACAACAACCCGTCGTTCGGCTACGGTGGATACTGTCTGCCGAAGGACACCAAGCAGCTGCTCGCCAACTACAAGGCCGTGCCGCAGAACCTCATTCAGGCGATCGTGGCTTCCAATACGACTCGCAAGGATTTCATTGCCGAAGACGTGCTGCGTCGCAAGCCGAAGGTCGTCGGGATCTATCGCCTCATCATGAAGAGCGGGTCCGACAACTTCCGAGCGTCAAGCATTCAGGGCGTGATGAAGCGGATCAAGGCGAAGGGCGTGGAGGTCATCGTGTACGAGCCAGCGCTGAAGGAGTCGGAGTTTTTCCATTCGCGCGTAGTCGAGGATCTCGAGGCTTTCAAGACGGAATCGGATGTGATTATCAGTAATCGCGCGACTTCGGCTTTGGACGATGTCGCAAGCAAAGTGTATACCCGTGATCTCTTTGGTAGCGACTAAGACCGGAGACTGGGCTTCAAAAGTGTTCGCCAATGTCGCACAGGACCTTCTCGCCGAATGTTTCTTCTATATCTACGCAGCCATACAGCCTCGTATTTGCAGAGCGAACGCCGTCCCGGTGAAATGCACGCTAGCCTTTTGATGCGAAACCCCCTCAGCCCGCAATCCGGCGTCTTGATAACGTATCAAACGCACGCGATGCGGACTGAGTTCATTTAGCGATGGAAAGCCAAGTCGGATCGCAGAAGATCAAACCTCTATTTCATTCTCAAAAATGGAATAAGATCTCTCCAATTTCTCAATATCAATACACCAGCTTCGATCTTCTTTCGGCTTCTTGAAATCAATCGACGATCCAAAACAAACCTGAAGACGTGCATTGTTAGCTGACGCTACTAAGCTATCATCTCGCAGGTAAAAATTTCTTGGCGCCACCACAAAGAGTGCTGTATTTTTCTGCTGGAAGGCAGCGAGATACATTTGACTTCCGACAGGTCCAGCCAAAATACAGGATTCACGCGCAGTTTTGATTTGCTCATGTAAATCAATCGTTTCCGGACAAATTACTTCGAACCCTTGCTTAACAAAAAAATGCTCTACCTCAAGCTCATTATCCAATGGTCGGTCAGGAATTCTCTTTCGCGACAGGTACACCTTCCTTGTCGGCGCAGTCCGAGAAGCGCTGGCAGCTTTCTCCGCAATCGTTTGCCAGACATCCATTTGTTGTGCCGTAATCCAACGATGCGAACGCATGGAAGGTGAAGGCACTATAAGCTTTTCTACGATTGCCGCCTTGGGTATCGTGACTATTCTAGCCAGATCAACTCCGGCCAGTTCAAGCAATTTCAGCGCAAACGGCTTTACTTCATCCTCGTATATAGCAAACCGAATCGACGGATCCGCACTAAAATGGCGAAGAGCCCAAAGGCGAGTCAATCCTTCGAGAAGTACATGTCCAAAATGGCGATGAACATTGCCAATTAAATAATAAGTCCCGGAAAACTCCTCCGCAAATTGTGGACCCTGATACTTAAACCCACCCTCACTCTTACTCAGGACATCGCCAGGCAAATCCCTGTTCCCATCCATAGTCCCATAAGAGCCATCGACCAAACTACCATCTGACGTAATTACCGTCTGCCCAAAAAAATGAAACCCAGCCTCGCGCCGACTGATTCGACCGCCAAAAACAAATGGCCGATTCAAAAAAGCCACGGTAAGATTGTCAATATCGAAGCTATTTTTTCTCCAACACTCAGGCAAGAAAATAGCATTCCCCCTTTCCGCCCCTTGTAGCTCTTCTGCTACATCTGATTCATCAAAAACGCCAATGCCAGGGTTTTGCAGCGCATGCGCAGAAAAGACAACCTCGCAATCTACCTGAGAAGACAAACCCTCGTTAATGTCATTAACAATAGGAAGACTTTTCTGCGCAAGTGAAATGGAAGATAGCGCTACTTCTTTTTCGTTGGCCATAACTTTCGGGGAAGTAGTTTTCTACCTACGTCCGTGGAACGTAAAATTGTAGAGTGTACATCAAACTCAGTGGGGCCCGATCGCTGATCGCGCGGAGGGCTTCCGCTGGCGCTTGCTGGCCAAGCATGCCGCCACACAGGGCCACGGGGGTGCCGAGGCTCGCGGTCGCTACGCGCCACCCCAACGGCGCTCCCTACCAGAGCGGTCATAACGAGGGGTACGTTCACGCGAAATCGACGCAGGACTGTCAGCGAATGTTACTAGCCAAACGACCATGCAACCGACCCTCCCGCGATCAGTGGTTGAAGGGGGCCGTCTACAGACTGACTTCCGGTCCGTAGCCACCCCATCGCCAATTTAGGCACTTAAGACGACCGCCAAACTTGAGCATTTCAGCCTGGCGCTTTATTCGAGAATACGTATATTAATTCGAAGTGACGGCTTCCTTTGACGCACCCCACCGCAACTGATCGATCCATATGGTGTGAGCCACCGGTTGCGGATTCCCATACAAGCCAACTCGGGCATCAAAGGTATCAAGGAAATTGGGCGATGCATGCCCCCAATATCTCCGAGAGCCGCCAAGATATTTTCCATTAAGCCACATCTCTATCAGGCCAGGACCGTTCGGATCATTGACGGCCCGAGGCAGCACATGCAACACAACTGAATTCCATTGATTTTCCACGAAACGGGGATGCCCCAAATCGACCTGTGTTGACTTCTCGCTCGTGTCGTCTCGAGTAGCAAGAGTGAAGCTGAGATCATCCTTTCCCGGAACCATCACGATAAAAGCTACAGGCCCGGCCTTTTCCTCCTTAAAAGGTTGCCAAATTTGGCTAACGATAATTTCTCCCCTAGGAGGAGGAAAAGCCTTTTTATCGAAGAAAATCGAGAATCCCATGTAGCGCTCCTGACCGAGGCGCAAAGACAACGGATCCCCTTGGTGAACAAGAGTAAACTCCGAACGATCGTTGGTTGTTTGCCCAGGCGCCGAAGGCCCAATCGTTAGTTTCAACGAGCGCCCGCCAATCTTCGCGGCCTTATCACTAACCGTAGGTTCCGCGGCCTGCCCTTGGTAAGGCATATTAAACATTTGCCCTTCCCGCTTGAACAGCCGGTAGTGCTCATTAAACTCGGTGACTTTGCCGTCCCGATTGCCAAAATCCGCCTCCCGGAGCGCCGATGCAGCCATGCTTCGTCCACTTACGAAAAGCAAAACAAATAACGAGACGAACATCGCCAAGAACATCTTACCGATACCCCGAAACTGCCGCCCCCTCGAAAAACCGTCACTCGTGACGATATCATCGCGAACTACAAGTAGTTGACTGCGCATAGCTCAACCTCCAGTTGAAATTTAACTCACTTAACCATTAACCGCTTGCTATCAACAGTCTTCCAGATAGGCAACAAAAAAAAGCCGCGGAGGAGGCAATGCTCCAACAACAAACCTCCAACCTTCTCGCAGCCTTCTTGATCAGAGTCCGATAATCTTCATAATCCTCCTCAACGCGGCAGGCTTTTCACTCTCCCGACCTTCCTCATCACTCTCGATTTTTTCCAAAACCGTCTTAATCAGCTCAATTTCCTCTAGCACGCGAGAACGCAGCGGCGCTGGCATCTCAGACACAATATCATTTTTATCGTGACGATAGAAGTAATCTGCATGCTTAACTCTTGACGCCTTGCTTGCGCTTCCCTTTCGGCTTTTTCCAACCAGAAATTCTTCCAGGGATTTAACGGCATAATGATTTACACGCGCCCCACCCCACACAACATCTCGACTTAACCCGTGCCCATGCCTCTCGTGATAAACCACATCGTTGCCTTCCGAATCTACAAAACGCCCCTCATTCAACTTCGGATGATGAGGGTTTTCGAAAAACTCGACCTTCGAGGGTCGAACAACACTTTTATAGTGATTATTTACACCAAAATTCTGCTCCGCCATCTTCGTAAATCTATCGATGACCAACTCGTTGGTAGCGAAGATCTTTCCAGATGTTCCGTACGTCGCCCAATTAAGGGCGAGCGCATTTACAGTGGAATCGGCAAATATTCTCTCAAAAAATGGTCGTATCGAGCCGCCGCCATCCAATGGAAAGATGAATTCGTCCGCGTCTATAAATGCGAGCAAATCTACATCTTCGTGGCACACTTTCAGCATATGCGAATATGCTGGAAGCTGAGGCCGTTGGTCAATCTGGCTTTGAAACTGTATTGCATGAACAAGGCCCGCCTTCTCCAGACTGCCAAGCAATTCGACGGATCCATCCTCACTCTCATTGTCAGCAATAAGAAAGTAATCAACGCCGATAGCACGATGATATGCGATCCATTCAACAATGAATTCGCACTCATTTTTAAATATGGCAGCAATTCCGATTTTCAAAACTCGATCACCATAAAGTTAATTTGCCTTTTTTGAATCCGCTCGACGTCGTGACGGCACCTTATCCTTAATCAGACCATACAGCATCGCATCAAATCGGTTCAATTGACGGCGCACCGAACGTTCGCTCCTTGCATAGTCAAAACCTTCTCTTGCCATTTCCGACAATTTCTGTGAATTTTGACACGCAAACAATAAAGCGCGCTCCCACGCTTCGTCACTGTTCTCAACCAAAATACCATTTCTGTCGTGGATAACAACATCGACATATGGCTTAACTCGACTACACAAAGCAGGTAGCTTCGCGGCGGAATATTCAATAAATTTCAAATCCGATTTTGCGGAATTGAAGTTAGAATCGACGAGAGGCGCAACACCAAAATCCATTACACCGAAAACACCTCTAAGCCACCGCACAAAATCCGGATAATTTCTCTTATCTGCCGGAATTGCAATTGATTCATACCAGTCGCTTTTTTCTGCAGTCACACCAATTGTAAAGAGACGGAAGCCAGGATTTTTGCTCTTAACCTGGTGAACCGCATTTTTTAAAATTCCGAGATCGTCTCCGTGCGTGCTGGATCCCATATAGACAGCCCAGATTTCTCCCGCCGCCTTATTGCCGATCAAATCAATCTCCATAGGCTGGACAGGCGTGAACCAAAGCCTCTCGCTTACAGCATTCTCGACAATCACGATTCGATCATTAAGATCCTGATATCGCGCCTTGAGTTCTGGCGTTGATACACTCACCAACGACGATCGAGTCAGCAAGGCACGGACAGGTTTCAAATATTTTCCGTACTCGCCGCCTGTTTGCGCATCCAGTTCTGCTCGCTCCAACAGATCATCATCCAACTCAAAAACGAAAGGCTTTTCTGCTGCCTCCAAAGCATCAACGACGGATGCGATTTGATCGTGGGCCAGCGCAGTCCGTTGAATTACAACGGCATCATAACGTGATACCAAATGATCAACACGAACGTCGCCGCCGATATATTCATATCGAATCAGCCGAGTAAAATCGTCTTTTGTCTTCTCACCAAGCCGAATGTGCGTTGAGGCGGGAGCCTTTTCCAATTGATAACCTTTCAATTGCGAGTTCGGCGTGATAACTCCCACCTTTGGCCGACTATCATTCGGTCGCGGCATACCGCCATACATCATTGAACGGTAGACATCAAAGTACCGATGCGCCATGTATTGGCAATCATGCAAGGCGCCTTCTCCGTTTTGCCATGCAAGAACGCTATTTCTCTTTTGCGCAATATCTTCCGGATCCTTCTTCAACCGAAGAATCGTAGCCAACGCCGCCTCAGGCGATACCTCTTCGGCCAGCCAACCCGCCCGCGTGTCCTTGATTCGGTCGCCGGCCGCGCCAAGATCGTAGGCAATCACTGGAATGCCGAGTGCCCACATCTCGGTCAAGGTATGACAGTACGTTTCAAGAGAAATCGAGAAGACAGCCCCAATATGCGGATTTATCTTTTGAACGATCTCACCGAATTCTTCTCTTTTATATTTTCCATGGTAGACGACTCCGGGAGCCGATATCAACTCGTCAGCAGCACTTCCCATAATATGCATCTCAAAATTATGAGACTCGGCATATTTGCTGAGATGCATCACGACGTCCGCCCCCTTCCAGTTCGAAATATTTCCCGGAACCAAAATTCGAAGCTTTTCTGCGATCTCAAAATCCGCAACCATCCTCGAAAATTCCACGAAGTCTCGACCGTGCGGGATCACCTCGAATACACGGTCCCTCAGAAACGGGTATACCGCGACCATCAAATCTTTCACGCTAGGTGCAGTCGTTATGAATGCGTCACAGCGTTTCAGTAGATTTTCGAACATAACGCGCCACTGATTAATGGCGTTGTTCTTCAATGGAGGAAAATCAGGTTCCGTCCAGAGCGCGTGCACGCACTCTCCTTTGCTAGCCGAACATTTGCCGGCGCAAAACTTGTTTGTCTCGTCCAGCAGGTTAACTGTCGGACAGATCGTATAAAAATCGTGAAACGAAAAAACGACCGGCAAACCAATATTTTTTGCCTGCTCAATCAACCCCAAGCTGTGCCATGCGATATGGCGGACATGCACCAGCTCAATTGCATATTTGACAAGCCAATTAGCGATTACAATGTCGTATTCTTCGCTTCGATGCGGAAACGCTTTAATTTCTTTTGAAAGAATGTGCGTCGCGATCTCAATGTACTCGCCATCTTGGTAGTACATCAAACTCATTCTTTTACTGTTACACCGAAGAACGAATGTTTCGACTCTATCATTAATTGATTGCATCAAGTCCTGGTTCGTCTGCGGCGTTCCGCCCGTGTATGTCGACAACACGTAGAGAATTCGCGGCCGTACCGCCCCCGCTCTTCTGGCAAGAGCGTCCGACGCAACCTTCACTTGACTCCGTGCCCTCTTAATAGACTGCGAGTTGAAACTTTCTCGTATACGGGAAGAATAATCCGGATACCGCTCATCAACGACACGTCGTCCGGCCGCCATCAGCTCAAGCTTCGACTCCCCAAAACTTGCCGATCTGACATGATAAACATAGCTTGAATCGTCGATAATATGGCGCCATCCCAATCGACCAGCTCGCATACAGAAATCATTTTCTTCGCCATACCCACGCGGAAAACTGACTGCATCCAATTCCCCAACTTCATCGAGACAATCCCGCCGAATATATAGGCAGAATCCATTTCCGGTCGGAACTTCCGGATACACTCGCTCGGAAGCATGGGCGATTGCTCGCGAATATTCGTCGAGAGTCAACCATTCAGGTACTGGCGATTCCTCCGGACCCGCGACCGGCGCCGAAAACGCGCCTGCATTATTAGAAAACGGGGTGACAGTGCCGATATCACGACTTGAATATGCGGCAATTCTCAATCTACGCAACCAACCGGGCGTCACCTTTGTATCGGAATTAAGGAAAACTACATCTGCTCGCCCGGCCAGAGAAATTCCTCGATTGACCGTCCTCGTAAATCCTAGATTCTTCTTGTTTACATGTACTTCGAAATTTCTCTTGCTCTTGTATTGATTGAGTATCTTCCTGACTCGCGAATCAGGACTTGCATCGTCAATAACAATTATGCGACAAGCCTTTTCCGTGTGCAAAAACACCGAACGCAAACACTCCTCAACTTCGTTGGGAGCGTTATAAACTGGAATAATAATCGCAGGCAAATTATTATTCTGGCTCAACCGATTCGACGCATCAAAGGCTGAGCGTGCGGCCAGAGCATTCTCCTCGGCTGGCAAGTTGCCTCCGACTCCCGAAGAGGCATGCACATCCATCCACCACACCTTAAAATCGGGAGACTTCGGCTTTGGCAAATATCCTTTTGACTTTCCCCACAGACAGTAGTGAATCAATGGATTCATACCATCCGGAATTTCGGGGCCGTACTGATCGACGTACCATTTGGTACTGAACGCCGGGCCGGGATCTCGGCCCTCACGGGCGCCGTGCCTTATAAAATGGGAAACGGGTTCAGCACCACGCCTAGCGATATCTTTATACTCCGATATATACCACTTTTTATTAACCAGGCCACTCGATTCGGCAATAGTAATCTGCTCTGCAAGAGAATAACTTTGCTTGGGTGCGTTACTTCCCCCGCTGGTCGTTTTTGCAACAACCGCAGATACGCCTGATTCGCGTTGTACAGATTGATCAGCCTTGGCTTGCTTCTTTTCGCTCTTCAGTTGCGGCTTTGTATCCGGCTCCGTTTCTTTCTTTTTATCGCCATCTGTTTTTGGCGCCGCTGATTGGCTTGCGACGACCGAAGGTGCGACTTCGTGCGTCGCCGCGCGCGCCTCTGCTTTAACGCTAGCCACAGGGGAAGTCGTTATCTTCTTGTCAACACTCGCCACGGGTTGCGTCGTGACGCGCCTCAAATCATCAAAGAGCTTGGGCAATATCCCCGACGTCGAATTCTCCGATTCTTCAGCGATGACAATATTCGACTGACGTGCGGGACGCCCGAGCAGAGCACCATACTTTCTATAATGCTCGGCAGGGGATAGCCCCGAAAGCTCGACATCCGGATATTCTCGCGCGTACCAGTCTTCATCAAGCTCTATCGAAAAATCCCGAGACTCATTCAACATCAGTATTCTCCCAGCATCTATATTCAATTGAGTTCATTTCTGTTTTTTACCGGCGGCGATAAAAGCCAACAATGGATTCTCTCCCCCCTCAGAGGAGACCCCATCCGGATCAAACGTTGTCATAAAATTGGCACTCGGCCGCCGCCCTTCCTTGGCGCCAAAAATCAAATAGTGCAAAATCGGGTCTTGGCCGCTTTCCGCCACGTCGGGATACTCCCTCAGATACCAGTCGCTATCAAAGAGGCCGGATCGCTCGATTATTTTCTTACCACGCTTCAGCTCACTTCCCCGAGATCCACTCAAAAAATTGATATCAATCTTTCTGAGCGGAGCGGTGATCTTCCATGAAACCGTCTCCTTTATTTTCTCGAGGCGCTTTTTATACAGCGCGATGTCCCTCTCTTTTCTATCCAACTCGCGCTCACGCTCCTCCAGCAATCGGACTAATTGCCCGATTTCAGAGTATCGTTGACTTAAGCTCTTCTTCAGTTCATTGGATGCTGCAATCAATCTCTTGTTTTGCCGATCAACATCCTGAACATAGCGCTTAAGCTCTTCCATTATTTCGTTTTTTCGATCGTCGATCATGCAATCTCTCATTCGCCGAATTCAATCAGCGCAACCCTCGTTTACAATTATTCAAAGATTCGTATAAACACGAATACCTTCCTCTACATCATCGTAAACATCGACGGTTCCATTATTCAAAAGCAAAACAATATCGCATAGACTTCTCACCTGATTCATGTTATGCGTCACCACGATCAGATTAGAGTGCCCGACTCTCTGCTTAAATTCCTTTTCAGCCTTTGCCCGAAAATGCGCATCCCCAACAGACATTGCCTCGTCGACCATATAGTAGTCGAAATCAAACGCCAAGCTCATCCCGAAGCGCAACCTTGCACCCATACCGGATGAATATGTCTTCACGGGCTGGTAGAAGTAATCACCCAACTCCGCGAACTCCTGCACGTAGGCAATTATCTTTTCCATTTCATCACCCTCTGCACCGAGGGCTCTGCAAATGAATTTTACGTTCTGACGACCTGTCAATGATCCTTGGAATCCGCCTCCAAGGCCAACCGGCCAGGATATCCGCTTATCCGTAACAATTCGCCCGCTGTCAGGCACATCCGTGCCGCACAGCAACCGCATCAACGTACTTTTCCCGGCACCATTTCGGCCAATCAAAGCTATGTTCTTATCTGGCGGAACGACGAATGATAGATCGCGAAATACATACTTTCGACCTAACGTCGTGACATAGGATTTAGTCAGTCTATCAAGAGCTATCATTACGTATTGAACACTCGTAAATTCTGTCGACGACGGCGGTACACCATCATAGAAAACAGCAAAACAACGAGAGAAAACATCAAGGGATATCCCAAGCCCAACCCTTCAGTCGCGGGATAGCCACTGATCATGCCAGCTCGAATTCTATCGATCACGCCGACATATGGATTGAAAGCCATAAGATAGACTTTTTCTTTTGGCATTCGCCAAAGCGGATAAAAGACGCCTGAGGTTACGTAAATGGGAATATACGACAACTTCAATATCCGTCCGCTGTTTGGCATTACGTTTGCGATAATGGCATAGAGCAACCCGATCGCAAAGGAAAGCAGGACCCCTACCGCGATTGCGATCATCCATGCCAGAGGATCATCAATCAAGACATCATGATCAAACCAGACCGCCAAGAAGAAACATATTACGAAATAGACGAACGAATATATACAGATCTCGACGATCACCCGCGCGAGAAATGTGGAAAATGGTGTGACCTGTCGGTAGGCGAATAATCCTTGATTCGCCTGAACTGAATCAATCATTCGCCAAGGGATACTTCGCATCAAGTTGAACGGCACAATCCCACTAACCATATATACGACGAAATCAACGCCCTTAACAGGATTATTGAGAACGTGAGCGTGAAAAATCATAACCACGGTCAAAATCGCCAGCGGTTCGAAGATTACCCATACGAACCCCATTCTGCGACCATCGAATCGCGTTTGCATTTCGCGCATAAATAACGCGAACAACACAGCCTTTGCTATCTTCAGCGGCGGTCGCTTTGTTTTGAACGAGCGCTCAAGATTTCCCATAAAACGCCTCGTTAAAATGAATCTATTCTTTGACCCAGCAACAACACCTGGACAATTGGCGTAATGATTTTCTGCATCTCATACACAGCCGCGTTAGTTACATAAACAGTGTCATCCGGCAAGATCAAGAAATCTTTTGCCAAAAACATCGATGCTGGTTCCCGCATGTCCACATGAAAAACCTGAGCGGTTTTCTTTCCGCTTTCGTCTCGATCGGAGAGCCGGAACACAAATACGCCGCTAGGATTGGCGCTCCTCTCGCTTAGCCCCTTCACGGAGCCCAGCACCTCCAGCAGGCTAGGCGCCGCTGAGGGCAAATCGTGCAGACCGGGATCGCCAACGGCACCCATAGCCACGAATCGCTTCCGCGCGCGGTCCAGTACGATTTCAGAGTTCGGTGGGACCGGAACGTTTCCACCTGCCAAAAGATCTTGGTAATTGAACGTCTGTACGGTCTTGCCCGTGCGAAGTGCAACGTTGATCAAATATGGTTCGAGAACCGGGCCGCCGGCTTGATTAATCGCATCCAGTAATGTCAACGGACCCTTCAGCTTAGAAAAGCGCCCTGGGTTCTTGACTGCGCCGGCCACAAGGACCGAACCAGACAGATCACTGACCAACTCCACATGGACCTGCGGTTCGCCAGCCCGCCCTTTAAGGCCGCGACGGATAATGTCCTCTGCTTCGGACAGGCTGACTCCACTAACCTTTTTCTTCCCAAGATAAGGAAGGGATATTGCACCATATGCGTCCACCAGTACCTTATCGAAGACCGTCCCGCCTTGAGCTAACGGCGCAAACACGGCAGCCTCTCCACTATCGTCGGCAATCATTACCCTGAGAACGTCGCCAGGCATCAACCTCACATCCATCATAGATGGATATACGATGTGCTTGAGCGGCTCCCCGTCAGGCCGACGCGCATAAGCGGCAACGTTTTGCGGCGTTAGCGGGATAAGCTGATACGGAAAATCCGCGCTTTGAACATTACTCTCGGCCGTAATCTGGCCAACACGGGGACCGCTTCCCGACAATGTTTGGCAACCGGCCAAGAATACGAATCCGCTGAAAAACAAGCCGAGACGCAAATGGCATCCACGCTTCGAAAGAATATTTCTCTTATGCATATCAATCACTTCCCGCCCCTTAATCCTGGTGATCTTTAATCGTAGCGATGACAAAGCGCGTAATTCCGTATATCAGCAAAAGAATCACCAGAACCGTAAAGAGACTATACAGTCGCCTCGGGAACAAAGACTCCTCCGGCATATTCGGATTAACGACAACGACCAGACTTCGCAGCTTTTTCGCGGCTTCGATTCGCGCGGTGTTCATGGAAGCGACAGCGCCTTTATACGCATCCTCAGCAATCCCAGCCTCGATTTCCAACGCTTGGTACTTGGACGCCGCAACGTTGGTCTCATTCTCCGAATTTTTCGCGATCAACTTGGCTTGCTCCGCAGAAATTTGCTGCTGGATTGCTTGAATTTTTATTTTTTGCTGACGGACACGCGGACTGTCTGCGCTGAAATTTGCATTCAGCGCACGTAATACCGTGTCCTCTTTCGCGAGATCGGCTTGCAAGGCAGTGATAACTTCGTTCCGGGCCTTTGCCGCTTGACGCGCATCAAGCATGTTGCTGGCGCCCTGGAATTTAAGCAACGCATTTCTTTTTCCCTCAAAGGCCAAGTGAGCTCGCGCCACTTCATCTTCAGCGAAATTCACCTGCTCCCGCGCCAAGCGATGGGATATATCATTAACAAATTTATCGCTTTCAGAAATGATTACCGACAAGGTTTGCTTTGCAAAATCTGGCGTAAAGGCATCTACCGAAACGGTCAGCAGCCCAGTCGTTTCATCGTACTGCGCCCGAATCATTTTTTGATAGTACTTCAGTATCTCTTCTCGAGAAGCTCCCGGCGACAGGTAATACCACAGATCCGCAGTATGCCCGGAATAGTGCTGACTCCATTGCAGCTTTTTTTGCAAGATATCCAACATATCTTGCGAAATAATAAACTCCCGCACGTATAGCGTTTCCGCGCTCGAACTAAGAGCACCGCCGCCCATCAATACAGCCAAGCCGGAGATCTGCGATGCCGCCGCGTCTTCGTTGGAACCTACCTTGTGCACCACCACTTCGGACGTACTGACGTAGCGATTACGCGCCAGAAACGCGTAATATGCGATAGCCAGTATCATGGGCAACACGACCATGCCTAGGAAAAGTCTATTATTCTTGATGCTATTGATATTCATTTCTCGGCGTTCTTTATAATTTCACGCAATTCAAAAAATCTGGCACGAAAACTCGATTCGACGATCCGTCTGTTGCTATAGCGCGCTCAGGCGATTGCGCATTACCCAGGGCCGCGGAATATCGGGCGTAGCACCCAAGGAGAAATCGGGCTGCTGATAATTAAGATTCGGATTGTAGTAGGGATCATGATGCATTAGATGTGCCCAACGCTTACGCATATGATCCACTTCCGCCTTAAAGCGACGCCGCCGAGCAGGCGTGTCATCTTTGCCACGGGAAACAGACTCGTGGTGATACAGCACGGCGTGCGGGGTCCACACCACTCGCAATCCCGCTTCACGTACGCGCAGACAGTAGTCCACGTCATTAAAGGCCACCTTTAGACGTATCTCGTCAAGACCACCGACTGCCTGATATGTGGACTTCTTCGTCAGCAAACACGCTGCCGTAACCGCCGACAAATCCTGCGCCACCAGCGCCCTACCTGCGTAACCTGGCTCGTCCGGCCCTATCCCGCTATGCAAATGATTCGCACATCCGCCGGGACCCACCGTATCGCCGGCATGTTGCACCGTACCGTCGCCATACAGCAGCTTGGCCCCGACAATCCCCACGCTGCCACTCGCACTCAACAACATCCCCACCATCTCCCCCAACCACCCCGGCGAAATCACTTCCGTATCGTTGTTGAGCAGACACACCAGCTCGCCCTTCGCCTCGGCGATCGCCATGTTGTTGATGCGCGAGTAATTGAACGGCTCATCAAACGGCAACACCCGAACATTGGCTACCTGCTCCAAGCTCTGCAGGTAAGCCAGCGTATCGGGTTCGATGCTTTGATTATCAACAACGAGGATTTCATACGGCCCATAGCGCGTCTTTTCCAGCACGCTGGAGATGCAACGGCGCAGGTGCCCTAACTGGTCGCGCGTAGGAATGACGATGCTGACCAACGGTGCCGGCTCGGCTACCGGATAACGCACCCGGCAACGGCCCGGCCCCGTGCTCTCGACTTCAGCCGGCACGCCCATGCGCCGCAGATGCGCGGCCACCGCACGAACCGTCCCCGCGCCATCGTCGTGTTCATCCCGGGGTGTCATATGCCAGAGCGGTGCGGGCACATGAACCATCGGCGAGCCCAGTTCGCTCAGCGCCAACAGCAAAGCATGCATGACGTCGGCACCTGTCACATCCTCGCCGAATGCGTGCAGGCGATCCGCATACCGTCCGTTCCAGACAAAGGCGTCGCCGATATAGTTAGTGGAACGCAGCAACTCAGGAGACCAGTCCGGTTTGAAAACGGGATCGCACAACTGGCCGTCAGCACCTACGACGTCGTGATCGGCATAAGCGACAGCGGCATCGGGTGTCTTGATGACAGCATCCGCGAGACAAAACAGCGCCTGCTCAGCGAGTGTCACTCCAGCCCGGATAACGAGGTGCCAGGAATTCTCAGCGACCGGTGTCGAAACCAATCGAGTTAAATGATCCGGGAGATCGTTTCGCACCACGACTTTAAAGTGCTGATATGTTTGCGCCTGCAAACTGGCTCGCGTCGCATCGATATCAGCCTGCGTAGTGTCCCGGCCGACCCAAAGCGAAATATTAAATAGTGGTAAATCTTGCCAACGCTTCGCTCGGCGAACCATCAAGGCGCGGTCGGCCGGGGTAATAGCATAGAACTCCTGATACCACCCTGCGTAGCCTGCGCGATACACGTTCGCGCGAAAGCGGCACGCCACGTCGTATGCGTGATCAAGATCGCGAAAAAGCGTGACTGGCGTCAGCCCTGCGCGGGCGCAACGCCGCAGCGGATGCTTGTACAACGTGTTCGCCGCCCGCCAGAGCTGCCGCAAGCGGTACTCTGCAGAACTCAGACGGCGATGCTGAAGAAATCGAACTTGTACGGGGCTTTCATCGTTGTCCATGATCAGATGGACAGTGCGCACGGCTGCGGGAGTCTTGGCCAGCTCCTCGATATGGCCCTTACTGCTGATTAAGACTTTTAACGCGTGCGTGCGATCATCATGCATCGTCAGCACGACAGTCGCTACACATGCCTTGGCATTACCGACCACCTGGCCCTTTAAAAGCCAGGCCGTGGCAGCACGCCAACTCCCCTTTTGAACGATTTTAGCCGCCACTTCTTCACTACCTGCCTTATCCATGACGCAACTTTGGATCCGCGATTATAATTCACGGCCAGAGGAAGACTAGAAAAACCTAGAAGTATCAAACATGCGCAGATCCATACTATTTCTCCAGGGGCCTCCCTCGCTTTTCTGGCGTCAGTTGAGCGACCACTTCGATGCCGCACTCGTGCGCACGCATCGGATCAATCTTTCCCTGGGGGACTGGGCGTACTGGCGCAAACCGGGCGCGGTGAACTACCGCGGCCGCTTTAGCCGCTGGGCGGATTTTCTGCGCGACTACCTGGTGCGGCACGAGATCACCGACATCTTCTACTTTGCCGACCGGCTGCCCTATCACGCGGTCGCGCGCGAGGTGGCCGAGTCGCTCGGCATCCGCACGTACTCGATCGAATTCGGCTACCTGCGCCCCGACTGGCTCACCCTCGAGCGCGGCGGCATGGGCACGCTGTCACACTTCCCGACCGACCCGAAGGCGATCCGCGCAATCGCCCGCCGTGTCGGACCATTCAAACCGGACACCAAGCACTATTCGCACAGTTTCGGGCAAGAAGCATTCAACGAGGTGCTTTATAACCTCCTGACCTCGCTGGTGCCATATTTTTTCCCGCTCTATCGCACCGACAAATATTACCTGCCGTTACTCGACTATCTGCGCTGGCTGCCGCGCATGATCGGCCAGCGCCTGAAGGAACCCGCGCGGGTCGCCGCCGCCGACGTATTGCGTCACTCGGGCGCTCGCTACTGGATGCTCGCGCTGCAAATGCAGGCCGATTACCAGCTGCGCGCCAATTCCGCGTACAGCGATCAGCGGCAAGTGATCGAGGAAGTCATTTCGTCGTTCGCGCAGCATGCTCCACAGGACGGCTCGCTGATCATCAAGCTGCATCCGCTCGACAACGGCATGGAACGCTGGGAGAAGTTCGTCGCACGCACGGCAAAACGCTACGACGTGGCGTCGCGCGTCATTGCCGTGTCGGACTGCGACCTCAAGCGCACGATCAAACACAGCAAGGGGGTCATTGCGGTGAATTCGACCGTGGGCCTGCATGCATTGCGCGCGAATTGCCCGGTGAAAGTGCTGGGCATGGCCATGTACGACATCGCGGGGCTCACGCACCAGGGTTCGCTGGAATCGTTCTGGACCGCACCCGAGCGCGTCAATAAGCCGCTGCTCAATGACTTCGTGGCCGCGATTGCCGCCACCATCCAGATACATGGCTCGTTCTACAACCGTGCGGGCCGCGACGCAGCGTGCGTCGAAATCGTGCGCCGCGTGTTGAAAGACGAGGTCAATGGCCACGGCGCCTTCGTCGATCCGCCGCCGCGGCTCGATCGCGCGCTGCGGTCGAACGTTCCGATCTACGGTTCGTTGAAAGGCAGCGGCATCGAGCCGGCAGGCAGGCGCCCGGTCGCTAAGCCTCCCGAAACACCCGTGCAACCCAGTGCCGCCAACGTGGCACCCGCGGCGTAGCGCGCCATTCGACGAGTTCCTGCAGCGCACGCTCCGGCGTGGTGAAGCGTCTCGTCGTTCGACTCACATACGTCGGATACAGAATCAGCGCGGCGGCAACGAGTTCGTCGAGCGTCAGCACACGGTTGCGCCGCTGACGCACCGGCTCGGTCAACCCCGCATCGTGCGACACACCCCAGCCCGCATAGAACGGCTGCCCATAGGTCACCACCTTCACGCCGCGCAGCAGCGCTTCGAACCCGGCCAGCGACGTCAGCACGTGGACTTCGTCCACGCTGCCGAGCAGCTGGTGAAACGACACTGACCCGATCGTCTCGTCGCACCACTGCGCCGCATCGTCTTCCCCTCTGCCCTCCTTGCGCAGGCCGGCCATCACGTCGGGGTGCGGCTTGTACAGCAGATACGCGTCGGGATTGGCGGCACGCACGGCCTGCAACAAATCCATATTGCCGCGAATGCCGGACGCACCGAAGCGGATCGACGCATCGGTCTCCACCTGTCCGGGTACAAGAATGACGCGCCTGCCCTCCGGACGAATCCAGTTCGCGTGTCCGGCGAGGTTGTACTTGGTAATGCCCGCGTCGCAAATGGCCTGGCGCAGGGCCGCCGCGCGCGCGAGCAGTTCGGGCGTGAACGCGGTTTGCGCGAGCAGCGTTTCCAGCCGCGAAGGCCGCGTGGCGTCGTAGTAGATGCCGATGTCGTCCTGCACCCACGACAGCGGACGTGTCAGGTCCGCCCCGAGGCCGACGGAGCGCACGAAGCCGTCCTCGACGCGGATGACCTTTTGCGTCGCGGGCAACGCGGGCGCGAGCCGATCGTCGAGCTTGCGCCCCCAGGTGGCAACGGCGCGGTCGATCGCCCGCGGCACGCGCCAGCGAAAACGAACGACGCTGCCGCCGAAGAATTGACGCACGTAGTCCTTCTTCCAGCCGGAAAAGCCGAACGCATCGATATCGACGGGGAATCGCTGTCGCATCCGGCGCTGCAACGCGAGCCACGCCAGCACGGTCTCGACCTCGCAGCGCTTGCCGGTTTCCGGATCGACGTAGCGGCAGTAATCGATCAGCGCCGCGTGAACCAGTTGTTCCAGCGTGGCCGCACCACGTCGCGCGGGCGCCGGCAGCGCGTCGCGCGTCAGCCCCCAGCCCGCATAGAACGGCATGCCGAAGACGCGCACCGGCAAACCCCACATCAGCGCCTCGAAGCCGAGTTGCGACGTGACGGTGTACACCTCGTGCACCAGCGGCAGCAGGCTGGCCGGATGCACGTTGTCGTCCAGCACCTGCACGCGCGGCATCGCGCGCACGGCGTCGAGATCGAAGTGGCCGTGCTTGCGACCGGACACGACGTCGGGATGAACCTTGAGCAGAATCGTGCGATCGGGATGCTCGTGCAGCGCGGCCTCCAGCATCCGGTGGAAGCTGGACGCATCGGCGAGACCGCAGGAGATCGATGCGTCGCCGCGCGTCTGGTCCACGACCAATACGCATCCGTCGGGCAGTGCACGGCCCAGGTCGCGACTATGGTTGTACTTGGACACGCGGCCATCCCGCCACGCCGCGGCCAGCGCGCGAGCCCGCACGATCTGGTCGTCGCGCAACGGCTGTGCAATCAGCGACTCGAGCCGCGACGGCTGGCTCGCATCGAGATAAAGCCCGACATCGTCAAAAATGATTGCGAGCGGCGGGTCGTCCTTGCCGAGTCCGACGGAGCGCAAAAAGCCGTCTTCGATGTGATAGACGGCGAGGCCGTGCTTCTGCGCATAGCGCTGCGCTGCCATTGCGCTCGGACGGCGCCCCCAGGCGAGCACGCCCGCGCCGGCCACCGGCTGGCCGACGGACCGGTAGTGCAGTTGGAAATCGTCGAGCAACGCGGCGAGCGTCGGGATGCGGTTCACGCCGGGCGCCTGCGTATAGGCAATCGGCCGCGAACCCGCCAACGCATCGGGCAGCGCCTGTCCGGCCACTTCGCCCCGGGCAACAGAAAAATCAGTCAAAGACACGAGCCTCGACAAATATGGCCGCAAGCGCCCGCGCGATCCGGCAATTGCCGAAAGCGGAGGGTTTTGCCGCGAAGCCGGAATGATGGAATATCGGTGTGCTCATGGTTCTTCATGTCGAGCGGGCAGTCGAGTATCGCTTCACGCAGCCCGACGGCGGCAGCAGCATTGCTCATCGTGGACACAATTCACGTGATTGGCGCGCATTTCGCCGCGCTGCTCGCGCAATCGCATCGTACTTGTCCACCGTTCGCCGCTACCCGGCCAGCTCGTGGCCGGTATTTTAGCGGGCTGGCCGCTCGACGCCGCCGGAAATCCGATTTATTCACTCGGAAGCTGCCTTCCCGCCGCTGGCCGGCCCCGAGCGGCACGCGCGACACCGCGTCGCACCACCTGCATAAACGCCGTCGGTTTGCGGATTTAAATCGTTACGACGATGGCCCCATTTAAATTTGAAATCTTTGGTAATGCACGCACAGTCAAATGTCTTTAAAATCCCTGAACCACCAAAAAACAAAGTCGCAGCTCATGTCGGGACCGATTCACCATGAGCTGCGACGATGCGCACCGACCAACCACACGTATTTAAATCCTGATGTTGCGCAGGCTCCTATACCGAAAATTGGCGCACGGCCCGTCTCACCTCCGTCACAACACGGCGGTGCAGCGCTGGCTGGTTTTGCATCAAGGCGAAAATCCGTCCACGGATTATTACGTGCTGCCGCGCCTGCGGGAGCTCGGGCTGCCGATCGTCTACAGGAACCTGGACAGCGCGGCTCCGGAGCCGGGCGATCTCGCACCGGGGACGGCGGTCATCATCATCCGCTACCTGAATGCGCGATGGGCGCGGGCGCTGCGCATTCATCGCGTGCAACTGGCACGCATCGTCTATTTCATGGACGACGACTTGCTGCATCCACGGTCGTGGAACGGCTTGCCGGGGCCGTACGTAAAAAAACTCCGCAAGTATTGCCATGCGCATACCGAGGACATCCGCGACCTCGCGACGGAATACTGGTTTTCGACGCAGGCGCTGCGCGATCGCTATCCGGACCGTGCGGCAACGCTCGTGACGCCGCGCGCGCTGCCCGAGGATGCGCGCACGCAGCGGGTGCGCAATGCATCGGCGGAATCGCCGATCCTCGTGTTCTATCACGGTAGCGCCGCCCACGAAGCGGAGATCTCGTGGCTGCAGCCGATCATCGCGCAAGTGCTCGCGCGCTGTTCGAACGTCCATTTCGAGCTGATCGGCTCGCATGCGGTGAACGTGCTGTATCGCGGCCTGCCGCGCACACGGGTCGTGCATCCGATGGACTGGGCAAACTACCGCGGCCATTGCCGGCTGCTCGACGGCCATATCGGCCTCGCCCCGCTGCTGCCGTCGGAATTCAACGCGGCCCGCGCGCATGTGAAGGCCTACGACATCGCGCGCTGCCGGGCCGTAGGGCTGTATGCCGCCGCCGGCCCGTATCGCGAGGTGATTCGGCACGACGAGAACGGCCTGCTGCTCGACAACGATCCGCAAAGCTGGGTGGAAGCGCTATGCGCGCTGGCCGGCGACCCGAGCCGCCTTCATGCACTGCGCGTGGCCGCACAGGCACTGTTGCAGCGTCCTGCCGCGCAGGCGGCGCCGATCGGGATGATCCGCACCGCGCCCGAGCAAGCTCACGCTTACTCGTAACCCAGCCGGCTCAGGAACCAGCCGGACACGGCCGGATGTAATCCGGCCAGCAGGAAACACCCGAGATTCAGCGGGAATGGAAAGCTGATTCGCGCACGATTGGTACTCAGGCCGACGCGGATCACGCGCGCCGCCTTCGGCGCTTTCCACAAAAACGGCTTCGGGCCCGGCATATCGAAGCACATCTGCGATTCGACATAGCCGGGCATGATCACGTTGACCTTCACGCCTTCGGCTGCCAGCCCGTCGCGCATCGCCTCTCCGTACGCCTTCACCGCGGCCTTGCTCGCGCTGTAGCTCGGCGTCTCGGGCAATCCGCGCCATGCGGCGAGCGAACTGATCAGCGCGATCTGGCCGCCGCGGCGCGCGCGCATCGCGGGCATCGCGGCATGCGCGGTGGCCATGCTGGCCTTGACGTTCACGTCCAGCAGACGGTGCATGTCATCCCACGCTTCGCCTTGATGCCCGGGGCCGGTGTTGATATTGACGCCGGCATTGGCGATCACGAGATCGGGCGCTTCGGTCTCGCTCATCTCGCTGACCCAGTTGCGCAGCGTATCGTGGTCGCGCACGTCGAATGCGGCCGTGATGACGCGCGCGCCGAGCGCCGTGCACGCATCGCTCACCCGCTGCAGCAGCGCGGTATTGCGGCCGTGCAGAATCAGCACCGCCGTACCGGCTCGCGCGTATTCCTCCGCCAGCGCCGAACCGATGCCGCCCGTGGCACCCGTAATCAGCACGCAGCGCGGAACCCCGTTTTTTTGTGTCGCCATGATCGAGAATTAAGGCTTTGGATAGTGACAATTTCGGCAGCATTATCCGGCATGCACCACTGAACGCGCGCACCGTTCATGGAATATTTTGCCCAAACGATCATTCGACATTCGGGCAATGCGGGCTTTTTTGCGCCGGGCCTTTAACACTCTTTCATCATCGAGCGCCTTCTCTTCGGTTATAACCATCGGTCCAAAAAGCCGCCAGCCGGCCCTTTCCATTTAGGAGCTCCCATGCCGAACCTGGCAACCGCCCAGCAATTCCTGATGACCCGCGGCCTCGACTTCGGCCTGAATCTCCTTGCCGCGATCGTGCTGTGGTTCGTCGGCCGTTGGGCGATCCGCATCGGCACCGGCCTGCTCGGCAGGGTCGTGCGCCGCAGCGGCAAGGTCGACCCGACGCTCACCGACTACCTGACCTCGGTCGTCGGCGTGCTGCTGACGATCCTGCTGATCCTCGCGATCCTGCAGATCTTCGGCGTGCAGACCACGTCGTTCGCCGCACTGCTCGCCGGTCTCGGCCTCGCGATCGGCACCGCGTGGGGCGGCCTGCTCGCCCACTTCGCCGCCGGCGTGTTCATGCAGGTGCTGCGCCCGTTCAAGATCGGCGACGTGATCAGCGCGGGCGGCGTCACCGGCACGGTGAAGGAGCTCGGCCTGTTCGGCACGACGATCATCACCGCCGACAACGTCGTGACGATCGTCGGCAACAACAAGATCTTCTCGGACAACATCGCGAACTACAGCGCGACGCCGCATCGCCGCGTCGACCTGACCGCGAAGATCGCGAACGGCGTCGATGCGGCCGATGCGATCAACCGCCTGAAGACGCAGATCCAGTTGATCCCGAACGTGATGAAAACGCCGGCACCGGACATCGGCGTGCTGCAGTTCACGCCGGAAGGCCCGCTGCTGTTCGTGCGCCCGTCCGCGCAGCCGGAGAACTACTGGCAGGTGTACTGCGACACGAACCGCGTGATCCTCGAGACGTTCCGCGAGGCCGGATATCCGACGCCCGAAACGCCGCTCTCCCACCGCAACGCGTGACGGCATGGCCCATCGGCAATTGCCGGAATCGAAGGCGAAAAAAAAGCGTGGCACCCGCCACGCTTTTGATGCGCCGAAGAGAAACGCGCCGCGTCAGCGGCCGCCCGTCTTCTGCGTAGGGTCCGCGTGCCGCCCGCGCACCATCTTCCACAGGCCGCCGAGCACCACCGGCACGATCGCCGCGCCGATCCCTGCCAGCACGATCACGTTCAGATACTGACGGATGAACGGGATATTGCCGAAGAAGTAGCCGAGCAGCACCAGCAGCAGCACCCAGAACAGGGCGCCGATCACGTTGAACAGCTGGAAGCGCGCGGCGCTCATCGACGACGCGCCCGCGACGAACGGCGCAAACGTGCGCACGACGGGGATGAAGCGCGCGAGCACGATGGTCTTGCCGCCGTGCTTGTCGTAGAACGTGTGGGTTTTCTGCAGCGCGGCGCGATCGAGGAAGCGCTCGAGCACCGGGATATGCGTATTGAACACCTTCGGCCCGATCCAGCGGCCGATCAGGTAGTTCACGGTATTGCCGGAAATCGCCGCGACCAGCAGCAGCACGATCAGCGCGCCGACGTTCATGTCGCCCGACGCCGCGAATGCGCCGCCGATGAACAGCAGCGAATCGCCGGGCAGGAACGGCAACACGACGAGGCCGGTCTCGCAGAACACGATCAGGAACAGCACCAGGTACACCCATGCGCCGTACTGCCGGATGAAATCGCCGAGGAACGCGTCGATGTGCAGGACCAGATTGACGAAATGAAGCAGCGTATCCAAATGCGATTCCTCGAAGGCGAAAGGGCCGGAGCGGCCGAAAAGGCGAAGGTGCCCGCCACACAAGGCGGGGCGCGCCACGGAGCCATGATACCGAAACTACCTTAAGGCTCCGTGAAAAAACGTAACGGTCGGCTGCGCCGGCAGGCATCCGCCGCCTCGTTATAATTCGGCCATGTCCGAAATCACCGAAACGGCCGCGGGCGCCGCGCCCGCCCCCGCTCCGCGCCCGCTGCGCGCGATCCAGCCCCTGCCCGACCAGTTGATCAGCCAGATCGCGGCGGGCGAGGTCGTCGAACGCCCGGCGTCGGTCGTCAAGGAGCTGCTCGAGAACGCGATGGACGCCGGCGCGACGACGCTGCGCATCGTCCTCGAAGAAGGTGGCGTCAAGCGCATCTCGATCACCGACGACGGCTGTGGAATCCCGCCCGACGAGCTGCCGCTCGCACTGATGCGCCACGCGACCAGCAAGATCCGCTCGCTCGAGGAGCTCGAAGCGGTCGCCACGCTGGGTTTTCGCGGGGAAGCGCTCGCGTCGATCGCATCGGTCGCCGAGATGTCGATCACGAGCCGCACGGCCGACGTCGCGCATGCGACGAAGATCGATGCGACCACCGGCGCGCTGTCGCCGGCGGCCGGCGCGGTGGGCACGACGATCGAGGTGCGCGAGCTGTACTTCAACACGCCCGCGCGCCGCAAATTCCTGAAAAGCGAGCAGACCGAGTTCGGCCATTGCCTCGAAATGATTCGCCGCGCGGCGCTCGCGCGGCCGGACGTCGCGATCTCCGTGCTGCACAACGGCAAGGCCGTCGAGCACTGGAACGCGACGGAGCCCGCGCAGCGCGTCGCGAAGATCCTCGGCGACAGCTTCGCCACCGCGCACCTGCCGCTCGACGAGCAGGCCGGGCCGCTCGCCGTCTACGGTTGCGCGGGCCTGCCGACCGCGAGCCGCGGCCGCGCCGACCAGCAGTATTTCTTCGTCAACGGCCGCTTCGTGCGCGACAAGCTGCTCACGCACGCGGTGCGCGCGGCGTACGAGGACGTCCTCCACGGCGACCGCTACCCGTCGTACGTGCTGTTCCTCGACCTGCCGCCCGAAGCCGTCGACGTGAACGTGCACCCGTCGAAGATCGAAGTGCGGTTCCGCGATTCGCGCTCGATCCACCAATACGTCTTCCACGCGGTGCAGCGCGCACTGGCCCGCCATGCGGGCGCGTCGCCGGAAACCACCGCGGGCGGCCATGCCGCGCATCTCGAACCGGCGCCCGCCGGCCCCGCGTCGTTCCTGAATACGCCGCTCGGCCAGGGCGCGGCCACCGGCTCGGGCGCCAGCGGCTTCTCGTCGCCGTCGTCGTCATCGTCGGCGGGCAACACGTGGATGCGCCAGGCGCGCATGACGCAGGGCACGCTGCCCGTCGCGCAGCCGCTCGCACTCTACGACGCGCTGTTCGGCCGCAAGGATACGGGCGCGGGCACGCCGGACGGCACGACCGTCGTCGCGCACGATTCGGCCGGTGCGCCGGCCGCGCCTCTGCCGGGCTTCACCGCATCGCCGATCGCCGCCAGCCCGCATGACGAGCAGCCGCTAGGCTTCGCGCTCGGCCAGATCCACGGCATCTACGTGCTCGCGCAGAATGCGCACGGCCTCGTGATCGTCGACATGCACGCGGCGCACGAGCGGATCCTGTACGAACAGTTCAAGAACGCGCTCGCCGACCGTTCGGTGGCCGTGCAGTCGCTGCTGCTGCCGATCTCGATGACGGCGACGCCGGTCGAGATCGGCACGGTCGAGGAAGAGCGCGACACGCTCGAATCGCTCGGCTTCGACCTCGCGGTACTGTCGCCGACGACGCTCGCGATCCGTGCGGTGCCCGCGTTGCTGAAGGATGCAGACCTGCAGTCGCTCGCGCGCGCGGTGCTCGCCGACCTGCACGCATTCGGCGGCTCGCGCGTGCTCACCGAGCGCCAGCACGAACTGCTCGGCACGCTCGCGTGCCACCACGCGGTGCGCGCGAACCGGCGCCTGACGCTCGACGAGATGAACGCGCTGTTGCGCCAGATGGAAGCGACCGAACGCGCGGACCAGTGCAATCACGGCCGGCCGACGTGGTATCAGCTCACGCTGAACGATCTCGACCGCCTCTTCCTACGCGGGCAATGAACGCTTCACCGCAGATCCAACCGACGACGATCGCCTGCCTGCTCGGCCCCACTGCCTCGGGCAAGACGGCCGCGGCGCTGGCGCTCGCCGCGCGCCGCCCGATCGAGATCGTCAGCGTCGATTCGGCACTCGTCTACCGCGACATGGATATCGGCACCGCGAAACCGACGCGCGACGAGCGCGCGCGCGTGCCGCATCATCTGATCGACATCATCGACCCGGCCGACTCGTATTCGGCGGCCAGTTTCCGCGCGGACACGCTGCGCCTGATCGGCGAGATCACCGCGCGCGGCCGCACGCCGCTGCTCGCGGGCGGCACGATGCTGTACTACAAGGCATTGACGCAGGGGCTCAACGACCTGCCGACCGCCGATCCGGCCGTGCGCGCGGAACTCGATGCCGACGCCGCGCGCGACGGCTGGCCCGCGCTGCATGCACGGCTCGCGCAGGTCGACCCCGCCACCGCCGCGCGCCTCGCGCCGAACGATTCGCAGCGGATCCAGCGCGCGCTGGAAGTGTTCATGCTGAGCGGGCAGCCGATGTCGGCGCTGCTCGCCGCGCCGCGCCCCGTGGACGATGCGGCCGCGGCTTACCGCTTCGTGCCGGTCGCGCTCGAACCGTCGGACCGCGCGGCGCTGCATGCGCGCATCGCGCAACGCTTCGACGCGATGCTCGACGCGGGCTTCATCGACGAAGTCGAACGGCTGCGTCGCCGCGAGGATCTGCACCTCGGCTTGCCGTCGATGCGCTGCGTCGGCTACCGGCAGGCATGGGAATTCCTCGACGGCGACACCGACTACCGGACCATGCGCGACAAGGGCATCTTCGCGACGCGCCAGCTGTGCAAACGGCAGATCACGTGGTTGCGGGCGATGCCGGAGCGGATCGTCGTCGACTGCATTGCGCCGGACGCGACGGCGCACGCGCTGGATGCGCTCGAACGCGTGCTCGACGGCCGCGCAACAGCCTGACGCACGCGCTCCAGTGCACGACTCAGTGCACGAGCGTCACGAGATTCGCATCCCGCGCCAGCTGCCGGCGACCATCCTTCTTGCGGAAAATCGTCAGCGTATGACCGGAGCGGCACCCCGAAAAAAAGCCGCCCGGATCGACTCCGAGCGGCTTTCCCTGCTGCATGCATTGCGTGTTGCGTCAGACCACGACCGTCTGCGCCTCGCCTTCGCGGCTCGCACGCACGGTGCCGATCTTCCACACCTGTTCGCCGGCGGCGGTCAGGTCGGCAATCGCGGCGTCGGCATCGGCCGCCGACACGATCACGGCCATGCCGATCCCGCAGTTGAACACACGGTGCATTTCCGCGTCGGCGACGCCGCCGTGCTCCTGCAGCCACTTGAACAGCGGCGGCAGCGGCCATGCGTTCTGGTCGAGTTCGGCGGTGAGGCCTTCGCGCAGCACGCGCGGAATGTTCTCGACGAGGCCGCCACCGGTGATGTGCGCCATGCCCTTGACCGACAGCTTCTGCATCAGCGCGAGCAGCGGCTTCACGTAGATGCGCGTGGGCGCCATCAGCGTATCGGCCAGCGAGCGGCCGTGGAAATCGGCGGACAGATCGGGGTTCGCGCGCTCGATGATCTTGCGCACGAGCGAGAAGCCGTTCGAGTGGATGCCGCTCGATGCGAGGCCGAGCACCACGTCGCCTTCGGCGATCGTGCTGCCATCGATGATCTTGCTCTTCTCGATCGCGCCGACCGCGAAGCCGGCCAGGTCGTATTCGCCGTCGGGGTACATGCCCGGCATTTCGGCCGTTTCACCGCCGATCAGCGCGCAGCCCGACAGTTCGCAGCCGTGCGCGATGCCCTTGACGACGGTTGCGGCCGTGTCGACGTCGAGCTTGCCGCACGCGAAGTAGTCGAGGAAGAACAGCGGCTCGGCGCCCTGCACGAGGATGTCGTTCACGCTCATCGCGACGAGATCCTGGCCGACGGTGTCGTGTTTGTTCAGATGAAAGGCAAGCTTGAGCTTGGTGCCGACGCCGTCGGTGCCCGACACGAGCACGGGCTCCTTGTACTTCTTCGGCACTTCGAACAGCGCGCCGAACCCGCCGATGCCGCCGAGCACGCCGTCGCGCAGGGTTTTCTTCGCAAAAGGCTTGATCTTGTCGATGAGGGCGTCGCCCGCGTCGATGTCGACGCCTGCGTCGCGGTAGGACAGACCCTGAGCGTCAGGAGCGGATTTCGGAGGATTCATGGGGGAATGCGAGAAGGTCGGTAAAATGCGATTTTACCCGAAGCCGGCCCGTTGGCCGGAATTCCCAGCACCGAATCGTCAGGGATTGCATCTTGGTCGACACGTCCCCGTTTTCATCGCTACGCGAGCCGCGCCGAAACGCGCGTGCCGCCGTGCGTACGGCCGCGCGTGCAGACACCCGAACGGCATCCCCGCGCGCGTGCCCGGCGTATGGCACGCGTTTTTTCAACCGACCCGCATTGTGACTGTTGTGTCCCGTCAACTGACGCTCGATCTCGGCACGCCGCCGCCCGCCACGTTCGACAACTTCATCATGAATGAAGAGAACGACGAGCTCATCTCGCGGCTCCAGAAGCTCGACCTCGCACTCGCGGCGGGGCCCGTGCCGGATCGATCGTTCTACATCTGGGGCGAGCCCGGCAGCGGCCGCACCCACCTGCTGCAGGCGCTCGTCAGCGACGCGTCGTACGGCTACGCGCGCTATCTCACGCCGCAAAGCCCGCTCGGCGCGTTCACGTTCGACCCGCGCATCGGCATCTACGCGATCGACGACTGCGACCGGATGAGCGACGCGCAGCAGGTCGCGCTGTTCAACCTGTTCAACGAGGTCCGCGCGCACCCGTCGAGCGCGTTCGTCGCGGCAGGCCCCGCGGCGCCGCTCGCGCTGGACGTGCGCGAGGATCTGCGCACGCGTCTGGGCTGGGGGCTCGTGTTCCACCTGTCGCCGCCGTCGGATGCCGGCAAGATCGCCGTGCTCAAGCTCGCGGCGAAGGAGCGCGGCATCGCGCTCACCGACGACATCGCCGCCTACCTGCTCACCCATTTCCGCCGCGACATGCCGAGCCTGATGGCGCTGCTCGACGCGCTCGACCGCTTCTCGCTCGAGCAGAAACGCGCCGTCACGCTGCCGCTGCTGCGCCGGATGCTGGCCCGTCCCGGCGACGACATCGCACCACCGGGCACAGGCCCGAACCGCTTCGAGTAAAATGCGCTTCCATGACTAATCTGGCACTCTTTGACCTTGATCACACGCTGATCCCGACCGATAGCGACCACGAATGGGGCCGCTTCATGGTGAAGCTCGGCATCGTCGACGCGGAAAGCTTCTCGCGTCAGAACGATCAGTTCTTCGCCGACTACAAGGCCGGCAAGCTCGACATCCATGCGTACCTGTGCGCGATGCTCACGCCGCTCGCGAAGTATTCGCGTGCGCAACTCGCGCAATGGCACGAGCAGTACATGCATGAAGTGATCCGTCCCGCAATGACGCCCGCCGCGCTCGAACTCGTGCGCAAGCACCTCGATGCCGGCGACCTCTGCTGCGTCGTGACCGCGACCAACGAATTCATCACGCGTCCGATCGCCACCGCATTCGGCGTCGACACGCTGATCGCATGCGAGGTCGAAACCACCGACGGGCATCCCGATTCGCCGTTCACCGGCCGGCCCACGGGCACGCCGAGCTACCGCGAAGGCAAGATCGTGCGTACCGAAGCGTGGCTCGCGTCGCTCGGCAAGCGCTGGGACGACTTCGAACACAGCTACTTCTACAGCGACTCGCACAACGACATCCCGTTGCTCGAGAAAGTCACCGACCCGATCGCGACCAACCCCGACGACACCCTGCGCGCGCATGCAAGCGACCGCGGCTGGCGCATCCTCGATCTTTTCTGAACGTCGTGATCAAAAAATTCATTCGCAAGCTGCTCGGCCAGGACGACGCCGAACCCACCTCGCCCACCGAGTCTCCCGCCGACGAACCGGCTCCCGCTGCATCGCGCCCCGCGAAGGGTAGCCGCGGCGGCGCGAAGAAGCCGCGCAGCAATCACGCGCCGACCGTCGTGCCCGCGAGCGTGCACGGCATCGATCCGTCGCTGATCTCGAGAAACGCCGTGCGCGTGACCGACACGCTGCAACAGGCGGGCTTTCGTGCATTCATCGTCGGCGGCGCGGTTCGCGACCTGCTGTTGGGCATCGCACCGAAGGATTTCGACGTCGCGACCGACGCGACGCCGACCGAGGTGCAGCGCCTGTTCCGCCGCGCACGCCTGATCGGCCGCCGCTTCCAGATCGTCCACGTGCAGTTCGGCCAGGAACTGATCGAAGTGTCGACGTTCCGCGCGCTGGTCGACGCGCCGCCCGAGGCGGCCGCGGCCACGACCGAGCCGCCGAGGCGCCTGAAGCGCGACGAACTCGATCGCCGCACGCACGCGGTCGACGCGAGCGGCCGCGTGCTGCGCGACAACGTATGGGGCGAACAGCACGAGGACGCCGCACGCCGCGACTTCACGATCAACGCGATGTACTACGACCCGTCGACGCAGACGGTGCTCGACTATCACGACGGGATGGCCGACGTGCGCGCCCGCCTGCTGCGGATGATCGGCGATCCGGCCACGCGCTTCCGCGAGGATCCGGTGCGCATGCTGCGCGTCGTGCGTTTCGCGGCGAAGCTCGGCTTCGAGATCGAGCCGCACACGCGCGAGCCGATCCACGCGCTCGCCGACCTGATCAACAACGTGCCGGCCGCGCGCCTGTTCGACGAAATGCTGAAGCTGCTGCTGTCGGGCCACGCGCTCGCATGCCTGCAGCGACTGCGCAAGGAAGGGCTGCACCACGGGCTGCTGCCGCTGCTCGACGTCGTGCTCGAACAGCCGCAGGGCGAGAAGTTCATCACGCTCGCGCTGAACAACACCGACGCGCGCGTGCGCGCCGGCAAGCCGGTGTCGCCGGGCTTCCTGTTCGCGACGCTGCTGTGGCACGACATGCGCCAGCGCTTCGAGCAATACACGGCCGAAGGCGAAATCCCGGTGCCGGCGCTCCATCGCGCGATGGACGACGTGATCGACATGCAGACCGAGAAGCTCGCGATCCACAAGCGCTACTCGGCCGACATGCGCGAGATCTGGGGCCTGCAGTTGCGCCTCGAAAAACGCTCGGGCCGCAGCGCGATGCGGCTGCTGGAACACCAAAGGTTTAGAGCGGGGTATGATTTCCTCCTGTTACGCTGCGAATCCGGCGAGCTCGACGCCGAAGTCGGACAGTGGTGGACGGATTTCATCGATGGCGACGCAGCCGCGCGTGAGGCACTCCTCACGCAGGGCGGCTCGAAGGAAAAATCGCCCCGCAAGCGGCGCCGCCGCGGCGGCGCGCGAAACCGCCAGCAAGGCGAAGGCGCAGCCGAGCAGGCGCCGGACACCGCAGGCGGTTCCGACGACTGACGCGCGCGCCGGCGAACGACGTAGGAAGTGATGCCATGACGGTTGCATATATCGGACTGGGGGCGAATCTCGGCGATGCGCGCCAGACCCTGAAGGACGCGGTGGTGTGCCTTGCGCAGCAGCGCACCATCTCGATCCTCGGCAAATCGAGCCTGTATCGCACGGCGCCCTTCGAAGCGGGCGGCGACGATTACTACAACTGCGTCGTCAAGCTCGACACGACGCTGTCGGCCCGTGAGCTGCTCGCGCTCTGCCAGAAGATCGAACATCACTTCGGGCGCGAGCGTCCGTATCGCAACGCGCCGCGCACGCTGGACCTCGACATCCTGCTGTTCGGCGCCGATTCGATCGACGAACCCGATCTGATCGTCCCGCACCCGCGCCTCACCGATCGCGCGTTCGCGCTCGTGCCGCTCGTCGAGATCGAGCCGGCGCTCGACATCCCCGCGCGCGGCCGTGCCGATGCGTATCTCGCCGCCGTCGCGGATCAACGCGTCGAGAAGGTGCAGACCTGTCAATGCCTGATGCAGAAGGCCCTTGCCGCCGGCGCAGACGCCGACAAGAACCCCTGCCGATGAACCCGACTCCGCTGACCGTCACCGCGCCCGACCTGCGCGCCCCGTACCGCTACCTCGTGATCGAAGGCCCGATCGGCGTCGGCAAGACGACGCTTGCGCGCCTGCTCGGCGAGCGCTGGTCGATGCAGACGCTGCTCGAACGCCCGCAGGACAACCCGTTCCTCGAGCGCTTCTATCGCGACACCGCGCGCTACGCGCTGCCCGTGCAGCTGTCGTTCGCGCTGGAGCGCGCGCAGCAGGCGCGCGAGCTGATCGGTGCGCTCGAAACGGGCCGCCCCGTCATCGCCGACTTCATGCCGCAGAAGAACGACATCTTCGCGCGCCTGAACCTGCCGGAAGATGAATGGCAGTTGTACCGGTCGATCGCGACGCACGTCGACGTGCCGCAGGCGCCTGCGCCCGATCTCGTCGTCTACCTGCAGGCGAGCCCCGAAGTGCTGTTCTCGCGCATCCAGAAGCGCGGGCTGCCGATGGAGCTGCAGATCAGCGATGCGTACCTGCGCTCGCTCGTCGACGCGTACAACGAATTCTTCTATCACTACGACCGCACGCCGGTGCTGACGGTCGCTGCCGAACACCTGAACCCGCTGGATTCCCCCGAAGACCTCGCGCTGCTGATCGAGCGCATCGACACGATGCGCGGCCGCAAGGAGTTCTTCGTCAAGGGCGAGACGCCGCGCTGACGCGCGCTCGCCTGTCGTTTTTCCCCTATCGAACCGGATTTCCCCATGACCTATCTCCAGGAGTCGAGCCGGCCTGCCGTGACGGTGCCCAAGCTGCAGGCAATGCGCGAGGCCGGCGAGAAGATCGCGATGCTCACCTGCTACGACGCGAGCTTTGCCGCGCTGCTCGACCGTGCGGGCACCGACGTGCTGCTGATCGGCGATTCGCTCGGCAACGTGCTGCAAGGCCATACGACGACGCTGCCGGTGTCGCTCGAAGACATCGCATACCACACCGCGTGCGTCGCGCGTGCGCAGCCGCGTGCGCTCATCGTCGCCGACCTGCCGTTCGGCACGTACGGCACGCCGGCCGAAGCATTCGCGAATTCGGTCGCGCTGATGCGTGCCGGCGCGCAGATGGTGAAGCTCGAAGGCGGCGCATGGCTCGCCGACACGGTCCGCTTCCTCGTCGAACGGTCGGTGCCCGTGTGCGCGCACCTCGGCCTCACGCCGCAGTCGGTGCATGCGTTCGGCGGCTTCAAGGTTCAGGGCCGCACGGAAGCCGGCGCCGCGCAACTGTTGCGCGACGCGCGCGCGATCGAGGATGCCGGTGCGCAGCTCGTGGTGCTCGAAGCGGTGCCGACGCTCGTCGCGTCCGAAGTCACGCACATGCTGAAGATTCCGACGATCGGCATCGGCGCGGGCCTCGAGTGCTCGGGGCAGGTGCTGGTGCTGCACGACATGCTCGGCATTTTCCCCGGCAAGCGCCCGCGTTTCGTGAAGGATTTCATGCAGGGGCAGCCGAACATCCAGGCAGCCGTCGAAGCTTATGTGCGTGCGGTGAAGGACCGCTCGTTCCCGGGCCCGGAACACTCGTTCTGATGCGTGGTGGCGGCGTTGTGATGCGCTGGCGTCGATCGCTGGCGGCACACTGGCTGACGCGGCCAGCAATGCGGTACGCCGTTTCTCGTACTGCATTGCCCTGTGGCAAAATCGCAAGACACTCCATTTTCGGATTCGTCCAATAGACATCGATTTCGCAATAGTCGATCGTTGCCGCTTGGCATTCAGCGAGCAGCCCGACTATGGCTATCCAATCCGATCTGCGCTTTACCTTTGCTGTCGGCGACGAACCATTCGAGGTCGTCGAGTTCACGCTGCATGAGGGGTTGTCCGAGACCTTCCTGTTGGAGGTCGAACTGGCCAGCGGCAACGCCGCGATCGACTTCGGACGGGTGCTCGACCACAACGGCCTGCTGACGATCTGGCAAGGCGCGCGGCCGGTGCGCTACGTGCATGGCACGGTATCGTCGTTCGAGCAGGGGGACACGGGGTTTCGTCGCACGCGCTATTCGGCCGTGATCGAGCCAGGTCTGGCGCGCTTGAAGCTCTCGTCGGACTGGCGCATCTTCCAGACGCTCAACGTCACCGAGATTGCCAGCGCGGTGCTCAAG
>NZ_JAPVQY010000021.1 GCF_027257875.1 Burkholderia sp. IMCC1007
GCGCCTGAGCGCCGACGTCATCGATCTGTGCATGCATCGCGTGTTCATTCATCCGGATTTGCCACTGCACCCTCACGTACAGGCTGACATTGCGCGCGCGTTGGCCGGCACATCCACGTTACAGGCGCGTTTTGAGACCTACGACGATTCGGCCTGGATGCGCATCGTCGCGTCGTTACCCGCAGCAGTGAGCTATTCATGAGCACGAGCCAAACTCTCACCCGAGCCGCACGCCAAGCAGCGCCCAATCCCACCGGAGATTGCAACGCGTGTCAGCGCACGGGCGTACCGATCCTGCCGTTGCGGCTCGCCGTCATGCCGGTTACCCAGGGGCTCAAGCGGCAGGGTGCGCTGCATCACGCGTCGGTACAGACCGCGTTGCGTGTACTGCGACAGGGCTACGTCTATGTGCTGCTGGATGAAAAAATCTGGCACGCCTATCAGGTGACTCCGGAAGGCTACCTGCGTCAATGCAATCCCTTTGCCATGCCGCGCGCGAAACCCGAGCCGCTCTCGAAGGCGTGCGTGGATGCCGGGCATGATCTGCGTGCTGCGTTCATCAACATCGACACGGCAACCTACAAGCAGGCCTGGATCGCGTTCGCGCAGGACCCCTGGCCGAAGGCCACGCTCGATGCGTATCGCACGGGCAAGCACGCTAACGGCAAGCCGCTGCCGGCAGACTATCGCCAGCGATTCAAGCTGATCAATCTCGCCATCCTGAAGTCCGATCCAAAAGCGAACAATCAGGCACTTGCGCTGGAGCATGGCGATGCACTCCACGAGCACGTGGCCGAATACGCCGCGAACACACGCGACTTCGGTAGCGTTCATGCGTGGCATCCTCGCCAAGCACGCGCGCAAGCGATGCGCGCGCAATTGCACATACTCGAGAAGCAGCATGGGCTCGAGAAAGGGGTAGCGGGCCTCATCTTGCCCGATCCGGTGGGCATGGCAGCGGAACTCAACAGCTTGCGGCTCTCCGTCAGCACTTTGCGCCAGCACTGGCGTGAGGAGCCGGCGCGGCGATATGCCTACCTCACTTCGCAATGCTTGCTGGGCATAAAAGCCTACATCGCCCAGCTCGTGGATGCCGACACGCCACCTCCCGCCGATGATTTCTGGATGCCCAGCGAGGCTGGCGTGCCGCCGGTGTTCCAAGATCCGGCGAAAGAGCGCGCTACCACGGTCGAGCACAAGGTCAAGAGTCGAATCGCGCGACTCGAAGAGCGTTACTGGGAAACCGGCCCGAAGGGACGGAAAACTTTCCAGGACGCCTACGACAAAACGGTCGACGATTTCCAGAAGCAGATCGATGCCTATGCGACCGACTGGGGTACGCAGGTGGGCAGTGCTGACTGGAACCGTATCATGACGCTCGACTATGCCGACGCGGATGTTCGTTCATGGCAATGTCGTCTCGTTACCGCCGCCGACTGTCTTGCCGGGGGTATCACCGATGCGCCATCGTCGCCGGCCAAAGCGGGCGAAACACCCAAGCCCCAAGTACTCGGCCCGAGTGGCAAGGTATGGCAGCAGTTACTGAAAGACCCCAACAGCCCGGCCTACATCGCGCTGAATGGGCAGCATACCGACCTGCAGAAAGCGTTTGAGCCGCAGTTCGCAGCCGGCGCCATGCCCAACGATGCGGGCAAGAAATACTATGACGTGCTCAAACTCATCGCGACCAGTAAGGACGGTGATGATTGGCGCAGAAGTGTCATCGTCGGTGCGGCTGATCAGTTGCTCGCCGCGATGCATGACGCGGCCAATCGCCTGGACAGTACCCTGAGCATCGGCGCCAAGGCGGCGCTGGACAATCTCCATATGGGCGCGGCGTGGCTCTACGGAAAAACCAAGCTCACTCAGGTCACGATCCAGCTCACGGTAGGCGAGTGCTTCGATCTGTTGTCGGAGGAGATACGCGGCCACGCCAATGCGGCGCAAAAGGCTGTCGGCAAGGGGGCGCGCGCGATGCTGTTGGGGAGCTTGATCACTATCCCGAACGCCAACGTTCGCAACGTATTGATCGACGTCACGCTATGGGTTCATGGTTCGGCCGAAGAGGTCAAGCAACGGCTCGTACAGTTTGGGCAGGATGCGACGGAGCGGGCGCGCGATATCAAACAGGCCGGCGGTGTGTTGGGGCAGGACGTGAACCGGGAGGCCAAGGCGGCACTGCGCCAGATCAAGGCAGGCCTCAAGAATCTGGAGCCGGCCGCGGCCAAGCTGCTTAACGGCTTGCAGATCGGTGCCGCCGGTGCGCATCGTTTTGCTGGCAGCAGCTTCGCTGGCCTCAAGAGCTTGTCTGTCGGCAGCGTGGACGCGGGCTTGTCGTTCGTCGGGCTGTACTTTCTGCAGGACAGCTTGAAGAGCACGCTGGCCGATCTGGATGCGAAGGTCGGTGCGCGCCATCCGGAAGCGGTGGCTGCGTTTTACAGTGTGTCGATTAGTTTGATGGGGGCGCATGTTGAAGCGGCTGGTTTGGCGATCAAAATTCCGGCGGAGGCGATGAAGGAGTTTGCGCGGCGTTGGGGCGTTGAGCAAACGCCGGTGCTTGGTCGAGTCGTTGGGTTGGGTAGCCAAATAGTGAAGGTCGGTGGGGCTATAGCGTCGCTAGCAGGAATCGCGGACGGAGCAGCGAATTTTCGTGCAGCAGTACGAGTGGCAAAGGCGGGGGACAAGACCGCACAGTTGACTTATACAGTTGCTGCTGGATTGTCGATTGGAGGCGCGATCGCGAGCGCAGTTGGGACTCTCGGCTCGGGAGCATTATTTGGCGTTCTTGGGCTTGGAATTGCTCTCGGCCTTTTTGCCTTTGCCGCAGTCCAGTACGCGAAGAGTCTCGAATCTGATGCTTTGGAACAATGGGCACGGCGTTGCTACTTCGGCCAGGCACAGGGCAAGCAGCATTGGGCGGATCCAGAGATAGACATGGATCGTGCTATCGCGGCACTCAATGCCGCGGTACTCGGTATGGATGTGACACTCAGTTTCGAGAGCGGAACTCGCGCGAGATCCGTCGATGAGCTTATGGCTGAAGACGTCGAGGTACTGAAAAACGGTGGTGCCGTGGAGGCAGGAACGGTGTTGGCCTACGGTGCGGTCTTACCGGGATTCGATGCTCAACGATCACGCTATCGCTTTACGCTTTCTAGCGAGCGCTTTGGCGTAGCAAGCACTGGTAAGCGCCTGCCCGCTCTATCCTCCCATGTCATGGCATCAGGGCAATTCAACGACACCGCAACGCTCAAGCCAGCCACAGTGCTGAAGCGCTTGGATTACTCACTCGAAATCGAGACGAAGCCCACTTCGAAGCGGCCAGTGTTGAGCGGCCGATATTGGTTGGATCCAGTTCACAAGATCAAGTCGGCAACATTGATTGTGACCTTCTGGCCTGATAAGAACGATAGTTCTGGCTTCGCAGCCATCGAAATCACCGAGGAAGCCTAATGGCAAAATCCAAACTCAATGTCCCATGCAAGGGTTGGCAGCGCGATTTGCCCGAGCCTAATGAGCCGATAGAGGAATCCCCGTCGTTGCTATGGCTGGCACCTACATACATTGACCAGATATTTTTAGAGCTATCACGTAACACTTCCACCGTTCGAGGACTGGTACTGTGCGGAGCTGCCTTGATGGCTGCGGTAAGCATTCACTTCTTCTTTTTTTCGATTTCGTTATTTACCGATTCACAGTTTGCTGGCCAGATTAGTATCGCCGAATACGCAGGATTTCTACTTGTTGCTATTTCTTGCATAGTTCTGTTTGTATGGCTCACGTGCCTTTTATATCGAATGGATGTTTCTCCGCCGCGGGATCTGCCTCTACGCTTCAATCGCATGCGCCGCAAAGTATACGTGTACGGCTTTCACTCGGTCTGGTGGAATCCGTTCACACGCTGGCATGTCACTACGGCGAGTTATGACTGGGACGATTTGCGCGCCGAGAAATGGAAGGTACGCGGAGCAACCGCCGGTGGTGCACCCATCATCAAAGAAGGTGTCTCCATTGCCGTCGTGAAGCCTGGTACCAACGAAGTCATTACGCGCTTCGATTTCAGTACCACCGCTGCAAACACCACGAACCTTTGGGCCTATGTGTGCTCGTACATGCAACACGGCACCGAGCGTCTTGATCCAGACCATGCCGAGCCGCGCGATCCCAATGACGTTGCCCCGTATAACGTTGCGTTGCGCTTGGCACCGAAGGTGGAGTGGCCTGCTGATATGGATCATGAGTCGCGCACGGCACCATGAATACCTATGTCTGATAAGAACGACAGTTCTGGCTTCGCAGCCATGGAAATCACCGAGGAAGCTTGATGGCAAAACCCAAACTCAATGTTCCGTGCAAGGGTTGGCAGCGCGATTTGCCCGGGCCCAATGAGCCGATAGAGGAATCGCCGTCGTTGCTATGGCTGACGCCTACGCACCTCGATACGATCTACTTGGAGCTTGAACGCAATACCTCAACGGTACGTGGCCTAGGGTTGTTGTGTTCGCTGGTGACGGCATTGACAACCATCTTCTATGCAATCTTTGATGTTTGGTTTTTTGTAACGACTGACCTAGTTGCAACAAGCACCATTCTCGAGATTGCCGGTTTTGCCATCATGGGCCTCGGTATTTGCTTGTTGCTAGGGTGGGCTACGTATGTGATGTATCGCGCGGACGTATCTCCACCGCGTGATCTGCCTCTACGCTTCAATCGCGTGCGCCGGAAAGTGTATGTGTACGGCTTTCACTTGGTCTGGTGGAATCCGTTCACGCGCGGGTACGTCACCACTGCAAGCTACGACTGGGACGATCTGCGCGCCGAGAAGTGGAAGGTGCGAGGTGCGACTGCGGGCGGTGTGCCCATTATCAAAGAGGGTGTCTCTATTGCCGTGGTCAAACCTGGTACCAACGAGGTCATCACGCGCTTCGATTTCAGTACCACTGCCACCAACACGACCAACCTTTGGGCCTACGTGTGCTCGTACATGCAACACGGTACCGAGCGTCTTGATCCAGACCATGCCGAGCCGCGCGATTCCAACGACGTCGCACCGTACAACTTGGCGCTGCGCTTGGCCCCCAAGGTGGAGTGGCCTGCTGACATGGACCGCGAGTCGCGGACGGCACCGTGAATGCCCATGTCTGATAAGAGCGATAGCTCTGGATTCGCAACCATCGAAATCACGGAGGAACCCTGATGGAGACACCCGCGCTAAACCCTCCTTGTACTGGTTGGAAACGTGATCTACCGGGGCCCAATGAACCTATCGATGAAAATCCCTCTTTGATGTGGTTGACTCCGACACACCTCGATGCGACTTATCTGGAACTTGCTCGGAATACAACCGCGCTACGGGGATTGGTTCTGTGTTTTGCCGGTGCAATGGCGCTTGTGACGGTCAGTCTTGCTATGTTTGAAGTGTGGTTTTTCACCACCCCGCAGTTTTCGCACGCTGGTTCATTGGCTGATGATGTCTGTTATTTTCTATTATTTGTAGTGTTAATTTCTTTTTCGGCCTGGCTAACCTACGTTCTGTATCGCATGGACGCATCTCCGCCCCGCGATTTGCCGCTGCGTTTCAATCGCTTACGTCGCAAAGTGTACGTGTACGGCTTTCACTCCGTCTGGTGGAATCCGTTCACGCGCTGGTACGTCACTACGGCGAGTTATGACTGGGACGATCTGCGCGCCGAGAAGTGGAAGGTGCGCGGAGCAACCGCCGGCGGTGCACCCATCATCAAAGAGGGTGTTTCCATTGCCGTTGTGAAGCGCGGTACCAACGAAGTCATTATGCGCTTCGATTTCAGTACCACCGCTGCAAACACCACGAACCTTTGGGCCTATGTGTGTTCGTACATGCAAAACGGCATCGTAGGTCTCGATCCTGATCATGCAGAGTCGCGTGATCCTAACGACGTCGCCCCGTACAACTTGGCGTTACGCTTGGCTCCCAAGGTCGAGTGGCCGGCCGACATGGACCATGAATCGAGAACCGCGCCGTGAACTCGCATGTCACGGGGTACCCTGATTTTGCATCGAGCGCGACAGAAATTCGGGCACGAATAGCCCGGGATTTTGCACAACGGCCACGCTGGTTTGCAGCAACAGTCGCACGCGTAGCAAGTCCTTGATGCACCAGCAACGGTTCGGTGTTCTACGTTGAATACCGAGCGTCGGCACCCTCGTCGACGTGAAACTGGATGACTATCGCTCAGCGGGAGCGGCGGCTTACGAGCCGGTTCAATTCAGCAGTGTGCTGCGCTTGCCGAACCACGACGGCACGAGCGCAACCGCGTCGTCGAGCGATGCGAGCACGTGCAGGCTCAGCGCGACGATCTCCGGCGTGGGCGCCTTCAGGTCCGGCACGGTGATGACCGATGCGCCGGCGCCGGCCGCCGACAGCGCGCCGAAATCGCTGTCCTCGAATGCGACGCAGGCCTGCGCCGGCACGCCGAGGCGTTCGGCCGCGAGCCGGTAGACGGCCGGGTCCGGCTTGCCGCGCGAGACTTCGTCGCCGCCCGCGATCGCGCGGAAGAACGGCAGCACGCCGACCGCATCGAGCCGCGCGCGGATCACGTCGCGTGCGGACGACGACGCGACCGCGCACGGAATGCCGGCCTGTGCGAGCGCCTCGAGCAGCGCGAGCGCGCCGGACTTCAGCGGAAACTTCGGATGGGGTTCGGGTGCGGCGAGCTGTTCGCGCACGCGGATGCGCACGGCTTCGAACGTGTCGGCGTGGCCGATCAGCCGCGCAAGGATCACCTGGCCTTCGGCGAACGAGCGGCCGACGATCTGCAGGTAGTCGATCTCGGTCAGCACGACGCCGTGGGCGTTCGACACGTCGATCCACGTGTTCATGATGGTCCGCTCGGAATCGACGAGCAGGCCGTCCATGTCGAAGAGCGCGGCGGAGAAAATCATCGGCGGTATCCGGGAAGCGGGGAAGGCGACGGGCGGCGCGACGGCCGCCCGAATAAAAACGGACGCCGCAGGCGTCCGTTCGTGACAACAGACTTACTTGCCGAGCGCGGCGCGGGCGGCCTTGGCCGCTGCACGCACCTGATCGGGCGCGGTGCCGCCCGGGTGATTGCGGCTCGCGACCGACCCTTCGAGCGTCAGGTAGCCGAACACGTCGTCGCCGATCAGGTGCGCGACGTTCGGCAGTTCCTGCTTCATCTCGTCGAGCGTCAGGTCGGCGAGATCGATCCCGCGGTCGTCGCAGATCTTCACCGCGTGCGCGACGGCTTCGTGCGCATCGCGGAACGGCAGGCCGCGCTTGACCAGGTAGTCGGCGAGGTCGGTCGCGGTCGAGAAGCCCTGCAGCGCGGCCGCGCGCATCGCGTCCGGCTTCACGGTAATCCCAGCGACCATTTCCGCGAAGATCCGCAGCGTGTCGGCGACGGTGTCGACCGTGTCGAACAGCGGTTCCTTGTCTTCCTGGTTGTCCTTGTTGTACGCGAGCGGCTGGCCCTTCATCAGCGTGAGGAGCGCCATCAGATGGCCGTTCACGCGGCCGGTCTTGCCGCGCGCGAGTTCGGGCACGTCCGGGTTCTTCTTCTGCGGCATGATCGAGCTGCCGGTGCAGAAGCGGTCGGCGATGTCGATGAAGCCGACGCGCGGGCTCATCCACAGCACGAGTTCCTCCGAGAAGCGTGACACGTGCGTCATCACCAGCGCGGACGCGGCCGTGAACTCGATCGCGAAGTCGCGATCCGACACCGCGTCGAGCGAGTTCGCGCAGATGCCGTCGAAGCCGAGCGTCTTCGCGACCGCGTGACGGTCGATCGGGTAGCTGGTGCCCGCGAGCGCGGCCGCGCCGAGCGGCAGGCGGTTCACGCGGGTGCGGCAGTCGCGCATGCGTTCCGCGTCGCGCGTGAACATTTCCACGTACGCAAGCAGGTGATGACCGAACGTGACGGGCTGCGCGACCTGCAGGTGCGTGAAGCCCGGCATGATCGTGTCGGCGTTCTTCTCCGCGAGGTCGATCAGTGCGCCGCGCAGGTCGGTCAGCAGGCCGCCGATGCGGTCGATCTCGCCGCGCAGCCACAGACGGATGTCGGTCGCCACCTGGTCGTTGCGCGAGCGGCCCGTATGCAGGCGCTTGCCGGCGTCGCCGATCAGCGCGGTCAGGCGCGCTTCGATGTTCAGGTGGACGTCTTCCAGGTCGAGCTGCCATTCGAATTCGCCGCGCTCGATCTCGCCCTTGATCTGCGCCATCCCGCGTTCGATCGCGGCGAGGTCGTCGGCGCTGATGATCTTCTGCGCCGCGAGCATGCTCGCATGCGCGAGCGAGCCGGCGATGTCGACGAGCGCGAGGCGCTTGTCGAAAAACACCGACGACGTGTAGCGCTTGACCAGCTCCGACATCGGTTCCGAGAAGCGGGCCGACCAGGCCTCGCCCTTTTTGTGCAGTTGGGACGTCATGGCGATTCTTCGAAGGGGAGTTGGGCGGCGTGCGCCGCCGAGGGAATCCCGCGATTCTAACATTCGCGGGGCGGCCCGCCGGCCTTTGCCGGCGCGGGCCGATCGCTCAGTCGCGCACGAGCACCACGAGCTTCAGGTCTTCCCGGTGCGCGGGCTTCAGCGTGATCTGCTGGTACACGAGGCGGCCGTCGGCCGGGTGGTCGAACTCGCGCAGGCCGCCTTCGCGCTCGAACACGTCCTGCGACGCCCAGTACTGCGCGAACGCGTCGCTGCCGGCCATCAGCGCGTCGATCAGCGCGCGGGTCGGCGCATCGGCCAGATGGCGGATCGAGTCGGCGCGGAATTCCGCCGCGAGGCGCCGCGCACGGGTTTCCCAGTCGACGATCAGCGTGCGCGCGGCCGGCGACATGAACGTGAAGCGCAGCAGGTTGCGGTCGTGCTCGCCGTCGAGCCAGCCCGCAAACAGCGCGGCGGCCGGCGCATTCCACGCGAGCGCGTTCCATTGGCGGTCGAGCACGTAGGCGGGCGTGGCGATCGCGGCGACGGTCGCCGCGAGCGTCGGCGGCAGGTCGCCGGCCGCCACGTCGGGCTCGGCCGGGTCGCGCTGCGCGGCCAGCTCGAACAGGTATGCGCGCTCGGCCTTCGACAGCTGCAGCGCGACGGCGATCCGCGCGAGTGCGTCGGCCGATGCCGACACCGGGCGGCCCTGCTCGATCCACGTGTACCAGGTCGGGCTGACGCCGCAGAGCTGCGCGACTTCCTCGCGCCGCAGGCCCGGCGTGCGGCGGCGCGGGCCGGGCGGCAGGCCGACGGCCTGCGGCGACAGCCGTTCGCGGTGCGCGCGGATGAATTCGCCGAGTGCGCGGGCGGGTGTCGCATCGAGTGGCGGGGTAGGGGCGGAAGACGGCGAGTTCATGCGAAAACGGCTGAAATGGCTGAAACGGCGAAAAGGAAAAAAGCGCTGGGCGCGGCAAACCCGGCAAACCCGGCAAACATCAGGCAGGTGCAACGAATACCAGAATAACTGCTTAACTTGTACTGGTACAGGCGCGGCCCTATTGTAGCGATTCGCGCGCTGGCAGGCAGCGAGCGCCCCACCACGAGAAGGAGCGAACGATGAAACACCACGACCAGGTCGCCGACGCATTCGGCACGACGGCCGCCGCCTATCTGACGAGCACGGTCCACGCGACGGGCGCCGATCTGCAGGCGCTGGCCGACGCGGTGCGCGCGACGCCCGATGCCGCGGTGCTCGATCTGGGTTGCGGCGCGGGTCACGCGAGCTTCGCGGTCGCGCCGCACGTGCGCGACGTGGTCGCTTACGATCTCGCCGCGCCGATGCTCGCGACCGTCGAGGGCGCCGCGCGCGAGCGCGGGCTCGCGAACGTCCGCACGCAGCAGGGCCCGGCCGAGCGGCTGCCGTTCGACGGGGGGACCTTCGACTGGGTGGTGAGCCGGATGAGCGCGCATCACTGGCACGACGTGCGCGCGGCGCTCGCCGAGGTGCGGCGCGTGCTGAAGCCGGGCGGCCGCGTGCTGATGATCGACATCGCGGGTAACGACCATCCGCTGCTCGACACGTATCTGCAGGCCGCGGAAGTGTTGCGCGACGCGTCGCATGTGCGCGATTACCGTGCCGACGAATGGCTCGCGATGTTCGGCGACGCCGGGTTCGACGCGCACGTGCACAGCCGCTGGCGCCTGCCGATCGATTTCGATACGTGGGTCGAGCGCATTCGCACGCCGGCCGACAGCGTCGCGGGCATCCGCGCGCTGTGGGCGCACGCGCCCGACGAGGTGCGCGGCTACTACGCGGTGCAGGCGGACGGATCGTTCGAGCACGACGCATTGCTGATCGACGCGCAATGAGTGCGCGGCCCGGCGGCTCGCACCGTCGCGCTTCCCGATGAAAAAAGCCTCGATACGCGCGGGCCGCGTATCGAGGCTTTCGTTTCGTGGCGCCGGCCGGCGCGGGGCGAACCCGCGCCGCGCGCGGATCGGGATCAGCCGGTATTGCGCAGGCCGGCCGCGATCCCGTTGATGGTCAGGTGAATCCCGCGACGCAGCCGCGCGTTCGTGTCGCCCGCGCGGTGACGCTTGATCAGCTCGACCTGCAGGTGGTTCAGCGGATCGAGATACGGGAAGCGGTTCGTGATCGAACGCGCGAGCAGCGGGTTGGTCGCGAGGCGGCCTTCGTGCCCGGTGATTTCCGCGAGTGCCTGCGACGTGCGCTCCCATTCCGCGACGATCCGCTCGAACACGTGCTTGCGCAGCTTGCGATCGGCAACGAGCTGCGCGTAGCGCGACGCGACCGCGAGATCGGTCTTCGCGAGCACCATGTCCATGTTCGACAGCAGGTTCGCGAAGAACGGCCAGGTCTTGTTCATCTTCTTGAGCAGCGTGACGCGCTTCGTGCGTTCGGCCGCGTCCGGCGCACCGTCGAGATACGCGCTCACCGCGCTGCCGAAGCCGTACCAGCCCGTCAGCAGCAGCCGGCACTGACCCCACGAGAAGCCCCACGGAATCGCGCGTAGATCCTCGATCTTGCGGTTCTTCGGATCCTGCAGCTTGCGCGAAGCCGGACGGCTGCCGATGTTCAGCTCGGCGATCTCGGTGATCGGCGTCGACGAGAAGAAGTAGTCGGTGAAGCCCGGCGTTTCATAGACGAGCGCGCGATACGACGCCATCGCGGCATCGGACAGCGTCTGCATCGCGGCTTCGAACGCGGGCAGTTGCGTGGGCGCGTTCGACTGCGGCAGCAGCGACGCCTCCAGCGTGGCGGCCACGACCGTTTCGAGGTTGCGCCGGCCGATCTCGGGGTTCGCGAACTTGCTCGCGATCACCTCGCCCTGTTCGGTCAGGCGGATCTGGCCGTTCACGGTGCCCGGCGGCTGCGACAGGATCGCCTGGTAGGTCGGGCCGCCCCCGCGGCCGACCGTGCCGCCGCGACCGTGGAACAGGCGCAGCGTGATCTTGCGTTCGCGGAACAGGTCGACGAGCGCGAGTTCCGCGCGATACAGCTCCCAGTTCGACGTGAGGAAGCCGCCGTCCTTGTTGGAGTCCGAGTAGCCGAGCATCACTTCCTGTTCGGCGCCCTGGTGCGCGATCAGCGCGTCGACGCCCGGCAGTGCGAAGTACTCGCGCATGATGCGCGCGGCGTCGCGCAGATCGGGGATCGTCTCGAACAGCGGGATCACCATCAGGCCGCTCTTTGCATTGCGGCCGAGCGTGCCGTCGAGCAGGCCCGTCTCCTTCTGCAGCAGCAGTACCTCGACGAGGTCGCTGACGGTTTCCGTATGCGAAATGATGTAGTTGCGCACCGCGCGCGCGCCGAACTTCGCGCGCACGTCGCGGGCCTTCTCGAACACGCCGAGCTCGCTCTGCGCGAGCGGCGAGTATTCGAGGTACGGCGAGCGCAGCGGACGCGGATCGGCGAGCGCGGCGAGCAGCACGCGCAGCTTGTCTTCCTCGGCGAGCGCCGCGTAGTCGGCTTCGACGCCCGCACGCGCAAACAGCTCGGCGACCACGGCTTCGTGGACGTCGGAGCTCTGGCGCAGATCGATGCTCGCGAGGTGGAAGCCGAACACCTCGGCCGCGCGCATCAGCGGCGCGAGGCGCGGTGCGGCGAGCGACGCGCCGTGATGCTCCTCCAGCGATGCGGTCAGCACCTTCAGGTCGGCGACGAATGCTTCGGAATCCGCGTACGGCACGGCGCGCACCGGCGGCGCGCCGCGGCCCGCGCTGCGCACCGGCACCGTGCCTTCGCCGAGGCGCACGCGCGCGCTCGCGGCGAGTCGCGTGTAGATGCCGATCAGCGCGCGGCGATACGGTTCGTCGACGCGATGCGGCGACTGGTCGGGCGATGCGGCCGCGAGCGCCTTCACCGCGTCGTTCGCGCCGACCAGCAGGTTCGACACCGACAGCTCGGCGCCGAGCTTGTGCACCTGTTCCAGATAGTGTTCGAGGATCACCGCGGCCTGGCGGGTGATCGCTTCGTCGAGCGTCGCGGCCGTCACGTTCGGGTTGCCGTCGCGGTCGCCGCCGATCCAGCTGCCCATCTGGAAGAACGCGGGCACGCGCGCCTGCAGGCCGTGCTCGGCGAGCGCGGCCTCGATGTCGCCGTACAGCGCCGGCAGTTCGTCGAGGAACGTCGCGCGGTAGTACGACAGTGCGTTCTCGATCTCGTCGCCGACCGTCAGGCGCGCATCGCGCAGCATGCGGGTCTGCCACAGCGCGGTCACGCGCGCGCGCAGCATCGCTTCGTTGTACTGGCGCTCGCGCGCGGTCAGTTCCTGGTCGCGCTCGGCGAGCAGGCGCGCGATGTCGTGCTGCGCGTCGAGGATGCTCTTGCGCTGCACTTCCGTCGGGTGCGCGGTCAGCACCGGGACGATCAGCGCATCGTCGAAGAAGCGCTGCAGCAGGCGCTTCGACGCGTTGCCGGTGGTCTTCAGCTGGTCGAGCGCGTACGCGACGGTGCCGGGCTGCGGCGCGGAGCCGGCCAGCGCGTGGATGCGGCGGCGGCGGTTGTGATGGCGGTCTTCCGCGATGTTCGCGAGGTGCGAGAAATAGCTGAACGCGCGCACGACGCTCACCGTCTGCTCCGGCGTCAGCTTGCGGAGCTTCTTATCGAGCGTCTGCGCGGCCTCGCTGTCGTCCTCGCGGCGAAACTTCACGGCCGTCTGGCGAATGGTCTCGACGACCTCGAACACCGTGTCGCCTTCCTGCTCGCGCACCACGTCGCCGAGCAGCCGGCCGAGAAAGCGGATGTCCTCGAACAGCGGGCCGTCCTTGTCTTCGCGCGTGCGGGCGCCGGCCTTCGTCGCGCCGGCCGTGCGGGCGGCCGGGCCGGTAGTCTTGATCGTGCGTTTTGTCGGACGTATCGGGTCTTTCGGTTTGGTTGCCGTTTTCGCACGGCCGTTCGCGGCAGCGGCGACGGTGCCCGTCTGGGCGTCGGAGGAGGGCAGGGCAGCATTGCGGCGCGTCGTACGCACCGATCCGGAAGACTTCACGATGGGTTTCCTTGGGAAAGCTCGAGTCAAAAGGGACTGCGGGGACTGCGGAAACTACGGGAACTGCGGTCAAGCAACCAGCTATGTACGGCACATTCGCGCATCGGCGTCGCCGCCCGCGCCGAAGCGGGGCGGGCGCAGGCTCCGGGCCCGGGCGGGCCGGGGCGTGCGTGCTACCATTGTTCGATCTTCAATCCCGTCCTTCGATGTTCCAGCAATGAATTCCGAGATTCCTGCGGCAGGGCCGCGACAGACGCAGCCGCCCGCGACGCTGACGATTGCTTCGCGTGAGAGCCGCCTGGCGATGTGGCAAGCCGAACATGTGCGTGATGCGCTGCGCAAATTATATCCAGCTTGTGACGTGAAAATCCTCGGGATGACGACCCGTGGCGATCAGATTCTCGATCGCACGCTGTCGAAGGTCGGTGGCAAGGGCCTGTTCGTGAAGGAGCTGGAGAACGCGCTCGCCGACGGTCGTGCCGATCTGGCCGTGCATTCGCTGAAGGATGTGCCGATGGCGCTGCCCGACGGCTTCGCGCTCACCGCGATCATGGCGCGCGAGGATCCGCGCGACGCGTTCGTGTCGAACGACTACGCGTCGCTCGACGCGCTGCCGGCCGGCGCGGTCGTCGGCACGTCGAGCCTGCGCCGCGAGGCGATGCTGCGCGCGCGCTATCCGCACCTCGACGTGCTGCCGCTGCGCGGCAATCTCGACACGCGCCTGTCCAAACTCGATCGCGGCGACTACGCGGCGATCATCCTCGCGGCCGCGGGCCTGAAGCGCCTCGGCCTGGACGCGCGGATCCGCGCACTGATCGACGTCGAGGACAGCCCGCCGGCCGCCGGCCAGGGCGCGCTCGGCATCGAGATCGCCGCGCACCGTGCCGACGTCGCGGCGTGGCTCGCACCGCTGCACGACCCGCAGACCGCGCTCGCGGTCGAGGCCGAGCGGATGGTGTCGCGTGCACTCGGCGGCAGCTGCGAAGTGCCGCTCGCCGCGCATGCGGTGTGGCGCGCGGGCGAGCTGTACCTGACGGGCCGCGTATCGACGACCGACGGCCGGCGTGTGCTGACGGCCGAGGAATGCGGCTCCGTCATCACCGTCGCCGACGCGCTCGCGCTCGGCCGAGCGGTGTCCGACGAGCTGGAGGCGCAGGGCGCGCTCGACATCGTCAACGCACTGCTCGCCGCGTCGCAGGCCGGCAAGGGCGACGCCTGATGGCGGGCGGCGCGCGTGCGTTCACCGCCGTCCTGACCCGCCCGGACGGCCAGTCGGCCACACTCGCGTCGCAGCTGGCCGAAGCCGGCTGCGACGTGCTCGAATTTCCGCTGATCGACATCGCGCCGGTCGACGATCCGGCGCCGCTCGAGGCGGCACTCGCCCAACTCGCCGACTACGCGCTCGTGATCTTCGTGTCGCCGAATGCGATCGACCGCGCGCTCGCGCAGTACGGCGCGATCTGGCCGAATGCGCTGCCGATCGGCGTCGTCGGGCCCGGCAGCGTCGCCGCGCTCGAGCGTCACGGCATCGCCGCGCCCGCGCATCGCGTGATCGCACCGCAGGCGCCGGCCGACAGCGGCGTCCCTCATTACGATTCCGAAAGCCTGTTCGCGAGCATCGAGGCCGCATTCGGCGGCGCGCAGGCGCTCGCCGGCAAACGCGTGCTGATCGTGCGCGGCGACGGCGGCCGCGAATGGCTCGCCGAGCGGCTGCGCGAGGCCGGCGCGGACGTCACGCTCGTCGCCGCGTACCGGCGCGTCGTGCCGGAGCCGCGCGTGGCCGTGTGGGAGCGCGTGCATGCACTGCTCGCCGGCGCGCCGCATGCGTGGCTCGTCACGAGTTCGGAAGGCGTGCGCAACCTGCACGAACTCGCACGCACGCACCTGAACGACGCGGAGATCGACGCGCTGAAGCACGCGCCGCTCGTGACGCCGCATCCGCGCATCGAGCAGAGCGCGCGCGCACTGGGTTTTGATAGGATTATGCTGACCGGCGCGGGCGATGAGCGCATCGTCCGCGCGTTTCGAACGATGGCCGACGAGGCCGTCCAACCGGCGACAGCCGCACCGGTGACTAAACGCATGACAGATACCAACGATTCCAAAAGCGTCGCTTCCCAGCCGGCCGCTGCATCCGCACCGCCGCCCCGTCCGCCTTATCTCGCGTCCGAGCCGCATGCGCGCCGCGGCGGCAGCGCGGTGCTGTGGTTCGTCATCGTCGTGCTTGGCTGCGCGGCCGGGGTCGGCGGCTACGCGCTGAACCGCAAGGTCGACCGGCTCGGCGATTCGTTCGTCGCGCGCCAGAAGGCGCTCGATGCGCAGACGGCCGAGACCCGCATGAAGACTGAGCAGGCGCTCGCGAGCACGCACCAGGTCGACACGCAGCTCGCGCAGCTCGACGGCAAGCTCGCCGATGCGCAGAGCGCGCAGCAGGCGCTGCAACAGCAATACCAGGACCTGTCGCGCAACCGCGACGCATGGATGCTCGAGGAAGTCGACCAGATGCTGTCGAGCGCGAGCCAGCAGCTGCAGCTGACGGGCAACACGCAGCTCGCGCTGATCGCGCTGCAGAATGCCGACGCGCGTCTCGCGACGTCGCAGAGCGCGCAGGCCGTCACGGTGCGCAAGGCGCTCGAGCAGGACATCGAGAAGCTGAAGGCCGCACCGTCGGCCGACCTGACGGGCCTCGCGATCAAGCTCGACGACGCGATCGCGAAGATCGACACGCTGCCGCTGTCGGGCGAGGCGATCGTCCCGCACGCGGCGCCGCAGGCCGCGCCGGCCGACGCCGCGTCGTCGGTCGCCGCCGACGCGCCGCGCTGGAAGGTGTGGTGGCATGACTTCTCGGCTGGCCTGGGCCAGCAGCTGAAGGGCCTCGTGCAGGTGCGCCGGATCGACAACGCCGATGCGATGCTCGCATCGCCCGACCAGGGCTACTTCGTGCGCGAGAACGTGAAGCTGCGCCTGCTCACCGCGCGACTGTCGCTGCTCGCACGCAACGACAGCGCGATGAAGGCCGACCTGCATGCGGCGCAGGCGTCGCTCGGCAAGTATTTCGACCAGGCATCGAAGGACACGCAATCGGTCGAGGATCTGCTCAAGCAGGTCGACGGCGCATCGCTGACGGTCGCGGTGCCGAACCTGAACACGAGCCTGAACGCCGTTCAGCAGTTCAAGAGCCGGGGGTAACGATGACGCTTCGAGGAATCGTCTGGCTCGCGATCCTGTTCGCGATCGCCGTCGCACTCGCCACGGTCGGCCGTTTCGATGCGGGGCAGGTGCTGCTCGTCTATCCGCCGTACCGGGTCGACGTGTCGCTGAACCTGTTCGTGATCGCCATCGTGGTGCTGTTCATCGTCGTGTATGCGCTGCTGCGCATCGTGCGCAACATCTGGCGCATGCCGCAGCGGGTCGCCGCGTATCGCGCGCGTTCGCGTAACGAGAAGGCCCAGGCGTCGCTGCGCGATGCGATCGCGAACCTGTACGCGGGCCGCTTCTCGCGCGCCGAGAAGGCCGCGCGCGATGCGCTCGCGGTCGATGCGAACCAGGGCGCCGCGAGCCTCGTCGCCGCGACGGCCGCGCACCGGATGCACGAGTACACGCGTCGCGACGACTGGCTGTCGAAGGTCGATGCGCCCGAATGGCAGGACGCACGGCTGCTCGCGTCGGCCGACATGCGCGCCGACGCACGCGATGCGGACGGCGCGCTCGCCGCGCTGGCCGACCTGCAGGCGGGCGGCAAGCGCATTCATGCGCAACAGGTCGCGCTGCGCGCGCAACAGCAGTTGAAGAACTGGGCCGAGGTGCTGAAGCTCGCGAAGGCGCTCGAGAAGCGCGAGGCGCTGCATCCGGCCGCGGCCGTGCGGCTGCGCCAGCAGGCCGCGGAAAACCTGCTGCGCGAGCGCCGGCACGATCCGGATGCGCTGCTCGAAGTGTGGCAGTCGCTGTCGCCGCTCGAGCGCCAGTCGCCGCGTCTCGCCGATCTCGCGGCCGATTTGCTGGTGCAGCTCGAGCGCCGCACCGAGGCGCGCCGGATCGTCGAGGACGCGCTCGCGCACAACTGGGATGCGCGCCTGCTGCGCCGCTATCCGGACACCGCCGGCGGCGATGCGCTGCCGCTGATCCAGAAGGCCGAAGGGTGGAAGAAGGACCATCCGGACGATGCCGACCTGTTGTTCGCGCTCGGCCGTCTGTGCCAGCAGCAACAACTGTGGGGCAAGGCGCAGTCGTTCCTCGAAGCCGCGCTGAAGCAGGCCGACAACGAGGCGCTGAAGGTGCGTGCGCACCGTGCGCTCGCGCGCCTGTTCGAGCATCTCGGCGAAACCGACAAGGCCGCCAAGCACTACCGCGAAAGCGCGCTCGCGATCACCGTGGTCTGACGCGGCGCTGCGCAAGCAGGCCCCGAACGCCGTGCGGCGTTCGGGGCTTTTTTCGTCCGTTGTCGACGGGATCGTCATATGCGCGGCATCACTTGTCGACCAGCCGTTTCGGCACCGACAGCGCGAGCAGCCCGCCGAGCACGAGGAACCCGGCGAGCATGTACATGCCCGCGTCATTCGCGCCGGTCGCCTGCTTGAGCCAGCCCATCATGTACGGGCTGATGAAGCCCGCGAGGTTGCCGATCGAGTTGATCATCGCGATGCCGGCGGCCGCCGCCGCGCCGCCGAGGAATGCGGTCGGCAGGCTCCAGAACAGCGGCAGCGTGGTCAGGATGCCCATCGTCGCGAGCGTGAGGCCGAGCATCGCGAGTGCCGTCTGGTGCGCCCAGATTACCGACAGCACGAGCCCGAGCGCGCCGAACGCGGCCGGAATCGCCAGGTGCCAGCGTCGTTCGCGGCGCTTGTCGGCACTGCGCGCGATCAGGATCATCGCGACCACCGCCGCCGCATACGGAACCGCCGACAACAGGCCGATCATGAACGTGTCGACGACGCCGGTCGCCTTGATGATCGTCGGCAGCCAGAAGCCGACGCCGTAGAGGCCCATCACGAACGAGAAATAGATGAGCGCCATCAGCCATACGCGCGGGCTCGACATCACGGTGCCGAGCGGCAGGTCTTCCTTCGTCGCTTCCTCCGCTTCGACGTTGCGCGCGAGCAGCGCCTTTTCTTCGGCGGTGAGCCAGGTCGCCTTCGAGATCCGGTCGTCGAGCGCGAAGAACACGAGCACGCCGGCCAGCACCGACGGAATCCCTTCGAGCAGGAACAGCCACTGCCAGCCGTGCCAGCCGCTCACGCCATTGAACGCCTTCAGGATGAAGCCCGAGATCGGCCCGCCGATCACGCCCGACAATGCGACGGCGGTCATGAAGAACGTGGTCATCCGGCCGCGCCGGTGCGCGGGATACCAGTAGGTGAGGTACAGGATCACGCCGGGGAAGAAGCCGGCCTCGGCGACGCCGAGCAAAAAGCGCATCACGTAGAACATCGCGGGTGTCGTGACGAACATCGTCAGGATCGAGATCACGCCCCACGTCGCCATGATGCGCGCGATCCACACACGCGCGCCGACCTTGTGCAGGATGATGTTGCTCGGGACTTCGAACAGAAAGTAGCCGAAGAAGAAGATCCCGGCGCCGAGCCCGTAGACGGTATCGCTGAGATTCAGGTCGCTCGCCATCTGCAGCTTCGCGAAGCCGACGTTGACGCGGTCGAGATACGCGACCACGTAGCACAGCAGCAGCAGCGGGGTGAGCCGCCACGACACCTTGCGGTAGGTTGCTTCCTCGAATGCGCCGGACGAGCCCGGCAGCGACTGCGTCGATGTTGCCATGTTGTCTCCTGTCGTTTCTTGTGGTGGCCGGAGCCGGCGCGGCGGCGCCCGATCCGGGGTCGTGCGAGGCACTGCTCATGCGGAGATGCGGCGCCGGCCGGCGTTGCCGGCGCGGCGCAATCACGGTCGTGCGGCTAGATGCAGCGCCCGCCGTCGACTTCGAGACAGACGCCGGTGATGAACTCGGCTTCGTCGGATGCGAGGTAAAGGGCCGCGTTCGCGATGTCCTGCGGCGTCGAGAAGCGGCCGAGCGGAATCGTCGCGAGGAACCGGCTGCGATTCTCGGGTGTGTCTTCGCAGCCCATGAATTCGGTCATCAGCGCCGTCTCGCCGAGCACCGGATTGATGCAGTTCACGCGGATCCGGTCGGCGCCGAGCTCGGCTGCGAGCGACTTGCTCGCGGTGATCATCGCGCCCTTCGTGCTGTTGTACCAGACGAGGCCCGGGCGCGGGCGCACGCCGGCCGTCGACGCGACGTTCACGAACACGCCGCCGCCCTGCGCGCGAAAGTACGGAACGAAGGTCTGCACGCTCCAGAACAGGCTCTTCATGTTGACGGCGTACACGCGGTCGAACTCCGCTTCCGTCACGTCGAGCACCGGCTTGTTGCGGTGCGTGGTGCCGGCGTTGTTCACGACGATCTGCACCGCATGGAAGTCGTCGAGCGCGGCCTGCAGCAGCGCGCGCCAATCGTCGTCGCGCGACACGTCGCCCGCGACCGCGATCGCCTTGCCGCCCGCCAGCGCGATCTCGCTCGCGACACGCTCGGCCGCCGCGCCGTTCAGGTCGTTGACGACGACGTTCGCGCCTTCGCGCGCGTACGTCTTCGCGATGCCTTCGCCGAAACCCGAGCCGCCGCCCGTGACGACGGCCGTCTTGCCGCTCAACCGCATGGTGTGTCTCCTGGGTTGGATGAGTGCATGGTGCGGCCGGTCGTTGCCAGCCGTGTTCAGCCGTGCCGGATCGCGATCGTCTTCAGCGTGGTGAAGCCGTACAGCGCCTCGAAGCCTTTCTCGCGGCCGTGCCCCGAGTGCCCGACGCCGCCGAACGGCAATTCGACGCCGCCGCCCGCGCCGTAGTTGTTGATGAACACCTGGCCCGCGCGCAGCCGCCGCGCGAGCCGCATTTGACGCGCACCGTCGCGCGTCCAGATGCCCGCGACGAGGCCGTAGGGCGTGCCGTTCGCGAGTGCGACCGCTTCGTCTTCGTCGGCGAAGCGCATCGCGGCGAGCACCGGGCCGAACACTTCCTCCTGCGCGAGCCGGTGCGACGACGGCACGTCGCGCAACAGCGCGGGCGCCTGGTAGAAGCCGCTTTCGGGCGCGTCGGCCACGACCTGGCCGTGCGCGGCCATCGGAATGCCGTCGTGCTGCGCATCGGACAGGAAGTCCCACACGCGTTGCTGCTGCTGCGCGTTGATCAGCGGGCCGCAGTCGAGGTCCGCGCGGCTCGGGCCGACGCGCAGCCCGTTGAATGCGGTCGCGAGCCGTTCGACGAGCGGCTCGTAGATCGCGCGCTCGATCAGCACGCGGCTGCCGGCCGAGCAGGTTTGCCCGCCGTTCTGCACGATCGCGGACACCAGCACGGGCAGCGCCGCTTCGAGATCGGCGTCGGCGAACACGATCTGCGGCGACTTGCCGCCCAGTTCGAGCGTGACGGGTACGTGGTTCTCGGCGGCCATCTGCGTGACGAGCTTGCCGGTCGCGGGCGAGCCGGTAAACGAGATGTGGTCGATGCCGGGGTGGCGCGCGAGCGCGGCGCCGGCTTCATGGCCGTAGCCGGTGACGATGTTCAGTGCGCCGGCCGGCAACCCGGCTTCGGCGGCCAGCTCGGCGACGCGCAGCACCGACAGGCACGCGTCCTCGGCCGGCTTCACGACGCACGCGTTGCCGGCCGCGAGCGCCGCGCCGACGCTGCGCCCGAAGATCTGCATCGGGTAGTTCCACGGCACGATGTGGCCGGTGACGCCGTGCGGTTCGCGCACGGTGAGCACCGTGTAGCCGGCCTGATAGGGCAGGGTTTCGCCGTGCAGCTTGTCGGCGGCGCCCGCGTAGAACTCGAAGTAGCGCGCGAGCGCGGCTGCGTCGGCGCGTGCCTGCTTCAGCGGCTTGCCGGTGTCGCGCGCCTCGATCTTGGCGAGTTCCTCGAGGTGATCGGCGACGCGTGCGGACAGCCGCATCAGTGCGCGGCCGCGTTCGGCGGCGCTTGTCGCGCCCCACGGGCCCGCGAACGCGTCGCGGGCCGCGGCGACCGCGCGCTCGATGTCGGGTGCCGTGCCGCGCGCGATCGTCGCGAACGGCTGGCCGTCGGACGGATCGACGACGGGGATCGTCTCCAGTTGCGCAGGCAACGTCCATTCGCCCGCAATGAAGTGCTTCGCTTCTTCCATGCCTGCTCCTGTCGACCCAAGTTGGCGCTTTAGCGCTTACTTGGGTCCCATGCTTCGCGGTCGACCCACGTCAGCGCTTCAGCGCCTATCGGGTTCCATGCTTCGCGGTCGGCCTGAATTAGCCCTTCGGCGCTTGCTCGGGTCCTATGCTTCGCGGTCGGCCTGAATTAGCCCTTCGGCGCTTGCTCGGGTCCTATGCTTCGCGGTCGGCCTGAATTAGCCGTTCGGCACTTATCGGGCCTCCATGCTACGCGGTCGCCCCGAGTTAGCGCTCCAGCATTTATCGGTCCCACGCTTCACGGCCGCCTCGCGTGAGCGCTTCAGCACTTATCGGATCGCATGCTTCGCGGCGGACGCGCAACGGGGCGTTGGCCCGATGACCGGACATCCGGAACGATTATCGCGCCGATCGTCATCCGGACGCCACCGGTCGATTGGCTATAATGGCGCATTCCTTGGCGGGACGCCCGCGGCGGTGCATCGGCCGCGGCGCCCCTGTCCCGAATTCCATCGACCAACAGAGAGCGCCTATGAGCTTCAACCATGTTCCGGCCGGCAAGGACCTGCCGCACGATTTCAACGTGATCATCGAGATCCCGGCGCAAAGCGACCCGGTGAAGTACGAGGCGGACAAGGAGCTGGGTCTCCTCGTCGTCGACCGCTTCATCGGTACCGGCATGCGCTATCCGGTGAACTACGGCTACATTCCGCAGACGCTGTCGGGCGACGGCGATCCGGTCGACGTGCTGGTGATCACGCCGTTCCCGCTGCTGGCCGGCTCGATCGTGCGTTCGCGCGTGCTCGGCATGCTGCAGATGACCGACGAGTCGGGCGTCGACGCGAAGCTGGTCGCGGTGCCGCACGACAAGATCTGCCCGATGACGGCCAACCTGAAGTCGATCGACGACGTGCCCGAGTACCTGAAGGACCAGATCAAGCACTTCTTCGAGCAATACAAGGCGCTCGAGAAGGGCAAGTGGGTGAAGGTCGAAGGCTGGGCCGGCATCGAAGCCGCGCACAAGGAAATCACCGACGGCGCCGCGAACTACAAGAAGTAAAGCCGGCCGGACGGCCGGACGGTCGCCTCGCCCGCCACGCAAACCGCGCGTGTCTCCTCAGGAGGCCGCGCGGTTTTGTTTTTGGCGCGGTGTGGCGGCGGGTGCCGTTTTCTTTCGGGTGTGGGCGGGCGCCGGCGCGGGCAGAGCGGCGTCGTCGGGTGCGGCATTCGCGCTTTTCGCGCTTGTTTTGCTCGTTGCGCTTATTGCGCGGCGCTTGGTGACCACGGGGGCTGCGGCTTCGACGGCTTCGGTCGGGGTCTTGCTCATCGATGCGCGGCGGCGCGTCGGCGTGGAAGCCGTGCCGGCGCGTTCCTTCGCGATGGACTTGCGGCCGGCGGCCCGCGCTTTCGGCTTCGACTTCGGCGCCGCGTTCGTCGCCGGCTTTTCCTGCTTGGCCGCGGTGCCGCGTGTTGAAGTCTTCTTTCCTGCGTCGGCAGCGTCGCCGGTCTTGGCCCGCTTCGTCGCGGGCGTGGCCTGTGTCTTCGTGGACGTCCGAGCGGTTGTCCCGGACTTCACGGTCCTGGCAGGACGGGCCGCCTTCCCGTCATCGCCGGCCTTCGCGGCTTTCCTGACGGGTCGTTCCGCTTCGGCCGCCTGCGTCCCGATGTCGGCTTGCTGCGCTTTCTTCCCCTTCTTGCGCCCGCGCGCTTCGGTCTTCAAACTCGCCGCATCGACACCGACACCGACATTCCCGTCGATCGACATCCCGGCCGGCAACACCGATTCGAGCGTCCGGATCCCGGCCGCCAGTTCGCGTTTCTGCGCGGGCGTGAGCCGCTTCACCCAGTATTCGACGCGCGACGCGATCGACCGGTCGGGCAGCGGGAACGACGCGAGCACCGCGCGCGGCTTGCGCGAGCGCGTGTAGCGCGCGCCCTTGCCGGACGCGTGCTGGTCGAAGCGCGCGGCGACGTCGTTCGTGATGCCCGTGTAGACGCTGTCGTCGGCGCACTCGATCAGATACAAAAACCAGGACATGGAAAAGCGGCGGGATGCGAAGCCGCCAGTGTCTCAGAAAAGATCGGGCGGGCCGCCGGATTTCGCGATCGGGGTCGTTCGCGCGGCGGTCTCGGCGGATGTGCGGCCAACGTCGGCGAATTCCGCCACGAACCGTAACGCGCATCGCGCATCAGGGGCGACCGCCGCTGTGCCGGAACGGATCGTGTTCGCGCAGTTCGTCGACGTACGTGTGAATATGCTCGGTCTCGCGTTCGAGAAAGCGCGCGACGGCGTCCGAGAACGCCGGGTGCGCGAGCCAGTGCGCGGAATGCGTGACGGTCGGCAGGAAGCCGCGCGCGAGCTTGTGTTCGCCCTGCGCGCCGCCTTCGAACGTATCGAGTCCGGCCTCGATGCAGAACTCGAGCAGCTGGTAGTAGGCCGTTTCGAAATGCAGGCACGGCACGTGCTCGAGCGCGCCCCAGTAGCGGCCGTACAGCGTGCCGCCGCCATGCGCGCCGCGCCGGTAGACGGCGAGCGAACTCGCGATCGGCTTGCCGTCGGCCTGCGCGATCACGAGCACCAGGTTCTCGGGCATCGTCGCGCCGACCGCGCGGAAGAAGTCGAGATTCAGATACGGGCTCGAATAGTGTTCGCGGTAGGTCTGCCGATAGCAGCGCGAGAAGAAGCGCCAGTCGGCGTCGGTGATCATGTCGCCGGTGAGCCGGCGGAACGTCACGCCCGCATCGCGCACCTTGCGGCGTTCCGCGCGGATGTTCTTGCGCTTTTTCTGCTCGAGCGTGCCGAGGAAGTCGTCGAAATCGCGGTAGCCGTCGTTGAGCCAGTGAAACTGCACGCCTTCGCGCAGCATCATCCCCATCGATTCGAACAGCCGCGCCTCGTCGCCGGTCGGGAACAGCACGTGCAGCGACGACACGTCGCTCTGCTCCGCGAACGCGAGCAGCGTGGCCGCGAGCTGCCGGCGCGCATCGTCGTCGGCGGCGAGGAGGCGGGAGCCCTGTACCGGCGTGAACGGCACCGCGCACAGCAGCTTCGGGTAGTAGGACAGCCCGTTGCGCTGGTACGCGTCGGCCCATGCCCAGTCGAACACGTATTCGCCATACGAATGCTGCTTCGCATAGACCGGCGCGGCGGCCGCGAGCCGCCCCGTGCGCGCGTCGGTGAGCGTGACGAAATGCGGCGACCAGCCGGTGTCGTCGACCGCGCAGCGCGTGACGTGCAGCGCGTCGAGGAATTCGTGGCGCAGGAACGGTGTCGGCTGCGCGTCGCCGTCGAGCAGCGCGTTCCATTCGTCGGCCGGGACTTCCGACGGGGACGACAGGATGCCCGTGCGATAATCGATGCGTTCGTGTTTCAAGCGTGAATCCGTACTGTTGGATGCCGCCCGATGCGTGCCGCCGTGGCCCGCATCCGGGATGATTTCGTCAGCCATTCAGCGCGCGCCGCCGGGCTGCGCCGACCGTCATGAAGACCCGACTCGCTCTCGCCCAGATCAACGTCACCGTCGGCGACTTCGCCGGCAACGTCGCGCGAATCGTCGCGGCCGCGCGCGCCGCGCACAACGATGGTGCGCAGTTGATGGTCGCACCCGAACTCGCGCTGTCCGGCTATCCGCCCGAGGATCTGCTGCTGCGGCCGGCGTTCTACGCGGCGGCCGCCGCCGCGCTCGACGCGCTCGCCGACGCGCTGCGCGCGTTCGACGGGCTCGCGGTGCTGGTCGGCCATCCGTTGCGCGGGCCGGGCAGGGGACCGGGCAGGGGGCCGGGCAGCGGGGCGGCCAGCAGCGCCGGCGACGATGCGCGCGCGCCAGCCGTCGATGGTAATGCAAACCGTCCGATCGAGCGCGGCATGCCGCCGACCGATACCTACAACGCGGTATCGCTGATCGTCGGCGGCGAGATCGTCGGCACCTATCGCAAGCAGGATCTGCCGAACGCCGACGTGTTCGACGAGAAGCGCTACTTCGCGACGGACACCGAGCCGTTCGTGTTCGACCTGAACGGCGTGAGGTACGGCGTGATCATCTGCGAGGACGCGTGGCATGCGTCGGCCGCACAGATCGCGAAGGCGGCCGGCGCGCAGGTGCTGCTGATCCCGAACGGTTCGCCGTACCACATGGGCAAGGAAGCGCTGCGCATCGACATCCTGCGCGCGCGGATTGGCGAGACGGGGCTGCCGATGGTGTATGTGAACCTGGTCGGCGGCCAGGACGAACTCGTGTTCGACGGCGGCTCGTTCGTGCTCGACGCGCAGGGCGCGCTCGTCGCGAAGATGCCGCAGTTCGACGAAGGGCATGCGATCGTCGAATTCGACGGCACGCGGCCGCTGCCGGGCGCGATCGCGCCCGATCTGCCGGTCGACGCGCAGGTCTATCGCGCGCTCGTGACCGGCGTGCGCGACTACATCGGCAAGAACGGTTTTCCCGGCGCGCTGATCGGGCTGTCGGGCGGTGTCGATTCAGCGCTGGTGCTCGCCATCGCATGCGATGCGCTCGGGCCCGAGCGCGTGCGCGCGGTGATGATGCCGTCGCGCTATACGGCCGATATCTCGACGACCGACGCGGCGGAGATGGCGCGGCGCGTCGGCGTGCGCTACGACGAGATCGCGATCGCGCCGATGTTCGACGCGTTCCGCGCGGCGCTCGCGAACGAATTCGCGGGCCGCGCGGAAGATGCGACGGAAGAGAACATCCAGGCGCGTATCCGCGGCACGCTGCTGATGGCGCTGTCGAACAAGTTCGGCTCGATCGTGCTGACGACCGGCAACAAGAGCGAGATGGCGGTCGGCTACTGCACGCTGTACGGCGACATGGCCGGCGGTTTCGCGGTGATCAAGGACATCGCGAAAACGCTGGTCTACCGGCTCTGCCGCTATCGCAACGCGAGTGCCGACTTCGGGCCGCGCGACGTGATTCCCGAGCGGATCCTGACGCGCGCGCCGTCGGCCGAGCTGCGCGAGAACCAGACCGACCAGGACAGCCTGCCGCCATACGACGTGCTCGACGCGATCATGCGGATGTACATGGAAGAGGACCTGCCGCTCGCGGAGATCGTCGCGGCAGGCTACGCGGAGGCCGACGTCGCGCGCGTGACGCGGCTCATCAAGGTCAACGAATACAAGCGCCGCCAGGCGCCGATCGGCATTCGCGTCACGCATCGCGCGTTCGGGCGCGACTGGCGCTACCCCGTCACGTCGCGCTTTACCGAACGGCTCGATTGAGGGTGCTGGGCCGGATGCGGCCCGCCGGCTTACAATCGGGGTCGCGATTTTTCACCCAAACGAGCATCGAGGGACAACCATCATGAAACGCATCACCGCCATCATCAAGCCGTTCAAGCTGGACGAAGTTCGCGAAGCGCTCGCCGAAGTCGGCCTCACCGGCCTGACCGTGACGGAAGTGAAGGGCTTCGGCCGCCAGAAAGGGCACACCGAGCTGTATCGCGGCGCCGAGTACGTCGTCGATTTCCTGCCGAAGATGAAGATCGAGGTCGTCGTCGCGGAAACGCAGGTCGACCAGGTGATCGATGCGGTGATCGGCGCGGCGCGCACGGGCAAGATCGGCGACGGCAAGATCTTCGTGTCGGACGTCGAGCGCGTGATCCGCATCCGCACCGGCGAAGAGAACGAAGCAGCGGTCTGAGCGCCGCATCCGGCAAGGGGTGGGCGACACCGGCCCGCCAAGAAAAAACGGTGCGGATACCCGGTTGGGTACCGCACCGATACGCGCCTCTCGCAGCAGCGTGGAAAGTGTTGTCCAATCGTTCTTTGACGGCGCCTGATCAGAACAGGTGCTGGATGCCGGCGTAGACGCCGGTCTGGCTGCCGCCCGGATTCGGGTTGCCCGTCGACACGGCCGTGCCGGCGCCGTTCGCGTTCAGGCCGAAGTTCGCGTTCTTGCTGTTGCGCACGGTCGCGACCTGCAGGTCGAACAGCGTGCGCTTCGAGATGTTGTACGAGCCGCCAACCGTGTAGATGTTCGCGTTGCCGCCGCCGTGGTTCGCGTTCACGTGATACACGGCTGCGATCAGCGCCGCTGCCGGCGTCGCCTGCCACGTCACGCCGCCCCACACCTGTTGCGTACCCGTCACGCCGGCGTTCACTGCCGGGCCGCCGCTGCCGTCCGCGTGCGATGCCTGGTAGGCCGCCTGCACCTTGAACTGGCCGAGGAACACGTTCACGCCCGCGAAGTATTCACGCGAGTAGTTGAACACGTCCGAGAAGCGGCCGTTGCTGTCGCGCGTTTCGTCGTAGATGCCGCGCAACTGGAACAGCGAATTCGTATAGGTGATCTGACCGCCCATTGCACGGCCCGGCTGGCCGGCCGTGGTGTTGCCGTTGAAGCTCGTCGAGTTCGAGAACGAGAACTGGCCGTAGAAGTCGAGGCCGTACAGCGACGGCGACTGGTACGACACGTTGTTGCTGGTCTTGTTCCAGTTGCGGCCGCGCACCAGCGAGGCCGTCGACCAGGCCGACTGGCCGAACGGGTCGAAGTCCCACACGCCGTTGGCGATCGCGAGTTCGCGACCCAGCAGCAGCGTACCGTAGAGATCGTTCGAGATCCCGACCGTCGCGAAACGATCCCAGATCGTACCGCTCGTGCCCAGGCCGCCGTTCATCGTGTTGAATGCGCCTTCGATGTGGAACAGGACCTTGTTGCCGGCGCCGATGTCCTCGCTGCCCTTCAAGCCCCACAGGCTCGTGCCCCAGTCGCCGCTTTCCGCGCGCACTTGGTGGCCGTTTTGCAGACCGTTCAGGTACTCGATGCCTGCGTCCAGACGGCCGTACAGCGTGACGCTGCTCTGCGCGTGCGCCGTAACCACCCCAGCAGCCATCAGCGCGGCCGCGACCAAAGCTTTCTTCATCATCTCCTCCATACCCTGTCAAAAAGTCAACCCAGACTGCACGAGATGCCCGGCGCGACGAACGCCGGGCAAAAGCGGAAAGCGGGATAACCAGGGAGACCTCGTGCAGGGCCGGTAAGCGCGGCACGCGGGCAAGCGGACGGAAAACCGTTGAACGGTCCCGCGCAGCCGGGTCGGCTTGCGGGGTCTCCTTGTTGTGTCGTGAAGCTAAACTACATTTCACGAACTTCGTTTTGCTACTTTGGTTACTAATTTAGCAAAAATACAATTTTGTGGCGATGGAAATCGTTGTTTGACTAACACGTGTCGCCAAATTGCCATGCAACAGAGGGGACGGACGGAGCCACGGCGTCCGTCGACCCCCGGAAAACCCTTGTCGGACAAGGGAGACACGGTTTTGGCCGCCATGGGTCAAGGATTGCCACTATTGACGTTGGCGGGGCGCCGGCGTAGGTGCTGGAAAGACGAAATTGGTAAGTATTTCGTAATAACCGGGCGGCGGCCCGGCGTCGCCGCGCTGCGCGTGAACCGCACCGCTGGCCGCGCCACGTCGCGTGCCGGACAGCGTGCACCGATTACCCGGGTTCCGGGCGCGCGTCGAGCAACTGTGCGCGAATCCAGCGGTGCGCATCGGTGCGCGCATGCTTCGCGTGCGAATAGACCTTCACCGTGTAGCGGGGGATCTCGAACGGCGCGGGGAAGATGCGGATCGGCGCCGCGTGGCGCAGCACCTGCGCGGCGCGGTTCGGGATGGTCATCAGCAGCGACGATTCCGCGATCACGAACGGCGCGGCCAGCACGCTCGGCAACTGCACGGCCACCTGCCGCTCGACGCCGAGCCGGTCGAGCACATAGTCGACGACGCCGCGCGACTCGTTCCACGGCGTGACGACCACGTGGCGGGCCGCGAGGTACTGGTCGAGCGTCAGGCGCCGGTGAAGGTCCGGATGCCGGGCGCTCGCGATGACCACGTAGTCGTCCGAGAACCAGTCGAAATCCTCGATGCCCGGCGCGTCTGCCGTCGATTCCTCGTGATAGCCGAGCGCGAAATCGATACGGCCGGCCGCGAGTTCGTCGACGGAGATCTTGCGGTCGGAGTGGACGACCCGGATGCGCAGGCGCGGCGCGACGCGCTCGATGCGCGCGACGAACGCCGGCAGCACCGCGAATGCCGTGTAGTCGCTCGCAGCGAACACGAACGTGCGGTCGCTTTGCGCGGGATCGAAGCGGCGCGCGCGGGCGAGCCCCTTCGACATCGTGTCGAGCGCGTCGCCGGCCCACGTTGCGATGTCGTCCGCGCGCACGGTCGGCTGCATTTCGTTGCCGAGCCGCACGAACAGCGCATCGCCGATCGCGTCGCGCAGCCGTGCGAGCGCATGGCTCAGCGCGGACGGACTCATCGCCAGCTCGTGCGCGGCAGCGGCGACCGAGCGGTGGCGGTACAGCGCGTCGAACGCGAGCAGCAGGTTCAGGTCGAGGCGGCGCAGATCGGAATGCATGACTTTCATGTCGTGATGAAGAAACTGCACTTCCTGCAGTGGCGCCATGAACGTAGCATGTCGATCTGCGCTGCGCCAGCGCGATTGCGCGGGCGTTGCAGCCCGTTTCCCGCCAGAGCCGAAGGAGGGCTCACACCGTGCAAATCGATATTCGTGCCGCCACCGTCGCCGACGTGCCGCAAATCCTGCGTTTCATCACCGAGCTGGCGATCTACGAGAAGGCCGAGCATGAAGTGATCGCGACGCCCGCATCGCTCGAGCGCAGCCTGTTCGGCGAAGGCTCGCCGGCGCGCGCGCTGATCTGCGAGGTCGACGGCGAGCCGGCCGGCTTCGCCGTGTATTTCTTCTCGTACTCGACGTGGCTCGGCCGCCAGGGGCTGTATCTCGAGGATCTGTACGTGTCGCCGCGCTTTCGCGGCGCGGGCGCCGGGCTGCGGCTGCTGAAGGCGCTCGCGCGGATCGCGGTGGATACGGGCTGCGGGCGTTTCGAATGGAGCGTGCTCGACTGGAACGAGCCGGCGATCCGCTTCTACGAAAGCGTCGGCGCGGCGCCGCAGAACGAATGGGTGCGCTACCGGCTCGCGGGCGATGCGCTGCGCGCGTTCGCCGACGGCACGCCGGTCGACGCCGCGTAAACGTTAGAACGGGCGCCGTCTGGCGCCCGTTGTGCGTATCGCGATGCGTGCGTTTACTTGAGGCTGCCCGACAGGAACCCGCGCAGGCGCTCGCTCTTCGGATTGGCGAACACCTCCGACGGCACGCCTTCTTCCTCGACGCGCCCCTGGTGCAGGAACATCACGTGATTCGACACGTTGCGCGCGAAGCCCATCTCGTGCGTGACGACGATCATCGTGCGGCCTTCCTCGGCGAGCTTCTGCATCACCTTCAGCACTTCGCCGACCAGTTCCGGATCGAGCGCGGAGGTCGGCTCGTCGAACAGCATCACGTCCGGATGCATCGCCAGCGCGCGCGCGATCGCCACACGCTGCTGCTGGCCGCCCGACAGGTGCGACGGATACTGCTTCTCGACGCGCGGCGCGAGGCCGACCTTCTCGAGATACGTCCGCGCGCGGTCCTCGGCTTCCTTCTTCGGGATGCCGAGCACGTTCACGGGCGCTTCCATCACGTTCTCGATCACGTTCATGTGCGACCAGAGATTGAAGTGCTGGAACACCATCGACAGCTTGGTGCGCACGCGCTGCAGCTGCTTCGAATCGGCGGCACGCAGCGCGCCCGTCTTGTCCTTCGTGGTTCGCACTTCCTCGCCGTCGACGACGATGCGGCCCGCGTTCGGCTGCTCGAGGAAGTTGATACAGCGCAGCATCGTGCTCTTGCCGGAGCCGGACGAGCCGATCACGCTGATCACGTCGCCCGAGTTCGCCTTCAGCGACACGCCTTTGAGCACCTCGTTGTCGCCGTACCGCTTGTGGAGATCGTCGACGAAAAGCTTCTGGGTCTGGGAGTTCATCAATAGTCCTGCGAAAACTTACTTGCCTTGCGGGCGCAGATACGCGAGCCAGCGACGCTCGGCCTGGCGGAACAGCCACACGAGCGTGAACGAGATCACGAGATAGAGCAGGGCGGCGATGCCGAATGCATGGAACGACATGTAGGTCGCCGAGTTCACGTCGCGCGCGATCTTCAGGATGTCGGGCACGGTCGCAGTGAAGGCTACCGTGGTGGCGTGCAGCATCAGGATCACTTCGTTGCTGTACAGCGGCAGCGCGCGGCGCAGCGCCGACGGCAGGATCACGCGACGATACATCGTGAAGGTGGACATCCCGTACGCGCGCGCGGCTTCGATCTCGCCGTACGACGTCGCCTTGATCGCGCCCGCGAAGATCTCGGTGGTGTACGCGCAGGTGTTCAGCGTGAACGCGAGCAGCGTGCAGTGCATCCCGTCGCGGAAGAACGCATCGAGCATCGGCGTGCCGCGCACGGCCTGCAGGCTGTAGAGGCCCGTGTAGCAGAGCAGCAGCTGCACGTAGAGCGGCGTGCCGCGGAACACGTACGTGTAGAGCCACACCGCGCCCGACAGCCACTTCTTCTTCGACACGCGGGCCACCGCGAGCGGCACCGACAGGCAGAAGCCGAGGCCGATCGATACGACCAGCAGCCACAGCGTGATCGCGACACCGGTGATTCGGAAACCGTCGGTGTACAGATAGTTGCGCCAGTATTCTTGGATGAGTGCGATCATAGGTCAGCCTTGCGGACGCCGGTCGAGTAGCGCTTTTCGAGCCACATCAGCACGAAGTTCGAGATCGTGGTGATGGCGAGATAGACCGCACCGGCGATCAGCGTGAAGAAGAAGAACCGCAGCGTGCCCTTGCCGGCGTCCTGCGACGCCTTCACGACGTCGGCCAGGCCGATGATCGACACGAGCGCGGTCGACTTCACGAGCACCTGCCAGTTGTTGCCGATGCCGGGCAGCGCGAAGCGCATCATCTGCGGGAACATGATCCGCGTGAACACCTGCCAGCTGGTCATCCCGTATGCGCTGCCGGCCTCGAGCTGGCCGCGCGGCACCGACAGGAATGCGCCGCGGAAGGTCTCGGTGAAGTACGCGCCGTAGATGAAGCCGAGCACGAGCACGCCGGCGAGGAACGGGTCGATGTCGATCTGATCCCAGCCGAGTGCGTCGGTCGCCATGTTCAGCCAGATCTGCAGGCTGTAGAACAGCAGCAGCATCAGCACGAGGTCGGGCACGCCGCGGATCAGCGTCGTGTAGACCGTGCCGGCGCCGTGCGTGAAGCGGTTGCGCGACAGCTTCGCGCCCGCGCCGAGCAGGCCCAGCAGGAACGAAAGCGCGAGCGAAAGCACCGCCAGTTTGACGGTTTGCCAGGTGCCTGCGAGGATCAGCGGGCCGTAACCTTGTAGAAACATGTGTGGTCCCTGGTGTGGTCCCTGAGGGCGCACGCGGTGCGCCGCGAAATACGCGCCCGCCAAGCTGCGCGGAACGCCCCGTGCGTATCATGCCGTCCGCCCCGGCAACGGTGCCGGGCATGCCCGTCGCGCAAGCGCGGGCGAGGGGGCGGGCGGCGCGTGGTTGACTGCCTGTACTGCGCGGACGCGGGGCCGCCCCCGCATCCGTGGTCCGTCAGTGTCGGCGCTCAGCGGGCCGAGTAGACGCTGAACGCGAAATACTTGTGCGACAGCCGGTCGTACGTGCCGTCCTTGTGCATGTCGGCCAGCGCCTTGTTGATCTTCAGCTTCAGGTCCGTATCGTCCTTGCGCAGGCCGATCGCGGTGCCGTCGCCGATCGTCTTCGGGTCCTTCACTTCCGGCCCGGCGAACGCGAAGCCCTTGCCGCGCGGCGTGCGCAGGAAGCCGTAGTCGGCCTGCAACTCATCCTGCAGCGTCGCGTCGAGGCGGCCCGAGCCGAGGTCGGCATAGACCTGATCCTGGTTCTGGTAAGGAATGACGGTCACGCCCTGCGGTTCCCAGTACGCTTTCGCGTAGGATTCCTGCGTCGAGCCCTGCTCGACGCCGACGTGCTTGCCCTTGAGCGATGCGACCGTCGGCAGCAGCGGCGAGCCGGTCTTCGCGATCATCCGTGCCGGTGCGTCGTACACCTTGTCGGAGAAGTCGATCTGTTCGCGGCGCTTGTCGGTGACGGTCAGCGACGACACGATGATGTCGTACTTCTTCGCCTTCAGCGCGGGGATGATCCCGTCGAGATCCTGCGCGACCCACACGCACTTCACGTTGATCCGCTTGCAGATTTCCTTGGTGAGATCGACGTCGAAACCGACGATCTCGCCGCTCGGCGCGGTCGACTCGAACGGCGCGTAGCTCGCATCGACGCCGATCCGCACGGTCTTCCACTCTTTCGCGAAGGCGCTGCCCGCCACGAGGGCGAGGGCGGCGCACAGGGCGGCCTTCTTCATTTCCATCCTTTTGTCGCTCACTTCCGGGAGGGCGCTCGCGGCCGGTCGGGCCGGGCGCCGCGGCGTATTCTAGACGGCCAAAATTCGTGTTTCGGCGCGCTGGCAACGGCGCCCGCCGGACGGGCGAACGCCAAAAGGGCGGTATTTTACCCGAACGCGATACCCGGAAAACGGCAATCCGTCCGGCCCGTCGATTCTTTGATTCGGCTGTTGCGGTAATCGTGGTATTTGCAACGGGCATTGCATCGATTGAATTCGTGAGCGCAACGATGCGGTGCGCGGAAAGCGGATTGTGGCGTGCCCGGGCCGCCTCTACAGTGCAGGTAAACCCGAAAACGAACCTTTGCCTGCCGAAGTGCCCACCCCCATGTTCCAGATCCGCCGTGCCGCCGACCGTTGCCACACGCGCCAGGGCTGGCTCGAATCGAGCCACAGCTTTCCGCTCGCGGGCGATGCCGGCGCGACGCATCCGCCGTTCGGTGCGCTGCGCGTGCTGAGCGAGGACCGGATCGCGCCGACCCGCGGCTTCGGCATGCAGCCGCGCCGCGACCTCGAAATCCTCACCTATGTGCTGGACGGCGCGCTCGCGCATCGCGACAGCCTCGGCAACGGCGCGATCGTGCGGGCTGGCGGGATTCAGCGGATGAGCGCGGGCACGGGGCTCGTGCACAGCGAGACCAACGCGTCGTACGACCGCACACTGCATCTGCTGCAGATCTGGCTGCAGCCGGCCGAGCGGGGCGGGCGGCCGGGCTACGCGGAACGGCGCTTCGCCGACGACGACAAGCGCGGCCGGCTGCGGCTGGTGGCGTCGCCGGACGGCGACGACGGCGCGTTGTCGATGCGCGCGGACGCGCGGATCTTCGCCGGGTTGATCGACGGCGACGAGGCGACGGCGTTCGATGTGCGTGCCGGGCGCCGTATCTATGTGCACGTGGCGCGCGGCGACGTGGAAGTCAACGGTCATGCGCTGGGCGCGGGCGACGGCGCGCGGATCGCCGCGGTGGACGCGGTCGCGTTCGCGCGCGGCCGGGCGGCCGAGGTGCTGCTGTTCGACGTCGCCTGAAATGAAACCGGGGACGCGGCCGGATGCCCGCGTCCCCGTCGGGACCGCCCGGGAGGGCAGCCTGCCGGCTTACTGCGCGGGCGCCGATGTGGCCTTGGCCGCGCGGTGCTGCTCCCAGCGCTCCTTCATCTTTTCGTGGCGCTGCTCCATCCGCGCGAACTGCTGCTTCAGCGCGGTGCTGACGGTGGTCTTCTGCTGGTCGTTCAGCCCGTTGTAGAACGCGAGCCAGGCGGCCGAGCTCTGTTCGCGCAGCTGCGCATTCTGCTGCTCGGCCTGCTGGCGGGCCGCGTGCATCGCGTTCAGGTCGAGGATCGGCTGGTTCTGCTGAGCCTTGAACTGCTCACGCATCTGCTCGTGGCTCTTCCGCATCGCCTCGTGGTTCTGCTTCATCGTGTTGACGGCCGTCTGCCATTGCTGTTCCTGCGACGCGTTCAGCTTCAGCTGATCGTGCAGCTTCATGATCACGCCGAACGGGCCGCCTTCGTGCCCGCCGTGCATCTGGTGCATGCCGGGGCCGCCCGGCGGCGGCATGTCGTTGGGCTGCGCCGCATGCGCGGTGCCGAATGCGAGAGCGAGCACGGTGGCAGCCGCAATGGCCACACGGGATGTCTTCTTATACATTTCAGAAACTCCTTGTTCCAAAGGGTCCGGCGATGCGGTGCGCGGGGGGCCGTGTGCCGCATCCGGTAAGACGCAGGTTAGCGGCGCGCGTCCCGGCCGGTGTTACGCGGGAAGCCTGGCGGGTTACGGCGCATTACAGTTCCCTTGCGCGGTAACCCGCAGTAACCCTTTCGCCCGTTTGTTTCGTTCTTCGACTCCCCCCTCGCGCGGTAAACTTCGAGCCATGACTACCCAGATCCTCATCGTCGACGACGACCAAGAACTCCGAGACCTGCTGCGCGATTATCTCGTGCGCCAGGGGATGGAAGTGTCCGTGCTGCACGACGCGGCGACGCTCGAGAAGCGCCTCGAGCGCGAGCGGCCCGACCTGATCGTGCTGGACCTGATGATGCCGGGCGTGGACGGCCTGACCGCGCTGCGCCAGTTGCGCGCGGCCGGCGACGACATCCCCGTGATCATGCTCACCGCCCGTGCGGACGACGTCGACCGCATCGTCGGGCTCGAGCTCGGCGCGGACGACTACCTCGGCAAGCCGTTCAACCCGCGCGAATTGCTCGCGCGCGTGCAGGCCGTGCTGCGCCGCCGCCGCGCGACGCCGTCGGCGGCCGCGCCCGAGCAGCGCGAGCCGTTCGCGTTCGGCCGCTTCGTGCTCGACTTCCAGGCGCGCACGCTGTCGGTCGACGGTAAGCCCGCCACGCTGTCGAGCAGCGAATTCGCGCTGCTGAAGATCTTCGTGAACCACGCGCTGCGCACGCTCACCCGCGAGCGGCTGCTCGAGCTGCTGCACGGGCCCGAGTACGACGGCACCGACCGCGGCATCGACGTCCAGGTGTGGCGTCTGCGCCGTATCCTGGAAACGGATCCGTCGACGCCGCGCTTCATCCAGACGGTGCGCGGGCGCGGCTACGTGTTCGTGCCCGACGGCGAGGCCCATGCGCAAACCCATTGATTCGCTGTTCGGGCGGCTGGCGCTGCTGGTCGTCGGCGTGCTGCTCCTGTCGCACTTCGCGTGGTTTTTCGCGATGCGGCTCGAGCGCAGCCAGATGCAGACGCGCTATGCGGTCGAAGAGGCCGCGTTCCTCGTCGACGCGGTGCGCCAGCACGTCGAGCGCACGCCCGATCAGCCGCTGCCGTCGCGCGTGCGGCTCGTATCGCCGGACAGCCCCGACGTGCCGACGGGCGGCGACGCGAACCTGCCGGCGCCGCTCAAGCGTTTCCGTGACGACGTAAGCGAGCGGATGCCCGCGGGCACCCGCGTCGAGATCGGTCAGCCGGGCCATCCGCCGGTGCTGTGGGTCAAGGAGCCGACCGATCGCAACTGGATCGTGGTGCCGGTGCAGCCGTTGCGCCCGCCGCGCTCGCTCGACCGGATGCTGTTGTGGCTCGGCACGATTTTCTCGGCCGGCGTGATCGCCGCGCTATTCGCGGCGTGGCAGCTCCAGCAGCCGCTGCGCTCGCTCGCGCGTGCCGTTGCGCGCTTCGGCCGCGGCCAGCCGGTGCCGCCGCTGCGCGAACGCGGGCCGCGCGAGCTGCGCCAGCTCACGCACGGCTTCAACCAGATGGTCGAGCAGGTGTCACAGGCCGAGAGCGACCGCGCGGTCATGCTGGCGGGCGTCGCGCACGACCTGCGCACACCGCTCGCGCGGATGCGCCTGCGGGCGGAAATGATGGACGACGCGCGGTTGCGCGACGGTGTCGTGCGCGATGTCGACTCGATGTCGCACATCGTCGATCAGTTCCTGGTGTTCGCGCACGGCGGGGCCGATCGAAGCGACCCCGTGCCGGTCGACCAGACCTGCGAGCGGATCGCGCGCAGCTATCGGGCGGTCGCGCCGAACGCACCGACGGTCCAGACGCATCTCGCGGCCGATGACGGCTTCCGTCTGCCGACCGCGACGCTCGACCGGATCCTGTCGAACCTCCTCGACAACGCACATGCGTATGGTGCGCCGCCCGTGGTCGTCGAGACGGTGCGCACGTCGGCCGGCTATGTGCTGTCGGTCAGCGACAGCGGCGGCGGGATCGCGCCGCGCGACCTCGCGGCCGCGACGCGGCCGTTCGTGCGGCTCGACCCCGCGCGCGGCGGGAACGGCCACAGCGGGCTCGGGCTCGCGATCGTCGAGCGGCTGGTCGTCAGGCTGGGCGGGGTGTGCGAGATCGGCAACCGTCCCGAGGGCGGCCTGCGCGTGGCGATGACGTTCCCGTTCGACGTGGTGCCGAAGGACGAACTTCACGCACAGGCCGCGTAAGCGGCGCATGCGGCGCCTGCCGGGCAGGCGCCGCGCGGCATCATTCGCCGAACAGCGTGCCGAGCGTCTCGGCGGCGTTGCTGTCGATGGTGTTGTAGGTCACGCTCGTGGCCTCGAAGATATAGACGGTCGTATAGCGGCCGAGGCGCTCCAGGATTTCCTCCTGCAACGATTCCGGCACGACGTTCATGTTCAGGTACCACGCCGTCGACGACAACCGCGTCTGGAACGACCCGTATTCCTGCATCAGCTCGTAGAACGCGTCGGCATCCTGATCGCGGCAGACGATCACCAAATTTCCTGCCATTCCCTTCCTCCCGCTGGTCGAACGATCCCTAGGGGCTGTCTGTCGGCAGACTCTAAGGGCTAGCCCCGATCATACCCGCTTCAACGCGTTCGTCCGCAGACCTCCGGCATGGTTTGCGTCCGAGTGCGGCGGGCGGGTTCACGGCCGGCCCGGATCACGGCATAATTCGGGGCCTGCATGCCGGCCGACCGACTGCGGCCGGGTTGCTCCGCACCGTGCGCCCGCCGTCGGCCCGCGCGCCGGGCACGCACCGTGCGGCGCCCGCGCGTCGCACCGTCCCCGGACGGTTGTACCTGAAATACAGGTTGGTGTAGTGTCGTGCCGTCGCGGCCCGACTCGGGGCACCGGGGCGCAGCTTGCACGCGCGGCGCGTCGCGCCGGCGTGAAATCGTGAATCCATCGAATTACCGCGTCGAATTACCGCGCCCGAGCGCTTTGCCATGAATCAACATCGTCTGCCGGCTTCGTTCGGCCTTACCGGGGAGGGCGCCTGATGGACGTCGGATTCTTCAATCCGAACCGGACTGCCAACGCGTCCGCGTGGCGTGTGCTGCCGAACCGGTGGGATTTCATCGCGTTTCCGCTGATCATCTGCCTGATCGCGATGGCGGTCGTCGGTTTCCATGAAACGATGGCGCCGATCGGCGTGCTGCAGACGCAGAAGATCTCGCTCGATCCGTCGAACCTGCCCGAATACGCGCTGCGCACCACGCTGCGGATGCTCGCCGCGATGATCGCGTCGCTCGCGTTTACGCTCGTCTACGGCACGCTCGCCGCGAAAAGCCGGCGCGCGGGCATGGTGCTGATCCCGATCCTCGACATCCTGCAGTCGGTGCCGGTGCTCGGCTTCATCTCGTTTACGGTCACGTTCTTCCTCGCGCTGTTCCCGAGCCGCGTGCTCGGCGCCGAGCTCGCGGCGATCTTCGCGATCTTCACGAGCCAGGCGTGGAACATGACATTCAGCTTCTACCAGTCGCTGCGCACGGTGCCGCGCGACCTGGACGAAGTGTCGCGCGGCTTCCACCTGACGTCGTGGCAGCGCTTCTGGAAGCTCGAGGTGCCGTTCTCGATGCCGGGCCTGATCTGGAACATGATGATGTCGATGTCGGGCGGGTGGTTCTTCGTCGTCGCATCGGAGGCCATCACCGTCGGCAACCAGACCATCACGCTGCCGGGCATCGGCGCGTATCTCGCACAGGCGATCGCGGACAAGAACCTCGGCGCGATCGCCTGGGTGATTCTCACGATGACCGTCGTGATCCTCGCGTACGACCAACTGCTGTTCCGCCCGCTGATCGCGTGGGCCGACAAGTTCCGGATGGAGAACACCGCGTCGGGCGATGCGCCGCAATCCTGGCTGCTCGACCTCGTGCGCCGCACGCGCCTGATTCATCAGCTGCTCGTGCCGGCCGGCTGGTTCTTCGCGAAAGCCGCGCGGATCCCGCTGCGCCTGCCGCTGTCGGGGGCGATGCGCTTCACGCTGCCGAAAGTCGAGAAGAAGGCGTCGCGCACCGTCGACATCGCGTGGGCGATCCTCGTGCTGATCGGCACGGCCTATATCGTGTGGCGCGTCGTCAGCTTCGTATCGACCGGCGTGACGATGGCCGACGTTGGCCACGTGCTCGTGCTCGGGCTCATCACGCTGCTGCGCGTGGTCGTGCTGATCTCGATCGCTTCCGTGATCTGGGTGCCGATCGGCGTGTGGGTCGGGCTGCGTCCGAAGCTCGCCGAAAAGCTGCAGCCGCTCGCGCAGTTCCTCGCCGCGTTCCCGGCCAACCTGCTGTTCCCGGTGTTCGTGATCGTGATCGCGCGCTTCCGCCTGAACCCGGACATCTGGCTGTCGCCGCTGATCGTGCTCGGCACGCAGTGGTATATCCTGTTCAACGTGATCGCCGGCGCGACGTCCTACCCGAACGACTATCGCGAAGCGGCGACGAATTTCCGGATCCGCGGCTGGCAGTGGTGGCGCCAGGCGATCCTGCCCGGCATCTTCCCGTACTACGTAACCGGCGCGATCACCGCGTCGGGCGGCGCGTGGAACGCGAGTATCGTGTCGGAAGCGGTGCAATGGGGCACGACCAAGATCGAGGCGCACGGCCTCGGCGCGTACATCGCGCAGACCACCGCCGCCGGCGACTTTCCGAAGATCATCCTGGGCATCGCCGTGATGTCCCTGTTCGTTACCCTGTTCAACCGCCTGCTGTGGCGCCCGCTGTATGCCTTCGCCGAAGCGAAGCTGCGGCTCGACTGAGACCGATCGAGAGCGAAACGCGATGCACAATCCGAATGCTGTAAACGCCCCCATCCAGACGTCCCAGCCCCCGCGCCTCGGCGAAGAAATCCTGCGCGTCGATCACGTCTGTCGCGGCTTCAACAAGACGCAAGGCGAGCTGCTCGTGCTCGACGATGCGAACCTGTCGCTGCGCGAAGGCGAGATCGTCGGGCTGCTCGGCCGTTCCGGGTCCGGCAAATCCACGCTGCTGCGGATCATCGCCGGCCTGATCGAGCCGACCGGCGGTGACGTGACCTATCTCGGCAAGCCGCTGCGCGGCCCGGCCGAAGGCGTCGCGATGGTGTTCCAGACCTTCGCGCTGTTCCCGTGGCTGACCGTGCTGCAGAACGTGGAAGCCGGGCTGGAAGCGCTCGGCGTCGGCGCGCGCGAGCGGCGCGAACGCGCGCTCGCCGCGATCGACCTGATCGGTCTCGACGGTTTCGAGAACGCGTATCCGCGCGAGCTGTCGGGCGGGATGCGCCAGCGCGTGGGCTTCGCGCGCGCGCTCGTCGTCGATCCGACGATCCTGCTGATGGACGAGCCGTTCTCCGCGCTCGACGTGCTGACCGCCGAAACGCTGCGTACCGATCTGCTCGATCTGTGGACCCAAGGCCGGATGCCGATCAAGTCGGTGCTGATCGTCACGCACAACATCGAGGAAGCGGTGTTCATGTGCGACCGCATTCTCGTGCTGTCGTCGAACCCGGGCCGCGTGATCGCCGAGATCAAGGTGCCGTTCAAGCATCCGCGCAACCGTCTCGACCCGGCGTTCCGCAAGCTGGTCGACGACATCTACGCGAAGATGACCGCACGCCAGACCGGCGAGGCGACGAAGAAGGGGCTCGAACTCGGCAGCTGGCTGCCGCAGGTGTCGACCAACCTGATGGCCGGCCTGATCGAGACGCTCGCGATGGCGCCGTACCACGGCCGTGCGGACATGCCGGAAATCGCGCGCACGCTGCATCTGGAAGTGGACGACCTGTTCCCGATCGCGGAAGTGCTGCAGTACCTCGGTTTCGCGGATGTGCGCGAAGGCGACGTGTTCCTGACGCCGCCGGGGCGTGTGTTCGCCGAATTCGGCACGCAGGAGCGCAAGCTGATGTTCGCGGATCATCTGCTCAAGCACGTGCCGCTCGCCGCGCGGATCAAGAAGGTGCTGAACGAGCGCCCGGGCCATCGTGCGCCGCGCGTGCGCTTCGAGCAGGAGCTGGAGGATTTCCTGTCGGACGGCGCGGCCGAGGAAACGCTCGACGCGGTGATCGACTGGGGCCGTTACGGCGAGATCTTTTCGTACAACGACCAGACCGAGATCTTCAGTCTCGAGGACGTCGAGTCCTGAGCCACCGGCCGGGCCGCGCGGCCCGGCATCCGCGTGTGCGGCGCGCGTCGTCGGGCGCCGCACATTGCAGCGTTACTGCAGGTTGCCCCAGCGGTCGACGGCCGGTTCCGCCGACGCCCACTTCCAGTTCGTGCCTTGCTGGCACGCACTCGCGAAATACCAGTCGGCCTTGTCGCCGTCCTTCACCGAGAACGCGAATTCCTTGCACAGCGCGAGCGCCGTCGAATACGCCCGCGCGACGCGCACCTCGCCTTCGCCGTTCTCCAGCGGCAGCCTGTTCTTCACCTTCCACGGCTTCACTTCGCCGACGGCCAGCGAGCCGGCCACCTGCGCGATCGCGTCCTGCTGGTTCTGATGCAGCTGGTTCATCGTGCGCTTGACGGCCTCGTCGGTGGCCGCCTGCACGGCAATGCCGACGCCGATGCCCACGGCCGGGTTCGCGGTGACGAGGCCCGTCGCCGCACCGGCGAGCGCGCCGCTTGCCGCGCCGACCGAGCCGCAGCCCGACAGCGCGGCCGTGGCTGCGCACAGCGCGCCGAGCGCCGCGATACGGAGCGCGACGCTCATTGCAGCGCGCCCCAGCGTTCGGTTGCAGGTTCGGCCGATGCCCATTTCCACACCGGGCCGTCGCGGCAGATCGTGGCGACGTAGAACGCCGATTGCGCGGCCTTGTCGCCCTTGGCGGGCGTGTCGACCGCGAACACGATTTCCTTGCAGTCGAGCGGGCCGACGCTGATCATCCGGCTCACCGTTACGCGGCCCTGTTCGTCTTCCTCGATCGGGAACGAATGGTGTGTCGACCACGGCGCGACGCCGCCGACATCGAGCGGGCCGGCCGCCTTCGCGATCTGTTCCTGCGTATAGCGGTGGGCGACGCGCTGCGTGTACTGGACACCCGCACGGGCGCCGGCGACGGCGCCCAGGCCGATGCCCGTCGCGGCGGCGGCGTTGCTGGTGACCTTGGATGCGATCGCGGCGCCCGCGATGCCGGCGCCGGCGGTTGCGCCTTCGCTGTACAGCGAGTTGCAGCCGGACAGCAGTGAGGCCGTGGCGATCGCGGCCAGCACGATGCGCACCGGCATGGCCCGGCGCGGCGATTCGAAGCGAGTGTTCATCCCTGAGTGCAAGTCCTGTCTGGGTGAGCGGCGACGCGTGCGCGTCCCGTTGCCGCGTCATTGTTTCGCAATCGTCATACGAAAACTGCAAAGCTTTGACAAATCGCCGGGCGGCCGCTCGCGCGCGTATGCGCGGCGTTATTGTCGAACAGATGCTTCGCCAGGGGTCGAAACGTTACAAATTGAAGGTAATTGTTACCTTCGCATGCGAGCAAGCAACCTAGACTGTTTTGTTATGGAATGTTTCAACGACGGCCCCGAGCCGCGCTGCCCATGAGACACCCCGCCATGCGCCGTTCGAAACGCTTGTCACCGCGGCCGCCCGAACCGGGCGCCGACCGTCCCGCTCCGCAGCGCGACGCGCCTGTTGCACCGCCTGCGGGCGCGCCCGGCGAGACGCCGTCCGACGGCGATCACAACCAGGGCGGCGCACGCCCGGAAGGGCTCGACTATCAACGCGACCTCGGCCAGGAGCAGGACGCTTGACGCCGTCGACGTTGCATTCCGCCGCCGCATTTCACTGCGCTCTTTGTTGCATCACTCACATCTGAATCGCCGCGTGGCCGCCTGCGGGCCGCCGCGCCCGTCTTGGCGCGCGCCGCGCGTCATCCAATCGAATCGAGGAGGGGAAGCCGCATGAGCAGATTGATCGTGGTATCGAATCGTGTCGCCGCAGGCGAGGACACACGCCCGAGCGCGGGAGGGCTCGCGGTCGGCGTGATGGACGCGCTGAAGGAAACCGGCGGCGTCTGGTTCGGCTGGAACGGCGAGATCGTCGGTGCGCCCGACGCCGCGCCCGCGATTCAGCGGGACGGCAACGTCACGTATGCGACGGTCGGGCTGACCCGGCGCGACTACGATCAGTACTACCGCGGCTTCTCGAACGCGACGCTGTGGCCGGTGTTCCACTACCGCGGCGATCTCGCCCGCTTCGACCGGCAGGAGTACGCGGGCTATCTGCGCGTGAACGCGATGCTCGCGAAGCAGCTTGCCGCGCTGCTGCGGCCCGACGACCTGATCTGGGTGCACGACTACCACCTGCTGCCGTTCGCGCATTGCCTGCGCGAACTCGGCGTGAAGAACCCGATCGGCTTCTTCCTGCACATTCCGTTTCCGTCGCCGGAGATGCTGCGCCTCGTGCCGCCGCACGAGGAACTCGTGAAGTTCATGTGCGCGTACGACGTTGCGGGCTTCCAGACCGATGCCGACAAGCAGGCGTTCGCCGACTACATCGAGCGGCGCGGGATCGGCACCGCGAGCGACGACGGGATGCTGCATGCGCACGGCCGCGTCGTGAAGGTCGCCGCCTATCCGATCGGCGTGCATCCGGACGCGATCGCCGAGGCGGCTGTGCAGTATGGCGCGCGCAAGCCGGTGAAGATGCTGCGCGATGCACTCGACGGCCGCAAGCTCGTAATGAGCGTCGCCCGTCTCGACTATTCGAAGGGGCTGGTCGAGCGCTTCCAGTCGTTCGAGCGGATGCTCGCGAACGCGCCGGGCTGGCAGGGGCGCGTGTCGCTCGTGCAGATCGCGCCGCCGACGCGCTCCGACGTGCAGACCTACCAGCACATTCGCGAAACGCTGGAAGGCGAGGCCGGCCGCATCAACGGGCGCTTCTCGCAGCTCGACTGGACGCCGATCCAGTACCTGAACCGCAAATACGACCGCAACCTGCTGATGGCGTTCTTCCGGATGTCGCAGGTCGGCTACGTGACGCCGTTGCGCGACGGGATGAACCTCGTTGCGAAGGAGTACGTCGCATCGCAGGATCCCGCCGATCCGGGCGTGCTCGTGCTGTCGGAGTTCGCGGGCGCGGCAGCCGAGCTGACCGGTGCGCTGCTCGTCAATCCGTACGACCTGTCGCAGATGGCCGACGCGCTCGAGCGCGCGCTGTCGATGCCGCTCGCGGAGCGGCAGGCGCGCCATGAGCAGAACCTCGCGCGGTTGCGCGAGAACGACCTGTCGGTATGGCGCGACACGTTCGTCGCCGACCTGCGCAGCGTCGCGGCTGCCGCGTCGGTCACGCAGCGGGCGGGCCGGCGGATCGCCCATGTCTGAACACGTGGAAGCGGCCGGCGCAGACGACGATGCGGCCGGCCGTTTCTACGTCGTCACGGGCGGCCCCGGCTCGGGCAAGAGCACGCTGCTCGATGCGCTCGAGCGCACCGGTTTCGCGCGTTCGCAGGAGGCCGGGCGCGGCGTGATCCGCGACCAGATGGCGATCGACGGCCACGCGCTGCCGTGGCGCGACCGGGCCGCCTTCGCGGAACTGATGCTGAGTTGGGAGATGCGCTCGTACCGTCTCGCGCGATGCATGCGCGGCCCGGTGTTCTTCGATCGCGGTGTGCCGGACGTGATCGGCTACCTGCGGTTGACGGGCCTCGCGGTGCCCGCGCATGCGGAAGCGGCGGCGCGGCGCTATCGCTATCACCGGCGCGTGTTCATTGCGCCGCCGTGGCCCGACATCTACGCGCAGGACCCCGAGCGCAGGCAGGATTTCGCGGAAGCCGTGCGGACCTACCACGCGATGGTCGACTGCTATACGTCGTACGGCTATCGGCTGATCGAGCTGCCGCGCGCGAGCGTGACGGCACGCGTGCGCTTCGTGATGGATACGCTCGACGCCGCGTGACGTGCGCGCGCCGCGCGCGTCGGCTTCAGGTTGCCGCGTCGGGCTTTGGCGACGCGATGCGCAGCATGCTCACCACGGCCGCGACCGCCGCGAACACCGTCGCGACATACAGCGCGATGGTTGGGCCGCGATCGGGCGCAAGCCCGAAAATCAATGCGACGAGCGCGGCGCCGAGCGTCTGGCCGGTCAGGCGTGCCGTGCTCAACATTCCGCCCGCGCCGCCGCTGCGCTCGCGCGGCGCGGACGACAGCATCGCGCGGTTGTTCGGCGACTGGAACAACCCGAAGCCGGCGCCGCACAGCGCCATCCGCCACACGATGTCGACCGTGCCCGGGTGCGCGCCGATCGTCGCGAGCGACAGCAGCCCGGCTGCGAACAGCGCGAGCCCGATCCCGCCGAGGATACCGGCCGAATAGCGGTCCGACAGCACGCCCGCGAGCGGCGCGGCGAACACGATCACGAGCGGCCACGGGGTCATGTAGAGGCCCGTTTCGACTTGCGAGAAACCAAGCGAATGCTGCAGCCAGAACGGCAGCGCGACGAACGCGAGCATCTGCGACGTAAACGATGCGACCGACGTGCAGATCGACAGCGCGAACATCGGGATGCGCATCAGGTCGACCGGCAGCAACGGCGCCGGCTGTGATAGCTGGCGCTTCACGAAGAAGTAGCCGATGCCGAATGCGACGGCCAGCTCGAGCGCAACGTATGCGCGGCTTTCGCCGTGGCCGAGCCCGTCGACGGCCATGATCAGCAGACCGAACACGCAGGCGTTCATCAGCGCGCTCGGGAAGTCGTACGGTGCGTCGTGCAGCGGGTTGGTCGGCAGCGCACGGATACTGCCGAATACCGCGGCGATGCCGATCGGCACGTTGACCGCGAACAGCCACGGCCACGACGCGAACGACAGGATCGCCGACGCGACCGTCGGGCCGATCGCCGACGACAGCGCGACCACCATCGCGTTGATCGACAGCCCGCGCCCGAGCATCGACGACGGGTAGATCATCCGCACGAGCGCCGCATTCACGCTCATGATGCCGGCCGCGCCGAACCCCTGGATCACGCGCATGACTGCCAGCATCGGCAGCGAACCGGCGAGCGCGCAGCCGAGCGAGGCCGCGGTGAAGAGCGCGAGCCCGGCGATGTAGATGCGGCGGTAGCCGATGCGCTCGCCGAGCGATGCGAGCGGCAGCAGCGTGATCGTGACGGCGAGCTGGTACGCGTTGACGATCCAGATCGATGCGGCGTCGGACGCGTGCAGGTCGCGCGCGATCGTGGGCAGCGCGACGTTCGCGATCGCGCCGTCGAGCACGGCAAGCGTGATGCCCAGTGCGACGCAGACGATCGCCCAGTAGCGTTGCGGAAGCGGCAGGCCGATGTCGGCGTTCATGACGGGAGTGAAAGCGTGATTGTCCGCGCGCCCGGATGCCGGTTGCGTGCGCAACCATGCCCACGGGCGGAGGCGGCGGTGAATGGCCAGGCCGGCACAGCATCTGCGCCGAAGCGGGACCGGCCGAGTGTATCACCGGCTCGCATCGCGCGACGTCGACGCGCGCGGCCGCAGCCCGGCACGCGCATTCAGCCTTCGAAGTCGAGGCCGCCGAGCCGCACCAGCGGGTCGGCCTGCGTGCGCGACGCCAGATCGATGTCGCGTGCGCCTTCCCACGCGCGCAGCTTCCTCGGCAGCGCGCTCAGGTAATGCTCGAAGCGTGCGGGACCGTCGGGCTCCATCAGCCGTTCGATCTCGTCGCCGTCCCAGGTCAGTTCGAGGTTCAGCGGATGCACGTAGCCGCTCACGTGCTCGTGCGGTGCGCTGCGGATCCGCACGCGCGTCGGTTGCCCGTGTCCGCCGTACGGGACGACATCGGCCTGCACGTGATCGGCGAAGAAAGCGGCGATCGCCTGCGCGATGCGCGGCGCGAATTCGGTATCGAAACGGTGAGTGGTTTCGGGCTGCATGAACGCGTCTCCTGTATCTCGAAAATCGTAGCACGGCGGTGCCGCGTTTCGGCGTGCGTGATACCCGTAATGGCGCGTTACCACTTGCTGCATCTATTACGGCCGGGTGCCGCCACAATGCATCGCATCCAGTACCACTTCGCGTGGGAGTCCATCATGAAAAGAATTGCCGCAGTCTGTGTCCTCGCCGGTTCGCTCGTCGCGGCCGGTCCGGCTTCCGCGCACGGCCGCGATGGCGGCGCCGTCATCGGCGCGCTGATCGGCGGTGCGGTGCTCGGCGCGATCGTGACGTCGGCGATGAGTCCGCCCGTCGCGTACCAGGCGCCCGTGTATCAGGCACCGGCCTATCAGCCGCCGACTTACTACCAGGCGCCGGCGTACCAGCAGCCGGAGTATCCGACCTATCAGCAGGCGCAGTATCAGGGCGACGGCCCGAACTATTGCTACGACCGCTATCAGCGCGCGTACGTGTGCGGTGCGCCCGTGTCGGGCGGCTATGCACAGCCGGCCGGCTGGTAAGCGGACGGATGACGGGATTCGGCGCGGGGTGGTACGCGAAGATCGAACCGCCGCTACGCAGGACGACAAAAAGCAAGGCCCTCGCAGGATGCGAGGGCCTTTGTCATTTCGCGAATGTCAATTCTCGTGCGCTACGCGGCACGCCGAGCGCGGCCGCGTGCGGATACAAACGGTTGCAATTGGACCGGCTGGATCAGTGACGATGGCCGCCGTCGCCGTGACCGCGTCCGCCGCCGCCTTCGTTCCAGTCGCCGCGACGCCCGCCGCCGTGACCCCAGTCGCCTCGATGGTAGTCGCGACGTCCGCGGTCCCAGTCACGTCCGCGGTCCCAGTCGCGTCCGCCGCCGCCGCCCCAGATATTGACCGTGCCATAGACCGGTGCCGGGCCGTACGCATAGCCCGGCTCGGAATAGTAGGGTTGTCCGTAGCCGTATCCGGGCTCCGGACCGACGACGCAGCCGGCCAGTAACGTGGCGACGCCGGCGGCAGCAATGAGCTTCAACATGATGTTCTCCGTTGGTTGCCCTATAAGTACCGCGCGCGGAGATTGCTGGCTGTTTGCAATTGTGTCGTCAAATTACAGCCTCGTAAGCTGTTGCGACGGAAGTGTTAGCATCCGGGGCCTATTTTGTTTATGAGGAGCATATCGATGAAATGCGCGATCCGGGCTGTCCTGGCCGCCATGGGCGTCACGACCGCCGCCGCGTGCGCGGCCGGCCCCGCATCGGCGCCCGCCGTGTCGGCCGAGTCGATCAAGATGTTCCCGCAGCCGGCCGCCGGACAACAGCGTGCGGTGATCGCGCTGCCTGCGCTCGAGAACGAGGGCGATGCTCGCGTCGAGTTGATGATCGGCAAGACGCTGCAGACCGACTGCAACCAGCAATGGTTCGGCGGCGAGCTGACCGCCGAGGACGTGAAGGGCTGGGGCTATACGTACTATCGGCTGACCGACGTGAAGGGGCCCGCGTCGACGCTGATGGCATGCCCGGGCCAGGCGCCGCGGCAGCGGTTCGTGCAGGTGCGCGGCGACGGTCAGCTGCTGCGCTATAACAGCCGTCTGCCGCTCGTCGTGTACGTGCCGGACGGCTTCGACGTGCGCTACCGCGTGTGGCATGCGTCGAAGGACGTGCAGCATGCGGTGACGCAGTAAAGCGGTATTGGCGTGGCCGCGCGGGGCGCCTGTTGCCGCGTGGCTGCGTGCGGTTTCGCGGGTTTCGTTCTGGAGTCCGCTGGTTGTTTGGTGCTTGCGTTTGCGAGCGCCGGCGGGGTGCCCAGCGCGGTTTGCACGATACTTCCCGATCACGACGGCTCGCGCCGTCTCATGCCTGAATCCATATCTCCTGTTGGGCCGTCACGTAGAGGCGCGATCGCCCGTCGCATGTCACTGTGATGATGCTGCGATGAATGACAGAGGACCCCGAACGATCGAACGGCAACCGTCCGGTCGAATGAGAAAAGCCCGCTTGCTGACGCAGAGCGGGCTTCGAAATTGGTTGCGGGGATAGGATTTGAACCTATGACCTTCGGGTTATGAGCCCGACGAGCTGCCAGACTGCTCCACCCCGCGGCGCGAAGTGTACGCGGAGTGTTACCTCCGTGTCAAACCGAATCGGGAAAACTCTTTGCGATGCTCGCCCGGTGGTGCGGGCCGGGTCTGTCTCGGCGTATCGAAGGGCTTGGTCAGCAGGCGTTCGAGTGACGTGAACGTCGGCTGAAGTGATCGGTTTTTTCAGCGTGCGCTGTTTGGCGTACGACAACGGCGTGGCTGTATTTCGTACGGCAGCGCGGTTGCAGCGGAGCCCCGCGAAACCCATGCTCGGCCATACGTGACGTGTAGACCGTTCGATACAGGGCATACCGCAGTGTGATGCGTTTGTTACGGCGAAGCCGGTGGAACCCTCGACGATCTCCCTGCAGTATCGGTATGTCAGTGATGGGCGCGCCGAGTAGAACTCCACAAAAAATCAGTCTCGATTCGCCTCGATAATCTGCTCCAACGCATTGGCATCGTCGGTAGGCTCCTCCGTACCGCGAAAAATGCAAACCTCCGTATGCCCGTCTCGGAACACGTCTATTTCGACTCGCATCCCAACCACGGTGACCGAGACCAAGACCGTATCGGGTCGATTGCGGCTCAGGATGTAGTGAATTTTCGCGGAGTCGAGCCGATCGAGCAGATCAAAGAGTGTATGGGTGGTCATATCGGGCGCCTATTTCTTGAATCGATGACTGTTGAGCGGCTCGAGCGCCTTACGCACCTCCTTGATGCCGTCGCTCGCGTCGCCTTGAATCTCGTTGCCATCGAATTCAAATACTGCCCCGGAAATTGAAGCAGCGCCGAGCCCTTGGGATTCTGCTCTGATGATGTCGCGGGCCATCAAGACAACATGGCTCGGCTGCCAGACGCTATATCGATAGTCACTGACGCCATGCGACTTGTTCCCCGATTCCGATCGATATACGTCATCCGATACCGGGGTGGTCCTTTTGGCTTCGTCGAACAGGAGCTGAGCTGAAGCAATTCGCTGCTACGCCAAACTCGGCGAAGAGGTGTGTCGCGTAAGACTGGGATGGTGTGTCGCTGGTCCCCCCGACAGGAATCGAACCTGTATCTAGCGCTTAGGAGGCGCTTGTTCTATCCATTGAACTACGGGGAGAGCCGTGTCCGCGGTATCGCGTGTTGAAAACGCGAACGGGAAGGCGATGTGGACAGCGCGCAGAGTATAGCAAACGCGCGGCGCATCGGCGGACGGAATGCGTGCCGATGCGCGGCTCGCGCGTTCAGCGTGGTCGGGAATCGAGAATCAGAAATCGACGACGACGAAATCTTCCTTGCCCACGTCGCACAGCGGGCAGCGCCAGTCGGCGGGAATGTCGGCGAAACGGGTGCCGGCCGGGATGCCTTCGTCGGGCAGGCCTTCCGCTTCGTTGTAGACCCACCCGCAAATCAGGCAGACCCAGCTCTGGTATTCGGTTACTTCGCTCATATGGCGCTCGGGATGATGAAAGTCGGTGATGCCGCTCGCGGCACGGCCGGCGGACGAAAGGCGCAATAGTACCGGAATTTCGCCGAACGCCTCGACAACGTCGTTTTAAACGTACGTATCGCGAACAACGGACGTCGTCGCACGGGCCGGGCGTGCAGTGTATGCTTCGTGAGCCTTTCAATCCGAAGGAGTAAAACGATGCTCAACAAGAAATGGATCGCGGGTGTGATGTGTGTGGCGGCGCTGGGTGTGTCGACGCTCGCGCGTGCCGAGGCGCGCGTGTTCTTCGTCGAACCGAAGGACGGCGCGACGGTGTCGAACCCCGTGCACGTGAAGTTCGGCCTCGAAGGGATGGCGCTGAAGCCGGCCGGCGACATGACGCCGGACACGGGCCACCATCACCTGCTGATCGACGGCAAGCCGGTGCCGAAGGGCGACGTGATCCCGGCCACCGAACATTCGCTGCACTTCGGCAAGGCGCAGACCGAAACCGACGTGAAGCTCCCGCCCGGCCAGCACACGCTGACGCTGCAGCTCGGCGACGGCGCGCACCGTTCGTACGGTCCCGCAATGAGCTCGACGATCACGGTCAACGTGCAGTAAAACTGCATCGCCCGCATGCGAACGCCCGGCCGGGAAGCAGCGGCCGGGTACCGGCGCCATGTCAGCGCCGACGCGGATGACGCCGGCTCGCCCGCCGTCGCGGCACGCGCACCGACACGCCGCCGAGCACTGCCTCAGCAACCATTCGACATAAAAAGTCCTGCACACCGGCCTATCCCATTCGGCCATACCGGCGCGGGCGTCCTCCACCGGTACAATGGGCGCTTCCGATTTCTCTCTTCGCCGTCTCCCCATGTCGCTTTATTCCATTACCGGTGCGCAACTCGCGTTCGGTCACGTCGCGTTGCTCGACCACGCGGACTTCTCGCTGGAGGCCGGCGAGCGCGTCGGCCTGATCGGTCGCAACGGCGCGGGCAAGTCGTCGCTGCTGAAGATCGTCGCCGGGCTCGCGAAGCCCGACGGCGGGCTCATCACGCGCCAGCAGGATCTCGTGACCGTCTACGTGCCGCAGGAGCCCGAATTCGAACCCGGCGCGACGGTGTTCGACGCGGTGGCGTCGGGGCTCACGCACACGCGCGAAGTCCTCGAAGAATACGATTCGATCGCGCACCGCCTCGCGGAGACGCCGGAAGGCGCCGAGCACGACGCGCTGCTCGCGCGGATGAACGCGCTGCAGTCGTCGCTCGATACGCACGACGCGTGGAACTGGCGCACGCGCGTGTCGATGACGCTCGCGCAGATCGGCCTGACCGACGGCGACGCGCAGGTCGACGCGCTGTCGGGCGGGATGCAGAAGCGTGTCGCGCTGGCGCGTGCGCTGGTGCTGCAGCCCGACGTGCTGCTGCTCGACGAACCGACCAACCACCTCGACTTCGACGGCATCCGCTGGCTGGAAGAGCTGCTGGTCGCGCAGCGCGCGGGGCTGCTGTTCATCACGCACGATCGCGCGTTCCTCGACCGCGTCGCGACGCGCATCGTCGATCTCGATCGCGGCAATCTGCTGTCGTATCCGGGCAATTTCTCGGCGTACCAGACGCGCAAGGCGCAGCAGCTGGAAGTCGAGCGCGTGGAAAACGAGAAGTTCGACAAGCTGCTCGCGCAGGAAGAAGTGTGGATCCGCAAGGGCGTCGAGGCGCGCCGCACGCGCAGCGTCGGGCGCATCGCGCGGCTCGTGCAGATGCGCAACGAACGTGCGGAGCGTCGCAACGCGCAGGGCAACGTGAAGCTCGACGTCGCGCAGGGCGAGAAGTCCGGCAAGATCGTCGCGGAGCTGACCGACGTGACGAAGCGCTACGGCGATCGCACGGTGGTCGACACCTTCTCGACGACGGTCATGCGCGGCGACAAGATCGGCTTCGTGGGCCCGAACGGCGCCGGCAAGACGACGCTGCTCAAGCTGATCCTCGGCGAACTGAAGCCCGACGCGGGCACGGTGCGCACGGGCACGAACCTGCAGGTCGCGTACTTCGACCAGATGCGCGCGCAGCTCGACCAGGAAAAGAGCCTGGCCGACACGATCAGCCCGGGCAGCGAGTGGGTCGAAATCGGCGGCGTGCGCAAGCACGTGATGAGCTATCTCGGCGACTTCCTGTTCGCGCCGGAACGCGCGCGTTCGCCGGTGAAGTCGCTGTCGGGTGGCGAGCGCAACCGGCTGCTGCTCGCACGCCTGTTCGCGCGCCCGGCCAACGTGCTGGTGCTCGACGAACCGACCAACGACCTCGACATCCCGACGCTCGAACTGCTCGAAGAGCTGCTGGCCGACTACGATGGCACGGTGCTGCTCGTCAGCCACGACCGCGCATTCCTCGACAACGTCGTGACGTCGGTGATCGCGGCCGAAGGCGACGGCAAGTGGCGCGAATACGTCGGCGGCTTCACCGACTGGCAGATCCAGAGCGAGCGTTCGCAGCAGCTCGCGCAGCAGGAAGCGGCGAAGTGCGCGGTGAAGGACGCGGTGCCGGTCAAGGAAGACGCGGCGAAAAGCGCGGCAGGCCGCAACGCGCAACGCACGGTGAAGCTGTCGTTCAACGAGCAGCGCGAGCTCGATGCGCTGCCGGAGAAGATCGCCGCGCTCGAGGAAGAACAGAAGACGATCAACGCACAACTCGAGGACGGCGCGATCTTCGCGAAGGATCCGCAGGAAGGCACGCGCCTGACCGAGCGGTTCGCGGCGATCGACGACGAACTGCTCGCCGCGCTCGAGCGGTGGGAGACGCTCGAGGCGAAGCGCAAGCCGGTCTGACGCACCGCACGCGGGCCGGCCTGCCCTGGCCGGCGCCGCGCGCGCAGTGGCCGGCCGGCGGCGCGGTGTGACGATCTTGCGGCGGCGCGCCACGCGGAACCAGTAAAATACCGCGCGTCCCGGGCCGCGCAGCGCATGCGGCGCGCCCGCTTTCGGAGCAGTCCAAGCACACCGTTGTTTCGATTCGCTTTTTTACGGAACTCAACGCTTTGTCCACGACGTTATCCACACGAGATGTGGAAAACGTCCCGATGAACGACGAAATTCAGCGCCTATGTCAACGAAGAAGCCCAGCGCGGCCTATAGCGAAGCATCGATCAAGGTGCTCAAGGGTCTCGAGCCGGTCAAGCAGCGGCCCGGCATGTACACCCGTACCGAAAATCCGCTGCACATCATTCAGGAAGTCATCGACAACGCGTCCGACGAGGCACTCGGCGGCTACGGCAAGCAGATCACGGTCACGCTGCACGCCGATCAGTCGGTGTCGGTCGAGGACGACGGTCGCGGCATCCCGTTCGGCCTGCATCCCGAGGAAGGCGTGCCGGTCGTCGAGATCGTGTTCACGCGCCTGCACGCAGGCGGCAAGTTCGACAAGGCCGCCGGTGGCGCGTACACGTTCTCGGGCGGCCTGCACGGCGTCGGCGTGTCGGTGACGAACGCACTCGCGACGCGCCTCGACGTCACGGTCTGGCGCGACGGCAAGATCGCCGAGCTCGGCTTTGCGGACGGCGATGTCGTGAAGCCGCTCTCGACACAGTCCGCGGGCCGCGGCGAGAAGAAATCCGGCACGCGCGTGCAGGTGTGGCCGAATCCGAAGTACTTCGATTCGCCGAACCTGCCGCTCGGCGAACTGCAGCGCCTGCTGCGCTCGAAGGCCGTGCTGCTGCCGGGCGTCGAGGTCGTGCTCGTCACCGAAAAGACGGGCGAGCGCCAGACGTGGAAGTATGAAGACGGCCTGCGCGGCTACCTGCTCGACGAGATGAACGGCAGCGAGCTGCTGATCCCGCTGTTCGAAGGCGAGCGTTTCGCCGATGCGCGTTCGGCTGACGAAACCTTCGCGGAAGGCGAGGGCGCATCGTGGGTCGTCGCCTGGAGCGAGGAAGGCTCGCTCGTGCGCGAGTCGTACGTGAACCTGATCCCCACACCCGCCGGCGGCACGCACGAGTCGGGCCTGCGCGACGGTCTCTATCAGGCAGTGAAAAGCTTCGTCGAGCTGCACAACCTGCAGCCGAAGGGCGTGAAGCTGCTCGCGGAAGACGTGTTCGCGCGCGTGTCGTTCGTGCTGTCCGCGAAGGTGCTCGATCCGCAGTTCCAAGGGCAGATCAAGGAACGCCTGAACAGCCGCGACGCGGTGAAGCTCGTGTCGTCGTTCTCGCGTCCGGCGCTCGAACTGTGGCTGAACCAGCACGTCGAGCACGGCAAGAAGCTCGCTGAACTCGTGATCAAGCAGGCGCAGGCGCGCACGCGCGCCGGCCAGAAGGTCGAGAAGCGCAAGAGCTCGGGCGTCGCGGTGCTGCCCGGCAAGCTGACCGATTGCGAGACGGAAGACATCGCGCGCAACGAACTGTTCCTCGTCGAGGGCGACTCGGCAGGCGGTTCCGCGAAGATGGGCCGCGACAAGGAATACCAGGCGATCCTGCCGCTGCGCGGCAAGGTGCTGAACACGTGGGAAACCGAGCGCGACCGCCTGTTCGCGAACAACGAGGTGCACGACATCTCGGTCGCGATCGGCGTCGATCCGCACAGCCCGGACGACACCGTCGACCTGTCGAACCTGCGCTACGGCAAGATCTGCATCCTGTCGGACGCGGACGTCGACGGCTCGCACATCCAGGTGCTGCTGCTCACGCTGTTCTTCAAGCACTTCCCGCAGCTGATCGAGCGCGGCCACGTGCACGTCGCGCGCCCGCCGCTGTTCCGCGTCGACGCGCCCGCGCGCGGCAAGAAGCCCGCGCAGAAGCTCTATGCGCTCGACGAAGGCGAACTCGAGGCGACGCTCGACAAGCTGCGCAAGGACGGCGTGCGTGAAACGCAGTGGAGCATCAGCCGCTTCAAGGGCCTCGGCGAAATGAGCGCCGAGCAGCTGTGGGACACGACGATGAACCCCGACACGCGCCGCCTGATGCCGGTGAAGCTCGGCGAGCTCGACTACGAGTCGACGGTTGCGCGCATGACGATGCTGATGGGCAAGGGCGAGGCAGCCGCACGGCGCGGCTGGCTCGAGGAAAAGGGCAACGACGTCGAAGCGGACATTTAAGCGGAGCGTTCCGCGCGGCCGGGCATGACGCCCGGCCCGGCCTCATGCCACTTACGAATACGGAATACAGATGGACGACAATACTTCCGATCTCTTCGCCGGGTCCGACGCTCCGGACGCCGACGAGCTGACGCTCGGCAACTACGCGGAGCAGGCATACCTCAGCTACGCGGTCAGCGTCGTGAAGAGCCGCGCGCTGCCCGACGTGTGCGACGGCCAGAAGCCGGTGCAGCGCCGGATCCTGTTCGCGATGAACGAAATGGGCCTCGGCCCCGACGCGAAGCCGGTGAAATCGGCGCGCGTGGTCGGCGACGTGCTCGGTAAATACCACCCGCACGGCGACCAGTCGGCGTACGACGCGCTCGTGCGTCTCGCGCAGGACTTCTCGCTGCGTTACCCGCTGATCGACGGGCAGGGCAACTTCGGCTCGCGCGACGGCGACGGCGCGGCGGCGATGCGTTACACCGAAGCGCGGCTCACGCCGATCTCGAAACTGCTGCTCGACGAGATCGACCAGGGCACGGTCGACTTCATGCCGAACTACGACGGCTCGTTCGAAGAGCCGAAGACGCTGCCGAGCCGCATGCCGTTCGTGCTGCTGAACGGCGCGTCGGGCATCGCGGTCGGCCTCGCGACCGAAATCCCGTCGCACAACCTGCGCGAAGTCGCGGCGGCGGCAGTCGCATTGATCCGAAATCCGAAGCTCTCGCACGCGGAGCTGATGAACCTGATCCCCGGCCCGGATTTCCCCGGCGGCGGCCAGATCATCTCGAGCGACGCCGAAATCTCGGCGGCGTACGAATCGGGCCGCGGCAGCCTGAAGGTGCGCGCGAAATGGAAGATCGAGGATCTCGCGCGCGGCCAGTGGCAACTCGTCGTCACGGAATTGCCGCCGAGCACGTCGGGCCAGAAGGTGCTCGAGGAAATCGAGGAGCTGACCAACCCGAAGCTCAAGCTCGGCAAGAAGACGCTCACGCCCGAGCAGCTGAACACGAAGAAGGCGATGCTCGACCTGCTCGACGCGGTGCGCGACGAGTCGGGCAAGGAAGCGGCGGTGCGGCTGGTGTTCGAGCCGAAGTCGCGCACGATCGACCAGACGGAATTCGTGAACACGCTGCTCGCGTACACGAGCCTCGAATCGAACGCGACGCTGAACCTCGTGATGATCGGCGCAGACGGCCGGCCGGGCCAGAAGGGCCTGCTGACGATCCTCGACGAATGGGTGAAGTTCCGCCAGCTGACGATGACGCGCCGTTGCCGCCATCGTCTCGCGAAGGTCGACGACCGCATCCACATCCTCGAAGGGCGGATGATCGTCTTCCTGAACATCGACGAGGTGATCCGCATCATCCGCGAGTCGGACGAGCCGAAGGCCGCGCTGATGAGCGCGTTCGGCCTCAGCGAGCGGCAGGCCGAGGACATCCTCGAAATCCGCCTGCGTCAGCTCGCGCGGCTCGAGAAGATCAAGATCGAGAAGGAGCTCGAAGCGCTGCGCGACGAGAAGGCGAAGCTCGAGGAACTGCTCGCGAACGAAAGCGCGATGAAGCGGCTGATGATCAAGGAGATCGAGGCCGACGCGAAGCAGTACGGCGACGATCGCCGCACGCTGATCCAGCAGGAAAAGCGCGCGACGTTCGAGGCGAAGGTGGTTGACGAGCCGGTGACGGTGGTCGTGTCGCAGAAGGGCTGGGTGCGCGCGCTGAAGGGCCACGGGCTCGACCCGGCCGGCTTCACGTTCAAGGCCGGCGACCACCTGTACGCGGCGTTCCAGTGTCGCACGCCGGATCGCCTGATCGCGTGGGGCAGCAGCGGCCGCGTGTACTCGGTCGACGTGTCGGTGCTGCCGGGCGGGCGCGGCGACGGCGTGCCGGTCACGTCGCTGATCGAGCTCGAATCGGGCTCGCACCTGATGCACTACTACGCGGCGCCGGTCGACCAGCAACTGCTGCTCGCGTCGAGCAACGGCTTCGGCTTCCTCGCGAAGGTCGGCGACATGGTGAGCCGCCTGAAGGCCGGCAAGTCGTTCATGACGATCGATGCGGGCGCGGTGCCGCTCGCGCCGATGCCGGTGCTGCCGAACGCGACGCAGGTCGCGTGCCTGTCGAGCGGCGGGCGCTTGCTGGTGTTCGGGATGGACGAGATGAAGACGCTGTCCGGCGGCGGGCGCGGCGTGATCCTGATGGCGCTCGACGACAAGGAAACGCTCGTGCAGGCGCTGGCGATCGACTCGGCCGGCGTCGTGCTGATCGGCACCGGCCGCGGCGGCAAGGTGCAGGACGAGACGCTGTCGTATGCCGGGCTCGCGCCGCATATCGGCAAGCGCGCCCGCAAGGGCCGCGCGCCGGACACGAAGCTCAAGATTGTCAACGAGCTGCGTCCGATGCTCGGCTGACGCTGCACTCGGTCGACCGGTTCGGCCGCGAGCGTAGGCCGCACGTCCGCTTCGGCGGGCGTGCGGCTTTTTCTTTTTGGGCTCGAGGATTCGGGTAAGCAAGCGTGGCGCTGTCACGCGAAACTTGCAAAATAGTGTGAAATCGCGCCGAGGGTCTGAACCGCGACGCGGCTGGCGGGTCGAACGTCGCTTGATGCCGCGTGTGCCGCGGCTGTTCGTTGCACCCCACTCATCACAGGATTGTCGCCATGTCCCACGCCGTTGCCGTCGCGTTGTTTCTTCATCTGCTGGCCGTTGCCGTGTGGGTGGGCGGGATGGTTTTTGCGAACTTCTGCCTGCGCCCGGCGCTGTCCGACCTGACGCCGCAACTGCGGCTGCCGCTGATCGAGGGCGTGTTCGGCCGCTTCTTCAACTGGGTGTCCGGCTCGGTGATCGTGATCCTGCTGTCGGGCGGTTTCCTGCTGATGGCGTTCGGCGGCGCGCACGCGACGTGGTCGCTGCACGCGATGGCCGGCCTCGGCGTCGTGATGATGCTGATCTTCGGTCATATCCGCTTCGCGCTGTTCCCGCGCATCCGCCGTGCGGTGCAGGCGCAGAACTGGCCGGACGGCGCGCGCGCGGTGAACACGGTGCGCCTGCTCGTCGTCGTCAATCTCGTGCTGGGCGTCGTGACGATCGGCGCGGCGGTGCTGTCGCGCGGTTTCTGAGCCGGCGGCGTCGCCACCCGGCGCCGATTACCCGCGCGGTGCGATGCCGCGCTGCTACGCGGCCAGCATCGCGTCGAGCAGCCACGAGCCGGCCGGGCCCAGCGGCCGGTTGCGCGACCACACCGCATCGACCCGCACGCGGCGCGGCCAGCCGCGCGAGCGCAGCTCGCACAGCCGATCGCCCGCGAAGTGCTGCACCATCCAGCGCGGCAGCTCGGCCCAGCCGAACCCCAGCACGGCCATCTCCAGCAGCATCAGATAGCTCGGCGCGAGCCAGCGCTGCATGCCGACGACGATCCGGTCGTCGACGCTGCGCTCCTCCGGGTTCACATAGGTATTGAGCCGCAGCTCGCGCGCATCGCGCAGCGCCGCATGCGGCACGTCGGCGTCGCCGTATTGCGCCAGCGCGTGCATGCGCCCGACGAACAGGCCGATCTCCGATTCCTCCGCCACCGTCGCCGCGCCGATATCGGGCGGGTAGACCGCGCGCGCGGCCATCAGCCCAAGCTGCGCGCGACCCTGCTGGATCAGGTCGAGCACGTCCTCGTGCTCGGCGATCTGGCATTCGAGCTCGAGCGCCGGAAAACGCTGTTCGAGCGCCATCAACGTTTCCTCGTAACGCTTCGACTGGTACGTGTCGGACACGACGAGCGTGAGCCGCGCTTCCTCGCCTCGCGCGAGCCGCGCCGCCATGCGGTCGATCGCCGCGCCGGCCTCCAGCGCGCGCTGCACCTGCGGCAGCAGCGCGCGTCCGGCGTCGGTCAGCATCGGGCTGCGCGTCGAACGATCGAACAACTGCACGCCGAGGTCGATCTCGAGGTTCGCGATCGCTTCCGAAATCGTCGACTGGCGCTTGCCGAGCTTGCGTGCGGCAGCCGTGAACGAGCCGAGCAGCGCGGCTTCGGCAAACGCGAGCAGGGCTTCGGGGGCGTGGCGCATGTGGCGATCCTCACGGCGTTATATCGGTAAAACCGATGATATCAAACTGGATCGGCACGGTTTCACCGATCAAAATGGCCGCAATGCGCTGAATACACGTACTGGAGGGAATCATGAAACAGGTGCACAAAACAGTGGCGGAACGCCTCGTGCACGCGCTGACGTTCGAACTCGTGGCGATCGCGCTGTGCGCGCCGATCGGCGCATGGCTGCTCGACATGCCGGTGTCGCACGTCGGCGTGCTGACGGTGATGGTGTCGCTGATCGCGATGGCGTGGAACATGACGTTCAACACGGTATTCGATCGCGTCGAACGGCGCGCGGGCCTCACGCGGACGCTCGGCATGCGGGTCGTGCATGCGGTCGCGTTCGAACTGGGTCTCGTCGCGATGGTGGTGCCGGTTGCCGCGTGGTGGCTGAACGTGAGCCTCGTCGAGGCGCTGCTGCTCGATCTCGGCATCGTGCTGTTCTTCCTGCCCTACACGTTCTGCTTCAACCTCGCGTACGACGCGCTGCGAGCACGCTGGGCCGCACGCCGCGTCGTCGTGCAGGCGGGCTGAGCGGGCTGAGCGGGGCGGGGGAGTCGAGCGGGCGGGCGCCGCCGCGAGCGCGGCCGTCCGTCAGTGGGCGGCCGCCCACAGCCATACGCCGCACACGATCGCGACGACGCCGTACACGGCATACACGGGCGCCTTGAAGCGCGCGAAGCACAGCGTCGCGAACGCGCCCGTGAGCCAGTAGACGGGATCGGCCGGTTCGCGATGCAGGATCCTCACGACGGCGACCACGAGAAAGCCGGTGGTCGCCGCGCGCAGCAGGCGCATCCCGTGCTCGAAGCGCGAATGGCGCTTGAGCCGGAACAGGTGGTTCTTCGCGAACACGACGAGACAACCCGACGGAATGAACAGCGCGGCGGTCGCGAACAGCGCGCCGACCCAGCCGTCGGTCAGGTAGCCGAGAAACGGCACGACGTTCAACAGCGGCCCCGGCGACACCGGCGACAGCGCGAAGGCGAGCGTGAAGTCGTGATCGCTGATGCCGGTCGCGGGCGACACGAACAGTGCCTTGAGCACGGGCAGTGCGGAGAAGCCGCCGCCGAACAGCGTCATGCCCGCGCCCGCGAGCCGCACCCACAGCAGCTCCATCTGGTAGTCGCCGGGCAGCGGCAGCGCGAACAGCGCGACGAAGACGGCGAGCAGCACGAGCAGGTTACGATCGCGCCGGGACAGCGTGAAACCGATCGTGTCGTATTGCGGCGGCCCCGTGAGCCAGCCCGCTGCAAACGCAGCGCATAGAATCCCGACGAAGGCGGCCGGACTATGTGCGAAAGCGAGCAGAATCGTCGACAACGCGGCAATCAGCTGTTCGAGCCGCGTGCGCGCGAGCGTGCGCAGCTGCTTGACCCACGTGACGCCGATCAGCGCGGCGAGCACCATCCCGAAGTGATTGATCAGCACCGGCGCGGCGAGCGAGCGCACGAGCGGCGTGCGATAGAAGATCGCGAACAGCGTCATCAGCACGGAGAACGGCAGCACGCTCGCGATGCCGGCGATCCATGCGCCGGTGCGCCCGTGCAGCGTCTGGCCGACCTGCACCGCGACATTGCAGCCGACCGGGCCCGGCACGAGCCATGCGAGCGCGACGAGATCGGCGAACTGGTGCGGCTCGATGCGCTGCAGGCGGTCGACATAGTGACGTTCGAGCTGCGCCATCATCGAAAGCCCACCCCACGACACGGCGGAAATGCCCGCGATGACCTTGAACAAGGTCCACAGGGATGCCTGTGCCCGCTCGACACGTGCGGTCGCTTCGACTTCGACGGTTGTCATGACTGTGCTGTTGGTGCTGGGCCCGATCTCGCGCATAGGGACATGCCGACACGATGGCCCTCCCGATTGTCCGTCGCGCATCATGACACTGCCATGCGCGAAAACGCTAGTTAATGAGCCAAACCATCGGATCGGAAGCCGAAATGATCGGCGTACGGAACGACGCTTGCCGTGCGCGCTGCGTATTCCGTGCCAAGTGCGGTGCGGTGTGCTTACGCGCCGGCGTTGCCGGTCGCGCGACGCGCGATCACGTTCGCTCGCTCGCCGCGCACGCCGAAACGTTCGATCAACGCGGGAATCGCGTCGGCCGGCACGGGCCGGGAGAACAGGAAGCCCTGCGCTTCGATCTCGCCGAGCGCGGACAGCCACGCGATCTGCTCCTCGGTCTCCGTGCCTTCGACGACCACCGTGAGGCCGAGCGAGCGCGCGAGATGCACGATCGACGACACCATCACGCACACGCTGCGATCGTTCGGGATCGCCTGCACGAACGAGCGGTCGACCTTCAGCGTATCGACGGAGAAGCGGTGCAGGTACGACAGCGACGAGTAGCCGGTGCCGAAATCGTCGAGCGCGATCCGGATGCCGAGCTTCTTCAACGCGACGATCTTCTCGGACACGAGCTCCGGATATTCCATCATCGCGGTCTCGGTGATCTCGAGCTCGAGCCGGTTCGCGTTGATGCCGGTGTCGAGCAGCGCTTGCGAGATCGTCTCGATCAGGTCGCCGCGCCAGAACTGCACGGGCGAGATGTTGACCGCGAGCGTCAGCGTGTCGTGGCCGTCGTCGCGCCAGCGCGCGATCTGCGCGCATGCGGTGCGGATCACGAAGTCGCCGATCGGCACGATCAGGCCCGTCGATTCGGCGATCGAAATGAATTCGTTCGCGGAGATGATGCCGTGCTCCGGATGATCCCAGCGCGCGAGCGCCTCGAAGCCCGTGATGTTGCGGTGCACGAGGTCGATCTTCGGCTGGTACGCGAGGAACAGCTGCCCTTCGGCGAGCGCGACGCGCAGTTGCTGCTCCCAGCGCATCAGGTGATCCGCGCGGTGCGACAGGTGCGGCGCGTAGAACTGATAGCAGTTCTTGCCGGCATCCTTCGCGCTGTACATCGCGAGGTCGGCCTTCTTCAGCAGGTCGATCTCGCTTTCGTTCGCGACGGTGTGCAGCGCGATGCCGATGCTCGCATGCAGCACGAACGAGCTGCCGCGCACGTCGAACGGTTCGCTGAACAGCCGGATGATCGCTTCCGCGAGCCGCACCGCGCGCCGTTCGACGTCGTCGCCCTTCATCACGACCACGAACTCGTCGCCGCCGATCCGCGCGAGCGAGCCTTCGTCGCCGACCGCATCGGCCAGGCGCGACGCGGTCATCTGCAGCACGATGTCGCCGGCGTTATGGCCGAGCGTGTCGTTGACGGTCTTGAAGTTGTCGAGATCGATGAACAGCAGGCCGAGCCGCGACAGGCTGGCCGGCATCGCCACGTCGTTGCGCAGGCCGCGCAGCGTCGCGTAGCGGTTCGCGAGGCCGGTGAGCAGGTCGTATTCGGCGAGCTGGGTCATCTCGCGCTCGCGGCCGAGCAGCTTGCCGATCAGCCCCGTCGCGACGCCGAAGAACGCGAGCATCGCGAGCGTGATGAAGCTCGTCATCAGCAGGTAGACGTTGCGCGTGTGGTAGTAGTCGGAGAATTCCTCCGTCTGCGACAGCCCGACCATCACCGCGAGCGGATAGCCGTCGAGGTGGCGGTACGACACGATGCGCGTCACGCCGTCGAGCGGGTCGATGATGGTGCCCGTCACGCGCTCGGCGATCGGGTAGACGCCCGATGCGGAGAACGCGCCCGGCGCGTTGCTCAGCGAGCCGGTGCGGCGCGCGAGCACGGCACCCGTGTCGGACACGACGGCGATCACGCCTTCCTTGCCGATCGCCGCATTGTTGTAGAAGTCGTTCGTGAAGTAGCTCGGGTCTTCCGACACGACGACGATGCCCGCGAAGCTGCCGTCGGGGTTGTTCAGGCGCCGCGTCATCTGCAGCGTCCAGTGGCTCGACACGCGGCCGAGCACCGGCTTGCTGATGTACAGGCGGTCGTCGTTGTTCGCGAGATGCACCTTGAAGTGCTCGCGGTCCGACAGGTTGATCGGCTTCGGGTGGAGTTCGGCGGTGTTCGCGAACAGGATGCCCTTCGCGTTGACGAGCGACACCTGGATCAGCGTGTCGCTCGGCACGACGCCTTTTTCGACCGTGCTCGCGAGGTTGAAACGCGCGGGCGACTTCTCGAATTCGAACTTGACGAAGCGGGTGATCTGGTCGACCTGGTGGATCGCCTTGACCGTATGCTGTTCGAGCGCGGACGACAGGATCGCGGCGGATGCCGCCGCTTCCTTGTACGCGCTGTCCTTTTCGACCGACAGACGCGCGACGATCACGGCCCACAGCAGCGCGAGCGCCAGCGTGCCAAGCAGCGGGATCGCGAACAGCGCCCGCCGGCGCGACTTGCGCGGCGCGCGCAGCGGCCGGTTCGGCGGCGTGTGGTTAGACCGGGCGGAGCTCATCGAAAAGGGCGGCGTCCTGCTCGCGTGCGCCATCCCCCATCGGGATGGCCGGCAATGGTTGGGGCGCACCGGCGTCTGTTCGTTCGCGGGACGCGCAACCATGGACAGACCCGCCGAAGCGACGGATTAGGCCCGATATTACTGGCTGGAACGTTTTTGCGATAGACGGGTGAATCGTAGGGTGCCGGCCCGGCCGGCACCGTCGCACATCGCGAAATGTCAGGCGCCCGCCTGGAACGTGCCGTCCACGACCGTCACGACGTGGCCGCCGATCCAGATCGTGTCGTCGTCATATTGGACGAAGATGCGGCCGTCGCGGCCGATCGCCGTGCCCTGGCGCACTGTATACGAGGGGCCGGGGCGGCGCCCCTGGCGGCTCAGGAGGCCGGCCAGCGCGGCATTGGCGCTGCCGGTGACGGGATCCTCGCCGACGCCGAAGCTGCCGCCCGTCATCAGGCAGCGGATTTCGAATGTGGCGGGGCCGCCGTCCGCGTGCGGCGCGTAGACGGCGAGGCCGTCCGTGCCGTAGCGACGGGTGATTGCCTCCAACGCGGCCGGATCGGGGGCGAGGCCGACGCAGGCGTCGGCCGACGTCAGCCGCACGACCAGCCACGGCGCGCCGTTGTCGACCGCGTACGGTTCGGCGTCCGGATCGATCGCATCGCTGCGCAACGCGGCTGCCAGTGCCGGGTAGTCGGCGCGCGCGAGCGGCGTGAACCGTGCCGGCGGCGCGGCGAATGCCCAGCCATCGGCCTGTTCGCGCAGTTCGACCAGGCCGACCCCGCACTGCTGGATCAGCCGGCCCGGCGTGCGCGGCCGCGCGCCGCTTTCCAGGAACGCGTGCGCGGTGCCGAGCGTCGGATGACCGGCGAACGGCAGCTCGCCGCACGGCGTGAAGATCCGGACGCGGTAGTCGGCCTCGGGATCCGTCGGCGTGCACAGGAACGTCGTCTCCGACAGGTTCGTCCAGCGGGCGATGGCCAGCATGGCGTCGTCGCCGAGCGAATCGGCGTCGAACACCACGGCAAGCGCATTGCCCTTGAACGGCACCGACGTGAAGACGTCGACCTGCTTGAAGCGGACGGGGTGGCTGGTCATCGTGACGCCCGTGTTACGCGACTTCGGCGATCAGTTCGATCTCGACGCATGCGCCGAGCGGGATCTGCGCGACGCCGAACGCCGAACGCGCATGCTTGCCCGCGTCGCCGAACACTTCCGCGATCAGTTCCGACGCGCCGTTCGTGACGATGTGCTGTTCGGTGAATTCGAGCGTCGAGTTCACGAGGCTCATCAGCTTCACGATGCGCGTGACCTTGTTCAGGTCGCCGGTGTGCGCGTGCAGCGTCGCGAGCAGGTCGATCGCGATCGAACGCGCGGCGGCCTTGCCGTCTTCCGTCTGCAGATCGGCGCCGAGCTTGCCGGCCCAGACCTTGCCGTCCTTCTTCGCGATGTGGCCCGACAGGTAGACCGTGTTGCCGCTTTGCGCGCTCATCACGTAGGCGGCGGCCGGGGCGCCGGCGGTCGGGAGCTCGATGCCGAGCGACTTCAGTTTGTCGTAGACGTTAGCCATGGGTTCGATTCCTCGTAGAGAGTCGTGCGTGACAGGAAAAAGGGGGATCAGAGACGTTCGCGCAGCAGCTTGCCGAGGCGCGCGACGCCTTCCTCGATCTTCTCGGGCGGCACCGTCACGAACGACAGGCGCAGCGTGTTCTGCTGCGGATCGTTCGCGAAGAACGGCGCGCCCGGCACGAACGCGACGTGGTTCTCGACCGCCGCTTCCAGCAGCTTCATGCTGTCGATCTGCGCGGGCAGGTTCACCCAGATGAACATCCCGCCCTCCGGGCGGTTCCACGTGACGCCTTCCGGCATGTGACGCGCGAGCGACGCGAGCATTGCGTCGCACTGCGCGCCGTACAGCTGGCGGATCGTCGGGATGTGTTCGTCGAGGAAGCCGTCCTTGATCACTTCGTGCGCGATGCGCTGCGTGAGCGTCGGTGTGTGCAGGTCGGTGGCCTGCTTGGCCTGCACGAGCTTGAAGTGGAGTTCTTCGGGGGCAATGATGTAGCCGATCCGCAGGCCCGGCGCGAGCACCTTCGAGAACGTGCCGAGGTGCACGACGTGGTCGGGCGCCATCGACAGCATCGTCGGCAGCGGCTCGCCCTGGTAGTTCAGTGCGCCATACGGATCGTCTTCCAGCACCGGGAACGGGCTCGACTGCGCGAACGCGGCGAGCGCGCGGCGGCGCTCGACGGGTAGCCGGCGGCCGGTCGGGTTCTGGAAATTCGGCTGCGCGTACAGCAGGCGCGCGCCTTGCGTAAGTTCGGGCGTCAGACCTGCCGGCAGCAGGCCCTGCTCGTCGGTCGGTACCTGCACGTAGCGCGGCTCGTACAGCGAGAACGACTGCAGCGCGCCGAGGTAGGTCGGCGTTTCGACGAGGATCGGGCTGTTCGGGTCGATCAGCGCCTTGCCAAGCAGGTCGAGCGCCTGCTGCGAGCCGGTCGTGATCAGCACTTGCGACACGCGCACGCGGTAGCGCTCGGCGATCCATTCGCGCAGCGGCAGGTAGCCTTCGGTCGCGCTGTACTGGAGTGCCGCAGCGGGCGAATCGCGCAGCACGCGGTCGGCCGCCGCGCGCATGCGTTCGGCCGGGAACGTCGCGGGAGCGGGCAGGCCGCCGGCGAACGAGATGACCTCGGGGCGTTCCGTGATCTTCAGGATCTCGCGGATCGCAGAGCTCGTCAGCTTGCGTGCGCGTTCGGAAAGCTGCCAGTGCGGCGGATGCAGGTCGCTCGGATTCATAGTCTCCTCGTTCGGATATCGTGGTCAGTCAAGAAAGGTCGGTCAGGCAGATTGCGTCGACGCGGCCGGGTAGGCACGCGGGAGCGCGATCGAGCCGTCGCGGCCGAGTGGGCAAAACCGTTCAGGCAAAACGAACATTATGGCGCACCTCATCGGACGGCGCGAGCGGGGCGCGGAGCCGTGGCCACCGACGAACGCCGTCCGAGCATGACGGTCGCGATCACCGCGGCCGCGAACAGCCATGTCGACGACGTCACCGTCTCGCCGAACAGCAGCGCGGAAAAGGCGATCGTGAAGAAGATCTGCAGCAATTGCACCTGGCCGACACGCGCGGTGCCGCCCATGGCGAGCCCCGCATACCACGCGAAAAAGCCGATGAATTGAGAAAAGAGGGTCACGTAGCCGAACGCGAGCCACGTGCGCAGCGCGAGCGGGCCGGGGTGCGCGGCGTGCTGCATCCACGCGAGCCAGCCGACGGGCAGCACGAGGAAGGGCGCGGATACGACGAGCGCCCAGCAGATCACCTGCCAGCCGCCGATCTGGCGCGCGAGGCGCGCGCCCTCGGCATAGCCGAGCGCGCCGATGCCGACCGCGACGAGCATCAGCGCATCGCCCGCCTGCACGGTGCCGCCGCCGTCGCGCAGCGCGAACGCGATCACGAGCGCGCTGCCGGCCAGCGCGCTGGCCCAGAACGCCTTCGACGGCCGTTCGTGCGACAGCCAGGCCGCGTACAGCGCGACGAACAGCGGCTGCAGGCCGTTGACGACGGCGCCGTGCGACGCCGGCACGGTTTTCATCGCCCACGCGGAGAACACCGGATACGCGATGATCACGCCGGCCGACACGACCGCGAGGCTCTTCAGTTGCGCGCGGGTCGGCAGCCGCTCGCGGCGCCACCACAGCAGCAGGCCGGCCGGCACGGCGGCGGCGAGCGCGCGGCCGAGCCCGTTGAGCAGCGGGTTGAGTTCGGAGACGACGATCCGCGTCATCGGCAGCGTCAGGCTGAAGATCATCACGCCGATGAGGCCGAGCAGCATGCCCCGGGTTTCGCGCGAATTCATGTCGTGGGTGTCTCCGTATTGGCGAGGTGCGTATGGTGTGACGAGAAGGGCGGCCGCATGTGCGGCGTCAGCGCAGCGTGCGCGCGCCTTGCGGCGTGTCGAATTCGGCGACGAGCGCCGGCGGGCCGTCGGCGGATTCGACGTCGAGCAGGTGGGCGGCGCCGAGCCAGTCGAGCTGCTCGCGGATCGTATCCGCGCGTGGGTGCGCGCCCTTGAGCGTCTTCAGCGCGATGCCGTCGTTCGGCAGCGATTCGGCCGGATGGCGCGGGCTGTCCCACTGGATCAGCGACGGCAGCAGACCGTCGCCGGCGCCTTGCCATGCGGGGAATGCGCCGTCGTCAGGCACTGTGAGACCCCAGCTGAGATCGCCGCGCCGCATCGCGACGACCGGTGCGATCCGGGCCGGATACTGGCTTTGCCACAGCGCAAGCTGGCGCGGGCGGTCGACGCGCGCGACCCAGTGCGCGAGGAACGGGCCGTGCGCGAGCCGTTCGCGCATCGCCGGATCGTCGAGCGCGAACAGCCGCGCGCGCGGCGGCGCGCCGCCGTCGCCCGTGGCGGGCGCGTCGGGGTCGATCGCGATCACTTCGAGGTAGAGCCCGCCCCACGCGCCGAACAGCGCATTGTGGGTCCGCATCAGCGGGTGGCGGCCGCCGCCGGCCGGTTCGATGCCGAGTGCGTCGGCGACATGGCGCACGCCTTCGTCCAGGGTGCGCGCGGCAATCACGAGATGGTCGAGTGTCAGGGAGCGGGCTGGCATGAACGTCGGTCGGGAAGCGGAAGTGTCATGGTAGGCGGGCGACGCGCCGGGCGGGGCCGGACCGGCCGACGCACCGCCCGCGATGCGGGCCGGCGGGTGCCGCGCCATGTGCGGCGGGCCGGAGCGGCGGCCGCACGATCGCCATTCCGGTCAACTGTAATCGTCGCTACCGGCACAGTAACGGTACAATCGGCGCGATAGCCTTCGGTACAGTTGGAGCCGCCGCCCATGTCCACCGTCCCACTCGCCCAGATTCCCGCGCCGCACGACACGGCCACGCTGACGCTCGTCGACCAGCTGGTCCAGTGGGCGCGGCGCCGCATCGACGAACGCGTGTTCCGTCCCGGCATGCGCATGCCGTCGATCCGCAAGCTCGCGCTCGACAAGAGCGTGTCGCGCTTCACCGTCGTCGAGGCGTACGAGCGCCTCGTCGCGCAGGGCTACCTCGACTCGCGGCGCGGCTCCGGTTTCTACGTGCGCGAGCGCACGGGCGCCGGCCCGCAGCCGGCCGACAGCGTCGCGCGCGTGGCCGAGGCCGCGCCCGTGCACAACACGATCGACGTCGTCTGGCTGCTGCGCAACATGCTGCACACCGTCAGCCCGGAGAAGGGCCCGGGCCTCGGCTACCTGCCGGGCCGCTGGCTCGACGGCGAGCTGATCGCCGGCGCGCTGCGCGCGCTCGGGCGCCAGTCGGGCGCGCAGATGCTCGGCTTCGGCACCGCGCAGGGCTTTCTGCCACTGCGCCAGCAACTGCAGACGCGTCTCGCCGAAGTCGAGATCGGCGCGAAGGCCGAGCAGATCGTGCTGGTTTCCGGCATCACGCAGGCGATCGACCTGATCTCGCGGATCTACATGCGCCCGGGCGATGCGGTGATCGTCGGCGATCCGGCGTGGTTCCAGATGTTCGGCCGTTTCGCGGCGCAGGGCGCGCAGCTCGTCGGGATGCCGTATACGCCCGACGGCCCCGACCTCGACGCGCTCGAAACCCTGGTGCAGATGTGGCGGCCGAAGATGCTCGTGATCAACTCGGTGCTGCAGAACCCGACTGGCACGTCGCTGTCGGCCGCGCAGGCATTCCGGATCCTGAAGCTCGCGGAGGCCTACGACTTCCTGGTGGTGGAGGACGACGTGTACGGCGACCTGTGCCCGCCGAGCTATCCGGCCACGCGCCTCGCGAGCCTCGACCAGTTGAAGCGCGTGATCTATCTCGGCAGCTATTCGAAGACGCTCGCGGCGAACCTGCGGGTCGGCTACGTGGCCTGCGCGCCGGAGATCGCGAAGGCGGTCACCGACCAGAAGATGCTGGTCGGGATGACCACGCCCGAGCTCAACGAGCGCGTGCTGTACAAGATCCTGACCGAAGGCCATTACCGGCGCCACGTCGAGCGGCTGCGCGCACGGCTCGACGGCGTGCGCGACAAGACCGCGCGGATGCTCGAGCGCACCGGGCTCGGGCTCTTCACGATGCCGGCGGCCGGGATGTTCCTGTGGGCCGACACGGGCGTCGATTCGGATGCGCTCGCGGCGGTCGCGCACGAAGCCGGCTTCCTGCTGACGCCGGGCAGCCTGTTCTCGCCGCAGCAGTCGCCATCCACGTGGATGCGCTTCAACGTCGCGAACTGCGGCGATCCGGCGCTGCCCGGGCTGCTGGCGCGCTATATCGACTCGGCGGTGCGGCGCGCGTCGTGACGCGGCGCGGCCGGCCGGCTCTTGAAATGCCGTGCGCCGTCCCCAGATACGCGCGCAAACCGCTGGCGCCAGGCGGTCGTCCCAAACACGGGCCGTCCCAAACGGGCCGTCCTTCACGGGTCCGCCGGCATCGCGCGCCGGGCGCCGGCGTCACCCCTTTTCAGTTCAAGTAAGAGGAAACAGCATCCATGGCACACGAAACGATGAGCTTTCAGGCAGAGGTCAAGCAACTCCTCCACCTGATGATTCATTCGCTCTACAGCAACAAGGAAATCTTCCTGCGCGAACTGGTGTCGAATGCGTCCGACGCGGCCGACAAGCTGCGTTTCGAAGCGCTCGCGGACAACGCGCTGTACGAGAACGATCCGAACCTGCGCATCCGCATCGGCTTCGACAAGGCCGCGCGCACGATCACGATCGACGACAACGGCATCGGCATGAGCCGCGACGAGGCGATCGCGAACCTCGGCACGATCGCGCGTTCGGGCACCAAGGAATTCTTCACGAAGCTGTCCGGCGACCAGCAGAAGGACGCGGCGCTGATCGGCCAGTTCGGCGTCGGCTTCTACTCGGGCTTCATCGTCGCCGACAAGATCACCGTCGAGACGCGCCGCGCGGGCCTGCCGGCGAACGAGGCCGTGCGCTGGGAAAGCGCGGGCGAAGGCGATTTCACGATCGACGCGATCGAGCGCGCGCAGCGCGGCACGACGATCACGCTGCACCTGCGCGAAGGCGAGGACGACCTGCTGTCGTCGCACCGGCTGAAGTCGATCATCCAGAAGTATTCCGATCACATCGCGCTGCCGATCCTGATGCACAAGGAAGAGTGGGATCAGGAAAAGGGCGAGATGGTCCTGAAGGACGAGGACGAAACCGTCAACCAGGCGAGCGCGCTGTGGACGCGTTCGAAGAGCGACATCACCGACGAGCAGTACACGCAGTTCTATCAGCACATCGCGCACGACCACCAGGATCCGCTCACTTGGACGCATAACCGCGTCGAAGGCCGCAGCGAATACACGCAGCTGCTGTTCGTGCCGGCGCGCGCGCCGTTCGACCTGTGGAACCGCGATTACCGCGGCGGCCTGAAGCTGTACGTGAAGCGCGTGTTCATCATGGACGACGCCGAGCAACTGCTGCCGCAATACCTGCGCTTCGTGAAGGGCGTCGTCGATTCGGCCGACCTGCCGCTGAACGTGTCGCGCGAGATCCTGCAGGAAAGCCGCGACGTGAAGGCGATCCGTGAAGGCGTGACCAAGCGCGCGCTGTCGATGCTCGAAGAGCTCGCGAACGCGGAAGAGGATGCCGGCAAGGAGAAGTACAAGACGTTCTGGAGCGCGTTCGGCCAGGTGCTGAAGGAAGGCGTCGGCGAGGATCACGCGAACCGCGAGCGCATCGCGAAGCTGCTGCGCTTCGCGTCGACGCACGGCGACACCGACGCGCAGGACGTGTCGCTCGCCGACTACGTGTCGCGCATGAAGCCCGAGCAGAGCAAGATCTACTACGTGACCGCCGATACGTGGCAGGCCGCGAAGAACAGTCCGCATCTGGAAGTGTTCCGCAAGAAGGGCGTCGAGGTGCTGCTGCTGACCGACCGCGTCGACGAATGGATGCTGTCGTTCCTGCATGAATTCGACGGCAAGCCGCTCGCGAGCGTGGCGCGCGGCGATCTCGATCTCGGCGAGCTGAACGACGAGGAGAAGAAGGCGCAGGAGCAGGCCGGCGAGGCGATCAAGCCGGTCGTCGAGAAGATGAAGGAAGCGCTCGGCGACAAGGTGAAGGAAGTGCGCGTCACGTTCCGCCTGACCGATTCGCCGTCGTGCCTCGTCGCGGACGACAACGACATGAGCGGCTACCTGCAGCGGATGCTGAAGGCGGCCGGCCAGAACGCGCCGGCGATGCAGCCGATCCTCGAGATCAACCCGGAGCACGCGCTCGTGAAGCAGCTGAACGCCGACAGCGCCGATTTCGGCGACTGGTGCCATCTGCTGTTCGATCAGGCGCTGCTGGCCGAAGGCGGGATGCTCGACGATCCGGCGAGCTTCGTGAAGCGGACCAACGCGCTGCTGCTGTCGCGCACCGCGTGAACGTGCGGATGCGATTCGACGGTGCCCAGGCGGGCTGGCGCGACACGCCCCGGCCCGGCTGCACGCTCGACCAGCGCGACTGGCTGACGCGCGGCGGCTCGCTGACCGCGCATCTCGCGCGGCTCGGCAGCGTGAAGGTGCGCGTGACGCGCGAGGCCGTCGATTGCCCGTGGTTCGACGAGCCCGTCGCACTCGCGAGTTCGCCACGCGCGCCGATGTGGGTGCGCGAGGTGATCCTGTCGGTCGACGGCACGCCGTACGTCGCCGCGCACAGCATCGCGCCGCTCGCGGCCAGCAAGGGTGTGTGGCAGGCGATGCGGCGGCTGCGCACGCGGCCGCTCGCGGAGCTGCTGTACAGCGATCCGCAGGTCGAGCGCTCGGCGCTCGTCAGCCGGCGCGTGATCGCCGGTCATCCGCTGTATGCGCTCGCGAGCCATGCATTGCAGGGTGAGCGGGCGCCGCATGCATTCGCCGCGCGGCGCTCGGTGTTCCAGCGCCACGGCAAGCCGCTGATGGTCACCGAATGCATGCTGCCGGCGCTGTGGCGTCATCTCGATGCGCACGGCGACGGGCCGCGATCCGTCGGGCCGCGCGAAGGCGCGTGATGCTGCAAGGTTTTGCGCCGGTCGTCGGGCCGAATACGCACACGATGATTCTCGGCAGCTTTCCGGGCGAGGCGTCGCTCGAGGCCGCGCAGTACTACGCGCATCCGCGCAATCAGTTCTGGCGGCTGCTCGGCGCGGTGCTCGACGAGCCGGCGCTGCATGAACTGCCGTACGACGCGCGGCTCGAACGCGTGCTGTCGCACGGCATCGGCATCTGGGACGTGCTCGATGCGTGCCATCGCAAAGGCAGTCTCGATTCGGCGATCAGAAACGCGAAGCCGAACGACTTCGATTCGCTGCGCGAGCATGCGCCGTTGCTGAAGAAGGTGTGTTTCAACGGCAAGACGGCGGGGCGGTTCGCCGACGTGATCGGCCAGGCCGGGTACGACACGCTCGTGCTGCCTTCGTCGAGCCCGGCGAATGCGATGCTGTCGTTCGAGCAGAAGCTGGAGCTTTGGCGCGGGATACGTCCTTGAAACGCGTTGGATTCAGCGTATCCCGCGAAGCAATGTCAGGTGGACGGCAGCAGGTGGTCGAGTAGAGATACGGTTTCAATGAGTTCAGCCGTGAGCCGAACCAGCTCGGCGGTCAGACTCGCTGGAAGATCTATGTTGCCCTCGTATTCGGCCGCATTGCGCCTGCGATGGCAGGTATCGAGCACGCGCCATTTTTCGGTCGGCCAGCCGATCGTGTGTTCGAGACACTGAAAGACCAGATATCGGTCGTCGCTCCGGTATCCGTGAGCCCGTAACGCAGCGCGTGACGCGGCGTGAGCGGCATCGTAGGCGAGGATGAACTGGCTCTCCGTCGCCATTCCGTTACTGCTTGTGACGGTATCGAGCTCGAGCGAGGCCGAGCAGATGCTCGAATTCGCCGCGGTTCGCCGGAAAGGGTTTGAGTTTTCCGATGCGTGCGAGGTTATCCAATGCGGTCAATGTCGTCCTCGGTTCCTATAATCATCAGCTTCGGCTGGCGCAGCACTTCCGCGAGGAACGGATGACTTTTGCGTTTCCGTTCGAGAAATTCCTCGTGAGCGTATTGTGTGATCTGGACCGAGCGACCGAGCTGTCTTTCACCCGATTCGAGTGCGGCCATGATTTGTCCATAGCTGAGCGTCTCGCTGACCAACATGACATCGACGTCGCTACCGGCGTGGTCGCTGCCTTGGGCAACCGAACCGTATACAAAGGCGAGTTGTATCTCTGAGGTCAGCGGTGACAGCGCTTCGCGGAGCACCTCGACGACCCCGAAGGTTTTGAGGACGATGAGACGCAGCTCGCTGAAAATGGGGCTGCCGGCGAACGCTCGCACCTGTTTGAGATTGGCGATGCGTCGGGTTTCGATGAGGCCACCTTTTTCGAGACGATTCAGTTCACGCTGGACGCTGGCACTACCCAGACTGGTCAACCGGATCAACTCTTTGACGTGAAACCACTGTTCGGGCTGCCCAAACAGGCAGGCCAGGATGGGTTGTTGTGCGCTGGAAAAGAGGGCGTCGCCGAGCTTTGTCATAAGCGGTGACATTAGCACGATCGAGCCAAAATTTAGCACGATCGAGCCAAATTTCAGCTCGATGACCGACCGTGCGGCAGCGTGAAGCTAGAAACGCTCGACGCGTACCTCGACCGAATCCCTGGGCACGGTCAGCCGCGTGCGGTCAAGCAGGGCATCCGCGGGCGCGGTGCCGTCCGGGTTCAAAGGCCTCACTTTGTTGAACACCACGGAAAAATGCTCCGCCGTGACGGTGGCTGACGCGTAACCCTGCGCGTCATGGTCGGCGTGGCACAGATCCGGGTTGTTCGCCATCAGGAAGGCGTCGAGTTTGGCCGCGGTCGCGGCCAGCGACGCAAGCGGCGTGCCGCTCCATGCGGCCTTCAGGTAGGAATAGAAGGACGCGCTGCTGATGCCCGCGCAGACGAAATCGACGGCCACGGGCGACCCTTTTGCAGGGTCCGGGTCGTCCCGCACGACGCCACACTGAAACGCATGCAGGTCCCCGCTGATCGCGACCACGTTGCGGATGCCCTGCTCGTTCAGGTATGAAAGCAGTTCGTGTTTGTGCGCCGGATAGCCATCCCATGCGTCGCAATCGACCACGAGGCGTGCTGCCGGTGTCTTCGGCGCGCCTGGCATCACGACCCACAGACGGTTCAACATCACCTCGTTGCCCCATATCTTCCAGGTCGCAGGCGAACGCTTCATCGTGGCCTTCCACCATTGCGTCTGCTCCGGGCCGAGTATCGACGGCGGGCGACCAAGCTGAGCGGTATCGCGCGCCTCGAAGCGCTGCAGCACATCCTGCTTGACGAAGTAGCGCGAGCCGGCTGCGTCATCGCCATTGACCGGATCGTGCAAGCGTGTGCGCGCGACAGCCGCCTCGCTGACGACATGGTCGTCGCGATACAGTCGCTCGTCCGTCATCACGAGATGCATCAGCATGCCGAAGCGAAATTCGCGGTAGATGCGAATGTTGGTGAACGACGGATTGTCCGGCTCGAAGCGCACGTCGCTCCAGTCCACCGGCATGTACTCCGCCCACGCACGACTGGCGTTGCGGCGGCGCTGCGTCTCCTGCCTTTCCTCGTTGGTGTAGACCTGATGATCCTGCCAGCAGTCGTCGGAAAATTCGTGGTCGTCCCATATCGCGATCATCGCCAGGCGCTGGTGCAGCGTCTGCAAGCGCGGGTCGGTACGATAGGTGCGATAGAGCGTCCGATAGTCTTCGAGCGTGTCGGCATACATGCTGCCATCGGCAAGCGGCTTTCCGTCAGGCAGGCGCAGCGGAGGATGCGCCGCCTCGACTTCGCCGGGTCTCGGCGCACCCACCGTTTCATAGATGTAATCGCCCACATGCACGACGAAATCGAGATCGCTTTCGGCGGCCAGCAGGGTCATGGCTTGCCAGTGATTGACGCTCCAGTCCTGGCAGGTGAGCCATGCGAAGCGAACGCGGCTGTTGGCGGCGTTGGCATCCGGAGCCGTGCGCGCGACGCCGGACGCACTCACGTCGTCACCGGCGACGAACCGGTAGTAGTACGTGAGATTCGGTGAAAGCGCCGTTACCTTCGCGCGCACGGTGAAGTCGTAGGTGGCGCGTGCCCGCAAGGGCACGCTGGCGACGAGCGCCGAGAAATCCGGCCGGGTCGATACTTCGAGCCGTAACGGCACCGTGTGCGCGGCGCGTTTTGCGCGGTGCCGCGCGTCCTCGAAGACGGGCACGCATCGCGTCCAGAAGACGATGGAGCGATCGCGCGGATCGCCGCTGGCGACGCCCTGCGGGAACCGATACCGGCCTTTGCGCACAGTGCTGGCAGACCGGGCCGATCGCGGAGCGCCAAGCGTACCGGTGGCTGCCGCAATCGTGAAAAAGGTCGACGACTTGAGGAAATGGCGGCGATCCATCGATTCTCCCGATCGACATACCGTGGCTGCCAGGAGCGGCGCGTCGCGATGCAGCCGTATGCGATCGCGTCTCTCGCGCTGCAATCGTGCCTCCCCCCACCGGACACGAGCGGGGGAATAGTCGAGCTACGACACTACCTCGAAGATCGCCTCGTGAAAAGCCGTCAACCATTCCGTTTCAATGCCGTGGGCCTCGCGGCGTTGCCCTCGTATGCGCCGCATTGCAAGACGTCGCAGGCGCGGGAGCGGCAACAGGACAAACCGAAGCTGATGCTACTGCGCCGCAACTCGACTCGACCGCTCAGGGCTTCGCCTCGCGTTGCCTGGCGCCCGTGGCCGCGGCAAGGCGACTTTGTGCAGCGACGAGTTGATCATCGGTGGTCGCCACCAGCCACAGACGTGCCTGCTTCTCGATCTGGCGGTTATGGTCCTTCAACGGCCCCATCGCGGCAGCGGCTTTCCAGACCACCGGGCCGATTCGGCTGCTCCTGCCCGACGGCGCGCCTACCAGCAGGCAGTAAGGCCCCAGCGGAAGCGATACGAACGGAAGTGCCGGACTGGCGACCACGCGCCAGTCGATGAACGGTGTGTCGCTGATCAGCAGCGGCGTGGGCAAGCCGTGGAGCACACTGAAATCGTACAGCGCCAGTTGCTCTCGCATGCCGACGTAAATGCGCCGGACGTCGTCGATAACCGCCGCGCGGATCTCGTCTTCGAACATCGGTTCCTGCGCGTAGCGGGCCAATGCCTTGCGAGCCTCCCCTTGATACGCGCTGAACAGGCCGATCTCCACGCAGTCCTGCACGGCGCGCTGAACCTCAGCCACGGAACCGGCTTCCGCGGGCGTACCCAACTGCGCAGCCCGCAAAAAGCGGGCAAGTCCCGCCTCGTGGATCGCGGGGCCCTCCGCCGAAGCGTCGTCGTCAGCGTTCTTGCCCAGCGGCACGTAGGTATATTGCTCGGCAGCGAAATGCGATTTCTTGCCTTCGTCGAACTTGATTTCGCCATCGACGCAGTCGAGATAGCGAGTCCCGATTCGACCATGCTCCCAGACCCAGTTTTTCAGGAACGGGCGGAGTGGATGCAGTCTGTCGTGATCGGCCATTGAACCTCCAGGTTGTCCCGGTATGAGCCATTCCAGCCACGCGCCGCCCGCTCCGTACCGTCGCGGGGGCCCGTGCTACAACGCAAGCGTACCCAGCTCGTCGTAAGTACGATGCAGCCAGACCTTGACGCGCTGCCGCTCCAGCAAGCCGAGCCCCGTGGCGGCGCGGTCGGGATGATTGACCGCCGCCCAGAAGCTCGCGCTTTGTCGATCGATCTTCTGCATCGTCGTATCGGGCAGGCGGCGCAGCGTAATCACGCTGGCGCCAAGGGCTTCGGCCCGCTCGCGTTCGCCGGATGCCTCCAGAATCTCGAAACGATCGCCGCGCACTTCATTCAGCACGAGCACCAGCTTGATTCGTCCACCGAATGCGTCGAGCCATTGCCGCAGCAGATCGACCGAATCGCGTCCCGTGTCCATCACGTGCCACCACGTCAACGTGAGGCCGTGTTCTTCGGCAAAATCGATTACGTCCGAATCGTCGAGCCACTTGGCGAGCGACTGCCGCGTCTGGGCCGCGAGATCGACCAGTATGCGCCGCTGCGGATCTTCGAGCGCCGATTCCATGACCGGATCGAGGCTGTCATGCTGGTCGAGCACGGCAGGCGCGGCAAAATCGGCATAGAACCGCAGTAGCGCGCCGTGCGATCGGTCGGTATCGAAGCCCACGAAAGGCATGCTCCGGTCGATGAAATACTGGGCCAGCACGCGGGCCGCGAGCGATTTGCCGACGCCGCCTTTTTCCCCGCCAATGAAGTGGATGTGACTCATGCTTACGAAATCCCGTGTGATGGAGCAGGTATGGTCGGAGCGGATGTTGGCAGGCTTCGATGACGTTACGGTACAACCCGGTCACGTCGAAAGAAAATGCGTGCGCGGCACCAGCATGCTGTCTGATCAACGCCGGTGTCAAACCGAACAAAATGGCAATCAGGTCTGGCGGCGTTGGGCGCGGTGCTCGGCGCGCCGGGGCTGCATGAGTTCGCGTATGACGCGCGGCTCGAACGCGAAGTACAGGATCGGCCGATGCGTGGATTCACGGATCGTGGCGCTCGCCGCGTCGTGTCGTCAGGCTGCGAATACGACTTCGATGTGCCCTTCGGCTTCCGACCGACGGTCGGGCCCGACGACAATCTGCACGTCGCGCCCGAGCTTCGCCAGACATTCGAGCATCTTCGTTTCGCTCACGCCGCGAAACTGCCCGCGCAGCATGTTCGACAGCTTCGGCTGAGGGATGCCGAGCAATCGTGCCGCGTGCTGCTGCGTCCATTTGCGCGCCTTGATGATTTCCGCGATCTTCGCAGCGAGTTGGGCCTTCACCCGCATTTCGTCGGCATCGCGCATGCCGAGATCAGCGTAGACGTTGCCGCTACCCTGTTCGATTTCGATCATCGCCTTTCTCCTTGTGCGTGTGCTTCGGCCGCTTTCAGACGCTCGCGGACGAGGTCGCTGTTCGGCTTGGGTGTCGCGATGCCGCACGACGATTTCCTCTGGAAACGGTGCAGCACGTACACGCTGTTTCCAAGCTTCACCGTGTAGACCGCGCGGTACGTGCCGTTGTCTTCCGATTCCACGATCTCGAGCACGCCGGCCGATCCGAATCCCTTCAAGGGCTTGGCCTGATCGTGCTTGCGCCCCGTCTGCGCCAGATACAGCGCATAGCCGAACGTGTCCTGCACGGCTTCGGGCATCGCCTTCAAATCCTTGCGCGCCGAACCGAGCCAGTACAGCGGTTTGATATATGGATCCATCGATGAATTTATCCCTATTTGGGTATATTTTCAAGGGGTCCGCGCAGGAAGTCGGCGCGGCCGTTGGAATGTGGTGTCACGAGCGGGGTAGGTGGGCGGCGACCACCGACGGGCGGTGCCGGCTCAGCAGTGGGGTGCTGCTGACGGGAGGCGCGATATGGAACCTCCGGCCCGGCGGCCGTTGCTTCGCATTCTTGCGTCGCGTGGGGAGTCGAGACAATTCAGCCGTTCGACAGAGCGCTGTCGCGGCGTATCGATGATGGAAGGGCGGGCGTGCTGACGAACCGCGAACGCATGGGCGTGCGTGTCGCGTCGAAGCTCAGTCGTCGTTGCCCCATCGCCAGCGGGGCTTCTCGCCCTTGAGCCAGCAAATTGCAGTCAGCAGCGCGACCAGCACCACGATGCAGGCGCCGTAAGCCACCGGCGAACGGTGCGGCGGCATCAGCCATGCACTCGCGATGACGCCGATCGCGAATAGCAGCAGCACGACCCAACCCTGCCACGTGACCGGCAAGCCCCATCCCCAGCCGTAGCGCTTCGCCGGAAACCAGATCTTCTTGTCGTTCGAGGTCATGGGATTCCCCGTCGTCAGTGGTAGTCGCTTTCCCGCTGGTGGCGGACCGCGAGGATCGTCACCGTCTGGCCGTCATCGATCTCGAACAGTGCGACATAGCCGGATGCACCGAACGGAATGATCAGTTCCCGGAGAAACGCCATGGACGGATGAACTTTGCGGCAGGTGAACGGCGACGATTCGAGCGTGGCGATTCCCGACGCAATGGCTCCCAACGCGCATTCGGCCAGTTCGACATCCGCATCGTCACGGTCGATGACAAAAGCATAACGCCGGTCAAGGTCGTCCGATGCGGCGGACGTGAAGCGAACCCGCACGTCCATATCGACCGCCAGTCACCCGAATGGCCTGCCAAGCCGTCGTGCCCGTCTGGCGGCCAGCCCGCCCACCAATGCTATCCTCTCGTCCGCTCATCCAGCGTCACCCAGCATCACCCAGCGAGATTCAACATGACCCGACTGATCAAGCGCGCGTCCGCCGAGGCGCGCGCGTTCAAGCAACGCAAGCCGTCCGCGTACAACGGCTCTGAAAAACTCCAGCCGTCGCGCGTGAAGCGCCGCCCGGAGATCGACGAGCACGACGACGTGCCCGTCCTCGACGCACCGCGCAAGCCGCGTTTCGCGCCCGTCACGTTCTCGGAAGAGCGCGGCGTGCGCTTCCTGCACTTCGGCACCGAGTGGGTGCAGGGCGCGATGCGGATTTCCAAGCCGCTGCATATCGAGCTCGAATACGCGCAGCAGATGATGGCGTGGCTGCTGTTCCTCGAAACGCCCGAGCGCATCGTCCAGCTCGGGCTCGGCACCGGCGCGCTGACCAAGTTCTCGCACCGCTTCCTGCCGCACGCGAAGGTCGAGGCGGTCGAACTGAACCCGGCCGTGATCGTCGCGGCGCGCACGATGTTCGCGCTGCCGCCCGACGACGCACGCCTCGTCGTGCACGAAGCCGACGCATGGGACTTCGTCAACGACGCGGCCAACCGCGGCACGACGGGCGCATTGCAGATCGACCTGTACGACGCGACCGCGCGCGGCCCGGTGCTCGACAGCGTCGCGTTCTACCGCGCGGTGCGCGGCTGCCTCACGGATGCGGGCATCGCGACGATCAACCTGTTCGGCGACCATCCGAGCTTCGTGCGCAACATGAAGCACCTGAACGCGGCGTTCGATCACCGCGTGATCGCGCTGCCGGAAGTGCACGACGGCAACCGGATCGCGATCGCGTTCTCGGGCCCGGCGCTCGACGTGTCGTATGCACAACTGGAAGCGCGCGCGAAACTGATCGAGGACACGCTGAAGCTGCCCGCACGCAAGTGGGTGAAAGCTTTGAAAGAAACGACGGGCGCCCGCGAATCCTCGTTCGCGATCTGACGCTCATGCGCCGGCCGCATGCCGGTGCAACCGCATGACTGGGGGCGGATCACCTCGGGTTCGCCCCCGCTTGACCGCGCGCTCGCGGCTCCTATACTGGCGCGAAGCCAGGGGAGCCGCAGCTTACCCGTTTTGCCGCTCCTCTCGCCGCCGTACCCGCTCAACAAGATCGATAACCGGGAAAGATGAGGAGACGTCATGGCTCACGATGCCGACGCCAATCGGGCCGCCAAGCGCTGGCTCTGGCTGCTGGTGCTGCCGCTGATCGCGATGGTGTGGGTGCCGTCGTACAGCAAGATCGAACCGCAATGGTTCGGATTTCCGTTCTTCTATTGGTACCAGCTGCTCTGGGTGTTCATTAGCGCGGTGATCACCGCGTTCGTGTACTACAAGACCAAGAATGCGTGGAAGTCGAGCGGCACGCAGGGAGGTGTGCGATGAATCTCGGCGCTACCTTCGTCTTCGTTCTCCTGTTCATCGGCGTCACGATCCTCGGTTTCCTTGCCGCGAACTGGCGGCGCGGCGATCTCGCCCACCTCGACGAATGGGGCCTCGGCGGCCGCCGCTTCGGCACGATCGTCACGTGGTTCCTGCTCGGCGGCGACCTCTACACGGCCTATACGTTCGTCGCGGTGCCCGCGCTCGTGTTCGGCGCCGGTGCGATGGGCTTCTTTGCACTGCCGTACACGATCCTGATCTACCCGTTCGCGTTCGTCGTGTTCCCGAAACTGTGGAGCATTGCCAAGCGTCACGGCTACGTGACGGCCGCCGACTTCGTCAACGCACGCTACGGCAGCCGGATGCTCGCACTCGCGATCGCGGTGACGGGCATCCTCGCGACGATGCCGTACATCGCGCTGCAGCTCGTCGGCATCGAAGTGGTGATCGGCGCGCTCGGTTTCGACACGACCGGCTTCGTCGGCGACCTGCCGCTCATCATCGCGTTCGCGATTCTTGCCGCGTACACGTACACGTCGGGGCTGCGCGCGCCGGCGATGATCGCGATCGTGAAGGACATCCTGATCTACATCACGATCGCCGCGGCGGTCATCGTGATTCCCGCGAAGCTCGGCGGCTTCGGCCACATCTTCGCGACGGTGCCGCCCGCGAAGCTGCTGCTGAAGGCGCCCGATGCGATGAGCCTGAACGGCTACAGTGCGTACGCGACGCTCGCGATCGGCTCCGCGCTCGCGCTGTTCCTGTATCCGCACTCGGTCACGGCGATCCTGTCGTCGTCGTCGGGCAACACGATTCGCCGCAACATGGCGATGCTGCCCGCGTATTCGTTCGTGCTCGGCCTGCTCGCGCTGCTCGGCTACATGGCGCTCGCATCCGGCGTGAAGGACATGCCGCAGTACGCGCCGTACTTCAAGGCGTTCGGCCCGAACTTCGCGGTGCCCGCGCTGTTCCTCAACTACTTCCCGTCGTGGTTCGTCGGCGTCGCGTTCGCGGCGATCGGCATCGGCGCGCTGGTGCCGGCGGCGATCATGTCGATCGCGGCCGCGAACCTGTACACGCGCAACATCCACCGCGAGTTCGTGAACCGCAACATGACGCACGAGCAGGAGACGCACGTCGCGAAGCTCGTGTCGCTGATCGTGAAGGTCGGCGCGGTCGCGTTCATCCTCGGGCTGCCGTTGACCTATGCGATTCAGCTGCAGCTGCTCGGCGGGATCTGGATCATCCAGACGCTGCCGGCGATCGTGCTCGGCTTGTACACGCGCGTGCTCGACCATCGCGGCCTGCTGGCCGGCTGGGCCGCGGGCATCGTGTGCGGCACGTGGATGGCGATTTCGCTGAAGCTGGCCGGCTCGATCTTCACGATCCACCTGTTCGGCCTCGCGATTCCGGGCTACGCGGCCGTATGGTCGCTGATCGTGAACCTGGTGGTGTCGGTGGTGGTGAGCGTGCTGGTGCGTGCGATGGGCATGGCGCATGCCGAGGACCGCACGCGGCCGGAGGATTATCTCGACGTCGTCGAAAGCTGATACGCGTGGCGCGGCCGCGCGCCGAACCTCGTGCAGCAATGGAAACGCCCGCCACTTCGCAGTGGCGGGCGTTTTCGTTCGCGTCAGCCTTGTGCGCGTTTCGCGAGATCCTCGCGTTGCGACAGGTCCTCGACGTTGACCATCCAGTGCACGCCGAAACGGTCCTTCGCCATCCCGAAGCCGAGCGCCCAGAACGTCTTGCCGAACGGCATCGTCACTTCGCCGCCGTCGGCGAGCGCATCGAACAGCTTGCGGCCTTCGTCGACCGTCGCCGGGTTCAGCGACAGCGAATAGCCGGCGTGCGCGCCGCTGCCCGGCTGGTTGCAGTCGCCGTCCGAGCACATGATCATCGACTCGCCGATCGTGAAGCTCGCGTGCATCACCTTGTCGCCCATCTCCGGCGACATCGGGTAATCGGGATTCGGCGGCGCATCCTTGAAGTGCATCTTGAACAGCGTCTTCGCGCCGAGCGCCTTTTCGTAGAACTGAAGGGCTTCTTCCGCGCGGCCGTAGAACGTCAGATACGGTTGGACTTGCATCGTTGTCTCCTGTGGACCGGGCAGGCGTGTCGGCGCCGGCTCGGGTACATCCAAGATTGACCGGGAAGAGCGCACCGCGACGCGGCCGGCGCACTCGTGACGTGGATTGTAGTGCGCGCGCCTAACGTTGGAATGAAAAATAAAAACGGCCGCGAACATGCGGTTCGCGGCCGTCGGCGACGCTTGCTGACGCCTGTTGTCAGCGCTGCTGACAGCTCAACTGACAACGCGACCGACAGCTCGACCAACAGCAGGCACGCGCTGCACGATTCAGCGCAGCGCGTCGATCAGCTTCTCGAGCTTCACCGCGTCGGCGGCGAACACGCGAATGCCTTCGGAAAGTTTTTCCGTCGCCATTGCTTCGTCGTTCAGCTGGAAGCGGAACGATGCCTCGTCGATCGCGACGCGCTCGGTCGGCTTGTCGTGCAGCGCGTCCGGCGACAGCTTGCGCGCGACCGTGTCGGTGCTGTCGTGCAGCTTCTGCAGCAAATCGGGGCTGATCGTCAGCAGGTCGCACCCGGCGAGTTCGATGATCTGGCTCGTCGTGCGGAAGCTCGCGCCCATCACTTCGGTGTTGTAGCCGAAGGTCTTGTAGTACGTGTAGATGCGGCGCACCGACTGCACGCCCGGATCGTTCGCGCCGCCGTCCTTCTCTTCATTCCAGTCGGCGCCGGCCTGCTTCTTGTACCAGTCGTAGATGCGGCCGACGAACGGCGAGATCAGCTGCGCGCCGGCTTCCGCGCACGCGGCGGCCTGCACCAGCGAGAAAAGCAGGGTCATGTTGCACTTGATCCCTTCCTTCTGCAGCACTTCGGCCGCGCGAATGCCTTCCCACGTCGACGCGAGCTTGATCAGGATGCGCTCGCGGCCGACGCCGGCGGCTTCGTACAGTTTGATGAGTTCGCGACCCTTGTCGATCGAGCGCTGCGTGTCGAACGACAGGCGCGCGTCGACCTCGGTCGACACGCGGCCCGGGATCAGCTTCAGGATCTCGGTGCCGAATGCGATCAGCAGGCGGTCGATGATGAAATCGGTGCTTTCGTCGCGGTGATCGCGGACGGTTTTCTCGAGGATCGGCTTGTACGCATCCTTCTGGACGGCCTTCAGGATCAGCGACGGGTTCGTGGTCGCGTCCTGCGGCTTGTATTGCGCAAGCTGCTGGAAATCGCCCGTGTCGGCGACGACGGTCGTGTACTGCTTCAGCTGGTCGAGTGCGGTAGTCATGGCGATTCGGAAGAAGGGCGCGGGGCGCCGGGTTCTCACGGGCCGCGCGAGCGCGGCGGCGAAGCGAAGCGGCGCCGGGCGCCGCTTCCGATCCATCATTTTAGGCCCGATTCGTGTCGCGCACGTTTTGGCATGCCCGGCGGGCGGCGAGCCGCGTCACGCGGGGCGTCGCGCGTTCAGGATCACCTGCGTGACGACGCCCGCGACGAGCCCCCAGAACGCCGGGCCGATCGACAGCAGCGTGAGGCCCGAAGCCGTGACCATGAACGTGACGAGCGCGGCTTCGCGCTGCTTCGCATCCTGCATCGCGTTCGCGAGCCCGCTCATGATCGAGCCGAACAGCGCGAGCGCGGCGACCGACACGACGAGCGCCTTCGGCAGCGCGGCGAACAGCGCAGCGATCGTCGCGCCGAAGATGCCGGCGATCAGGTAGAACGTGCCGCACCACACGGCGGCCGTGTAGCGCTTCGCGCGATCTTCATGTGCTTCGGGGCCCGTGCAGATCGCGGCCGTGATCGCCGCGAGGTTCACGCCGTGCGAGCCGAACGGCGCGAGCAGCAGCGATGCGAGGCCGGTCGTCGCGATCAGCGGCGATGACGGCGTCTGATAGCCGTCCGCGCGCAGCACCGCGATGCCCGGCACGTTCTGCGACGCCATCGCGACGACGAACAGCGGAATGCCGATGCTGACGATCGACGCGATCGAGAACGCGGGCATCGTGAACACCGGCTGCGCGAGCGCGATGTGGAAATGGCTGAAGTCGAGCAGCCCGAGGCCGCCGGCCACCACAGTGCCGACGATCAGCGTCGTGACGATCGCATAGCGCGGCGCGAGCCGCTTGACGATCAGGTACGTGAAGAACATCGCGAGCACGAGCGCGGTCTGGAACTGCGCGGCGCGGAAGATCTCGATGCCGATTTCGAACAGGATGCCCGCGAGCAACGCGGCTGCGATGCCGGCCGGAATGCGCTTCATCAGCGTGTCGAACAGGCCGCTCACGCCTACCGCGGTCAGCAGCAGCGCGCATACGACGAACGCACCGATCGCGTCGGCGTAGGGCACCCCCGGCAGCGACGCGATCAGCAGCGCGGCGCCGGGCGTCGACCACGCGACGACCACCGGCGCGCGAAAGCGCAGCGACAGGCCGATCGTCGTCAGCGCCATGCCGATCGACAGTGCCCAGATCCACGACGAGATCTGCGCGTCGGTCAGGTGCGCGGCGCGGCCGGCCTGGAACATCAGCACGAGCGAGCTCGTGTAGCCGGTCATCATCGCGACGAAGCCGGCGACGAGCGTGGACACGGACGTATCGGCGAAAAGGCGGCGGCCGCCGGCGCGGCTGGCGCTCGCGGTGGGCGAAGGGTTCATGCTCTCTCCGGGGCGGCCGCTCGGACGCGGCCTGGGTATCTGCGGGTGGGTGTCGTTACTTGCTGAGTGCGCGCATCGCGGTTTCGAGGCCCGCGAGCGTAAGCGGATACATGCGCTGGCCGAGCACGTCGCGAATGATCGAGACCGACTGCCGGTATTCCCATAGCCGCTCGGGCTCGGGATTCAGCCATGCATGATGGGGGAACTGGTCGGCGAGGCGGCGCAGCCATACGGCGCCGGCTTCCGGGTTGTTGTATTCGACCGAGCCGCCGGGCTGCAGCACTTCATACGGGCTCATCGTCGCGTCGCCGACGAAGATCAGCTTGTAGTCGGGCGTGAACTTGTGCAGCACGTCCCACGTCGCGGTGCGCTCCGCGTGACGGCGGCGGTTGTTCTTCCACAGATGGTCGTACACGCAGTTGTGGAAGTAGTAGAACTCGAGGTGCTTGAACTCGGCCTTCGCGGCCGAGAACAGCTCTTCGGTGCGCTTGATGTGGTCGTCCATCGAGCCGCCGACGTCGAGCAGCATCAGCACCTTCACGTTGTTGTGACGCTCGGGCACCATCCGCAGGTCGAGCCAGCCGGCGTTCGCGGCCGTGCTGCGGATCGTGCCGGGCAGGTCGAGCTCTTCGGCCGCACCTTCGCGCGCGAAGCGGCGCAGACGCCGCAATGCGACCTTGATGTTGCGCGTGCCGATCTCGACCGAATCGTCGTAGTCGCGAAAGGCGCGCGCTTCCCACACCTTGACCGCGGTGCGGTTGCCGTTCGACGGGCCGCCGATGCGCACGCCTTCGGGGTTGTAGCCGCCGTGCCCGAACGGCGACGTGCCGCCGGTGCCGATCCACTTGTTGCCGCCTTCGTGGCGCTCCTTCTGCTCGTCGAGCAGTTCCTTCAGGCGCTCCATCAGCTTGTCGAGGCCGCCCATCGCTTCGATCTGCGCCTTCTCCTCCGGCGACAGCTCGCGCTCGAGGCGCTTCTCGAGCCAGTCGAGCGGGATGTCGAACGCGTCGGACGGCAGCGCGGACACGCCGTGGAAATACGCGCCGAACGCCTGGTCGAACTTGTCGAAGTACTGCTCGTCCTTGACGAGCGTCATGCGCGCGAGGAAGTAGAACGCGTCGATCGACGGCGAGATCAGCCCGGCCTTCAGCGCTTCGAGCAGCGTCAGGTATTCCTTCACCGAGACGGGCAGCTTGGCTGCGCGCAGCGCGTAGAAGAAATTGAGCAGCATGGCCGGGCCTTCGCGGGTGGGTTACCGGTTGTGCCGGTTCATGTAGACGAGCCGCTCGAGCAGGCTCAGATCCTGCTCGTTCTTCAGCAGCGCGCCCGCGAGCGGCGGCACGATCTGCTTCGCGTCGGCGCTGCGCAGCGCGTCGGCCGGGATGTTCTCGGCGAGCAGCAGCTTCAGCCAGTCGAGCAGTTCGGACGTCGACGGCTTCTTCTTCAGCCCCGATACCGCGCGCAGCTCGAAGAAGCTCTCGAGCGCCGCGCGCAGCAGCGCCTCGCGGATGTCCGGGAAGTGCACGCCGACGATCTTCTGCATCGTCGACGGATCGGGAAACTGGATGTAGTGGAAGAAGCAGCGGCGCAGGAACGCGTCGGGCAGCTCCTTCTCGTTGTTCGACGTGATGATCACGAGCGGGCGGTGCTTCGCGCGAATGGTCTCGCGCGTCTCGTACACGTGGAATTCCATCCGGTCGAGCTCGCGCAGCAGATCGTTCGGGAATTCGATGTCGGCCTTGTCGATCTCGTCGATCAGCAGCACGCTCGGGTGCTCGGCGTCGAACGCCTGCCACAGCACGCCCTTCACGATGTAGTTCGCGATGTCCTTCACGCGCGCGTCGCCGAGCTGCGAATCGCGCAGCCGCGACACCGCGTCGTATTCGTACAGGCCCTGCTGCGCCTTGGTGGTCGACTTGATGTGCCACTGCAGCAGCGGCATGTCGAGCGCCGCGGCCACTTCCTCGGCGAGCATGGTCTTGCCGGTGCCCGGCTCGCCCTTGATGAGCAGCGGGCGTTGCAGCGTCAGCGCGGCGTTGACGGCGAGCTTGAGGTCGTCGGTGGCAACGTAGTGCGAGGATCCTTCGAAACGCATGGCGGCGCTCTTCTTAATCGCAAAAAAACCCAGTATAAGTCAGAAGGGCTGTCCGGGCCGGCCGCGCCCGCGTATCGTTGCGGGGCTGCGGCGGGGTGGACCGGGGCGCCGTATGGACGCGTTCCCCGCCGACGCGGTACAATCTGGCCGTTTTTTTTGGCCTGCGTGGCGATCCGATCAGCAAAACGGCGCGGGCCGTTGCCGCTTCGGCGCCAGTTTCCCCTCAAGCTAGGTTACAAGAGCTATGAACAAATTCGTCGGCAAACACGTCGTTGTCGCAGCGCTCGTGGCGCTCGCGGGCAGCGCGCAGGCGGCCGGTGTGGTCGGCAACCCGAAGGACGGAGCGGGCAAGGCCGCCATGTGTATCGGTTGCCACGGCATCCAGGATTACCGCGCAGCCTACCCGGAGGTCTACCGGGTGCCCGTCATCGGCGGCCAGAACCAGCAATACCTCGAGAACGCGCTGAAGGCCTACCGCAAGAAGGATCGTCACTTCCCGTCGATGAACGCGATCGCCGGCTCGCTGACCGACCAGGACATCGCGGATCTGTCGGCGTACTACGCCGCCCAGAAGGCCGACACGAAGGACAACCCCTACAAGTAAAGCGCGCGCCGCCGATCTCACCGGCGGGACAGGAGCATTCATGAACAACGCATTCAAGACGGCGGCGGTTGCACTGGCTGCCGGCCTCGCGATCGGTACCGCGCATGCGGCGGACACGTCGAAGGGCAAGGATCTGGTCGAATCGCACAACTGCGCGGCCTGCCACGGCGCGCAGCTGAACCAGCCGATCAACGCCGAATATCCGCGCCTCGCGGGCCAGCACGCCGACTACCTCGTCTGGGCGATGCGCCAGTACCAGATGGGCCTGACCAACCCGCTGCTCGGTCGCAACAACGCGATCATGCAGGCACAGGTCCAGAACCTGTCGGTCAGCGACATGAAGGACATCGCGGCCTACATCGAGTCGCTCAAGGGCGACCTCGTGTTCAAGAAGTAAGCGCGACGGGCCTTGCCGGCCCGCGCAGCACAAGTACCCCGCGCACGGCGGGGTATTTTTTTGTCCGCGCTTTCGTTCGCGTTCGCGGCCCGGCGCCGCGCCGCTCAGTCGCGCGATGCGCGACGCAGGATGCGCTGCAGGTACGCGTCCGTATCGGGCGGCGTGCCGGTGCGCTGCGCGTCCCAGATCGTCTCGCCGAGGCATTCCATGATCACGTGCTGCGCTTCGTGAGTCGAGTCGAGCTTCGCGGCCAGCTTGTCGTGCGCGGCGCGGATGCCGGGCGGCTGGTCGATCGACAGCTGCTCGCTGATCGCGAGGTGCATCGACAGGTGCAGGAACGGGTTCGTGCGGCCTTCCTCGGGCGTGTAGTTGCGCGCGGCCGCGCCGTCGGCGTCCGCGAGGTCGGCGTGGTATTCGGGGTGCTCGACGATCCAGTCGGCTGCCATCGCTTCCAGCGGCGTCAGGATCTCGCCGGCGCGCTGCTTGCGCCAGGTTTCGGTGAAAAAGCGGCGGACTTCGTCGCGACTCGGATTGAACATGGTGGGGAAACGTCGTGATTCGGGCGGCGTCATGCCGCGTCGGGCATTGTACGCCGGGTCGGCGCGCGGCGCTGGCGACGGCCGCGAGACGGCGTGCGGCTGGCGACGCGCGCGGCCGCCTGCGGCCGCACCGCGCAACGGGTAAGCGCCGACTAGGCTGCCGGCCGCCGCGCCGCTACACTCCGACGACATCCGTCGCCGCGCTCACGCCGTTTCATCATGTCCACTACCGCCCGCTTACCGTCCGCCGCGCTGCAAGGCGCGCTCTACGTCGCGTTGTCCGCCGTCGCGTTCGGCGCGATGGCGATCTTCGGCCGCTATGCGTATGCGGCAGGCGTCGACGTGCTCGGCTTGCTGATCGTGCGCTTCGCGATCGGCGGCGCGGTGCTCGCCGCGATCGCGCGTCACCGCCGCGTCGCGTGGCCGCGCGGCCGCACGCTCGTGCCGCTCGCCGCGATGGGCGCGCTCGGCTACGTCGGACAGTCGTTCTGCTACTTCAGCGCGCTCCAGCATGCGCAGGCGAGCCTCGTCGCGCTGCTGCTGTACCTGTATCCGGCCTTCGTCACGCTGCTCGCCGCGTGGTGGCTCGGCGAGCGCCTCACGCGCGCGAAGGCCGTCGCGCTCGTGCTCTGTGTCGCGGGCTCCGCGCTGATGGTGGGCGGCGGTCACGGCGAGCCGCTCGGCATCGCGCTCGCGCTGGCGGCCGCGGTGATCTATTCGCTGTACATCGTCGGCGGCACGAAGGCGACGCGCGGCGTCGATCCGCTCGCGACCACCGCGATCATCTGCCTGTCGGCGACCGCGACGCTCGTCGCGATCGCGCTCGTGCGGACCACGCTGTTCGGCACGCCGCCGCGCTGGCCGGCGACGGCCGGCGGCTGGGCGTCGATGTTCGCGATCGCGCTGGTGTCGACGGTCGCGGCGATGCTCGCGTTCTTTGCCGGGCTCGAGCGGCTCGGCGCGGCGCGCACGTCGATGCTGTCGACGCTCGAACCGGTCGTGACGGTCGCGCTCGCGGCGCTGCTGTTCGGCGAAGCGCTGTCGCCGCTGCAGTGGGCGGGCGGCGTCGCGATTCTCGCGGCCGTGCTGGCGCTCGTGCGCGCAGGCGGCGCGGCAGCCGACGACGCGACCGCGACGTCGAACGCATAGCGGGAAAAGGGGAAGGGGCAACGCCGCAGGGAAAGGGGAAAGGGCAACGCCGCAGGCGCCGCAACGGGGGCCTGCGACTCGTGCCGCGCACGGCGCGGGCGGCACCGCGCCGGCGCGACGAGTCAACGGTGGCTGACGCTCAGTCGTTCGGCGGCGGCGTCTTCGGCCTGAATTCGCACAGCGGCTCGATCGCGCAGTGCCAGCATTCGGGCTTGCGCGCCTTGCACACATAGCGGCCGTGCAGGATCAGCCAGTGATGCGCGTCCTGCAGGAATTCCTTCGGCGTGAACTTCTCCAGAGCGGTTTCGACGGCCTTCACGTCCTTGCCCGGTGCGAGCCCCGTGCGGTTCGCCACGCGGAAGATGTGCGTGTCGACCGCGATCGTCGGATGGCCGAACGCGGTGTTCAGCACGACGTTCGCGGTCTTGCGGCCGACGCCCGGCAGGCTTTCGAGCGCTTCGCGATCGGCCGGCACCTCGCCGTCGTAGCGCTCGAGCAGGATCCGGCACGCCGCGACGACGTTCTTCGCCTTGGTCCGGTACAGCCCGATCGTCTTGATGTAGTCGGCGACGCCTTCTTCACCCAGCGCGACGATTTGTCGCGGGGTGTTCGCAACCGGGAACATCTTCCGCATCGCCTTGTTGACCGACACGTCGGTCGCCTGTGCGGACAGCATCACCGCGATCAGCAGTTCGAACGGCGTCGTGTATTCGAGCTCGGTCGTCGGATGCGGATTGAGGCTTTGCAGCGTTTCGTAGATCGCGCGTCGTTTGCTGGCGTTCATGGCGTGTCGTTGTCGGGCGGCGTGGATGTGCCGCTCGGGTCGTCGCGGCCTTCGGCGTCGCGCTGCGCCTGCTGCTCGGCGAGCCGCTTGCGGCGCGCTTCGGCCGCATCGATCTGGGCCTGCACGGCCGTGCTCACGCCTTCGGTGTTTTTCGGCCCGGCACCTTGCGCGGACAGCTCTTCCTTCTTCTTGCGTGCACGTTCGAGCGCGGCGGCGATGATCGCGCGTTTCTTCGCGTCGGCGTCGTCGGCCGGGGCGGTGCTCGGCGCGGCCGGCTGCATGTCGGACGGCCCGGCAGCCGGCGCGGGTTTCGCCGCGCGACGTGCGGCGGCGCGCGCTTCGGCGGCCTCTCGCTCACTGCGTTGGCGCGCGAGCCGGCGGTCGTGGCGTTCGCGTGCGGCATCCGCCTGTGCCTGCGACCACGCGTCCCAGCCGGTGCGCTCGCCGGTCACGGGTACCATCGCGATGCAGTCGACCGGGCACGGCGGCACGCACAGGTCGCAGCCGGTGCACAGCGACTCGACGATCGTGTGCATTTGCTTCGGTGCACCGACGATCGCGTCGACCGGGCACGCCTGCATGCACAGCGTGCAGCCGATGCACAGGTTCTCGTCGATGAAGGCGACGGCGCGCGGATGTTCGCTGCCGTTGACGGGGTTCAGCGGGATCACGGGCTTGCCGAGCAGGCCGGCGAGGCGTGCGATGCCTTCGGCGCCGCCGGGCGGGCACTGGTTGTAGTTCGCGTCGCCGGCGGCGATGGCCTCGGCGTATGGACGACAGCCGTTATAGCCGCACTTCGTGCATTGCGTCTGGGGAAGCAGATCTTCGATGCGATCTGCGAGGGTCTTGGAATCGGTCACGGTGACAACGGGCGCAGCGGCGCCGACTGGCTGTCGGCCGCGTCTGGCGCGGCCGGAAAGGTTTGCCAAAGCTCGATTATCGCCGATTTCCCGCATTGCGCTGGACGCCGTCTGTGCGCATAATCAAACCGCTTTTTTGCAGGGGCTCAGCAGGAGGGCGGCCGCAGGCGGCGCGCCTGTTCCACGGCAGTCGGCGCCGAGGCGGTGGGGGTGCCGGTCCGGATCACGCGGCTCACATAGCAAAACGCCACCATGAATCAGCCAAAAATCAAAAGAGATCCTGAAGGTACGCGCCGCCGCATTCTGATGGCGGCAGCCGAAGAATTCGCGAGTGGAGGGCTGTTCGGCGCGCGCGTCGACCAGATCGCCCGCCGGGCCGAAACCAACGAGCGGATGCTCTATTACTATTTCGGCAGCAAGGAACAGCTGTTTACGGCCGTGCTCGAGCACGCGTTCTCCGCGCTGACCGAGGCCGAGCGCGTGCTCGATCTCGATGGCGTCGCGCCTGTCGAAGCCGTCACGCGGCTCGCGCATTTCGTGTGGGATTACTACCGCGACCACCCGGAGCTGCTGAGGCTCATCAACAACGAGAACCTGCACGAAGCGCGCTATCTGCACAAGTCGACGCGGATCCGCGAGATGATGTCGCCGATCGTCGCGAAGCTGGGCAACGTGCTGACGCGCGGCCAGAAGGCCGGGCTGTTTCGCAGCGATGTCGATCCGCTGCGCTTCTACGTGACGCTGTCGGGGCTCGGCTACTACATCGTGTCGAACCGCTTCACGCTCGCCGCGACGCTCGGCCGCGACTTCAGCGAAGCCGACGAGCGCGCGGAGATGGTCAGGATGAACACCGAGGTACTGCTTGCGTATCTGCTGCGGCGCTGAGCGACGCACCCACGAACCGATGAGCCGCCGGCTCGCGATCGCCGGACAAAAAAACGCCGCCGTGCGCAAGCAACGGCGGCGTTTTTGCGTCGGAACGCGGTGCGTCAGGCGGCCTTGCGGGCTCGCAGGGCCTTCGCGCGCGTGCCGCCTGCGCGTTTCGCGGCGGGCGCGGGCTTCGCGGCCGGCGTCCTGGCGGGAGCGACGGCCACGGCCGGCGCTTTCGCGCGCGTGCGTTTCGCGGCGGCTGCGCGCGCCGTCGTTTCCGGCTGTGGCGCGGCGGCCGGCACGCCGCCGATCGCGGTCGCGTCCTGTGCATCGACCGGCAGCTTCGCCGCGCCGTCCTTCGGGTCCGCCGCGTGCTCGCGGATGAAGTCGCGCAGTTGCGGGTAGATGATCGTGCGCCAGCGGCGGCCCGAGAAGATCCCGTAGTGACCGCACTTCTCGGCGGTCAGGCTGCGGCGATCGTCTTGCGGAATGCCCGTGCACAGCTCGTGCGCGACGTGCGTCTGGCCGCTGCCCGAGATGTCGTCGAGTTCGCCTTCGATCGTCATCAATGCGGTGTGCTTGATGTCCTGCGGACGCACGCGTTCACCTTCGACGTCCCACGTGCCTTCCGCGAGCCGGAATTCCTGGAACACGACGCGAATCGTCTCGAGGTAATACTCGGCAGCCATGTCGAGCACCGCGTTGTACTCGTCGTAGAACTGACGGTGCGCTTCGGCGTCCTCTTCGTCGCCGCGCAGCAGGCTCTGGTAGAAGTCCCAGTGCGATTGCGCGTGGCGTTCCGGGTTCATTGCGACGAAGCCCGTGTGCTGCAGGAAGCCCGGATACACCTGGCGGCCTTCGCCCGGATAGTTCGCGGGCACCGTGTGGATCACGTTGTTCTCGAACCATGCGGTCGAGTGTTGCGTGGCCAGCGAGTTCACCGACGTCGGGCTGCGGCGCGCATCGATCGGGCCGCCCATCATCGTCATCGTGAGCGGCGTGTCCTCGCCGCGGCTCGCCATCAGCGAGATCGCCGCGAGCACCGGCACCGTCGGCTGGCACACGGAGATCACGTGCAGGTTGCGCGCGCCGATGTGACGGATGAATTCCTGGATGTACGCGATGTAGTCGTGCAGGTGGAACGGGCCGACCTCGACCGGCACCATCCGCGCGTCGATCCAGTCGGTGATGTACACCTTGTGATCCTGCAGCAGCGTGCGCACGGTGTCGCGCAGCAGCGTCGAGTGGTGGCCCGACAGCGGCGCGCAGACCAGCACGACCGGTTCGTCCTTCAACTGCGTGACGGCGTCGGCGTCGTCCGAATAGCGCTTGAAGCGCAGCAGGCGGCAGAACGGCTTCTCGATGATCGTCTGCTCGACGATCGGGATGTTATGGCCGTCCTTGACGATCTGATGAAGGTTGAATTCGGGCTTCTCGTAGTCCTTGCCGAGCCGGTACATCAGTTCGTACGCGGCCGCCATCCGCGTCGCGCCGGGCATCAGCGAGAACGGGCTGGAGGGATTGGCGAACGATTTGGAAGCGGCCTGGGCCCAGGCCGTGAGCGGGCTCAGCATGGCCCGCTGGAATTCGTGCAATTGGTAAAGCATGCAGACAACTCCCGCGTGGGGGACGGTGCGGGCGGCGTGGGGCGTCGCGGCGTGCCGTGTGGGTCAGCGACCGGCCATGTTGCAGTGCGGCCGGACAATCGAATCGATCATATCGGACAACGATGAATGTTGCAATGCAACAATTGCGCGATTTTTCATCAAACCTTTGCGAATTGACGTTCTCTGAAGAAGCCGCCCCACCGCCCGATCACCGCCCCGTCGCCACGGCGGGCGCCGGCTGGCCGGCCGCACGCGCCATCGCCTCTTCGTGGTGCATCAGGTTCATCGCGGTATGCACGAGCGCCACGTGCGAGAACGCCTGTGGGAAATTACCCACGAGCCGCCCGTCCACCGGATCGTATTCCTCGGCGAGCAGCCCGAGATCGTTCGACAGCGAGAGCAGGCGGCTGAACAGCCGATGTGCGTCGTCGATCCGGCCGAGCAGCGCGTAGTTGTCGACCAGCCAGAAGCTGCACGCCAGAAACGTGCCTTCGCCGGGCGGCAGGCCGTCGTCGTACTCGGTCGTGCGGTAGCGCATCACGAGCCCGTCGTGCAGCAATTCCCGTTCGACAGCATCGACCGTGCCCACGACGCGCGGGTCTTCCGGCGGCAGGAAGCCGAGCAGCGGCATCAGCAGCACGCTCGCGTCGAGTTCGTCGCTGCCGTAGCTCTGCGCAAATGCCTGCTTGCCTTCATGCCACGCGTTGTCGCATACGTCCGCGTGGATGCGGTCGCGCAGCGCGCGCCAGCGGTCGAGCGAGCCGGGCAGCCGGAACATCTCGGCCGACTTGATCGCGCGGTCGAACGCGACCCATGCCATCACCTTCGAGAACGTGAAATGGCGGCGGCCGCCGCGCGTTTCCCAGATACCCTCGTCGGGCTCCTGCCAGATCTTCTCGAGATGGTCGAGCAGCGAGCACTGCACGGACCACACGGTGTCGTCGGCCTGCAGGCCGCCCACGCGCGCGAGGTGCAGCGCGGCCATCACTTCGCCGAACACGTCGAGCTGGAGCTGGTTCGCCGCGCCGTTGCCCACGCGCACCGGCTTCGAGTCCTGATAGCCGGGCAGCCAGTCGAGCTCCATTTCCGGCAGCCGGCGTTCGCCCGCGATCCCGTACATGATCTGAATCTGCTCGGGCGAGCCGGCCATCACGCGGCCAAGCCAGGTGCGCCACGCGCGCGCCTCGTCGTAGTAGCCGCCGCGCATCAGCGCGAGCAGCGTGATCGTCGCATCGCGCAGCCAGCAATAGCGGTAGTCCCAGTTCCGGTTGCCGCCGATCTTCTCGGGCAATGACGTGGTGGGTGCGGCGACGATGCCGCCGGTCGGCTCGTACGCGAGCGCCTTCAGCGTGATCAGCGAGCGGCGCACCGCGGCCGCATAGCGGCCCTGCACCTGGCAGCGCCCCGACCATTCGAGCCAGTAGTTCTCGGTGCGGGCGAGCATCGACAGCGGATCGCGCGCGGGCGGCAGCCGCAGGTGCGACGCCGCATAACCGAGCGAGAACGGAATGCGTTCGTCGGCGCTCACCGTGAATTCGGCGAGCGTATGCAGGTTCTTGCCGGTGAGCGCCACCGGCGTGCGCAGCACGACCGTGTCGGGACCGGCGATTGCTTTCATGCCGTTTTCGCGGGACAGCTGCGTGACCCACGGGATCGAGAAACCGTAGTCGAAGCGCAACACCAGTTCCATGCGCATCTTCATCGTGCCGTGACGGCCGACGACGATCCGCACGAATTCCGACCAGCCGTTGCCGGGTGGCATGAAGTCGATCACGGTGACGGCGCCATCGGCGCTCTCGTAATCGGTTTCGAGAATCAGCGTGTCGCCGCGATAGCGGCGCGTGGTGTGCGTGATGGCGGCGTCGGCGGCCGGCGCGAGCAGCCAGCGGCCGTGCTCGGGGGTGCCGACCAGCGCCGCGAAACAGGCGCCCGAATCGAAGCGGGGCCAGCACAGCCAGTCGACGGAGCCGTCTTTTGAAACCAGCGCGGCGGTATGGCCGTCGCCGACGAGGGCGTAGTCTTCAATCAAGGCGGGCATGGGCAAGCGGTCCTTGGATATTCGAGTTCACAATGCAGGCTGCGGCGCCCGGGCTTCACGTGCCGGCATCGCGCCCCGTATACTTGGCCGGGCGGCGGAGCGCATGGACGGCCGGCGTTTCGTCCTATCTCAACACTTGAAGCGACTCGATGCAAGGAGGATTCAATGCCCAGCCGTTTACGCGTGCATGACGCACGCGCTTCGACACGAGGGTTCCCGCTTAGGCTCGCTCACTGGATGAAAGGTTTCGCGATCGTGCTGTCGCTGTCCGCGAGCCACGCGTTCGCGCAGCAGACGGCGGCACCGGCCGACGGCGTCTACAACCTGCTGGTCGGCACCTATACGGGGCACGGCAGCGACGGGATCTACGTGTATCGCTTCGATACCAGAACCGGCAGCGTCGCGCCCCTGTCGTCGGCGAAGACGGTGAATCCGTCCTATCTGTTGCCGAGCCGCGACGGTCGCACCGTCTACGCGGTCAACGAGCTGCCCGGCGACAACGGGCCGGCCACCCAGCGCGGCGGCGTCAGCGCGTTCAGCTTCGATGCGAAGACGGGCGCGCTCACGTTCATCGACCGCGTGTCGTCGGAAGGGAACGACCCCTGCTATCTCGCGCTGTCGCCGGACGGCAAGTACCTCGTCACGGCCAACTACTCGGTCGCGGCCGACCCGGGCGGCAGCTTCGCGGTGTTCCCGATCCGCGACGGCGGCGCGGTCGGCGCGGCCGTGCTGACCGTGCATCACGAGGGCACCGGGCCCGTGAAGGGGCGCCAGGACGGCGCGCACGTGCATTCGACCGTGTTCTCGCCGGATGGCCGCTACCTGTTCGTGCAGGATCTCGGCGCGGACAAGATCTACGGCTATCGCTACACGGTGGACGGCAGCCGCGGGCTGATCAGCCCGACCGATACGCGCTACACGCCCGTGAAGGCCGGCTCCGGCCCGCGTCACATGGTGTTCAGCGCCGACGGCCGGTTCGCGTACGTGACGAGCGAGCTCAACGCGTCGGTCGAGGTGTTCGGCTATCACGACGGCAAGCTGACGCCGGTCGAGGTCCAGCCGATGACGGTGCCCGGCTTCAAGGGCAAGGTCGGCGGCGGCGCGATCCACCTGTCGCCGGACGGCCGCTTCCTGTACGCGAGCAATCGCGGCGACGTCAACGACATCGTGATCTACGCGGTGAACAAGGCCGACGGCCGGTTGAAGACGGTCGGCCGCCAGTCGAGCCTCGGCAAGACGCCGCGCGAGTTCCTGATCGACCCGACCGGCAAGTGGCTGATCGTCGGCAACCAGGACAGCGACACGTTCTACGTGTTCAGCCGTGACGTCGAAACCGGACAGCTCGGCCCGAATCCGCAGAAGGTCGCGGTCGGCAGCCCGGTCGATTTCAAGCTGGTGCCCGTGGCGCAGTCGATGTAAAAAAGGGCGCTGCCGATGCAGCGCCCTTTGTCTGTCGGGCGGCCGCATGCGCGGCGCGCCCGCTGCGGTGGCGGCCGCTGGGCCGTCGCACTCAGTCGGCCGCGGCCGGCACTAGCACCTCGCGGCTGCCGTTGATGCCCATCGACGACACGAGGCCGGCTGCTTCCATCTGCTCGACGAGGCGCGCGGCGCGGTTGTAACCGATGCGCAACTGCCGCTGCACCGACGAGATCGACGCGCGCCGCGTGCGTACGACGAACGCGACGGCTTCGTCGTACAGCGGATCGGCTTCCGCATCCGGCGCTTCGCCGAACAGGTCCTGCGTCGCGCCATCGGCGGCCGGGCCGTCGAGAATCCCTTCCTCGTACTGCGGCTCGCCGAACTGCTTCAGGTATTCGACGATCCGGTGCACTTCCTCGTCCGCGACGAACGCGCCGTGCACGCGTTGCGGATAGCCGGTGCCCGGCGGCAGGAACAGCATGTCGCCCTGGCCGAGCAGCGATTCGGCGCCCATCTGGTCGAGAATCGTGCGCGAGTCGATCTTCGACGACACCTGGAACGCGACGCGCGTCGGGATGTTCGCCTTGATCAGGCCCGTAATCACGTCGACGGACGGCCGCTGGGTCGCGAGGATCAGGTGGATGCCGGCCGCGCGCGCCTTCTGCGCGAGGCGCGCGATCAGCTCTTCGATCTTCTTGCCGGCGACCATCATCAGGTCGGCCAGCTCGTCGATCACCACGACGATCAGCGGCAGCGTCGACAGCGGTTCGGGATCGTCAGGCGTCAGCGAGAACGGGTTGCCGATCTTCTTTTCCTTCGCCTGCGCATCGCGGATCTTCTGGTTGAAGCCCGCGAGGTTGCGCACGCCAACCGCCGACATCAGCCGGTAGCGCTTCTCCATTTCGCCGACGCACCAGTTCAGTGCGTTCGCCGCGAGCTTCATGTCGGTGACGACCGGCGCGAGCAGGTGCGGGATCCCTTCGTAGACCGACAGCTCGAGCATCTTCGGGTCGATCATGATGAGCCGCACGTCTTCCGGCGTCGCCTTGTACAGCAGCGACAGGATCATCGCGTTGATCGCGACCGACTTGCCCGAACCCGTCGTGCCCGCGACCAGCATGTGCGGCGCCTTCGCGAGATCGGTGACGACCGGGTGACCGGTGATGTCCTTGCCCATCGCGATCGTCAGTTGCGACGTCGAGTGCTGGTACTGGCGCGATTCGAGGATCTCCGACAGGCGGATCATCTGGCGTTTCGCGTTCGGCAGTTCGAGGCCCATGCAGGTCTTGCCGGGAATCGTCTCGACGACGCGGATCGACGTGAGGCCGAGGCCGCGCGACAGATCCTTCATCAGGCCGACGATCTGGCTGCCGCGCACGCCGAGCGCGGGCTCGATCTCGAAGCGCGTGATCACCGGGCCGGCCGATGCGCCGACGACCGTCACCGGCACCTTGAATTCCTGCAGCCGCTGTTCGATCACCTGGCCCGTCTGCGCGAGATGCTCTTCGGAGATCGGCTGGACGTCGTCCGATGCGGGCTCGAGCAGGTCGAGCGTCGGCAGTTCGACGTTGAATGACGCGGGCGCGTGGAATTCGAATGCGTTCGGCCGCGGGGGGCGTGCGGGCGGGGCCGAGGCGTCGGCGGCCGGGGTGGGCGGTTCCGCGGGTGTTGCCGGCGTTGCGGTTGTTGCGGTTGTTGCTGTTGTTGCGTCGGCCGGCGGTGGCAGGATTGCGTCGGCGATCGTTGCGGCTGCGAGCGGAGCGGTGGTGATGGCCGGTGCGGCGACGCCGGCCGACGCAGGCGTTGCGCTGGCGGTGGACAAGGACCAGCTCGGCGGCGTTGCAGCGGCGGCGGGCGGCGGCGTGTACGGCTGCGCCGGGGCCGAAGATGCCGGCGCGATCGACGGCGTGGGTATTGCGGCGCCCAGGGTTGCGCTTGTTGCGAGGGCGCCCGGCAATGCCGACACCGCCGGGGTGACGGGCGACGGCGAGACTGTCGGCGTAGCGGTTGTGGCAACCGCTGCCAGTGGTGGCGTAGCGGTTGCGGCAACCGATGCGAGCGTGCTGGCGGTCGCGACAGGTGTGCTGCCGAACGTGGCGGGCGTAGCGGCTGAGGGCGTGCCTGTCGTGGCCGGTGCGCCGGACGACGGTGCCGTCACGATTGCCGCGGCGGGCGGCGGCAGGGTTGCCGGCTGTGTCGCTCCGGTCGGCACGGTCGCTGTGTTGATCGCGGGAGTGTCGACGGCGCGAGTCCACGATGCAGTCGAACCCGTGGCCGATGCGGTCGACGTCGTAGCAAGCGGGGCGCTCGACGGTGCGGACGGCGTCGCGGTTGCCGCGGGGCGCGCAGTGCTTGCGCTCGGTTGCGACGCGGTTGTGCTGAATGACGTGCTGATTGGTGCGGAGGGCGCGGACGGGGCGGGCGCGGAAGGTTGCGCCGCGGACAGGCCGATGGTGCTCGTCGCAGGCGTCGGGGTAGGCGCGGCTGCGGTCGCCGGTGCGGGGGAGCGCGTAACCGCGGCGGATACCGGATCGGCAGCGGCGCCGATCGTCGACGATGCGGCAGGCGCGATGGCCGACGCAGTGAGAGACACGCGATTGCCGGAACCTTCCACGGTGCTTGTCACACCAGTCGGTGCGGTCGGTGCGGTCGGTGCGGTCGGTGCAGACGGTGCAACCGATGCAACGGCCGATGCCGGTGCGACCGCTTGCGACGTCGAACCCGATGCCGCGTGAGTCGTGCCGCCATACGAAAGCGTCGCAGCGGCAGGCGTGCGATCCGGCGCAATTGCCGGTGCGGGCGTAGCCGAAACGGGCGCGATGACCGGCGCGGCGACAGGCGACGATGTACCGGCGGCCGAAGCGGCCGAAGCGGCCGAAGCGGTCGAAGCGGTCGAAGCAGTCGACGCAGGCGAAGCGGTCGAAGCAGTCGAAGCGGTCGACGCAGGCGAAGCGATCGACGCAGGCGAAGCGATCGACGCAGGCGAAGCGGTCGACGCAGGCGAAGCGGTCGACGCAGGCGAAGCGGTCGAAGCAGGCGAAGCGGTCGAAGCAGGCGAAGCGGTCGAAGCAGGCGAAGCGGTCGAAGCAGGCGAAGCAGGCGAAGCAGCAGCGAACGGGTGGCCCGACGACGGCGCGGCGGCCGCGGCATCAGCCGAAGCCGGTTCGGCGCTCGCGGAAGCCGACGGCGCTGGCGTGGCGCGCATTGCCGACGTCGTTGGGCGTTCCGTGCCTGCGGCCAGCGGCGCAGCGTCTGCAACGCTTTCTGCAACGTTTTTCACGGCCGCATCGTTCTTCCACACGGTTCCCGCCGCGGAGCGGGTCGGCGCCGTGCTCGACGTGGTGACGGCGGTGCCGGCCGCCGCGACTGGCATCGCGTCGGCAAGCGCGCGCGCCGGTGTTTCCGCAACAGGCGAAACCGGAAGAGGAGAGGGCGTCGCCACGCGCTCGGCGGCCTTCGCACCATCCGCACCACTTGCGTTGTTCAGGACGTCACGCGCGGTGTGCGTCGAATTGACCGACGCGCTGCTATCGGCGGAGACCGCGATTTGCGATTCGAACGGGGCGCCGATGCTGGTGGCGACCGCTGCTGCGTTCGCATCGGAGTTGCGACCCGTATCGCCTGCAGCGGACGTGGCGGCGATCGAAGCCTGTCCGGCAGCGATCGGGGCACCGCCAATCGCCGGCGAAGCGGCAATCGGGTTCTTCTGCGACGCATCGATCGCGGCAAACGGCGGGCTGACGATGTCTTCCCACGGTGCAAAGTCGATGGGGGCATTGAACACCGGTGCGGCGGGCGCGTCGGCGACATGCCGACTCTCGTCGTTCGCTTGGTGTGTCGGCGCTTCGATGTCGCCACGGAGGTCCGACACCGTCGGTTGCGCTGTGTGGCCGGATGCCGTCACACCCGTAGCGACAGCGTGAGCGCGCTCGCTCGGCTCCGCGGGCATGAACGCATCGAGCACGATCGGTGCGTTGTCGTCGTATGCCGGCGCAGCGTCGTGTTCGTCCGGGCGGCCCGTGTCGGGTGGCGTGACCCGCGGCGCAGCCGGCACGAACCCGCCCGGCACCGCGGTCGAAGCAGACGCGGCGTCACTGCTTGCCGCTGCGCTCGCTCCCGCTGTGCCCGCGGCGGTTGCGTTCGCATTCGATCCACGCGTCGGGCGGGTGTCATCCAGCGTCGCCCACTGGGCGGTGCTTGCCTCGATCGAGCGCAGCGTGTCGTGAACGCTCGGCGACGGCGTGATCGGCTCCGCCGGCTGTTGCACCCACGCGTAGAGCGGTGCGCGTGCGGGCGTCGGCGGCGCGGCGCGGCGTCGTGCCGCATCGGCCGACTGGCCGGGCGCACCCGTTCCCGTCGCCGGGCGTGCAGGCGTGCGCGGCGGCGTCGTGCTGACGGGCCGCGGCGTGACCGAGGTACGCGGCGGCGCCGGCTGTTTCAGCGCGGCGGCGGCAGGGCGGACGGCGGTCGGCCGTGGCCGTACCGGTTCGAACCCGGCCGGAAGCGGCGCGGGCTCCGGACGCGGCACTTGTGCGTTCGCCGCGGCGCGCGCGAGGCTCGCGGTGCTGCCGGTCGTCGGCGGCGGCAGCGGGCTGGTCGTGGTCGGCACCTGCGGCGTCGGCACGCGCTTGGCCGGCGTCGGCTTCAGCCAGCCGGACGGCGCGACGGGCTCCGTGAGCGGACGCGGCGCGGCCTTGCTGCGCGGTTTCGGTCGCGCTTGCGGATCGGGCTTCCACAGCGTCGGACGCGAATACCGTCCGTTCTGCCGGGGCGCCATCGGATTGACCGTGTGCGCGGTGGTCGGCTGCACGAGGTCGTCGTCGCGGTGCAGTGCGCTGCGCGGCAGGTCGGCGACGCCGCGTACATCGTCGTCGTCGACGTCGCGCGCGAGTTTCACGCCGAACGACGTGTCGACCCACGCGGCGAACTGCCGCCAGCCGATACCGGTCAGCCAGGGCAGCCCCGCGAGCAGCAGCACGGCCATCGCGACCGGCGTGCCGATCGGGCCGAGCACGTGCGCGAAGCCCGTCGAGAACGCGTGGCCGAGCCCGTTCGTGTCGGGGCCCGAGAACGGGCTCGTCAGCGTGCAGCTTGCGACGAACACGGCCGCGAAGCCGAGCCACAGGCGAATCGAGCCGCGGCCGGCGAGTCCGCCGCCGCCGGGCAGCATCGCCTGAACGAGACGCCAGAAGAGAAGAAGGAACCAGACGGCGGAAATGCCGAACCAGCCGAAGACAACCGTATGCATGCTGTGATGAAACAGGAAGAGGGCGGGGAGCGCGATGCGCGACCCGCCGAGTTTAACCGGCCGACGAACAGGAATTTAAGGCAGCATCGACGCGCGGCTGCGCGTGCCGGCCGCGGGACGCAGGCGTCCGGTATCCGCGCGCGGCAAAGGCGGCCGGTCGGCCTTCGCGCGCGCGTTGCATCAGGGGCTCCGGCGCGTGAAGGTCAGCGTTGCACCGGCTTCGGTCACGATCTGCAACTGCTGCGGGTCGCGCATCTGCACGCCGGTCTTCTGGATGTGCGCGAGCGCGTCGAGGTACGCGTGTTCGAGTTCGCCGCCGAGCGCATTCGGGCAGGCCATGCGCGTGCCGGCGAGCGGGCCGAAGCTCAGCAGGCCGTTCTTCAGCGCGTAGGTTCCCATATAGCGATTGCAGCCCGAAAAACCGCTTGCCTGCCGGATACCCGATTGGGTGGACAGCGCGAGCTTGATCGGCTCGCCGTTGTCGCCGTGCGGAATCGTGCGCGGCGTGCCGTCGGCGTTCAGCCAGTTCGTGAGTTCCCAGCTCGTGTCGTCGAGCAGTTGCACGGCGGCGGGGTTGTACGGGTCGGGTGCGGGGGCGGCGGAATCGGGGTGAGTCGGCATCGCGCAGGCGGCGAGAAGCGTGGCAAGCGTCAACGCGCAGAGCGGCGCGCGCAACGGGCGAAGCAGGCCGGTGCGTGCGCGTGCGGCTGCGAACAGGTGGGACATGAGCCTCGTTCCTCATCGGATTCTGATCAAGGCGTAAGAGTAACGCACCCGCCCCGCGCGAGGCGAGCCGACACTTCACACGTGAAAACGTTCGCAGTCCGACCGCGAGCGTCGCGCGGCGTGGCGGCTGCGCGACGAAACCGCCCGAACCGGCGCGGATGCGCGTGTTAACATCGAAGCCGTTTTCGTCCTCCAACAGAACCAGCGGGAAATCACATGCAGATCGGTCAGCGGCTCGGTACGCCGCTTTCTCCGTCGGCCACGCGCGTCATGGTGCTCGGCGCCGGCGAGCTCGGCAAGGAAGTCATCATCGCGTTGCAGCGGCTCGGTGTCGAGGTCGTCGCGGTCGACCGCTACCCGGACGCGCCGGGCCATCAGGTCGCGCATCGCGCGCACGTGATCGACATGACGGACGCCGCCGCGCTGCGCGCGATCGTCGAGGCCGAACGCCCGCACCTGATCGTGCCCGAGATCGAGGCGATCGCGACCGACGCGCTCGCGGCGATCGAGGCGGCCGGCCTCGCCGAGGTGATCCCGACCGCGCGCGCGACGCAGCTCACGATGAACCGCGAAGGCATCCGCCGGCTCGCGGCCGAGGAGCTCGGGCTGGCGACGTCGCCGTATGCGTTCGCGGAGTCGTTCGACGCGTTCAGCGCGGCCGTCGCGAAGATCGGGATGCCGTGCGTCGTGAAGCGGTGATGTCGTCATCGGGCAAGGGGCAGTCGGTCGTGCGGACCGACGCCGACATCAAGCCCGCATGGGACTACGCGATGGCCGGCGGCCGCGTGAACCACGGCCGCGTGATCGTCGAGGGTTTCATCGATTTCGAATACGAGATCACGCAGCTGACCGTGCGCGCGATCGATCCGGCGACGCTCGACACGCGCACCTACTTCTGCGAGCCGGTCGGCCACGTGCAGGTGGCGGGCGACTACGTCGAATCGTGGCAGCCGCAGCCGATGAGCGCGGCCGCGCTGGAAAAGTCGCGCGAGGTCGCGCACAAGGTGACCGAGGCGCTCGGCGGGCGCGGGATGTTCGGCGTCGAGCTGTTCGTGCGCGGCGACGAAGTCTGGTTCTCCGAGGTGAGCCCGCGGCCGCACGACACCGGTCTCGTCACGCTCGCGTCGCAGCGCCAGTCGGAGTTCGAACTGCACGCGCGCGCGATTCTCGGGCTGCCGGTCGATCCGACGCTCGGCTCGCCGGCCGCGTCGGCGGTGATCTACGGCGGGCTCGACGAGCGCGGCATTGCGTTCGAAGGCGTGCGCGACGCGCTGGCGGTGCCGGGCGCCGACCTGCGCCTGTTCGGCAAGCCGGAGAGCTTCGCGAAGCGGCGCATGGGCGTCGCGCTCGCGACCGGCGCGAACGTCGACGAAGCCCGCGACCGCGCGAAGCGCGCGGCGGCGGCCGTGCGGCCCGTGTCGACGCGCTGACCGGCAAGCCGGGAGAAAACGATGGCGTCGACGTGGTTGCATGTCGGAACGATTCGACGGGTCGGCAGGCTGGGTGCCGCGCTGGCACTCGTCGCGAGTCTCGCGGGTTGCGGCCTCGCGGCCGCGCCGTGCCGGATCGCATCGGCGGGGCTGAAGATCGTGCCGCTCGTCGGCCACGTCGCGGCCGCACCGACCGACGCGTGCGCCGACGTCATCGATCCCTGAGCGAAGCCCGCTCGAAGAACCCGAATATCCAACGATAAACGACCGCGTGCCCCGCGAGGGCACGTTTCCACCCGTCTCGTGAGAGGACCTGCATGATTCGCCACACCTTCGCCGCGCTTGCGCTCGCCGGCACCGCCGTTTCCGTCGCGCATGCCGCACAACTGACCGTCGAGGAAGTCGACGCCGATGCGCGCCAGACTGCCGTGTACCAGTGCGCGAACCAGAAGCAGCCGGTGCGTGTGTCGTACTGGCACGCGGGCAACGCCCAGAGTTTCGCGCTGGTGCCGGTCAACGGCCAGCAGCTGCTGTTCGTCGATACCGTGTCGGCGTCGGGCGTGCGGTACCAGGCCGGGCGCTATACGTGGTGGACGAAGGGCAAGGAAGGGACGCTGCGCGACGAGATCGCCGATCCGAAGTCGCCGCCGCTGCTCGGCGACTGCGTGCAGGTCGAGAAGAAAAAGAAGAAGGGCTGATCGCCGCGCGCGATCGGACGGGCAGGCCGATGCGTGGGAAGCGGTGCGGCCGGGTAGGCGGGGGCGGAGCGGTGATCCGGCTCGTCTGCCGTCCGCCGTGAGCCGTGAGCCGTGAGCCGTGAGCCGCCAGCGGCCAGCCACCAGCCGCCAGCCGCCAGCCGTCCGCTGGCTGCGGGCCAGCCAACCAGCCCGGCAGCGACCCGGTCGGCTGAAGCGACCCCGAATTTCACCCACTGTCCGATCGGGATAGCCCGAACGGATCTCGCATCGACCCGCGCCGGGCGTGCCGGCCTCCGCCGCGAACCGCCACCGTGGCCGTTCGCGGCGTTGTCACGGACAGATGGCTGCGCAGTGCTACAATACGGCCCTTTCCGCCGGCATTCGCGCCGAACGGAGTCCGCACGGCCTGATGGGAGCCCGACGTTCGAGTCGAACCGGTCCCAAGCGCCAGAGCGGCGCCGCGCGGCGCGCCGCGGCTCCGTCTATTTCCGAATTGTGATGAGCGCAGGCCCGGCCGGCCTGACGCACGATGTCCCCGCCGCGCCTTTTGAGCGAAACGCCACCATGTCCGATTCTGTCGCCAAGCCCGTCGACGCAACCTTCGATCAATTCGGCCTTGCCCCCGATATCCTGAAAGCCATTGTGGAGCAGGGCTATACGACGCCGACGCCGATCCAGGCGCAGGCCATTCCGGTCGTGCTCGCCGGCCGCGACGTCATGGGCGCCGCGCAAACGGGTACCGGCAAGACCGCGAGCTTCTCGCTGCCGATCATCCAGCGGCTGCTGCCGCAAGCCAACACGAGCGCGTCCCCGGCGCGCCATCCGGTGCGGGCGCTGATCCTCACGCCGACCCGCGAACTCGCCGACCAGGTCGCCGCGAACGTGCACGCGTATGCGAAGCACACGCCGCTGCGCAGCGCGGTGGTGTTCGGCGGCGTCGACATGAACCCGCAATCGGCCGAACTGCGCCGCGGCGTCGAGATCCTGATCGCGACGCCGGGCCGCCTGCTCGACCACGTGCAGCAGAAAACGGCCAATCTCGGCCAGGTCCAGATCCTCGTGCTCGACGAAGCCGACCGGATGCTCGACATGGGCTTCCTGCCCGACCTGCAGCGCATCCTGAACCTGCTGCCGAAGGAGCGCCAGACGCTGCTGTTCTCGGCTACGTTCTCGGGCGAAATCAAGAAGCTCGCATCGACCTACCTGCGCAACCCGCAGACGATCGAGGTCGCGCGCAGCAACTCGACGAACGCGAACGTCACGCAGATCGTCTACGACGTCGCCGAAGGCGACAAGCAGGCGGCCGTCGTGCAACTGATGCGCGAGCGCGGGCTCAAGCAGGTGATCGTGTTCTGCAACAGCAAGATCGGCGCGAGCCGCCTCGCGCGCAATCTCGAGCGCGACGGCGTGGTCGCGTCGGCGATCCACGGCGACAAGACGCAGCTCGAGCGGATGCAGGCGCTCGACGCGTTCAAGCGCGGCGAGATCGAGGCGCTGGTCGCGACCGACGTGGCCGCGCGCGGCCTCGACATCGCCGAACTGCCGGCGGTGATCAACTTCGACCTGCCGTTCAGCGCGGAAGACTACGTGCACCGGATCGGCCGTACCGGCCGCGCGGGGGCGACGGGCGACGCGCTGTCGCTGTGCAGCCCGAACGAGCGCAAGCAGCTCGCCGATATCGAAAAGCTGATCAAGCGTCCGCTCGACGTGCAGACGCTCGCGCTGACCAAGCCGGCGCGTCATCGTCACGACGAGCGCGGCGAGCGTGGTGAACGCGGCGAGCGCGGCGGCGAACGCGGCGGCCGCCGCGAGCGTGAAGAGCATCGCGGTGCGTCGGCGCGTCGCCCGGGTGGTTCCGAGCGCGGCCATCACCGCCGCCATGAAGCGCCGGTCGACGATTTCTTCCTGAAGCCGTACGAACCGTCGGCGTCGGCGAAGCAGCCGGAAGAACCGAGGTCCGAGCAACAGCCTGAGAAGAAGGGGCCGAAGCGTCAGGTCGCCGCACTGCTCGGCGGGTTCGGGATGCCGCGCAAGCCGTCGGCATAAGCGGCGGAATACGTCGCGGAATACGCAGCGGAGCGGCGCGCGAGTGCCGCCGAAGAAGACGGGTGCATGCGATGAGCATGTGCCCGTTTTTCATTGGGCGAGACGATTTGAAGCGGCGGCGATTGCCTGCAGCGCGGATTTCGACGCGTTGCGGTGTCGTTGTCGGCGAGTGCGGCGTTGCGGCTCTGTCACGCCGTCACGCGACTGAATTCAGCATGGATGGCTGCAACGGGCGGCTACTGCGAGCCGGTGCCCGGCGAGCCGCTCAGCCGGCCCGCGGCCCGAAGCGGCGGGCCCACGCCGCGGTGGCGGCCGCGTAGAACGCATCCAGCGTATTGCCCGCTGGCTCGCCATCGGCCGTCAGGCCGAGATGCGCGGCGGCGGCCCGCAGCGCCGGCAGCGGATCGTCGCGCTGGAGCGCGGTCGCACCCGTCTGCTTGCTGAGCTTTTCGCCGTTGGCGTCGACCACGACGGGAACGTGCAGGTAGGTGGGTGTCGGCACGCGGAGACAGCGTTGCAGATAGATCTGGCGTGCGGTCGAATCGAGCAGGTCGGCACCGCGCACGACGTGCGTGATGGCTGCGTCGGCGTCGTCGACCACGACCGCGAGCTGATAGGCCCACTGGCCGTCCGCGCGCTTCAGCACGAAATCGCCGACTTCGGTTGCCAGGTTCTGCGATTGCGTGCGCTGCCAGCGGTCGTCGAACGTGACGATGGCGTCGGCGCCGTCCGGCACGCGCAGTCGCCATGCACGCGCAGGCTTGCCGTGCAGGCCGGTGCGGCAGGTGCCCGGATAGGCGAGCGTCGTATGGCGCTCGTGTGCCGCGCGCAGCGAATCGGCGATTTCCTTGCGCGTGCAGCCGCACGGATACACGAGCCCCGCGGCGCTGAGCTGCTCGAGCGCGAGCGCATAGTGCGCATCGCGCGTGCTTTGCCACACGGGCGGCTCGTCGGGCGTCATGCCGAAATGCGCGAGCGTCGCGAGGATGTCGTCGGCGGCGCCCGGCACCGTGCGCGGGCCGTCGATGTCCTCGATGCGCACGAGCCACGTGCCGCCGTGCGCGCGCGCATCGAGCCAGCTCGCGAGTGCGCCGACCAGCGAGCCGAAATGCAGCGGGCCGGTGGGCGACGGCGCGAAGCGGCCGCGGTAGCCGTTCATCGGGGCGCGGAGCGGCGTGCGCTTACGCGGCGCTGGCCGCCTGCGCGCAGGCCGGGCACGACTTGCCGGGCACGTAGCTCGGCGATTGCTGCGCTTGCGGCGTGACGACCGCGCGACACGCGAAGCACGTGACGTTCTCGGTCGGCTGCAGTTGCGGGTTCAGCGCGGTGCGGTAGTCGAACACGAAGCAGTCGCCGTGATAGTGCGCGCCGCCGACTTCCTCGAAATACTTGAGGATCCCGCCTTCGAGCTGATAGACGTTCTCGATGCCGATTTCCTTCATGTGGATCGCGGCCTTCTCGCAGCGGATGCCGCCCGTGCAGAACGACACGACCGTCTTGCCCTCGAGATCGGCGCGGTTCGCGTCGATCACTTCCGGGAACTCGCTGAACTTGTCGATCCGGTAGTCGAGCGCGTCGTCGAACGTGCCGACGTCGACCTCGAACGCATTGCGCGTGTCGAGCATCACGACCGGGCGGCCCGCGTCGTCGTGGCCGCGATCGAGCCACGCCTTCAGCGTGCGCGCGTCGACCGACGGCGCGCGGCCGAGCTCGGGCTTGATCGCGGGCTTCTTCATCGTGATGATCTCGCGCTTCAGGCGCACGAGCATCCGGCGAAACGGCTGCGAGTCGGACAGGCTCTCCTTGAACTGCAGCGTCGCGAACTTGCCTTCGAACAGCGGATCGTGGCGGAGGTAGTCGATGAACGCGTCGGCCGCTTCGCGCGTGCCGGCGATGAACAGGTTGATGCCTTCCGGCGCGAGCAGGATCGTGCCGCGCAGGCCGAGTTCGTTGCAGCGGGCGGTGACGAGCGGGCGCCATTGCTCGGTCGCGTCGAGCGACACGAAGTGGTAGGCGGCGAGGTTGACGATGGTCATGATGGTCCGACGGGAAAACGGCCGCGGCCGTGCGGCGGTGCGCACGGCGGCCCCGCAAAAAAGGGTGCGAAGCCGGGGCGAAGATTCGAAAACCCGTATTATCCCGCAAACCGGGCATGCACCGGCACCCGGCCGTTCGGCCGACGTCGCGCGCATCGGCCGAACGGCCGGGCCGGGGGATTTTTTGGGCAGCCTGCGCGACGACGCGGCTACAATAACGCCCATGTCAGATCCCCGCTTCGTCCATCTTCGCGTTCACTCCGAATTCTCGATTGCCGACGGCATCGTGCGTCTCGACGACATCGTCAAGGCGGCGGCCGCGGACGGCCAGGGCGCGCTCGCCCTCACCGATCTCGGCAACGCATTCGGCCTCGTCCGTTTCTACCAGGAAGCCCGCGGCAAGGGCATCAAGCCGATCGCCGGCTGCGACGTCTGGATCACCAATCCGGACGATCGCGACAAACCGTCGCGCCTGCTGCTGCTGGTGAAGGACAAGGTCGGCTACCTGAACCTGTGCGAGCTGCTGTCGAAGGCATGGCTCACCAACCAGTACCGCGGCCGCGCGGAACTCGACGCGAGCTGGCTCGACGGCGAGCTGTCGCAGGGGCTGCTCGCGCTCTCGGGCGCGCAGCAGGGCGACATCGGGCTCGCGCTCGCCGCCGGTAACGAGGAAGCGGCGCGCCGTCATGCCGAGCGCTGGGCGAAGGTGTTCCCGGGCGGCTTCTACATCGAGCTGCAGCGTTACGGCCAGCCGGGCGCCGAGGCGTATATCCAGCAGGCCGCGACGCTCGCCGCGGCGCTGCAGCTGCCGGTCGTCGCGACGCATCCGACGCAGTTCATGACCGACGATGATTTCACCGCGCACGAAGCGCGCGTGTGTATCTCGGAAGGCGACATCCTCGCGAACCCGCGGCGCCAGAAGCGCTTCACGACCGATCAGTATTTCCGCACGCAGGACGAGATGGTCGCGCTGTTCGCCGACCTGCCGTCGGCGGTCGCGAACACGGTCGAGATCGCGAAACGCTGCAACCTGAAGCTCGAGCTCGGCAAGCCGAAGCTGCCGCTGTTCCCGACGCCGGACGGCATGTCGCTCGACGATTACCTGGTCCAGCTGTCGAAGGAGGGGCTCGAGAAGCGTCTCGAACAGCTGTATCCGGACGCCGCGGAGCGCGACGCGCAGCGCGACACGTACTACAAGCGGCTCGAATTCGAGTGCGGGACCATCACGAAGATGGGCTTCCCGGGCTACTTCCTGATCGTGGCCGACTTCATCAACTGGGCGAAGAACAACGGCGTGCCGGTCGGGCCGGGCCGCGGCTCGGGCGCCGGTTCGCTGGTCGCGTACGCGCTCGGCATTACCGATCTGGATCCGCTGCGCTACAACCTGCTGTTCGAGCGATTCCTGAATCCGGAACGCGTGTCGATGCCCGACTTCGACATCGACTTCTGCCAGCACGGCCGCGATCGCGTGATCCAGTACGTGAAGGAAAAATACGGCGCGGACGCCGTGTCGCAGATCGCCACGTTCGGCACGATGGCCGCGAAGGCGGCCGTGCGCGACATCGGCCGCGTGCTCGATCTCGGCTACATGTTCACCGACGGCGTCGCGAAGCTGATCCCGTTCAAGCCGGGCAAGCACGTGACCATCGCCGACGCGATGAAGGAAGAGCCGCAGCTGCAGGAGCGCTACGACCACGAGGACGAAGTGCACCAGCTGCTCGATCTCGCGCAGCGCGTCGAGGGCCTCACGCGTAACGTCGGGATGCACGCGGGCGGCGTGCTGATCGCGCCCGGCAAGCTGACCGATTTCTGTCCGCTGTACACGCAGGGCGACGACGGCGGCGTCGTCAGCCAGTACGACAAGGACGACGTCGAAGCCGTCGGCCTCGTGAAGTTCGACTTTCTGGGTCTCACGACCCTGACGATCCTCGACTGGGCCGAGCGCTACATCCGCCGCCTCGATCCGACGAAGGCCGACTGGTCGCTCGCGCAGGTGCCGCTCGACGATCCGGCGTCGTTCCAGATCCTGAAGAAGGCCAACACGGTCGCGGTGTTCCAGCTGGAAAGCCGCGGGATGCAGGGCATGCTGAAGGATGCGCAGCCCGACCGCTTCGAGGACATCATCGCGCTCGTGTCGTTGTACCGTCCGGGCCCGATGGACCTGATCCCGAGCTTCTGCGCGCGGAAACACGGCCGCGAGAAGGTCGAATACCCGGATCCGCGCGTCGAACCCGTCCTGAAAGAGACCTACGGCATCATGGTCTATCAGGAGCAGGTGATGCAGATGGCGCAGATCATCGGCGGCTACTCGCTCGGCGGCGCCGACTTGCTGCGTCGCGCGATGGGCAAGAAGAAGCCCGAGGAGATGGTCAAGCACCGCGAGATCTTCGCCGAGGGTGCGGCGAAGAACGGCCTCACGCGCGAGAAGTCCGACGAGATCTTCGACTTGATGGAGAAGTTCGCGGGCTACGGCTTCAACAAGTCGCACGCGGCGGCCTACGCACTGCTCGCGTATTACACCGCGTGGCTGAAGGCGCACCATCCGGCCGAATTCATGGCGGCCAACATGACGCTCGCGATGGACGACACCGACAAGGTGAAGATCCTGTTCGACGACTGCGTCGTGAACAACCTCGTCGTGCTGCCGCCCGACATCAATCAATCGCATTACCGCTTCGAGCCGGTTGCGGAAGCCGACGGCAAGCGTTCGCGCACGATTCGCTACGGTCTCGGCGCGGTGAAGGGCAGCGGCCAGAACGCGATCGAGGAAATCCTGCGCGCGCGCGAGGAAAAGCCGTTCACCGACCTGTTCGACTTCTGCGAACGGATCGATCGGCGCATCGTCAACCGCCGCACGGTCGAGGCACTGATCCGCGCCGGCGCATTCGATTCGCTGAATGCGAACCGTGCGCAGTTGCTCGCGTCGGTGCCGCTCGCGATGGAAGCGGCCGAGCAGGCCGCGGCCAACGCGATGCAGGCCGGCCTGTTCGACATGGGCGCCGAGTCGCCGCACGCGCATGCGCTCGTCGACGAACCCGCGTGGGACGACAAGAAGCGCCTGCAGGAAGAGAAGGGCGCGCTGGGCTTCTACCTGTCCGGCCACCTGTTCGACGCGTATCGCGATGAAGTGCGCCGGTTCGTGCGGCAGAAGGTCGGCGACCTGAAGGAAGGGCGCGACAAGCTCGTCGCGGGCATCATCGCGTCGCTGCGCACGCAGATGACCCAGCGCGGCAAGATGCTGATCGCACTGCTCGACGACGGGTCAGGCCAGTGCGAGATCACGATCTTCAACGAGCAGTTCGAGGCGAACAAGGCGCTGTTCAAGGAAGACGAACTGCTGATCGTGCAGGGGCAGGCGCGCAACGATGCATTCACGGGCGGCATCCGCTTCACGGCCGACACGGTGATGGATCTCGAGCGCGCACGCAGCCGCTACGCGCAGGCGGTGCGGCTGACGATGAACGGCAATGCCGACGCGGCGGTGCTGCGCCGCGTGCTGGAGCCGCACGTGTCGAAGGACGATCCGGCCGCCGCGAACGTGGTCGACGCGCCCGCGCCGCGCGGCGGCGGACGCGAAGGCGGCCGTCGCCCGCAGGCGCCGCTGCCGAACGGGCTCGCGGTCCAGATCCACTACAGCAACGCGCGCGCGCAGGGCGAAATGCGGCTCGGCGACGCGTGGCGCGTGAAGCCGAGCGACACGCTGCTCGCGGAGCTGCGCGCGACGTTCGGCGGCAGCATCGTCGAAATCACGTACTGAGCGCATCGCGCCGGCGGGTGTCGCACTATGCGGCCCGTCGCATCGCCATCGTGCGGTGCGACGGGCCGTTTTCATTTGCGCGGATGCTTGGGGCTGTCATCCGGACGCTATACAATCCGTCGCGCGACGCGAACGCGTCGCTGAAAGCGACCGAGCGCGATCAAGCGTGATCAAGCGCGACCAGGCCGACACGGAGCAGCACACCATGCTGCCGGCGCGGTACGCGACGATAAAAACCGACAGCTACACCACACAATGGCCAACGGGAAACCGACGGGGCGGATCCTCGTGATCCGGATTGATTTTCTGGGCGACATGCTGTGCACGACCGCTTTTCTCGGCGAGCTGAAACAGCGCTGGCCCGACGCGGAACTGCACGTCGTCGCGAACCGCTACAACGCGGCCGCACTGGCCGGCAATCCGCACGTGCATACGATCCATACCTACGTGTACAGCCGTCAGTGCGAGCGCAACGATCGTCCGGGACGGATGCGCGCATTCTTCGACCGGCTGCGGCTCGTACGCCGGCTGCGCCGCCTGCGGTTCGATCTCGTGGTCGTGCCGAACGGCGGCATGCATCGCAGCAGCGTCCAGCTCGCGCGGCAACTCGGCGCGAAGGATTGTCGCTGGCACGATGCGGATTCCGAATTCGACGATCGCAAGCCCGAGCACGTCGCCACGCGGCCGATGTGTCACGAGGCGCTGTCGGGTTTTCGTCTCGTGCCCGAACTCGGCCGTACCGATCTCGACGGCCTCGTGCTGTCCGTCTACCCGGACCGCGCGCTGCAGGACACGTGGTTCCGGCTGCTCGGGCCGCGCACCCAACCGCGCGTCGGGCTGTTCGTGTCGAACAAGGCGGCCGAGCGGCGCTGGCCCGCCGAGCGGTGGTGCGAACTCGGCCGGCGACTCGCGCCGTTCGCCGACGTGATCGTGTTCCGCGATCCGGCCGGTGCGGCCGACGCCGACCGCGACGCATGGCGCGATGTCAAAGCCCGCCACGTCACGCCGTCGTCGGTCGCCGAGCTGACGGCGGCCGCGAGCCTGCTCGACGCGATCGTGTCGGCCGACAGCGCACCCGTGCATCTCGCGTCGGCACTCGGCGTGCCGGTCGCCGCGCTGTTCGAGGATCGTCCCGAGAAATACCTGCGCTGGCATCCGCTCGGCGTGCCCCACACGATCCTGCGGGCGGGTGCGACGGTCGATGCGATCGGCGTCGACGCGCTCGAGCGCGCGGTGCGTCACCTGCTGCGCCAGACCGGACACCGGGACGAGACGACGCGCGACGCGATGCCGCTCCCGGTCGCGCCGAGCGCGGAACGCCAGGTCGACGCGATCGTTTCGTAGCACCGGACCTGCGGCCCGCGGGGACGCG
>NZ_JAPVQY010000022.1 GCF_027257875.1 Burkholderia sp. IMCC1007
GTATCGCACCTCCACCGAGGGCAAGCAGGAGCACTTCTTCACGACCAAGCTCGAAGACGCCACCATCGTCAACATCAACGCCGTGTTGCCGCATGCGCAGGACGCCAGCAAGGCCGAGTACACCCAACTGGTGAAGGTCTCGATGGCGTATCGCAAGATCACCTGGACGCACGCCATCGCCGGCACGGAAGCGTCGGACGACTGGCGCAAGCCGCAGGAAGCCTAAGCCTGGGCCTCCGCGCGGCCGGTGCATGCGCCGGCCGCGCTATCCGCATGTAGACCGGCGGCTTGATCACGGGCCGGTAACCCGTCGATCCCGCTGATGTGTCGCTCTTCGAGTAATCGCCTGGAACTTCCCATGCTTATCAGCTTTCCTTTTTTGAGCACGCCCCAACCGAAGGCAGAGGACGACCGGAACGACGGCACCTTCGGCCTGGGCGAAAAGAGCGGTAAAGGTAGCTTCCCCGTTAGCTACCAGTTCGGCTGGCATGGTGGCGTGCATTTGGTTGCGCCGGGCGATGACAAAAATCCCGAACCCGTACGCGCGATCGCAGATGGCGAAGTCGTATTCGCGCGCGCCTGCACACCCCAGCCGAAACAGGCCCCCACCGAGCAAGAGCGCGACGCCTATCCGTTGTTCTACTACGCCGGCTGGACCAGCAATGGCGTGGTGATTCTCAAGCACCAGACTGAAATCGGCGAAGGCGTCGAGGTCGTCTTCTATTCGATCTATCAGCACCTGAAAACCGTGGCGAACAAAACGGGCACTCAGGCGGCATGGCAGAAGGGGGACAAGGTCTATCGCAAGGACCCCATCGGCCAGGCTGGCAACATCTACGGTAGGCCCAATCGCATCCACTTCGAAATCGTTGCCGATCAAGCGAACGTGGAGAAGCTGATGGGGCGCAGCACGGGGAAATTACAGGCCCCCGAGGGCCGACGCAACTGCGTGTGGGGCGACATGCATATCGTGCTGCCGGCGGGCACGCCCATGTACGCGGTCAATCCTCGGACCGAGACCCGAAACTACGTTGTGCGTGCGTTCGATTCCACCGTGGGTGCCGCCAACGATACGCTTGCAAGCGTCGCGCAGCGCTTCCATACCACCCCGGAGCGTATCCTTGCCATCAACGGCAAGAAGGCGAAGGATGCCGGAACGTGGTGGCCACGGGTGATCGGCTCCGAGCAAAGTGCTTTGAGAAAGCCCGCACCTACCGTAGCGCAGCGCACCATTCGTGTCCCCGCGGTGTATGGCGCTGCGGCCAAGACGCCGCCCGATGACCTTACCCCGGACGTGTGGGCACGGTGGACCGTACAACCCATCGGTCACACGAAGGCTCCGCTCATCATCTCGCTGAGCGAAGCACGCGGCACCATCACCTTGACCACACGCAATGCCGACGGTGAACGAATCGGTAGCGCGCCTGAGCCCGAAGGCGCGTACAAGCTCTACAAGACGGCGACGGACACGTACCCCGGCTGCCCGAGCGCCGGCTACGAAATGCTGCGTTTCGGTCGAATCCTGGGGCCCGATGCGCCAGCCGCGACGGATCTGCATGAGGGCCGCCTACCGCATTTCCGCAAGGTCGCTGTTGACGCGAACGCACGTGCCTTCGTTGACCTGAATCACGCAGGTGTCAAAGTCTACAGCGATGCCGACTTTCCCCATTGGTTGGGCTGGACCTTTATCGATGACGACACCGACGGCAATAGTCGTTGCGACTCGATGCAGCTGCTTGACCTGATCGAGCCCAAGGCGTCTACGCCTCGCCCGGGCGAGAGCGCGCCCGGTACTACCGTCGTGATCGATGCCGCTACGGCACACCGTGGTCGGTTGATGCTCGCCTATGCCAAGACGCAGACGGGCGAATTGCGGGATCGACTTACTTACTGCGTGGTCAAGATGCCGACTGAATGGGCGCGGGATGACTTCGATAAGCGCTGGGGTTGGCTGCGAGGCACCGAAGGGGCGAATCCGGTTAAAAATATTGTGTTTCCGATAAACCTTGACGAACCGGCGTATGAACGGCTTAAGCGCCATCATCAGGCTTTGGCGTTTTGGGAGGACGCCATGGAGCAAGGCCTCGCACTGAAGACGGAGCACTATCACTTTCATCCGGTGCAATTCATCAATACGCTAAAAAAATGCGGTTGGCTTAGTAAGTCGGAAATGGTGCAATTGCTACCGGCCAAGGGCACTGGTCTCACATTCAGCCGAGCCCTAACACTCCTGTCCGACGGTCAATCTACAATTAAACAGAAACTGCCGCCACGTATGTGGGTAGCGTTAAATGTGGTTAGAAGAAAATATCTTCTGGAGTCGGTTTTGCGGACCGCTCACTTCTGGGGGCAGATTGCCCAAGAGACTGATGGCCTCCAAACTGTCCGTGAGTATGATTCGGGTGATGCCTATGAGGGGCGAGTGGATCTAGGGAACACACAAGTGGGAGATGGGGTTCGCTTTCGCGGCAGGGGTGTCATCCAAGTGACTGGTCGAGTAAATTACGACCGGTACGGGCGTTATAGAAACGCTTCATATGTTATCGAACCGCGACATCTCTTGCTTGAGTCGGATGCCTACGTTGCCGCTGACGCATCCGGGCTGTATTGGGCTTCGGAACAGACCCGCGACAGGCATTTAAATCCACCGGGAAGCAAGAGCAAATATAAGTGGGTACTTGATGGAAAAGTGAATATCAATACAAGGGTGGATAACGCTCGATTCAGCGGAATCGCGGACGAGCGAGGTGTGGATCGAGATGTCCTGGATGTGACATTGCAAGTTAATCGCGCGGCAAAACACCTCGCCAGGCGGATAATTTATTTCAAATCGGCGTATGAACTCCTTTGTGACGATAAACCAGAAGATTCACCATACAAAAACCTGAGGCCGTGATGAAAATCCGACGTCTACTGATTTTGGTGTCCACCTTGGCATCAATTGCGGGGCTAGGTAACGCGCGGGGAGAATCTGTACCGCAGGGCGGGCATTATCGTTACGATCTCGTTGGTGAATGCGGTTTTTCGTTCGAGTCAACGCGAAAATTCAGCGATGGTCAAGATTCGTGTCATTTGCTATATAGAGATTCCAGTGGTAGTCCTTTCTTTTATGGGAGTATCACATCTGGGAAGGTTGCATTCAAAGAGAAAGATAGAGTAGGGTTAATTGATTTGAGTGGCGGCCATCCTAGGTCCGCGAGATCTGACTATTACGATGCGCAGCGCGATGTTACTCAGAATATCATCCAATCAAAACGCGTACGCAGTCCCAGAGGTAACGCGGATGATATTGTTATCGTTACTCGCCTGGTGGTGTCCTACGCCGTAGAAAACGGACGTGCGCTGACGCCGGTGAAACAGCTTTACGAGTGTTGGGACGGATTCTTCCACGGCGCTGCGACGATGGTTTCATTGGCGCTCTGTAGTGTCTTGCCAACGGGATCGGGCACCTTTGCGTCGAGTAGTAGCTGGCAAGCACGCATCATAAAGAGCTTGGTGATTGAATGAATTCTCGCTTTCGTCATCGCGCCCGCCGCGCCCGCCGCGCCCGCGATCAGCGGGGTCTTAATGGCCGGCGTCGGCGAACCTGTCCGCATTTTTGTGGGCGAGGCGGTTGAATAACGCGTTATCCACGCGCCTGCATAAATCGCTCTCCGAACAGGATAGCAAACTGGTTCATCGCTGATTTCCAGTCGAACGCAGACCGCACGGTTTTCGCCAGTACGTTGCGCAACGCCAGCCAGAGCAGCTTGATGGCCGCCTCGTCGTTCGGGAAGCGACCGCGGGTCTTGATGATCTTGCGCAACTGCATGTTCAAACTTTCTATGGCGTTTGTCTTATAAACGACTCGACGAATGCACCGGACGAGCCTGACGCGGAGTCCACAACATCATCCGTTCGGCGCGTGTATCGCGAACCAGCACCTGCGATAACAAACGCCACGCGCGCATTCCGAACGACATAGCGGCAGCGGCACCGACCACTACCGCCATTTATGCCTCGCGCCGACATACGCTGACATATTTCCGGCGAGCCAAACGCAACCTGTAACTGCAGCCGCGCCAGGCCCCCGCCGACGCAAGGCCCCGGCCACAGCAGCTGCCCGACCCCATCTCCGCCGCGACATACCGCGACACATTTGATTCGTGGCGTCGCCGCACTCCGCCCACTACAGTGCGTGTCATTCGACGCGACCACGGCACGTGCCGCGCATGACGCGTCCGATTCAACCGAAGGAAAGACTCATCATGCTCATGACCACCGGCAAGCTCGCATTCTTCGCCACACTCTTCATCGTCGCCGTGTCGCTCGTCGAAGCGGCCGTGCTCACCTGGCGCCGCAGCCGCCAGCCCGAACCGTTCGACTGGAACGAGGTCTGGCTGTCGCTTGCCGATCTCGCGGGCCGCAAGCTGCTCGCGCTGGTGCCGCTGTCGCTCGCCACGCCGATCTTCGGCTTCGCATGGACGCACCGGCTGTTCACGATCCCGCTGCACAGCGTCGCGCTCGCGCTGCTCGTGTTCGTCGGCCAGGAGTTCTGCTACTACTGGTATCACCGCGCGTCGCACCGGGTGCGCTTCTTCTGGTCGACGCACGCCGTGCATCATTCGCCGAACCAGCTGACGCTGTCGTCCGCGTTCCGGCTCGGCTGGACCGGCAAGATCGCCGGCGCCGCGATGTTCTTCACGCCGCTCGTCTGGCTCGGCGTGCGTCCGGAAGCCGTGCTCGCGATCCTGTCGTTCAACCTGATGTACCAGTTCTGGCTGCACAACACGTGGATGCCGAAGCTCGGCTGGCTCGAATACGTGTTCAATACGCCGTCCGCGCATCGCGTGCATCATGCGTCGAACCTCGACTACCTCGACGCGAACTACGGCGGCGTGCTGATCGTCTTCGACCGGCTGTTCGGTACCTACGTCGCCGAACGCGCGGACGAACCGTGCCGCTACGGCCTCGTCACGCCGACCCGGTCGCGCAACCCGTTGGTCGTCGAACTCGAGCACTGGGCGAGCCTGGCCCGCGACGTTGCCACGGCCCGCGACGTGTGGACCGCGCTGCGCTTCGTGATGCTGCCGCCGGGCTGGCGTCCGGACAACCAGGGCGAAACGACCGAGGAACTGCGCCGCCGCAACCTCGTCGCCGCGCGCACGCAGGCGTGATCGGCGCTACGCTGTCGAAACGCCGGGCCGGGCACACCGCGTGTCGCGGCCGGCAGCGCGCTTGAACCGCGTATCATCCCATCCCCTAGACCGAGGAGAGCATATCGATGGAACACGACCTGACAGGCAAGGCAGTCGCGATCACCGGCGGATTCGGCCATCTCGGCGTCGCCACGGCCGCCTGGCTCGGCCAGCACGGCGCGCGCGTCGCGCTGATCGGCCGCGGCGCGGCGCCGGACGCGCACGCGCTGCCCGATGTGCCGGCCGACGCGCTGCGCATCGGCGGCATCGATCTCGTCGATCCGCAGGCGGCCGTGCGGGCGCTCGACACCGTGAATCGCGAGTTCGGCCGGGTCGACGCGCTGCTGAACATCGCCGGTGCATTCGTGTGGCAGACGATCGCCGATGGCGATGCCGCCACGTGGGACCGCATGTACGAACTGAACGTGAAGACGGCGCTGAATGCGTCGAAGGCCGCGCTGCCGTACCTGGTGGCGAGCCAGGCCGGCCGCATCGTCAACATCGGCGCGGGCGCGGCGTTCAAGGCCGGCAACGGGATGGGCGCGTATGCGGCCGCGAAGGCGGGCGTCGCGCGGCTCACCGAGGCGCTGGCGGCGGAACTGCTGGATCGCGGCGTGACGGTGAACGCGCTGCTGCCGAGCATCATCGACACGCCGCCGAATCGCGCGGACATGCCCGACGCGGACTTTTCGCGCTGGGTGCGGCCCGAACAGCTCGCGGCGACGATCGGCTTCCTGCTGTCGGCCGACGCGCAGGCGATCACCGGCGCATCGATTCCGGTGAGCGGCCGCGTGGCGTAACGGAGGGCGGTCTCGCGGCGGGGCGGTGCGTGCCGCATCCGCCCGTGCGTACAATGTCGCACCGGATTGCGCGACAGAACCCGAGACCATGAATCAGCCACATATCCTGATCGTCGAAGATGAACTGGCGATCGCGGACACGATCGTCTACGCCCTCGGCACGGAAGGCATGCAGACCGTGCACTGCACGCTGGGGCAGGCGGCGCTCGACCGCTTGAGCGACACGCGCTTCGACCTCGTGGTGCTCGACGTCGGGCTGCCCGACCTCAGCGGCTTCGAGGTGTGCCGCCGGCTGCGGACGTTCTCGGACGTGCCGGTGATCTTCCTGACCGCGCGGCACGACGAGATCGACCGGATCGTCGGCCTCGAAATCGGCGCGGACGATTACGTGGTCAAGCCGTTCTCGCCGCGCGAACTGGCCGCGCGGGTACGCGTGATCCTGCGCCGCTTCCACCGGCCGACGGCGCCGCATCCGCATCCTGCGGCGGCACCGGCGCAGGACGCGCCCGAACCCGTCGCGCCGGGCTTCGAACTCGATACCGACGGCGCGCGCGTGGCATGGCTCGGCCACCCGCTGAACCTCACCCGCTACGAATTCGGCCTGCTTGCGCTGCTCGTCCGGCATCCGGGGCGCATCTATTCGCGCGAGCAGCTGATGGATCTCGTGTGGCACGAGGCATTCGACTCGGCCGACCGCACGGTCGACACGCACATCAAGACGCTGCGCGCGAAACTGCGCGCGATCGACGCGGAACGCGACCCGATCCGCACGCATCGCGGCACAGCACCGTGATGCACGTCGCGGCGCCGATCCGGCACGGCGACGCGATCATCGGCGTGCTGACGATCGCGAAGCCGAACCAGACGGTCGCGCCGTTCATCGCGCGCAGCCAGCGCAAGATCATGCTGTACGGCGCGTTGCTGATGGGCGGCGCGATCCTGATCGGCGTCGCGTGCACGTGGTGGCTCGTGCTCGGGCTGCGGCGCCTGCAGCGCTATGCGCGCGCGATCGCGGCCGGCGAGCGCGCGACGATGCCGCTGCAGGGCGCGAACGAACTCGCCGAGCTCGGCCGCGCGGTGGAAACCATGCGCCAGCGGCTGGAAGACCGGCAATACGTCGAAACCTACATTCACACGCTCACGCACGAAATGAAGAGCCCGCTCGCGGCGATCAGCGGCGCGGCCGAACTGCTGCACGAAGAGATGCCGGTCGCGAACCGCCGCCGTTTCGCCGAGAACATCCGGCGCCAGGCCGGCCGTCTGGAGCAGATGATCCGCAAGCTGCTCGCGCTCGCTGAAGTCGAGCAGAAGCAGCGGCTGTCGGTGCGCGAGCCGGTCGCGCTGCTGCCGGTGCTCGACCAGCTCGTCGAGGACCTCGAGCCGCGCGCGCGCCGGCGCGGCGTGACCGTGCGCATCGAGGCCGACCGGACGGCCGGCGCGACGGTCGTCGAAGGCGATCCGTTCCTGCTGCGCCAGGCGCTCGGCAACCTGCTCGACAACGCGCTGGATTTCGCGCCGCGTGGCAGCGCGATCCGGGTTGCACTCGAGCGGCACGCGGCGGGGCGCGGGCAGGTCGCGATCGTGCGCGTCGCCGACGACGGCCCCGGCGTGCCCGACTACGCACTGGCGCGCGTGTTCGAGCGCTTCTATTCGCTGCCGCGTCCCGACGGGCAGGACCGCAGCACGGGGCTCGGCCTGTGTTTCGTGCGCGAAGTCGCGATGCTGCATCGCGGCCAGATCGCGCTTGCGAACCGCGCCGAAGGCGGCGCGTGCGCGACGCTCACGCTGCAGTCGCCGGGCTGAGCGCGCTTCACGTCCGCCACACATTCGCTACACCTTCGCTTCACACCGGCTTCAATCGGCCTTCACCGGGCCCGCTCATGCTGACCGTATCTTCACTCCGGTACCCGTCAGCATGAATCGAGTCCTGTTGTTCAAGTCCCTGATCACCGCGCTCCTCGCGCTGCTGATCCTGATCCCGTTGCAGATGGTCCGCGGCATCGTGCAGGAACGCGCCGCGTATCGCGACAGCGCGCTGCAGAGCGTCTGGTCCAGCTATGCGGGGCCGCAGACGGTGACGGGCCCGATGCTCGTAGTGCAGTACACGGAAGTCACGCGCGTGCGCGGCGACCCCCCGGCCCGCGGCGCGGCGAAGCCGAGCCTGCGTCGCGAGAGCCGGCGCCTGTTCGTGTTTCCAAAGACGCTGAACGTCGACGGCGCGCTGGAGACGAGCGTGCGCTATCGCGGCATCCACAAGGCGCTCGTGTACGACCTGCAGAGCCGGCTGTCGGGCACGCTGGCGCTGCCCGACCTGAAGAAGCTGCCGCAGGCCGACGGGCACGTGAGCTTCACGATCGACGGCACATACGTCGCGATCGGTATCAGCGATATTCGCGGGCTGACGTCGCAGCCGGTGCTGAACATCGGCGGCAAGCCGCTCGGCCTCGAGCAGGGCACGCGGCTCGATCGCCTGCGTCAGGGCGTGCACGCGAACCTCGATCTCGCGGCGCTGGCGGACGCGAATCCGGCGGGCGTCGTGCCGTTCAGCATCGCGTTGCCGCTGCGCGGCGCGGAATCCGTTTCGTTCGCGCCGGTGGCCGACCAGAACGATTTCTCGCTGAAGTCGACGTGGCCGCATCCGAGCTTCGGCGGCACGTTCCTGCCGCATAGCCGCACCGTCGATGCACACGGGTTCACCGGCACCTGGCGCGTGACGTCGTTCAACACGAAGGTGCGCGAGCAGATCGCATCCCGCTACGCGGACGACGCGCTCGAGACGGCGTCGGTGTCGGTGATCGAGCCGGTGAACGTCTATCTGCTGACCGAACGCGCGACGAAGTACGGCGCATTGTTCGTGATCCTGACGTTTGCGAGTTTCTTCATGTACGAACTCGTGAAGCGGTTGCGCATTCACCCGATCCAGTACTTGCTCGTCGGTCTGTCGCTCGCGCTGTTCTTCCTGTTGTTGCTGAGCCTGTCCGAGCACATCGCGTTCGGCTACGCGTATCTCGCGGCAAGCGGCGCATGCATCGGGCTGCTCGGCTTCTATCTATCGTTCGTGCTGCACAGCGTGAAGCGCGGCGCCGCATTCGCAGGGCTGCTCGCGATACTGTACGCGGCGCTCTACGGCTTGCTGCTGTCGGAGGACAACGCGCTGATGCTCGGTTCGCTGCTGCTGTTCGCGATCCTCGCCGGGATCATGACGCTCACGCGCCGCATCGACTGGTATGCGCTGGGTGCCGCGTGGCAACCGCTCGCCGACAAGCAGAAGCCGGATGCGCCGGCGAAGTAGGCGTGGAGGGCGTGGAGGGTGCGGAGGGTGCGGAGGGCGCGGAGGGTGCGGAGGGTGCGGAGGGCGCGGAGGGTGCGGAGGGTGCGGAGGGTGCGGAGGGCGCGACAACGCGGGCGGCTGGTAGTGCCCCCGGCCGCCGCGTCCGCCGTCGCCGTGCCGTCGATTCATCCGGGCGGAGGAGGTCTGCGGAACCGCGTCAGCGGATGGACGAACGCGCAGCGACACCGATCACGATGCTTTCACCGGCATCGCCATGCCGGACTGGCTGCAGATCATCGCGGACCTGGACGACACGCGTGGCATGCTCGGCGACGCGATCCGTCGCGCGGCGGCGCTCGACCGCCTCGATTTCATCTTCCCGGGCTCGCGCAGCCGGTTCGTCGGCCGGGTGGATGCAAGCTGAGCCGCACTGGCCGGCGTGATCGCGAACTCGATGCATGGACACGCGATGTCCGCACGCGCCACGATCAGGTGACGATCGTGGGGATGTGGCGCGCCATCCACGTATACTGAACACGTCCTTTCATCCGAATTTCGCCGTGTCCAAGTCTCCCGCTCCTGCCGCTCCCGAATCTCCCGCAGACGATCCGCGTCCGACCCCGCCCGTACAACCCGAACTGGAAGACTGCTGCAACAGCGGCTGCTCGCCGTGCGTTTTCGACCTGTACGACGAAGCGCTGGCGCGCTACCGCGTCGAGCTGGCCGAATGGGAGGCGCGGCATCCGGAACAGAAACATCAGCAGTGAAGTGATGCCGATGCCGATGCCGATGCCGACGAGCGGTCGCGCACGCACCGCTCCCGTTTCGCATGTGCCGTACAGGTCGCCGAGGCGGCCGCCGGTGATCTGAACGACCGCGTTCGCGCACGCATAGGCCGACACGACGAGCTCCAGCTCGGCCGGACGGGCGCCGATGCCGTCGCGGATGGCCGGCAATGCGAGATTCACGATGAAGTAGTCGAGCGGCGGCAGAATGGCGCCGACCAGCAGGACGACGAGCGCCCAGCCGTGATGGCTGCGCACCGGGGCCGCGGTGGCCGTGCCGGCCGGCGCGCAGCGGGCGAGGATGTTGTCGGTCATGTCCGGAAGTCCCAAAGAATAAGGGACGCATGGCGAACCGGCGAATCGGGCGAACCGGGTTCGGCAGCGTGCCGTTGAAGCGACATTCTGCGGATCGCGGATGATTCGGAAAAGCGGGAATAAGTGGTAGCATCCATCGGGTTATTCGATGGATGGAGCAGGCGATGCGCGGTTTCGATCTGGATCAGTTGCGCACTTTCGCGGCGGTGGCGGATGCGGGCAGCCTTACGGCGGCCGCGCCGCTGCTGCATTTGTCACAGTCGACGGTCAGCGAGCAGGTGCGCAAGCTCGAATCGCGCGCCGGCGTACCGCTGTTCGTGCGCAGCAAGCGCGGCGTCGAGCCGACGCCGGCCGGCGCGCGCCTGCTGCAGCACGCACGGCGCATCGTCGCGCTGAACGAGGCCGCGTTCGACGAGTTGCGCGGGCAGGCGATCAAGGGCGAATTGCGCGTCGCAATCACCGATTACTACCGGACGCATGAAGTCGCGGGGCTGCTCGCGCGGCTGCGGGAGTGCTACCCGCAACTGAGCCTGCACGTGAGCGCGATGAAGAGCGCCGAGATCGAAGCCGCGCATGCGCGCGGGCAGATCGATCTCGGCGTCGTGATGAACCTGTCGAGCGGCCCGTTCCGGCCCGCGTCGGCCGATACGCGCTGGGTGCTGCGGCGCGAGCCGCTGTCGTGGGTCGCGGCCCCGGCGCTGGCCGAGCAGTTGCGTGAGCCGTTGCCGCTCGTGCTGCTGCCGGACGACTGCATGATGCATCAGGTCGCGGTGCGCTCCCTCGACGAGCAGCACGCGCCGTACGTGCTCGTGCACAGCGCATCGGGCGTCGCGGGGCTGCAGTCGATGCTGGCGGCGGGGCTGGGCGTCGGTTGCCTGTGCGCGTCGGCGATCGGCGAGGGGCTCGTGCGGCTCGGCCCGAAATACCGGCTGCCGGCGCTGCCCGATGCAGTGTTCTCGCTGACCCCGCCGATGCCCGGCGAACGCGAGACGGTCACGCAGGCGCGCGAGGTGCTGTCGCGGCAGTTGCTGATGTGAAATCGTGCCGCGCGCGGGGCGTCGGCATGTATTCTTGGGACCAGCAGGGGGCCACGCATGAACGACGAACTGAAGAGCCAGATGGCCGAGCGGTTGCAGCACGCGCTGGAGCGGGTGGTCGACGAGCGCTCGTTGATCCATTTCCTGCGCGTGCTCGGCCATGACTGGCACAAGGAGCGCCAGCTCGAGGCCGACGTGCCGCCGGCGCCGTATGCGGCCGCCGTGCTCGGCTGGGAGAACCGCTCGATCGGCGAATACCTGGAGGCGATGGTCGACTGGGCCGAGGCGTCCGAGGAAGGGCTGCATTGCTACCGCCGGCCCGAGAATCCGTGGCGGCGCATCGCGGACATCCTGTTCGCCGGCAAGATCTACGAGTAGCGCGCGGCGCGGCGAAGTGCCGGTGCGGCCGGTGCGACTGATGCGGCCGAGGCGGCCGAGGCGGCTGATACGGCCGACGCGACCAGCGCGATCGACGCGACCGACGCGATCGACGCGATCGACGCGATCGACGCGATCGACGCGATCGACGCGATCGATGCGACTGATGCGATCGACGCGACCGACGCGATCGACGCGACCGACGCGATCGACGCGATCGACGCGATCGATGCGACTGATGCGACTGATGCGACTAAGGCGGCCGACGCGACCGACGCGACCGATGCGACAGCGGTGAACGGCCTAGTCGGCCGTTCCTTCGGCATATGCGCGCAGCCCGTTCACCAGCGCATCGAATACGGCCCGGCAACGCGGGCTCGTGCGCAGATCCTCGTGCATGACCACCCACGTTTCCAGCATCATCGCGAGCCCGTCCGGCAGCACGCGGGCGAGCCGTGCATCGCGTTTCGCGAGCCCGCTCTGGCAGAAGCCGATCCCGTAGCCGGCGCGAATCATCGCGAGTTGCGCGAGGTTGCTGTCGGTGCGCAATGCGAACGCATCGCGCTTCCACAGCGGCATCCCGCGGCTCGCCGAGCGGATGAACGGCGTGACCGTATCGAAGCCGATCAGCGCGTGGTGCGCGAGATCGTCGACCGTCGAAGGCACGCCGTTGCGCGTCAGATAGTCGTCACGTGCATACAGCCCCACTTCGATCGCGCCGACGCGCCGGGCGACGAGCGCGTCCTGCGCGGGCGGCGTCATCCGCACGGCAATGTCGGCTTCGCGGTTCAGCACGTCCTGGATGCGGTCGGTCGGCACCAGTTCGATCACGAGCCCCGGATGGTCGCGTCGCAGCCGCGCGAGCATCGGCGGCAGCACCTCGACCGCGATCACGTCGCTCGCCGAAATCCGTACCGTGCCGCGCACGCCCGCGCCGTGGCTCGCGGCGGCGCGCTCGAACGCGGCTGCCGCGCTGCGCAGCGCCTCGGCGTGGCCGCGCAGCGCGAGGGCGGCCTCGGTCGGCAGCAGCCCCGACGGCGAGCGCGTGAACAGCGTCTGGCCGAACGCGGCTTCGAGCGCCGCGACGTGGCGGCCGGCCGTCGGTTGCGTGATGCCGAGCGCCCGCGCCGCACCCGACAGCGACCCTTCCGTCAGCACGGCGAGGAAGGTCCGGTAGCGCTCCCAGTTCAGATCGATGGTCATGCATAAATGTATAGCCGGTCGATCAGGTTCAGCAATTCCTTCTTAGCAGGCCGCGCGCCAAAATGCGTTCATCGACGGTTCATTCATGGAGAGCGGCAATGACGACGAACGCGGGCGGGACGCAACGACAGGCACTCGTGCTCGGCGCGAGCGGAGGAATCGGCGGCGAGGTTGCTCGTCAGTTGCGCGATGCCGGCTGGCAGGTGCGTGCGCTCAAGCGCGGGCTCGGCGCCGAGACGATGGAGCGCGACGGCATCGTGTGGATGCGCGGCGACGCGCTCGATCGCGAAGCGGTGGTCCGCGCCGCGCGCGGCTGCAGCGTGATCGTGCACGCGGTGAACCCGCCCGGCTACCGGAACTGGAACGAGCAGGTGCTGCCGATGATCGACAACACGATCGCGGCGGCGACGGTGGCGCAGGCGACTGTCGTACTGCCCGGGACGGTGTACAACTACGGCCCCGACGCGTTTCCGGCGTTGCGGGAAGACGCGCCGCAACATCCGACGACCCGCAAGGGCGCGATCCGCGTCGAGCTGGAACGGCGGCTGCAGGCGGCGACCGCGCAGCGCGTGCGGACGATCATCGTGCGGGCCGGCGATTTCTTCGGCCCGCACGCGGGCAACAACTGGTTCGGGCAGGGGCTCGTCAAGCCCGGGCGGCCGGTGGCCGTCATCAGCGTGCCGGGCCGGCCGGGCGTCGGTCATCAATGGGCGTACCTGCCGGACGTCGCGCGCACGATGGTCGCGCTGATCGAGCGGCGCGATACGCTGGAGCCGTTCGCGCGCTTTCATCTCGGCGGTCACTGGGACGCGGACGGGACGCAGATGGCGCAGGCCGTGCGCCGCGTCGCGCAACGGCACGGAATGCGGCCGACGGTGCGGCGTTTCCCGTGGTGGCTCGTATGGGTGGCCGCACCGTTCGTCACGACGATGCGCGAGATGCTCGAGATGCGCTATCTATGGCGCGAACCGCTGCGGATGGATAACGCACGCGTGACGGCGGCGCTCGGCCGCGAGCCGGTGACGCCGCTCGATACGGCGGTGGGAGAAACGCTGGCGGGATTGGGGTGCTTGCGGCGAGCGGACGCGACGCTTGCGGAAATGGGGTAAGCAGGATCCGGCGGATGTTCGCAGCCGGGCCGCTGGCGCACTGCCCGCGTCCGCCTCCTGCTTCCGCCGCTCGATACGGCGGTGAAAGAGGCGCTGGCGGGGCTGGGCCGTGCAGGAAGCGGGCGCGACGGCCGCGGAAATGAGGTAAGCCGGATCCGATCGATGCCCGCTGCCGCCTCCCGCCTCCCGCCATTACGCCACGACCGGCAGCACCTCGACCGCATACCGGTGCCGCAGGCTCCGCCCGAGCACCGGATCGTGCAGTTCCATCTCGAACGCATCGCCGTCGCCCATTGCCGCGATGGCGCCATGCACGACGACGGTGCCGCCGAACATCGCGCAGCGCGCGGGCATCGTGCGGCGATTGTCGAAGCGCTGCCACAGCGCGCCGGGCGCGAGCAGGCCGCTGACTGCGCCATGCTGATACGCGACGCGTTCGCCGTCGCGTTTGACCCACCACGAACGCATCTCGATCGCATCCCAGTGATCGGCGACGTCCGCGTAGCGCCACGCGTCGCGACCGAGCGGCTTCGCGCATACCTGCTTCGATACCGCGACGCCATACGCCTCGACCTCCCGATCGGTGTGATCCGACCCGAGCGTGACCAGCGTGCCGGCCGGGCTGTCGATCAGCACGCACTCGATCTCGCTGCCCGAGCGCGCGCCGAGCACGCCGATCGACGGCGCCTGCGTGAGCAGCGCGGCCGCGACGCGATAGAAGCACGGCGTGGTCGACGGCGGCGCGACGCCGAGTGCCGCGAGTTCGTCGATGTGCGCGCGGATCGCGGCGGGATCGCGCCCGGCCCAGCCGGCAATCACGACGCGCTCGATCTCGACGTCGACCGCGGCCGGTGCGCCTCGCAGGGAAATTATGTTGAACGACAGGACTTGCATGCGGATATCCGTTGGAAGTACGAATGAATGAAACGAGCGACGGGTGACGCTCAGTCGGCGAGCGGCCGATGCGCGGTTTCGCGCGCGGCGAGCAGCGCGACGGACGTGACGACGAGCGCCGCGGCGACGTACAGCGACACGGCCGTCGTCGTTCCCGTCTGGCGGAACAGCGCGGCGATCACGAGCGGCGCGAAGCCGCCGCCGACGATGCCGGCGAGCGTGTACGCCAGCGACGAGCCTGCGTAACGCACGCGGGTCGGAAACTGCTCGGTGACGAACGCGCCTTGCGGGCCGTACATCACCGCATGGATCACGAGGCCGATCGCGACGGCCGCGACGATCGCGGCGGGCCGTGCCGAGTTCAGCATCGTGAAGAACACGAACGCCCACACGATGCCGGCGAGCGCGCCGGCGAGATACACCGGACGGCGCCCGAAGCGGTCCGACAGCGCGCCGAAGAACGGCACCGCGAGCGCGTTGCACGCCGTGCCGACCATCACGGCCGTCAGCGCGACGGGGCGCGACAGGTGCAGCACGGTCGTCACGTAGGTCAGCGTGAACACGACGATCAGCGCGTACAGCACGTCCGAGCCGATCCGCGAACCGCCGGCGATCAGCAGGCGCCGCCAGTGGCGCTTCAGCACTTCGGCGACGGGCACTTCGGCAGTCGCGTGCGATTCGGCGAGCTGCTCGAACTGCGGCGTTTCGTCGACGCCGCGGCGCAGCCAGAAGCCGAACACGACGAGCAGCGCGCTCGCCGCGAACGGCACGCGCCAGCCCCACGACAGAAAGTCGCCCGACGTGGTGGACAGCGTGACGAGCGCGATGCAGCCGGTGCCGAGCAGCGTGCCGAACGACGGGCCGATCTGCGTCCAGGACGCGGACAGCCCGCGCCGTTTCTGGTCGCCGTGCTCGACCGACAGCAGCACCGCGCCGGCCCATTCGCCGCCGAGCGCGACGCCCTGCACGAAGCGCAGCGCGACGAGCAGGATCGGGCTCAGGATGCCGGCCTGCGCATAGGTCGGCAGCGCGCCCATCAGCGCGGTCGTCAGCCCCATCAGCACGAGCGTGAGCATCAGCACCGCGCGGCGGCCGATCCGGTCGCCGAGATTGCCGAACACGAAGCCGCCGAGCGGACGCGACACGTAGCCGACCGCATAGGTCGAGAACGCGAGGATCGTGCCGGCCAGCGGGTCGACCGACGGAAAGAACAGATGGTTGAAGACGAGCGCGGCGAGGGTGTTGTAGATCGTGAAGTCGTACCACTCGAGCGACGTGCCGATCATGCTCGCGGTCGCGAGTCGGCTGTTGCGGACGCGGCGGGGCGCGTGGGCGGCGGGCTGGGCGAGAGTGCTCATGGTGTCGGGCATGGCGTGACGGATGACGGGATGACAAGCGGGACCGACGTGCGGGCCGCGTGCTGCGAGCGCGCGGCGCGGCCGTGTCGGCGTGGCGTCGGGGTTCAGGCGGGCAGCGCGGCGGCGGCTGTCGGTTTCGTTTCGGCATCGCGGCGTTCGACGGCGAGCGGCGCGGCCGCGCGCCACAGCAGGTCGAACGTGCGCACGTCGTCGTGCCCGGCGAGCGCGGCGGCGACACGGCGCGTGGCGGCTGCGTCGCTGCCCTCGATCAGCACGAGCGCGTCGGCGGCCGGACGCGCGGCCGCATCGGCGCCGATCGGCGCGGAAAGATCGGGCGCGGTGCGGAACAGCCGTGCCGCATGGATACCGGGTTCGCGCAACGCGTCGTCGAAGCGTTCGCGCAGGGCGGGCACGTCGACGCGCTCCGGCGGCAGCACGAACAGCGCGAGATGCACGCCTTCGCCGTCGCCGGCTTCGATCGTCAGGTCGCCGACTCGTCGCTGCGTGCCCGTCATCCGCTCGAAGTTCGCGAGCGACCAGGCCGTCTGGTGCGTGAACGCGCGCCGGTACGCGTCGCTGCGGAACACGTCGAGCGTCTCGGTCACGTACAGCGCGAGGTATTTGCGCGGGCCGTCATCGGTCGCGAGAAAACGCCGCGCATGCGTGAAGCCCGGAATCGCGACGCGTTCCTGCATGTGCTCGCGGTCGTACCACGCGTTGAAGTCGGCTTCGTAGGCGGGGTCGATATCCGTCCAGACGCAGAGCTGGCCGTGAGGAAGGGAAAGGCGGGTCATCGCGAGGTTCCTTGAGACGGGGTGTGTCAGGAACTCCAGTGTCCCGAAGACGGGCCGCGCCCGTCCAACAAGAAAACAAATTCGCGGTGAACAGGTTTTCTTATGAGCGGCGCGGCCGGCGCTTCGCGGAAGGGGCGGGTGGCGCGGCTTTCGGTGTGCGTTTTGCCGCTGCGGTTTTGGTCTTGGTCTTGGTTTGGGTCGCCGGCCGGGCCGGTGCGTTGTCGACGGCACCGGTATCCGCATCGACCTTTGCCGACGCGCACGGCTTCGGACTTGCGGCCGCCGACATCGCACGCGCGACTTCGCTCGCCAGTTCCGCGATGCGCGCGGCGACCGGCAGGCCCTGCGTGCGATACGACGCGACCAGCGGCAGCGCGGGGAATTCGGGTTCGACGTCGAGCAGTTCGAGCGCGCCTTCCTGCAGTTCGCGCCCGATGATCGCGGGCGGCAGCGCGGCCACGCCGAAGCCGTCGGCGACGAGCCGGATCATCGCGGCGACCGACGTGATGCAGTTGATGCTGGCCGGCCGCTCGACGGCCGCGAACAGCCGCTCGATCGTCGCGTGCGGGCCCGAGTGGCGCGAGAAGCTGATGATCGGATACGCGGCGAGCCGCGCGACGTCGAGCCGTGCGCCGCCGAGCCCGAGGCGCGGGCTCGCCGCCCAGTGCACCGGGAACTCGCACAGCGGCAGATTCGTGAAGTCGGGGCCGGGCACCGGGTCGGTCTGCAGGATCAGGTCGACGCCGTCGGTGCTCAGCAGCCGGATCAGGTGCAGCGTCGTGTCGCTCGTGATCTCGACGTCGAGGCGCGGATAGCGCTCGCGCAGTTGCGCCATCAGCGCCGGAAACCAGCTGTGCACGATCGACTCGATCACGCCGATCCGGATCAGGCCAGCGTCGCTCGCCGCATCGATGTCGCGGCGCATCTCGCTGTCGAGCCGCACGATCCGCTCGGCATAGGCGAGCATGCGCCGGCCCGCGGGCGTGAGTGTGGCCGAACGCGTGTTGCGGTCGAACAGCCGCACGTCGAACGCCTCTTCCAGCGACGCGATGCGGCTCGACACGGCGGCCTGCGTCGTATGCAGTTTCTCGGCCGTGAGCCGAAAGTTTTCCAGCTTCGCGAGCCAGACGAAGGTTTCAAGAAACCGGATGTTCATCGAATCCCGAACGGTGAGGCAGTGCCGCGCGCGGCGGCGGATCGGTCGATGTTAGCGGATTTTCGGGATGGCGAACGTGCGGCGTGCCGGACGATGCGCGCGCGGCCCCGCGGATGCCTTCGACGGCGTGGCGCGCAGAGCGGAGCGACGCAGCGCCCGTCGTTGCAGCAGTAGCGCGTCGTCACAGCAGCGCCCGTCGTCGCCGCAATAGCGCGTCGTCACGGCAGCGCCCGTCGTTGCAGCAGTAGCGCGTCGTCACAGCAGCGCCCGTCGTCGCAGCAATAGCGCGTCGTCACGGCAGCGCCCGTCGTTGCAGCTGTAGCGCGCCGTCACGGCAGCGCCTGTCCTCGCAGCATTCGCCCGTCGCCACTGCACTCACCATCATCACAGCTTGTCGAACGCGAGCGTCGGCACGTCGACGACCATTGCGCCGCCGTCCGCGACGAGCGTCGCGCCGGTCACGAACGACGCGTCCGGCGACGCGAGGAACGCGCATACGGCCGCGATCTCGTCCGGATCGGCCGCGCGCCGCAGCGGCACGTCGGCGCTCACGTGCGCATACGCGCCGTCGAGCGTGTCGCCGTAGGCGGACATCAGCGGTTCCATTTCCGCATCGGCCATCGGCGTGCGGACCCAGCCGGGGCAGACCGCATTCGCGCGCACGCCGTGCGGCCCGTAGTCGCGGGCGAGCGACCGCGCGAGCCCGAGCAGCGCATGCTTGCCGACCGTGTAGCCGCACACGCCGGGGCCGGCCGCGAGCGCGGCGATCGATGCGACCAGCACGATGCTGCCGCGCTGCGCGATCAGGTCGGGCAGGCACGCGCGGGCGCTGACGAACGCGGTGTCGAGGTTCGCGTGCATCGCGTCGCGCCACCCGGCATCGTCGGTTTCGTCCGCGCGGCCGAGGCCGTGGCCGCCCGCGCACGCGACGAGCGCGTCGATGCGGCCGAACCGTTCGGTGATCTCCGGCAGAAAGCCGGCCCAGTCGGCCGTGCTCGCGGCGTCGCCCGCGAGCGCGAGGCCGCCCGTTTCGGCGGCCAGCGCGTCGAGCGGCGCGCGCCGCCGCCCGATCAGCACGACGCGGTCGCCGTGGGCCGCGAAGCGGCGCGCGCACGCAGCGCCGATGCCGGTGCCTGCGCCGGTGATCGCGATCGTACGGGGTTGCGGGTGCGTCATGTCGTGCTCCGGAAGGGTGTCGATTCCGGTCACTTTAGGCGGCGCGGGCCGACGCCGGTATCCGCCGAAAGGATGAACGCGACGCGGCCGGATGGCCGGTGACCGCGCCGATGCAGGTGTTGCGCCGCCCGGCACCCCGCACGTCCATTTTGCAAAAGCTGACGATGTTCGGCACCGAATCGCTCTATCCTCCATATTTTTGGGATAAGTCGCAAAAGCCCGGCAAAATAGCGCGGGTGGGGCCGCGAAGCGACGCGTGGCGCGTTGGCCGGCCGATTCCGTCGTGCGAGCGGAGCGGCAGACGGCGATATTGGCGTGATCGTACCGCCCGATGCGTATGTCTGGGGCATATGCATTGCGTCTGCCCACGATCGTGTCGTCGTGGTCGATCGCCCGGTTGCGCGCTCGTGCGACCGGACCATCGACAAGGACAGGGAGGGCCCGGCAATGAGGCTGGACGACGAACAAGAAAGCGTGAACGTGGAGGATCGCCGCGGCGGCGGCGGTTTCATTGGCGGGCGCGGCGCGACGATCGGCATCGGTACGATCGTGGTCGCGCTCGCCGCGTCGTATTTCTTCGGGATCGATCCGCGCGTGATACTGGAGGGTGCATCCGCGCTGCAGGGTGCGCAGCAGCACGCGCAGCCCGCGCCCGGGCAGCATCAGGGCGTGCCGGGGAACGACCCCGGCGCGGTGTTCACGCGCAAGGTGCTCGGCAATATCGAGCGCACGTGGACGAACGTCTTCAACAGCCAGTTGCATGCGCAATACGAGCCGCCGAAGCTCGTGATGTTCAAGAACTCGACGCCGACCGCGTGCGGCACCGGCCAGACCGCGATGGGGCCGTTCTACTGTCCGGCCGACCGCAACGTGTATATCGATCTCGGCTTCTACGACGAGCTGCGCAGGCGGTTCGGCGCGGGCGGCGATTTCGCGCAGGCCTACGTGATCGCGCATGAAGTCGGTCACCACGTGCAGAACCTGCTCGGCATTTCCGACAAGGTCGACGCCGCGCGCCGGCGCTCGAGCGAGGCACGCTCGAACGCGCTGTCGGTGCGGATGGAACTGCAGGCAGACTGCTTCGCCGGTGTGTGGGCGAACAATGCGCAGCGCGCGAACCAGCGGCTGATGGAGCCGGGCGATTTCGAACAGGGGCTGAAGGCGGCGGCCGCGATCGGCGACGATCGGCTGCAGCAGCAAGGGCAGGGCTACGTCGTGCCGGAGAGCTTCACGCACGGCACCAGCGAGCAGCGCGTGTACTGGCTGCGGCGCGGGATGGACTCGGGCGAGGTGAGCGCCTGCGATACGTTCGCCGCGAACGCGCATTGATGTGGCGCTGCGCCGGTGTTGCAAGCGCGGCGCGCGCATTATTAGCCAAGCTGGCCCGATCGTTCCGATTGGCGGCGATCGCCGCGCACGACGTTTCGCGCGCCATTCGGCGTTCATCGCCGATTGCGCAACGCGCAATACAGGATTCCCGTCGCGGAATCCCTCGGCCGGACACGGCAGGCGGCTTTCCCGCCGCCGCCCCGAAGCGGATTTGCCGATTTGTGCTCACCGGCGCATTTCGGCGCCGGTAGGCTGGCTCGAACTTCGACGCGTTCGGCCGCCCGCCGCCCCCTCCATGCCGACTTCATCCGTTCCCGCCGATCATGAAGCCGCCGACTGGCAACGCGCACTGCGCGCGTGCGTCGATGCGTTCGACGCATTCGCGAGCCCGTCCGCGATCGTGTTCTATCGGCTCGACCGGAGCGGCGAGCCGGCCGATTTCGAGCTGTTCGGCATGCCGGAGTCGATGCATCGCACCTACATCGCGCGCTACCGGATGCTCGATCCGCTGCATCCGTCGCGCTGCGCGGCAGGCGACCGCGCAGTCGTCACGCTCGCCTCCCAATTGCCTGACGAAAGACGCGATGCATCCGCGTACTGGACCCGTTTTCTGCGGCGGCATAATGTGGCCGATGTCGTCGAAATCTGGTTGCGCGACGAAGCGGGGCGGACGGTCGGTGCGTTTTCGCTGCTGCGCTTCGGCAACGGCGATCCGCACGGCAACAGCACGGCCGGCCGGTTCGCGCCGGGCGAGATCGACGCGCTGGCGCGGTTGCAACCGGTTGCCGAAGCGGCGCTGGGCCCGCTGCTGCGCGCGCGCCGCGGGATTCACCGGATCGGCTGCGAGGAGCGGCTGACCTACCGCGAGGAGCAGATCGCGCGGCTCGTGCGCGACGGCCGTTCGAACAAGGAGATCGCGCGCGACCTCGCGCTCGGGCAGCCCACCATCAAGACGCATCTGATGCGCATGTATCGGAAGCTCGGCGTGTCGAATCGCACCGAGCTGGTCGGCGCATTGTTCCTGTAATTTTTCCCGTAGTCGCATGCGTGCCGCGCTATTGGTCTGACGATGGCGCGGCATTCGTACGTCGCCTTCGCAGTCTCCGCATCACCGGCATTTCGATTCCCCACGCGCTGCCAATTTGCGCTCACCGGGCGCGTTCCCCCGTCGATACAGTGGCCTGAAGCCCGCATGCCCGCGCGCATGCGGCCAGTCACCACAACCATCGAGACGCCCATGAGCAACACGAACTTCGTCGCCGTCAGCGACACCGTGCGCACCTTCGTCGCGTGCGACTTCGGCCTTTTCATCGACGGTGACATGCAGCCCGCGCACTCGCCGGCCCGGCTCGACGTGTACGACCCGGCGACGGGCGAACGGCTCGCGACGGTCGCCGATGCCGACGCGCAGGACGTCGATTGCGCGGTCGCGAGCGCGAAGCACGCGTTCGACTCGCGCGTGTGGCGCGGGCTGCGGCCGGCCGACCGCGAGCGGATCCTACTGAAGCTCGCCGACCTGATCGAAGCCGACGCCGAAACGCTCGCGCAGCTCGAAACGCTGAACCAAGGCAAGTCGATCCACGTGTCGCGCGCGGTCGAAGTCGGCGCGAGCGTCGAATACGTGCGCTACATGGCCGGCTGGGCGACCAAGATCACCGGCCAGACGCTCGACGTGTCGATCCCGTTCCCGCCCGGCGCGCGCTATACGGCCTATACGCGCAAGGAGCCGGTCGGCGTGGTCGCCGCGATCGTGCCGTGGAATTTTCCGCTGATGATCGCGGTGTGGAAGCTGATACCCGCGCTCGCGGCCGGCTGCACGATCGTGCTGAAGCCGTCGCCGGAAACGCCGCTCACCGCGCTGCGCCTTGCCGAGCTGGCCCGCGAAGCCGGCGTGCCGCCCGGCGTGTTCAACGTGGTCACGGGCGGCCGCACGTGCGGCGCCGCGCTGTCGAGCCACCCGTCGATCGCGAAGATCTCGTTCACCGGCTCGACCGCGACCGGCAAGCTGGTCGGCGCGGCGGCCGTGCAGAACATGACGCGCTTCTCGCTCGAGCTCGGCGGCAAGAATCCGATCGTGATGCTCGACGACGTCGACGTCGCGCAGGCGCTCGACGGCGTCGCCGCCGGCGCGTTCTTCAATCAGGGGCAGGTGTGCGCGGCCGCATCGCGCATCTACGTGCATCGCAGCAGGTTCGCGCAGCTCGCGGACGGCCTCGCGGGCGTCGCGCAGTCGATGAAGCTCGGCGCGGGCCTCGACACGACTGCGCAGATCAACCCGCTCGTGTCCGCGCACCATCGCGACAAGGTCGTGCAGCACATCGAAGGCGCGCGCCGCGCGGGCCTCACGTTCCTCGCGGGCGGCACGCCGGCCGACGACCTGCCCGGCTACTACGTGAAGCCGGCGGTGATCGCCGATCCGCATCCGGACAGCGCGATCGTGCACGACGAAGTGTTCGGCCCGGTGATCGTCGTCGTGCCGTTCGACGATGCGGCCGACGCGGTGCGTCTCGCGAACGCGTCGCCGTACGGGCTCGCCGCGAGCATCTGGAGCAACGACCTGAAGCGCGTGATGAACCTCGTCCCGCAGATCGAAGCCGGCACCGTGTGGGTGAACTGCCATATCCCGCTCGATCCGTCGATGCCGTTCGGCGGCTACAAGCAATCGGGCATCGGCCGCGAGTTCGGCCAGTACGCGATCGAAGGCTTCACCGAAACCAAATCGGTCTGCATCGCGCACTGACGCGCGGCGCGCATTCCGAACACCTGAACACCCTAAGACCGCGATCCGGTGCGATCGAGGTTCAAACGATCCGACAGTGGAGATTGCAATGAGCTACAACGAAGCGAAGTTCTGGCACCCGATGCTGCACCCGAACGAAATGAAACAGCGCAAGCCGATCCGGATCGTGCGCGGCGACGGCTGCTACGTGTTCGACGAAGCGGGCAAGCAGCTCGTCGACGGCGTCGCGGGCCTGTGGAACGTGAACGTCGGGCACAACCGCCAGGAAGTGAAGGACGCGATCGTGCGCCAGCTCGACGAGCTCGAATACTTCCAGCTGTTCGACGGCCTGTCGCATCCGCGCGCCGAAGAACTGTCGAAGAAGCTGATCGACATGATGGAGCCGGAAGGCATGCGCCGCGTGCTGTACAGCTCGGGCGGCTCCGACTCGATCGAGACCGCGCTGAAGATTGCGCGCCAGTACTGGAAAGTGCGCGGCCAGGCCGATCGCACGAAATTCATCTCGCTGAAGCAGGGCTATCACGGCACGCACTTCGGCGGCGCGTCGGTGAACGGCAACACGGTGTTCCGCCGCAACTACGAACCGAACCTGCCCGGCTGCTTCCACGTCGAGACGCCTTGGCTGTACCGCAATCCGTTCACGCAGGATCCGGACGAGCTCGGCCGCATCTGCGCGGAAATGCTCGAGCGCGAGATCCAGTTCCAGAGCCCCGACACGGTCGCGGCGTTCATCGCGGAACCGGTGCAGGGCGCGGGCGGCGTGATCGTGCCGCCGGCCAACTACTGGCCGCTCGTGCGCGAGGTGTGCGACCGCTACGGCGTGCTGCTGATCGCCGACGAAGTCGTGACCGGCTTCGGCCGCAGCGGCAGCATGTTCGGCAGCCGCGGCTGGGGCGTGCGCCCGGACATCATGTGTCTCGCGAAGGGTATTTCGTCGGGCTACGTGCCGCTCGGCGCGACGGCCGTGAATGCGCGCATCGAGGACGCGTTCGCCGCGAACGCCGACTTCGGCGGCGCGATCATGCACGGCTACACGTACGCGGGCCATCCGGTCGCCTGCGCGGCCGCGCTCGCGAGCCTCGACATCGTCGTGAACGAAGACCTGCCCGCGAACGCGGCGAAGCAGGGCGCGTATCTGCTCGAAGCGCTGCAGTCGTTCCCGGAACGCTTCGCGGCGGTCGGCGAGGTGCGCGGCAAGGGGCTGATGATCGCGCTCGATCTGGTCGCGAACAAGACGACGCGCGAGCCGATCGATCCGCTGTCCGGCTACGCGAACGCGGTCGCGGAAGTCGCGCGCGAGCACGGCGTGCTGGTGCGTCCGGTCGGCACGAAGATCATCCTGTCGCCGCCGCTCGTGATTCAGCGCGAGCAGCTCGACCGGATCGTCGACGCGCTCGCGGCGGGCTTCGAGGCCGTGCCGTTCGCGTGAGCGCCTGACGGCGTGCCCGCGTGACGACGAACCGGCGGTGGGCGGCGAGGCTGCCCACCGCCGGTTTGCCGATTTGGGCTATGACCGGATTATTTTGCCTGCGTATTTTTTCGTCATCGGATCGAGTGTGAACGAGCAGGGGCCGGGTGCCGAAGCGCTGAAGCGCCGGCCCGGGCCGATGGCGAAACAACGGACCGGAGCGGGCGCCGAAGCGCCGCCGCCGGTCGCTGAAGGAAGGAGACGAAGATGTCCGGATGGTCTGGAGTGACCGGCGCTGCGGGCGATACGCCCGGCGGTAAGCCGGGGGAAGCGGGCGGCGGCGCGGTGCTCACGGCAGGCGCGGTCGGCTTTCCGACCGCGCTGGCGAGCGCGGTCGGCCTCATCATGGCGAGCCCGGTGATCCTCACCGCGACGTCGGGCTTCGGGATGGGCGGCTGGGCGTTCGCGGTCGCGATGATCATCGCGTTCGTGATGATGCAGGCGCAGGCCACCACCTTCTCCGAAGCCGCCGCGATGCTGCCGACGGCCGGCTCGGTTTACGATTACCTGTCGTGCGGGCTCGGCCGCTTCTGGGCGATCACCGGCACGATTTCCGCGTATTTCCTCGTGCACGTGTTCGCCGGCACCGCGGAGACGATCCTGAGCGGCATCATGGCGCTCGTGAACTTCGAGTCGCTGAACGCCGCGTTCGAGAAGCACAACAGTTCGTGGCTCGTCGGCGTCGGGCTCGTGGTCACGTTCGCGATCACCAACATCATCGGCATCAAGGTGTTCAGCAAGCTCGAGATCGTGCTGACGGTCGGCATGTGGCTGTCGCTGATGATCTTCGGGATCCTCGGGCTCGCGGCCGCGCCGGCCGTGCATCTCGACGGCTGGTTCGGCAGCTCGGAAATCGGCACGTCGATCCCGGCCGTGCTGTCGCTGGTCGGGATGGCGATGTTCATGTTCGTCGGCTGCGAGTTCGTCACGCCGCTCGCGCCGGAAATGAAGGCGCCGGGCCGCACGATTCCGCGCGCGATGGCGATCGGCCTCGTCGGCGTCGCGGTCTGCATGTTCCTGTACGGCGCGGCGATCCGCCGCCAGGTCGCGAACGTGCCGGTGAGCCCCGACGGCCTCACGCACCTGCTCGACACGCCGGGCGCGATCCCCGCGTTCGCGCTGCAGGTGCTCGGGCCGTTCGGGCGCGTGTGGTTCGGCATCGCGTTCCTGTGCGCGGGCGCCGCGACCATCAACACGCTGATGGCCGGGCTGCCGCGCATCCTGTACGGGATGGCGATCGACGGCGCGCTGCCGCGCTGCTTCGCGTACCTGCATCCGCGCTTCAAGACGCCGGTGGTCGGCATCGTCGCGTCGGCGATCGTGCCGATCTTCCATGCGTGGCTGATCAACGGCAATCTCGACAGCATCCTGCACCTGGTGCTCGCCGCGACCTGCGCGTGGGGCACCGCGTACCTGCTCGTCACCGCGTCGGTCGTGATGCTGCGCATCCGTCGGCCTGACTTGTCGCGCCCGTACCGTTCACCGCTGTTCCCGCTGCCGCAGATCGTGTCGAGCGTCGGGATCGTGCTCGCGATCTGGTACATCACGCCGCCCGGCATGAACGCGCGCGACATCTACGTGCCGTTCGGCGCGATGCTCGGGCTCACCGCGCTGTACGCGCTGTTCTGGACGCTCGTCGTGCAGCGCCGGCATCCGTTCAAGCCGGTGCCGGTGGAAGAAGTGCTGCGCAACGAGCACGTCGCATCATGAGGGCCGCGCTCGCCCGCTGGCGCGCGGCGCCCGATGCGCCGCCGGCCGGCCATCGTCCCGGCGCGATCGCCGCGCGCGTGCTGGCCGACCTGGGGGCCGTGCGCGGTGTGCAAGGCGGGGGCGTTGGAGGCGGCGACCCCGGCGAATCCGGCGAGCTCACGGCGCGGCTGCCGAACGGCGTGCGCGTGCGCGTCGAAGAGCGCGTCGACCGGCAATTCCTGATGCACACGGTCAGCGTGGCGGTCGCGGTTGCCGCGCGCGGGCCCGCCGTCGACGGCAGCGCCCGCGTACGGCAGACCGGCTGGCTGCGGCGCACCGGCGTCGCGGCCGAACCGGCGCCACGGTGCGACCCCGAATTCGTGCGCGCGGCGGCCGCGCTCGTTGCAAAGCCATCGCTCGCCGACGCGCTGCGCCCTTTGCACCTGACCGACTGCACGATCGCCGCGCGCGACGGACTGTGGACGCTCACCATCGTGCCGTTCGGCGGCAGCGAGGTCGTGAACCGGATGCCGTCGTTTCGCCGTTACGTCCGGCTGACCGGCGAGCAGGCCGCCGCGCTGTCGGCGGCCTGTCTCGCATTCGAATCCGCCCTGCGCGGAATTTTGCGGGGGTAAGCTGTGACGTTGCGTGCCGCGCGAAACCCGGCGGCCGCGATGAAGAATCAGGGTTTTACCGGAGATGCCGATGCTGTTCCAGTCACGCTCACACGAAGACGTGCACGACCACGGGCTCGCGATCGCGGGCTGGCATCAGGTCTACCGCCAGATGACGCCGGGCCGGTTCAAGGGCACCGTCACTCAGGTGCTGTACGACGACTTCCATTTCTTCCGCGAGACGACCAACCGCCGCGTCGCGCAAACCGGCCTCGCGCCGGGCGGACGCACGTCGCTCGCGGTGCCGCTGTCGGTGCCGGTCGCCGGCACGTTCCAGGGCCAGCCGATCGACGGCTATGCGCTGCTCGCACTGCGCGCCGGCGAGGATTTCGAATTCCATACGCCCGAAGGGATGGGGCTCGTCGGGATCAGCGCCGCATCCGACATGGTCGACGAGTTGTGCGAAGCGGAGTTCGGCGCGGCCGGCGCGCGCAAACTGCGCCATGTCACGCGGCTGTCCGACGCGCAGGGCGTCGCGCTCGGCGCGCGGCTGTCGGCGCTGATCGACGACGCGCAGCGCAACCCGGCGTGCCTCGAATACGCGGCCACCCGCAAGATGTTCCGCGACGCGATGCTCGGCATGTTCCTCGATGCGCTCGACCACGGCATCGGCGTCGAGCGGCGCGACATCACGCATGCCACCTACAGCGATATCGTCAGCCGTTGCGAGAAGCATCTGCGCGAGCGGCCCGAGGAGCCCGTCACCGTGCTCGAGCTGTGCCGCGCGCTGCGCTGCAGCCGCCGCACGCTGCAGACGAGCTTCCAGCGCGTCGCCGACGTCACGCCCGTCGGCTATCTGCGCACGATCCGGCTGAACGCGGTGCGGCGCCTGCTGCGCACGACGTCCGCGCAGCAGCTTGGCGTCGGCGAGGCCGCCGCGAGCTGGGGCTTCACGCATCTCGGCTATTTCGCGCGCGAGTATCGCGACCTGTTCGGCGAGCTGCCGTCGCAAACCTCGCGCCCCGAATGACGTCTTCCCGCCGTGGCGGCGCGGCCGAGCGCCGTCGTGTATTGCCCGTCCCCATCACCGTTTGCTGATTTGGGATAGAGGTCCGGAATTTTCGCTGGATAAAGTCCTGCCACCCATATCGACAACACCATCGGTTTGCACTGCGAACCGATGACCATTGAGGGGCGGGACATGAAGAACGGACGACGACTGACCGCAGCCGCGGCCATGCTGGGGTGCCTGCACGCGCACGCGCAGACTTCGGGGAGCGTGACGCTGTACGGGACCGTGGACACCGGCATCATCTACTCGACGAACCAGCAGTTCACGCGCGCCGACGGCAGCACGGGCGGCGGCCATGCGTGGCAGATGGGCGGCGGCAACCTCGTGCCGTCGCGCTTCGGCTTCCAGGGTGCCGAGCCCCTCGGCGGCGGCCTGGACGCGGTGTTCGCGCTCGAACAGCAGTTCCTGTCCGCGAACGGGCAGGCGCTGCAGGGCGGCACCGCGTTCAGCCGGCAGGCATGGGTCGGGCTGCGCCAGGACGGGATCGGCACGCTCGGCCTCGGCCGGCAATACGACTCGTACACCGACATGCTCGGCGCGTACGTGTCGAGCAACAACTGGGCGACGCCGTACGGCTCGCATCTCGGCGACGTCGACAACCTGAATGCCGCGTTCAACTTCAACAACGCGGTGAAGTTCACCAGCGCCGATTTCAACGGCCTCACGTTCGGAGGCACGTTCAGCTTCGGCGGGCAGGCCGGCGATTTTTCCGCAAAGCGCGGCTATGCGGTGGCCGCGACGTACACGCGCGCGCCGGTCGCGTTCTCGGTCGGCTATCTCGACCTGCATCAGCCGCTCGATGCGGCGCTCGGCGGCGCGAGCGGCTATATCGGCGACTTCGCGTGCAGCAACCCCGGCGCGATGTACTGCCTGCTGCAGGACGCCGGGTCGATGCGCGCATTCGGCGCGGGCGGCTCGGCGACGCTCGGCGCCGCCACCGTCGCGCTGACCTACACGCACACGCGTCTTGGCGACAGCCGCTATTTCTCGACCGACACGCAGCCGCGCACGCAGGCGTTCACGTTCGACATCGGCGAGCTGAACGTCACGTACATGTTCACGCCGGCGCTGCAGGGCGGCGTAGCGTACATCTTCAACGCCGCGCACACCGACGGGCGCGGCACGACGCGTTTCCACCAGCTGAACATCGGCACGAACTACAGCCTGTCGAAGCGCACCGCGCTGTATGCGGTCGCGATCGGCCAGATCGCGAGCGGCACGGGGCTCGGCACCGATGCGAACGGCAACGCGGTGAACTACGCGCAGATTCCGGTGCTCGCGAACAGCAATTCGAGCCGCCAGCTCGCGGTGATGGCGGGGATTCGCGTGAATTTCTGAAGCTTGGTGCTATCGAGGCCAATCTTGTCCGGCCCATGTCATGGTCCTTCTGAATCAATGTTCAGTGGGCCGGGGAGGCGCGATGGTATCCCAGAGTTGCCGATTGTGCTCAGTATCTTTGGGGGTGACGACTGCATCAATGCGAAATGCGATCGCACGACCTCTTTCATGAAACTGAATGGCCGGAACGTCAGCGGGCAGTCGCTCGTGAAGTGAGTGCAGCGGGTGTGTCGATAACCCGAGGTGCGTATCCAGCACCCATCCCGTGTATTCGAGCTCGATCAGTGCGCCTTTGTCATGATCGTCGGCCGGCGACTTGTCGAGGCCGACATAGCGGATATCCCGTTCGGAGGGAAAGCCATGTGTCTTCTCGCCGGTTGCGCTGGGCGGAAGCAGTTTGCCTGTGGTCATGATGCCGTTGGCGCAGTGTGACGTGGTGCCATGAAAGAGGACATCGTTTTCGGTCAGCCTGAACAGCGGGTAGATCAGATAGGTCTTGTGGTGAGAGGATTCGGGCCAGCCGGACAGATGGTAGTAGCTAGCGCCCCACGCACATCCGCTGAAGCAGGCGGCAGGGTTCGTTTGATGTTCCAGGACGGATGTGTCGACGAACGCGGGGAAGTCGGCAGGTGGTATCAGGAAGGTGACACCTCGGTCGGCCAGAAATGCCTTCTCGTCCCGATTCAGTGAGGTCCTAAACATGATGCCCGCATGATTCCGCAGGCGAGGGCATAGCGTGAACGATGAGCCGATATCCCATGCTTCGATCGCAATTTGCGGCTGGAAGCATGCGTCGCACGTGAAGACTTCACCCGGCGTCATCGAGACACGGGACTGGCAGGCGTAGCAAAGCGTTTTGAGCGGCATGTCCGAAACGAGCCCTATGGTTGGCGGACGGCGATGCTGGACGACGAGTGATTGCCGACTCACCGCGTCGCGATCGCCACCGCCGCACCGGCCATCGCGGTCGCGCTCGTGCGATTCGCGATCCGCTTGGCGCGCGCCGACGTCAGGAATGCCCGCGCACGCACCGCGAGCAGCGACCAGAAGCAGTCGGCGAACACCAGGATCGCGAGCATCGTGCCGACCAGCTCGGCCCACGCGAGCACGCCGACATGCGTGAGATCGACGATCGTCGGCAGCAGCGCGAGATAGAACAGCATGATCTTCGGGTTGCCGAGCGTGACCAGCGTGCCCGCGACGAACATGCGCCACGGCGACTGGCCGCGCGGCAGGTCGCCGGCCTGCGTGTCGGTCGGCGCGGTCCACATCTTCCACGCGAGGAACAGCAGGTACGCGACGCCGAGCAGCTTCAGCACGAGCAGGCCCGTCTCGAACGTGCGCGCGAACGCGGACAGCCCGGCCACCGCCAGCGTGAGCCACAGCGCTTCGCCGATCCACATCGCGGCGAGGAACGGCAGCACGTCTCGCACGCCGTTCGTCAGCACGCGCGCGACGAGCGCGGCGACGCTCGGGCCGGGCGTGCCGGCGGTGACGAGCAGGGCGAGGGCGAATACGGCGAGCGCGGACAGCGTCATGGCGAACCTCGGGAAACGGCGTTCGAAAGATCTGAAGTTTCGATTATAGTGACGGCCGTTGCCGCCTGCCTACCTCGTCGTAATGACAGCACCGATCCGGATTCGCCGCGCCACGCGCGAAGACGCGGCCGCCATGGCCGCAGTGGAAGTCGCCGCCGCGCAACGCTTTCGCGCCATCGGCATGGCCGACATCGCCGACGGCGAGCCGACCGACGCGGCCGACGTGCGCGCGCGCATCGACGACGGCCGCGCGTATGTCGCGACCGATGAAGCGGGCGTGTGCGTCGGCTTCGCGTTCTACCGGCTGCTCGACGCGCAGCGGCTCTATCTGGAGGAACTGGATGTCGCGCCGTCGCATGCCGGGCAGCGGATCGGCGCGCGCCTGATCGAACGGATCATCGCGCGCGCCGCGCAAGACGGCGTCGCGCAGATCGTGCTGTCGACGTTTCGCGACGCGCCGTGGAATGCGCCGTACTACGCGCGCCTCGGTTTTCACATCGTCGACGACGCAGCGCTCGACGACACGCTGCGCGCGATCCGCGCGCACCACGTTGCCCGCGGGCTCGACGAGACGCGGCGCGTGTTCATGCGCGCGGACGTGCGCGCATGAGCTCGACGCGTCAGGCCGCGTCGCTGAGCGCCGGGTAGTCGGTGTAACCCGTTTCGCCTTGCGCGTAGAACGTGTCCGGCACCGGCGTGTTCAGCGGCGCGTCGAGTTCGAGGCGGCGCGGCAGGTCGGGGTTCGCGATGAACAGCTTGCCCCACGCGATCGCGTCGGCATTGCCGCTCGCGAGCGTTTCCTGCGCGGATTCCGGCGTGAACTGCTCGTTCGCGATCAGCGGGCCGCCGAACGCTTCCTTCAGACGCGGGCTCAGATGGTCGCCCGAATACGCTTCGCGCGTGAAGATGAACGCGATCTTGCGGCGGCCGAGTTCGCGCGCGACATAGCCGAACGTCGCGGCCGGATCGGAATCGCCCATCGTGTGCGCGTCGCCGCGCGGTGCGAGGTGCACGCCCACACGGCCCGCGCCCCACACGTCGATCGCCGCGTCGACCACTTCGAGCAGCAGGCGCGCGCGATTCTCGATCGGGCCGCCGTATGCGTCGGTGCGATGATTGGTGCTGTCCTGCAGGAACTGGTCGAGCAGGTAGCCGTTCGCGCCGTGGATCTCGACGCCGTCGAAGCCGGCCTTCTTCGCGTTTTCCGCGCCCTTGCGGTACGCGGCGACGATGCCCGGAATTTCATCGAGTTCGAGCGCGCGCGGCGTCACGAACGGACGCGCCGGGCGCACGAGGCTCACGTTGCCGCCGGCGGCGATCGCGCTCGGCGCGACCGGCAGGTCGCCGTCCAGGAACATCGGGTCGGAAATCCGGCCGACGTGCCAGAGCTGCAGCACGATGCGGCCGCCGGCCGCGTGCACGGCTTGCGTCACGCGCTTCCAGCCTTCGACCTGCTCGTCGGACCAGATGCCCGGCGTGTCCGCGTAGCCGACGCCCTGCGGCGTGACCGACGTCGCTTCGCTGATGATGAGGCCGGCCGACGCGCGTTCGGCGTAATAGCGGGCCATCAGGTCGTTCGGCACGCGCCCGGCGCTGGCGCGGGCACGGGTGAGCGGCGCCATCACGACGCGGTTCGGCAGGTGCAGGTCACCGAGGGTAACGGGGTCGAACAGGGTGGGCATGGCAGATAACCTCTTCACGAAAAACGGGCAAGCCGGTGCAGCGCACGCGGCCGATACCCGCAGGGCCGATTCGGCCGGTGGCTAGAGTTCGCGGCGCAGCGCGTCGTGAAATGCGTCGATGACGGCCTCGTTGCGCCGGAAGAACGCCCACTGGCCGATCCGCGTCGACGTCACGAGCCCCGCGCGCTGCAGCGTCGCGAGGTGCGCGGAGACGGTCGACTGCGACAGCCCGCAGCGCGCATCGATCTGGCCCGCGCAGACGCCGTGGTCATACGGCAGCGTCTGCGCCGGGAAATGCGCGTCGGGCGTTTTCAGCCAGACGAGGATTTCCCGGCGCACGGGGTTCGAGAGCGCTTTCAGGATCGCGTCGATGTCGAGTTCGGTCGGCATGGAAAGGCGGTGGTCGGGGCGTTCGGTCAGTAAGCCCGAGCTCACGAGGTATCGTCGATGGCCGAATCTTATATCGGAAAGTGACGATATGCACGGAAGGCACTGACGTCAATGGGGTTGATAGGCGTTGCCTTATGAAGGCTGCATTTTCGGACCGCGTCACTCGCGGAACGCTTCCGGCTAATCGTCGTCCACAGTCAATTTCCCTGCCGATCGTAAAGATTCTTTCCGTTCAGATTGAATACGGCGGACTGTCGCGCCGATCGCACACGCGCGCCGGACAACGGTTCCCGGTCTGATTTCCAATTGGCACGGCCTTTGCAGTATTAGAGCGCAAACGATCCGGAGAAGCCCGCCCGATGCCAGCGAAACGTACGACGGTCCCGAAAGCGATCGGGATATCCGAGCCGGCGTCACGACTGCGTCGGCCATATAGATTCGTCATGCTAAAGGAAGCGAGAACATGAAAGTGGAGTCGTCAATCAACGCAAACAACGCGCTATTCGACGAGGAATTCGAAACCTTGCCGCCCGGACGGATGCGCCGGCATCAGGACGGACTATGGTCGACCCAATGGGACTACATCCGTTCGATGTCGACGTTCTATCGAGGGAAGTTGTCGCGCTGGATCGACCGGGAGGTGACGCTGGATTCACTGCAGGAGTTGCCGTTTACCGAGAAGGACGAGCTCCGGATCAGCCAGGAGGCGGCCTCGCCATTCGGCGACTACGTGGCCTGCGGCGAGGCGGGCGTGTCCCGGCTTCATCGCACGTCCGGGACCACCGGGCGCCCGCTGATTCTTGCGAACAGCGCGGCCGATGCGTACCGGATCGCACAGGTCGGCGCGCGCTCGATGTGGGCCGCCGGGTTGCGGCCGACGGACCGCGTGGTGCACTGCCTGAACTACTGCATGTGGACCGGCGGCTTCACCGATCACACGATTCTCGAGGCGACCGGCGCGACGGTCGTGCCGTTCGGCGTCGGCAATACGCGCGTGCTGATCGACTCGATCGTCAATCTCGGCATCAACGCGATTTCGTGCACGCCTTCGTATCCGGGGCTCATCGAACAGATCCTGCGTGAATCGACCGATCTTCGCCCCCGCGACCTGAAGTTGACGTTGGGCCTGTTCGGCGGCGAGGCCGGCCTCGACAACCTGGATCTGCGCAACGCGATGGAAGAGAAGTGGGGCTTCAGGATCCGCAACGCCAACTTCGGTCTGTCGGAAGTCCTGAGCATTCTCGGCGGACAAACCGACTGGACCAACGACCTGCTGTATCACGCGAGCGACGTCGTCTTTGCGGAAATCATCGATCCCGCCACGTTGCAACGCCTGCCGATCGAAGCGGGGACCGTCGGCGAACTCGTCTGTACGCACTTGCAGAAGGAATGCCAACCGCTCGTTCGCTACCGCACGCGGGACGTCGTCACCGTGACTGGCGTCGATCGCGGACCGGACGGCCGCACGGCGTGGCGATTCCGCGTGACCGGCCGCACCGACGACATGTTCAACGTGCGCGGCATCAACGTGTTCCCGAGCGCCGTTCGCGTGGCCGTCGAATCGCTGCCGCAATGGGCGTCGGGCATCTTCCGGATCGTGCTGAAGGGCGACGGGCCGTACGACCGGATCACGATGACGGTCGAAGCCGCGCAGGGCTTGCCCGCCGCCGACTGGCCGAAGGCCCGGGAGCAGGTCGAGGCGGCGATCCGCACGCGGGTCGGTTCGACGGCAGACGTGACGATGGTGCCGTTCGAGCATTTCCCGCGTACCGAAGGAAAAACCCGCTGGGTCGAAAAGGAGGCGTGATGCGCTACGCAAGAATCGAGAAATCGGGCGCCGTGTCGACGGTGATCCTCGATCGCCCGGAGCGGCTGAACGCGATCAGCGGCGACCTGCTGGACGATCTTCATCGCGCGCTCGTGGAAGTCAATGCCGACGAAGGCTGCAACGCGATCGTGTTCACGGGCGCGGGCCGGGCCTTCTGCGCGGGCGACGATCTGAAGGAGTTCGACAGGCAGACCGAGAGCGATGCAAGCATCTGCAGCCACGTCGAACGCATCCAGCAGATCACGCGCGACCTGATGTTCAACGGCAAGCCGGTGATCGGCGCCGTGCACGGGTTTGCCGTCGGCGGCGGATTCGAGTGGCTGCTCAACTGCGATCTGGTCGTGGCGTCGGACGACCTGGTGTGCTTTTTCCCCGAAATGGAGTGGGGGCAGTTCGTCACCGGGGGGGTGACGCAACTCCTGCCGCAGAGCGTCGGCCATCAGCGCGCGATGGAACTGTGGCTGCTGGGTGAGCGCCAGTCGGCGCGGCAACTGCATGCGCTGGGCCTCGTCAATCGCGTCGTCGAACCGGCGAAGGTCGTGGAAACCGCGCTGGAACTGGCCACGCGCGTGGCCGAGCGTTCCGTCTTTTCGGTATCGAGACTGAAGCGTCTGCTGACGATGGAGCTGTCGACTGATTTGACGCGCAGTCTCGAACTCGAGCAGTCCGCAACCGTCGCGGCGTTTGCGACGCCCGACGCCGCCCGCCGTGTGCAGGCCTTTGCCGCGAGGAAATGACCATGAAGATCAAAGCACTGACGTTCGACTATTTCGGCACGCTCGTGGATGTCGACAAGGGCGGCATGGCGGGGATCGCCGAAGTCATGCGCATCCTCGGCGTCGCTTCTTCGCGCCCGGTGTTCGACGTGTATCTCGACTGGGACATGCGCAACGTGCAGACCTATCGCGGCGGCGCGTACCGCAGCTATCGCGCGGTCGCGCAGGACGCGCTCGCCGCTTGCATCGACGCGCTGTTCCCGAGCGCGCTCGACGGCCACGACGTCGCGGCGCTCACCGACGTGCTGCTCACGCACCTCGTCGAGTCGTCGCCGCCGCACGCGGATGCACTCGAGTTTCTCGACTGGGCGGGGTCGCGCTATCCGCTGATGCCGATCACGAACATGGATAGCGACCTCTGGCGCAGAAGCCAGCTCACGCGCTACTTCGAGCATGTCACGACGGCCGAGATGGCCAACGCGTACAAGCCTTCGCACCTGATCTTCAGCCTCGCGCTGGATCGCCTCGGGCTCGACGCGCACAACGTGCTGCACTGTTCGCTCGCCAGTTGGGCGGATATCGATGGCGCGAAGCCGCTCGGCATGCACGTGGCGTGGATCAACCGCTCGGCGGACACGCTCGGGCCGTGGCAGCCGCGTCCCGACTTCGAGTTCACGACGCTGTCGCCCGTTCGCGAGGTCCTCACTCAATCGCAGTCCGCCATTTCGGGGGAATTGAAATGAAACGCACGATCCTGATGTTTGCCGTCACCGTCGTCGGTGCCGGCGTTGCCGGGTTGTCGTCCGGTGCGAGTGCCGATACCGTCGTCAAGATCGGCGCGGCCGGCCCGCTGACGGGCAGCTCGGCCCAGAGCGGCAAGGACGACGAACGCGGCGTGCAGCTGGCCATCGACGAGCTGAATGCGCGCAAGCTGGTGATCGGCGGACAGCCGGTCAGGTTTCAACTGGTGTCGGTCGACGATCAGGGCGACCCGAAGGTGGGCGTGAACGTCGCGCAGAAGCTGGTCGACGGCGGCGTGGCGGCCGTGATCGGACACTACAACTCCGGCGTCAGCATTCCGGCCGCGCGGATCTACAACGACGCGCATGTCGTGATGATCACGGGCGCGTCGTCGAACCCGGAGCTGACCCGGCTCGGATTTCCGTACGTTTATCGTCTCGCGACGAACGACAACGTGATGGGCCGGCGTATGGCCGATTACTCGGCCAACGTGCTGAAGCTCAAGCGCGCGGCCGTGGTCGACGACCGGACCGCGTACGGCACCGGCGTGGCGGACGTGTTCGTGAAGACCGCGGAAAAGAACGGCATGACCGTCGTCGCGCGCGAATACAGCACGGACAAGACGACGGACTTCAAGGGCATCCTGACGCACATCAAGGCGACGAATCCGCAGGTCGTGTTCTACGGCGGCTATTACGCGCAGGCGGCGCTGCTCGCACGCCAGATGGTCGATCTCGGCATCAACGCGGTGCTGGTCGGCGGCGACGGCATCTGCTCGCCGGAGTTCGGCAAGCTGTCGAACAACGTGCTCGACAACAAGATGTTCTGTGCGCAGGGCGGCGCGCCGCTCGACAGCCTGCCCGACGGCAAGCGTTTCAGGAGCCGGTTCAAGCGCACGTTCGGCGCCGACGTGGATACCTATGCGCCGAGTTTCTATGCGGCGACGCTCGTCGTGGCCGATGCGATGCAAAAGGCCAATTCGACGTCGCCCGACGCGTATTCGAAGGTGATGCGCGAGCAATCGTTTCCCAGCATGCTCGGGCCGGTGAAGTTCGACGCGCAGGGCGACTGGATCGATGCGCCGGTGACCGTCTACAAGCTGTCGGGCGGCACCCTGACGCCGGTCGGCGCGAAGTAGCGGGCGCGGCGTCGAAGCGCGGTTCGGTTCGGGGCAGCGCCTTGGTTGCGCCGGGCCGTGCATCGATGGATGAACGGCCCGGCGCTGTCGAGATTCAACCGCGCTGCATCGGCAGTGCGGCAATGGTTTGACCGAAAAGGAGATTTCATGATCCATTCCGGAGCGACGGCGACCCTGACGCGTCGGGTCGCCGTGCAGGACCTGGCTTCCGCCTTCGGCAACGATTCGGACGAAACGTACCCGGACGTGATGTCGACGCCCGCGATGCTCGGTCTGATGGAGCGCGCATGTGCGGAAATCATGCGCGGCGAGCTGGAGGACGGGCAATTGTCGGTCGGCGTCACGACGCAGCTGACGCACTCGGCACCCACGCCGGTCGATGCGCAAGTGAGCGCCACGGCCAGTTTCCGCGGGCGGGACGGCAGCCTGTTCGTCTTCGACGTCGTCGTGCGCGATCCGAAAGGGCAGGTCGGCAGCGGAACGCATGCACGCGCGATCGTCGATCGCGCCGCGATCGAGAAAAAGGCCGCGTCGCGCCGTTGATCGCGGCAATGGCCGGCATGGCCGACAGTGGCCGGCCGTGGCGCCGGCGTTCGTCGCACGAGCGGCAACCGGGTTCAACATGAACGGTTTTTGCGCTGGTAAGCTGGGCGGATCTGCCACCGTGCTGCGAACGACAATGGACGAGCGAAGTCTGAGCGCTGCCGACCGATCCGCCGATCTCCGTTCCGCGATCGATACGGCTTGCTGGCGCGATGCGAGGCATGTTGCGGCGCACCGGTTCGGCGCGTACGTGCTGACGTTGAGCGACGACGCGGTTCCGCTCGAAGCGGCCGACGACGATGCGCGCGCGCTGGCCGCGCAGTGCGGCATCGACGTCGGCGCGCTGGAACTCGACCGGCTGCTGCGCGATGTCCGCGGTTCGCTGCGCGAAAGCGGCAACGCGACGGTCGACGTGCCGCTCGCAGCCGCAGGCGGCCTCTACTGCGCCGCTACCTGCGTGTCGGCCGGGCCGGCCACGGTCTACCTGCTCGCGTTGCGGCGCGCGGAGCGCGACGCGCGATCGCTGCACGACCTGCTCGCGCTGCTCGACATCACGCTCAGCGTGTCGCTGAAAAGCCATTTCGATCTCGTCGCGCACCAGACGCTGGTGGAAGAGCAGAAGGCGATCATCGATCACATCGGCGACGGGCTGATGGTGCTCGGCCGCGGCGGCATCGTGCGTCACGCGAGTACCGTCGCGGGGCGGATTCTCGGGATCGATCCGGTGGCCAGCATCGGCCGGCCGCTCGAGGCGCTGATCGACTTCGAGCCGATCATCGCGCCGATCTTCACGACGGGCGTGGGTTACGTCGATCGCGAACTCATCATCGATTCACCGGCCCGTCACCTGCACCTGATCGACACGGCGATTCCCGTGAAGAACAGCTGCGGGCAGGTGGTGTCCGTCGTCAACACGTTTCGCGAGATCAAGCGCGTGCGCCGCATCGCCGGCAAGTATGCAGGCAACTATGCGCGCTATACGTTCGAGAACATCGTCGGGCAGAGCGACAGTCTGCTCGACGCGATCGGCGCGGCGCGCAAGGCGGCGCACGGTTCGGCGAATCTGCTGCTCAGCGGCGAGAGCGGCGTCGGCAAGGAGGTTTTCGCGCAGTCGATCCACAACGCGAGCGCGCGCCACGCGCAGCCGTTCATTGCGATCAACTGCGCCGCGCTGCCGCACGACCTGATCGAAAGCGAACTGTTCGGGCACGCGCCGGGCAGTTTCACCGGGGCGACCAAGGAAGGGCGGCCGGGGAAATTCGAGTCCGCCGACGGCGGCACCGTCTTTCTCGATGAAATTTCGGAGCTTCCGATCGACGTGCAGGCGAAGCTGCTGCGCGTACTTCAGGAGCGCGAAGTGACGCGGCTCGGCGATACCAAAGGCATCCCGATCGACGTGCGCATCATCTGTGCGAGCAACCGCGATCTGGAAGCGATGGTGGCGGCGAAGGAGTTTCGCGAGGATCTGTACTATCGCTGCAACGTCATCGAGATCTCGATTCCGCCGTTGCGATCGCGCAAGGCCGACATCACGGCGACCGCGAACTTCTTCCTCAGCAAGTACGCCGCGCTGCTCGACAAGAAGATCTTCGGGTTCAGCAAGCGGGCGCTCGATCAGATGCATGCGTACGCATGGCCCGGCAATGTCCGGGAGCTCGAGAATCTCGTCGAGCGCACGGTGAACCTCACCGACGAAGGCATCATCGACGACGTGTCGGCCTTGTTGCGGCCGACGCGCGGTGCGGGCGGGATGTCGGATCCGATACCGGCGTCCCGCGTGCATGGAAAGCCCGACGCGCGAGGCGATCAGCCGCTTCAATCGCTGCGGGATGTCGAGCGCGACGCAATCCTTCACGCGCTGGCCGCGTGCCGATTCAACGTCACGCGTTGCGCGGCCCTGCTCGAAATCTCGAAGCCGGCGTTGTACGCAAAGGTGAAGCGATACAACATCAAGCTCGAACGGCCGTTGCATTAGCGGCGGGGCGGCCATTCGGCGCGTGTGTCGATGCCGGTGCTGGTGCCGATCGCCTCGGCCGGTCGAGTCGGGAAGGGGCGCGGAGACGTCATCGCGGCGCGAGTACGAATGCGCACCGCGATGTCATGCGACGATCGATCGATGTCGCGACACGGCTCGCCGCACCGACATCAAGTATGCCGCTCCCCGATCCGGTTCTCTTCCGGACTCCACACGCTCAATCCTTCCGTCGGGTCCATCGGCAGGTCCCACGGCCGCGCGGCGATCGTCTGCATCGTCGCGTCGAACCCGGCCTGCCGGCGCGCCGCGATCCCGTCGGGCGTGAAATCGATGTCCTTCCACTGATCGTCGCCGTCGAGCCGCGGCGCCGCGAGCTTGATCACGCGCATCGTCGTCTGGCAGCCGTACGCGGCGAGCGCCTCCACGTCGGCCGACTTGCGCTCCGCCTCGGGGATGTGCGTGACCAGTTCCTTGATCACGTGACGCAGCCCGTGAATCTGCTTTTGCCGCGCGATGGTGGTGTCCGTGCGGCTCGCGTACTGGATGTCCTTCTGCCGCTCCGACACCTGCCAGATGCTTTCCGGCTCGGGTCCGACCGGATTCCACATCTGCACCGAGAAGATGACCGAGCTGCGGCGCGGCGCGTCGTCGAGCACGACCTCGACCGGCGTATTCGAATAGATGCCGCCGTCCCAGTACGGTGCGCCGTCGATCCGCACGGCCGGAAACGCGGGCGGCAGCGCGCCCGAACCCATCACGTGCTCGATGCCGAGCGGCCGGTCGCGCGAATCGAAATAGCGCATCGCGCCGGTACACGCGTTGACCGCGCCGACGGTCACGCGCGGCCGGCCCGCGTTGAGCAGGTCGAAATCGACGAGCGACGCGAGCGTGGCGCGCAGCGAATCGAGCACGTAGTACGACGCCTGCTCGACGCCGACGTGCGCGAGCGGCCCGAGCCACGCGGCCGGGTTCGGCCGGAAAAAGCCCGGGATCCCCGCGCCGATCACGCCGAGTTCGGAGCCGATCTTGTCCCAGCTCGTCGGGAAACCCGGCACGTTCAGCGCGGGCCGTTCGGCGACGCGGCGCCAGAACTCGGCCATGCGTTGCGCGCGGTGCCCGGGCGCGTTGCCGGCGATCAGCGCCGCGTTGATCGCGCCGATCGACGTGCCGATGATCCAGTCGGGCTGGATGCCCGCCGAGTCGAGCGCCTCGTAGACGCCGAGCTGGTACGCGCCCAGCGCGCCGCCGCCCTGGAGGACGAGCACGACCTGCCCGGGTAGTTTCGGAGGGATGGGTTGATTCGCCGTCATCACTGGCCTCGTGGTCGGTGACGGCCGAAGGCGCCGGCCGGATGGAATCAGTGTAGGCGATCGGCGGGCGGTTCTCGCGGCGGAATCGATCGTTGCGGGCGGGCGCGCATCCGGCGTCGCTGCCGATCGGAGTGCCGGCGTCGAAAAACTTCATTTAAACGGGCGGCAGCGCATCGTGAGCGACCCAACGACGCGCTGCCGCACGCTCATTCGACGGTGATCGTCTCCTTCATATAAGGATGGATTCCGCAGAACACCTTGTACACGCCCGGCTTGTCGAAGCGGAACGAATAGGTTTCGTCCTGGTCGAGCGCTTTCGAATGAAAGATCCCCGCATCGTTGACGATGGTATGCGGTTCCGCGTCGAGGTTCTTCCACGTGATCGTCGTGCCGGCCTTGATCGTGGTCGACATCGGCGAAAACATGAAATTGCGGATCGTCACGAGCGAGTCGGCCGGACCCTGCGCGAATGCGGCGAGCGGTGCGGCGCCAAGGGCCGCACACAGGATCAGCGCGGCCCGCCGCGCCGGTTTCCCGAAGAGGTTCATGTCGTTCTCCCGGTGTGTCATGCGAGCGTCGCGTCGTGCAGCGACGATGCGAGCGGATGGCCCGCGAAGTCGACCGTCGTCACGCCGAGCATCGTGGGCAGCCGGTCGCGCGGCACCGTGAGCGGCACCGGGCCCGGCCCGTTGCCGGCGGTCGGCTGCGGGAACGCGGTGGAGCGCGCCGTATGGAACGTCACGTTGCCCTCGACCTTCGACACGATCTGGTGGATGTGCCCGTTCAGCACCGTGACGGAGCCGAAGCGGCGCAACAGCGCCATCGTCTGCGGCGCGTCGCCGGTGCCCCAGCCCCACGGTTCGTAGATGGTCCACATCGGCATGTGCGAGAACACGACGATCGGCGTGCTCGACGACTGCCCCTTCAGGTCCTGCGCGAGCCACGCAAGCTGTTCGTCGCCGAAGCTGCCGAGCCCATTCGGCTTGAAATGCATCACGTTCACGAGCGCGACGAAGTGCACGCCCGCGTGATCGAAGCTGTAGTAGCCGCGATTCTGCGAGGCCTTGCCGAACCGGCCGAAGTATTCGGCGCCCGAGCCGTCGGTGACGTCGTGTTCGCCGGGCACCGTGTGCAGTTCCGGCACGCGCAGCGCGGACAGCAGTTGCGATGCATGGTCGAACTCCTCCGGTTTCGACAGATGGGTGATGTCGCCGGTGTGGATCGCCAGCGCGGGCGCGGCGGACATCCCGTTCACGAGATCGATGGTCTGCCGCAGCGTGGCCGCGACGTCGGGATTCGCGTCCTTGTTGAAGCCGATGTGCGTGTCGCTGATCTGCACGAACAGCGGCCGGCCCGCATCGGCGGGGCGCGGCTCGCCGTTTTGCGCGAGCGCGAGGTCGAACGGCGTGAGGATGCCGCCCGACAGCGTAAACAGCGTGCCGAGGCCGCCGAACGCCATGCATTGCAGGGCTTTGCGGCGCGACGGGCGGGTGGGAGTCGATGAAGACATTGTGAGCCTCGCAATCGTATGACGGAACCGGACGGCCGGGTCGTCCGGAAATAAACCGGCGTCGTGCGCTTGCCATACCGACGCGGCGGCGGATTTATTCCCGTGCGTTACAACGTCGGCGCCGGTCCGAGCGACTCGCGCGTCGATACGCGGTCGCAGCACGATGACCTGTCAATGTCTTGTAAGTGACACGTCATATTTGCGTCATCCCCGCCCTATAGCCTGCGACACCGAATCACCTCTCCGGAGCCCCTCATGCCGAATCTCGCGGCAACGGAAACCAGCGGTGCGGCCAGCCGTCGCACGCGCGCGACCAGCCTCGCGCTGTTCTTTCTGATCATTGCGTGCGGGATCGTCTATGTCGGGGTTCATCTGAGCGCGGATCTCGGCCCGGTCAAGGAAAGCTCGGTCCTGCCGTTCCTGCTGCTCATCGTCGCGCTGCTGATCGCGCTCGGCTTCGAATTCGTGAGCGGTTTCCACGACACCGAGAACGCGGTCGCGACCGTCATCTATACGCATTCGGTGGACCAGGGCCGACGCCTACGGGTTGCCGGTGTCGACGACGCACGTGCTCGCGTCCGGCGTGGCCGGCACGATGACCGCGAGCGGCGCGGGGCTGCGCCGGGACACGGTGCGCAACCTCGTGCTCGCGTGGGTGCTGACGTTGCCCGCGTCGATCGCGCTGTCGGCCGTCCTGTACTGGGCACTGCACGGGCTGCTCTGAGCCGCGTGGGCTGATGCCATGCCCGGCCGCGCGTGATGCGGCCGGCCCCATCGATTTTCAATTCGACCAAGACGCTACCGATGGATATCAGTTTCTTCGATCCGAATCGCACCGCCAACGCGTCTGCGTGGCGTGTGCTCCCCAACCGCTGGGATGCCGTCGCGTTTCCGCTGATCATCGGCATACTCGCGATGGCGATCGTCGGCTTCCACCAGACGATGGCGCCGATCGGCGTGCTGCAGGCGCAGAAGATCTCGCTCGATCCGTCGAACCTGCCCGAATACGCGTTGCGCACCACGCTGCGGATGCTTGCCGCGATGATCGCGTCGCTCGCGTTTACGCTCGTGTACGGCACGCTCGCCGCGAAAAGCCGCCGTGCAGGCATGGTGCTGATTCCGATCCTCGACATCCTGCAGTCGGTGCCGGTGCTCGGCTATATCTCGTTTACGGTCACGTTCTTTCTCGCGCTGTTTCCGGGGCGCGTGCTCGGCGCCGAGCTCGCGGCGATCTTCGCGATCTTCACGAGCCAGGCGTGGAACATGACGTTCAGCTTCTACCAGTCGCTGCGCACGGTGCCGCGCGACCTGAGCGAAGTGTCGCGCGGCTTTCACCTGACGCCGTGGCAGCGTTTCTGGAAGCTCGAGGTGCCGTTCTCGATGCCGGGGCTGATCTGGAACATGATGATGTCGATGTCGGGCGGGTGGTTCTTCGTCGTCGCGTCGGAGGCCATCACCGTCGGCAACCAGACCATCACGCTGCCGGGCATCGGCGCGTATCTCGCGCAGGCCATCTCCGACAAGAACCTCGGCGCGGTGGGCTGGGTGATCGTCGCGATGTCGGTCGTGATCCTCGGGTACGACCAGTTCCTGTTCCGCCCGCTCGTCGCGTGGGCCGACAAGTTCCGGATGGAGAACACCGCATCGGGCGATGCGCCGCAATCGTGGCTGCTCGACATGCTGCGCCGTACGCACCTGATCCATCAGTTGCTCGTGCCGGCCGGCTGGCTGCTGTCGCAGGCCGCGCGGATTCCGCTGCGCGTGCCGTCGTTCAACGGTGTCGGTGCGCGTGTCGCATCGCGCCGCCGCTCGTCGCGCATCGGCGACATCGTGTGGGGCGCGTTCGTGATCCTGCTGACGGCGTACGTCGCATGGCGCGTCGTCAGCTTCGTCGCGACCGGCGTGACGATGGGCGACGTCGGCCACGTGCTCGTGCTCGGGCTCATCACGCTGCTGCGCGTGGTCGTGCTGATCGCGATCGCTTCCGTGATCTGGGTGCCGCTCGGCGTGCTGATCGGGTTGCGCCCGAAGCTGGCCGAGAAGATCCAGCCGCTCGCGCAGTTCCTCGCCGCGTTCCCGGCCAACCTGCTGTTCCCGGTGTTCGTGATCGTGATCGTTCACTTCCACCTGAACGCCGACATCTGGCTGTCGCCGCTGATCGTGCTCGGCACGCAGTGGTACATCCTGTTCAACGTGATCGCCGGCGCGATGTCCTATCTGAACGACTACAAGGAGGCGACGAAGAACTTCCGCATCCGCGGCTGGCAGTGGTGGCGGCAGGCGATCCTGCCCGGCATCTTCCCGTACTACGTGACCGGTGCGATCACCGCGTCGGGCGGCGCGTGGAACGCGAGCATCGTGTCCGAGTTCGTGCAATGGGGCGACACGAAGGTCGTCGCGCACGGTCTGGGCGCCTACATCGCGCAGAACACCGCCGCCGGCGACTTCCCGAAGATCATCCTCGGCATCGCCGTGATGTCGCTGTTCGTTACCTTGTTCAACCGGCTGCTGTGGCGTCCGATGTATGCCTATGCGGAATCCCGGCTCCGTCTCGATTGAGAGTAAGCGCGATGCAAAATTCGACCGTAATCACCGCCCCCGCCTCGACGTCCCAGCCGCTCCAGCCGCCGCGTCTCGGTGAAGAAATTCTGCGCGTCGAGCACGTGAACCGCGGCTTCAACAAGTCGCAGGGCGAACTGCTCGTGCTCGACGATGCGAACCTGTCGCTGCGCGAAGGCGAGATCGTCGGGCTGCTCGGCCGTTCCGGGTCCGGCAAGTCCACGCTGTTGCGCATCATCGCCGGTCTGATCGAGCCGACGGGCGGTGATGTGACCTATCTCGGCAAGCCGCTGAACGGCCCGGCCGAAGGCGTCGCGATGGTGTTCCAGACTTTCGCGCTGTTCCCGTGGCTGACCGTGCTGCAGAACGTGGAAGCCGGGCTGGAAGCGCTCGGCGTCGGCGCCCGCGAGCGGCGCGAACGCGCGCTCGCCGCGATCGACCTGATCGGTCTCGACGGTTTCGAGAACGCGTATCCGCGCGAGCTGTCGGGCGGGATGCGCCAGCGCGTGGGCTTCGCGCGCGCGCTCGTCGTCGATCCGACGATCCTGCTGATGGACGAGCCGTTCTCCGCGCTCGACGTGCTGACCGCCGAAACGCTGCGTACCGATCTGCTGGACCTGTGGACGCAAGGCCGGATGCCGATCAAGTCGGTGTTGATCGTCACGCACAACATCGAGGAAGCGGTGTTCATGTGCGATCGCATCCTCGTGCTGTCGTCGAACCCGGGCCGCGTGATCGCCGAGATCAAGGTGCCGTTCAAGCATCCGCGCAACCGGCTGGATCCCGATTTCCGCAAGCTGGTCGACGACATCTACGCGAAAATGACCGCACGCCAGACCGGCGAGGCGACGAAGAAGGGGCTGGAGCTTGGCAGCTGGCTGCCGCAGGTGTCGACCAACCTGATGGCCGGCCTGATCGAGACGCTCGCGATGGCGCCGTACCACGGCCGCGCGGACATGCCGGAAATCGCGCGCACGCTGCATCTGGAAGTGGACGACCTGTTCCCGATCGCGGAAGTGCTGCAGTACCTCGGCTTCGCGGACGTGCGTGAAGGCGACGTGTACCTGACGCCGCCCGCACGCGTGTTTGCGGAATTCGGCACGCAGGAGCGCAAGCTGATGTTCGCGGATCACCTGCTGAAACATGTGCCGCTTGCTGCGCGGATCCGCAAGGTGCTGAACGAGCGCCCGGGCCATCGCGCGCCGCGCGTGCGTTTCGAGCAGGAGCTGGAGGATTTCCTGTCCGACGAAGCGGCGGAGGAAACGCTCGATGCGGTGATCGACTGGGGCCGTTACGGCGAAGTCTTCTCGTACAACGACAAGACCGAAGTGTTCAGCCTCGAGGATGTCGAGAGTTGACCCCTGCGCCCGAATGGCGTCTACCGGCCGTCATTCGGGCAAATCCCGCCGATTCGTATCGTGCTCGATGCCGCCGGTATTGAGCCGCTCGATCTTCTCCATCCGCTGCCGCGCGAGTTCCGGAAGCTGATTCGTCACGCCGATCACCAACGCTTCGGCGAGCGCCAGCGCCGGCACATTCGTCTGCAGCATCGCGAACGGCCGCCCGAGGATCCGCAACACGATCTCCGCGAACGCGCTGATCGGCGAGCGCCATTCGTCGGTGATCAGCAGCACCCGCGCGCCGAGCGCATGCGCGGCCTGCGCGAACCGGATGCTGTCCTTCTGATAGCGGCGGAAATCGAAAATGACCAGCACGTCGCCGGGCCCCATGTCGGCCAGCGAGACGGACGACAGATTCACGTTCGGCTCGACGTACTGCACGTGCGGCCGCGTATAGGCGAGCATGAACGAGAACAGCGACGCGAGCGGCGCCGTATAGCGCCCGCCGCCGCAGAAAACTCTCACGTCCGGATCGGCCAGCACCGCCACCGCTGCGTCGAATGCGGCCGCGTCGAGCCCTTCGATCGTGGTCGCGAGCGATTCGGACAGCCGCTGGAAAATCGCCGCATGGCTGTCGCGCATGCCCGTTTCCGAGTGGAACGCATCCATCCGCGCGAGCGGCGAGTTCATCGCGGTGTCGATCTCGTCGTGCAGCGCCTGCTGGAACGACGAGTAATTCGGAAAGCCGATCCGGACGACGAAGCGGAACACGGTCGGGTCGCTGACTTCCGCCTGCTTCGCAAACTGCGCGATCGGGCCCAGTCCGAGACTGGGATAGCGATCCAGCAGCGCCTGCGCGACCTTCTGTTCCGACGGCGTGAAGCTATCCATCTGGGATAACAGCAACGCCCTGATGCTCGTCTCCATCCGCACTCCGGCTCTCTATCTGAATTGAATGAATTGAACGACCAGACGGCAGGCACGCGCCTGCCGGCAACTGCACGCATGTTAGCCGATAGACGTGCGGCAGGCCGCGTCCGCTCCGAAAGTAGAGGGACGCATCACGGGACTAGCGGGTCTGTTCATATATGTAATAAATCAAACATTCGTCAGCGGGGCGTCGACACGTTGTCGCTCGAAATTCAGTGATTACCCTAGTTTTTGACGCAAAAAAGCGAGTGTTATGATCGCGGCCTCGTTGAAATGTATTGTTCATTACATGTTGGATGGGCAGCGTCGACATGCAGCTGCGCGCCGCCGCATCCCGGCATGGCCTGGCTTATTCGTTCTGGAGGATTCCGTCATGAGGCGGCTCGTAGTACTCACCCTGTTGTCGGCAATGAGCGTGTGCGCGTTCGCCGCGTCGGACCCGGCGGTCGAAGCGAAGAACGGCATGGTCGTATCGTCGCAGCACTTCGCGTCGCAGATCGGCGTCGACATCCTGAAGGCGGGCGGCAACGCGGTGGACGCGGCGGTGGCCGTCGGCTATGCGCAGGCCGTGACCAACTCGTGCTGCGGCAACATCGGCGGCGGCGGTTTCATGACGATCCACCTGGCCGACGGCCGCGATCGCTTCATCAATTTCCGCGAGACCGCGCCGGCCGCGGCGTCCGCGAACATGTATCTCGATGCGTCGGGCAACGTCATCCCGGACCAGAGCCTGTACGGCTATCGCGCGGTCGGCGTGCCGGGCACGGTGGCCGGCCTCGATCTCGCGCAGCGCAAATACGGGAAGCTGACGCGCCGGCAGGTGATGGCGCCGGCGATCCGGCTCGCGCGCGACGGCTTCGTGCTGACGCGCGGCGATACCGACATCCTCGACACGACGGTCGAGCGCTTCAGGAAGGATCCGGAAGCCGCGCGCATCTTCCTGCGCCCGGACGGCACCGCGCTGCAGCCGGGCGACCGCCTGGTGCAGAAGGATCTGGCGCGCACGCTCGAGCGCATCGCGGAGCACGGGCCCGACGCGTTCTATCACGGCGAGATCCCGAAGATCGTCGAGGCGGCGGCCAAGCGCGGCGGCGGCGTGATCACGGCGGCCGATTTCGCGTCCTATCGTGCGCAGGACATGGCGCCGCTGACGTGCACGTATCGCGGCTACGAGTTCGTGTCGGCGCCGCCGCCGAGTTCGGGCGGCGTGACGATGTGCGAGACGCTGAATATCCTCGAAGGGTATGACCTGCGCAAGCTCGGCTACCACTCGGCCGCGGCGGTCCACTACATGACCGAGGCGATGCGCCATGCGTACGAAGACCGCAACACGCTGCTCGGCGATCCGGACTTCATCGACAACCCGATCGCGAAGCTGACGAGCAAGGAATACGCGGCACAGATCCGCAAGAGCATCCATGCCGATACCGCGACGCCGTCGGTCGACGTGCAGCCGGGCGTCGGCGTGCACGAGAAGCCGGAAACGACGCATTACTCGATCGTCGACCACGACGGCAACGCGGTGTCGACGACCTATACGGTCAACGGCCGCTTCGGCGCGGTGGTGATCGCGCCGGGCACGGGTTTCTTCCTGAACGACGAGATGGACGACTTCACCGTGAAGGTCGGCGCGCAGAACCTGTTCGGCCTCGTGCAGGGCACGCGCAACTCGATCGCGCCGGGCAAGCGTCCGCTGTCGTCGATGGCGCCGACCATCGTGAAGAAGGACGGCAAGGTCTTCATGGTGGTCGGCTCGCCGGGCGGCTCGCGCATCATTACGATCACGCTGCAGACCGTGCTGAACGTGATCGACTACGGGATGACGCCGCAGGATGCGGTCGCCGCGCCGCGCATCCATCACCAGTGGCTGCCCGACGCGGTCTATTACGAAACCTACGGCCTGTCGCCCGACACGCTCGCGATCCTGCGCAACATGGGCTACAAGATGGTCGAGCAGACGCCGTGGGGCGCCGCCGAGCTGATCATGGTCGGCCTGCCGGGCACCGAGGCGGCGAGCCGCCAGAGTTCCGGGAACGATTCGTCCGTGTCCGGCAACGTGCGTGTCGGCTTCATCTACGGCTACAACGACCCGCGCCGTCCGGCCGGTTCGGCGATCGGGTACTGATCCCGGGCGCGCTCGAGCGCATCACGCTGAACGGCTGCAACCGGCGTCCGCCAGCGTGCGAACGCCGGGGGCAGCGGCAGCGCGTGCGTTCGCGGACTTTCGCAGTAACTTTCGCAAACGCAAACGCAAACGCAAACGCAAACGCAAACGCAAACGCAAACGCAAACGCAAACGCGGCGGTGGCCCGGCATGCCGGGCCCGACCGACCCGCCGCACGCGCGCCGCGGCACGGCAGCGGCGCGCGTCCTTCGTCCTTCAATTCCTGCACCGTGCATCGAATTCCGCTATGAACAAACGAATTTCCGCAGCAGTCTGGATCCTGCTCGCGATGGCGGCCGGCATCCTGATCGGCTACCTGATCTACACGCAGTTTCCGGACAAGCAGTCGGCCGCCGAGATCGCCGGCTACATCTCGCTCGTGTCCGACGTGTTCCTGCGGCTGATCAAGATGGTGATCGGCCCGCTCGTCTTCTCGACGCTCGTCGTCGGTATCGCGCACATGGGCGATGCGTCGTCGGTGGGGCGCGTGTTCGTGAAGGCGCTCGGCTGGTTCGTTACCGCGTCGCTGATCTCGCTGCTGCTCGGGCTGCTGATGGCGAACCTGCTGCGGCCCGGCGAGAACCTCGGCCTGCCGCTGCCCGACATCGGCGCGTCCGCGCATCTCGCGACGTCGAAGTTCACGCTGAAGGATTTCGTCGGCCACATGGTGCCGAAATCGTTCGCCGAGGCGATGGCGAACAACGAAATCCTGCAGATCGTCGTGTTCTCGATGTTCTTCGGCGTCGCGCTGTCGGCGCTCGGCGATCGTGGCAAGATTCTCGTCGCCGCGATCGACCAGCTCGCGCACGTGATGCTGAAGATCACCGGCTACGTGATGAAGCTCGCGCCGCTCGCGGTGCTGGCGGCAATGGCGTCGACGGTTGCGATCAACGGGCTGTCGATCCTGCTGAAGTTCGCGGTGTTCATGGGCGACTTCTACGTGAGCCTGTTCCTGCTGTGGAGCACGCTCGTCGCCGCCGGCCTGCTGTTCCTCGGCCGCCGCGTGTTCAAGCTGCTCGCGCTGATCAAGGAAGCGTTCATGCTGTCGTTCGCGACCGCGAGCTCCGAAGCCGCGTACCCGAAGATCCTCGACGCGCTCGACCGTTTCGGCGTGCGGCGCAAGATCTCGAGCTTCGTGATGCCGATGGGCTATTCGTTCAACCTCGACGGCTCGATGATGTACTGCACGTTCGCGTCGCTGTTCATCGCGCAGGCATACGATATCCACCTGTCGCTCGGCACGCAGATCACGATGCTGCTGATCCTGATGCTGACGTCGAAGGGGATGGCCGGCGTGCCGCGCGCATCGCTCGTCGTGATCGCGGCGACGCTGCACCAGTTCGACATTCCGGAAGCCGGGCTGCTGCTGATCCTCGGCGTCGATACCTTCCTCGACATGGGGCGCTCGGCCACTAATGCGGTGGGCAACTCGATCGCGAGCGCGGTGGTCGCGAAGTGGGAGGGCGAACTGATGTCGGAATCCGAGGCCGCGGCGCATGCCGCGCATCTCGACGCCGAACTGGAACGGCAAGGCAACGACGCAGCCTATGGCGCCGGACGGGCGACGCCGGTCTAGGCGCACGCCTGGACGGCGCACGCGTCGTCGATGCACGCGTCGTCGATGCACGCCGCGAGCACCATCGCCGCGGCATTGCCCGGCGCCGAGCCGAGCAGCTGCGGTGCGTAGACGCTGTCGCCGGGCAGGATCGGCCGCCCCGACAGCGCGCAGACGCCGCGCTTGCGCGTGGTGAACAACCGCCACTTCTGATAGCCGTAATGGCCGGTGCACGCGTCGCGCCACGAAATCATCACGGTGTCGGCCGTCGGCCGTTCGAGCACGCTGATGGTCGGCTTGCTCGTCGGGGCCCACGACGGCAACCGATCGCGCGTGATACTGCGCCGCCGCGCGCCGCCCCACGAAACGGGGGGCATGTCGAAGCTGCCGATCGCGGCAACGGTCATGAGCCAGGGCGCTGCACTGTCGTTCATGTCTGTTTTCCTCGAAACGTTACGCGATGCCGCGACGCGCGGCATCACGACAGGCGGATACGCGGCTGCACGCAGCCGTTGATCCGTTCGGCGATCCACAGCAACGTCGCCTTGGAGAATCCGTGCAGCGCCTGCTGGTGCCGCCGGTACAGCATCAGGTGGCTGAACTGCGCGAATCGCCCCTGGATGAAGCCGCCGCGAAAGAATCCGAATTGCCCGAGCGTGCCGAACGCGTCGTAGTCGCTGATCGACACGAGCGCGCCGAAATCGTGGAACGCGAATGGCGGCATCGGCTTGCCGTCGAGCCACGCGGGCAGGTGCTTCGCGAGATGCGCGGCCTGTTGCGTCGCGACCTGCGCGGTCGGCGGCAGCGGCCGTTCCTGGCCGTCGAGCTGCAGGCTCGCGCAATCGCCGATCGCGAACACGTGGTCGTCGGCCGTGGCCTGCAGCGTGGGCTGCACCAGGACCTGGTTCGCGCGATTCGTGTCGAGCCCGCCGAGCGCCTGCATGAAATCGGGTGCCTTCACACCCGCTGCCCACACCATCAGATCCACTTCGGCATACGAACCGTTGCCGTAGTGGAAGCCGTTTGCATCGGCCGCCGTCACGCGGGTCGACGTCAGCACACGAAAGCCGATCTGCTCGAGCCGCCGCTGCGCGGACGCGGAAATCTTCGGCGGAAACGCGGCAAGGATGCGCGGGCCGCTTTCGAGCAGCGTAAGCTGCAACCGCTCGCGCACCGTCGCATCGCCGTACGCCTGCGCCACTTCGAGCAGGCGGCTCAGCTCTGCCGCCAGCTCCACGCCGGTTGCGCCCGCGCCGACGATCGCGACGCGAAACGGCTCGTCGCGCGCGATGCTGCGGACCACCCGCATCCGCAGCGCTTCGTTGAAGGTTTCGGCCTGCTGCTGGCTGTCGATGAAGTAGCAGTGCTCGCGCACGCCCGGCACGCCGAAATCGTTCGCCTGGCTGCCGAGCGCGAGGATCAGCACGTCGTATTCGATCTCGCGTGCGTCGACCACGAGCTCGCCGTCCCGCGAGCGAATCTCGCCGAGCTGCACGCAGCGGCGCGCGCGATCGAGCCCCTTCACTTCGCCGGGCTGGTACGTATAGCCGTGATCGCGTGCATGCGCAAGGAAGATGACCTGCTGTTGCTGCACGTCGCGCGTGCCGGCCGCGATCGTATGCAGCATCGGCTTCCAGACGTGGGTCGGGCTGCGATCGACGACGGTGATTTGCGCGCGGCCGGAGCGGCCGAGGCGTTCGCCGAGGCGGGTTGCGAGCTGCAATCCGGCGATGCCGCCGCCGACGATCACGATGCGAGTAGCGCGAGTAGGGGTTGTCATGGATAAATCATCATGTGATGAATAAGCTATGATCCTAGCGCCTCTCGACTTCGCGTGTCAACGCGAGCGTGGCAGGCAACCCGCGTGCGAGCATGCAAAAGCGGGGCTTGAACACAGGTATTCGATTTATTCAACGGGAGAAGAAAAACGTGGCTGAAGTCACTGAGCGCGCGCCAGCGAAGCGGCGTACGCGCGGGCGGCCGCTGGCGGACGCGTCCGTCGGTCCGGACGTGATATTGCGGGCCGCGCGCCGCACGTTCGCGAAGCGCGGCTACGATGCGACGAGCGTGCGTGAAGTCGCGCGCGAGCTGGGCATCGACGCCGCGCTGATCGCGCACCATTTCGGCACGAAGGAAACGTTGTGGCTGGCCGTTGTCGAGCAGATCGCCGAGCTTGCTCAGCCGCAGTTCGACGCGTTGCGCGCGTTGCGCACGTCGTCATTGCCGCATCGCGAGCGCGTGCGGCGCGCGATCGAGCTGTGCGTCGATCACGAATTCAAGGAGCCGGACATCGGCATGTTCTTTTCGACGGCGGCGACCGAGGAGGGCGCTCGGCTTGACTGCCTGCAGCAGCGGATCGTGCGCCCGTATCACGACGCGATGTTTCCGTTGCTGGCGGAGGCCGTCGAGGCCGGCGAGATTCGCCCGGTCGATCCGACTGTGCTGTTCTTCATGATCGCGAGCGCGGTCGGCACGACGGTGTCGTACAGCCACATGATGCTGGAGTTCACGTCGCTGCCCACGCGGCAGGATGCGTTCCGCCAGGCCGTGCTCGACGTCGCGCTCAGCATCCTGCGCGCCTGAGCGCTGCGCGTCACTCGCGCACTCTCGTCGCCGCGACGAGCCCCAGCGTGTCGACCGCCCGCCGCGCGCTCTCGCGCAGCGCATCGACGAGTGGCGACCGCATCCGGTACGCGATTGCGAGTTCGTACGCGAGCGGGCTGCCCGCGCCCGTCAGTTCGCAGAACGTAATGCCTTGCGGCTGCATCGGCACGAACAGCCGCGGCATCAGCGCGACGCCGATGCCGCCCGCGACGAGCCCGGCCGTCGTCTGCATCTGGCGCGGCTGCTGAACCACGCGCGGCGCGAAGCCGGCCTGCGCGCAGGCGGTCACGATCAGCGCATGCATGCCGGGCCCGTGATGCGCGGCGAACAGCACCCACGGCTCGTCCGCCAGCTCGGCCAGCGCGATGCGGCGGCGGTGCGCGAGCCGGTGGCCGTCGGGCAATGCGGCGACCATCCGGTCGCGCAGCAGCGGCTCGACGTGCACGTCGCCGGCATCGGCGACCGGCAGCACGACGAGGCCGACGTCCGTGCGGTCCTGCCGCAGCGCGAGCAGCTGCTCGGCGGTCGTGCCTTCTTCCAGCTGGAAATCGACGTCCGGATGCCGTTCCTGGAACGCGCGCAGCATCAGCGGCAGCAGCGCGTTGACCGTGCTGTCGACGAACCGCAGCCGCAGCGTGCCGCCGAGGCCGGCGCCGGCGCGCCGCGCAACGGCCACCGCGCGCTCGGCCTGCTCGATCGCGCGCCGCGCTTCGAGCAAGAATGCGTCGCCGGCCGGCGTGAGCGCCGCGCCGCGGTTGTCGCGTTCGAGCAGTGTGACGCCCAGCTCGTCCTCGAGCTTGCGGATCGCGGCGCTCAGCGGCGGCTGCGCCATGTGCAGGCGCGCGGCGGCGCGCCGGAAGCTCCGCGTTTCGGCGACGACAATGAATTGCCGGAACTGGCGCAGATCGATCATGCGATACCTTTGGTGTATCAGTAGGTCACCGAATTCGTATTTTACCTATCGCAGTTCGTTGTACAGACTGCCAATGTCACCAATCGTTAACATTCGACGAAAGGAGGGCAGGGGATGACAGGCCGCGAACGGTGATCGTCATGGGCAGGCTGAGCGCGATCGGCTTCGTGACAATGTCACCAACCGTCAACGCTCGACGCAAGAGGGCAGATCATGACAGGCAGCGAACGGCAACGAACGGTCACCGCCGCGGGCGGGTCAGCGCGATCGGCTTCGCGACAATGTCACCAACCGTGAACACTCGAGGAAAGGAGGGCAGCACATGACAGGCAGCGAACGGCAACGCACGGCGATCGTCACGGGCGGCTCGAGCGGGATCGGCTTCGCGATCGCGAGCAGGCTGGTGGAAGACGGATATCGCGTCGCGATCGTCGGGCGCGACGCAGGAAGACTGGATGCCGCCGTCGCGCGGCTCGGCGACGCGGCGAGCGGACACGCGGCCGACCTGCGCAGGCGGCAGGACGCGACGGCGGCCGTCGCCGCGATCGTCGCGCAATGGCCGCGCATCGACGTGCTGGTCAACAACGCCGGGCTGACGGGGCGCGTCGCCGCGGACACGGACGCGGCCGATGCCGAAACCGAAACCGTGCGGGACGCCGTGCTCGACGCAAACCTGAAAAGCGCGTTCATCGCGACGATGGCCGTGTTGCCGCACCTGGCCGACCGCGCCGCGCGGATCATCAACATCGGGTCGATCGCGGCGCGAGCCGGCAGTTTGCTGCCGGGCGGCCTCGCGTATGCGGCGGCGAAAGCGGGCATCGAAGGGTTCACCGTCGCGCTCGCGCGCGAGCTCGGGCCGCGCGGCGTCACGGTCAATACGGTCGCGCCCGGTTATATCGCCGATACGCGCTTGTTCGGCGATGCGGGCGTCGCACCGGCCATTGCAGCGACGATCCGCGAGCAGACGCCGGTTGGTCGTGCCGGGCACGCGGACGATGTCGCGGATGCGGTCGCGTGGCTCGCCGGGCCGCGCGCGTCGTTCGTCACCGGCGCGACCATTGCGGTGAACGGCGGCTGGCGGGTGGGATGACACGGCAGGCCGGCGCCGCGCCGGCCGTCTGCGTCAGTCGAGATCGGGCGGCGCATCGCCGAGCCAGCGCCGTGCGCCGGGCCCGTTGCGGCCCGCGCGATCCTCGGGATTGGTCAGCTTGCAGCGCTTCAGCGACAGGCAGCCGCAGCCGATGCATTCGTCGAGATTGATGTAGAGCCGCTGCAACTCCTCGATCCGGCTTGCGACGCGCTGCTTCCAGCCGCGCGACAGCCGCTGCCAGTCCTTGTTGGTCGGCGCGGCATCTTCCGGCAGGCTCACGAGCTGTTCGGCGATCTCGTCGAGCGAATAGCCGATCTTCTGCGCGAACACGATGAACGCGATCAGCCGCAGCACCGTGCGCGAATAGTGGCGATGGCTCGAACCGTTGCGATGCGACTTGATGAGCCCGCGCGTCTCGTAGAAGCGCAGCGTCGACGCCGGTACGCCGCTGCGCGCGGCCACTTCGCGGATCGACATCAGCGGCCATTTCGGTGTTTCGTCGATACCCATGATGCCCTCCGGGAAAGCTTGACTTCAAGTTAACTTCAACTTTTATGCTGCGCGACAGTTTAACCCGTCGCGAGGCACCCATGCTCTCCTTAACCCTACGCAGGACGTCGCCTCTGGGTGCGGCCTGCGCTCTGCTGCTGGCGTTGTCGGGCTGTCACGACGGCAAAGACGCATCGTCGGCCCATCCCCTTCCGGAAGTCGGGGTGACCACCGTTGCGCCGCGCACGATCCGTCTCGCGGACGAATTCAACGGACGCGTCGAAGCGGTCGATGCGGTCGAATTGCGACCGCGCGTGAGCGGCTACCTGCAGCGTGTCGCGTACAAGGAGGGCGACCTCGTTGCGCAGGGTACCGTGCTGTTCCAGATCGACCCGCGTCCATACCGGATCGCGCTCGACCGCGCGAATGCGCAGCAGCAGCGCGCACGCGCGACCGCGAGCCTCGCGAACGTGCAGCTCAAGCGCGTGCAGACGCTGATCGATGCGCATGCAACGTCCCGGGAAGAGTTCGACAACGCGCGTGCGACCGCCGAGCAGGCGCGTGCCGAGTTGCAGGCGGCCGACACGGCCGTCGCCGACGCAAAGCTCAATCTCGGTTTCACCGAAGTACGCGCACCGATCGCGGGCCGTGTCGGCCGCGCGATTGCAACCGCCGGCAATCTCGCACGCGCCGACGACACGCTGTTGACCACCGTCGTATCGCAGGACCCGGTCTACGTGTATTTCGACTGCGACGAGCAGAGCTACCTGCGCTACAACGCGCGGCGTGCCGATCCGAAGCATCGCGCGATCGGCGCCGATCCGGTCCGTGTGGGCCTGGCGAACGAGACGGGGTTTCCGCACGCGGGCACCGTCGACTTCCTCGACAACCAGCTCGATCCGCAAACCGGTACGATCCGCGCGCGCGTGCGGCTGTCGAATGCGGATCATACGTTCACGCCGGGCCTCTATGCGCGCGTGCAGCTCGTCAGCGGTCGCGATCAGGATGCGCTGCTCGTCGACGACAAGGCCGTGCTCACCGACCAGGATCGCAAGTACGTGTACGTGATCGGCGCCGGCGACAAGGCGCTGCGCCGCGACGTGACGATCGGGCGCGCGCTCGACGGCGAGCGGATCGTCGAGAAGGGGCTGCAGTCGGGCGACCGCGTCGTCGTCGACGGCGTGCAGCGGATCTACTATCCGGGCGCGCAGGTGAAGCCGAAGGCGCTACCCGCGCATGCGGATGCGGGCACCAGCACTCGCAGCGGCACCGGCACGCAGGCCTTGGCCGACGCCGGCGCGCCGGCCGCGCAATGACGGGAGACGCGTGATGGATTTCTCCCGATTCTTCATCGACCGTCCGATCTTCGCGGTCGTGCTGTCGATCGTGATCTTCGCGCTCGGCCTGATCTCGATCCCGATGCTGCCCGCCGGCGAATATCCGGAAGTCGTGCCGCCGAGCGTCGTCGTGCGTGCGACGTATCCAGGCGCGAACCCGAAGGAAATCGCCGAATCGGTGGCCGAACCGCTGGAAGAGGCGATCAACGGCGTCGAAGGGATCATGTACATGAAGTCGGTTGCCGGCTCGGACGGCAGCCTGCAGGTCGTCGTCACGTTCCCGCAGGGCGTCGATCCCGACACGGCCGCGGTGCGTGTGCAGAACCGCGTGAGCCAGGCACTGTCGCGCCTGCCCGACGAGGTGCGGCAGTACGGCGTGACCACGCAGAAGCAGTCGCCGACGCCGCTGATGTACGTGAGCCTCCATTCGCCGGACAACAGCCGCGATTCGCTGTATCTGCGCAACTACCTGACGCTGCACGTGAAGGACGAACTGTCGCGGCTGACCGGCATCGGCGACGTCGGCGTGTACGGCTCCGGCGACTACGCGATGCGGCTGTGGCTCGATCCGAACCGGCTCGCGTCGCGCGGCTTGGCCGCGAGCGACGTGATCGCCGCGGTGCGCGAGCAGAACGTGCAGGTGTCGGCCGGCCAGCTCGGCGCGGAGCCGTCGCCGAAGAAGAACGACTTCCTCGTGTCGATCAACGTGCGCGGCCGGCTGCGCACCGTGCAGGAGTTCGGCGACATCGTTCTGCGCAACGGCGACGACGGCCAGGTGGTGAAACTGTCCGACGTCGCGCGCATCGAGCTCGGCGCGGGCGACTACACGCTGCGTTCGTATTTCAACGACAAGCATTCGGCGGTGGTCGGCATCTTCCTGTCGCCGGGCGCGAACGCGCTCGACGTCGCGAAGGCCGTGTATGCGAAGCTCGACGAACTGTCGAAGCGTTTCCCGCCGGGCGTCGCGTATCGCCCTGTATGGGATCCGACCGTGTTCGTGCGCGAATCGATCCGCGCGGTGCAGCACACGCTGATCGAGGCCGTCGTGCTGGTCGTGCTCGTCGTGATCCTGTTCCTGCAGACCTGGCGCGCGTCGATCATTCCGCTCGTCGCGGTGCCGGTGTCGGTGGTCGGCACGTTCGCGTGGCTCTATCTGCTCGGCTATTCGATCAACACGCTGACGCTGTTCGGGCTCGTGCTCGCGATCGGGATCGTCGTCGACGATGCGATCGTCGTCGTCGAGAACGTCGAGCGCAACATCGCGCAAGGGTTGAGCCCGCGCGATGCCGCGCATCAGGCGATGCGCGAGGTGTCGGGGCCGATCGTCGCGATCGCGCTCGTGCTGTGTGCGGTGTTCGTGCCGATGGCGTTCATGTCGGGCGTCACCGGCCAGTTCTACAAGCAGTTCGCGGTGACGATCGCGATCTCCACGGTGATCTCCGCGATCAACTCGCTGACGCTGTCGCCCGCGCTCGCCGCGAAGCTGCTGCGTCCGCGCGGCGCGCCGAAGGATGCGCTGACGCGTGCGCTCGACCGCGCATTCGGCTGGCTGTTTCGTCCGTTCAACCGCTTCTTCGAGCGCAGCGCCGATCGCTATCACGGCGTCGTCGGCCGCACGCTGAAGCGGCGCGGCGTGGTGTTCGCGGTCTATGCGGCGTTGCTCGCGGCCACTGCGCTGCTGTTCAACGCGGTGCCGGGCGGCTTCATCCCCGTGCAGGACAAGCTGTACCTGTTCGCCGGCGCGAAGCTGCCGGAAGGCGCATCGCTCGCGCGCACCAGCGCGGTGACCGAGCAGATGACGAAGATCGCGCTCGGCACCGACGGCGTCGAGATGGTGCCGGCGTTCGCCGGGCTGAATGCGCTGCAGGGGGTGAACACGCCGAACGTCACGAATTCGTACGTGATCCTGAAGCCGTTCGACCAGCGTCACCGCAGCGCCGCGCAGATCAACGCGGACCTGAACGCGCGCTTCGCGGCGATCGGCGGCGGCATCACCTATGCGCTGATGCCGCCGCCGATCCAGGGCCTCGGCAACGGTTCGGGCTACTCGCTGTATCTCGAGGATCGCGGCGGGCTCGGCTACGGCGCGCTGCAGAACGCGTTGACCGCATTCCAGGCCGCAGTCGCGAAGACGCCCGGGATGAGCTACCCGGTCAGCTCGTACCAGGCGAACATCCCGCAGCTCGAAGTGAAGGTCGACCGGCTGAAGGCGAAGGCGCAGGGCGTTGCGCTGACCGACCTGTTCAACACGTTGCAGGTGTATCTCGGCTCGATGTACGTGAACGACTTCAATGCATTCGGGCGCGTGTACCGCGTGATGGCGCAGGCCGACGCCGGCCATCGGCAGACGGCCGCCGACATCGCGAACCTGCGCACGCGCAACGCGAAGGGCGAGATGGTGCCGATCGGCTCGATGGTGACGGTGGCGCCCGCATACGGGCCGGACCCGGTCGTGCGCTACAACGGCTATCCGGCCGCCGACCTGATCGGCGACGCCGACCCGAAGGTGATGTCGTCGTCGCAGACGATCGCGAAGCTGCAGCAGATCGCGAAGGACGTGCTGCCGCCGGGCATCACGCTCGAATGGACCGACCTCAGCTACCAGCAGGTCACGCAGAGCAACGCGGCGATCGTCGTGTTCCCGCTCGCGGTGATGCTGGTGTTCCTCGTGCTCGCATCGTTGTACGAGAGCTGGACGTTGCCGCTCGCGGTGATCCTGATCGTGCCCGTGTGCATGTGCGCGGCGCTGTTCGGCGTGTGGCTGTCCGGCGGCGACAACAACGTGTTCGTGCAGGTCGGTCTCGTCGTGCTGATGGGGCTGGCGTGCAAGAACGCGATCCTGATCGTCGAATTCGCGCGCGAGCTCGAGATCCAGGGCGAGGGCGCGGTCGAAGCAGCGCTCGAAGCGTGCAAGCTGCGGCTGCGTCCGATCGTGATGACGTCGGTCGCGTTCATTGCGGGCTCGGTGCCGCTGCTGATCGGCAGCGGCGCGGGCAGCGAGGTGCGTGCGGCCACCGGCGTCACCGTGTTCGCCGGGATGCTGGGCGTCACGCTGTTCGGGCTGTTCCTGACGCCCGTGTTCTACGTGGCGATCCGCAAGCTCGCGGGCGGCACGCCGGCCGTCTGGAGCGAACAGCACGGCACCCTCGAAGGAGAAAACCGATGAGCGCCGCTTTCCGTCTTTCCGCGCTCGCGATGTCGGTGACGCTCGCTGCCTGCGCGGTCGGCCCTGATTTCAAACGGCCCGATACAACCACGGCCGCGCGGTTCGCACGTGACGCACACCCGGCGACGCAGCGCGACACGGCGCCGGCCGGTACACGGCCCGATACGCAGCCCGATATGCCGCCCGACGCGTCGGCCGACGCCGACACCACGTTCTGGCGCGGCTTTGGCGATCCGGCGCTCACCCAGCTGATCGATGCGGCGCTCGCGGCGAACCAGGATCTGCAGGTCGCCGTGTCGCGCTACGACGCGTCGAATGCGCTGCTGTCGCAAGCGACGTTCGACCGCTATCCGACGCTCACCGCGAGCGGCCAGATCGGCCATCAGCTGATGAGCAAGGATCAGGCGTTCGGCGCACCGCGCAGCCAGCGCGATACGCCGACGTCGAGCGTCGGGATCAATGCCGCATGGGAACTCGACCTGTTCGGCCGCGTGCGTCGCTCGATCGAATCGCAGCGCGCGGAAACGGCGGCCAGCGCGGCCGACGTGCGCGCGGTGCGCGTTGCGATCGCGGGCGAGGTCGCGAGCACGTACGTCGATCTGCGCGGCTCGCAGGAGCGGTTGCGGATCGCTCGCGACAACGCCGACAACCAGAAGCAGACGCTCGCGCTGATCAATGCGCGCGTCGGCGCGGGGCGGGGCTCCGAACTCGATGCGGCGCGTGCGCGTGCGCAGTACGAATCGACGACGTCGCGGATCGCCGTGTACGAAGCGGCGATCGGCGTCGACGAACACCGGCTCGCCGTCCTGACCGGGCGGACGCCGGACGCGCTGATCGGCCGGTTCGACGTGCCCAACGGCGCGCCGGTGTCGTTGCCGGCGCTCACCGCGGACATCGATCCGGGCACGCCGGGCGATCTGCTGCGCCGGCGCCCGGACGTGGCTGCCGCCGAGGCGCGGCTGCATGCGGCGACCGCGCGGATCGGCGTCGCGACGGCCGACCTGTTTCCGCGCTTCACGCTGTCGGGCTTGCTCGGCAGCGCGACGAGCAGCTACGGGTTCTTTCGTGCGGGCAGCGACACGAACCTGATCGCGCTCGGCATCGACTGGTCGTTCCTCGACGTCGGCCGCGTGCGGGCGCGGATCGCCGCGAGCGACGCGCAAGCGGCCGGGCAGCTCGCGCAGTACCGGCAGACCGTGCTCGGCGCGCTGGAGGAAACCGAAAACGCGCTGCTGCGTGTCGCCCGCACGCGTGACGAGACCGCGCACCTCGTGCGCGCGGCCGACGACAGCGCGCGTGCCGCGCAGCTCGCGCAGGCCCGCTTCTCGGCCGGCGCGATCGACTACTACGAAGTGCTCGACGCGCAACGCACGCTGCTGCAGGCGCAGGACGCGGCCGCCGACGGGCAGATGCGCAGCGCGGCGTCGACTGTCGCGTTGTACAAGGCGCTCGCGGGCGGCTGGCCGGCGGGCACGGCGCAGCAGGTATCCGGCTCGGTTGCGCAGTCGCGGCCGTAACGCGGGCGTGGGCCGTGCGGCAGGCGAAACGAGGGGCCCGCCGCGCGGCCCGACGCGCACGGAGTTTGCGCGTGCGCTCACGTGCTGACACCGTCGCCGGGCCGACCTTGTGGATGTCCGCCGGCGAACAGCGCAGCCCGCCGCTCGTCGCGATCAACTCGAACGGCAAGATCCCGACCGCGGGCTCGCCGACATCGACGCCCGGCCGGCCGTGCAACGGGGCCTGATCGCCTGCCACGCGCCGGCGGCCGCTCCCGCGCCCTGACATCGCATCGCCCGCGCCGCAGCGGCGGCGCGCGCTCCGCGCCGATTCGCTGCCGCAAAACATTGTTCTCCTTCGTCGTAAACGTCTCGAATGCGTGATATTTGCGCCGCCTGATCCGGTTTAGAGTGGCCGCGAATCGATGACGATGTGTCGTATGGCCGCAGTCGCGGGCCGTACCGACGCACCAGAGGAGCTGGAGACAAATGAGTGAAGGCAGGATTACGCAAGTCGAATCGTTCGGTTTCGAGCGCATTCCCGACGTATCGCGCTATGCGCGTCCGATCGATCTGTTCCGGCTGCTGTTCGGCGGCTGCAATACGTTTTCCACATCGGTGCTCGGCAGCTTTCCCGTGCTGGTCGGGCTGTCGTTCAAGGCGGGCGTCGCCGCGATCGTGCTCGGCGTGCTGGCCGGCACGTGCATCCTCGCGCCGATGAGCCTGTTCGGCCCGCGCAACGGCACGAGCGACCCGGTCTCGTCCGGCGCGCATTTCGGCATCCACGGCCGGATCGTCGGTTCGTTCCTCGCGCTGCTCACGTCGATCGCGTTCTTCTCGCTCGCGGTGTGGAGCTCGGGCGACGCGCTCGTCGGCGGTGCGCACAACATGGTCGGCGTGCCGGTCAACGGCTTCACGCTCGGCGCTGCGTACATGGTGTTCGCGGTGCTGGTGCTGATCGTGTGCATCTACGGCTTCCGCTTCATGCTGTGGGTCAACAAGATCGCCGTGTGGGCCGCGAGCCTGCTGTTCGTCGCGGGCCTGTTCGCGTTCGCCGGGCGGTTCGACGTGAACTACGCGGGCACGCTGAATCAGGGCAGTGCAGGTTTCTGGGCCGCGTTCGTCGGCGCGGTGCTGGTCGCGTTGAGCAACCCGGTGTCGTTCGCGTCGACGCTCGGCGACTGGGCGCGCTACATTCCGCAGCACACGCCGAAGCGGCGCGTGATGGGCGCCGTGTTCGCCGCGCAGATCGCGACCTTCGTGCCGTTCTTCTTCGGCCTCGCGACCGCGACGATCATCGCGTCGAAGGCGCCCGCGTTCATCGCGTCGAACGACTACGTCGGCGGGCTGCTCGCCGTGTCGCCGCGCTGGTTCCTGCTGCCGATGTGCCTGATCGCGATCATCGGCGGGATGTCGACCGGCACGACCGCGCTGTACGGCACGGGTCTCGACGTGTCGAGCATGTTCCCGCGTTTGCTGAACCGCGTGCGCGCGACGCTGCTGATCGGCACGATCGCGATCGCGTTCATCTTCGTCGGCCGCTTCTGGTTCAACCTCGTCGAAAGCGTCGCGACGTTCTCGACGCTGATCGACACGTTCAGTTGCCCGTGGATGGCGATCATGGTGATCGGCTACGTGACGCGCCGCGGCTTCTATCTCGCCGACGATCTGCAGGTGTTCAACCGCGGGCTGCGCGGCGGCCACTACTGGTTTACGCACGGCTGGAACCTGCGCGCGATGGGCGCCTGGCTGCCCGCGGCGTTCATTGGCCTGTCGTTCGTCAATCTGCCGGGGCAGTTCGTCGGGCCGCTAGGCAATCTCGCGGGCGGGCTCGATCTCAGCGTGCCGGTGTCGCTGATGGTCGGCGGGCTGCTGTATTTCGTGCTGCTGACGCTGTATCCGGAGACCGACGGCGTGTACGGCCCGCGCGGGCGCTGTCTGGTGCGCGGCGGCAAGCAGGGCGCGCGCGGTGTCGGCGCACCGGCGATCCAGCCGAAGGGGTACTGAGCGCCGCATCGCATTGCTTCAATGCGCTTTGCTCCGGAACGTACGATGCTGCCGCACGGGAGAACCGCCGGCGGCATTGTCGTTTCTCGATACTTGCTTAGCGATGCATATGAAAGGCGCGCAGACTGCTCGCTTCTGGGGCCGCAAACGAAAACGCCCGCCACGCGGGCGGGCGAGCATCGACCGACGTGTGATTCAGTGGAACGTGCTGCCCGCGAGCATCCCGCCGTCGACGATGAATTCGGAACCCGTGCAATACGCGGATTCGTCGGATGCGAGGAACAGCACGAGGTTCGCCACTTCGTCCGGCTTGCCGATGCGCGCGATCGGCAGCCCGCTGTAGACCGACGACGGGTCGAAATCCGCGTATTCCGGCGGGCGCGCCATCACGGTGTCGATGCCGCCCGGATGCACCGAGTTCACGCGGATCCCGTAGCGGCCGAATTCGAGCGCGGCAGCCTTGGTCATCCCGCGCACCGCGAACTTGCTCGACACGTATGCGCTGCCGCCCGCCACGCCCTCCATCCCGGCCGTCGACGACACGTTGACGATCGAGCCGCCGCCGGCATCCTTCAGCGCGGCGAGCGCCGATTTCATGCCGAGCCAGCAGCCGACCTGGTTCACGTCGATCACCTTCCGGTAGTCGTCGAGCGAACAGGATTCGATCGGCACGAGCTTCAGGATGGCCGCGTTGTTCACGAGGATGTCGAGCCGGCCGAAATGCGCGAGCGTCGCATGCACGGCGGTGTGCCAGTCGTCTTCGTTCGTCACGTCGAGATGCTGGAACCGCGCGGCGTCGCCGAGTTCAGCCGCGACATGCCGGCCGGCATCGTCGAGCACGTCGGCGATCACCACGCGTGCGCCTTCGGCGACGAACCGTCGCGCTTCCGCTTCGCCCTGGCCGCGGGCGCCGCCCGTGATCAGCGCCACCTTGCCTTCGAGTCGTTTCATCGTGATTGCTCCTGTAAGTGAAGTGGGACGCGTGCGGGCCCCCTCATGCGGCGGCGGCCGACGCGTCGATGATGCGGACCGGATCGGCGCCGTCCCATGTGTGCGCCGCGGCGATGCCGTGCGCGATCATGTCGCGCATCCCGGCGCCTTCGATCACTTCGACGCGCACGCCCGGATCGTCGGCGTCGTCGAGATAGGCGACGCGCGTGGCCGGGTTGGCGGCTTCGAACACGACTAGCAGGCCGCGCGCCGTGAGCCGCGCCACCGCGGCGTCGAGATCGTCGACCACCCATGCGACGTGATGCAGGCCCGCGAGCGATTGACCGTGCGCGTCGCGGTAGGGCGACGGCGCGTCGTTCGTCACGTGGATCAGTTCGATCTGCAGGTCGCCGCGATACGCGAGCCCGACGTCCATCGTGACCGTCACCGGCTCGCCGAGATAGCGGCCGTCGAGGCGCACGTTGCGGAACACGGTCCACGGGCCCGCGTCGTGGCGGGCGCGCCAGCGCGCGATGCTGCGGTCGAGATCGGCGACCACATAGCCGATCTGGTCGATGGGGCCGAGGACGGGGTCGTTCATGGTGTCTCCGTGGCGAGGGCGCGCGAGCGGGCGCCGCGCCGCCCGATGCGAATGGCGGCGCGCGATGCATGACGGCCATGATCGCAACAAAGCGGGCGCTTCGTGCCGTCCAAACGGACGAGACCGACGCATGCGGGCGGCTGGCGGAGCCGTGTGGTGCGGTGCCCGCACGCGACGCGTGCGCGCGCCGACAAGCGGGAGAGGCGTTCGGCGCGCTACTGCCCGTTCGGCCCCTTCACCGTCAGCCGGCAGACGGTTGCGAGCGCAAGCAGATTCGGGTCTCGCTCGCGGCGGTGCAGGAAGCTCAGGCCGATCGTCTGGCGGATCGTCGGCCCGGCGAGCGGCACGAGCGCGATCCGGTGCGCGAACAGGTCGCGCACGCGGCCGGGCAGCAGCGAGCAGCCGACGCCGCCCGACACGAGGTTGATCAGCGAGAAGATGTCGCCCACCCGCATCGCGACGTTCGGCGTGACGCCGGCCGAACGGAACGCTTCCGTGAAGCCGTTGTGCGTCGCGAAGCCTTCGCCGAGCGACACGAACGGCTCGTCGCCGCACGCATGGAGATCGATCGCGTCGCATTGCGCATACGGCGAATCGACCGGCGCGGCGAAGAACATCTCGTCCTCGAACAGCGCGATCGATTCGATCTCGGCGTCCGGTTCGGGCAGCGCCATCAGCGTCGCGTCGATCGCGCCGTGCCTCAACTTGTCGAGCAGATCGGCGTTCGAGCCGAGCACGAGTTCGGCCTGCAACTCGGGGCGGCGCTCCTTCAGCGCGATCACGACCTCGGGCACGGTGCGGATCGTCAACGAATACAGCGCACCAATCTTCAACTGGCCCGCGCCATAGCCGGCCGCCTCGCGCGTCGACCGGATTCCGTCCGTCATCGTCTTGAGCACTTCGCCCGCAACTTCGGCAAGCACCTGCGCGGCGTCGGTCGGAATCAGGTTTCGCCCCTCGTGGCGGAACAGTGCGCAGTGCATGCCTTCCTCGAGCGTATGTAGCGCGCGGTGCACGCTGACGGTGCTGATGCCCAGCGCATCGGCCGCCTTCGCGAGGCTGCCGGCTTCCATGAACGCGAGCAACACTTCGAGCTTGCGAAACGTGATCTCTTCGTTGATGCGGTTGCGCATGATGCGGAAGATGGGGAGGGCGGCCAACGATTTTGCCGCAGAACCGGGAGCGCAACAACGCGCGAACGACACGGTTTTTCTCGCGGCGAAGCGCGGAGCAGCGCGGAGAAGCGACATTTAATCTCCGGCTAACCATCTGCCGCCGGCCTTAATTGATGCGGGTTTTTGGCGTCCCTATCATCGATTCACGCTGATCGTACGCGGGCCCGGCGGTTCCGTCGTGCCTGTCCCGCATCGGCCGGCGACACGAAAGCCGGGCCGCCCATGCCCGCCGCCGAAGACGGCACGCATGCGGCGCGGCACCCCGAGACTGCAGGAGAAAGGCATGCGCGACTCACGTCGGAACACGCGACAGCGGCAGGTGATCGCCGCCGTCGTGGGCAATACCCTCGAGTGGTACGACTTCATCGTCTACGGTTTCTTCTCCGGCATCATCGCGCGGCTGTTCTTTCCTGCCGAAAGCCAGTACGCGTCGTTGCTGATGTCGCTCGCGACGTTCGGCGTCGGCTTCTTCATGCGCCCGGTCGGCGGCATCCTGCTCGGGCTCTATTCGGACCGCAAGGGTCGCAAGGCCGCGATGCAGCTCATCATCCTGCTGATGACGCTGTCGATCGCGCTGATCACGTTCGCGCCGCCCTACGCGGCGATCGGCCCGGCGGCGCCGGTCCTCATCGTCGTCGCGCGGCTGCTGCAGGGTTTCGCCACCGGCGGCGAATACGCCAGCGCGACCGCGTTTCTCGTCGAAAGCGCCCCCGCGAACCGTCGCGGGCTGTACGGATCGTGGCAGCTGATCGGCCAGTGTCTCGCGGTGTTCTCGGGGGCTGCGATGGGCGCGTGGGCCACGCAGTCGCTGTCGGATGCGGCGCTGCACAGCTGGGGCTGCCGCGTGCCGTTCGCGCTCGGGCTGCTGATCGGGCCGGTCGGGTTGTGGATTCGTCGGCACATGGAGGAGACGGAAGCATTCCTCGACGCGAGCAAATCGACCGTCGAACCGCCGGCCAGCGTCGCGCGCGTGCTGCGCGACAACCTCCGCGGCGTGCTGGTGTCGATGGGGCAGACGATCACCGGCACGGCCGTGTTCTACGTGATGCTCGTGAACATGCCGACGTTCGTGCACAAGACCTTCGGGCTGCCGCTCGACCAGGTGTTCATGGTGCAGATGGCGGCGGTCGCGCTGCTGACGGTGACGATTCCGGTTGCGGCGATCGTCTCCGATCGCATCGGCCGGCGGCCGGTGCTGATTGCGGGTACGTTCGCGCTGCTGACGGTCACCTATCCGCTGTTCTCGTGGCTGGCCGCAGCGCCGGGCATCGGGCGCCTGCTCGCGATGCAGCTCGTGATCTGCACGATCATCGGCGTCTGCTACGGCCCCGCGCCGACCACGCTGGCCGAGCAGTTCGCGACCCGCTCGCGCTCGACCGGCGTCGCGCTGGCCTACAACATCGCGGTGATGGTGTTCGGCGGCTTCGCGCCGTTCATCGTCACGTGGCTGACGCGTGCGAGCGGGTCGCCCGTCGCGCCCGCGTGGTACGTGCTGTTCGCGGCGTCGTTCGGGCTGCTCGCGAGCGTGTTCATGCACGACGGCGCACCGTGCGTGGTCGCGCGCCGCCAGTTTCAGGGCGAGCCGCTGAGCGTCAAGTAGCGGCGCACGGCCGGGACGGCGATCCATCGGCGCAGGCCGGATGCAGGGTGCCGGACGCGCCGATGATCAGCATCGCGGCCGGCCGTCTACCGCGGTTGCGGCCCGGTCATTACGCTTGGGCGATCATCCACTCTTCCGGAAGGTCGCCATGTCCCGGCTCGACTACAAACTGCTCGGCCCCTGCCTGCTCGCCATCGCGATCGACGCGATGGGCTTCGGTCTCGTCTACCCGATGATGTCCGCGATCTTCAGCGATCCGCAGGCGGGCATCCTGCCCGCCGACGCCGGCGACCACGCGCGCAATTTCTACCTCGGTCTCGGCTACGGGATCTATCCGTTGTGCATGTTCTTCGGCTCGTCGCTGATGGGCGAGCTGTCGGACCGCTGCGGCCGCCGCCGGATCCTGCTGCTGTGCCTGCTCGGGCTCGCGGCAGGCTATGCGCTGATGGCGGCCGGTGCGTGGCATGCGAGCGTCGCGCTGCTGCTGGCCGGACGCGGGCTGACCGGTCTCGCGGCCGGCTGCCAGGGCATCGCGCAAGCAGCCATCACCGACCTCAGCACGCCCGCGAGCAAGGCGTACAACATGAGCATCATGTCGCTGGCGTTCAGCGCGGGCGTGATCGTCGGCCCGGTGCTCGGCGGCGTCACGTCCGACCGGACGATCTCGCCGCTGTTCGACTACGGCACGCCGTTCGTGCTGGTGGCGGCACTGTCGCTGAGCTGCGCGTGCTGGACCTGGGCGTCGTATCGCGATACGGCCGTGCCGCGCGGCGACGCGCGCATCGACTTGCTGCTGCCGCTGCGGATCGTGTGGGAAGCCGCGCGCCAGCGTAACGTCGCGTTCCTCGCGGTGGTGTTCTTCCTGATGCAGGTCGGTTACGGGCTCTACCTGCAGACCATCATGCTGTTGCTGCACGCGAAGTTCGGCTATACGAGCGCGCGGCTGGGGCTGTTCAGCGGCGTGATCGGCGTCTGCTTCGTATTCGGGCTGCTGTTCGTCGTGCGGCTGATGTTGCGTGTCTGGAGCGTGGTCGACATCGCGAAGACGGGGCTGCTCGTCGCCGGTCTCGGCCAGATCCTGTCGGCGCTGTTCCCGCAAGAGCCGGTGCTGTGGGCGCTCGCGATGGTGGTCGGCTGCTTCGACATGGTTGCGTACACGACGATGTACACCGCATTCTCCGACGCCGTCAGCGAGGACCGGCAGGGCTGGGCGCTCGGCGTCGCGGGCTCGGTGATGGCCGTCGCGTGGGTCGTGACGGGCGCGCTCACGAACCTGCTGCCGGTGTTCGGCGAGATCGGGCTGCTGCTGATCGGCGGCGCGGGCTTCCTGCTCAGCTCCGTGATGATGGCGTGCTACGGGCGCAAGCGGGCCGGCGCGCGCGCGGCGCTGTCGTAGGCCGTCGCGCGCAGGTTGGCCCGATTCTGTCGGACGTTGTCCTGCGGGCCGCTGTCGCGCGCGGTCGCGCGGCCCGACACTGGCGCTTCGCGGTCACGGCAGGCCTGCCGCCGGCGGTGCCAGCCGAAGGATCGCATTCGACGGCGCCGGCGCCGGCCCGGCCGTACCGCCGTTCCGTTCGATGTGCCAACCTGGAGTAGAGAGCGACCCATGCAACATCCGACCATCCGCACCCTGGCCGGCGCGAGCGCGCCGACGTCGATCGACGCCGCCCGCACCGCGCTGCTGGTGATCGATTTCCAGAACGAGTATTTCAGCGGCCGCCTGCCGATTCCGGAAGGGCCGCGCGCGCTGGGCAACGCGCAGCGCGTGATCGCCTTCGCCGATCGCGCGGGCATTCCGGTGTTCCATATCCAGCACGTCGGCGCGGCCGGCGGCCCGATCTTCGCGGACGGCAGCGAAGGGTTCCGCTTTCATGCGGACCTGCAACCGGCGCCGCGGCACACCGTCGTGAAGAAGACGTCGGTCAGCGTGTTTCCGACGACCGACATCGACGCGCGCATGAAGGCGGCCGGGATCGACACGCTGATCGTCACCGGGCTGATGACGCATGCATGCGTTGCCGGTGCCGCGCGCGATGCGGTGCCGCTCGGCTATGCGGTGATCGTCGTCGACGATGCATGCGCAACGCGCGACCTCGATGTCGCGGACGGCAGCACGGTGCCGCACCGCGACCTCCATCGCGCGACGCTGGCCGCGCTGTCGGATACGTTCGGCGACGTGCTGACCACCGATCAGCTGCTCGCGCTCGACGTCGCCTGACGAGCGCGCGGCCGGCGTACGGCGGGCGTTCGGCCGGTGCTCGGCTGGGGCTCAATCGGCCCAGCCCGGCGCCGCATACACGACTTCGCCGCGGAAGCAGGTCTCGAGCACGCGGGTCTGCGCGAACGTGCCGACCGGGTGTTCGAAAGGATTGCGGTCGAGGATCGCGAGGCTCGCGTCCTTGCCCGCTTCGAGCGACCCGGTGCAATCGTCGAAGCGCAGCGCATACGCGGTGTTCACCGTATAGGCCTCGAGCATGGTGAGCAGGTCGAGACGTTCGTGCGGGTTCCACGGCGGGCTGTCCGGCTGGTCGATCAGCCGGTGCGTGACGCCGGTCTGGATGATCTGCATCGGATCCATCGTGCTGACCGACCAGTCGGAGCCCGCCGCGAGCATCGCGCCCGCATTGCGCAGGCTGCGGAACGGATAGTTGCGGGCGGTGCGTTCGGCGCCGAGCAGGTCGCGATAGAGCTGCTGCTGCTCGTCGCGCGCGGCCGTCCACAGGGTCTGGACGCTCGCGATCGCGCCGAGCCGGTTGAAGCGGCCCATGTCGGCCGGATCGACGAGCTGCAGGTGCGCGAGCTGCGCGCGCCGGTCGCGCATGCCGTTGCGGATCTGCACGTATTCGAGCGCGTCGAGCGTCATGCGTACCGCGCGGTCGGCCAGCGTATGGAAGTGCAGGTCGAAGCCGGCCGTATCGGCGAGCAGGCAGATTTCGTTGAGTGCGTCCTGGCTCCATAGCGCGAGGCCGCAGTCGTCGGTGCCGGCGTACGGTTCGAGCAGCGCGGCGGTTTTCGATTCGGGCACGCCGTCGACGAAGATCTTCACCGTATGCAGACGCAGGTTGTCGCGCTCGTACTCGCGACGCCACGCGACGAAGCGCTCGATCTGTTCGCGCGGATCGCGGCGCGGGTTCGCGTAGAGCCCCGCGCTCACGTACGTCTTCAACTGGCCGGCCCGTTGCGCGGCGGCATACGCTTTGAGCTCGGCTTCCTCGACGCGCGCGTCGAACCAGCCCGTGATCCCGTAGCCGTGCGCCATCGCATGCGCTTTCGCGAGCGACTTCGGATAGCCGGCCGGACTCAGTTGCGGAATGATCGGGCAGACGCGGTAGAACGCCGCTTCGTGCACGACGCCGTTCGGCGCACCCGACGCGTCGCGCTCGTACACGCCGCCGGTCGGATCGGGCGTATCGGCCGTAATGCCGGCCGCTTCCAGCCCCTTCGTATTGAGACAGCCGCTGTGCACGTCGAAGCCGACCACGAGCAGCGGCCGGTCGGGCACGATCCGGTCGAGCAGTTCGCGGCTCGGATAGGCGCCGAACGCGGCGAGGTTCGCGCCGCCGAGATAGACCCACGGTTCGTCCGGCGTCGCGTCGGCACACGCGCGGATGCGCTGCAGGATCGTGTCCGGGTCGTTGATCCCGGACAGATCGAAGTCGCCGAGAATCTGGTGACCTTCGAGCGGGTGCACGTGGCCGTCGATCAGGCCCGGCAGCATCAGCCTGCCGGCCAGATCGACCCTGCGCGTCGCGGGGCCGGCGAGCGGGCGGATGTCGTCGTCGCGGCCGACGGCGACGATCTTGCCGTCCTTCGTGGCGAGCGCCTGCGCGAAGCGGCGCTGTGCGTCGCCGGTGTAGAGCAGGCCGTTCAGATAGACGGTATCGGCGTGTTGCATGTGTCTCCTCCGGATCGGGGAATCGACGGGCGCACGCGTGCATCGGACGGGCCGTCAGGCTCGTCCGGTCGCATGGACCCGGTCGGGTTGGAATGGAATGAAGGGCGTTATGCCCGTGTGCGGCGCGGTACGCGATGCGGTTTGGCCGATCGAGGCATGTCGGCCTGTCGTCGGCGGAGCGCACGCCCGGCCGTGCGGGGCGGTGTGCATCCGTGGTTCGGCATCGCGTGTCTCCGTTGCATCCGACGCGTCGCTGCAGTCGGGTGGGTCAGATACTAGGAGCGGGCCGGGCGGCTGTCTGTCATCGTTTTAAGGACAAGCGCGACAAAGGTGGGAAGGCGGAACAGGGAAGGAGGAAGGCGGAAGGCGGACGGCGGAAGGCGGAAGGCGGAAGGCGGAAGGCGGAAGGCGGACGGCGACAAGGCGACAAGGCGACAAGGCGACAAGGCGACAAGGCGACAAGGCGACAAGGCGACAAGGCGACAAGGCGACAAGGCGACAAGGCGACAAGGCGACAAGGCGCCAGAAGGCGCCGCCGAGATTCGATTCTCTAGCGATCGCCGACGGCCGGCGCCTCCTCGTCCGTCACACACCATGCAAAGAGCCCGGCCCGATTCGCGATGGCGAGCTTCGCGAGCGCGCGACCGAGGTAGGTACGCACGCTGCTCGGCTTGAGCGCGAGCGTGTCCGCGATCTGCGGAACGGGCCGACCTTGCAGCACGGCGCCGCACACGAGCCGCTCGCGCTGCGACAGCGCGGCGCCGCTGGCCGCGAGCCGTTGCTCGAACCGTTGCAGCAGCGCGCCGTCGTCCTGGCGCGGCGTGACACGCGCCAGCCGCGCATGCTGGATCAGCAGCGGCAGCACGAAATCGCCGAGCTGCCGCAGCAGGGTCAGCTCGGCCAGCGTATAGGACGGCTGGCCGCGCCGCCGGAACAGCGAGAACGCGTAGACGTAGTCGCGCTCGCTGCCGAGCAGCGTGCAGTCCTCGCCGAGATCGCCCAGCGCGAAGTGGCGTCCGTACTCGGTCGCCGTGTCGATTTCCTCGTTGCACGAGAACACGAGCTGCGAATCGGTGACGCGTTCGATATGCGGGAGCAACGTGTCGCTGCGCCAGTCGCCCTGTGTATACAGATCGAGCGCATGGCGCGTGCCGCCGGGATCGTCGCCGCCCGCGAAGAACAGCACGTCGACGCCGTCGACTGCCTGCGAACCCGCGCCGCGCCGGTAACGGGTCGCGACGCTGTAGTGGGATTGCGGATCGACCGTTTCGCGCAGCCATGCCCAGAGCCGGGCGGGGAACTGCGAACTGCCGAGGCTGGCGACCAGGTCGCCGGCGCTATTCAGGGAAATGTGGGCGGGGCTCATCGTTGACACCATTCTTCGCGAACGGCCGCCCGCGCCGGCCGTGCTGCGCGCTATGGCGCACGGACGGATGGCGGCCCCGACCCGATCATGGGAGCCGGGGCGGCGTGGCGGCGATGCACGATTGTAGGTGACTCAGCCGGGCGATCGCCGACGCGTCTGCTGCTATCGCCAGGCGCCGTCGACGTAGATCCACACTTGGCCTTGGCGCCGCCAGTACCCCGGAACCCATCGATGCCCGGGGCGACGGGCGACCCACCGTCCGGACACCCATACATAGCGGCCGCGCTGCCAGCGCCAATAGCCGTCGGTCCAGACGTAGCCGTGCGACCTCGGTGGCGGCGGCCGGCGGTCGTGTCTCGGCGCGGGCGGCGCAAAGCGGGGGCGATCCGGATAAGGCGGCCGGCCGGGCTCGTGGTTCGGACGTTGCGGCCGATATCCCGGCGGCGGCGCGGGCTGAGCAAAGGCGGTACGCAACCAGCCGCCGGTACCGACGAGGGCGGCGGTCAGTCCGACGGCGCGCAACAGTGAGCGTCGATTCATGGAGGCCTCTTCTGTAATAGGGACCGCCTTACATTAGCCTGCCAGTCCTGCGGGCGCGTTACGACGAGCGTTAAGCGTGTTACTGCATGTCACGGCGGCGGCCGCCGCTCGCGCCGCCTTTTTGCGGCAAGTCGCCCGTTGCGCAGGCGCTTGCGCAGGCGAATCGCGGCCGCGGTAGCAGCGTCACCCTTCGTTTACTGCTGTTTACCCGTCGGCCGTTGAATTTTTAGTCGGTCAAAGCGGAATTTGCGGTGAAATTGAGGTAAAAGTTGCCGATTTCGGGCTGAAGCCCGGTTCCGCTTGTTGTTTCTATGCAACCGTCAAGGTGATGACACGAAAGAATGGTGGGATGAAAGCCTCCAAAAAGTGCACGTCAAGAAGCCAAAAAAAGAAGCTAAAACAAATACTTATAACGCGTCCCCATTTTCATTATTTCTAGTTCTGGAAAAGCTTATTTCTTTATTTGCGGATCGCGCCCCTAGGGTACACCCCTAAACTCACGGTTCCCAAACGGGCAACTATCCGGGCGCAGCCAGCAGTACCGATGGCGTTTCCGGGCGGTTGCAGACCGTTTATGAACAAGGTCGCGAGACCTGCCTCTTTTTAGAAGGGAGCTCCACGAATGAACAAGACTCTGATCGTTGCAGCAGCTGCAGCATCGTTCGCTACCGTCGCTCACGCGCAAAGCAGCGTCACGCTGTACGGCGTGCTGGACGCAGGCATCACCTACACGAGCAACGTCCAGCCGGCACTCGGCCAAGGTGGCAAGTCGCGTTGGGCGATGGGTTCGGGCATTGACCAGAGCCGTTTCGGCCTGCGCGGTTCGGAAGACCTCGGTGGTGGCCTGAAGGCAATCTTCACGTTGGAAAGCGGCTTCAACATCGGTAACGGCAAGTTCGCGAACGGCAACGGCGGCATGTTCAACCGTCAAGCTTTCGTCGGCCTGTCGAGCCAGTACGGCACGGTCACGCTGGGTAAGCAGTATGACGCAACGCAAGACTACCTGGCGCCGCTGACGGCAACGGGCTCGTGGGGCGGCACGTACTTCGCGCACCCGCTGAACCTCGACCGTCTGAGCACGAACGGTGATGTCGCACAGAACAACACGATCAAGTTCACGAGCGCGAACTACGCTGGCCTGCAATTCGGCGGCACGTACTCGTTCTCGAACAACACGAACTTCGGCAACAACCGTGCGTACAGCGCGGGTGCTGCATACCAGTTCCAAGGTCTGAAGCTGGCTGCTGCATACTCGCAAGCGAACCTGGGTGACGGTACGAACGCAAACGGCGCAACGTCGTCGGCGATCGGTGGCATCGCTTCCCAAGGCCGCGTCCGCACGTACGGCGCTGCTGCTGGCTACGCATTCGGCCCGGCACAAGTCGGCGCTGCATGGACGCAAGCACGTCTTGACAACAACGCAGTCGGTGCTCTGGGCTCGGTGCGCACCGACAACTACGAAGTCAACGCGAAGTACAACCTGACGCCGGCTCTCGGCCTGGGCGCTGCTTACACGTACACGAACGCGAAGATCAACAACGGCAGCACGCACTGGAACCAGTTCGGTCTGCAAGCTGACTACGCACTGTCGAAGCGCACGGACGTCTACGCACAAGCTGTGTACCAGCGCGCAGCGAAGAACGGCGTTGGCGCGTCGATCTACAACGGCGACAGCTTCAGCAACAACCTGCCGAGCTCGTCGATCAACCAAACCGCAGCAACGGTTGGTCTGCGTCACCGCTTCTAAGCGTGACGGCTGGGTAACCAGCTTCGCAGCATCAAAAAAGGCGCCTTCGGGCGCCTTTTTTTCGTGCGTCGGCGGCTGAAGCGATTGTGACGCCGGCGATGGAAGAAGGCGTTCACACGCAAAAAAGCGAGGCCTCGTGCCTAGCTTTGTTCGTTTTGCGCCGCGACAGCGCGCGCGGGCCGGCCGCCGGCGTCAGCGCGTGAATTCGCCGTTGGCTTCCGGCTGGAACACGATGGCGGCGACTTTCATCAGCTTCTCGGCGCCGCTCGGCTGCATGACCTTGACGAGCTGGCCGCGCTGCGCGCCCAGCAAAGCCATGCCGACCGGCGAGAACACGTTCAGACGCCCCAGTTCGAGATTGGCGGCGTCGGGATAAACGATCGTCCACGTGGCCTGTTCCTGCGACGTTTCGTCGAGCAGCGTGATCTGCGAGTTCATCGTGACGACGTTGGCCTTCACGGCGTCGGGCTGGACGATGTCGGCACGCTCGAGCAGCGTGTCGAGCATCGTCTGGAATCGGGGATTGTTTTCGGCGTGCTTCTCGAGGCGGGCGACGTCGAGTTCGGTCAGCTGGTAAAGGCGTTGTTTCATGGAGGTTCTCCAAATGATCGGCATGGGACAGGCGTGGCGTGCCTATGAGGATCGCCCGGAGCCCGTCTGACGTGGCTCCGGGAAGGAGACCAACCGGTCAGATCGGGCGCCGGGCGACGGCGAGCGGCGCCTGGGCCGTGCGTCGAGCGTAGGGGTGCGCCGGATGGCCGACGCGCGCACGCACGCCGGCCGGACCGGACGGCGAAACGGAAAAGGGCGTGAGCGCGTGCATGGCGGATCGATTATCGACGGATGAATAAAACCTTACGATTCTACAACATAACCCTCCAGGAGGGTAATGCGAGCGTCAGCCATTCGTCAGGTATTGTTGTGGAAATGACTTAAGTGATCGCGATCTCAACGACGAACAGCCACCAATTTTTGTCAAAAATGCAACGCTGTATGTTCAAACCAAGGGTTTCCCCTTGGTATCGCGAGAACTACACTTCTTCCATCGCTTCAGACAGTCCTGCCGGGAGCGACGCCACAAGAGAACATATTTCGGAGGTCCACCATGAAGTCGATTATCTACGCAGCGATCGCTGCGTCCGTCCTTGCCGCCCCGATTGCATCGTTCGCACAGTCCGACGAGGGCTTGACCCGCGCACAGGTCCGGGCCGATCTCGTGCAGCTCGAACAGAACGGCTACAAGCCGCTCGCGAGCGATGCGCAATATCCGCAGGACATCCAGGCCGCAGAACAGCGCATCCAGCCGAACCAGCCGATGCTCGCGCAAGCCGATACGAGCGGCTACGGTGCGGTGGCGACCGCCGCCGGCCAGTCGGGCCGCCGCATCACGCGTGAAGCCCCGAACCCCGTGAATTCGGTCTACTTCGGCAACTGAACACCCCGGGTCTGCCCGAGCACAGCATGTGACCGACGGGGCGCGCGCCACTCGCGCGCGTCCGCGTCAGCAGAGCAGAACCTCCGTCGCCGCATTCCGGCGGCTTTCCGCCCAGACGCTCGCGCGTTTGGGCCTTTTTTGCTGGGGGTGGGTCAGACGGACGTGACCGTGGGCGTGCCGTGGATGTAGTGTTCGAGCTGGCTGATGGTGAACTGCTGGTCGGCAATCACGCTCTTCACGAGGTCGCCGATCGAGATCAGGCCGATCAGCTTGCCGCCGTCGAGAACGGGGAGGTGGCGCATCCGGTGCTCGGTCATCAGCGCCATGCACTCGTCGGTGGATTGTGACGGTTCGACGTAGCGCACCTTGGTCGTCATGATTTCGTCGACGCGGGTGGCCTTCGACGAACGATCCTGCAGCACGACCTTGCGCGCGTAGTCTCGTTCGGTAACGATGCCTGCGATGTCGTCGCCGTCCATGACCAGCAATGCGCCGATGCCTTTTTCCGCCATCAGCTTGATGGCGTCGTAGACAAAATCGGCTTTCGTGACGGTGTAGATCGTGCGGCCCGAATCGGGCTTGGCTTTGAGAATCTGCGCGACAGTCGTGCTCATTTGCTTTCTCCGTGTGCTGAGCGATGCAGGGAAGGCAGGGCGTGATGCGCGTCACCCGATGAGCCAGTATAGCCGGGCCTGCGGCGGCAGTCGCGTGACGTTTCCAGATTAGCGGTAAACTCCCGTCACGCACTATCCACATAACTCCTACATTCCTGATCGTTCGATTGAATTCATGAAGTCTTCGCGTCCCCAATCGCCCACGCCGGGCAATGGCCACGCCGACGAGTGCGTGACGCTCGTCGCCACCGCGTCGCTGCCCACGCGCTACGGCACGTTCACGTCGTACGCTTTCCGCGTATCGGGCAGCGATGCCGAACACCTCGCGCTCGTGATGGGCGACGTCACCGGCGAGCAGTCCGTGCTGGCGCGGCTGCATTCCGAGTGCCTGACCGGCGACGTGTTCGGCTCCTACCGCTGCGATTGCGGCGAGCAGCTCGATCTCGCGCTGCGCTACATCGCCGCGGAAGACCGTGGCGTGCTGCTCTATCTGCGCGGCCATGAAGGGCGCGGCATCGGCCTGAGCAACAAGATTCGCGCGTATGCGCTGCAGGAGCAGGGGCGCGATACCGTCGAGGCCAATCTCGATCTCGGGCTGCCCGACGACGCGCGTGAATACGACTCCGCCGCGGCGATCCTGCGGATCCTCGGTGTGACGTCGGTGCGACTGATGAGCAACAACCCGAAGAAGTTCGACACGCTGGCGAAGCACGGCATTCCCGTGTGCGAACGCGTCGCGCTTGCGGTGCCGGTGCGCGAGGAAAACGAGCGCTATATCCGGACCAAGCAGGCGAAGTTCGGGCATTACTTCGAAGAGAACGAATAGTCGGATCGAGATACGGATGAACGCCCGCTGTCGGCGTTCAGATGATTGAAAAATAGGCGTTTTCTGGAATTTCGCAGCGGGATGTCGCCCGCCTGTTCGGGTATCCGAAAAAATAACGAACGAAAAGAAAAGGGATATCCGGATTGATGAGGAGCGAGCAGGTTTGCTGTGTTGGGTGTCAAGCGCCGGTCTGGTCTGATTAGCCTCCGCTCACTTTTCTCTGTTTGAGCCGGCGATGCTGGCGTAGGTTTTCCCCTGTTGGGAGAGAGCCTACGTCGTGCGTCTCTCTCTGCACAGACCTACGCCGGGAACCGAGAACCTTTCGCACATCGCCGCGATGCCACCCGAAAGAGCGACCTGATCGTCACGCTTCTCGGCATGGACCACCTCCATGAACGCGCGTCGCGTTTGAGGTTGCCTTTAACCACCTGGCGCTATGCAAATGCGCTTGCGCCCGACCGCCCTGACGCTTTAGTGCGTTTGCAGAGGCTTGCTTCCGAAAGGGCCGAGTACTCGATTCCATTGCGGCCGTCCTTACTTACACGTTTGCATGGGTCAAGCGGCGAAATAACGCTCTGTAAAGATAGGAATGCTTAGCTGTGTCCCAAAAGGCGCGGTGGTGAGCGATCGCGAAAAAATCCCCCGATAAGGGTGGCGTGTACGTGTCGAGTACATGAGCGAAAGCATACCGTCCGACATCGCATCGTTACTTACTGGCACCTCGATGAATTGTCCGTGAAGCTGCGCCGGGTGCCGTACGTGCCGTAATCGCAGCGGAGCAGGCGAGTACAGCGGCAAGCGGTACATGCGGTGGTCCACCAGCAGGGCTGTGATGACCGAAACGTCGTCGCGGCTGCCTTCGATCACGCCGCCGGGAGCCGGGGGGCATTTTGCGACCGCCTGCCGCGGCGCTGGCTTCCGGGCACGTGCCTGCTCGGACGTACCGTGCCGCTAGACGATGCATTGATCAGACGAGTTGCCTTGGTGAAAACGAGTATTCGTTTGTCGCTGGTTAGCCTTGCGCGTCGAAAACTTATGCAGCAGAATCCATTAAAAATCCCACAGACAGTTTGTGGCATACACGGAGCGAGTCTGATCAGACCTGAAGGGCGCCAAGTAGACACCAGAGTCGAAAGGCTGACAGCGCACGACGTCGGAGCCTGGTCTCGAGCTGGCTGGTATCGCAGGCGTTTTGCTGCTTTTCGTTTTGTGCCTGCAGCGCCCGGCAGTTGCGATGCAGGGGCCGTTCGCGGCGGCGTGCCATGACGCCGCGGCCTACGGACGGCATGTGCTACGCATGCTGGCCGTGCGCGTGGCGGTGCTATGGCCGGCCGCGTATTGGTTCCTGGCCTCGCGTCACCTGTCTCGCAGTAAGCAGTTCGTAGCCGTCGGCAGCCGACGGCAATAGACCGGCAATAAAAAGCGGGCGCCAACGCCCGCTAATACACGGAGATCGTAAAGTGAAGAAGACGGTATTGGCCGGCGCGATAGCGGCCGCAGTGGCGGGAGGCGCACACGCGCAAAGCAGCGTGACGCTGTACGGGATCATCAGCGATGGCCTCACGTATGTGAACAACGCGGGCGGCCACTCGGTCGTCAAGCTCGATGACGGGATCAACCAGGCATCGCGCTGGGGGCTGCGCGGCGTGGAGGACCTCGGCGGCGGCCTGAAGACGATCTTCACGCTGGAGAACGGCTTTTCGCTGAACACGGGCACCGCGAGCCACGGTGGCGCGCTGTTCGGGCGCCGCGCTTTCGTGGGGCTGCAGAGCACGACGTTCGGCACGCTGATCGCCGGCTACGACTACGATTTCATCTACGACTACGTGTCGTACTACACCAACGTCTCACAGTTCGCGCCGTCCTACGCGTTCCACGGTGCGTATGACATCGATCGTCTCGCCGGCGAGCCGGTGAGCAACATGGTGCGTTTTGAAACGCCGACCTGGCACGGCATCACGGCGGGCGTGATGTACGGCTTCAGCAACATTCCGGGCGCCTTCGCGGGAACGCCGACGGGCAACCCGCGCGTGTTCAGCGCGGGCGTGAAGTACAGCCCGACCGGCACGTTCAATGCGCGTTACTCGGGGTCGCTCACGTTCACGAAGACGCAGGGCGGCAACGCGGCGCGCGGCGTGGGCACGATGGCGCAGGTCGCGCTCAACGCCCAATCGATCTATACGATCGCGGCGGGCGGCATGTATAGCCTGACCGATGCGTGGTCGATCAATGGTGTGTACACCTACACCAATGCTTCGAAAAGCCCGCGCGGCGTGGTGACCGTGAGCGCCTACGAACTGGGGACGAGCTATCGGTTCGGTCCGGCGCTTACGGTAGGGGGCGGCTTCACGTACGTGGACCAGCACAAGCTCGGCAAGTATCAGCTCTACACGGCAGGCGTGGATTATCGACTTTCGAAGCGCACCGACGTGTACCTGTTCGGTGTGTTGCAGCACGCGTTCGCGGGCCAGAAGTACGCGGACAACTTCCTGATCTCGACCCCGTACTCGGTGCCGGGCCCGGGCGGGTCGCTTTCCGGCAACAACGCTTCGACCACGGCCAATCAGCTGGCTGTGCAGGTAGGTATCCGGCACCTCTTCTAACGCTTTCGCGGAACGCCGGCAGCTCGCCTGCAAGCTGCCGGAATTTTTTAGGAATCCTGTTCGACGCGTGAGGTAGTTCAGACCGGCCCGCCAACGCTGGCGCGAGCGCGCCGCCATCACCGCCTGGAGAAGACGAGTTCATGGAAAACGTCGGGAACATACTGCCCGCTGTCGGGGCAAAGAGGGGATCGAAGTATCGTGCATGGCTCTTGTTGCTGTTGAGCCTGATTTACGCATCGAGTTTCATCGATCGCATTTTCATCGCCGTCGTGGGGCAGTCAATCAAGCTCGACATGAACCTGAGCGACCTGCAGATCGGGCTCCTGGGCGGCCTGGCTTTCTCGCTCTTCTACGCGACGCTGGGCATCCCGATGGCCCGGCTCGCCGACCGGATGAGCCGGGTTACGCTGATATCGCTGTCGATTGCGGCATGGTCGGTGATGACTGCGCTATGCGGCAATGCAGGCAATTTCGCTCAGTTGCTGCTATACCGGCTTGGCGTCGGTATCGGCGAGGCTGGCAGCACGCCCACCGCACATTCGCTGATCTCGGACGAGTTTCCCGAGGGCCGCCGCGCCACCGCCCTCGCGATCTATGCCCTCGGTCCTCCGCTCGGCGCAATAGGCGGCGCGATAGGCGGCGGCATGATTGCGCAGCATTACGGCTGGCGTCCGGCCTTCTGGGTCGTCGGCGTGCCGGGTCTGATTCTCGCCGTCATTGCTTACCTGAGCCTGCGCGAACCCGAACGCGGCGCCATGGACGGAATCGCCGCAGTCGATGCCCAGCGCAATGCGTCGCTGGGTGACATCGCGGCCATCCTGCTGCGTAGCCCTTTGTTCGTGCAACTGCTGCTGGGCACGGTGATCGGCGCGTTCGCCCAGTACGGGATCAACCTGTTCATTCCGGCGTATCTGACGCGCGAATTCGGTCTGAATGCCGCGCAGGCCGGGCTGATGTTCGGGCTCACGATCGGCGTTGGTGGCGCGATCGGCACGACATGCGGCGGATGGATCGCCGATAGGGCCGGAGCCCGCGACAAGCGCTGGTATGCGTGGGTGCCGGCCTGGGGCACGCTGCTTGGGTTCGTGCCGGCCTCCCTCGCGTTCATGCAGTCCGACTGGCATATCGCGGCGGCGCTACTGTTTCTCGCCACGATCCTGTTGAGCTCATGGAATGGCCCGACGTTCGCCGCGATTCATGGTCTCGTTGCGCCCCGCATGCGCGCCACGACTTCGGCGTTCGTGTTCCTGATGATGAACTTCGTCGGCCAGGGCGGCGGCCCGACTTTCATTGGCTTCCTGAGCGATCGCATCGCCGCCCATCTGTTCGCGAACGGCGATTATTCGAAAGTCTGCCGAATTCCGCATGGCGCTCATCGCGCGATCGGGGTGGCGGCGAACTCGCCGCTCGCGCATGCCTGCGCGGACGCTTCGTCGGCCGGCCTGCGCTACGCGATGCTGTCGATGAGTCTGCTGCTCGTATGGGCTGCGTTCCACTACTTCCGCGCAGTGCGGCACGTCGACAAGCGGCATTGATCGAGGCGTCGTCCAGTCGCAATTGCGAACCCAATCATCATGCTTACCCAAGAACAGAATTGCCAACTGACGCAGGTTGGCCCCGGCACGCCGATGGGCGAACTGATGCGCCGGCACTGGCATCCGATCGCCGGCATCGACGAACTGGAGCGCGAGACGATCAAGCCCGTGCGACTGCTTGGCGAGGATCTGGTGCTCTACAAGGACCTGGGCGGACACTACGGCCTGATGGAGCGCTACTGCGCGCATCGCGGCGCGGATCTCGCCTACGGCTTTGTCGAGGAACAGGGGCTGCGCTGCAACTATCACGGCTGGCAATACAACCATGGCGGGAAATGCGTGGCGCAGCCTTACCAGGATCGGGTGGCGCCGCAAGGCACCATGCGTGAGCGGATCAAGCTGAAGGCCTACGAGGTCCGTGCTTGTGCGGGCCTGCTGTGGGGCTATCTCGGCCCCCAGCCGGCGCCTCGGTTGCCGGATTGGGAACCGTTCCACTGGCGCAATGGTTTTGTGCAAGTCGCATTCGCGAACGTGCCCTGCAATTGGCTGCAGACGCAGGAGAATTCAATCGATCCGCTGCATTTCGAGTGGATGCACGCCAATTGGGGACGTCGGCTGCGCGGTGAGCGGGACTATGCGCCGGTACACCTCAAGATGGCATTCGAGGAATTCGAGCACGGTTTCATCTACCGGCGTGTGACCGAGGATACCGACGAATCGCATCCGCTCTGGACGGCTGGTCGTGTCTGTCTGTGGCCCAACGGATTTTTCCTCGGGGACCACTTCGAGTGGCGCGTGCCCGTCGACGACGAAAATACGCTCAACGTGACGTGGTCGTACATACGCGTGCCCCGCGAGTCCGAGCCCTATGTCCAGCAGAGTATTCCGACCTGGCACGCACCGGTCACGGATCCTCGGACCGGCAAATGGATCAGCTCGCACGTGATCAACCAGGACATCATCGCGTGGTGCGGACAGGGGCGCATCGCAGACCGCACGCGTGAAAACCTGGCCGCCAGCGACGCGGGCATCCTGATGATTCGCCGCCAGTATTTCCGGGACATGGAAGCCGTAGCGCAGGGGCTCGATCCGAAGGGCGTGCTTCGCGAGGCTGGCGGCGCACAGGGCATTGCTCTGCCCTGTGGAGACTGGCGGGAATTCTTCGCGAACAGCTTGCCTCGCAGCGAATATGAGCGTCACCCCAAATGGAGCAAGCTATTGCATCACTTCCTGTTCCATCCGGGGCAGCCCGATGCAGTCCGCCGTGCGTGCGAAGCGGCCACTGGCGTGATGATGAAGGACGTCGACAGCGCCGCCGTGGTGATCTGACATATGCCGCAACCAAGAGGATGGTTATCTGTTTGACGCGTCGTGTCATCGGTGCCAGAGGGCTGACGTACTCGGCAAACTGGTTCTATGCCTGCGTAGGTGAAAACCACGATGCCTCCGACGGCCCCGGTCATTGCATGACCAAGGGTTATGCAGGAAAATCCATTCAGAATTCCACGGAAGCTGTTGTGGTATACATACAAATCGACAAGAGCCGCGAAAACCTGCAGAGCAGGCGGCATTGTGCGAGATCATGGAGACATCTAGATGACGGAACTTACTGCACAGAATGTGAGTGCGAAGTCGGGCAGCAACGGGTATCGGTGCTGGTTTTTGCTGGTACTGGTACTGATCTATGCGTCGAGCTTCGTCGATCGCATCATTGTTGCGGTCGTGGGGCAGGCCGTGAAGAGCGACATGAGCCTCAGCGATTTCCAGGTCGGCCTGCTCGGCGGTCTCGCGTTCTCCATTTTTTATTCGGTGCTCGGCCTGCCGATTGCGCGTCTGGCTGACAAGTTCAACCGCATCGTACTGATCTCGATCTCGATCATCGCGTGGTCAGCGATGACTGCGTTGTGCGGCACGGCAGGCGCGTTCTGGCAGCTGATGTTGTACCGCCTCGGCGTAGGTATCGGCGAAGCGGGCAGCACCCCGACCTCGCATTCGCTGATCGCGGACCAGTTCGGACCGCGCCGCCGCGCAAGCGCGCTCGCAATCTATGCGCTGGGCCCGCCGATCGGCGTGCTGGCCGGCGCGCTCGGCGGCGGCTGGCTCGTGCAGCATCTCGGCTGGCGTCCGGTATTCTATGTGGTGGGCCTGCCGGGCCTCGTGCTGGGCCTTGTGGCATGGCTGTCGCTGCGCGAGCCGAAGCGCGGCGGCGCCGATGGGACTGCTGCTGCAACGAATGCCAGTGCTCCACCGATGAGCGAGGTGTTCAAACTGCTTACCTCCAGCCGCGCCTTCGTGCAGATGCTGCTTGGTACGGTGGTCGGCGCGTTTGCGCAGTACGGCATCAACCTGTTCATCCCGATGTACTTCATTCGCACCTACGACATGAGCTTCGCTCAGGCCGGCCTGATTTTCGGTCTGGTGCTCGGCGTGGGCGGTATCATCGGCAACACCCTCGGCGGCGTGTCGGCGGACTGGGCCAGCGCCAAGGACCGCCGTTGGTATGCACGCATCCCCGCGATCGGTACCGCGTTGGGGTTTCCGACGCTGGCAATTGCTTTCCTCTCGAACCAGTGGCAGGTGAGTGTCGCTCTGCTATTCATCGGTACGATCGCGCTCAACCTGTGGAACGGTCCGACATTTGCCGTGGTGCAGAGCATCGTCGAGCCGCGCATGCGTGCGACCGCGTCGGCAATCGTATTCCTGGTCATGAACCTCGTTGGCCAGGGCCTCGGTACGCCGGTGGTCGGTTTCCTCAGCGACCATATTGCATCGCGTCTATTCAAGCAGGGGGACTTCCATGCCGTGTGCACGCTGCCGAAGGTGCCGCATGGTATCGGGGCCACCTTCCAGGGTCCGCTCGCGGCGGCATGCCACGACGCGTCGGCTAACGGGGTGCGCTATGCCATGCTGGCGGTGACCGTGGTGCTGGTCTGGTCGGCGGTGCATTACTTCCGCGCGCAGCGCCATCTGAAGAACAGCTAAGCTTTCTCTGCGAGCAGCGACCGACGGCGTCGTGTCCCGGACACGACGCCGTTTGCATTCTGGCTCAGACAAGGGCTACAACTGGTATACCAATGGGGTATCATAGGCCTACAAGCTGGTCCGCGTTATCTCGTTCAACTTCTCATGTTTGCGATTCTCATGCGATGAATCAGGTTCCAAAATTGAGCCGATCGGCCGAAATCAAGGCGCTTCTCGAAGCGGAAATCGAGCGCGGCGAACTGGTCCCGGGTGCGACGCTTGACGAGCGCGCGCTGGCGGCGCGCTTCAACGTGTCTCGTACGCCGATTCGCGAGGCGCTGCAGCAGCTCGCGGCGCAGCAGTATGTGCAAATCGTGCCGCGGCAGGGCGTCTTCGTGAACAAGATGTCGGTACCGCAACTTCGCGATGTGCTCGAGCTTCTCAGCGAGCTGGAGGTCGTATCGGCCCGCCTCGCAGCGCGGCGCATGAATGACGCGCAGCGAGCGGCGCTGCAGAAGGCCGTCGACCAGGGCGTGGCAGCATTGCAGGAAAACGATGCACGCGCGTTCGCGCGCGCCAACGTGGCATTCCACGAAGTGATCTGCAACGCGTGTCATAACGATTATCTGGCCGATCAGATTCGTTCGATCCGCCGCCTGATTTCGCGCTACAGGCCGAAGCCGTTTCTGGCGCCAAGCCGCCGCGAAAAGGCGATTGCCGATCACCAGAGGCTGGCGCAAGCGTTGCTTTCGGGCGATGAAGCCGCCGCCGCGGCGGCTATGGCCGAACATTCGCCCGGCGGCGACTCGGGCTTTTCCGAGTTCCTCGCCACGCTGCCGCCGGAATATTTTGCCGGCGCACCCACGTCTGGCCGCGATGACGCGATTTCTTCGACGGAACCTGTCTTCGAAGACGAGTGACCGGCGCTAGCCGGTCGAACCCCGAGGGCCCTCGGCAGGGCCCCGAAACGACGGAGCCCTCGCAACGGGCGAGGGCTCCGTAGACGGTGTTGCGCCGGCAGGCCGGCGCACCTTTACCGCAGCTCAAAGATCGGCAAACCGGCGGTTGCCGGCCGCGAGCTTTTCGAGCAGCGGCGCCGGCTTCCACCAGTATCCGTACTCTTCGTGCAGCCGCACGATGTCCCGATACACATTCGCCAGGCCGATCTGGTCGGCGTAGTACATCGGGCCGCCGCGCTTCGCCGGGAAGCCATAGCCGGTCACGTAGACGACATCGATGTCGCTCGCGCGCAGCGCGATGCCGTGCTCGAGCAGCTTCGCGCCTTCGTTGATCATGCCGTACATGCAGCGCTTGATGATTTCGTCCTGCGAGATCGGGCGACGCGCGATGCCCATGCGCGCCGATTCCTCGACGATGTACTGTTCCACTTCCGGATCGCGATGCGGCGTGCGGTCGCCCGCGTCATAGCGATACCAGCCCTTGCCGCTCTTTTGGCCCAGGCGCCCCATCTCGACGAGCTTCACGATGAGGTCGTTCCAGCGGCGGTCGTTCGCACGTGTAGCCATCTGCGCCTTGCGCGTCTGGTAACCGACGTCGTTGCCGGCCATGTCGTGCACCGCGAAGATGCCCATTGCGTAGCCGAATTCCTTGAGCGCGGCATCGACTTCGTGCGGCAGGGCGCCGTCTTCGACGAGGAAGTGCGCTTCGCGGTTGTAATTGCGGAACAGCGCATTTCCGATGAAGCCCGGATGGACACGCGCATAGACCGACACCTTGCCCATCTGGCGGCCCAGCTCCATGAGCGTGGCCACGGCAGCATCGGAGGTCTTGTCCGCACGCACGACCTCGAGCAGGCGCATCACGTGCGCGGGGCTGAAGAAATGTGCGCCCACGACGTCGTGCGGACGCTTCGTGACAGCGGCGATTTCGTCGATGTCGAGCCCCGACGTGTTGGTCGCAAGGATTGCGCCGGCCCGCGCGTATAGGTCGAGCTCGCGGAAAATGCGTTGCTTGAGGCCGAGATCCTCGAACACGGCTTCGATGACGATGTCGGCATCCTTGACGTCGGCAATCGAGGTCGAGCCCGTGATGAGCCCGAGGCGCTCGTCGCGCGTGGCGACGTCCAGCTTGCCGCGCTTGATGCTGCCGTCGTAGTTGTCGCGGATGCGCGCGAGACCGCGGGCGAGGCCGTCGTCATTGGCGTCGATCAGCGTGACCGGAATGCGGGCGGTGACGAGTGCCATGGCGATGCCGCCGCCCATCGTGCCGGCGCCGATCACGGCGGCGCGCCTGATGTCGCGCGGCTTCACGGCGGCCGGAACGGGGATCTGCGCAGCGGCCTGCTCGGCGGCCTTCACATGGGCCAGTGCTGCGGCCTCCTGCGGCGTGAGTGCTACGGGCGTGCTCATGCTTTACTCCGGCTTGACGAGTTTGGCGTTGCCGTCCACGAAATTCTGCAGACGGGCGGCGGTTTCGGGCGAACGCATCATGTTCGAGCTCATGTACTCGAGGAACAGGCCGTCCTCGTGCGAGAGATCGTTCACACGCGGCAACAGGTTCGTGATGCGCCAGTTGGTGTCGGGCACGTTCTGCGCGATCTGCGCGGCGAGTTCCTTCGCCTTGGCGAGTGCGCCGCCTTCCGGTGTCAGATAGGTGATGATGTGTTCGCGCTGGCCTTCCTCGGCGTTCAGCAAGCGGCCCGTGAGCATCATGTCGGCCATCATGGTGTAGCCGACAACGCGCTGGATGCGAACCGTGCCGCCGCCGCCCACGAAGATGCCGCGCTGACCCTCCGGCAGGCCGAAGAAGCAGGTCTTGTCGCCGACCCGCACATGAGCGGCGGTCGCCAGTTCCAGACCGCCGCCGACGACAGCGCCGCGGAGCGCGGCAACGAACGGAATCGGGCCACGTGCGATCAGATCGAACACTTCGTGCCACGTGTGACGCCGGCGCTTTCTCGGGGGCGCTGTCTGTCCGGCGGCCCGCGACAGTGCCTCGCGCAGATCGAGTCCGGCCGAGAAGTTGCCGCCGTGGCCGTAGATGACGCCGCACATGGCTTCCTCGCCGGCGCGGTTGACCGCGTCGCGCAGCTGCGAAATCACTTCTTCGTTGATCGCATTGCGCTTGTCGGGACGATTCAGGCCGATCAACGCCACTGCGCCGTCGAGTTCAAAGGTAACCAGGGTTTCGCTCATGCGGCGCTCCGTTGGATATAGGTTTGGCAATGTTAAGGAAAACTGATCGATAGGCTGAAATCGCAGTCACAGGTCGAGTACGAGGCGTTCGCCGTTGCAGCGTGAGACACAGACCTGCATGACCTTGCCGGCGTTCCTGTCGGCGTCCGACAGGTAGGTGTCGCGGTGGTCGACTTCGCCGCCGCAGACGCGCGTCGAGCACAGGCCGCAGTAACCGGCGCGGCAGTCGTACATGACATCGACGCCGTTATCGAGCAGTGTGTCGAGTACGGATTTGCCGGCCGGCACGTTCAGCACCTTTCCGGAGGACTTCAGCTCGATCTCGAAGGCGGTGTCGCCGTCCTGCGGCGCGGCTTCGCCAAACAGTTCGTAATGGAGATCGCACTCGTGCCAGCCGCGATGGCGCGCAGCGGCGAGCACCGCGTCGATCATGCCGGCCGGGCCGCACACGTAGATCGGCTGGTTGACTTGCGCGCCATCGAGCAGCGCGTCGATCGACAGGCGCGTGGCACTCTCGTCATCGGCATGCACCACGAGGCGCTCGCCCGCGAACGCGCGCAGTTCGTCGACGAACGGCAGCGCGTCGCGCGTGCGCCCCGAGAAGTGCAGCGTGTAGTCGCGGTTCTGCGCGCTCAGCTCCGCTGCCATGGCCGCCATCGGCGTGATGCCGATGCCGCCGGCGATCAGGATGACCGAAGGCGGTGCGGCGAGCGGGAAGTGGTTGACGGGTGAGCGTATCGTGAGCGTGGTGCCGGTTTGCAGCGTGTGCATGAAGCGCGAACCGCCGCGACCGTCGTCCTCGCGCCGGATGCCCAGACGATACGCGCGCACGCCGGCGCGCGTATCCTGCCGCGGATCGGTGTTGATCAGCGAATACGAACGCCACTGTGCGGCGCCATTGTCGGCAGCGGGAACCTCGACCTGGATATGCGCGCCCGGCTCGAAGCCGGGCAGCAGCGCGCCGTCCTCGGCCTCGAGCGTGAAGGACTTGATCAGCGAGGTGGGCGCGTCGACCGACGCGACACGCAGCTTGAGAGCAGGTGCGAGCATGGTGGTCATGGCAATGGGTCTTGCTTCGTATCTGTCAGGGTGCGCCAGTCGTCGCCGGGCTGCAGCACGCCGCCGACCGAGACGGCCTTCGAATAATCGAGTTCCGGGCTGTCGGCGAGCGTCGGCGTCTTGCCGGCCATGAACTCGCGCACGGCCTTCAGCAGCAGCGCACGCACGCGCAGCACGGCGCCGTCGGCCGAGCAAAGCTGTTCCTGGGTACGGTCGTAGATCGGGCCCTGGCCGAGGAACATCGCGAAGTCTTCCGTGCCGAGGTGCTGATAGAAGCCGGTCGCGTGACCGCGCTTCATGAGGTCGCGGTTCTGGCCGAACGATTGCTCGCGCGTGCCTGGCGGCAGCGGCGGGAAGTTCCAGACGTCCGGTGTCGCCGACATGATGGTCATGCCGAGCGGGCGGTGCGGGTTGTACTGGATGAACCACGCGCGGTGTGTGACGTCGTCGACCGGGGTCGAGAAGAACACCGTCGTCGGGCCCTTCGCGTCGGGCGGGCAGATGATGCCGTACCACGGCATCACGAAGTTGTTCACGCGCGCATAGACCTTCTCGTCCGGCATGTCGCGCAGGGCCGCATAGCGATAGCCGTACGGGCGATCCTCGAAGTCGAAGCGCGGCGCGAGCGCCTTCGTCATGATCATGCGTTCGTTGCCGCCGCCCGCGGTGATCTGCGTGGTCGACTCGTGCAGCACGCCCACGTGCGACGAATCCATCGACGCCTCGACCGCCTGGACCCAGTTCGTCGGCACTTCGACGCTCGTCACCGAGCGGTGTTCGGGCCCGAGGCCCATGAACGGCAGCTCCGGGAACGGCGGCTGGGTTTCGCCCTTGCCGAGCCACACCCAGACCACGCCGCCACGCTCCACGACGCGATACTGGCTCGTCTTCACGCGCTTGCAGAACTGCGCCTGATCGCCGACCTGGTTCGGCGCCTCGACCACGGCCCCCGATGCATCGACCTTCCAGCCGTGGAAGATGCAGCGCAGGCCGTTGTATTCGTTACGCGCCATCATCAGCGACGTGCGGCGGTGCGGGCACAGCTCGTCGACGACGCCGACATGGCCGTCGGTGGCGCGGAACGCCACGTAGCGGATGCCGAGCAGACGCACCAGTACCGGCGCACCGTCGGCTTCCAGTGTGGCCGAGGGCACGGCCGGAATCCAGTAATGCTGGCGGATCATCTCGCCCATCGGCGCGCCGTTCTCGACGCGCGTGAGCAGTTCGTTGTCTTCGCGGCTCATTGCCATGATGAGTACTCCTCGCGTTGCGCGTCAGGCTTTGTCGTTACGGAACGCGCGCGTGTAGACGCGTGTGCAGTTGCATTCGAAGATGTTCTTGCGCTGCGCTTCGGTCAGCCATTCAATGCCTTCGATCACGGGCTTCATGTCGTCGTAGTCGCGGCCCGAGACCGGATCCCGCGCGCTTCCGGTGCCCGGCTTCTCGGTGCCGAACATGACGTTGTCCGTGCCGGCAACCTTCAGCAGCAGTTCGATCGAATCCCTTGAGTAGTTGCAGGTGTCGAAGTAGAGCTTCTTCAGTTGATCGTCGAACGACACGGGGCTGTTGCGGCGCGCCGCCCACGCACGGAAGCGGCCCATCTGGTAGGGGATGCCGCCGCCGCCGTGCGCGACGATGATCTTCAGGTTCGGATACTTCTCGAACACCTTCGATTCGAGCAGCGAAATGACGGCGATATTCTCTTCGTTGATGAACTTCAGCGTGTACGACTCGCGCGGATTGCAGCTGCCGGCCGAATGGATCAGCGCGGGTACGTCGAGCTCCGTCATCGCGTCATACAGCGGGTACCAGAACGGGTCGCCGAGGCCCGCGGGCGCCGGGCCTTCACCTTCGGTCGGGTCGGGGTTCAGCAGCGTGCCGACGAAACCGAGCTCGTTGACGCAGCGCTTGAGTTCGGCGACGCAGTGCTCGGCGGGCGACTCATTCATGAACTGCGGCAGGCCCGCTACGCCGCGGAAGCGGTCCGGGAACATCTCGACGAAGCGCTTGATCAGGTCGTTGCAGTGACGGGTCCACAGCTGCGTGACGCGCGACGGCTTGATTGAGTGCATCTGAAGATACGGGCGCGGTGAGATGAATTGCACGTCGGTGCCGACTTTATCCATGCTGCGCACGAGTTCCTCGGCCTGCTTGCGCACCGCCTCGTCGGGGATGTTCGGGGTGGCTGACGGATTCGCGCGGCCGCCGACGAGCTCCGCCATGTAGCGGAAGCTTTGCGGCGGCATGACGACGTGGGCGTGGGAATCGATGATCATGGTTGAGCCTCAGTTCGGTGGGGTGTTCAGTTGAGCGGTGAGCCGAAGGGTTTGCGGCGCTTACGCGATCACCGCAAGGGTTTCGAGCTGGATGACCATGCCGTGCTGCAGGTCGCACACGGTCACGTGGCGTGCCGGGCGATGCGCGGCATCGGGCCACAACGCAAGCCAGTGCGCGTTGATGTGTTCGCGCACCGAGTCGTCCTTGATGAAGACGGCGAGTTTCACGACGTGGTCGAGCGTGGCCCCGCCTGCGTCGAGGAAGCGCTCGACGTTCCCGAATGCGAGACGCACCTGTTCTGCCGGGGCCTCCGCGAGCTTGCCTGTGACGGGATCCTTGCCGGCGATCGCCGACGAGCACAGCACATTGCCAACGCGTGAGCCGACTGGAATCGGCACCTTGTGCGCGAGGCCTGGAACGTCGATGGATTGGGGCATGTCTCCTCCGTGGATTCGTTGAGATGGCAAGGCCTGTCAGTCCTCGCCCGTATCGAAGAAGTGGCGCGGCACGGCCGCGAGGAATTCGGAGAAACCGGACGTGCCGGCCGGCACGTGCTTCATCATGGCTTCGGCTGCCTGCGCTTCGTGGCCGTCCTGGATCGCGCGCGCGATGTCGAAGTGCTCCTGCAGCGAACGCATGATCTGGCTGCGGCTGCGCAGGTCGGCCACGCGGTAACGTGCCGAACGGCCGCGAGCGGTGCGGATCTGCTCGGCCAGGTACTGGTTTCGGCTGCCTTCGTAAATCAGCTCGTGAAACCGCGTGTTGGCGAGCGCATACTGGGACGCATCCCCCGCCACGGCGGCCTGCTGGCACAGCACCAGCATCTGGTCGAGCTGTTCACGCAGCGCGTCGCTGGCGCGGCGCGCGGCGAAACGCGCACACAGTGCCTCGAGCTCGCCGATGTATTCGAGCATGGCGCGCACTTCGGCAATCGATAGCCGCGCCACGGTGATGCCCTGGCGAGGCGAGACGGCCACCAGTTCGCGCGCGATCAGGTGCTGAAGCGCTTCGCGTACCGGCGTGCGCGACACATTGAAGCGGGCGGCGAGCGCGCGCTCATCGATCGGTGCGCCCGGGGCGAGTTCACCCTGCTCGATAGCCGCCTCCAGCGTCGCGCGAATATCGCTTGCGCGACTCGCACTGCTGCGCGCGGAAGCTTCGCTGCGCTCGAGAGTTGGATCGGCTGTGAGTTTCATTGAGGAGTGAAGGCGCTGGTGTGTCCAAGGTGTCGAAAATATACCATCAACTATTTGTGGCATTCAATACAGGATTTGCCTCGGTGTTCCTCGTCCATCTTCGCGGGGTCTGGCGATGCAAATAAAATCCTTATAAATCAGATTGATATATGGATTTGGCGCGGCGCGGGGCGGTTGCTGTAGGGAAAGTACCAGGGTGAGATTTTGGTGTCTGGTGTATTGAAAAGCCAACTTCTGTATGCCAGAATTCATCGCATAGCAGCGGTTCTGGTATGCCAGAGCCGGTTCAGTCAACACCACAGGTCCGACAAGATGAGCAAGAGCCTTATAGATGTAGACGGTGTGCAGCCTGTAGAGCGTGTGCTCAAGCCGAAATCGATTGCGATCGTCGGCGCATCCGCCGATCCGCGTGCTTTCGGTAACTTCGTGCTGCAGAACTTCGAGCGGTTCGGTTATGCGGGCGATATCCATCTCGTGTCGCGCAGCAGCCACGAAATCAACGGCCGCGCCTGCGTGAACAGCGTCGAGTCGCTGCCGCAAGGCATCGATCTGGTCGTGCTGTGCATTCCGGAGTCGGGCGTGCTCGATACGGTGCGCACGCTCGGCACGCTGAAGGCCGGCGCCGCCGTGATCTTCGCTTCCGGCTATGCGGAGGCCGGCGACGATGGCCGCGCGAAGCAGGAAGAGCTGGCGCGCGTCGCGGCGGAAGGCGGCGTCGCGTTGATCGGTCCGAACTGCATGGGCTTCACGAACTTCGAAGCCGGCGTACCGGTGACCTTCGAAGCCGTGGCGCCGTACCCGGCCGGCGGATGCCGTGGTGTGGGCGTGGTGGCGCAAAGCGGCGCGATGGCCGCGAACCTGCGCGATGCCTTCATGGGTCGTGGCCAGCCGATGACGGCAACCGTGTCGACCGGCAACGAGGCCAGCCTCGGTATCGAAGACTATCTGGCGTGGTTCATCGCCGATCCGCAAACGAGCGCGATAGCGATCTATGCCGAACAGATCCGCCGTCCGCGGACCTTCCTGCAACTGGCACGCGAAGCGCGCGCCGCAGGCAAGCCGATCGTGATGCTGATGCCAGGCAAGAGCGCGCGTGCCCGTGAGGCGGCGCAGTCGCACACGGGCGCACTGGCCGGGGACCATGCGAGCGCGAGCGTGCTGTTGGCGCGTGAAGGCGTGGTGGTGGTCGATTCGCTCGACGAACTCTTCGACACGACGACGATCCTGGCGCGCTTCCCGGTGCCCCCGGCGGCCGGCACGGCCGTCATGACGGCTTCGGGTGCGGTCAAGAACATCACGCTCGATTTCGCCGAGGACATCGGCCTGACGCTGCCGCGCCTGACCGAGCCGACCATCCGGAAGCTGACCGAACTGCTGCCCGACTACGCCGTGGCCGACAATCCGCTCGACTACACGACGATCGGCGTGCGCAACCCGAGCCTGATCGGCGAGCTGATCGACACGGTGCTGGCCGATCCGAACATCGGCTCGCTGGTGCTCTCGATCATGGGCGGCCCGCCGATCGCCCAGCGCGACAAGGCGGACCACCTCGTGCCGGCACTCGCGCGCGCAACCAAGCCGGCGGTGCTGGCGGTGATGGGCGACAACAACAAGCTCGAAGACTTTTTCACGGAAGCGATCGCCGCGAGCGGCGTGCCGTTCTTCCGTTCGCCGGATCGCGCGTTGCGCGCCTGCGCCCGCGTGGCCGCGTACGGCGAATCGCTGGCGCGCGCCGAACGCGCGCGCACCGATGCGCCGAAGGCCATCCCGCTGCCGGGGGCCGTGCCGCCGAACGGCATCTTCGCCGAATACCAGGGCAAGGGGTGGCTCGCGTCGGCCGGTTTGCCGGTGCCAAAGGGCGGCCTCGCGACGTCGCTCGACGAAGCGCTCGGGATTGCAGATGAAATCGGCTACCCGGTGGTGCTCAAAGCGCAGGCGAGCGAGCTGCCCCACAAGAGCGACGTGGGTGGCGTGGTGGTCGGCATCGCCGACGCTGCCGCGCTGCGCGCCGGCTGGGAAAAGCTGCACACGAGCGTGAAGTCGCATCGTCCCGAACTGGTGCTCGACGGTACGCTGGTCGAGGCGATGGGCCCGCGCGGGCTGGAACTGGTGGTGGGTGCCAAGCGAGACGCCGACTGGGGGCCGGTCGTCCTGGTCGGTCTTGGCGGCATCCTTATCGAGGTGCTGAAAGACGTGCGCCTCGTGCCGGCCGACCTGTCGGAACAGGACATCGTCGTCGAACTCGGCCGCCTCAAGGCCGCGGCGATGCTCGAAGGCGCGCGCGGCGCGGCGGGCGTGGACGTGAAGGCGGTGGCGACGGCCGTGGCAGCAATAGCCGACCAGATGCGCGCCAACCCGGAAATCATGGAAATCGACGTCAACCCGCTGGTTGCCTATCCGGACCGCGTGCTGGCGCTCGACGCCCTCGTGGTCTGCGGCGCCCAAGATCCCGCCCATCATTGAGCCCCGGGTCAGAGAGGAGACACATCGAATGAAGCTGGAATTCTCTGCCGAGGACCAGGCATTTCGCGCCGAAGTGCGCGAGTTCGTGAAGCAGAACCTGTCGCCGCGCGTCAAGCGCAAGGTCGAACTCGGCTTGCGTATCGAGCGTGAAGACTACGTCGAGTGGTACACGAAACTCTACGAGAAGGGTTGGATTGCGCCGTCGTGGAAGAAGGAAGACGGCGGTCCTGGCTGGACGCACGTGCAGCGCTACATCTTCGATGAGGAAACGTTGCTCGGCGGCGCGCCGCGTATCGTGGCGAGCGGCATCAACATGCTCGGCCCCGTGCTCAATGCTTTTGGCACACCTGAACAAAAGGCCAGGTACATTCCGAAGATTCTGCGCAGTGAAACGTGGTGGGCGCAAGGCTTTTCTGAACCGGGTGCTGGCTCGGACCTCGCCGCGGTGCGTACGACGGCGGTGCTTGCCACGGACGCCGAGGGCGAGCACTTCGTCGTCAACGGACACAAGGTCTGGACCTCGTACGCTCACTGGTGCGACATGATGTTCGCACTGGTGCGTACCGATCCGAACGCGAAGCCGCAGGAGGGGATTTCGTTCCTGCTGATCGACATGCATGCGCCAGGCGTGGAAGTCCGCCCGATCAGGATGCTCGAAGGCGGCACCGACCTCAACGAGGTCTACCTGGACAACGTACGCGTGCCGAAGGAAAACCTCGTCGGCGAGCTGAACAAGGGCTGGACCTACGGCAAGTACCTGCTCGGGCACGAGCGCACCGGCATCGCCGGCATTGGTTCATGCAAGCAGCAGCTGGCGCGCGCCAGGCACCTCGCGAAGCAACAGGGTCTCGACAACGATCCGCTGCTCCAGTCGCGTATCAGTCGATTCGAGGTCGAACTGATGGCGCTGGAATTCACGGGCCTGCGCATGCTCAGCGCGAACCAGTCGAGCCGCGTACCGTCGGTCGAAGCGCCGATGCTCAAGGTGCGCGGCACGGAGTTGCGCCAGGGGATCTATGCACTCCTGACTGAAATAGCGGGCCCGTTCGGCGTGCCGTTCGACGAGCAGGCCATGCTCGATGCGGCCGGCTACGAAGGCCCTGGCCCGGACGAACTGATCGCGGTCGCGGCGAACTACTTCGACGCACGCAAGGTGTCGATCTACGGCGGCACGAACGAAGTGCAGCGCAATCTGATCAGCCGCGCGTTCTTCAATGCTTGAGGCGGAACGAGAACATGGATTTTTCTTTGACTGAAGACCACGTCACGCTGCAGGACGCCGTGCGCCGCTTCTGCGACGGCGAATATCCCGCACACCTGCGTGGCAACGCCGAGGACGAGCAACTGGCGTCGAAACGCCGCCGGGGCCTTGCCGAGATGGGCATCACCGGCCTCGTCATCGATTCGGGTTATGGCGGCGGCGGCTATGGCGCGGTGGAAACGATGCTGGTCGCGCAACAGCTCGGTCGTGCGCTCGGCGGTGCGGGCTGGCTCGCGAGCGGCCTGCCGGCCGCGGCGCTGATCGGCTCGGCCGGCAGTGACGAGCAGAAGGCCAGGTGGCTTGGAGCCGCGGCAACCGGCGAAAGGGTACTGGCGCTCGCCGTCGGCGAAGCCGAAGCGCGTTATGACATCGCGCGTCTGGCCGTGCCTGCCGTCGAAACGGGTGACGGCTGGACGATCAACGGCACCAAGACCATCGTGTTCGACGCCGCGATCGCCGATGCCTTTGTCGTGGCCGCGCGGACTTCCGGCCAGCGTGGTGACAGGCAAGGCCTGTCGCTGTTCCTCGTGGACGCGAAAGCCGCCGGCGTCAGCCTGCGCAATTTCGCGACGATCGACGCGCGCGAAGCCGCTCATGTCACGTTCGACAACGTGGCCGTCAGCAACGCCGATTTGATCGGCGCCGCCGGTGCGGCCCACGACCTGCTCGATGCCGCGATCGACCGCGCGAACGCTGCGCTGGTGGCGGAATCGGTGGGCGTGCTCGAAGCATTGCTCGAACACACGTCCGAACACCTGACGACCCGTACGCAGTTCGGCGTGCCGCTCGCGAAGTTCCAGTCGCTGCAACACAGCGTGGCCGACATGCTGATCTCGCTCGAGCAGAGCAAGTCGATGGCCTGCGCAGCCGCGATGGCCGTGGACGAGAACGATCCCGAGCGCCGCCGCCGTTTCGTGTCGGCTGCGAAGGCGTACGTCGGCGATGCGTGCCGCACGGCCGGCGAACGGGGCATTCAGTTGCACGGCGGCATGGGCATGACCGACGAGTGCCGCGTCGGGCACTACGCGAAGCGCATGTTCGCGATCAACATGACCTACGGCGATGCCAGCTGGCATCTGCAGCGCTTCACCGCGCAGCGCCTCGCGCAGGAGAAAGCCGAATGAGTCTGAACGGAGCCGCTTATATCGTCGGTGCCTACGAGCACCCGACACGCAAGGCCGACGACCTTTCGGTGCTGCGCCTGCACGCCGACGTCGCGAAGGGGGCGCTCGAGGACGCCGGCCTGACGAAGGACGACATCGACGGTTACTTCTGCGCCGGTGATGCGCCGGGCCTCGGTACCACGACGGTCGCCGAATATCTGGGCCTGGCGCTGCGCCATGTCGATTCGACCGAGTGCGGCGGGTCCGCGCCGATCCTGCACGTCGCGCACGCGGCTGAAGCGATCAAGGCCGGCCGCTGCAACGTGGCGCTGATCACGCTCGCGGGCCGTCCGCGTGCCGCGGGCGCCGCGCTGTCGCTGAAGGCGCCGGATCCCGACGCGCCCGAAGTGCAGTTCGAGCTGCCGTTCGGTCCGGCCACGCAGAACCTGTACGGCATGGTCGCGAAGCGTCACATGTACGAGTTCGGCACCACGAGCGAGCAGCTCGCGTGGATCAAGGTGGCGGCCTCGCACCACGCGCAGCACAACCCGAACGCGATGCTGCGCAATGTCGTGACGGTAGACGACGTCGTCAATTCCCCGATGGTGGCCGCTCCGCTGCACCGTCTCGACTGCTGCGTGATGAGCGACGGCGGCGGCGCGCTGATCGTTGCGCGCCCGGAAATCGCGAAGCAGCTCAAGCGCCCGCTCGTGAAGGTGCGCGGCACGGGCGAGGCGCCGAAGCATGCGGCCGGCGGCAACATCGATCTCACCTGGTCGGCGGCGAAATGGTCGGGGGCGGCGGCGTTCGCCGAGGCTGGCCTCACGCCGCAGGACATCCGGTACGCGTCGTTGTACGACAGCTTCACGATCACGGTGCTGATGCAGCTCGAAGACCTCGGCTTCTGCAGGAAGGGTGAGGGCGGCAGGTTCGTGATGGACGGCAACCTGATCTCGGGCGTCGGCAAGCTGCCGTTCAACACCGATGGCGGTGGATTGTGCAACAACCATCCGGCCAACCGCGGCGGCGTCACCAAGGTGATCGAGGCCGTGCGCCAGCTGCGCGGCGAAGCGCATCCCGCCGTGCAGGTCGGGAACTGCGATATCGCGCTCGCGAACGGTATCGGCGGCGCGCTGGCGTCGCGTCACACCGCGGGCACGCTGATCCTGGAACGGGAGTAACCATGAGCACGAATCAAGCGACTGCCGGCGCAAGCGCGCCGGACGCCAAACCCGCGACGAAGCCAGGTGGCCCGCGCCGCATCCCCGCGCCGCGCGTGCTTCCCGAGGCGATGCCGTTCTGGGAGGCGGCCAAGGACGGCCGCCTGCTCGTGAAGCGCTGCGTGGACTGCGGCGAGACCCACTACTACCCGCGCGACATCTGCCCGCATTGCCTGAGCGCGAGTACGGAATGGATCGAGTCACAGGGCCTGGGCACGGTCTATTCGTTCAGCACGATGGGCAAGGAGGACGCACGTTACACGCTGGCCTACGTGAGCCTCGACGAGGGCGTGACGATGTTGACCAATCTCGTCGATTGCAACCCGGCCGCACTGTCGATCGGTCAGCGCGTCAAGGTGGCGTTCAAGCCCAGCGAGGGTGGCTATCCGGTGCCGATGTTCGCGCCGGCCTGAAGGAGACTGAGCATGTCTGCGGATTTCAACGAACAGCATGGCCGGCACGATGCGAAGAAGGGGCCGCTGTCGCGCTTCACGATCATCGACGCGTCGCGTGTGCGCGCGGGCCCCACGGCCATGCGCGTGTTCGCCGACATGGGCGCGCGCGTGATCAAGCTGGAGATCCCGCCCGGCGCGCCGGGCGGAGACGACATGATCGGCGGTCGCGACCACAACCGTGCCGACTACGAGAACCTGCATCGCAACAAGGAAAGCCTGACGCTGAACATGAAGGATCCGGCCGGCCTTGCGATCCTGCTGGCGCTGGTCAAGCGTGCCGACGTGTTCATCGAGAACTTCCGCCCGGACGTCAAGGCGCGCCTCGGCATCGGCTATGACGCGTTGCGCGCCGTCAATCCGCGCATCGTGTACGCGAGCATCTCGGGCTTCGGCCAGGACGGCCCGTATGCGAAGTGGCCGGGTTTCGACTCGATCGCGCAGGGCATGGGCGGGCTCATGAGCGTGACCGGCAGGCCGGGCGAAGGCCCGATGCGCGTCGGCATTCCGATCGCGGACCTGTGCGCGGGGCACTTCTGCGCGCAGGCGATCCTGACCGCGCTGCTGGAGCGCGAAGCGTCGGGCGAAGGCCAGTGGGTGCAGACCTCGCTGCTCGAGGCGCAGATCGCGATGCTCGACTTCCAGGCCGCGCAGTGGCTGGTGGACCGCAAGGTGCCCGAGCAGGTCGGCAACGAGCATCCGCTCACGGTGCCGACCGGCGTGTTCTCGACGAAGGATGGCTACCTGAACCTGGCCGCGATCGGCAACGCGATGTTCGCGCGCCTGTGCGAGGCGCTCGGCCTGCAGCACCTCATTGGCCAGCCCGGCTACGAGTCCGACCCGGCGCGCGTGGCAAACCGCGATACGGTCAACAACGCGGTGGCCGACGTGCTGGTCACGCGCACCACGCGCGAGTGGACCGAGTTGCTGATCGAAGTCGGCGTGCCGTGCGGCCCCATCTACAGGGTCAACGACGTATTCGACGATCCGCAGGTCAGGCATCTCGGCATCGCGTGGCCCGCCAACGTGCCGGGCAAGGGCGAGGTGTCGTTCGTCGGCACGCCGTTCCGTCTTTCGCGATACCCGCGCGCCGAGACGCCGCGCCTGGCGCCCGAGCAGGGCGAGCACACGCACGCAATCCTCAACGAGCTTGGCTACACGAACCAGCAGATTGAGCAGTGGCGCTCGGCCTTCGTGGTCTGACGCGCTTGAACGGGACGCATTGGAGAGAGACGAAATGGCACGACTGGTCGCGGGATTCGGTTCATCACACAGCATCATGCTGGTTTGCCAGCGCGAGGATTGGCAGCACGGTTTCAAGCAGGTCGATCCGAAGAATCCGCATTACTTCGATCGACTCGGCAACCCCACGACGTACGAAGCGCTGCTCGAGATCGCGCCGACGGATGCCGAGGCAAGGGTGACGGCGGCGAAAATGGGCGAGCGTTACGATCAGGCCGAAGCGGCCATGCACGAGTTGCGCGAGCGTATCCGCGCGGCGAAGCTCGACGTGCTGCTCGTGGTCGGCGATGACCAGACGGAGCTGTTTCGCACCACCAACAATCCGGCCTTCGCCATCTACTACGGCGAAACGATCCGCAACGCGAAGCGCGTGTCGAGCCCGAATGAAAGCTGGTATGCGAAGGCGCGCACGATGCGCCAGGAGCCGGATGCCGACGTGCACTATCCGGTCAAGGCCGACATGGCCCGGTGGCTGATCCGCGAGCTGTGCAACCGCGACTTCGACATTGCGGCGATGGACGGACTCGAGCGCGACCAGTACGAGGGTCACGCGTTCTCGTTCATCCATCGTCGCTACCTGCAGGATATCGGCCTGCCGATCATCCCCGTCATCATCAACACCTTCGACCCGCCGAACCAGCCTACGCCGCGCCGTTGCATCCAGCTCGGTCGTGCGCTGCGCGAGTTGATCCAAGCGTATCCGGAGGACTTGCGCGTGGGCGTGCTTGCGTCGGGCGGCCTGTCGCATTTCGTGGTGGACGAGGAGCTCGACAACGGCATCATCGATGCGATCCGCCGCAAGGACAGCGACTGGCTCGCGCAACTCGATCCGAAGCAGTTGCAGGCCGGGAGTTCGGAAATCCGCAACTGGATCATCGGCGTCGAGGCGCTCAAGTCGCTCGATCTCGAATGGGTCAGCTATGTGCCCGGTTACCGCACCGCGGCCCTGACCGGCACGGGCCTCGCGTTCGCGGCCTGGCACACACTCGATTGAACGCGGCAGTCCCGTCCCTGCCGGGCGGGGCGTACACATGACACTTCACGTTTCTATCAGGAAAGCACAACCCATCATGGCTGACCAAAACGTACAGCGCCTGCGCCGGCTCGATTGCTGCGCCGTGTCCGACGCGCTCGACAAACTGAAGTTGAACGGCGTGGTGAGCGGTTTGCCGCAACGCGCTGGCTCGGGCCGCATCGCGGGCCGCGCGATCACGGTCAAGCTCGGCACGGGCGAAGCGCCGCCGGGGCCGCCGGTGCATCTTGGCTGCACCGCGGTGGAACAGGCCGATGCCGAGAGCGTGATCGTCGTCGAGCAGAAGAGCGGCGTCGAAGCGGGTTGCTGGGGCGGCTTGCTGTCCCTCGCTGCCAAGGTGCGCGGCGTGGCCGGCGTGGTCGCCGACGGCCCGGTGCGCGATATCGATGAAGCCATCGGCTACGAGCTGCCGGTGTTCAGCCGCGCGACCACGGCCCGCACGGCGCGCGCGCGCGTGGTCGAGAAGGGCACCAACGTGCCGGTGCAGATCGGCGACGTGACGGTGAACGCGGGCGACTACGTGGTGGCCGACAATAGCGCGGTGATCTTCATTCGCGCAGCCGATATCGAGGCCGTGCTCGAAACCGCCGAAATGATCGTCACCAGGGAAGCCGCGATGGCCAAGGAGATTCTGGCGGGGACGCCGGTTGGCCAGGTGATGGGCGGAACCTACGAGCACATGCTCAGGTGAGCGGCAGCAGCCACCGGACAATTTCAGACAATACGCAGGAATCCAAACCATGACAAATCAGGACAAGAACGTCGAGCGCGCGTCGAAGCTCGATACCGCGACGCTCTCCGACGCCCTCGACAAGCTCGGTATCGTCGGCCAGTGCTACAGGATCAAGGCGCGTGGCAGCGAGTTCCGCACCGCGGGCCGAGCGTTCACGATTAAGTACGGCCCCGCGTCGAACCCGCCGGGCACCGTCGGCGACTTCATCGACGACGTACCGGCCGGCAGCATGATCGTGCTCGACAACAATGGCCGTGAAGATGCCACGGTGTGGGGCGACATCATGACCGAGATCGCACACCGCCGCGCCATTGCCGGCACCGTGATCAACGGCGTGTGCCGTGATGTCGCCTTGTGCCTGAAGCTCGGCTATCCGGTGTTCAGCCGCGACCACTGGATGCGCACCGGCAAGGACCGCGTGCAGGTCGAGGCGACGAACGTGCCCGTCAATATCGGCGAAGCGCGCGTGCAGCCCGGCGATATTCTGCGCGGCGACGCAGACGGCGTGATCGTGATTCCGAAGGAGCACGAAGACGCGGTGCTCGACGCTGCCGAAACCATTCATCGCGCCGAGGAAGCGATTCGGGAAGCGTGCCGCGGTGGAATGCGTCTGGACGAAGCGCGCAGGCAGTTCAAGTACCACCAGTTGCAGACACGGGAGCAATGAGGATGAAAGAGCACAATCCGGCCACCACGGTACGCACCACCTTCGAGCGCGTGGAGACGAGTGTGATCGAAGCCGCGCGCAGGCTTCCCGCGGCAACGCTGCACGAGGCGGCCGGCAAGATCGGCGCGTTGCCTTGGGCGATCAGGCCCGTCGCACCGCGTTTCAGGATTTGCGGCACTGCGATCACCGTGCATTCGCCGGGCGGCGACAATCTCTGGCTGCATCGTGCACTCGTGCTCGCGCAGCCCGGCGACGTGCTGGTCGTCTACACCAATGGCGTGTACGAACACGGCTATTGGGGCGAGGTCATGACGACGGCCGCGAAGGTGCGTGGACTCGCCGGTCTCGTGATCGACGGCGGCGTGCGCGATGCCGACCTGCTCGAGGAGATCGGCTTTCCGGTGTTCGCCCGGGGCCTGTCGATCCGTGGCACGGGCAAGGACTATGGCGCGATCGGCTGGATCAACGAACCGGTGATGATCGGCAACGTCACGATCAGCGCGGGCGATCTGATCGTAGGCGACCGCGACGGCGTGGTCGCCATCCCGCGCGCACGCGCCGCGGACGTGATAGAAAAAGCCGCAAAGCGCGAAGCGGACGAGGCCGCGATCTGCAAGCGCATCGAAGCGGGCGAAACCACCATGCAGATCTACGATTTCCACTGAGCCCACGATGACCACCCAACCCGCCGTACATTCGCCCGGCCTCGCCCCCTTGCTTGACGTCGCCGGAGCGATCGCGACCATCACGCTGCGCCGGCCGGATGTGGCGAACCGGCTCGAACCGGAAGATCTCGAGACCCTCGGGGGTTTCATTCGTGACGTGAACGCACGACGAGAGGTGCTCGTGCTGCGATTATGCGCGCAAGGGCGGCATTTTTGCGCAGGCTTCAACATTGGCAGCGTGGCCGGAGACAATGCGGGCGAGCGCTTCGACGCACTCGCGAACGCGCTGGAGCATGCGCGTCCGGTAACGATTGCGGCGATCAACGGGGGCATCTACGGTGGCGCGACGGATCTTGCGCTGGCCTGCGATTTTCGCATCGGCGTCGAGGCGGCCCGGATGTTCGTGCCGGCCGCGCGGCTTGGCTTGCTGTTCTATCGCGGTGGGTTGCAGCGATACGTGTCGCGGCTCGGATTGAACGTGGCGAAGAAGCTGCTCCTCACGGCCGCTACGTTCGACGCCGCGCAGATGCTGGCATGCGGCTTCCTCGACACGGTCGTCGAACCGGCTGCGCTGCAGCAAGAAGTAGAGCGCCTGAGCGGCGAGCTGGCCGGCATGGCGCCGCTTGCGCTGCTCGGAATGAAGAAGCATCTGAATCGCATCGCGAGCGGCACGTTCGACGAAAACGAATTTCGGCGCGACGTTGCGCAGTCGGATGCGTCGCATGACTTGCGCGAAGGTGCGCTCGCGTGGAAAGAAAAGCGCAAACCCGTGTTCCGTGGTGAATAGCGCCGCGGTCGATGAGGCGCAACAGCGGCTGCGGGCTACGGATGCGCAGCCGCTTCGATACGGAGAGAGGCAATCAATGGAAATGGACAGCAACCGGGTTCGCGGGCGGCTGTTCGGCCCGGACGGCGCGCCGCCGCCTGTGACGCAGACGCTTGGCGGGAGGGTTGCCTCGCTGACGGATAGCGTGCTCGAGTCCGAGTATGTCGGCGCGCCGGCGTTCCTGAATCCGGCCGGTCACATACAGGGTGGCATCCTGTCGGCGATGCTCGACGACGTGACCGCATTGCTCGTTGTGTCCACCCTCGATGAGGGGGAGCACTGCGCAACCCTGAATCTGAACACGTCGTTCCTGCGGCCTGCCAAGGCCGGCAGGCTGCGCGGACGCGCGACGCTCGTGCGCCGAGGGCGTGGCGTGTGCAATGTTTCCGGCGAACTATGGCAGGACGACAAGCTCGTGGCGACGGCGTCGGCGGTATGCGCGATCGTTCCGAAAGGCGACGCAAGGTAAATATTAGTATTACTGATAGTGAAAGGGACAAGATGAAGGTTATGGTCGCGGTCAAGCGCGTAGTCGATTACAACGTGAAGGTTCGTGTGAAGTCGGATAGCACGGGTGTGGACATCGCGAACGTGAAGATGTCGATGAACCCGTTCGACGAAATCGCGGTGGAAGAAGCCGTACGCCTGAAGGAAGCGGGCGTGGCAACGGAAGTGATCGCGGTATCGGTGGGCGTGGCGCAAGCGCAGGAAACGCTGCGTACGGCGCTGGCGATCGGTGCGGATCGCGCGATCCTGGTCGAGTCGAACGACAGCGTCGAGCCGCTGGCTGTCGCGAAGATCCTGAAGGCGCTGGTCGACAAGGAGCAGCCGCAGCTGGTGATCCTCGGCAAGCAGGCGATCGACGACGATTCGAACCAGACGGGCCAGATGCTGGCTGCGCTGGCGGGTCTGCCGCAAGCGACGTTCGCGTCGAAGATCACGATCGCCGACGGTAAGGCTACGGTTGCACGTGAAGTCGACGGCGGCGCGGAAACGCTGTCGCTGACGCTGCCGGCGGTCGTCACGACCGATCTGCGCCTGAACGAGCCGCGTTATGTGACGCTGCCGAACATCATGAAGGCGAAGAAGAAACCGCTGGAAACGGTGAAGCCGGAAGACCTCGGCGTGGACGTCGCGCCGCGTCTGAAGACGCTGAAGGTGGTCGAGCCGCCGAAGCGCGCGGCCGGCGTGAAGGTGCCGGACGTGAAGACGCTGGTCG
>NZ_JAPVQY010000023.1:0-66188 GCF_027257875.1 Burkholderia sp. IMCC1007
ATCGGCATAGGGGACGGCCATGAGGCCGTACCCCTGCCACACCACCCGGCATGCGGGTCCGCACCGGGCGGTTCGAGAAGTTGAGGTTATGAGAGACGAGGTACGCCGAGCCGGTCGAAGTATGCGATGGTCAGGGCGCTGTTGAGCAACTGGGCGCTGTTACGCCACCAACGGCGGCTGCTCGCCGCCGTCTGTCGCGCAACGTCGACCGACGCCCCCAACGCACGAAGTTCCCGGTAGATGGTCGGGCCCCGGCGCCAATGTTTAAGCTGGATAGCCCGCAGCCGGTGACGCAACCACTCGTCCAGTGCCAACCACACACCGGGCGTTTGCGCCAACCGGAAGTACGCCCTCCATCCCAACACATAAGCCCGTAGCCGTTCCACCACTTCGGGCATGCCGCGCCCGCCAGAGCGGCGGGTCAGTTCTCGAATGCGGTGTTTGAACGCCAGCAGCGGTTTGGCCGCCACCTTGCGTTTGACCACACCGCCCGCAGCTACCCACAGGCTGTAGCCCAGAAACTTGCGACCAAACACACTCGCCACGGCGCTTTTGGTCTCATTGACCTTCAGGCGCAGCCGACCATACAGGCGTCGCAACAGCGCCATCACCCGCTCGCCCGCACGACGGCTGCGAACATACACATTCGCATCGTCAGCGTAGCGGGCGAAGCAGTGGCCCCGCCGCTCCAGTTCCTTGTCCACCTCATCAAGCAGAACATTAGCCAGCAACGGGGATAACGGTCCGCCCTGCGGCGTGCCCTGATCCCGTTGCTGGACCACCCCGTCAGCCATGATGCCGCTGTTCAGATACGCCCGGATCAGCCCGATCACTCCGGCGTCCCCAATGCGTTTCTGCAAACGGTCGATCAGGATGTCGTGGTTGACCCGGTCGAAGAACTTCTCCAGATCAACGTCAACCACGGTTCGCCGTCCCGACTGCACGTACGATTGCGCGGCAAGCACCGCATCGTGCGCACGCCGTCCGGGCCGGAAGCCGTAGCTGTGCTCGCTGAAGGTAGGGTCCAGAACTGGCTGCAGCACCTGCAGCAGTGCCTGCTGGATCAGCCGGTCCGTCACCGTCGGGATGCCAAGCTCACGCTCGCCTCCGTCCGGTTTCGGGATCGCCACCCGTCGTACCGGACTGGGCCGGTACGTGCCCTTCAGCAATTGTTCACGGATCGCAGGCCACGCCGTCACCAGATGACGCGACGTCTGGTCAATGTCCAGACCGTCCACGCCAGCGGCTCCCTTGTTAGCCCGTACCCGCTTGAACGCCTGCTTCAGATTCTCTCTCGTCAGAGCCGCTTCCAGCAGCGCTGACCCTGTGTCCCCGGATTCATGTCGCGGGCAGCAGGCTTCGTCGCTAGCAGGTACGCGCGCAGCTTCACCGCGCGCTTCCCTCGCTCGCCCCGTTTGCACGGGCATCTGACGCACTGCCTGCCGCATCGACATAACGCTGGACACTCCTTTCCGTTCGGCCCTTCGTCACCAGCTTCCACCTCACCGGCTTATCCTGTGACTACTACGGCCTCTGCTGACTTCCCGCTCCGGCTCGACGCCGTTGCCCTTTCAGGCATGAGGCGGGATCTCCCCAGGTAAGAACGCACTCCTTCACTGCACAGCCGCCGGATCTACGCCGCCGCCCCTTGATCACGAGAGCTTCGCGGCTTTTTGCCCGCTCGCCCTGGACGGCACCGCCTTCTATCCGGTTCTTGTTCATCGGCTCGCAGTTTCGCTCCACGCTTCCTCCCCACACTCGGTCGCCCTCATGCAGTTGCGCTTCGCTTCGCTCGCTGTGATCAACTTGCGGTGGGACTTGCACCCACTAGAGTGCGCCCATGCTGGGCGCACAAAAAAAGCCCGGCCGGAAGACCCGGCCGGGCTCGTTCGCTGCGCACGCCGCGTTGCGGCGGCTGCGCAACGGGCAGGATTACTTCGCGTTCGCGAATGCGACTGCCGTATCCAGCATGCGGTTCGAGAAACCCCACTCGTTGTCGTACCAGCTCGACACCTTCACGAGGCGGCCCGACACCTTGGTCAGCGTTGCGTCGAACGTCGACGAAGCCGGGTTGTGGTTGAAGTCGATCGACACCAGCGGTGCGTCGTTGTAGCCGAGGATGCCCTTCAGCGCGCCTTCCGATGCTTCCTTCATGATCGCGTTGACTTCTTCGACCGTCGTGTCGCGCTTCGCGATGAACGACAGGTCGACGATCGACACGTTGATCGTCGGGACGCGGATCGCGTAGCCGTCGAGCTTGCCGTTCAGTTCCGGCAGCACGAGGCCGACAGCGGAGGCAGCACCCGTCTTCGTCGGGATCTGGCTGTGCGTGGCCGAACGCGCGCGGCGCAGGTCTTCGTGATAGACGTCCGTCAGCACCTGGTCGTTCGTGTACGCATGGATCGTCGTCATCAGGCCGGTTTCGAGGCCGATCTTGTCGTTCAGCGGCTTGACGAGCGGCGCGAGGCAGTTCGTCGTGCACGATGCGTTCGAGATGACCGTGTGCTCGGCCTTCAGCACGTCGTGGTTCACGCCGTAGACGATCGTCGCGTCGACGTCCTTGCCGCCCGGCGCCGAGATGATCACCTTCTTCGCGCCGCCCTTCAGGTGCGCGCTCGCCTTTTCCTTCGTCGTGAAGAAGCCGGTGCATTCCATCACGACGTCGACGCCCAGCTCGCCCCACGGCAGTTCTGCCGGGTTGCGGTTCGCCAGCACGCGGATCTTGTCGCCGTTCACGACGAGGTAGTCGCCGTCGACCGACACTTCGCCCGGGAACTTGCCGTGCGCGGTGTCGTACTGGGTCAGGTGCGCGTTGGTCTTCGCATCGCCCAGGTCGTTGATGGCGACGATCTCGAGATCGTGCTTCTTGCCGTTTTCATAGAACGCGCGCAGCGTGTTGCGGCCGATACGGCCGTAGCCGTTGATTGCGACGCGGATCGTCATGGTCTATCTCCTGATGGCTGAAAAAAATTCGTTTCGTGCAGCTTCACGGTGCGACGCGCGCGACGGGTAGCGCGCGCCGCGAATGCTTTTAGGCCAGCACGGTCTTCGCCGTCTCGACGACGTGCTCGACAGTGAAGCCGAAGTACTTGAACAGCACGCCGGCCGGGGCCGATTCGCCGAACGTGTCGATCCCGACGACGCCGCCTTCGAGGCCGACGTACTTGTGCCAGAAGCTCGTCACGCCCGCTTCGATCGCCACGCGGCGCACGCCGTGCGGCAGCACGCGTTCGCGGTATTCGGCGTCCTGGCGGTCGAACACGTTGGTCGACGGCATCGACACGACGCGCGCCGCGATGCCCTGCTGCGCGAGCGGCTCGACGGCCTTCATCGCGAGTTCGACTTCCGAGCCCGTCGCGATCAGGATGATCTTGCGCGCGACGATCTCTTCGTCCCAGTCCTTCAGCACGTAACCGCCCTTCTCGATGTTCGCGATCTGCGCATCGGTACGCGGGTTGAACGCGAGGTTCTGGCGGCTGAAGATCAGGCTCGACGGACGGTCGGCGGCGACCGCGTGGGTCCACGCGACGGCCGTCTCGACCGTGTCGGCCGGGCGCCACACGTCGTGGTTCGGGATCAGGCGCAGGCTCGACACGTGCTCGATCGACTGGTGCGTCGGGCCGTCTTCGCCGAGGCCGATCGAATCGTGCGTGAACACGAAGATCGACGGCACCTTCATCAGCGACGCGACGCGCAGTGCGTTGCGGCTGTAGTCGGAGAACGTCAGGAACGTGCCGCCGAACGGCTTGTGGCCGCCGTGCAGCGCGAGGCCGTTGATCGCGGCGCTCATGCCGAATTCGCGCACGCCGTAGTTGATGTGGTTGCCGAGCAGCACGCCCGCGCCTTCCGGATTCGCGCGCACCGCCTTCGATGCCTTCCAGTTGGTCAGGTTCGAACCGGTCAGATCGGCCGAGCCGCCGAGCAGTTCGGGCAGCGCAGCGGCGAGGCCTTCGATCGCCTGCTGCGATGCCTTGCGGGTCGCGACCGTCTCGGCGCGCTCGTTCGCGCCGGCGATGATCGCCGCAGCCTTCTCGGCCCAGTCGGCCGGCAGCTTGTTGGCCATCCGGCGCTCGAATTCCGCGGCTTCTGCCGGGAATTTCGCGCGATAGGCGGCGAACGTCGCGTCCCATTCGGACTCGGCGCGCTTGCCGGCTTCCTTCGCATCCCATGCCGCGTAGACTTCCGGCGGGATCACGAACGGCTCCCAGGTCCAGCCGAGCGCCGCGCGCGTCTTCGCGATTTCTTCCGCGCCGAGCGCCGCGCCGTGCACGTCGTGGCCGCCGGCCTTGGTGGCCGCGCCCTTGCCGATCACCGTCTTGCAGCAGATCAGCGTCGGCTTGTCCGACAGCTTCGCCTTCGCGATGGCCGCGTCGACCGCGTCGACGTCGTGGCCGTTCACGTTCGGGATCACGTTCCAGCCGTACGCTTCGAAGCGCTTCGGCGTGTCGTCGTGGAACCAGTTCACGACGTCGCCGTCGATCGAGATGCCGTTGTCGTCGTACAGCGCGATCAGCTTGTTCAGCTTCAGCGTGCCCGCGAGCGAGCAGGCTTCGTGCGAGATGCCTTCCATCAGGCAGCCGTCGCCGAGGAACACGTACGTATGGTGATCGACGATCTTCGCGCCGTCACGGTTGAACTCGTCGGCCATCAGCGCTTCGCCGAGCGCCATGCCGACGGCGTTCGCGAGACCCTGGCCGAGCGGGCCGGTGGTCGTCTCGACGCCCGGCGTGATCCCGTATTCCGGGTGGCCCGGCGTCTTCGAGTGCAGCTGGCGGAAGTTCTTCAGCTCTTCGATCGGCAGGTCGTAGCCGGTCAGGTGCAGCAGCGAGTACAGCAGCATCGAGCCATGGCCGTTCGACAGCACGAAGCGGTCGCGGTCCGCCCAGTGCGGGTTCGTCGGGTTGTGCTTCAGATGGCGCGACCAGAGCGCGACGCCGATTTCGGCCATGCCCATCGGCATGCCGGGGTGGCCGGAGTTCGCTTGCTGGACGGCGTCCATCGCGAGCGCACGGATCGCGTTGGCCATCAAGGTGGTGGAGGCGGGAGACGAAGTCGTCATGTCGAGTCCGGAGAACGAGTCGAGGAAACGGGAGCACGGCGGCATCCGAAAGCTCGAGCGTCAATCGTTCCGGGCGCGCGATGCGGCGCCTGACGGACGCGAAGCGGACGGAGCCTACGGACGGGGCTGCAAAGCTCGTCATTTTAACAGATGGCCCGACATTTCCCTTGTCGGCGCGCGCTGTTCCGGCACGCTTTTCCATCGACGCGCACGCCTCCTATAATTCAGGCGTCGGAACTGCCCGCCCCGAGCGGCCCCGCCCGTGAGCACGACCCTCCTTTTTCATCCCACGCCCGACGCCACCTACGGCTTCCCTAATGCCCGGCGGCTTGCACACGTCGCATCGCCGCACCAGCACATCGAGGTCTGGGAAACGCCGCAGCTCGGCCGCCTGTTCACGCTGGACGGCCGGCCGATGACGTCGGTCGGCGACGAATACGTGTACCACGAGTGCATGACGCACCCGGCCGCGCTCGCGCATCCGTGCCCGAAAAAGGCGCTCGTGCTCGGCGGCGGCGACGGCGGCGCGGCGCGTCAGCTGCTCAAGCATGCGTGCATCGAGCGGATCGTCGTCGCCGAGCTCGACGACGAAGTGGTCGGCATGGCGCGCCGCTATCTCGACGACGTGCACCAGGGCGCGCTGGACGACCCGCGCGTGGAAGTCGTGATCGGCGACGCCGCGCACTTCGTCGCGTCGACCGTCGAGCATTTCGATCTCGTCGTGTTCGATCTCACGCCGCCCGATTCGCCGGCGGCCGGCCTCTATACCCGCGAGTTCTACAGGCGGCTCAAGCGGATCCTCACGCCGCGCGGCGCGATCTCGATGCACCTCGGCTCGCCCGTATTCCATGCGCCGCGGATCGCCGCGCTGCTCGACGACCTGCGCGCGTGCTTCGCGGTGGTCGATCCGCTGTCGGCGCACGTGCCGCTGTACGGCTCGCAATGGCTGATGGCGATCGCGAGCGACACGCTCGACGCGGCCGCGCTGTTCGCGCACGACGTCGACGAACGGCTCGCCGCGCGCCGCGTGCACGGCTTGCGCTACTACGATGCGCGCCTGCATGCGTCCCTCTTTGCCCTGCCGCGCGCGCTGCGCGATACACTGGGCGCTCGCCGCTGAGCTTCCGGGCGGCCGCATCGTTCCGTTGTTCCATCGCGCGTGCGTCCGCGCCCGGCCGTGACCGGCCGTCGCCGGCCGTCGCTGGCGCACCGGCATGCAGGCCCGGAACGCTACCGGAGGGCCGCCGAAGTACCCGCATCACCCCCGCTGTTCGTTCGACAGGAGATTTTTCATGACCGATCCACGTCCGGCCGACGTGCCTTGGTTGACGCCTTACCTGGCTGTCCGCAATGCGCAGGCGGCCATCGACTTCTTCAAGGCCGCATTCGGTTTCGAGCTGCGCGACGTGCTCGACGAGGACGGCGCGATCATGCACGTCGAGATGACCTACCGTGGCCAGCTGATCGTGATGTTCGCGCCGGAAGGCGCGTTCGGCTCGACCGCGCTCACGCCGAAGCATGCGAACGCAACCGCGCCGCAGTCGTTCTATCTGTATGTCGACGACGTCGACGCAACCTGGCAGCGCGCGCTCGATGCGGGCGCAAAGTCGCTGACCGCGCCGCAGGATCAGTTCTGGGGCGATCGCTTCGCTCAGATCGAGGATCTCGACGGTTACCGCTGGGCGCTCGCGCGCCGCCTGCGCACATGAGCGGAGCCGCACCACGCATGAGTGAAGCCACCACCACCGCGGCCGTGCCGCGCTTTTTCGTCGAAACCGCGCTGCGCGCCGATGCGACGCTTGCGCTGCCGGCCGACGTCGCGCGCCACGCGCAGGTGCTGCGCCTGCAGCCCGGCGACGCGCTCGCGCTGTTCGACGGCAACGGCGGCCAGTACCGCGCGCGGCTCGTCGAGATCGACAAGCGCAGCGCGCTCGCGCAGATCGAAACGTTCGACCCGACCGAAGCGGAGCCGCCGTATCGCGTGACGCTCGCGCAAGGCATCGCCGGCGGCGACAAGATGGACTGGGTGATCGAGAAAGCCGTCGAGCTGGGCGTCGCGGCGGTCGTACCGCTGTCGACCGCGCGCGGCGTCGTGAAACTGTCGGGCGAGCGCGCCGACAAGCGCGTCGCGCACTGGCGCGGCGTCGTGCGCGCATCGTGCGAACAATGCGGGCGCAACCGCGTGCCCGACGTCGCCGACGTGCGCGGCTTCGGCGCGTGGCTCGATACGCTGCCGGCCGCAGCGGCCGACGGCGAGCTGCGGCTGTTGCTGTCGCCGCGTGCGAGCATCCCGTTCGCGTCGCTGCCCGATGCGCCGCCGGCCGCGACCGTCACGCTGCTGATCGGGCCGGAAGGCGGGCTGTCGCCTGACGAGGAAAACGCGGCGCGCGCGCGCGGCTTCACCGCGCTGTCGCTCGGGCCCCGCGTGCTGCGCACCGAGACGGCCGGCGCGGCCGTGCTCGCGGCGCTGGCCGCGCGCTGGGGCGGGTGGTGACACGCCGCGCGTGCCGGATCAAACGCCGATATCGACCCATGACGGGCTGCGCGGGCCCATCCCTGCGCGGGTCCATCCATTTCGTACGGACGCAAAAAAGCCCGCGTCGCACGCGGGCTTCTTGGTGGCTCGACCGCACGCGCGGCCGACGGTTTCGCGCTTACGCGAACGAATAGAACACGCGGAACGCGACCTTGCGCTCGGCCCAGAACTCGGCGGCTTCGCGGAACACGTCGAGCAGCGTCTCGCGCCCTTCCTTGTCGAATTTCTGCGCGATCGGCAGCCCTTCGAGGACGATCACGAAACCGGGCTGCGCGCCCGCCTTCGCGACCAGGTCGGTCAGGCAGTCGTACAGCGCGTCGTAGTTCTTGCCGAAATGCTTCGGAAACAGGAACGACGTCGCGATCGTCTCCATCACTTCCTGCTTGGACTGCGCGGCGCCGCAATACGCATACAGGAAATGCTGGCCGAGCCGAGCGGCTTCGTCGGCGAGATCCTGCACGCGGAACGCGCGGATCGACTGCACGAGATTGGGTCGCACGGTCGTGAAAAGGCTCATAGGCTCCTCGTTCGATGAAGGCCCGGGCTCGGCTTCCTGTTGCGCCGGCGCGCCGCCAGCCTGTGCCGCCGCGTGTAATTGCATCACGCGCTGAAACAGATTGCCGTCGCCGGCCGCGAACAGTTCCGCCGCCGCCGTATCGTGCGCGTAGATGGAGTCGCTCATTCCGTTCATCCCGAAGTCATTCAACAATACGTTTAAAACTGGTGTAGTGGTCGTCGGTGTAATAACAGTTGTCGACCCGCCGCAACGGCCCGCCGCAGACGATCCGGCGCGCACCGCGATTGCGTGCGCGCGGCGTCGGCACCGTGTACTCGTGATAGAAGCCGCGCTTCGCTTTCGGCAGGATCCGCTCGCGGTTGCCGAATACGACGCCGTCTTTCTCGTACGGATAGGGGCCACCGGCGCCGATCAGGCCAAGCGTGGTCACGGCCTCGCGCGGCAGACCGGCGGTCGGGATCGTATCGAGCCCGCCGGCGGCCATGTCGGCTGAAACGGCCTGCCGTGCGTAAGCGGCGGAAACCAGACTGCCCGTCGGCGTGCCGACGATACCCATCGCGAACATCGCGAAGACGGACGCGAGCGCGCCGTTGCGGAGCCACTTGCGTGCCATGAACCGGGGTTCCCGCTGTTAAATCAAGTAGTTGACGACCAACGAAGGCGTTAGCGTAGCGCTATTGTCCGCGCGAATCAATGTTCGTTTGGGAATCGAAAGCCGCACGCGACGCCGAATCGGGCATTTTTTACCGAAATTACACTACATTTATCTTACATGAGATAAAATGCGGGCAGCATCTCTCGCATGGCGAGAATCTGCCTCCTTGCCACGCTCGTTACCCAGAGTGGAGAGATGCTGCTGTTGCTTGCGGGAAGCGCGTTCGAGCCGTGCCCGGCGGCGTGCCCATTGCGGGCACGCCTCTTTTTGCTTTTGTTTACAATTTTTCCCGGCGCGCCGCACCGGTTCGACCGGTACGGCACATGGGGCCGGGTCAGCGCGCGGCGTTCACGTCGGCGACCAGCAGCGCCGCCATGTTGACGATGCGGCGAACGGTCGCGGATTCCGTCAGCACGTGAACCGGCTGCGCGGCGCCCAGCAGGATCGGCCCGATCGCGATGTTGTTGCCGGCCGCCGTCTTCAGCAGGTTGTACGCAATGTTCGCCGCGTCGATGTTCGGCAGGATCAGCAGATTCGCTTCGCCTTCCAGCGTCGATTCCGGCAGGATTTCCTTGCGCAGCGCCGCGTCGAGCGCGACGTCGCCGTGCATTTCGCCGTCGACCTTCAGCTCCGGCGCGCGTTCCTGCAGGATCGCGAGCGTGTCGCGCATCTTCTGCGCCGACGGTGCGTTGCTGGTGCCGAAATTCGAGTGCGACAGCAGCGCGACCTTCGGCTCGATGCCGAAACGGCGCACTTCTTCCGCCGCCATGATCGTGATCTCGGCGAGTTGCTCCGGGGTCGGATCGACGTTCACGTGCGTGTCGACGAGGAAGATCTGACGGCCCGGCAGCACCAGGCCGTTCATCGCCGCGTACACGCTGCAGCCGGGGCGCTTGCCGATCACCTGGTCGATGAAGTGCAGGTGGCGGTGCGTCGTGCTGATCGTGCCGCAGATCATTCCGTCCGCTTCGCCCTTCTTCACGAGCATCGAGCCGATCAGCGTCGTGCGGCGGCGCATTTCCACGCGTGCGAGCTGCTCGCTGATGCCCTTGCGCGACATCATCTTGTAGTACGTCTGCCAGAAGTCGCGGTAGCGCTCGTCGTGTTCGGTGTTGACGACCGTGAAGTCGGTGCCGGGCGTGAGGCGCAGGCCGTAGCGCTGGATACGATGCTCGATCACCGCCGGACGGCCGATCAGGATCGGTTTCGCGAGCTTCTCGTCGACGATGATCTGAACCGCGCGCAACACGCGCTCTTCTTCGCCTTCCGCGAACACGACCCGCTTCTTCTCTTCCGGCGCGACGCGCGCGATCTGGAAGATCGGCTTCATCGTCGTGCCGCTGTGATACACGAACTGCTGCAGGTGCTGCTTGTACGCGTCCATGTCCTCGATCGGGCGCGTCGCGACGCCGCCGTCCATCGCGGCCTGCGCGACGGCCGGCGCGATCTTCACGATCAGGCGCGGATCGAACGGCTTCGGAATCAGGTAATCGGGCCCGAACGACAGATCCTGAATGCCGTACGCGGTCGCGACGATGTCGCTCTGCTCCTGCTGCGCGAGCTGGGCGATCGCATTGACGGCCGCGATCTCCATTTCACGCGTGATCGTCGTCGCGCCGACGTCGAGTGCGCCGCGGAAGATGAACGGGAAGCACAGGACGTTGTTGACCTGGTTCGGGTAGTCGGTGCGGCCCGTGGCGAGCACCGCGTCCGGGCGCACTTCGAGTGCGAGTTCCGGCAGGATTTCGGGGGTCGGATTCGCGAGCGCGAGAATCAGCGGGCGCTCGGCCATGCCCTTCACCATCTCCGGCTTCAGCACGCCGGCAGCCGACAGGCCGAGGAAGATGTCCGCGCCGTCGATCACTTCGGCGAGCGTGCGCGCTTCGGTTTCGCGCGCGAAACGCTCCTTGTCCGGGTCCATCAGCTCGGCGCGGCCCTTGTACACCACACCGGCCAGGTCGGTCACGGTAATGTTCTCGAGCGGCAGGCCGATGTCGACCAGCAGGTCGAGACACGCGAGCGCCGCCGCGCCCGCGCCGGACGCGACGAGCTTGACCTTCTTGATGTCCTTGTTGACGACCTTCAGGCCGTTCGTGACGGCCGCGGCCACGACGATCGCGGTGCCGTGCTGGTCGTCGTGGAACACCGGGATCTTCATCCGCTTGCGCGCTTCGCGCTCGACGATGAAGCAGTCCGGCGCCTTGATGTCTTCAAGGTTGATCCCGCCGAAGGTCGGCTCCAGCGCGGCGATCACGTCCACCAGCTTGTGCGGGTCCGACTCGTTCAGCTCGATGTCGAACACGTCGATGCCGGCGAACTTCTTGAACAGCACCGCCTTGCCTTCCATCACCGGCTTCGACGCGAGCGGGCCGATGTTGCCGAGGCCGAGCACGGCCGTGCCGTTCGTGACGACGCCGACCAGGTTGCTGCGCGCGGTGAAGCGTGCGGCGTTCAGCGGGTTCTCGACGATTTCCTCGCACGCATACGCCACGCCCGGCGAATACGCGAGCGCGAGATCGCGCTGGTTGATCATCTGCTTGGTCGGGGCGATCGCGATCTTCCCCGGGGTCGGGAATTCGTGATAGTCGAGAGCGGCTTCGCGGAGCTTGGCTTTGGAGGAGGCTTGAGTCGACATGTGTCTGGTGACGGGCGGATTAGAATAACTGCTCGACGGCATTGTAGCGCCAATCGAAGCCCGTCTGACCGGCGATTCGGGTGCGACAGCCGCGACAAAATGTACTGAACGGTGCAGGAACGCCGCCGTTCGCCTCGTACAATGCCGTTCCGTCAACCGCTTCGGATCTCCCGCCGTGCCAGCCGCCCTTTCCGAGTTCTCGCTGATCGATCGCTTCTTCGCACGCCGTGCCGCCCGGGGGCCGCGCGCGTCGACGCTCGGCATCGGCGACGATTGCGCGCTGATCGCGCCGCGATCCGGAAAATTGCTGGCCATTTCGACGGACATGCTGGTCGAAGGCCGCCACTTCTTCCCCACTGTCGCGCCCGACGCGCTCGGCCACAAGACGCTCGCGGTGAACCTGTCCGATCTCGCGGCGATGGGCGCCGAGCCGCGCGCGTTCACGCTCGCGTGCGCGCTGCCGCGCGCCGACGCGGCGTGGCTCGAGGCCTTCAGTAACGGCCTGTTCGCGCTCGCCGAGCGGTTCGGCTGCGAGCTGATCGGCGGCGACACGACGAGCGGGCCGCTGAACCTGTGCGTGACGGTGTTCGGCGAAGTCGCGCCGGACGCCGCGCTGCGACGCGATGCCGCATGCGACGGCGACGACATCTGGGTGTCCGGCACGCTGGGCGACGCGCGCGCCGGGCTTGGTCTCGCGCGCGGCGAATGGACCGCCGGCGCGGCCGAGGCCGCCGCGTTCCGGCAGGCGCTCGAGCGGCCGGAGCCGCGCATCGCGCTCGGCCTCGCGCTCGCCGGCATCGCGCATGCGGCGCTCGACATCTCGGACGGCCTCGCCGGCGACCTGCGCCACATCCTGACCCGCTCGAACGTGCGCGCCGACATCGATGCCGACGCGGTGCCGCGCTCGGCCGCGCTCGCGACGCTGCCGCCCGCCGTGCAGCGCCAATGCACGCTGGCCGGCGGAGACGACTACGAACTGTGCTTCACCGCGCCCGTCGCGGCCCGTGCAGCGGTCGACGCAGCCGGCGCCAGCGCCGGCGTTCCGGTCACGCGAGTCGGTACAATACGCGCGTTGTCGTCGCCGTCGGAGCAGCCCGCGATCGCGTGGCGCGACGCCGCCGGCACGCCCCTGACCCTCACGTTGCACGGTTTCGATCACTTCCATGCAGACTGACCCGACGACCGCGCAACCGGCGGACGCGCCCCGCGCCGCGCGGAACGTGCCGCAGCGTGCCACCGCGCGCTTCATGCTGTCGCACCCGGCGCACATCGTGTCGCTCGGCTTCGGCAGCGGGCTTGCGCCGATCATGCCCGGCACGTTCGGCTCGCTGTTCGGCTGGCTGACGTTCGTCGTGCTGAACCGCTATCTGACGGTGCCCGAATGGTGGGCGCTGATCGCGCTCGGGTTCGTCGGCGGCGCGTGGCTCACCGGCTTCACCGCACGCAGGATGGGCGCGGCCGATCCGGGCGCCGTCGTGTGGGACGAAATCGTCGCGGTCTGGCTCGTGATGCTGTTCGTCACGCCCGCGACCTTCATCGGCCAGCTGTGGGCCTTCGTCGCGTTCCGGCTGTTCGACATGCTCAAGCCGCCGCCGATCCGCTATTTCGACCGCCGCATGACCGGCGGCCTCGGCATCATGATCGACGACCTGGTCGCCGCCTTCATGACGCTGCTGGCAATTGCCGTGTGGCGCTCCGTCATCGGCTGACCGATTTCCCGACTTTCGTTTTCCGACGCGCATGCCAACCGATTCCGTCGTCCACCAGCTTGCGATCCGCGCAGGCAACAAGCTGCGTGACGAGCACCTGTCGCTCGCCACCGCCGAATCCTGCACGGGCGGCATGATCGCCGCCGCGATCACCGACATCTCCGGCAGCAGCCAGTGGTTCGAGCGCGGCTTCGTCACGTACTCGAACCAGGCCAAGAGCGAGATGATCGGCGTACCGCCCGACCTGATCGAAAAGCACGGCGCCGTCAGCGAGCCCGTCGCCCGGGCGATGGCCGAAGGCGCGCTGCGCAACAGCCGCGCGCAGGTCGCGCTGTCCGTCACCGGCATCGCCGGCCCGGCGGGCGGCAGCGAGAAGAAGCCGGTCGGCACCGTGTCGTTCGCGTGGAGCAACCGGCTCCATACCGACGCCGAGACGCGCGTATTCAAGGGCGATCGCGAACAGATCCGCACGCAGGCGGCCGCGCATGCGCTGCGCGGGCTGCTGACGCTGCTCGACGAACGCGAAGGCTGATTCGTCCGCAACCCGGCGGGGCGACAAGCGCCCCTGCCCGCTTACTGGATCGCGTCGGGCTTCACGACGATCCAGTTCTTGTCCGCCGTGATCGGCAGGCCGAGCGCCTTCTGCTTCGCGGCCGATTCGTCCGACCACGCGCGGATCTGCGCCATCTGCTTGTCCTTCTTGTTCACCCACACGCGCACGCCGCCGCGCGCGACGTCGGTCGCGTTCAACAGCATGTAGCCGTCGGACGTCGGCGTGTCGCCCGCGACCAGCACCGGCTTCTTCCACTGGTCGATCCGGCCGACGATCGAGCCGAGCTTGCCCTCGTACCACGTCATCGGGTTCATCAGGAACGGCGTGATCACGAGGTTGCGGTTCGCGGCTTCGTCGTACTTGCCGGCCTTGATCTGCAGCCGCGACGTCGTCAGCGCGCCCGTCGCCGGGTTGCGCAGCAGCGTCGTCACGCCGATCACGTTCTGCGGCTTCACGTTGTAGCCGTACTTCGGATCGGACAGCACCAGCCGCGCGAGCTCCTCGTGCGCGGCCGTCATCACGTACACCTCGATCCCGTTCTCGCGCAGCGCGTTGTACAGTTCCTGCATCCCGCGGAAGAAGCGCGGCGGGTTCGCCGCGCCGTCGACCACCTTGTCGCCCTGCCAGTAGCGGATCGGCACCGGCTTGCCGTCGGCGAGCATCGCGTCGACGTGGCGCTTCAGGTCGGCCAGCGACAGCCCCGCGAACGCCTGCGCGATCCACGGGTAGCAGACGAGATCGTCGATCTCGCAGAGCCGGTAGTAGTAGCTCGTCAGCGACTCCTTGTAGCCGGCGGAATCCTTGAACGGGATCAGCTTCAGCGACGGGTCGAGCGAGTCGCGCGTGAGCACGCCGCGGTTCTCGAGATACGGCAGCAGCGATTCCTCGAGGTCGTAGCGGTAGGTCGTGTTGTCGGCGTCGAACACCGCGTAGTCGCCGCGGTTCGCGTGCTCGGCGATCATCGCGTTCAGCGCCTTCGCGCTGTCCGCCGGCCAGTGCGACAGGTCCGCCGCGTGGGCAAACGACATGCACAACGACGCGGCAAGCGCGCTCAGTAGATGGCGGGACAGCTTGGGCATGGCGTCGCTCCCTTTCTTGACATTTTGGTTACGGATCGATGACAAGCAGCATCGCGCAACGAAGTTGCCGACATACGGTGGGAAAGCGACGGGAAATTGTTCGCGTGCGCCAGGACGGCTCACGGCGGAAAAGCCGCGCGGCCCGCGCGCGCGGGGGGCGGCACAAGGCCGCCCGGGCGGGCGGCCTGTATTTCAGCGAGCGATCAGCGATGCGCGTTGATCGTATCGCGCGTCTTCTGCGCGGCGAGCGCCGCGGCTTCGGCGAAGTCTTCGCCGTTGCTCGCGTACAGGATCGCGCGCGACGAGTTGATCATCATCCCGGTGCCGTCGGCGGTGCGGCCCGCGTTGACGGTCGCCGCCACGTCGCCGCCCTGCGCGCCGATGCCGGGGATCAGGAGCGGCATGTCGCCGACGATCCCGCGCACGATCTCGATTTCGCGCGGGAACGTCGCGCCGACCACGAGGCCGAGCTGGCCGTTCCGCGCGTTCCACTTGTTCGCCGCGAGGTCGGCCACGACCTGATACAGCGGCCGGCCCGGATGGCCGGCCCCGCTCGTTTCGAGGAACTGCAGGTCCGAGCCGCCCGGGTTCGACGTGCGGCACAGCACGATCACGCCCTTGCCTTCATGCTCGAAGTACGGCTCGACCGAGTCGTAGCCCATGTACGGATTCACGGTAACGGCGTCCGCGCGATAGCGCTCGAACGCTTCGCGCGCGTACTGCTCGGCCGTGCTGCCGATGTCGCCGCGCTTCGCGTCGAGGATCACGGGCAGCCCCGGATGCTGGAGATGGATGTGCGCGATCAGGCGCTCCAGCTGATCTTCCGCGCGGTGCGCGGCGAAGTACGCGATCTGCGGCTTGAACGCGCTCGCATACTGCGCGGTCGCGTCGACGATCTGCCGGCAGAATTCGAAGATCGCATCGGGCTGGCCGTCGAATTGCACGGGAAAGCGCGACGGCTCGGGATCGAGGCCGACGCACAGCAGCGAATTCGTGCGCTGCCACGCGGCGCGCAGCGATTCGATGAAAGTAAGCGGGGAAGACATGGCGGATACTCGCGGCAAACCGTTGGTAGACCGCGTATTTTACCCGCGTCGCCGGCGTGCCTCGCGTGCGGCCGCATCGACCCGCGCATCGGCCCGCTCGACGGTGAACGAAAAACGCCGCGTGAGCCGCTCGCCCGGCGCGAGCAGCGTCATCCCGTGCGCGGCCGCGCCGCCCGGCAGGTTCACCGCGTTGATCGGATGATCGACCGGCTCGAAGCAGAAGAAATCCTCGCCGGGCGGCGTAAAGAGCACGTACGCATCGGTGTCGGCCGCGACCGTCAGCGACAGCCCGCGGCGCGGCCAGCCGACCGTCGCGTGGCCGCCCCAGCCGGTGAACGCATGATTGACGAGCGTCGCCGGCAGCGGATACGCGACGCCGAACTGCCAGGCCGGCGGCACGCTCACGTGCCGCACCGGCAGGAAGTCGGCGCCCGACAGCCACAGCCCGCCGGCCGCCGCGGCCAGCTCGGTCGCAGCGTCGCGCACCAGGAACGGATGCAGGCCGAGCCCGAACGGCAGCCGTGCGCGCCCCGCGTTCTCGATCGTCAGCGCGATCGACAGCGTCGCGTCGTCGAGCGCGAACGACTGGATTGCGCGGAACGCGTACGGCGCGCCGCTCGCGCGATCGAGCGACAGTTGCAGCGTCGTGTCCGTTGTGTCGTCGATCTGCCACGGCGCGAGCCAGCCGTCGCCGTGGATCGGCAGCGGCTCGTCGCGGCGGTTGCGCGGCACCGCGATCTTGCGCCCGTCGCATTCGAAGCGCCCGTCGCCGATCCGGTTCGAGTAAGGCAGCAGCGGATAGCACGCGAGCTCGTTCGGGTCCGTCGCGACTTCCGGGTGCTCGCAGCGGCGGAACACCGGCACCAGTGCGCCGTTGTCGCCGCGCCAGTCGAAGCGCGCGATGCCGCCGCCAAGGTGCGGCAGCACGTCGAGCCGCAGCGCCGCGTTCGACAGCGTGACGGCCGCCGCGTGCGCGGCGCCGACGCCCTGCGCGAACGCGGCGGTCTGCGGGCCGGCGCTGACCGGCTGCGCGGCGGCAGCCAGGCGCGCGCGGCGCGACTGGCTGGTGGACGACGATGCGCGCGAGGACGTGGCCGTCATGATGAACTCCTTTCCTTCGTCGAAGAAACGATGCGATACGTTGCGTTGCGCGATCCCGCGAATGCTCAGGCCCAGCCGCCGTCGACCACCACGTCCTGCGCGGTGATCATCCGGCTGTCGTCGGCCGCGAGGAACAGTGCCATGCGCGCGAGATCGTCCGGCAGCAGTTCGGCGTCGAGGCACTGACCGGCCTTGATCGCCGCGCGGCCTGCGGCGTCGAGCCACAGCCGGCGCTGCTTGTCGGTCATCACCCAGCCCGGCACCAGCGAATTCACGCGGATGCCGAACGGGCCGAGATCGCGCGCGAGCCCGCGCGTCAGGCCCTGCACGGCCGCCTTCGCGATCACGTAGACGGGATAGCCGCCGTTCTTCAGCATCCAGCTGATCGAGCCGAGATTGATGATGGCGCCGCCGCCGTGCTGCTTCATGTCGTCGATCACCGCCTGCGCGGCGAAGAACTGGTGACGCAGGTTCACCGCGATGCCCGCATCGAACGACGCGGGCGTCACGTCGGCGATCACGTGACGCACGTCGTTCGCCGCGTTGTTCACGAGCACCGTGATCGGGCCGATGCGCGCGCGGATCGCGTCGATCGCGCGGCGCAGCGCGTCGATGTCGGTCAGGTCGCTCGGCACGAACAGCGGCGCATGGCGCACGTGCTGCTCATGCGCGAGGCGCTCGGCGAGCGCGGCGCCCGCGTCGGCGTCGAGATCGACGAACGCGACGCGCGCACCCTGCCGCGCGAAGTGCTCGACGAACGACGCGCCGATGCCGGTCGCGCCGCCCGTGATCAGCACCGCGCGATCCTCGAGGCTCGGGTAGCGCGCGAAGCGCGCGTCGCTCGCGGCCGCGTGCGTGCCGTGCGCTGATGTGTCGATGGTCATGCGTATCGTCTCCGTGGATTCGGTCAGTCGCGTACGCCGCGGTTCTTCAGCTGGTCGAGCAGCACGGCCGCGAGCAGGATCGCGCCGCGCACCAGGTACTGGTAGAACGCGTCGATGTTCAGCAGGTTCATCACGTTCTCGACGGTGCCCATGATCAGCACGCCGATCACGACGCCCGAGATCGTCGCGCGGCCGCCCATCAGCGACACGCCGCCGAGCACGCATGCGGAGATCACGTTCAGCTCGAAGCCCTGCGCGGCGTTCGGCTGGCCCGACGTGATGCGCGACGCGAGGATCACGCCCGCGAGCGCCGTCACCGCGCCCTGGATCAGGAAGATGTACACGCGCGTGCGTTCGACGTTGATCCCCGCGAGCCGCGACGCCTCGGGATTGCCGCCGATCGCGAGCGTGTTGCGGCCGTAAACGGTCTGGTTCAGCAGCACGCCGAACCCGATGAAGCACAGCAGCGTGACCCAGATCGGCAGCGACACGCCGAACATCGACAGCCCGCCGAGCGCGATGAACGTATCCGACGACACGCCCACCGCCTGCCCCTTCGACACGATGAAGCCGAGCCCGCGCACGATCTCCATCGTCGCGAGCGTCGTGATCAGCGCGTTGATGCGCAGGTACGCGATCACCGCGCCGTTCACGAAGCCGATCGCGGCGCCGGCCGCGACCGCCGCGACGATCGCGACGAACGTGTTGTCGGTCGCGTTCAGCACCATCGCGCACAGCACGCCCGAGAACGCGACGGTCGAGCCGATCGACAGGTCGAAGTCGCGCGACGCGAGACAGAACATCATCGTGCACGCGACCATGCCGATCTGCGAGATCGACAGCGCGAGGCCGAGCATGTTGTCGATCGAGAAGAAGTGATCGACGGTCAGCGACATCGTGATGAACATCACCGCGAAGATCGCGATCAGGCTGTATTCGGTCAGATGCTGCCACCACTTCTGGCGGTCGCTCTGCTGCGGAACCAGCGTGTCGGCCGACGGCTTTACGGCGGCGCTGGCAAGGTTTTCGTTGGCTTGCATGGTGTGTCTCCCGCTCCTGCATCGCGCGGCCCGCGCCGCGCGTGTTCGATTCGAATGTCCCGGGCGTATCCGGCCGCGTCAGGCGGCCTCGACCGCGCTCGTCTGCGGCAGCGCGAGGTTCAGCACCGCGTGCTCGTTCGCCTCGGCGCGCGGCAGCTCGCCGGCGATCCGGCCTTCGCGCATCACGACGATGCGATCGGACACACCGAGCACTTCCGGCAGTTCCGACGACACCATCACGATCGCGCAGCCGCGCTCCGCGAGCCGGTAGATCACGTCGTAGATCTCGTGCTTCGCGCCGACGTCGATCCCGCGCGTCGGCTCGTCGAGGATCACGACCTTCAGGTCGGGCTCCGCGAGCCAGCGCGACAGGATCGCCTTCTGCTGGTTGCCGCCCGACAGGAAGCGGATCTTCTGCCGCCGGTTCGGCGTCTTGATCTTCAGACGCTGGATGAAGCGGTCGGCCGTTTCGCTTTCCGCCTTGCGGTTGATGAAGAGCCCGGCGCGCAGCGAATGGCGGCGGCAGCTGATGTTGATGTTCTCCGCAACCGACGCGATCGCGATGATCCCTTCTTCCTTGCGGTCTTCCGGGCACAGCACGATGCCGTGGCGGATCGCGTCGCCGGTGCGCTTCACGTCGATGCGCTTGCCGTCGAGCGTCAGCACGCCCGCGCGCCGGCGGTCCGCGCCATACACGAGCCGCATCAGTTCGCTGCGCCCCGCGCCGACCAGCCCGAAGAAGCCGACGATCTCGCCCGCGCGCACCGAGAAGCTCGCGGGTTCGCGCAGTGCCGGGCCGTCGATGCCTTCGGCGGAAAATCGCACGTCGCCGAGCGCGCGCGGTGCGTAATGGTAGATATCCGAAATCTCGCGCCCGACCATCTCGGCGACGAGCCGCTCGCGCGGCACGTCGGCGAGTGATGCGTGCGATGCGATCTTGCGACCGTCGCGAAAGATCGTGCATGCGTCGCACAGCCGGTAGATCTCGTCCATCCGGTGCGAGATGTAGATCAGCGCACGGCCTTGCGCACGCAGGTCGTCGACCAGCTTGAACAGCACCTCCGTCTCGCGATGCGACAGCGAGCTCGTCGGTTCGTCGAGCGCGATCACGCGCGCGTTGCGCATCAGCGCCTTGCAGATCTCGACCATCTGCCGCTGCGCGATCGACAGCCGCCCGAGCCGCGCGTCGGGATCGAGATCGACGCCCATCGCGGCGAGCCGCTCGCGCACGTGGCGCTTCGCTTCGCCCTTTCTCACCCAGCCGAGCGCGTTCGGCAGCCGGCCGAGCAGCAGGTTCTCCGTGACCGTCAGGTCGGGCACGTACTGCAGCTCCTGGTGAATCACCGCAATGCCGGCCGCGATCGAAGCGGCCGCACTCGTGAAATGCACGGGCTGGCCGTCGACCAGCACGCTGCCCGCGTCGGGCTGGTATTCGCCGCCGAGAATCTTCAGCAGCGTCGACTTGCCCGCGCCGTTCTCGCCCATCAGGCCATGCACTTCGCCCGCATGCACGTCGAACGAGATGCCGTCGAGTGCGCGCACGCCGGGAAATACCTTGCCGATATTGTCAAAACGCAGTGCCGCTGACACGTCGTCTCCCCACTTGCAGATCCATCGACCGCCGGCCGCCGCATCGCCGCGGCAGCCGGCGGGCCGCTTACTTCGATGCGAGCCCCATCTCCTCGCGCACCTTCGACACGTTGTCGCGCGTCGCGAGCATGCCCGTCGTCAGCGTCAGCGACGGCGGCGCCTTGCCCTGCGTGATCCACGCGTACATCAGGTCCGAGGTTTCCTCGCCGTGGCGCTTCGGGCTGATGATCACGGTGCCGTAGAAGCCGGTCGGCTGCGGCTTCTTGAATTCGTTCAACGCCGAATCGGAACCGCCGATGCCGATGCCGATCATGTTGTCGGCCTTGAAGCCGCGTCCTTCGGCCGCGCGCACCGCGCCGAGCACCGCCTCGTCGTTCAGGCCGTACGCGACCCAGTGCTTGAACTGCGGGTTCTTCGTGAGTGCGATGTTCGCCGCGTTGAACGCGTTCTCGGTGTCGGTCTTCGCCTGCGGCGCCGCGATCACGTTCGCCTTCGGGAAACCGGCCGCGACCAGCGCGTCGGTCGCGCCGCTCGTGCGGTCGTGCGCGGTCGGCAGCTGCTCGTAGGTGATGTCGATCGCGCCGACGTCCTTCATGTTCCAGCCGCGCTTCTTGATCTCGGCCGCGATGCCGTCGCCGACCTGCTTGCCGATGTTGTATGCGGAGATCCCCATGTGCGGCACCGACTCGATCGGCTTGCCGGCGCCGTCGACGAGGCGGTCGTCGACCGTCATCATCTTCAGGTTGTGCGACTTCGCCTTCGCGACGATGCCCGGCCCGAGCTTCACGTCGGGCGTGCAGATGATGAAGCCCTGCGCCTTCTGCGCGGACAGGTTGTCGATCGCGCTCATCACCTTCTCGCCCGACGGCGCGCCGATCTTCACGAGCGTGAAGCCCTTTTCCTTCGCAGCCGTCTCGGCGAACTTCCACTCGTCCTGGAACCACGGTTCTTCCGGCTGCTTCACGAGGAAGCCGATCTTGACCGGATCGGCCGCGTGCGCGACCGGGCTGCCCATCACCACCGCGGCTGCAGCGGCCAGCGTTACGAACGTTCTGCGTTTCATCTCCAGTGTCTCCTTGTCTTCATCGAGCAGGATGCAGCCGCTTGTTGGTTTCGACGCAGCGTGCGCGCGGCCGTCGCACGTGCGGTCTTTCGAATCGTTGCGTCAGTCGTGGTACAGCGCCGCGCGGCCGCCGTCCACGGTGATGCACGCGGCATTGATGAACGGCGCCTCGTCGGACGCGAGGAACACGGCCGTCATCGCGACTTCCTCCGGCTTGCCGATCCGCTTCATCGGCTGCAGCGCGAGCGTCTCGGCGCGCGCCGCGGCCGGATCGGGCTGCGCATCCCACCAGTCGCGCGTGAGCTGCGTCTCGATGTAGCCCGGCGCGATCGCGTTCACGCGCACGTTGCGCGCCGCGTATTCGATGCCGAGCGCACGCGTGAGGCCGAGCACGCCGTGTTTCGCGACCGGGTACGGAAAGCAGCCGGGGATGATGCGGAACGCATGCGTCGACGCGATGTTCACGATGCTGCCGCGACCGCGCGCGACCATCCCCTCCAGCGCCGCGCGGCAGCCATGCCATACGCCGTCGAGGTCGACCGCGAAACAGCGGCGCCAGTCGTCGTCCGTCATCGTCAGCGGATCGGCGAACACGTTGATGCCGGCGTTGTTCACCAGCACGTCGAGCGGGCCGAACGCGGCTTCGGTCTGCGCGAGCGCATCGCGCACCGCCTGCTGCCGTGCGACATCCGCCTGCAGCGGCAGCACGCGCGCGCCGTCGCATTCGTGTGCGATCGCGGCGGCCGTGTGCTGCGCCTGCGGGAAGTCGAGATCGGCGAGCGCGACGGCCGCGCCTTCGCGCACGAACGCGCGGGCGATCGCGGCGCCGATCCCGCGGCCCGCGCCCGTCACCATCGCGACCTTGCCCGCGAGCCGTTCCATCATGCGTCTCCGCCGCGCGCCGCGCGCAGGCCGGCCTGGAACGCGCGCGCGTTCGCCGCGGTCGTATCCGCCGACTGGCCGGGACGGTACAGCGCCGAGCCGAGCCCGAAGCCGTTCGCGCCGGCGTCGAGGAATGGCTGCATGTTGTCCGGCGAAATTCCGCCGACCGGAATCAGCGGCACCGCGCGATCGATCACCGCGCGCCACGCCTTCACGACCGTCACGCCGAGCTGCTCGGCCGGAAACATCTTCAGCACGTCCGCGCCGTTCGCGAGTGCGGCGAACGCTTCGGTCGGCGTCGCGACGCCCGGCGCGCTCGCCAGCCCGCGCTCGCGCGCGCGGCGAATCACGGCCGCGTCGCTGTGCGGCATCACGATCAGCGTGCCGCCCGCGTCCTGCACGCGGTCGACGTACTCGGCGCGCAGCACCGTGCCCGCGCCCACGATCACGTCGTCCGGCAACGCGCGGCGCAGCGCCGCGATGCTGTCGAACGGATCGGGCGAATTGAGCGGCACCTCGACGATCCGGAACCCGGCTTCGTACAGCGCGAGGCCGTGGTCGGCCGCTTCGGCGGGCGTGATGCCGCGCATGATCGCGATCAACGGGCACGCGTCGAACGCGCGCATCAGTGCGGCGTGCGGGATGTACGGCGCGGGCAGCGTAAGGTCGGACGACATCGGCGATTCCTCTTCAGTCAATTCATTGGTGCGCGCAGACGGGCTCGCCGTCCGCACGCACGAGCCCCGCGCGCGACGCGATGCACCACAGCCCGCGCTCGGTCGCCTGCGCGACGACGCGCGCATGCGTGCAGCCGAACACGCGCAGCGCATCCACGTAGCGCGCGCACAATCCGTCGTCGCCGATCAGCAGCAGCGGCTGGTTCGCGAGCGCGACGCCGCGCTCCGCGAGCATCGCGTCGAGCGCATTCAGTTCGTGGCCGATCAAAAGGCCCGACAGATAGTCGCCCTGCGCATCGGCCGCGAGCCGGTCGGTCAGGCCGAGCGTGCGCGTGCTGAAGATCGTCGCGAGCAGCCCGGTGCGCTGCGCGCCGCGCGCCACCGTCACGCCGCGCGCGAACGCCGCGCGGTCGCCCGATGCACTCGCGCGCATCGTGCGGCCGAGGATCGTGTGGTCGCGCAGCGCGGCGAACAGCTCGCCCGTCATGAAAGTCTGGAAGCGCTCGATCAGCCCGTCCTTCACCCACGCCCACTTCGCGTGCGTGCCCGGCAAGCCGATCAGTAGCCCTGAACGATCGGCATCAAGCATGGGATCGTTCGCGAGCGCGCCGAATATCTGCGTTTCTTCGCCGCGCATCACGTCGGGCAGCTCGCCCGTCGCGATCACGCCCGGCACGATCGACACCGTGGTGCCGCGCGCCGTCGTCACCGTGACGAGGCCCGCGACGAGCGCGTCCGCGCCGGCCGGCACCGCGACGTACGGCGCCTCGCGCCAGCCCTGCGCGCTGCCGACCATCCCGGCCGCAAGCACCGGCACGCCCGGCGCGCGGTCGAGCCAGTCGCCGCACGCTTCCTCGAACACGACGTCGAACGCGCGCGCGCCGCCGGCCGGCACATGCATCACGCCCGCCGCGCGGCTGCGCGTGTCGATGAGCGCGCCGTGCGCATCGAACAGATACGCGCGCAGCGACGTCGTGCCCCAGTCGAGCGCGATCAGCGACGGGGCGGCGGAGTTGGCGTCCGAAGCGGGCCGGGTCGAATGGGTCATCGTTTGATCCTGCGGGTACCCTGCGGCGGGCTCCAGCCCAGCTCCGCGGAAATCGCGCGCGCTTCGCGCTGCACGAGCGGTATCAGTTCGTCCATCCGGTCGTGCGGCATGTACGGAATCGTGCTCGCGACCGACACGGCCGCGACGATCGCACCCGATGCATCGCGGATCGGCGCGGCGACGCAACGGATCGACGCTTCGTTCTCCTCGAGATCGAACGTGTAGCCGCCGGCTGCGTAATGCGCCATGCGCTGCAGGAACGCGTTCGTTTCGGGGCGGTTGTCCGGCTTGAAATTGACGCCGGCCAGCGCACGCCGCGCGGCCTCGAACAGCGAGCGCCACAGATCCGGATCGAGGTCGAGCATCATCGCCTTGCCGATTCCGGTCGACGCGAGCGGCATCCGGTGGCCGACGCGCGAGCGCATCTCGAGGCCGCGCGTGCCGGGAATCTTGTCGATGTACAGCACGTCGTCGCCGTCGCGCACGCCGAGGTGAATCGTGTCGAGCGTCGCTTCCGCGAGCGCTTCGAGGTGCGGTCGCGCCACCGCCGTGAGCGGCATCTGTTCGAGCGCGATCGTGCCGAGTTCGATCAGCTTCGGGCCGAGCAGGTAGCCGCCTTGCACCTGGCGCAGGTAGCGCGCCTGCACGAGACTGCTGACGAGCCGGTGCGTCGTGCTGCGCGTCGTGCCGAGCGCGGCGCCGATCGCGCGCATGTCACGCGCGCCGTTGGCGATCGCCTCGAGGATCGCGAGGCCGCGCAGCAGCGTCTGCGTGCCGGCCTGCTGCGCGGCGAGGTCGAGCGGCGTGCTCGTGGCGCCGATGCTGTCCGTGAGCGGCGCATCGTCCGGCGTCGCGCGCCGGGCGTCGAGAGCGAGGGATTCGGGCATCTTGGTCATGGAACAGGCTTCTTCAGCGGAATCGGTGAAGCCGTTGTCGCAATGCCGGAACGGCGTCCGGCGACGCGGCAAAGCGGCGGTCGATGCACCGAGGAAAGCGCCCGGCGAACTTCATGGATGTGTCTCCGTGTGCTCGGGCGCCGCGCGATGCGTGGGTCCGAAGCTGTCGATGTGCTTCGGATTGTAGGAGCGCACGCATTCGTCTCCAATATTTGAATGCGTTGTCCAGATAATGAGATAAACGGTGACAAGCGCACCAGGTCGTCGCGAAACGGCCGTGTCATGTGCACGGGGGCGGAACCTGCCGCATCGCACGTTCCGCCCCCGTTTGATCATGCACGCCGCACTACTGCTGGTTCGCGCTGCGCGCCTGCATGTAGCGCTGGACGTCGGAGAACGACACGCGGCCGCTGCCGCCGGTGTCGATCTGCCGGAAGTGGTTCGCGACATAGCCGAGGCCGGCCGCGCGCGCCTGCGCCTGCGTGATCGACCCGCTGTTCTGCGTGTCGGCTGCGTCGAACTGCCGCGCGAGCTTGCGCACCACCTGCGCGTGCAGCGCGGCGCCGGTCGTCTGCGTGCCGGCGGTCGGCTTGCGCGCCGCCGGCGGCACGTACGGATCGCCGAGCTGCGCCTGGCGCGCCCGCGCCGGCGCAACGGCGTCGCTCGCCTGCGCGAACGCGGACAGGGACACGGATGCAACGCCGCCGCATGCAAGCGCCGCGGCAACGACGATGAAACGTTTCTTCATGTCAGGCTCCAGTCTGGAATGAGGTCGTCGACGGCCGGCGAACGGCGCCGCTACGGGCGCGCGTCGCCAGGCCCGCACATCGCATCAGTGCGCGGCCGCGTTGTAGAAGGTCACGAGGTCGGCTTTCTCCTGCGGACGCGACGTATCGTCGAGATAGACCATGTGTCCACCCTGATAGTCCTTGATCGTCAGGTTCGGTTGCGTGCCGAGCCGCGCGAGGTCGAGTTCGGTCTGGTAGAACGGCGTCGCGATGTCGTGATACCCGTTCAGCGACAGCACCTTCAACGACGGATTGAGCGTGAGCGCCGCGGCGAGATCGGGGATCGTGTCGGGCATCGCGAGGCCGTCGTGCGTCCAGTCCCACGTGTCGATCGCGTTGCTGCTCAGCGAATACGCGGATTGCGCGCTGTACTTCAGCACGTTCGGCAGATAGGCGCCGATCGTGTCGATGAACGGTTTCGTGATGAACGTGCTCGACGGGTCGCCGTCCGTCGCGAGCGGGCTCGACGACGGCACGTTCACGCGCGCGTCGTAGCGGCCGATCAGCGTGCCAGGGATCAGCGACACCTGGAAGCTGTTGTCGAAGAAGGTCGGGACCACGTTGAAGTCGGCGTTCCATAGCGCCTGCTTCACGCCGGTCGAATTCACCATCGTCGTGACGAGCGTCGGCGACGGCGGCGTATGGCTCGCGAGATACGCGTTCACCGCCGGCGCATAGCTGCCGGCCGTCAGCATGCGCATCTGGTCCGCGTACTGCGGCAGGCTCGACGGATTCGGATTGTCGAGCTGGTAGTACGCGCCGACGGTGCCGTAGGACGGCACGAAGCCCGCGCAGCTGACCGGGCTCGACCCGTTGTTCGAGTTGCCGATGTAGTCGCTCGCCATGTCGCAGTTCGCGTTGTAGTTCAGGATCGACGATTGCAGCACGATCCCGGCCAGGTTCACGCCGGCCGTCTCGAGCAGGTTCGCGAGCACGTCGGTGCGCGGCGTGCCGTACGATTCGCCGAACAGGTATTTCGGCGAATCGTTGCGCTGGTTCACCGCGAGGTAGCGCGTGACGAAGTCGCGGAACGCGCCGCCGTCCTGGTCGACGCCCCAGAACGTCTGGTTCGTGTTCGGCGCGATGGCTTCGGAGTACCCGGTGCCGATCGCGTCGACGAACACGAGGTCGGTCGTGTCGAGCAGGCTTTCCGCGTTGTCGACGAACGGGAACGTCGACGTGTTCGCGTTCGGGTCGCCCGTCTGGATCCGTTTCGGGCCGAACGAGCCGAGATGCAGCCACACCGATGCCGAGCCGGGGCCGCCGTTGTACAGGAACGTGACGGGCCGCTTCGCCGCGGGCTGGTTGTCGGCCGTGTACGCGACGTAGAAGAACGATGCTTCGGGTGCGCCCGTCTGCGGATTGCGCGCGACGAGGTGGCCGGCCGTGGCCGTGTAGCGGATCGTCCGGCCGTTCAGCGTGATCGTGTGATGCGTGACGGCGGCCTTTTCGACCGCGGCGGACGCGTCGAGCGACGCGGTCGCACTCGACGAATAACTGTTCGGATCGTTGTACGGCTTGTCGACCTGAGCGGCGGAATCGGCTGAACTGTCGGCGGCTGTCGCAGCAGACGACGTCACGTCGTCGTTGCAGGCCGTCAGGATCAGCGAAGAGAACACAACCCCCAACAACAGCTTCGCTTTGCTCGCTGGCATCGTTGCTTTCCTTCTCTCGAATGTTTTTTGTGTCGAGCAGCCCGGTAAGCCGCCCCCCGCCTCGATTGCGGCCGATAAGCCGAGGCGCTGGCCAATATACGCGAGCAGGCTGGCTTTGAAAAATGTGGAAATGTTTGGCGCGAAGTGGGTGCAGCGCACACCTTTCACCAATGCTTCGATTGACGAACCATTCAGTTTCAGTGGCCTTTCACCGCATGTCGCGTTTATCGCGAAGCACTAAAAATCCGCAGATCCCGCGCCATATCGGCAATCAAAATCACGCGGCTGCCGAGATCATTCAGTAAAGCGAAATAGACGGATTCGTCTAATGGATGCAGTCCGAAATGCGCGCGACACGAACGCGCTGCAGCGCACCAATGCTGCTTGGGCGACGGAACGGAGGATGGAGCGGCGCGCGTGCGCCGCTCACGGCATCACTGCGATTGCGGGAGTTCGGCCGCGCCCATCCGGCGGGCGATGACGGCCGCGCGCTGCGCCTGATAGGCCGAGCCGCGATGCGTGTCGAACCAGCGCGGCTTCGGCAGCATCACCGCGAGGCGCGCCGACTGCCATGCGCCGAGCCGGCTTGCGGGAATCTTGTAGTAATAGCGTGCGGCGGCCTCGGCGCCGTACACGCCGCGCCCCCACTCGACCGAATTCAGGTAGATCTCGAAGATCCGCTCCTTGTCGAGCACCGTCTCGAGCATCCACGTGATGATGAGTTCCTGCCCCTTGCGGATGTAGCTCTTCTCGCGCGACAGGAACAGGTTGCGCGCGAGCTGCTGCGTGATCGTCGAACCGCCCGCGACGATCCGGCCGCGCGCCTTGTTCTTCTCCCACGCCTGCAGGATCGCGTCGACGTCGTAGCCGTTGTTGGTCGCGAACGTCGAATCCTCGGACGCGATCAGCGCGCGCTTCAGGTTGCGCGAGATCTGGTCGTACGGCACCCACTGGTGCCGGATCTGCGCAGGCGGATTCTCGCGCGACAGCCACCATGCGTCGGTACGCATGAACGCGGTCGAACCGGGATTGATGAACGACCACAGCGCGATCTGCACGAGATAGAACAGTTGCGTCGCGAGCCACGCGCCCGCGAACACCGAACCCGCATAGACGATCCAGCGGGCCGGGCTCGCCGTCCGCGTGCGCTGCGCGTCGCTCACCGCCACCACCTGCCGCGCTCCGTTCAGTTCGCGGCGAGCGCCTGGCGCAGCGCCGCGAGCACCGGCGCGCCGTCCGGCCGCACGCCACGCCAGATGAAGAACGACTCGGCGGCCTGCTCGACCAGCATCCCGAGGCCGTCGGCCGTGCGTGCGCCGAGCGACGCTGCATGCTGCATGAACACGGTCGGCTGCGCGCCGTACATCATGTCGTACGCGAGCGTGCCCGCGCCGAACGCGGCCGGGTCGCATTCCGGCAGCGCCGCATCGAGGCTGCCGGCCGTCGCGTTGACGATCACGTCGTAGCGCTGCTCGCGCACCGCCTCCGGGCCGCCGCCCGCCAGCACGCACCCCGCATCGTGCGCGGCCTGCGTGAACTGGCCGACGAGCGTCTCGGCCTTGCTCGCCGTGCGGTTCGCGATCGTGATCGACAGCGGCGCGCGCTCGAGCATCGGCAGCACGACGCCGCGCGCGGCGCCGCCCGCGCCGAGCAGCAGGATGCGTGCACCCGCCAGCGACACGCCGAGATTCAGTTCGATGTCGCGCACGAGGCCGACGCCATCGGTGTTGTCGCCGTAGATGCGGCCGTCGGCGTCGATGCGCAGCGTGTTCACCGCGCCCGCTGCCGCCGCGCGCGGCGACAGCGTGTCGGCGAGCGCATGCGCGTCGAGCTTGAACGGCACCGTCACGTTCGCGCCGCGGCCGCCTTCGGCGATGAACGCGCGCACGGCGGGCTCGAAGCCGTCGAGCGGCGCGAGCCGGTGTTCGTAGACGATCGCCTCGCCGGTCTGCGCGGCGAACTGCGTGTGGATGAACGGCGACTTGCTGTGCGCCACCGGATTGCCGAACACTACATAGCGGTCGGCGCCGCCCGTCGATACGGCCGCGTTCATGATGCGCGCCCCTGGTCGCTGCCATTATCGGCGCCGCTGCCGCTTGCCGGATCGCCGCCTTCGGCCGCCGCGCCGTCCGACTCGGCCAGCGCTTCGGCTTCGGTTTCAGCCGACGCGTCTTCCGCATCGACCAGCGTGTCGTCGCCGCCTTCGGTCTCTTCCTCGTCGTCGGCCGCGTCACCGCTCGTGACCGTCGGCGCGTCGAGCACGTTCAAGAGGCGCACCGATGCCTCGATCGTCAGCTCGTCGAGCGACATCACGTCGAGCAGCACGCGGGTGCCGCGCGCATGCACGCCGAGCCCCGGCACGTGCAGCAGCAGCGGGATTTCCTCGAGGCGCACGAGATCGCCCTTCACGACGCTCGCGACGACCTGCTTCTTCTGCTCCTGCGCGAGCCAGCGCAGGCACCAGAAGTACTCCATCCGGCGCTGGTAGTCGGCGTAAGCGGTATAGGTGTCGTCGAAGCCCTGCACGACCGCGTAGAGATCGGCGTCCTTCGGCTTGAACGGTGCGGCGAGCTTGGCCGTCACGCCATGCTGCACGCACGCGAGCAGCTGCCACTGGTTCACGAGGTCGACGTAACGGCGCAGCGGCGACGTGCTCCATGCGTACTGCGCGACGCCGAGGCCTTCGTGCGGCGCGGCCGTCGTCTGCATCCGCGTGCGCTTCGGGCCCGGCGCGCCGAAGCCGCGCTGCGAGCGGTAGATGCCCGGCACCGTGTGATCGTGCAGGAACGCGCCCCACGTCGAGTTCGCGAGAATCGCGAGCTCCGACACGATCAGGTCGAGGGGCGAGCCGCGGCGACGCGGCGTGATCGACACGTGCTCGCCTTCGACGTAGAAGTTGTAGTCGGTGTTGCGCTGCACCTCGCGCTTCAGGCCGTAGCCCGCGCGCGCGACCTGGCGCTTCTCGAACAGCGCCTGCGCGAGCGGCCACAGCACGGCGATGTCGTCCTTGTGCGGGTAGTCGCCGGTGCCGGCCGCGAGCGTCTCTTCGGTGACGAGCTCGTCGAGCGTGTTGTGACGCAGGTTGTTCTTCACGTACACGAGCTCGGCGCGCGTCTCGTTCGCGACGATGTCCTGCGTTTCGCGGTTGACGATGATGTACAGCGACAGCGCCGGGCGGTAGTCGCCCTCTTTCAGCGTGAACACGTCGACGACGTCGTCCGGCAGCATCGTGATCTTGTCGCCCGGCATGTAGACGGTCGACAGGCGTGCGCGCGCGATCGCATCGACCGCGTCGCCGCGCACGATGCCGAGCGCCGGCGCCGCGATGTGCACGCCGATCCGCACGCGGCCGTCGGCCAGGTGCTCGACCGAGAACGCGTCGTCGATTTCGGTCGTCGTGATGTCGTCGATCGAGAATGCCTGGACGTCCGCGCGCGGCAGGTCGTCCGGCAGCGGGCCGACCGTGACGGGCGGAAAGCCCGTGCCGTGCGGGAAGAACTCCGCGAGGAAACGCGCCTCGTGCAGCGCACGCGGCGACGCGATGCCGCCGCAGTCGAGCATCAGCCGCGCCGGCGACACGCCGCGCGCGCCGGCCGCCGCTTCCATCGCCTTGTATTCGATCGAATTCTTGTCCGGCCGCGTCAGCAGCCCGAGCACCTTGCCGGCGAACGATTCCGGCAGCTTGCCGGCCTTCAGTTCCTCTTCGTACTGCGCCTGCACGAGCGCCTGCTGGCGCTTGCGCTCGAGCGCCGCGAGCGCCATCTTCAGCTGCTCTTCCGGCGCGCGCTGATACTGGCCGCGCCCCTTGCGGCGGAAGTAGACGGGCGAGCCGTGCAGCCGCAGCACGAGCGCCGCGCGCTCGACCGGGCCATAGGTCGCGCCGAAGTACTCGGCGGCCAGCGCCGTGTACGCGAACTCCTCGGCGGGCGCGCATTCCCACAGGAAGTCCAGATCGATCTGCTGCGCGGCAGTATCGGCTTCCTGCATCAGCTCGCCCGCGGCCGGCTTGTCGAATTCGATCAGCACGTCTTTAGCGCGTACCTTCGCGCGCCGCCCGCCGGGCAACTCGACCTGAAATGCGTCGCCCTGGCGCGACAGCACGCTGCCCGCCTTGAAACTGCCCGATTCCTCGAAGAAAACGTTCACTCAGTACTCTCGTTCAGACTGCCGGGCGCCGCATCGGCGGCGCCGCATGATGATGGGAATTCGATCGGCATGACGCCGGGTTCATGACGTTCTGTCGTCGCAAAAAGCGAGCACGTCGTCGACATAGTCGGCAAATTCGCTGATTCCGTGATCGCTGCCTTCGATCACGCGCGTCTTCGCGCCCGGGTAGTGGGCGAGCATCTCGCGGTAGTCGAGCACTTCGTCGCCGGTCGCCGCGAACAGATAGTAGCGTTCGGGCCGCGAAATCGCCGGCACGCGCAGCGCATCGAGTTCGTGCAGGTGCCGGCGCTCGACGATGATCGACCCGCCGCCATGCCACAGCGGCTGTTCGCCCAGATACTGTTCGAGATCGCGCTGCGGCACGATCGCCGGATTCAGCAGCACCGCCTTCCAGCCGTGCCGCTCCGCCAGCCAGGTTGCGTAGTAGCCGCCGAGCGAGCTGCCGATCACCGTCACGTCGCGCGCGCCGGCCACCTCGGCCTGGGCCACCGCGATCGCGTCGAGCGGCGACACCGACAGCGACGGGCAGCGCCACTCGCTCGTGCGGCCGAGCTCGGCCATCCGGGCAGCGAGCAGCCGCGACTTCTGCGACTCGGGCGACGAGCGGAACCCGTGCAGATACAGGATCACGCGCAGCTCCCGAGCGCATCGAGCAGCTTCTGGTGCACGCCGCCGAAGCCGCCGTTGCTCATCACGAGCACGTGGTCGCCCGGGCGCGCGGCTTCGACGACCGACTTCACCAGCAGATGCAGATCGTCGAACGCGCGCGCCTTGTCGCCGAGCGGCGCGAGCGCATCGCCGAGGTTCCAGCCGAGCGCGTCGCGCCCGGTCGGCGCGCCGTAGCCGAACACGAGATCGGCGTCGGCGAGGCTCGCCGGCAGTTGCGCCTTCATCACGCCGAGCTTCATCGTGTTCGAGCGCGGCTCGAGCACGGCGAGGATGCGCGAATGTTGGCGGCCGATTCGCGCGCGAAGGCCGGCGATCGTGGTTTCGATCGCGGTCGGATGGTGCGCGAAGTCGTCGTAGACGGTCACGCCGTCGACGCTGCCGCGCACTTCCATGCGCCGCTTCACGTTGCGGAACGATGCGAGGGATTCGGCCGCCTGCGCGGGCGGCACGCCCACGTGGCGCGCGGCCGCGATCGCTGCGAGCGCGTTCATCCGGTTGTGATCGCCCTGCACCTGCCACGCGACTTCGCCGACGCGCCCGGCGTGCGAATACACCGCGAAGCGCTCGTCGACCGGCACGCCGTCCTCGGCCGGCAGCGCCTGCCAGCCGCCGTCGACGCCGAAACGTTCGACTTCGCTCCAGCAGCCGCGCGCGAGCACGCGCTCGAGCGCGTCCGAGCGGCCGTTCGTGACGATGCGGCCGACGCCCGGCACGGTGCGCACGAGATGATGGAATTGCGTTTCGATCGCAGCGAGATCGGGGAAGATGTCGGCGTGATCGAATTCGAGGTTATTGAGCACCGCGGTGCGCGGCCGGTAGTGGACGAACTTCGAGCGCTTGTCGAAGAACGCGGTGTCGTATTCGTCGGCTTCAATCACGAAGAAGCTCGAATCGGTCAGCCGCGCCGATACGCCGAAGTTCAGCGGCACGCCACCGATCAGGAAGCCCGGGTTCAGCCCGGCGTCTTCCAGCAGCCACGCGAGCATCGACGACGTGGTCGTCTTGCCGTGCGTGCCCGCGACCGCGAGCACCCATTTGCCGGCCAGCACGTGTTCGCCCAGCCATTGCGGGCCCGACACGTACGGCAGGCCGCGATCGAGGATCGCCTCCATCAACGGGTTGCCGCGCGTGACGACGTTGCCGATCACGAACAGGTCGGGCTTCAGCTCGATCTGCTCGGCGCCGTAGCCCTCGATCAGCTTGATGCCCTGCGCCTCGAGCTGGGTGCTCATCGGCGGATAGACGCCCGCGTCGCAACCCGTCACCGTGTGGCCCGCCTCGCGCGCGAGCACGGCAAGACCGCCCATGAAGGTGCCGCAGATGCCAAGAATGTGGATGTGCATAGATGAATGCTTTCGCGCCGCCGGGCGCCGTCGATTCGGAAAGAGGTCTGCGGCGCGCCGGACAGGCCGTGCGGCCGACGCCCGGCCAACGCCTGGCAACGACTTTTGCCGCGACACAAAGACCGCCATTGTAACTGACGGCCTGCCGTGCCCGGCGGCCCGAACGATGGATCCGGAGCCCGGCGGCACCGCGGGCGGCACGCAGCCGCAGCGCGTTCGGGCATGGCAGCGATCGAGTATGATTGCCGGATCATGTCTCGCAAACCCCTTGTCGACCCGCGGCGCGCCCGCGAGGAAATCGCCCAGTCCGCCGCCCGCCTGATCGCGGAAGACGGCCTCGATTACGCCAGCGCCAAACGCAAGGCCGCGCGCCAGCTGTTCGGCGACGCGCGCGTTGCCGGCGAATGGCTGCCGGATAACGACCTGATCGAGGAAGAACTGCGCGAGTACCTCGCCCTGTTCCAGAGCGACACGCAACCGGACGAACTGCGCCGGCTGCGCGAAATCGCCCTCGACTGGATGCGCCGGCTCGCCGACTTCAATCCGTATGTGACGGGCGCGGTGCTGAACGGCACCGCGAACGCGCATTCGGACATCCATTTGCAGATATTCACCGACAACCCGAAGGACGTCGCGATCTACCTGCTGAACCAGAACGTTCAGTACGACGTGTCGGAGACGCGGCATTTCGCCGGTCGCGCCGACGTCGAGACGCTCAGCTTCCTGTGGCGCCCGCGGCGCGACGTCGATGCGATCGGCATTCACGTCGCGCTCTACGCAAGCGACGACCTGCGCGGCGCGGTCAAGGCCGACGCGCGCGGCCGGGTCGCCCGCGCGGACGCCGCCGCATTGCGCGCGCTCGTCGACGCAGGCAACGCCCCTTCCGAACCGGAATGATTCAACGATGATGATGAAACGCATGTTGGCGCTCGCGGTCGTCGCGGCCGCCGCCGTCGCCGGCGGGATCGCCGCCGGCCATTGGTTCCGCGGCAACAGTGCCGACGACGGTGTCGCCGTCGCCGCGCCCGCGCAAGGCAACCCGGTCGACCAGCTGTGGGCCGCGTCGCTCGCGGGCGTCGACGGCAAGCCCGCATCGCTCGCGTCGTTCAAGGGCCAGAAAGTCGTCGTCAACTTCTGGGCATCGTGGTGCGGCCCGTGCGTCGAGGAGATGCCGGAGCTCGTCGCGCTGTCGCATCAATACAAGCAGAAAGGGATCCGCTTCATCGGGATCGGCGTCGATTCCGAGCAGAACGTGAAGAACTTCCTGCAGAAGGTGAAGGTCGACTATCCCGTCTTCGTCAGCGGTTACGCCGGCGCAGATCTGACCCGAAATTTCGGGAATACCGCCGGCGCCCTGCCGTTTACGGTCGTCATCGACGAAACGGGCAAGATTCGCGAGACAAAATTAGGACAAATCCGACCGGCCGAGCTGAAAAAGACCCTCGACGCGTTGTGATCGCCCGGAACGGCCGCCGGCACGTTCGCGGCGATTTATGCGTGGATCGCCGCAATTTCACGTGAATTCGCCGATACTTTGCGTCCGCACCGGTAATTCTTGCAGGTCCGGCGCGCTCGGCCGTTCGGCAAAACTAGACAAATTTCTCTAAATAGCGCTAAAGTTCGCGCAATTCCGCAGAAATAGAAGCGACCATGACACGATTGCTGGTGCTGCACGGCCCCAACCTGAACCTTCTCGGCACCCGGGAACCGGAGGTGTACGGCCACGTCACGCTGGCGCAGATCGATCAGGCGCTCGCCACGCGTGCGCAGGAAGCGGGTGCCGACCTGTCGTCGTTCCAGAGCAACCATGAAGGCGCGCTGGTCGACCGCATCCAGGCCGCACGGCAGGAACAAACCGACTTCATCCTGATCAATCCGGCCGCGTATACGCACACGAGCGTCGCGATCCGGGACGCGATCGCCGGCGTCGGCATCCCGTTCGTCGAGATTCATCTGTCGAACGTGCATCGCCGCGAAGCGTTCAGGCACCACTCCTACTTTTCCGACCAGGCCGAAGGCGTGATCTGCGGGCTGGGCTGGAAAGGTTATCTGTACGCGCTCGAGTACGCGCTCGACAAGCTGCAAGGCGCGTCGCGCGGCTGATTTCGCGATCTCGATTCAGCGCCGGTCCCACCCGGCGCTTTCACGTATTGAAAGGGGAATTCCCGATGGATCTTCGTAAGCTGAAAACTCTGATCGACCTCGTTTCCGAATCCGGCATCTCGGAACTGGAAGTGACAGAGGGCGAAGGCAAGGTGCGTATCGTCAAGAATGCGCCGCCGGTCTATGTCCAGCAGACGGCCGGATTTGCCCCGCAGGTCAGCGCACCGGCCCCTTCGGCCGCGCTGCCGACCGAAGGCGCGGCGGCTGCGCCGGCAGGCGCTGCCGCGCCGGCCGCCCCGCAAGGCCACGTCGTGACGTCGCCGATGGTCGGCACGTTCTACCGCGCGCCGTCGCCGGGCGCGGATCCATTCGTCCAGGTCGGTGACACGGTCAAGGAAGGCCAGACCATCTGCATCATCGAAGCGATGAAGCTGCTCAACGAGATCGAGTCGGACAAAGCCGGCGTGATCAAGGAAATCCTCGTCGAGAACGGCCAGGCCGTCGAATACGGCCAGCCGCTTTTCGTGATCGGCTAAGCCCGCTGCGCGGCCCTGCGGCCGCGCGCCGCCGATGCTCGCCAGGCGCCGTTCGCGCGCCCCTCGAAGAGACGAATACTCGCTATGTTTGAAAAAATCCTCATTGCCAACCGCGGTGAAATCGCGCTGCGCATCCAGCGTGCGTGCCGCGAGCTCGGCGTCAAGACGGTGGTCGTCTACTCGGAAGCCGACAAGGAAGCCAAGTACGTGCGCCTCGCGGACGAAGCCGTCTGTATCGGCCCGGCCCCGTCGAATCTGAGCTACCTGAACATGCCGGCGCTGATCAGCGCCGCGGAAGTCACCGATGCCGAGGCGATCCACCCCGGCTACGGCTTCCTGTCGGAGAACGCCGATTTCGCGGAACGCGTCGAGCAGTCCGGCTTCACGTTCATCGGCCCGCGCCCGGAAACGATCCGCATGATGGGCGACAAGGTCACCGCGAAGCAGACCATGATCAAGACCGGCGTGCCGTGCGTGCCGGGTTCGGAAGGTGCGTTGCCGGACGATCCGAAGGAGATCGTGAAGATTGCGCGCACGATCGGCTATCCGGTGATCATCAAGGCAGCAGGCGGCGGCGGCGGCCGCGGGATGCGTGTCGTGCACACCGAGGCCGCGCTCGTGAACGCGGTCAACATGACCCGCGAGGAAGCCGGCCGTGCGTTCGGCAACCCGCAGGTGTACATGGAGAAGTTCCTCGAGAACCCGCGCCACATCGAAATCCAGGTGCTGTCGGATGCGCACAAGAACGCGATCTGGCTCGGCGAGCGCGATTGCTCGATGCAGCGCCGTCACCAGAAGGTGATCGAGGAAGCGCCGGCACCCGGCATTCCGCGCCGCCTGATCGAGCGCATCGGCGACCGCTGCGCGGACGCGTGCAAGAAGATGGGCTACCTCGGCGCCGGCACGTTCGAATTCCTGTACGAGAACAACGAGTTCTACTTCATCGAGATGAACACGCGCGTGCAGGTCGAGCACCCGGTGTCGGAGATGATCACGGGCGTCGACATCGTGCAGGAACAGATCCGCATCGCGGCCGGCGAGAAACTCGCGCTGCGCCAGCGCGACATCCAGTTCCGCGGCCACGCGATCGAATGCCGGATCAACGCGGAAGATCCGTTCAAGTTCACGCCGTCGCCGGGCCGGATCACGTCGTGGCATACGCCGGGCGGCCCCGGCGTGCGCGTCGATTCGCATGCGTACAATGGTTATTTCGTGCCGCCGAACTATGATTCGATGATCGGCAAGCTGATCACCTACGGCGCAACGCGCGACCAGGCAATCCGCCGGATGCGCATCGCGCTGTCGGAAATGGTCGTCGAAGGCATCCAGACCAACATCCCGCTGCACCGCGAGCTGATGATCGACTCGAAGTTCGTCGAAGGCGGCACCAGCATCCACTACCTCGAACACCGGCTCGCCCAGAAGCAGCAGGTCGCACCGGAAGAAGCGTAAAGCATGAGCTATCGCGAACTCGTCGTCGAACTGGCCCGTGAGCACGCGGAGGCGCTGTCCGACGCGCTGCTCGAACTGGGCGCGCTGTCGGTTTCGGTCGAGGACGCCGACGCCGACACGCCCGACGAACAGCCGCTCTTCGGCGAGCCGGGCCTCGTGCCGGACCGTACCGCGTGGCAGCACTCGCGCGTGGTCGCGCTGCTGTCGCCCGATCACGAGCCGGCCGTGCTGCTCGCGGCGGCCGCGAACGAAATCGGCGTCGCCGAGACGCCGAAGTTCGTCGTGCGCGAAGTCGAGGAGCAGGACTGGGTGCGGCTCACGCAGTCGCAATTCGAGCCGATCCCGATCGGCGAGCGGATCTGGGTCGTGCCGTCCTGGCACGACGCACCCGATCCCGACGCGCTGATCCTCGAACTCGACCCCGGTCTCGCATTCGGCACCGGCAGCCATCCCACCACGCGCCTGTGCATGGAATGGCTCGAGCAGTCGGTGAAGCCCGGCCAGTCGGTGCTCGACTACGGCTGCGGCTCGGGCATTCTCGCGATCCTCGCGCAGAAATGCGGGGCGAACCCCGTCGTCGGCATCGACATCGATCCGCAGGCCGTCGAATCGGCCCGGCAGAACAGCGAACGCAACCGTGCGGAAGTCACGTACGGGCTGCCCGACGCATGTCCGTCCGGCGAGTTCGACATCGTCGTCGCGAACATCCTGTCGAACCCGCTGAAGCTGATGGCGTCGATGCTCGCGTCGAAGGTGAAACCGGGTGGCCGCATCGCGCTGTCGGGCGTGCTCGCGCGCCAGGCGGACGAAGTCGCGGCCGTCTACGCGCGCTACGTCGACATCTCGGTCTGGCGCGAACACGAAGGTTGGGTATGCCTCGCCGGAACCCGGCGGGAAAGCCATTAGAATAGCGCTGTCCCTCACTCTGGCCAGCAGGCCGCCCGGCTCGACATGCTTCTTGCGACGCGCTGCCCTCATTGCGAAACCGTCTTCCGGCTGCAGCAGGAACAGCTCTCGCTGCATGACGGGCTCGTGCGCTGCGGGCACTGCCAGCAGGTCTTCAACGCATCGCAATCGCTCGTTCCCGAGCAGGCGCCGCAGCCCGAGCCGACGCAGCAGCCCGAGCCGGCGCAGCAGCCCGAGCCGGCGCAGCAGCCTGAGCCGGCCCTGAGCAAAGCGGCACCGGCCGAGCCGGCTGCCGCCGACACGCCACACGACGCCGCGCCCGCGCGGCTCTTCACCGTCGATGCGCCCGCCGAACCGGCAACCGATGCCGACTACAAGCCGGAAGGCTGGGACATGTGGGCGCCGTGGCTCGACGCTGCCGTCGATCCGTCCTTGCAGCACACCGTGCAGACCGTGCGCACCGAACCGCTGGTGCCGGTGGCACTGCCGGCCACAGAGGCCGGCGTCGTTCACGTGGCCGGCACGCCCGCGCCGACCGCGCCCACCGCTGCCGAACCGCACGCTTTCACGTCCACCGCTCGACCGGCCGAACCGGAGCCGACTCCGCACGCTTTCACGTCCTCCGCTCAACCGGCCGAACCGGAGTCGACGCCGCACGCTTTTGCGTCCTCCGCTCAACCGGCCGAGCCGGAGTCGACTCCGTATGAAAGCCGTGAGTCGTCCGTACCGTCGGCCGAGCACGACCCGCGCGAACCGCGCTTCGTCTCCCGCACCCCGCCGGCGACGGATGCACGGGTTGCCGCCGATGCGGCCGAGCCGTTCGCCAATGCGCACTTCGTCGCGCCCAACGACGAACACGCGCCGCGCGAACCGCGCTTCGCATTCAAGCCGGTGCAAGCCGGGCCGGAACCGGACACCCACGCGCACGAACGAGCCGCTGCGCCGGGAGCGGCCGCCGCCGAGCCAGCGGCCCAACCAGCCGCCCAACCGGCCACCCCGTTCCCCGCCGCGCTGACCGACGACGACCGCCCGCCCTTCGCCGTCACCCGCGAGACGCCCGCGCCGCGGCAACGCGCGGTCATCGGCGGCTTCTTCGGCGGGCTCGTCGCCGCCGCGCTCGCGGTGCTGCTCGTCGCGCAACTCGCATGGTGGCAGCGTGAAGCGCTGATGATCCATTGGCCCGTCACGCTGGGCTGGTTCCGGCACGCGTGCGCGCCGCTCGGCTGCACGGTCGCGCCGCCGCGCGCGATCGCCGGCCTGCGGCTCGACGCGACCGACCTGCGTCAGGTCGACGGCCCGCGCGTGCTGGAACTGAAGGTGCCGCTGACGAACCGCTACCGCGTCCCGCTCGCGTACCCGTCGCTCGAGCTGACGCTGCTCGACGACACCAATCACGTGACCGTGCGCCGCGTGCTCGCGCCGCGCGACTACGTGCGCCCGGGCACGCCGATCGACGCCGGGCTGCCGCCCGGCACGACGCAGACGATGATCGTGCGTCTCGACACGAACGGCGCGCCCGCCTCGAATTTCCGCGTCCAGATCTTCTATCCGTGACGCCCCGCGGCGCGCGCATGCGCGCCGTCTCAACCCGCGCGCCCAAGGGGCGCGCTATTTCGGAGCACGAACATGAGCAAAGTTACGCTGGGTGGCAACCCGATCGATCTCGCCGGCACGTTCCCGGCCGTCGGCTCGCAAGCGCCCGATTTCAAGCTGGTCGGCAAGGACCTCGCCGACGTGTCGCTCGCCAGCTTCGCCGGCAAGCGCAAGGTGCTGAACATCGTGCCGAGCCTCGACACGCCGACCTGCGCGACGTCGACCCGCAAGTTCAACGAAGCCGCATCGTCGCTCGACAACACGGTCGTGATCGTCGTGTCGGGTGACCTGCCGTTCGCCGCCACCCGCTTCTGCACGACCGAAGGCCTGTCGAACGTCGTGACGGCGTCGACCTTCCGCGGCGGCCGCGCATTCGCGAACGCGTACGGCGTCGACGTGACGAGCGGCCCGCTGAACGGCCTGACCGCACGCGCGGTCGTCGTGCTCGACGCGCAGGACAAGGTGATCCACGCGCAACTCGTCAGCGAGATCAAGGACGAGCCGAACTACGACGCAGCACTCGCCGCACTGAAGTAATCCGCTGCCGCCCGGTGCTGCCGCGAGGCCCGACGGGCCCTTCGCGCCGGCCGGGCGGCCGCCTCCCTTTGCCCTCTACAGGAACGCACGCCTTGACTACGCTGATTTGCGGCTCGCTCGCCTACGACAACATCATGACCTTCGAAGGCCGGTTTCGCGAGCACATCCTGCCCGACCAGGTTCACCTTCTCAACGTGAGCTTCCTCGTGCCGACGATGCGTCGCGAATTCGGCGGTTGCGCGGGGAACATCGCTTACGCACTGCACATGCTCGGCAGCGATGCGCGCATCATGGCGACCGTCGGCGCGAACGACGCGGACCGCTATCTCGAGCGCCTCGACGCCCTCGGCCTGTCGAAGGCGAGCGTGCGCGTGGTGCCGGAAGCGCACACCGCGCAGGCGATGATCACGACCGATCTCGATAACAACCAGATCACCGCATTCCACCCGGGCGCGATGATGCAGTCGCATCTGAACCGCGCGGACGAAGTATCGGGCGTGAAGCTCGGCATCGTCGCGCCGGACGGCTTCGACGGGATGGTGCAGCACGCCGAGCAATTCGCGAAGGCCGGCATCCCATTCATCTTCGATCCGGGCCAGGGCCTGCCGCTGTTCGACGGCGCGACGCTGCGCCGCATCATTGAACTTGCGACCTTCGTCGCGGTCAACGACTACGAAGGCAAGCTCGTCAGCGACAAGACGGGCTGGTCCGAACAGGAAATCGCCAGCCGGGTTCAGGCGTTGATCATCACGCGCGGCGAGCACGGCGCTACCATTCTTCACAAGAACGGCGAAGAACAGATTCCGGCCGTGCAGGCGGAGCGCGTCGTCGATCCGACCGGTTGCGGCGACGCCTTCCGGGGCGGCCTGCTGTACGGCATCGAAAATGGCCTCGACTGGGCAACCACGGGCCGCCTCGCGAGCCTGATGGGCTCGATCAAGATCGCCCACCAAGGGCCCCAGACTTACGCACTGACGCGCGCCGAAATCGACGCGCGCTTCGAGGCTGCCTTCGGTTACAGTCTCAAATGAATATTGTGGGAGAGCACAGATGTTGACGAACAAAACCCTCACGCTCGCGGCCATGCTGACGGCCACGCTGACGCTGGCCGGCTGCTTCACGGCGCCGGGTTCGGCGGACGTCTATAGCGTCGGCCAGGCACAACGCGAGCAGACGGTCCGCATGGGCACGGTCGAGAGCGTCCGCGCGGTGCGCATCCAGTCCGACGGCGGCGGCAGCGCGGTCGGCACGCTCGGCGGCGGTGCGCTCGGCGCAGTCGCCGGCAGCGCGATCGGCGGCGGCAAGGGGTCGATCCTGACGGCGATCGCCGGCGGTCTCGTCGGCGCGGTCGCGGGCAACGCGGTCGGCGAAAACCTCAGCACGGCGAACGGTGTCGAAATCACCGTGCGTCTCGACAATGGCGACCTGCGCTCGATCACGCAGGCCGCGAGCGGCGAAATGTTCCGCGCGGGCGAGCGTGTGCGACTGCTGTCGAGCGGCGGCGTCACGCGCGTCACGCACTAACGAGCATCCTCAGCACGCGGCGCAAGCCGCGGTCGAACGCATGTGCGAAGCTGCACATGCGTTTTTTTTCGTCCGTACGCGGCCGCGCCGGCCGGCACATGGGCGCAGCAACACGGACGAAAAAAATCCCGCCATCCAAGCCAGATGGCGGGACCGATTGAGTAGCGCTACTCAACCCGCGGACACCACGCGAGTGTCCGGGTAGTACTGGTCAGTCGCGATTACGGGCGGCTGCCGGTCGGGAACGGCCATGCCGCTGCCGGGTTGAGCGCGGTCTTCGCGCCCGATGCCGGCGCGACCGATGCGGTCGACGCGGTGGTTGCCGGTGCAGCCTTCTTCACGACGGCCTTCTTCGGAGCAGCAGCCTTCTTCGCCGGTGCGGCAGCCTTCGGAGCAGCAGCAGCCTTCGGTGCAGCGGCAGCCTTCGGTGCAGCAGCGGCCTTCTTCGCAGGGGCAGCCTTCTTCGCAGCAGCCTTCTTCGCAGCAGCCTTCTTCGCAGGCGCGGCCTTCTTCGCAGCCGCCTTCTTCGCCGGTGCGGCCTTCTTCGCAGCAGCCTTCTTCGCCGGTGCGGCCTTCTTCGCAGCAGCCTTCTTCGCCGGTGCGGCCTTCTTGGCTGCAACCTTCTTCGCTGCGGCCTTCTTCGCCGGTGCGGCCTTCTTCGCGGCTGCCTTCTTCGCCGGTGCGGCCTTCTTCGCTGCAACCTTCTTCGCTGCAACCTTCTTCGTTGCGACCTTCTTGGCTGCAACCTTCTTCGCTGCGGCCTTCTTCGCCGGCGCTGCCTTCTTCGCGGCAACCTTCTTCACCGCGACCTTCTTCGCAGCAACCTTCTTCACTGCAGCGGCCTTCTTCGCCGGAGCCGCAGCCTTCTTCGCAACGGTCTTCTTGGCAGCAGCCTTCTTAGCAGCCGGTTTTTTCTTGGCAGTAGCCATGTTGTTCTCCTTCAGGTTCAGATGAGAGTCAGTTCAAACTACACCCTTCGTCAAAACCCGCTTCCCGCGGACGCTGTTCAGCACGTGCGCTTCGAAGCGGGCTATTCATCGGCGTACGCGGATACCGCGCGCTTACGCTAATGAATACGGTATGGCGCGCGTGACCCCATGGCCTCGCGCGCCAAATCAAGTCGGTAGCCGGCGCACCCCGCGCCGCCACCCCTAATCGCTTGATCAAGCGGACCGCCACACGGCCGTCCGCTTTTTCCGGAGGGAAGTTTGCCCATCCCACTGAAGGGTTCGCAAAGTGCCGATCATGTCGTTGGGCCGTTAAGGCACCGGGCATGCTTTGCATCAGGCGTTCTTGCTCCTAAACCTTGGGCCGGGGCCGAGAGGCCGCCGGCTGCTCACATCATGTGACGGGTTCGCTGCTGCGGGTTATTCCCAGGACAGCGCGCCGCCCGTCTGATACTCGATCACTCGCGTCTCGAAGAAGTTGCGTTCCTTCTTCAGGTCGATCATCTCGCTCATCCACGGGAACGGGTTTTCCTCGTTCGGGTACAGCGGATCGAGGCCGATCTGCTGGCAACGGCGGTTGCTGATGAAGCGCAGGTAGCTCTTGAACATCGACGCGTTCAGACCCAGCACGCCGCGCGGCATCGTGTCCTCGGCGTAGCGGTATTCGAGTTCGACAGCCTGCTTGAACAGCTCGCGGATCTCCGCGCGGAATTCCGCGGTCCAGAGATGCGGGTTCTCGAGCTTGATCTGGTTGATCAGGTCGATGCCGAAATTGCAGTGCATCGACTCGTCGCGCAGGATGTACTGATATTGCTCCGCAGCACCCGTCATCTTGTTCTGGCGGCCGAGCGCGAGGATCTGCGTAAACCCGACATAGAAGAACAGGCCTTCCATGATGCAGGCGAACACGATCAGCGACTTCAGCAGCTTCTGATCCGCTTCGAGCGTGCCGGTCTTGAAGGCCGGGTCCGTCAGCGTGTGGATGAACGGGATCAGGAATTCGTCCTTCGCGCGGATCGACGTGACCTCGTGATACGCGTTGAAGATCTCGCCTTCGTCGAGACCGAGCGATTCGACGATGTATTGGTACGCGTGCGTGTGGATCGCTTCCTCGAACGCCTGGCGCAGCAGGAACTGCCGGCACTCGGGCGCCGTGATGTGGCGGTACGTGCCGAGCACGATGTTGTTCGCGGCGAGCGAATCGGCCGTCACGAAGAAGCCGAGGTTGCGCTTCACGATGCGGCGCTCGTCCTCGGTCAGACCGTTCGGGTCCTTCCACAGTGCGATGTCGCGGGACATGTTGATTTCCTGCGGCATCCAGTGGTTCGCGCAACCGGCCAGATACTTTTCCCACGCCCACTTGTACTTGAACGGCACCAGCTGATTGACGTCAGTCTGGCCGTTGATGATGCGCTTGTCGGCGACATTGACCCGCGCTTCGGAACCGCCAGCGGGAACAGCCGATGCTTGCGGCGGCACCGCGAGATCGCCTTCGAAAATGTCACGGACTTGTTGGGCGGCAGGCGCTGCAGCCTGCATTCCGACAGCCATCCCGGCGGACGTGCGCAACGCGTTTTGCTGCGCTCCGCTCGCGGGGGTTACGGCAGTCTTCTCGTCATCCCAGTTGAGCATAAATTCTCACCATCAATTTAGAACGGTTTGTACCATCTTTTCCTGAGCGATAAAAGGGCTCGCTCACGAAAAATCCTTTTTTCGATTCGCGTTGCGACCTCGATACAACACTTTGAGCAACGCATCGTCGTTCATGCAGAGCGCGACGTGTGTCGCGCATGTATCGCGAGGTGCGCTCGACGCATCGAACGCTGATCGAAACGCGACGCGGTCGCGGATGTTTCGATCGCCGGGCTGTGACTGCAACGCAGATGCCGCGTTACAGATTCCTTATCATTTTTTTAGTTGAGAGCGGCGCACACTTCAACCTCGATCGGTCGTCGTGCGCGCCGCTCGAACCTGCTGCAGGTCAACGCGCGCCGCGTTACTGGCAAGCTTCGCACTCGTCGAAGCCCGGATCGCCCGGACGCATCGTGCACACCGGACCGTCTGCTTCGACCGGTGCAAGCGCCGCTGCCGCATTGACCGCACCCGACGATGCATCGCCGCCCGCCGCACCGAAGCCGCCTGCCGCGCCTTGCGCGCCGCCGCTGCTCGAACCGCCCGTCGGCACCGCGTTCAGCGCACCGTGTGCGACCGTCGACTTCTCGACGTGCGTCGCCGCCATCGTGCGGAGGTAGTAGGTCGTCTTCAGGCCGCGCAGCCATGCGAGCTTGTAGACCTCGTCGAGCTTCTTGCCCGACGCGCCGCCCATGTAGATGTTCAGCGACTGCGCCTGGTCGATCCACTTCTGGCGACGCGATGCCGCTTCGACCAGCCACGTCGGATCGACCTCGAACGCGGTCGCGTAGATCGCGCGCAGGTCGGCCGGGATGCGGTCGATGCGCGACAGCATGCCGTCGAAGTACTTGAGGTCGGCGACCATCACTTCGTCCCACAGCCCGCGTTCCTTCAGGTCGCGGACGAGGTACTCGTTGACCACCGTGAATTCGCCCGACAGGTTCGACTTCACGTACAGGTTCTGGAAGGTCGGCTCGATGCATGCCGACACGCCGATGATGTTCGAGATCGTCGCCGTCGGCGCGATCGCGACGCAGTTCGAGTTGCGCATGCCGTGCGCGGCGATCCGCGAACGCAGCGTCGTCCAGTCGAGCGACTCCGACGTGTCGACCTCGACGTAGCCGCCGCGCGCTTCCGTCAGCAGCTTCAGCGTGTCCTGCGGGAGGATGCCGCGATCCCACAGCGAGCCGCGGTAGCTCGAGTAGCGGCCGCGTTCCTCGGCCAGCTCGGTCGACGCGTAGTACGCGTAGTAGCAGACCGCTTCCATCGAACGATCGGCGAACTCGACCGCCTCTTGCGACGCGTACGGCGTGCGCAGCAGGTGCAGGCAGTCCTGGAAGCCCATGATGCCCATGCCGACCGGGCGGTGCTTCAAGTTCGAGTTACGCGCCTTCGGCACCGCGTAGTAGTTGATGTCGATCACGTTGTCGAGCATGCGCATCGCGACGCTGATCGTGCGCTTCAGCTTGTCGTGGTCGAGCGCGTAGCTGCCGTCCGCCTGCTTCACCAGGTGGGCAACGAGGTTCACCGAGCCCAGGTTGCACACCGCGATTTCGGTGTCGCTCGTGTTCAGCGTGATTTCCGTGCACAGGTTCGACGAGTGGACGACGCCGACGTGCTGCTGCGGCGAGCGCACGTTGCACGGATCCTTGAACGTGATCCACGGGTGGCCCGTCTCGAACAGCATGCCGAGCATCTTGCGCCACAGCTGCTGCGCCGGGATCTTCTTGAACAGCTTGATCTCGCCGCGCGCAACCTTGTCTTCGTAAGCCGTGTAAGCCGCTTCGAACTCCGCGCCGAACTTGTCGTGCAGGTCCGGGCAGGTCGACGGCGAGAACAGCGTCCAGTCGGCGCCTTCCATCACGCGCTTCATGAACAGGTCGGGAATCCAGTTCGCCGTGTTCATGTCGTGCGTACGGCGACGATCGTCACCGGTGTTCTTGCGCAGCTCGAGGAACTCCTCGATGTCGAGGTGCCACGATTCGAGGTACGCGCACACCGCGCCCTTGCGCTTGCCGCCCTGGTTCACCGCGACGGCCGTGTCGTTCACGACCTTCAGGAACGGCACCACGCCTTGCGACTTGCCGTTCGTGCCCTTGATATGCGAGCCGAGTGCGCGCACGCGCGTCCAGTCGTTGCCGAGGCCGCCGGCGAACTTCGACAGCAGCGCGTTTTCCTTCAGCGCTTCATAGATGCCGTCGAGATCGTCCGCGACCGTCGTCAGGTAGCACGACGACAGCTGCGAGCGGTGCGTGCCCGAGTTGAACAGCGTCGGCGTCGAGCTCATGAAGTCGAAGCTCGACAGCACGTTGTAGAACTCGATCGCGCGCGTTTCGCGGTCGATCTCGTTCAGCGACAGGCCCATCGCGACGCGCATGAAGAATGCCTGCGGCATTTCGATGCGGGTGCCTTCGACGTGCAGGAAGTAGCGGTCGTACAGCGTCTGCAGGCCGAGGTAGCCGAACTGCAGGTCGCGGTTCGCGTCGAGCGCTTCGCCGAGACGCTTCAGGTCGAACTGCAGCAGCTTGTCGTCGAGCAGGCCGGCGTCGACGCCGCGCTTCAGGAACTGCGGGAAGTATTCGGCGTAGCGGGTCGACATCTCCGACTGCACGACTTCCTCGCCGAGGATCTCGCGACGGATCGTGTGCAGCAGGATGCGGGCGGTGACCTGGCTGTACGCCGGATCCTTTTCGATCATCGTGCGCGCCGCGAGGATCGCCGAGTCGTAGACCTGGCTCATCGGCACGCCGTCGTACAGGTTCTTCACCGTCTCCGCGACGATCGGGTCAGGGTTAACCGCAGCGCCGAGGCCGTCGCATGCCGACACGATCAGCGCGCGCAGTGCGTTCAGGTCGAGCGGGCGCGTGACGCCGTTGTCGACGACGTTGATGCCGGTGCTCGACTCGCCGCCTGCTGCCGCTGCTTCCTCGCCCGCATGCTGGCGCTCGAGGTGACGCTTCTCGCGATACAGCACGTACGCACGCGCGACGTTGTGCTCGCCGCCGCGCATCAGCGCGAGTTCGACCTGATCCTGGATGTCTTCGATATGGAACGTACCGCCGTTCGGACGGCTGCGCACGAGCGCGCGCACGACGTTGTGCGTCAGCTGCTCGACGAGTTCGCGCACGCGCGCCGATGCCGCGCCCTGCCCGCCATTGACGGCCAGGAAAGCCTTGGTCACCGCGATCGCGATCTTCGAAGGCTCGAACGACACCACGCTGCCGTTGCGGCGGATCACCTTGTAGTCGGCGAACGTGGCTTGCGGCGCGAGGCCCTGCGCGCCCTGTTCGGTCCCGCCGAGCGGACGGCTCGAGGCGCTCTCGTACTGGGAGGTCGCGTTGTCGGTGGTTTGCATATGCAAAGCTCCTGGTGTTGGATGGTGCGGAGAGAACCGCGGATTAAAACGAACGCTGCGCAATGCGGTGCGCAAGCGGTAAGAGGCGAGCGATGCGTCGGGGAAACCGGTGCGGCCGATGCGCGACAACCGATCCGGTCGTGTGCTTCGTCATGTGTACCCTGCCCCGTCGAAGTTCGCTGCGCTTGATCGCGACGCCCGGACCGCCGGGCCTGATGCGCCGCCTGAGAACTCTGCCCGCCGGCGTTGCCCGCCGGCCGGTGCCGCTCGGGTTTCCCCTGCGACACACACTATATCTAGTACAGAACTACTCAACCGGCACCAAGTATAGTGGACATTCGGACGAGGTCAAAACGGAGAATTTGCGCGGAAGCTATTGACATCACCCTCGCCGCCCGGACGGGCAGATGTGACAAGGCATTGGTCGAAAAATTCTTTTTTCGCTGCCTCGAAAACCCTGCGCTCAGTGCTGACGGAAAGGAAAGTATCCGGCGGAAAAGCCGGCATCGCCCGCGAAGCGTTGCCAATCGAAGTGCGGGCCCGGGTCGGTCTTGCGGCCCGGCGCGATGTCGGAATGCCCGGCCACCGCATCGACCGGATAGTGCGCGGCAAGCGTGCGTGCGAGCACGCCGAGCGTCGCGTACTGCGCGGCGTCGAACGGCACGTCGTCCGCGCCTTCGAGCTCGATGCCGATCGAGAAGTCGTTGCAGCGCGGCCGACCGAAGAACTCCGACGCGCCCGCATGCCACGCGCGCTCGTCGCACGACACGAACTGCACGAGTTCGCCGTCGCGGCGGATCAGGAAGTGCGCGGACACGCGCACGTCGCGCAGGTGGCTCTGGTAATAGGGGTGCGCATCGCAATCGAGGCGATTCAGGAACAGCGCCTCGATCGCGTCGCCGCCGAATTCGCCGGGCGGCAGGCTAATGTTGTGCACGACCACGAGCGTCGGCACCGCGCCCGCGGGCCGCGCCTCGAAATTCGGCGACGGCGCATGGCGCGCTTCGCGCACCCAGCCGTTCGCGTCGACCGACAGCAGCGGTGCGTCGCTCATCGCGCGTCGGAGCCGGTGCGATGGCGCTGCGCGTGCTCGGTGCTGCAGAAATACTCGCCGTCCGACGCGACGGCTTCGCCCTTCGGCGCATGCACGCCGCATTCGGCACAGCGCACCATCGGTTCGGGCAGCGAGCGCACATCGCCGTTGGCGCGGCCCGCACCGGCGCCGCCGTGACCGGGCGCGCCGTCGTGGCCGGCGCCGCGGCCGGTGCGCGCCTGCGCGTGCTCGTGGGCCTGGCGCAGCTTGCGCGCGATCCACGAACCCGCGAAGAAGAGAAGAATCAGGAGAAGAATCTGTCGCATCGGAAACCTGCCGTTCAAACCACTGAGCGGTGCAGCAGCACCTCGAAAACGAACCGGCTGCCGACATACGCGAGCAGCAGCGCGGCGAACGACACGAGCACCCAGCGCGCGGCGCCGCGCCCGCGCCAGCCCGACGTCTTGCGCGCGACCAGCAGGCCGCCGAACATCAGCCACGACAGCACCGCGAATACGGTCTTGTGGTCGAGCCGCAGCGCGCGCGCATCGACCTGCTCGCTGAACAGGATTCCCGATGCGAGCGTCAGCGTGAGCAGCACGAAGCCCGCGCCGATCAGTCGGAACAGCAGCTTCTCGAGCGTGAGGAGCGGCGGCAGCGTTTCGAGCCAGCTCGCGATCCAGCCGGTCGAGCCGCCGCGTCCGCCGCTTCGCAGCGACTGCAGGCGCCGCTCGACCATCAGCATCAGGACCGCGTGCAGTGCGGCGATCGCAAAGAGGCCGTACGCGATGTTCGCGATCAGGAAGTGCATCTTGAACAGCGGCGCTGCGGCATAAGGCAGCACCCGCACGCCGCCGAACACGAGCGGCAGCAGCGACGCGACGCACGCGAGCGGCAGCACGAGCAGCCGCAGGCTGTCGAGCGGAAAGAAGAAGCTCTCGATCCAGTAGATGCCGGCGCCGAGCCAGAACATCGCGGACAGCGCGAACGCGAAGCCGAAGATCATCGCGTCGTTCGGGAAGATCGTCATGTGCAGCAGCACGCCGTGCGCGACGAGCGCGGCAAACAGCAGCGCGCGGCCGGCTCCGCTCATCCCCGACGCGGCGGACGCAGGCACCGGCACGGCCGGCACGCTCGCGACGAGTGGCGTCGCGCCCTGGCGATGCGTGCGCCAGCCTGCGACGGCAAGGCCGCCGTACAGGAATGCGGTGAGGGCATACAGTACAATATCCATGTTCGAAGTTTACACTAGGCCCCCTTCCCGCGACGGCTCCCTTTGTTCGGTTCCGTTGCGCCTTCGGGCCCCCACTGTCCAACGCTCCCCATGCTCGACAATCTCACTCAACGGATGGCGCGCGTCGTCAAGACGCTGCGCGGCGAAGCCCGGCTCACGGAGGCGAACACCCAGGAGATGCTCCGCGAGGTGCGTCTCGCGCTGCTGGAGGCCGACGTCGCACTGCCCGTCGTCCGCGAATTCATCGCCAAGGTCAAGGAAAAGGCGCTCGGCGAGGAAGTGATCAGCAGCCTGTCGCCGGGCCAGGCGCTCGTCGGCGTGGTCCAGAAGGAACTGACCGCGGTGATCGGCGGCGACTACGAAGGCAAGGCCGCCGAGCTGAACCTCGCGGTCACGCCGCCCGCCGTGATCCTGATGGCCGGCCTGCAGGGCGCCGGCAAGACCACGACCGTCGGCAAGCTCGCGAAGCTGCTGCGCGAGAAGTACAAGAAGAAGGTGCTGACGGTGTCGTGCGACGTGTATCGCCCGGCCGCGATCATGCAGTTGAAAACGGTGACCGAACAGGTCGGCGCCGACTTCTTCCCGTCCACGCCGGACCAGAAGCCCGTCGACATCGCGATCGCCGCCGTCGACTGGGCGAAGCGTCACTACCACGACGTGCTGCTCGTCGACACGGCCGGCCGTCTGGGTATCGACGAGGCGATGATGCAGGAAATCGCCGCGCTGCACGGCACGCTGAAGCCGGCCGAAACGCTGTTCGTCGTCGACGCGATGCTCGGCCAGGATGCCGTCAACACCGCGAAGGCGTTCAGCGATACGCTGCCGCTCACCGGCGTCGTGCTGACCAAGCTCGACGGCGATTCGCGCGGCGGTGCCGCGCTGTCGGTGCGTCACGTCACGGGCAAGCCGATCAAGTTCGTCGGCGTCGCAGAAAAGCTCGACGGCCTCGAGGTGTTCCACCCGGACCGGATGGCGAACCGGATCCTCGGCATGGGCGACATCCTCGCGCTCGTCGAGGAGGCGCAGCGCGGCGTCGATGTCCAGGCCGCGCAGAAGCTCGCCGACAAGGTGAAGAAAGGCGGCGACTTCGACCTGAACGATTTCCGCGCGCAGATCTCGCAGATGAAGAACATGGGCGGCCTGTCGTCGCTGATGGATAAACTCCCCGCGCAGTTCCAGCAGGCGGCGGCCGGTGCCGACATGGGTCAGGCCGAGAAGTCGATCCGCCGGATGGAAGGGATCATCAGCTCGATGACGCCCGCCGAGCGCGCGAAACCCGAAATCATCAAGGCGACGCGCAAGCGCCGCATTGCAGCCGGCGCGGGCGTGCCGGTGCAGGAAGTCAACCGGATGCTGAACCAGTACGACCAGATGCGTACGATGATGAAGAAGCTGAAGGGCGGCAACATGCAGAAGATGATGCGCGGCCTGAAGGGCATGATGCCCGGCATGCGCTGATTTCGCCCGTCGGCCGGCGCGCGGGTTTTTGCCGTAGCGCGCGCCGTCCGTTCTGCTTCATTCTTGTTTGTATACCGACTGGCCGCCAGAACACATGAACCGCGAAGAAGCCCTCCACATTTTCGACCACTCCGAAGAGATCGTCTCGGCCGATGCCGTCAACGCGTCGATCTCCAGGATGGCCGACGCGATCCGCGCCGAGATCGGCGACGCGTTCCCGCTCGTTCTCTCGGTGATGGGCGGCGCCGCGGTGTTTACCGGGATGCTGCTGCCGCATCTCGATTTCCCGCTCGAATTCGACTACATCCACCTGACCCGCTACCGCAACACGACGCAGGGCAGCCCGGAAATGCACTGGCGCGTCGCGCCGCGCGAATCGGTGAAGGATCGCATCGTGCTCGTGCTCGACGACATCCTCGACGAAGGCGAAACGATGGCCGCGATCCGCGACCGCATCCTCGACATGGGCGCGAAGCGCTTCCTGTCGGCCGTGCTGTGCGAGAAGACGCTCGCGAAAGCGAAGCCGCTGCACCCCGATTTCTGCGGCTTCTCGGTGCCGGACCGCTACGTGTTCGGCTGCGGGATGGACGCGAAGGGCTACTGGCGCAACCTGCCGACGATCCGTGCGCTGACCGCGAACGTCTGATCGCCCTGCCCGCCATCAAGAAAAGCGGCGCTCCGGTTTCCCGGAGCGCCGCTTTTTTTCGTGGGTGCGCCGTGTGCTACAGCTGGTGCACGAACGCCCGGATACCGGCCAGCATCATCTCGACCGAGATCGCGACGAGCACGAGGCCCATCAGCCGCTCGAACGCGGCGACCGTCCGCTCGCCGAGCCATTGCTGGATCCGTTCGGCCAATACCAGCGTGACCGCACAGACGAGCATCGTGACCGTCAGCGCGCCGACCCACTCGAGCATCTTGCCGGGCGCCTGCGACGTCAACAGCATCACGGTCGCGAGCGCGGACGGGCCGGCCAGCGCCGGAATCGCGAGCGGCACGATGAACGGTTCGCCGCCTGCGCGCGGATCGCTGCCGAGCGCGCCGTCCGGATGCGGGAAGATCATCCGCAGTGCGATCAAGAACAGCACGATCCCGCCGCCGAGCCGCAGCGACAGGTCGGTGAGGCTCATCATCCGCAGGAAGCGATCGCCGACCACCATGAAGAACAGCAGGATCACGAACGCGATCCCCACTTCACGCAGGATCAGCTTCACGCGCCGCTCGCGCGGCACGTCCCGCATCGCCGAAATGAACAGCGGGATGTTACCCAGCGGGTCCGTGATCAGCACGAGGAGCACGGTGGCCGACAGGAAGGTGTATTCCACCGTGTCCCCCGGGTGCAGCGCTTAGCGCGCGAGCGCCGCGCGGATCTTCTCCGTCACCGTCGCCGCGGCCGTATCGGCCGGCAGCAGCGTCGCTTCGGCATCGCGGCGGCCCTGGTACTCGATCTTGCCTTCCTTCAGGCCGCGCTCGCCGATCACCAGGCGATGCGGCACGCCGATCAGCTCCCAGTCGGCGAACATCACGCCCGGGCGCTCGCCGCGATCGTCGAGGATCACGTCGATGCCCGCGGCCGCCAGCGCCGCGTACAGCTGGTCGGCCGCCTCGCGAACCATGTCGCTGCGGTCATAGCCCATCGGGCACAGCACGATTTCGAACGGGGCGATCGACTCGGGCCAGATGATGCCGCGATCGTCGAAGTTCTGTTCGATCGCCGCGCCGAGAATACGCGTGACGCCGACGCCGTAGCAGCCCATCAGCATCGGCTGCGGCTTGCCCGACTCGTCGAGGAACGTCGCGCCCATCGCTTCCGAATACTTGGTGCCGAGCTGGAACACGTGGCCGACCTCGATGCCGCGGCAGATGTCGATCACGCCCTTGCCGTCCGGCGACGGATCGCCCTTCTTCACGTTGCGCACGTCGGCGACTTCCGGCTCCGGCAGGTCGCGGCCCCAGTTCACGCCCGCGATGTGGTAGTCGACCTCGTTCGCGCCGACGACGAAGTCGCTCATGTTCGCGACCGTGCGATCGGCGATCACCTTCACCGGCTTCTTCGTGCCGACCGGCCCGAGATAGCCCGGCGGCGTGCCGAACCACTCGACGATTTCCTGCTCGGTCGCGAAGCGATGGTTCTTCAGGCCCGGCAGCTTCGACACCTTGATCTCGTTCAGGTCGTGATCGCCGCGCAGCATCACGAGCCAGATGGTCGGCTCGGCGCCTTCGTTGTCGGTGGCCAGCACGATCGACTTGATCGTGCGCTCGAGCGGGATCGCCAGCAGCTCGGCGACGGCTTCGCACTTCGCCTTGCCGGGCGTCGCGACCTTTTCCATCGCTTCGGCGGGCGCCGCGCGTTCGGCGATCAGCGGCAGCGCTTCGGCTGCCTCGATGTTTGCCGCGAACTCGGACGTCGGGCAGTAGGCGATCGCGTCCTCGCCGGTATCGGCGATCACGTGGAACTCGTGCGAGAAGTTGCCGCCGATCGAGCCGCTGTCGGCCGCGACCGCACGGAACTCGAGACCCAGGCGCGTGAAGATGCGCACGTACGCGTCGTACATCTTGCGATACGACTCGTTCAGGCCGGCCGCGTCCTTGTCGAACGAATACGCGTCCTTCATGATGAATTCGCGGCCGCGCATCACGCCGAAACGCGGACGGATCTCATCGCGGAACTTCGTCTGGATCTGATAGAAGTTCACCGGCATCTGCCGGTAGCTCTTGATCTGATTACGCGCGATATCGGTGATGACTTCCTCGTGCGTCGGCCCGATCACGAAGTCGTTGTCCTTGCGGTCCTTGAAGCGCAGCAGCTCGGGGCCGTACTGCTCCCAGCGGCCCGATTCCTGCCACAGCTCGGCCGGTTGCACGGCCGGCATCAGCAGCTCGATGGCGCCCGCCCGGTTCATTTCCTCGCGCACGATCGCCTCGACCTTGCGAATCGAGCGCAGGCCGACCGGCAGGTAGTTATAGATGCCGCCGGCGACACGACGGATCATGCCGGCGCGCACCATCAGCTTGTGGCTGACGATCTCTGCGTCGGCCGGTGCTTCTTTGAGGGTGCCGATAAAGAAACGGGAAGCTTTCATGCGGACGGTTCCAAATACGGCGCCCCAGGCAGGGCGCCCGAAAAAGTTTCAAGGTGAAAAAGCTGCGCGCGGCGAACAACGACGGACGACGATGGCGCAGATGACGTAGCAGACAAATCAGGGACAATTCAGCCGGTGCACCCCGGGCGGTTTCGCTCCGTCACGGTGCGCAGCGCCCGTTATCTGTTTATAATCAAAGCAATTTTAAAGGATTCGAAGGTGGTTGTATGCTGGATCGTGAAGGCTTTCGCCCGAACGTCGGCATCATCCTCTTGAACGCGCGCAACGAGGTGTTTTGGGGCAAGCGGCTCCGCGAGCATTCCTGGCAGTTTCCTCAAGGTGGGATCAAGTACGGCGAGACCCCCATGCAGGCGATGTACCGGGAATTGCACGAGGAAACCGGTCTGCATCCGGAACACGTCAAGATAATCGGCCGCACTCGCGACTGGTTGCGTTACGAGGTGCCTGACAAGTTCATCAAACGCGAAGTACGCGGTCATTACCGCGGCCAGAAGCAGATCTGGTTCTTGCTGCGGATGGTCGGACGCGATTGCGACATTTGCTTGCGCGCGACCGACCACCCGGAGTTCGATGCGTGGCGCTGGAACGAGTACTGGGTACCGCTCGATGCGGTGATCGAGTTCAAGCGGGATGTCTATCAGTTGGCGCTGACGGAACTGTCGCGCTTTCTGCGCCGCCCGGTGCAGCGAGCCGATAAGCCGCGTGGGCCGCGTCCGTCACGCTATCCGCGCGTGATCGGCACGCAGGTCCAGCAGGCGCTGACGATTGTCGACACATCGGTGATTTGTTCGGAGATCGAAATGGACGCGAGCACGCTCGACGAGCTGCCGCCCCAGTTGATCGGCAAGTGACGAGTCGGACTGCATGACCGGGCGCGACCTTGGTGTCGCGCCCTTTTTTTACGAGGAATGCATATTGAAAGCGATTGCTCTCGCGCTCGCATCGATCGCCGCGACGTCGGTCCTGGCCGGCTGTGCGAATTCGAAAACGCCAAGCAACAAGGACGACAGCGCGTTCGTGTATCTGCTGGACCGCCAGGGCAACTGGAAGGAAAACCCGGTCGACACGCTGCCTGCGCTGCCGCAAGCGGGCGACCTGCTGCCGTTCAACGTGTCGCAGAACACACCGCTGAAGTTCGCCATCGATGCGAAGTCGCTCGCGGTCGGTACCGACGGCGTCGTGCGATATGCGGTCGTCATCACGAGCCCGGCCGGCGCACGCAACGTGAACTACGAAGGCATCCGCTGCGACACCTACGAGTGGCGTCAGTATGCGGGCCTGAATGCGGATCACGACGGCTGGGACCGCACGGTCGAGAACGACTGGCGCCGCATCGAGAACGGCGAGCTGAACGCGTATCACGCCGCGCTCTACCAGGACTACTTCTGCTCGAACAAGATGCCGCAGGGCTCGACGCAGCAGATTCTGGAGAACGTCCGGTTCCACCGTACCGCGATGAGCCAGCTGCGCTGACCGAAGCGGCACGGCCGTCCGGCCGCTGCCCGCCGCAATCAAAAAGCCCGCACGATGCGGGCTTTTTTGTCGCTTCTTGGTCGTTTGCCGGTGCCCGGCCGAACGGTTACACCAGTACGAGGTTGTCGCGGTGAATCAGCTCGGGCTCCAGCATGTAGCCGAGGACCGCCTCGATCTCGCCGCTCGGCTTGCGGTGAATCAGCTTCGTTTCCGCGCTGCTGTAGTTCGTGAGGCCACGCGCCACTTCGCGCCCGTCCGGGCCGACGCACGCGATCACCTCGCCCCGCGCGAACGCGCCCTGCACGCCGGTCACGCCGATCGGCAGCAGGCTCTTGCCGCCGCCGGTCAGCTTCTCGACCGCGCCCGCATCGATCACGACGTGCCCGCGCACCTGCAGATGATCGGCCATCCACTGCTTGCGCGCCGCCATCCGCGCGGTGCGCGCGATCAGTTGCGTGCCGATCGCCTCGCCCGCGGAGAGCCGCACCAGCACGTCGGGCTCCCGCCCGCTCGCGATCACGGTATTCGCGCCGCTGTGCGCCGCACGCTTGGCTGCCAGGATCTTCGTGAGCATCCCGCCGCGGCCGAGGCTCGAGCCCGCACCGCCCGCCATCGCCTCGAGCTCTGGCGCGCCGGCGCTCGCTTCCGCGACCAGCGTTGCGCTCGGATCCTTGCGCGGATCGGCGGTGAACAGCCCCGACTGGTCGGTCAGGATGATCAGCGCGTCGCCTTCGATCAGGTTCGCGACCAGCGCACCGAGCGTGTCGTTGTCGCCGAACTTGATTTCATCGGTGACGACCGTATCGTTCTCGTTGATGATCGGCACGACGCCGAGCCGCAGCAGCGTGAGCAGCGTCGAGCGTGCATTCAGGTAGCGCTCGCGATCGGCGAGGTCGGCGTGCGTGAGCAGGATCTGCGCGGTGCGGATATCGTGCTCGGTAAAGCGGCTCTCATAGACTTGAGCGAGCCCCATCTGGCCGACAGCGGCGGCGGCCTGCAGCTCGTCGATCTCGCGCGGGCGCTTGCTCCACCCGAGCCGCTGCATCCCTTCGGCGATCGCCCCCGAACTGACGAGCACCACTTCCTTGCCCTGAGCGCGCAGCGCGGCGATCTGGGCAGCCCAGCGGCCGATTGCAGCATGATCGAGCCCCTTGCCGTCGTTGGTCACGAGGCTGGAGCCCACCTTCACCACCAGTCGCTTCGAATCCGCGATGATCGAACGCATCGTGCGCTGTCTCCTGTATCTGATGCCTGCCCGACCGGGCGCGATTAAATTCCGGCACCGGGCTGCGCGCCCGGTGCATGTCGGCGCCGCTCAGGCGTCGTCGCCGGGCGTCGCGCCGCCATCGACGGGCGGCGCATCGCGGAACCGCACGTCCGCGGCCAGATCTTCCTCTTCCGCCGCGCGATGCGCTTCCGAGTGCTCGGCGAGATAGTCGTAGATCGCGTAGCAGAGCGCTTCGCAGCCCTGGCCCGTGAGCGCCGAGATTTCGAATACCGGGCCGTCCCAGCCGAAACGCTCGAGGAAATCGGCGACGCGCGCCTCGCGCTCGTCTTCCGGCACCATGTCGAGCTTGTTCAGCACGAGCCATCGCGGCTTCTCGTAGAGCGCCTCGTCGTACTTGCGCAGCTCGCCGACGATTGCCGTCGCGTCCGCGACCGGATCGACGTTTTCATCGAACGGCGCCAGATCGACGAGGTGCAGCAGCACGCCGGTGCGCTGCAGGTGACGCAGGAACTGGTGGCCGAGGCCTGCGCCTTCGGCGGCGCCCTCGATCAGCCCCGGGATATCGGCGATCACGAAGCTCTTGCTCGGGCCGACGCGCACGACGCCGAGATTCGGCGCGAGCGTGGTGAACGGATAATCGGCAATCTTTGGCTTCGCGTTCGACACCGACGAGATGAACGTCGACTTGCCGGCGTTCGGCATGCCGAGCAGCCCGACGTCGGCGAGCACCTTCAGCTCCAGCCGCAGCATGCGTCGCTCGCCGGGCTTGCCGTCCGTCTTCTGGCGCGGCGCGCGGTTCGTGCTCGACTTGAAATGCAGGTTGCCGAGGCCGCCGGAACCGCCCTTCGCGAGCAACACCTGCTGGTCGTGCTCGGTCAGGTCGGCGATCAGCTCGCCCGTGTCCATGTCGGTGACGACCGTGCCGACCGGCATGCGCAGCGTGATGTCGTCGCCGCCCTTGCCGTAGCAATCGGAACCGCGACCGTTTTCACCGTTGCGCGCGAGATGCTTCTTCGCGTAACGGTAGTCGATCAGCGTGTTGATGTTGCGGTCGGCGATCGCGTAGACGTTCCCGCCCCGGCCGCCGTCGCCGCCGTCCGGCCCGCCGAACGGAACGAATTTCTCGCGGCGCATCGACGCGCTGCCATCGCCTCCGTCGCCGGCGATGACTTCGATTCGTGCTTCGTCAATGAACTTCATTCGTTACTCCGACCAGTATTTCCGCTATTGTGCCGCGCGCCGGCGCGCTTGAACAATCTGCCGTTCGGCCGATTGCCCGCCGGTTCGGCGACAACCACCGGCGCGCACATGCGCCCGGCGGCCAAATAAAAAAAGGCCCCGCGAAGACTGCGGGGCCTTTCGGCTACGAAGCCCTTGGGTGCCTGAACTTAGGCAGCCGCCGGGACAACGATGACCAGATGCTTCTTGTCCGCGCCCTTGGTCGCGAACTTGACGTGACCGTCGACCAGCGCGAACAAGGTGTGATCCTTGCCCATGCCGACGTTCTCGCCAGCGTGCATGCGCGTACCGCGCTGACGCACGATGATGCCGCCGGCGTTGATTGCCTGGCCGCCGTACACTTTCACGCCGAGACGTTTCGACTCGGAGTCGCGGCCGTTCCGGGAAGAGCCGCCTGCCTTTTTGTGTGCCATCTGATTGCTCCTTTACCGAGGCGCTTACGCGTTGATCGCGTCGATGCGCAGCTCAGTGTAGTTCTGGCGGTGGCCGCCGTGCTTTTGGTAGTGCTTCCGGCGACGCATCTTGAAGATGGTGACCTTGGCATGACGACCGTGCGACACAACGGTGGCCTTGACGGAAGCCCCACTGACCAGCGGCGTACCGAACTGAATCGATTCGCCTTCGCCCACTGCGAGAACCTGGTCGAGCGTGATTTCAGCGTCAATGTCAGCCGGTATCTGTTCTACTTTGAGTTTTTCGCCAACGGCAACCTTGTACTGCTTGCCGCCGGTTTTTATGACCGCGTACATTGAGAACCTCACTCTGGATCCAATTTTTCCGCACACCACGCGCGGAAAACACGTGATTATACATGGGGTTAGCACCGAAGTCAAAACCGATCCACAATTGCCGCGCGCAAGCCCTGGCCGGACGGCCAAAATCACGGCCGCGGCGCGTCCGGCAGACCGGCATATCGCGGATTGGACTTATAATCCGCCGCATCACCCATTTCGATCATCATGTCGTCGTCCACCGCCTCCCCCACCCTCAGCGCCGCCCACCTGCTCGCTCCGATCGCAAGCGACATGGAGCAGGTGAATCGCGTTATCCGGCAAAGCCTCGCGTCCGACGTACTGTTGATCAACCAGATCGCCGAGTACATCATCGGTGCGGGCGGCAAGCGGCTGCGTCCGGCTTTGCTGCTGCTCGTCGCCGGCGCGCTCGGCGAGACGTCGCACCAGCGGCACGTGCTGGCTGCCGTCGTCGAGTTCATCCACACCGCCACGCTGCTGCATGACGACGTCGTCGACGAGTCCGAACTGCGGCGCGGTCGCCAGACGGCCAACGCGCTGTTCGGCAACGCGGCGAGCGTGCTGGTAGGCGACTATCTCTATTCGCGCTCGTTCGAGATGATGGTCGGCGTCGGCAAGATGCGCGTGATGGAGATCCTGTCGGAAGCGACGACGATCATTTCAGAAGGCGAAGTGCTGCAGCTTCTGAACATGCACGATGCGGACGTCGACGAGACGCGCTACATGCAGGTGATCCGCTACAAGACCGCGAAGCTGTTCGAAGCGTCGGCCCGACTGGGCGCCGTGCTCTCGGGCGCCGATGCGCCGACCGAAGCTGCCGCGGCCGAGTATGGCCGCCGCATCGGCACTGCATTCCAGATCATGGACGACTGGCTCGACTACGCAGGCACGGCCGAAGCGATGGGCAAGAACGCCGGCGACGATCTGCGCGAAGGCAAGCCGACGCTGCCGCTCATCTACCTGATCGAACGCGGCACGCCCGAGCAGTCCGCGCTCGCGCGCGAGGCGATCGAACACGGCGGCACCGATCGCTTCGACACGATCTTCGACGCGATCACGCGTTCGGGTGCGCTCGACCACACGCTCGAGTGCGCGCGTCAGGAAGCACAGGCTGCCGCCGCCGCGATCGCCGCGTTCCCGGATTCGATCTACAAGGAAAGCCTGCTCACGCTGTGCTCGTACTCGACGTCGCGGCAGTCGTAAACGCGCCGCGAATCGAAGGCGATACCTTGCCCCGAAAAATTTCTTCATCAAGGTATTCCCTTTTGGAAAAAACATCGTTATAGTTACGTTCTTGCTTGAGACGACGCAGCGATCTTAACGAAGACTGCGAAGTTGGAAAGGCAAAAAATCGGGGTGTAGCTTAGCCTGGTAGAGCGCTACGTTCGGGACGTAGAGGCCGGAGGTTCGAATCCTCTCACCCCGACCAGATTTTGAAAAAACCGTGCACCGTGTGCACGGTTTTTTTTTGCCTGTTCGCACCGGCCACCGCCATGTGCAACCATCCCGGCCACCTGCCTCTGCTATATTCGCTCCATCCCTGTCCTTCACTGCCCTTTCTGACGCGTGGACCAAATTCCCTTATGGGCGCAAATCAGCGCCGTCTTCCTGCTTCTCCTCTGCTCCAGCTTCTTTTCCATTTCCGAGACCGCGATGATGGCGCTCAACCGTCACCGGTTGAAGCATCTCGCCGGCCAGGGCGTGCTTGGCGCGAAGACCACCCAGGGTCTGCTCACCCGCACCGACCTGCTGCTCAGCGTGATCCTGATCGGCAACAACCTGTTCAACACGATCATCCCGGTTCTGACGACGTCGCTCGCGCTGCATACGTTCGGCCGTAACAACCTCGCGCTGTCGATCGCGACCGGTGTCGTCGCGTTCCTGATCATCGTGTTCGCGGAAATCGCGCCGAAGATCGTCGGCGCAACCTATCCCGAGCGCATCGCGCTGCCGGCGAGCCTCGTGATCGCGCCGCTGATGCGCGTGTTCAAGCCGGTCGTCTGGTTCGTCAACGCGCTCGCGAACGGCGTGCTGCGCGTGCTGCGCATCAACACGAAGAATGGCCGCGACCAGCGGATGTCGGCCGACGAGTTGCGCGCGATTGTGCTCGAGTCGAGCAGTTTCATGCCGACCAAGCACCGCAGCATCCTGCTCAACCTGTTCGACCTCGAGAACATCACCGTCGACGATGTGATGGTGCCGCGCCGCCAGATCGAGTCGCTCAACTTCTACGCGCCGCTCGACGACATCCTGCATCAGCTCGAGACCTGCTATCACAACCGCCTCGTCGTGTACGAAGGCGACATCGACAAGGTGCTCGGCGTGCTGCACGTACGCAAGACGCTCACCGCGCTGCACAACCAGGATTTCGACCGAGAAACGCTGCGCACGCTGCTCGCCGAACCGTACTACGTGCCGTCGGGCACACCGGTCGTTCAGCAGCTCCAGTTTTTCCAGGAAAGCCGGCAACGCACCGCGCTCGTCGTCAACGAGTACGGTGAACTCGAAGGGCTCGTCACGCCCGAGGACATCATCGAGGAACTGATCGGCGAGTTCACGACGTCGATGCCGCGCAGCGAACGCGCGGGCGGTTGGGACCAGAACGGCGAATGCATCGTCGCCGCCAGCATGCCGCTGCGCGAACTGAACCGCTGGTTGCACCTGCAACTGCCGACCGACGGGCCGAAGACGCTGAACGGCCTGATCCTCGAACTCCTCGAGGAAATTCCGGAAGGCGACGTGTGCCTGAAAATCCGCGACGTGATGCTCGAGGTGATGCGCAGCGACGATCAGGCTGTGCGGACCGTCAAGCTCTTCAAGCCGCGCGGCACGCGCGCACGCGCCGCCGCGCGCTAGCCGAACGGCCGACTGCCGGCGCCGCCGACGATCCGTGATCATTGACCGGTCACGATCAACAGGCGGCCGACACGCCGGCTCACATGCAATTCAACTCTCCCGCGGCGCCGCTGCATACCGGGCGGCCGCCCACTCCCGCCTCCACCGACGAATCGAGCGCGCGCCAGCTCGATGCCGCGCAGCTCGACGATTCACCGGCCGTCCGGTTGCTGACCGACACGCTTCACGCGGCACGCGTACGCGATGCGTCCGACATCCACGTCGAACCGTTCGAAACGGGCTGGCGCATCCGTCTGCGCATCGACGGCGTGCTCCACGAACATGCGCGGCCGCCCGCTCATCTGCGCGACGCGCTCGTCACGCGGATCAAGGTGCTCGCGCGCATGGACATCGCCGAACGCCGGCTCCCGCAGGACGGTCGGCTGCGCATTGCGGTCGACGCCGGCATGCGAGGCGACTATCGGGTCAGCTCGCTGCCCACGCTGTTCGGCGAAAAACTGGTGCTGCGTCGCCTCGAAACCCTGCCGCCCGACCTCACGCTCGCACTCCTCGGTTTCGACGCACGGCAGGCGGCCGCCATGGAGGCTGCGATACGCGCACCGCACGGCCTCGTGCTCGTCACCGGGCCGACCGGCAGCGGCAAGACGCTGTCGCTCTACTGCGCGCTGCAGATGCTCGACCGCGACGCGCACAACGTATGCACGGTCGAGGATCCGGCCGAGATCCAGCTCGACGGCATCAACCAGGTCGGCGTCGCCGAGAAGGCCGGCCTCACCTTCGCGACCGCGTTGCGCGCGCTGCTGCGGCAGGACCCGGACGTCATCATGGTCGGCGAGATTCGCGATGCGGAGACGGCCGACGTCGCGATCAAGGCCGCGCAGACGGGCCACCTCGTGCTGTCGACGCTGCATACGAACGACGCACCGGCGGCCGTCGCGCGGCTGCTCGACATCGGCGTCGCGCCGTACAACCTCGCGGCTGCGTTGCGTCTCGTCACCGCGCAACGCCTCGTTCGGCGTCTGTGCATCGCCTGTCGCGTGCGCTCCGACGCGCCCGCGTGCGTGCTGCGCGAAGCCGGCTGCGATGCGGCAGCCCTGGAATCCGGCTGGCGCCCGTTCGTCGCGCGCGGTTGTGCCGCCTGTCACGGCATCGGTTATCGCGGCCGGATCGGCCTGCATCAGACGATGCCGGTTTCAGCGGAGATGGCGGAGCGCATCGTCGCGCGCGCGAGCGTCGGCACGCTCGCGCAATGCGCGGCGGCCGAGGGCGTGCTCGGCCTGCGCGACGCGGCGCTCGCGCACGTGCGCGACGGCACGACGAGCATGGCCGAAGCGCTCGCCGCGACCCCGGACGCGTAATCGCAATGCGCACGCCACCGCACGAAACCCGCTTCACGTGGCGCGGCCGTCGGCGCAACGGCACGCGATGCAGCGGAACCATCATCGCGTTCGATGCAGCCGCGGCGCGCACGGCGCTGGCGCGCGACGGCATCGCGGTGCTGGCACTCGATGCGCGTGGCAGAGCCCGGCCGCCAGCGGCCGGCGCACGAGACGTCACGCGCTTCACGCGTCAGCTCGCGAGCCTGCTGCAAGCCGGCCTGCCGCTCGCACCGTCGCTCGACATGCTCGCCCGCACGCGCGCGCGTGACGGGTTACCACGCATCGCGGCAGGCCTCGCGCGCGAAATCGTCAGCGGTCAGCGCTTCGCCGCCGCGCTCGCACGCTATCCGTCCCAGTTCGGCACGCTGTATCGGCAACTGATCGAAGTCGGCGAAGCATCGGGTGCGCTCGCCACCGTGCTGACGCGCGTCGCCGAGCATCGCGAACGGGCGGACGCCCAGTGGCGCAAGCTGCGTGCCGCGCTGGCCTACCCGGCTGCCGTGATCCTGTTCGCGCTCGCGATCTCGGCCGCATTGATGGTGTGGGTCGTACCGACCTTCCGGCAGATCTTCGACGGCTTCGGCGCAGCGCTCCCCGCGCCGACCCGCGTGCTGCTCGCGCTGTCAGCCGCGACGTCGGCATGGGGCGGCACGTTCGTCGCCGTCGCGGCAGCGGCGGCGCTCGCGGCGCATCATGCGCTGCGGCGCTCGGCAGCGCTGCGCTACGCGCTCGCACGACGCCTGCTGGACGCGCCATGCTTCGGCAGCGCACTCAGGCGGTTCGCAACCGCGCGCTGGTGCCGGTCGCTGGCGACGCTGCTCGGCGCCGGCGTACCGCTCGCCGATGCCTTCGCGACGCTCGAACGCACGGCCGGCCACCCGGTGTTCGAACAGGCCACCGCGCGCATCGCGGCACGCGTGCTGCGCGGTGCACGTCTTGCCGACGCGATGCAGGAAGCCGATTGTTTTCCCGACGACGTGGTGCAGCCGATCGCCGTCGCGGAGGAAACCGGCGCGCTCGACACGATGCTCGGCGACATCGCCGCGCTATGCGAACGCCAGCTCGACGCTCGCCTCGATGCGATCGCCGCGCTCGGCGAGCCGCTGATCGTGATCGTGCTGGGCGCGCTCGTCGGCGGCCTCGTGATCGCAATGTATCTGCCCATCCTTCAGCTGGGCAACGTGGTGTAGCATCGCAACCGACTCTGTCGCCTTTAAAGTTTCAACCCGAGCCCATGACGCCCGCGCCCTTGCACTCCGTTTTCGATACACCCGACAGCACGCTGCTCGCGCTGGCCTTGCTGCCGCCCGCGGTGCAGTACGCGTTCGCCGTCGTACTCGGTCTGTGCGTCGGCAGTTTCGTCAACGTGGTCGTGCACCGGATCCCGGTGATGATGCAGCGTGCGTGGGAAGCGGAAATCGCCGAAGCAACCGGCACCACGCGTACTGCGCCGGACGACGGCTATCCGGCTCACTACGATCTGTGGCGCCCGCGCAGCGCATGCCCGCATTGCGGCCACGTGCTGCGCGCGTGGGAGAACATCCCGCTCGTGAGCTATCTCATCTTGCGTGGGCGCTGCCGGCAGTGCGGCCATGCGATCGGCGTGCGCTATCCGCTCGTCGAACTCGCGGGTGGCGTGCTCGCCGCCGGTTCGCTCGCCGCCTTCGGCCCCACCGGCGCCGCGCTCGCCGCGTTCGGTTTATGCGCGGCGTTGCTGGCGATGAGCGCGATCGACATCCGGACCGGCTACCTGCCCGATTCGATGACGCTGCCGCTGCTGTGGGCCGGACTCGCACTGAATCTCGGCGGCACGTTCACGTCGCTGCGTTCGGCCGTGGTCGGCGCGATGGTCGGCTACCTGTTCCTGTGGTCGATCTACTGGCTGTTCAAATGGCTGCGCGGGATCGAAGGCATCGGTTTCGGCGACCTGAAGCTGCTCGCCGCGCTCGGCGCATGGATGGGCTGGGCCGCACTGCCGCAGGTCGTGCTGTTCGCCGCAGTGACAGGCGCAATCGTCGGGCTCATCGCGACGTGGCGCGGCCGCATGCGCTTCGAGGAGCCGATTCCGTTCGGCCCGTTCCTCGCAGCGGGCGGCGTTGCGACGCTGTTTTTCGGTACCCCTTTTTATTCGGCGCTCGGCGGCTGACATGACACGCATGACACGCCGCCCGCATTCGCATTGTTCGCTGCGTCGCGGGGGGGCCCGGGGCGGCGCCCCCGCCGCCCCCCGCCGGCGCGCGCCAGGTGGGATTCAA
>NZ_JAPVQY010000023.1:66198-101186 GCF_027257875.1 Burkholderia sp. IMCC1007
CCCGGCTTTGGTTTTGTCCGGGGGGCGGGGCCCCCGGGATCCGCGCCCCCGCGGCGGCCCGGCGGAGGCTCACATGTTTGCAATAGGACTCACCGGCGGCATCGGCAGCGGGAAGACGACCGTCGCCGATCTGTTCGCCGCGCGCGGCGCATCGCTCGTCGATACCGATCTGATCGCGCACCGCATCACTGCTCCGGCCGGTCTCGCGATGCCGGCGATCGCACAGGCATTCGGGCCGGATTTCGTCGCGGCCGACGGCTCGCTCGATCGCGCCAGGATGCGCGCGCTGATTTTCAGCGACGACGATGCACGCCGGCGTCTCGAAGCGATCACGCATCCGCTGATCCGCGCCGAGACCGCTCGCGAAGCGGGCGAAGCGCAGGGCCCGTACGTGATCTTCGTCGTGCCGCTGCTCGTGGAGTCAGGCAATTGGAAGGCGCGCAGCGATCGCGTGCTCGTCGTCGACTGTTCCGTCGAAACGCAGATTGCGCGCGTGATGCGCCGCAATGGTTTCACGCGCGAACAGGTCGAAGCGATCATCGCGAGGCAGGCGACCCGCGCAGCGCGCCTCGCCGCGGCCGACGACGTGATCGTCAACGACGCGACGACGCCCGCTGCGCTCGCCGCCGAAGTCGACGCATTGCACCAACGCTATCTCGAATTCGCGGCCGCCGCACGCTGATCGGCACGCGCGATCGTGATGGTGTACGAAATTGGCGCGTTGCTAGGGTAGACAGTGAGCATTAGAATGTCCTGCATTGTTTCAATTCCTACCCGAGAGGCGAGCGCGCTTGATTCTTTACGAGTATCCGTTCAACGAGCGAATTCGCACGCTGTTGCGCCTCGAAGACCTGTTCGAGCGCTTCGCGTTCTTTTTGGCTCAGGAGGACCCGCGTGAGCACCACATCGCGCTGACGACGCTGTTCGAAATCGCCGAGGTGACGGGCCGCGCGGATCTGAAATCGGATCTGATGAAAGAGCTCGAACGTCAACGCCAGACGCTCGCCCCCTTCCGCGGCAATCCGGGTATCGAACAGAACGCGCTCGAGGCCGTGCTCGGCGAAATCGAGCAGACGCTCGCCAATCTCGCGCAGATGCAGGGCAAGACCGGGCAACATCTGATCGACAACGAGTGGCTTGCCAGCATCCGCAGCCGTGCGGTGATTCCCGGCGGCACGTGCAAATTCGATCTGCCTTCCTATTATGCGTGGCAGCAATGGCCCGCCGAACAGCGGCGTCAGGACATCGTGAAATGGATCACGCCGCTGCTGCCGCTGCGCGACGCAGCGGCGATCGTGCTGCGGCTCGCGCGCGAATCGGGGCAGGCGTCGAAGGTGATGGCGATGCAGGGCAGCTATCAGCAGATGCTGTCGGGGCGCACGTACCAGTTGATGCAGGTGCGCGTGCCACCGGAACTGCGCGTGATCCCCGAAGCGAGCGCAAACAAATACATGCTGTGGGTACGGTTCACCATGCAGGACGGCGACGTGCGTCCGCGCGCGGTCGACATCGACGTGCCATTCCATCTGACCCTGTGTAATCTGTAACGACCGCGTACCGGTTCGACGTTTCGTATGACTACCGTTGTGAAATGCCCTTCGTGCGGCGTAGAAGTGCGCTGGATACCTGAAAATCAGTTCCGTCCCTTCTGTTCGGCGCGTTGCAAGCAGCTCGACCTCGGCGCATGGGCTGCGGAAAAGTACCGGATCGGCGGCGCGTCCGACGAAGGTCCGTCGTCAGAGGAAGACGGCACCGACGACCGCCGCGACAGCTGAGCGGCCGCGCGCGATTCCCGCCGCCGGCGATATGGCCCGCCTTGCGGGCGGGCCGTCACGGCATCATTGCGACGCCGCTTCCTTCTCCAGCAGTTCGAGCACCGGCAGCGCCGCCGGCAACAGCGGCGCAACCTCGACCGGCAGCGGCTGCCACACGAACGCCTGCCCTTCCTTGCTGTGCGGCTCGCCCGTCCAGCCCGTCACCTTGCAGAAATAGAGCCGCACGTACGCGTGCGGATAATCGTGTTCGAGCGTATGCCAGCGATGGCTCGCCGTAACGACGATGCCGAGTTCCTCGTGCAGTTCGCGTGCGAGCGCGTCCTCGACGCTCTCGCCGGCCTCCAGCTTGCCGCCCGGGAACTCCCAGTAGCCTTCGTACGGCTTGCCCTGCAGCCTCTGCGCGAGCAGGTAGCGGCAGCCGCCGTCCGGCTCGCCCGCCTGCACCATCACGCCGACCGCGACCTCCGTCACCTTGCGGCCGTCGGGCGCGCGCACGGCGAGCGCTGCGGAATCCGTGCTCATGCCTGCTCCTTGCGGCCCGACCAGTCGCGCGCGAACTGCCACGCGACACGCCCCGAGCGGGAACCGCGCTCGAGCGCCCAGACGAGCGCATCGCCGCGCGCCGTTTCGATCTCCGCGTCCGGGCAGCCGAAATGGCGCAGCCAGTGCCCGACGATGTCGAGATAGTCGTCCTGCTTGAACGGATAGAAGCTGACCCACAGGCCGAAGCGCTCCGACAGCGAGATCTTTTCCTCGACGACTTCGCCGGGGTGGATCTCGCCGTCCGGCAAATGCTTGTACGACTCGTTGTCGCTCATGTACTCCGGCAGCAGATGGCGGCGGTTCGACGTCGCGTAGATCAGCACGTTGTCCGACTGCGCGGCGATCGAACCGTCGAGCGCGACCTTCAGCGCCTTGTAGCCCGATTCCCCGTCCTCGAACGACAGGTCGTCGCAGAACACGATGAACCGCTCCGGACGCTGCGAGATCAGGTCGACGATGTCGCCGAGATCGTGCAGGTCGTCCTTGTCGACTTCGATCAGCCGCAGCCCGTCCTTCGCATACGCGTTCAGGCACGCCTTGATCAGCGACGACTTGCCGGTGCCGCGGGCGCCGGTCAGCAGCACGTTGTTCGCCGGCTTGCTCTGGACGAACTGCCGCGTGTTCTGGTCGATCAGCGCTTTCTGCCGATCGATGTTGTGCAGGTCGTCGAGCGTGATCGACGACACGGCCGGCACCGGCTGCAGATAGCCGCGGCCCTGGCGCTTGCGCCAGCGGAACGCGGTGGCGGCGCTCCAGTCGACGGCCGCCGGTGCGGGCGGCAGCATCCCCTCGAGGCGGCCGAGCAGCGCTTCGGCACGCGTCAGAAACTGTTCGAGCTTGTCCATGTTCTTCGAGCGCCCCCGATCAGGAGCGGTAATCCGCGTTGATGCTCACATAATCGTGCGACAGGTCGCACGTCCAGACGGTTGCCTGCGCGTCGCCGCGGCCGAGCACCACGCGGATCGTGATTTCGCTCTGCTTCATCACGCGCTGGCCGTCCTCTTCCTGGTAGGCCGGGTTGCGGCCGCCGGCTTTCGCGACGAGCACGTCGTCGAGATAGAGATCGATCTTGCCGACGTCGAGATCCGTGACGCCCGCATAGCCGATCGCCGCGAGAATCCGGCCGAGGTTGGGGTCGGATGCGTAGAAGGCCGTCTTCACGAGCGGCGAATGGCCGATCGCATAGGCGATCTGGCGGCATTCGGCGACGCTCTTGCCGCCTTCGACCTGCACCGTCATGAATTTCGTCGCGCCTTCGCCGTCGCGCACGATCAGTTGCGACAGCACCTGTGCAACCTGCGTGACCGCGTCGCGCAGCGCCGCGTAGGCCGGCGAATCGGTCGACGTGATCGCGGGCAGCGTGCTTTTGCCCGACGCGATCAGGATGAACGAGTCGTTCGTCGACGTGTCACCGTCGATCGTGATGCAGTTGAACGAGCGGTCGGCCACTTCCTTCACGAGCGTGTCGAGCACCGGCTGCGCAACGTTCGCGTCGAACGCGAGGAAGCCGAGCATCGTCGCCATGTTCGGCTTGATCATGCCCGCGCCCTTGCTGATGCCCGTCAGCGTGACCGTGTGGCCGTCGATCGTCACCTGGCGCGACGTGGCCTTCGGCAACGTGTCGGTCGTCATGATCGCCTGCGCGGCGTCATACCAGTTCGCGGCCTTGCGGTTCGCGAGCGCGGCCGGCAGCCCCGCCTTCAGGCGGTCGATCGGCAGCGGCTCGAGAATCACGCCGGTCGAGAACGGCAGCACTTGCGCGGCGTCGATGCCCGCCAGGCGTGCGAGTTCCGCGCAGGTTTCGCGCGTGTTCACGAGGCCCGGCTCGCCGGTGCCGGCGTTCGCATTGCCCGTATTGATGACGAGCGCGCGGATGCCCGGACCGCCCGCACGCACCTTTGCCAGGTGCTCGCGGCACACGGTTACGGGTGCGGCGCAGAAGCGGTTCTCGGTGAATACGCCGGCGACCGTCGCCCTTTCGTCGACGGAAATGACGAGCACGTCCTTGCGATTCGGCTTGCGGATGTTCGCTTCCGCCCAGCCTAGCGTGACGCCGGCGACGGGATGCAGTTGGGCGGGATCGATCGACGGAAAATTGACAGCCATGGGGCACACCTGCCGGATGGAAAATGCCGGCATGCGCCGGCATCGATTGGAAGAACCGGCGGCCGCACGAGCGGGCCGCCGCAACTCACATCACTGACTCGAAGCTGCGAACGAAGCGGCACGCGCGGCGCGCGCCGCCGCCGATCATGACAGCTTCCCGTGACATTGCTTGTACTTCTTGCCGCTGCCGCACGGGCACGGGTCGTTGCGGCCGACCTTCGGCATTTCGCCGCCGGGGCCGCCGTGGGTCATCGCGCTGCCGACCATGTCGGCCGTCGCGGTAGCCGCCGTGGCGGCGGCCGCGACGTTCGCGACCGGCCCGGCTTCCGCGTAGTCGGCGTGCTGGTACTCGACGTTCTCGAGATGACCGCTGCGCTCCTCGATCTGCTCCGCGGCTTCCTCGAGCTGCTCCGGCGACTGGATCTGCACGTTCATCACGATGCGCGTGACTTCCTGCTTGATCGCGTCGAGCATCGCGGCGAACAGTTCGAACGCTTCGCGCTTGTACTCCTGCTTCGGGTTCTTCTGCGCATAGCCGCGCAGGTGGATGCCCTGGCGCAGGTGATCGAGCGCCGCGAGGTGCTCGCGCCACAGGCGGTCGACCGTCTGCAGCATCACCGAGCGCTCGAACGCGCTGAACGATTCGCGGCCGACCATCGCGACCTTCGCGTCGTACTGCTCGTCGGCGGCGGTCGTCACGGCTTCGAGAATCTCCTCGGCCGTGATCGACGACGACTCGTTCACCATTTCCTGGATCGCGAGATCGAGCTGCCAGTCGTTGCGCAGCGCTTCCTCGAGCTCCGGTACGTCCCACTGCTCCTCGATGCTGCCTTCCGGCACGAACTGGCGGACGACTTCGGTGATCACGCCGTGACGCATCGCCGAGATCGTCTCGGTGATGTCGTGTGCTTCGAGCAGCTCGTTGCGCTGCTGGTAGATCACCTTGCGCTGGTCGTTCGACACGTCGTCGTATTCGAGCAGCTGCTTGCGGATGTCGAAGTTGCGCGCTTCGACCTTGCGCTGTGCGGATTCGATCGAGCGCGTGACGATACCGGCCTCGATCGCCTCGCCTTCCGGCATCTTCAGGCGGTCCATGATCGAGCGCACGCGGTCGCCCGCGAAGATGCGCAGCAGCGGATCGTCGAGCGACAGATAGAAGCGCGACGAGCCCGGATCGCCCTGGCGGCCCGCACGGCCGCGCAGCTGGTTGTCGATCCGGCGCGATTCGTGGCGCTCGGTGCCGATGATGTGCAGGCCGCCCGCGGCCTTCACCTGCTCGTGCAGCGTTTCCCACTCGTCGTGCAGCTGCTTGATGCGGCGCGCCTTTTCGTCGGCGGGGATCGCGTCGTCGGCTTCGATGAACGCCGCCTGCTTCTCGGCGTTGCCGCCGAGCACGATGTCGGTACCGCGACCGGCCATGTTGGTCGCGATCGTGATGCGCTTCGGACGGCCGGCTTCCGCGACGATCGCGGCTTCGCGCTCGTGCTGCTTCGCGTTCAGCACTTCGTGCGGCAGCCCGGCCTGCTTCAGCAGGTGCGACAGCAGTTCGGAATTCTCGATCGACGTCGTGCCGACCAGCACCGGCTGGCCGCGCTCATAGCAGTCGCGAATGTCGCGGATCACCGCGTCGTAGCGCTCCTTGGCCGTCTTGTAGATCTGGTCCTGCTTGTCGATCCGCTTCGGCGGGCGGTTGGTCGGGATCACGACCGTCTCGAGGCCGTAGATCTCGTTGAATTCGTACGCTTCGGTGTCCGCGGTACCGGTCATGCCGGCCAGCTTCGCGTACATCCGGAAGTAGTTCTGGAACGTGATCGACGCGAGCGTCTGGTTCTCGCTCTGGATCTTCACGTGCTCCTTCGCCTCGACCGCCTGGTGCAGGCCGTCGGACCAGCGGCGGCCGGCCATCAGGCGGCCCGTGAATTCGTCGACGATGACCACTTCGCCGTTCTGCACGACGTAGTGCTGGTCCTTGTGGAACAGCGTGTGCGCGCGCAGCGCCGCGTACACGTGGTGCATCAGCGTGATGTTCTGCGGCGCGTACAGGCTTTCACCCTCGCCGATCAGGCCCCACTCGGCGAGCAGGCGCTCGGCCTTCTCGTGGCCCGACTCCGTCAGGAACACCTGGCGCGACTTCTCGTCGAGCGTGTAGTCGCCCGGCTTCTCGACGCCCGTGCCGTCGGCCTTCTCCTCGCCGATCTGGCGCTCGAGCAGCGGCGGCAGCGCGTTCATTCGCACGTACAGCTCGGTGTGATCCTCGGCCTGGCCCGAGATGATCAGCGGCGTACGCGCCTCGTCGATCAGGATCGAGTCGACTTCGTCAACAACCGCAAAATTCAGTGCCCGCTGCACGCGCGCGTCGGTCTCGTAGACCATGTTGTCGCGCAGGTAGTCGAAGCCGAACTCGTTGTTCGTGCCGTACGTGATGTCCGACGCGTACGCCTGCTGCTTCTGGTCGTGCTCCATGCCCGACAGGTTGATGCCGACCGACAGACCGAGGAAGTTGTAGAGGCGCGCCATCCATTCGGCGTCGCGCTGCGCGAGGTAGTCGTTGACCGTCACGACGTGCACGCCGCGGCCCGCGAGCGCATTCAGATAGACGGGCAGCGTCGCGACGAGCGTCTTGCCTTCGCCGGTGCGCATTTCGGCGATCTTGCCGTAGTGCAGCACCATGCCACCGATCAACTGCACGTCGAAGTGACGCATCTTCAGCACGCGGCGGCTCGCTTCCCGGCACACCGCGAACGCCTCGGGCAGCAGCTTGTCGAGCGATTCGCCGCCCGCGATCCGCTGGCGGAACTCATCCGTCTTGCCGCGCAACTGGTCGTCCGTCAGCTTCTCGATCTGCGTTTCGAGCGCATTGATCGTCGCGACGGTCTTTTGGTATTGCTTGACGAGCCGCTGGTTGCGGCTGCCAAAAATTTTCTGGAGAAAACCGGTTGTCATCGGATCGGATCCTGCGTCGCAGCACCGGCGCCCGGCGCGTGATGCGCGCCCCGACGCCCGAGCCTCGGCGGCTTAGCGAATTAGTGGACTCAAACGACGAATTTTAGCACGCGGGAACGCGCACGCCCGTGTCCGGGCAGGACGCACGCCGCCCACCGGCACGCGGCGCCGCTGCGCAGCCGGCCGCCCGAAAGCCGCGCGCGTGCGGGCCGGCGCGGGTACAATCGGCGTCAACGTCCGCGCGCATGCGCGCCCGAAGAATGCCTCGATGAACCGATTTAACAAGCGTTTCGGCCCGCTCCCCGCGTATCGCCCGCAACCCGTGTCCGAAGTGCTCAACCGCACCGACGCGTTCGCGGCGCTGCGCGCCGGCGTCGAGCAGGTCGCGTCGCTGCAGCGCGACCTCGCCGCCTTCCTGCCCGACTATCTTGCGAATCATGTCGAACCGGGCTCCATCAAGGACGGCACCCTGACCCTCTTTGCCGCGCACAACGCGCTCGCTGCCCGGCTGCGGCAAGTCGAGCCGCGGCTGCTCACCGATCTGCAGAAGCGCGGCTGGCCGGTTTCGGCGCTGCGTGTGCGCGTGCGGCCGAAGGACGCGCCCGAACCGCCGCACGTGAAGCAGGCGCGCATGACGACGGTCGGCGCCGCGGCGTTGCGCGACCTCGCCGATCACCTCGAACCGTCGCCGCTGCAGGCCGCCCTGGCGCGCATGGCCGCGCGGCACGGCGCGAAGTCGTCGCGCTGAGCGCGCCGCCGCGGCAGCCGCCCGACAACAAAAAAGCGACCCGAAGGTCGCTTTTTTATCGTTCGTGCCGGACGCCGCTCAGGCGAAGGCCGTCTGCGTATCGAACGCGAAGCCGCTCGGTGCGCTCTGCGGATCGTCGAACGTGACGATCTCGTACGCGTCTTCGTGCGCGAGCAGCTCGCGCAGCAGCCGGTTGTTCAGCCCGTGACCCGACTTGTACGCCGTGTACGACGCGAGCAGCGGATGGCCGATCACGTACAGGTCGCCGATCGCATCGAGCATCTTGTGCTTCACGAACTCGTCGTCGTAGCGCAGGCCGTCGTTGTTCAGGATGCGGTATTCGTCGAGCACGATCGCGTTGTCCATGCTGCCGCCGCGCGCCAGGCCCATCTCACGGAGCATCTCGGCCTCGTGCGCGAAGCCGAACGTGCGCGCACGCGCGATCTCGCGCACGTACGACGTGTTCGCGAAATCGACCTCGAGCTCCTGGCCCGTCTTGTCGACGGCCGGATGACGGAAGTCGATCGAGAATTTGAGCTTGAAGCCGAAATACGGATCGAGGCGCGCGAACTTGTCGCCGTCGCGGATTTCGACCGTCTTCTTCACCTTGATGAAGCGTTTCGGCGCGTTCTGCTCCTCGATGCCGGCGGACTGGATCAGGAACACGAAGGTCGCCGCGCTGCCGTCCATGATCGGGATTTCCTCGGCCGTCACGTCGACATACAGGTTGTCGATGCCGAGACCCGCGCATGCGGACATCAGATGCTCGACCGTCGACACGCGCACGCCGTCCTTCTGCAGCACCGACGCGAGCCGCGTGTCGCCGATCGACGTCGCCGTGGCGGGAATGTCGACAGGCGTCGGCAGATCGACGCGCGAAAACACGATGCCCGTGCCCGGGGCGGCGGGACGGAGCGTCAACTCGATCTTGCGGCCCGAGTGGACACCGATCCCAACGGTCTTCACGATGGATTTGATGGTGCGCTGCTTCAACATGGTCTTCTTCGCCTTGATTGAAGATATCAATCAGGAGGTATATTCGATAGGCGGGATTATAGCGTAATTCCCTATTCAACGCTGTTTGAAACTGCGTATCAATCTGTTTCGGCTGTTTACCCGCGTCGATACGGGACGGGCCGATGCCCGGAACGGAGGCGTTTCCGGTCTATCGGCCCGTGTTACAACTGTCCTGGGCGCGGTGCGCAGCGTTGCCGTCAGGCAACGGTGCACCACACGGTCAGGACGTCAACGTCGCGAGCACGCTCGCCGCGTCGCTCACTTCGAACTTGCCCGGCGCTTCGACGGCCAGCGTCTTGACCACACCGTCGTCGATCACCATCGCGTAGCGCAGGGAACGGATTCCCATGCCACGCGCGGACAAATCCTGCGTCAGCCCCAGCGCATGAGTGAAAGCAGCGCTGCCGTCCGCCATCATGCGCACCTTGCCCGCGGTGTGCAGATCACGTCCCCATGCGCCCATCACGAATGCGTCGTTGACGGACACGCACCAGATCTCGTCGATACCCGCCGAGCGCAGTTGCTCGGCGTGCTCGACATAGCCCGGCACATGCTGCGCCGAGCAGGTCGGCGTGAATGCGCCCGGCAATCCGAAGATCACCACCCGCTTTCCCGCAACCTGGTCGCGCACGCCGTAGGCATTCGGCCCCAGCGTGCACCCTTCGCGCGCGTCGTCGATGAACTCGAACAGTTGCGCGTCGGGCAGCGCGTCGCCCACTTGAATCATGGCTGGTCCCTCATAGCGATACGGTTTTTCAGCGTGTTGCGGACAGCACGGCCCATCCCGCTCCGCTCATGCGAAGAGGGCACGTTTCCCGGCCCGGCGTCGCATCCGACGCGGCCTGTCGTGGTCCGTAGCATCCGGCACGCCGGCGTTACCGCGGCAATCTCGACGATTGCGCCGCGGCTTCGCCTGTGTGTGCGTCGTCAGTCAGCCTGCTTGCGCAGGAAAGCCGGGATGTCGTACGTGTCGACACCCTTCTCCTGCAGCGCCTGCACGTGCGATGCCGCGGTTTCGCGCGAGTTGCGCCACACTGCCGGCGTATCGAGCGCACCGTAGTCGGCCGCGCTGACGTGTTGCGGCTGTGCATAGCCGTGCGAGACCGCGCTGACCGGCTGGTTGTCGGTACCGGTGCGCAGCAGCGTCATCGGAGCCGATTGCTGCTTCTTCGCCGCACGGCCCAGACCCGTCGCCACGACCGTCACGCGCAGCGCATCGCCCATCGCGTCGTCGTACACCGCACCGAAGATCACCGTTGCATCTTCCGCCGCGTAGCTCTTGATCGTGTTCATCACTTCGCGCGTTTCCGACAGACGCAGCGAACGGCTCGACGTGATGTTGACCAGCACGCCGCGCGCGCCCGACAGATCGACGCCTTCGAGCAGCGGGCTCGCCACGGCCTGTTCCGCCGCGAGGCGCGCGCGATCGACGCCGGCAACCGTCGCCGTGCCCATCATCGCCTTGCCCTGCTCGCCCATCACCGTCTTCACGTCTTCGAAGTCGACGTTCACGAGGCCATCGACATTGATGATTTCAGCGATGCCCGCGACTGCGTTGTTCAACACGTCGTCCGCGCACTGGAAGCACTTGTCCATCTCGGCGTCATCGCCCATCACGTCGAACAGCTTGTCGTTCAGGACGACGATCAGCGAGTCGACGTGATCCTCCAGTTGCTGCGAGCCTGCTTCCGCGACGCGCATGCGCTTGCCGCCTTCGAACTCGAACGGCTTGCTGACGACACCCACGGTCAGGATGCCCATCTCCTTCGCGATCTGCGCGACCACCGGCGCTGCGCCCGTGCCCGTGCCGCCGCCCATGCCGGCCGTGATGAAGACCATGTGCGCGCCACGCAGTGCGTCGGCGATGCGCTCACGTGCTTCTTCCGCTGCCGCACGGCCCATTTCCGGCTTCGCACCGGCGCCAAGGCCCGTGTTGCCCAACTGGATCACCGACGATGCGCGCGAACGCGACAGCGCCTGCGCGTCCGTGTTCATCACGATGAAGTCGACGCCCTGCACGCCGCGGTTGATCATGTGCTGGACGGCATTGCCGCCAGCGCCGCCAACGCCGACCACCTTGATGATGGTGCCGTTGGTTTCGGTTTCCAGCATTTCGAATTCCATTGTTGCCTCCGTCAAGAAAATAGAACTACTCGGCCGTTATTCGGCAGGAGATCGGGCAACCCCCTGTCGCGCGCCAGCCGCCGGCACCAGCGCGAATTTCGATTCGTTGCGCAGGTCAAAAATTGCTCAGGAACCACTCCTTCATCCGCGAGAAGATCTGCCCCGCGTTGCCGGACTGCACGGCGACCTTGCGGCCGCGCATGCGCTGAGCACTGCCTTCGACGAGCAGCCCCATCGCCGTCGAGTAGCGCGGATTGCGCACGACGTCGGCGAGGCCGCCTGCATACTCCGGCGCACCGATGCGCACCGGCTTCAAGAAAATGTCTTCGCCGAGCTCGACCATGCCGGGCATCATCGAAGCGCCGCCGGTAATGACCACGCCGGAGCTCAGGAGTTCTTCGTAACCCGACTCGCGCACCACCTGCTGCACGAGCGAGAACAGTTCCTCGACGCGCGGCTCGATGACGGCCGCGAGCGCCTGGCGCGACAGCGTGCGCGGACCGCGTTCGCCGAGGCCCGGCACTTCCACCATTTCGTCCGGATCGGCGAGCGCCTGCTTCGCGATCCCGTAGCCGACCTTGATGTCTTCCGCATCCGGCGTCGGCGTGCGCAGCGCCATCGCGATGTCGCTCGTGATCTGGTCGCCGGCGATCGGGATCACCGCGGTGTGGCGGATCGCGCCTTCGGCGAAGATCGCGATGTCCGTCGTGCCGCCGCCGATGTCGACCAGCACCACGCCGAGATCCTTCTCGTCTTCGGTCAGCACGGCCAGCGACGACGCGAGCGGCTGCAGGATCAGGTCGTTCACTTCCAGCCCGCAGCGGCGCACGCACTTGACGATGTTCTGCGCGGCGCTCACCGCACCCGTCACGATGTGCACCTTCACTTCCAGCCGGATGCCGCTCATACCGATCGGCTCGCGCACGTCTTCCTGGCCGTCGATGATGAATTCCTGCGTGAGGATGTGCAGCACCTGCTGGTCGGTCGGGATGTTGATCGCCTTCGCGGTCTCGATCACGCGCGCGACGTCCGTCTGCGTGACTTCCTTGTCCTTGATCGCGACCATCCCGCTCGAGTTGAAGCTGCGGATGTGGCTGCCCGCGATCCCCGTAAACACGTTGGTGATCTTGCAGTCGGCCATCAGCTCGGCTTCCTCGAGCGCGCGCTGGATCGACTGCACGGTGGCCTCGATGTTGACCACCACGCCCTTCTTCAGACCTTTCGATTCGCTCTGGCCGAGGCCGATCACCTCGTAATGGCCCTCGCCCTTCAGCTCGGCGACGATGGCCACCACCTTCGACGTGCCGATGTCGAGGGAAACCAGCAGATCCTTGTAGTCTTTGCTCATAAAGTGCTCTTGCGTGTGATCTCTCGTTACTTCTTGCGCTTGTCGGTATCGGTCAGGAACCGCATGCCTGCCGCACGAATCGCGAATCCGTTCGGATAACGCAGGTCCGCGTACTCGATGTCGTTGCCCCAGCGCTCCGTGACAACCGGCCACGCGGCGACGAGGCGCTGGCTCCGGTCGTGCAGGGTCTGGCTGGTGCGCTCCTTGCCCAGTTCGACCTGCATGCCGTTCGACAGCTTCACCGTCCACGCGTAACGCGCCGACAGCGTCACTTCTTCAGGCGCCGCCTTCAACGGCGCAAACCAGTTCGTGAAGTCGCGATACCGCGTGACGACTTCCTTCGCACTGCCTTCCGGACCGTCGAACGCGGGCAATTCATGATCCAGCTCGCCCTGGTTCGCGGTGAACAGCTCGCCGTCGGTGCTCACGAGCTGCGCGCTGCCCCAGGTCCCGAGCGGTTTGTACTCCTCGAGCGTGACAGCCAGCGCATTCGGCCACACCCGCCGCACGCTCGCGTGCCGCACCCACGGCATCTGCTCGAACGCGGCACGCGCCGCATCGAGATCGACCGTGAAGAAATTGCCCTTCAGCCTGCCGACCACGCCGGCGCGCACCGTCGGCGTGTTGATGTGCTCGGTGTCGCCGTCGATCCGGATTTCGCGCAGCGCGAACGTCGGACGCTGGATCAGCCAGTAGCAGCCGGCCGCCGCCAACACGAGCAGCAACAGCGCGTACAGCGCGCTGGCGGCAAGGTTGAGTTGGCGAACGTTGTTCCACATACGTCGTTCCGTTCCTGCGTCAGTCGATGAGCGTGAGCGACAGCACCTTCACGACCAGCTCCGAATAGCTGATGCCGATCGAGCGCGCGGCCTTCGGCGGCAGCGAGTGGTCGGTCATCCCGGGGGCCGTGTTCACTTCCAGGAAATACGCATTGCCGGCGGCGTCGAGCATGAAGTCCGCGCGGCCCCAGTCAGTGCAGCCGAGCACGTCGAACGCGCGGCGCGCGATGCGCTTCAGTTCCGCTTCCTGTTCCGCCGGCAGCCCGCACGGAATCAGGTATTGCGTGTCGTCGGCGACGTACTTCGCGTGATAGTCGTAGAACTCGCCCGCCGGCACGATCTTGATCAGCGGCAGGTCGAGATCGCCGGCGATGCACGCGGTGTATTCGCCGCCGCCTTCGATGCTCTTCTCGACGATCACGATCTTGTCGTGCGTCGCGGCTTCCGCGAGCGCGGCCGGCAGCGCGTCGGCCGCCTTCACCTTCAGCACCGCGACGCTCGAGCCTTCGCTCGCCGGCTTCACGAACAGCGGCAGGCCGAGCTTCGCGACGATCTCCGTCGCGCGCGCGGCCAGGTCGTCGCCGCGCATCACCGTCTCGAACGGCGGCGTCGGCACGCCCGTCTGCTGCCACACGAGCTTCGTGCGGAACTTGTCGAGACCGAGCGCCGAGCCGAGCACGCCGCTGCCCGTGTAGCGAATCCCGTAGAAATCGAGCGCGCCCTGGATCTGGCCGTTCTCGCCGTAGCCGCCGTGCAGCGCGTTGAACGCGCGCACGAAGCCTTCGTCCTTCAGCGCCGACAGCGGCCGCTCGGCCGGGTCGAACGGATGCGCGTCGACGCCCGCGTCACGCAGGCCCTGCAGCACGAGGCGGCCCGAGGTGAGCGACACCTCGCGCTCGGCGGATTCGCCGCCGAACAACACTGCCACCTTGCCGAAACGTTTCGGATCGATCCCGCTCATGTCATGCCTTCTGTTGAATGTGTTGCACGAGCTTCGCCGGCACGCCGCCGATCGAACCCGCGCCCATCGTGATCACCACGTCGCCGTTCTGCGCGACCTTCGCCAATGCATCCGGCACGTCGTCGACCGTCGCGACGAACACCGGGTCAACCTTGCCCACCGCGCGCAGCGCGCGCGACAGCGCGTCGCCGCTGGCCGTCGCGATCGCGGCCTCGCCGGCCGCGTAGACTTCCGTCAGCACCAGCGCATCGACCGTCGACAGCACGTTGACGAAATCGTCGAAGCAGTCCCGCGTGCGCGTGTAGCGGTGCGGCTGGAACGCCAGCACCAGGCGGCGGCCCGGGAACGCGCCGCGCGCGGCCGCGATCGTCGCGGCCATCTCGACCGGGTGATGGCCGTAGTCGTCGATCAGCGTGTACTGGCCGCCGTCCGCGGTCGGCACTTCGCCGTAACGCTGGAAGCGCCGGCCGACGCCGTTGAATTCCGCCAGCGCCAGCTGGATCGCGTCGTCCGACACGCCGAGATCGGTCGCGATCGCGATCGCCGCGAGTGCGTTCTGCACGTTGTGCAGGCCAGGCATGTTCAGCACCACCGCGAGCGGCGCACGCCCTTCGCGGATCACCGTGAAATACATGCGGCCGTCGCGCGCGTCGATGTCTTCCGCGCGCACCTGCGCATCCGCCGACAGCCCGTAGCGCACGACCGGCTTCGAGATGAACGGGATGATCTGGCGCACGTTCGGATCGTCGACGCACACGACCGCGCTGCCGTAGAACGGCAGGCGCTGCGTGAATTCGATGAACGCCTGCTTGAGCCGCGCGAAATCGTGGCCGTAGGTGTCCATGTGGTCGGCATCGATGTTCGTGATCACTTCGATCACCGGATACAGGTTCAGGAACGATGCGTCCGACTCGTCGGCCTCGGCGACGATGAAGTCGCCCGTGCCAAGCCGCGCGTTCGCGCCGGCGCTGATCAGCCGGCCGCCGATCACGAAGGTCGGGTCCAGCCCGCCCGCCGCGAGCACGCTCGCGACAAGGCTCGTCGTCGTGGTCTTGCCGTGCGTGCCGGCGATCGCGATCCCCTGCTTCAGGCGCATCAGCTCCGCGAGCATCACCGCGCGCTGCACGATCGGCACGCCCTGGTGGCGCGCGGCCAGCACTTCCGGGTTGTCCGAGCGCACGGCCGTCGACACGACGACCGCGTTCGCGCCCTCGATGTTCGCCGCATCATGGCCGATCGCGACCCGCGCGCCGAGCGCCTCGAGACGATCGGTCACCGCATTGCGCGACAGGTCCGAGCCGCTGACCTCGTAGCCGAGGTTGACGAGCACTTCGGCGATGCCGCTCATGCCGGCGCCGCCGATCCCGACGAAATGAATATGTTTGACGATGTGTTTCATTGCAGTTCTTCCAGGTTCGCGCCGGCCGCCTTCGCGCAGACGCGCGCAACTTCGTCGGTGGCCTCGGGCTTCGCGAGCGAGCGCGAACGTTCCGCCATCTCCGCGAGCGACGCCCGCGACTGGCCGCGCAGCCAGTCGGCGAGCAGTTCCGCCGACAGGTCGCGTTGTTGCACCAGCACGGCCGCGCCCGCATCGGCGAGGAACGCGGCGTTGGTCGTCTGGTGATCGTCGACCGCGTACGGGAACGGCACGAACAGCGCCGCCACGCCCACCGCCGCGATCTCCGACACCGTCATCGCGCCCGACCGGCAGATCACCAGATCCGCCGCCGCATACGCTGCCGCCATGTCGTCGATGAACGGCACGAGCCGCACGTCTTCGCCGGCCGCGAAACCGGCCGCTTCGTAATTCGCCTTCAATGCATCGATGTGCTTCACGCCGGCCTGGTGCACGACGCGCGGGCGTTCGCCCGGCGTGAGCAGCGCCAGCGCGCGCGGCACGACTTCGTTCAGCGCGGCCGCCCCGAGGCTGCCGCCGACGACCAGCACGTTCAACGGGCCGCTGCGCGACGCATAGCGTGCTTGGGGCGGTTCCGTGTGCGCAAGTTCCGCGCGAATCGGGTTACCCGTCCATTCCGCGTGCGGCAACGCGCCGGGGAATGCGACGAGCACGCGCTTCGCGAGTTTCGCGAGCACCTTGTTCGTCAGGCCCGCGATCGAATTCTGTTCATGCAGCACGAGCGGACGCCCCGACAGCGCGGTCATCACGCCCGCCGGGAACGTGATGTAGCCGCCCATCCCGAGCACGACGTCGGGCCGCACGCGGCGCAGCGCGCCCAGGCTCTGCCAGCATGCGCGCAGCAGGTTCAACGGCAACGTCAGCTTGGTCTTCAGGCCCTTGCCGCGCAGCCCGCCGAACCGCACGTACTCCATCGGAATGCCGTGCTTCGGCACGAGCGTCGCTTCCATCCCGGCCGGATTGCCGAGCCATACCACACGCCAGCCCGCCGCTTCCATCCGGTGCGCGACCGCGAGCCCCGGGAACACGTGGCCCCCGGTGCCGCCTGCCATCACCATCAGCGTGCGTCGCGACGCGGTCATACCTTCCCTCCGCGCATCAGCACCCGGTTCTCGTAATCGACCCGCAACAACACCGCAAGCGCGACGCAGTTCAGCAAAATGCCGGAACCGCCGTAGCTCACGAGCGGCAGCGTCAGGCCCTTGGTCGGCAGCAGGCCGAGGTTCACGCCCATGTTGATGAAGGTCTGCGCACCGAACCAGATACCGATGCCCTTCGCCATCAGGCCCGCGAACGTGCGATCGAGCGCGAGCGCCTGGCGGCCGATCTCGAACGCGCGGCGCACGATCCAGTAGAACAGCAGGATCACGACCAGCACGCCGACGAAGCCGAGTTCCTCGCCGATCACCGCGAGGATGAAGTCGGTATGCGCTTCCGGCAGGTAGTTCAGCTTCTCGACGCTGCCGCCGAGGCCGACGCCGAACCACTCGCCGCGGCCGAACGCGATCAGCGAGTGCGTGAGCTGGTAGGCCTTGCCCTGCGCATAGCGTTCGTCCCACGGATCGAGATACGCGAAGATTCGCTCGCGGCGCCACGGCGACAGCCACACGAGCATCGTGAAGGTGCCGACCGCCGTCGCGACGAGGCCGCCGAACAGCTTGCCGTTCACGCCGCCGAGGAACAGCACGCCCATCGCGATCGCGGCGACCACCATGAACGCGCCCATGTCGGGCTCGAGCAGCAGCAGCGCGCCGACCAGACCGACCGCGAACGCCATCGGCAGGAAGCCCTTCGCGAAGCTCTGCATGTACTCCTGCTTGCGCACCGTGTAGTTCGCCGCGTAGATCGTGACCGCGAGCTTCATGATTTCCGACGGCTGCATGTTCGTGATGCCGAGCGGAATCCAGCGGCGCGCGCCGTTCACGCCCTTGCCGACGTGCGGGATCAGCACGATCACGAGGCCGACCAGCGCGATCAGGAAGAGATGCGGCGCGTATTTGTCCCACGTCGACACCGGCACGCGGAACGCGATGACCGCCGCGATGAACGCGACGACGAGCGACACGCAGTGACGCATCAGGAACGCGTAATCGTGGTACGACGCGTATTTCGGCGAATCGGGCATCGCGATCGACGCCGAATACACCATCACGACGCCGAGCCCGAGCAGCGCGATCGCGACCCACAGCAGCGAGTAATCGAAGTCGAGCATCCGCGAACGGCTCGGCCGCACGCCGCTGACGACGCTCGCGAGGCCGCCCGTCGCGGCACGTGTGGCCGACGCGACGCGGCCCCCCGCGGCATTGCCGCCGGTGTCGCGTCGATCGTTGAAACGGGAGACGAGGCGATCGGACCAGCTCATGGCGTCGCTCCTTTGTCGATGGCGATGTCATCCACCGCCGCGCGGAACACATCCGCGCGATGGGCGTAATTCCGGAACATGTCGAGGCTCGCGCACGCGGGCGACAGCAGCACCGCGTCGCCCGGTTCGGCGAGATCGGCGGCGGCACGCACGGCGGCTTCGAGCGTCGCGTGGTCGACGAGCGGCACGCCGGTTTCCGCGAGCGTGTCGCGGATCGCCGGCGCATCGCGGCCGATCAGCATCACCGCACGGCACCAGCGCGCAACCGGCGCGACGAGCGGCGCGAAATCCTGCCCCTTGCCGTCGCCGCCCGCGATCAGCACGATCTTCTGTGCCAGCCCGTCGAGCGCAGCGACCGTCGCGCCGACGTTCGTGCCCTTGCTGTCGTCGACATAGTCGACGTCGTCGATCGTCGCGATGACTTCGACACGATGTGCTTCGCCGCGGTATTCGCGCAGCGCGTGCAGCAGTGGCGCGGCAGGCAGGTCGATCGCACGCGCGAGCGCGAACGCGGCCAGCGCGTTCGCCGCGTTGTGCAACCCGCGGATGCGCAGCGCGTCGGCCGGCATCAGGCGCTTCTGCGCGATGTCCGGCGTATGCGCGGCGTCGCGCTTGCGCCGGCGGCTCGTCGTCGTCTCGTCCGGCGCATCGCGGTCGACCGCTTCCACCAGCCACGCGATGCCGTTATCGCGCAACAGCCCGTAGTCGCCGTCCTGCACCGGCTCGTTCAGGCCGAACGTGACCGTGCGTGCCGCATCGGCAGCGCCCGCCGCCGGCGCGAACTTCATCACGGCCGCGTCGTCGCGGTTCAACACGCGCGTCGTCGTCGCGCCGAAGATCCGGCCCTTCGCCGCCGCATACGCGTCGAAGCTGCCGTGCCAGTCGAGGTGATCCTGCGTGATATTCAGGATCGCGGCTGCATCGGGCGCGAACGTGCGCGCGGTCTCGAGCTGGAAGCTCGACAGCTCGAGCACCCACACGTCGGGCAGCGCCGTGTCGTCGATCGCAGCCGCGAGCCGGTCGAGCATCGCCGGGCTGATGTTGCCGGCGACGGCGACCTTCTTGCCGGAGCGCTGGCACAGCAGGCCAGTGAGGCTCGTCGTCGTGGTCTTGCCGTTGGTGCCGGTGATCGCGAGCACCTTTGGCTGGTAGCCGCTCGTGCCGAGCGCGCGCAGCGCCTGCGCGAAGAATTCCAGTTCGCCCCACACCGCGATCCCGCGCTCGTTCGCGGCCGCGATCAGCGCTGCGAGTTCCGGCTCGAGCGGCGACAGGCCGGGGCTCAGCCCGACGATCTCGACGCCGCCGTCGAGCAGCGCAGGCGCAAACGGCCCGCCGACGAACTCGGCATCGATCCCTTCAGCCTGCAGCGCGGCAAGGTTCGGCGGCGCCTCGCGGGTATCGGCAATACGCAGCCGGCACCCGTGCCTCGCGCACCACCGCGCGATCGCGAGACCCGACTCCCCGAGCCCCAGCACAAGCACCATCGGCCGTTGCCGATCTCCAAACATCTCGCCAGACATCCTTGTTACCTTTCCTTTACCGCAGCTTGAGGGTGGACAGACCGAACAGGCACAGCATCAACGTGATGATCCAGAAACGCACCACCACCTGCGTTTCCTTCCAGCCGGACAATTCGAAATGGTGATGCAGCGGCGCCATCTTCAGCAGGCGGCGCCCTTCGCCGTAACGCTTCTTCGTGTACTTGAACCACGACACCTGCAGCATCACCGACAGCGTTTCCGCGACGAAGATGCCGCCCATGATGAACAGCACGATTTCCTGGCGCACGATCACCGCGACCGTGCCGAGCGCGCCGCCGAGCGCCAGCGCGCCGACGTCGCCCATGAACACCTGCGCGGGGTGCGTGTTGTACCAAAGGAACGCGAGCCCTGCCCCGCCCATCGCGGAACAGAAGATCAGCAGCTCGCCCGCGCCCGGAATGTGCGGGAACAGCAGGTATTTCGAGTAGACCGAGCTGCCCATCACGTACGCGAACACGCCGAGCGACGCGCCGACCAGCACGACCGGCATGATCACGAGGCCGTCGAGGCCGTCGGTCAGATTCACCGCGTTGCTCGCGCCGACGATCACGAAGTACGTCAGCACGATGAAGCCCCATACGCCGAGCGGATAGCTGATCGACTTCAGGAACGGCAGCATCAGGTCGGCACGTGCCGGCAACCCCATCGACAAACCGCTGCGCACCCACGCCATGAACAGGTCGAACACGCGCACGTTGCTCGCCTCGGATACGCTGAACGCGAGATAGACGGCCGCGAACAGCCCGATCACCGACTGCCAGAAATACTTTTCGCGCGACGACATCCCGCGCGGATCCTTGTAGACGACCTTGCGGTAGTCGTCGACCCAGCCGATCACGCCGAAACCGAACGTGACGAGCATCACGATCCAGATAAAACGGTTCGTCAGGTCACCCCACAGCAACGTCGCGACCGCGATGCCGATCAGGATCAGCACGCCGCCCATCGTCGGCGTACCCGACTTGACGAGATGGCTCTGCGGGCCGTCCTTGCGGACCGCCTGCCCGACCTTCATTTGCGTCAGCTTGCGGATCACCCACGGTCCGCACACGAGCCCGATCCCGAGCGCCGTGATGGTTGCCCCCACGGCTCGGAACGTCAGGTACGTGAACAAGCGCAAAAAGCTTGCGTCTCCCTGCAGCCATTGCGCCAGCGCCAGCAGCATGCTTCCTTCCTTCTACTCAGTGTGCAGCGGGCGCCGTGCCCGCCGCGGGTTGGTTCGTCAGCGCGTCGACCACGCGCTCCATCTTCATGTACCGCGAGCCCTTCACGAGCACCGTCGCCTGCGCGCCGTAGCCCGCCGCGAGCAGCGCCGTGACCAGCGCGCCGACCTCGTCGAAATGGCGCGCCGTATCGCCGTACGCCGTGCACGCATCGCGCGACGCGTCGCCGAGCGCGAACAGCGCATCGATCCCGCGCTCGCGCGCATACGCGCCGATCTCTCGGTGAAATGCCGGGCCTTCGTCGCCGACCTCGCCCATGTCGCCGATCACCAGCACGCGCGGCGCCGGTTGCGCGGCCAGCACGTCGATCGCCGCGCGCATCGAGTCGGGGTTCGCGTTGTAGGTGTCGTCGACGATCGTCGCGCCGGCGAGACTGCCGGTGCTCGCCTTCCGGACCTGCAGGCGGCCCTTCACCGGCTCGAACGATTCGAGGCCCTGCTTGATCGCCGCCACCTCGACCCCGGCTGCGAGCGCCGCGGCCGTGGCCGCCAGCGCGTTGCGGGCGTTGTGCTCGCCGAGCGCGCGCAGCCGCAGCGTCACCGCGCCCGACGGCGTGTCGATCGCAAGCTCGCCGCCGTGCAGATGGCCCGTGACCTGCGCGTCGACCTGCCGATCGGCGTCGTGCAGCGCGAAATCGAGAATCCGGTTGCCGGTCGCCGCGACCCGCCAGATGCCGGCGTACGCGTCGTCCGCGGGAAACACCGCGACGCCGTCCGGCGTCAGCGCGTGAATCACCGCCGCGTGCTCGAGTGCGACGGCTTCGACCGTCGCCATGAACTCCTGATGCTCGCGCTGCGCGTTGTTGACGAGCGCGACCGTCGGCGCCGCGATGCGCGCGAGGACTTCGGTCTCGCCCGGGTGGTTCATCCCGAGCTCGATCACCGCGATGCGATGCGCAGCCGACAGGCGCAGCAGCGTCAGCGGCACGCCGATGTCGTTGTTCAGGTTGCCGGCCGTCGCGAGTCTTGCGTCGGCGCCGACTGCCGCAGCGAAGATCGACGCGATCATTTCCTTCACGGTCGTCTTGCCGTTGCTGCCCGTCACCGCGACGAGCGGCACTGCGAATTGCTTGCGCCAGCCGTGCGCGAGCGCACCGAGCGCGGCACGCGTTTCGCCGCCTTCGATGACCGGCATCGCGAGGCCTGCCGGCGCATGCGCGACGAGTGCCGCAGCCGCGCCGCGCGCGGCCACGTCGCCGAGGAAGTCGTGCGCGTCGAAGCGCTCGCCTTTCAGCGCGACGAACAGGTCGCCCGGGCCGACCGTGCGGCTGTCGGTCGACACGCGCTCGAACGTGGTGGCCGGATCGCCGTGAACGGTGGCGCCCGGAATCAGGCGGGCGGCTTCGCCCAGCGTGAGCATCGTCATTCGCCGCCTCCCTTGCCGTGCGTCGCGCGCGCCGCGAGTGCGAGCCGCGCGTGATCCTGATCGGAGAACGTGCGTTTCTTGCCCATGATTTCCTGCGTCGCCTCGTGGCCCTTGCCGGCCAGCACGACGACATCCTCGCGAGCCGCGCCGCGCACGGCCTGCAGGATCGCGCTCGCGCGATCCTCGATGCGGCGTGCGTGATCGGGCGCGGTCATGCCCGCGATGACTTGATCGATGATGCGCTGCGGATCCTCGCTGCGCGGATTGTCGCTCGTGACGACGATTTCGTCGGCGAGCCGCTCGGCGATCGCGCCCATCAGCGGGCGCTTCGTCGCATCGCGATCGCCGCCGCAGCCGAACATGCAGACGAGCCGTCCGCCGCGCGCCGTGACGATCGGGCGCAGCGCGTCGAGCGTCTTCTCGAGCGCGTCGGGTGTATGCGCGTAGTCGATCACGACCAGCGGTTCGTCGTTCTGCAGGCGGCCGCCAAGACGCTGCATCCGGCCGTTGACGGACTCGAGCCGCGCAATCTCCGCCACCGCCGCGTCGAACGGCACGTCGGCCGCGAGCAGCGAGCCGAGCACCGCGAGCAGGTTGCTGACGTTGAACGTGCCGAGCGTGCCGACTTCGACGTCAGCCTCGCCCCACGACGAGCGCAGATGAAATGCGGTGCCCGTGGCGGTCGCGCGCACGTCGAGCGCGACCAGTTCGCGATCGGCGTCGGGCGCCTGCGCGTCGCCGATCCCGTATGCGATCGTGCGCACACGGCCGGCGAGCTTCTCGAGCAGGCGGCAGCCGGCTGCGTCGTCGCGGTTGATGACCGCCGCGCGCAGCCCGCGCCACGCGAACAGTTTCGCCTTCGCGGCTTCGTACGCGTCGAACGTGCCGTGATAGTCGAGGTGATCCTGCGTGAGGTTCGTGAATACGGCGATGTCGAATGCTGTGCCGTTCACGCGCCCTTGATGCAGCGCGTGCGACGACACTTCCATCGCGATGGCCTTCGCGCCCGCGTCGCGCAGTTGCGCGAGGCTGCGCTGCAGCTGCGGCGCGTCCGGCGTCGTGAAGCCCGTCGGCACCAGCCGGCCGGGCATGCCCGTGCCCAGCGTGCCGATCAGCGCACACGGCTGGTGCAGCGCCGTCAGCGCGGCGGCAATCCATTGCGTGCACGACGTCTTGCCGTTCGTGCCGGTCACGCCGATCGCGAGCAGGCTGTCGCTCGGATCGCCGTACCAGCCGCTGGCGATCTCGCCGGCCAGCTGGTCGAGCGCCGGCACCGCAAGCGCGGCGGGCGCGGCCGGTGCCGCTGCGAGACCGTCCGGCTGATACAGCACGGCGGCCGCGCCGCGCGCCACGGCGTCGGAAATGAAAGCGCGATTGTCGGCCCCGTCGACCGCATAGCCGAGAAACACGTCGCCGGCCTGCAGGCTGCGCGTGTCGGCGTGCAGTTGCGCCGCGGGGGCCACATGCTGACGCAGCCACGCGAGCGCGGCTGCGATCTGCTGATGCGCCGGATGGGAACTGCGAGCGGCGCTCATCGAACAACTCCTGGTGAATTACGCGTCGTGCTGGACACGATCATATGCTTCGCGGTGCCACTTGCCGCCAGCTTCTGCGCGCCCGGCTTGTCGGCGGGCGCGCCCGGCGTATCGTCGGATACGACGAGCTGCTTGATCGGCATGTTCGGCGGCACGTTCAGCGCGCGCAGCGTATCGCCGGCGATCGCCGAGAATACGGGGCCGGACACCTGGCCGCCGAAGTGGCTGCCGGCGGTCGGTTCGTCGACCGACACAGCGATCACGACGCGCGGATTCGGCATCGGCGCCATCCCGACGAACGACGCGCGGTATTTGCGCGTGTAGCCGTGACCTTCGTGCTTGTATGCGGTACCGCTCTTGCCCCCGACGCGGTAGCCCGGCACGGCCGCATCCGGCGACGTGCCGCCCGGCGCGACCACCGTCTCGAGCATCGCGCGCACTTCGCGCGCGGTGGTCGGGTTGAACACCTGCGTGCCCGCGATCGGCTGATTGGGGTCCGTCTTGAAAATGGTCACGGGCATCAGCTCGCCGTCGTGCGCGATCGCCGTGTACGCGCGTGCGAGCTGGAACAGCGACACCGACAGCCCGTAGCCGTACGACATCGTCGCCTGCTCGATGCGGCGCCAGCTCTTCCACGGACGCAGGCGGCCGGCCACCGCGCCCGGGAACCCGACCTTCGGCGCCTGGCCGAGGCCGATGCTCGTATACATATTCCACATTTCCTCGGGCCGCATCGTCATCGCGATCTTCGTCGCGCCGATGTTGCTCGACTTCTGGATCACGCCGCCGACCGTCAGCGTGCCGAAACCCGCGTCGTCGGTAATCGGCGCGCCGTCGAGCACGAAATGACCGTTGCCCGTCTCGACGAGCGTGTTCGGCGTCACGCGGTGCAGGTCGAGCGCGAGCGACACGGTGAACGGCTTCATGATCGAGCCCGGCTCGAACACGTCGGTCATGATCCGGTTGCGCAACTGCTCGCCCGTCATGCGCGAGCGGTCGTTCGGGTTGTACGTCGGGTAGTTGACGAGCGCGAGCACTTCGCCGGTACGCACGTCGACGACCATCGCCGCGCCCGCCTTCGCCTTGAACTTCTCGACGGCGGCCTTCAGGTTCGCGTACGCGATGTACTGGATCTTGCTGTCGATCGACAGGTCGACGTCGGTGCCGTTGTGCGGCGGAATCTGCTCGGCGACATCCTCGATGATGTGCCCCATCCGGTCCTTGATCACGCGACGCATGCCGGACGTGCCGGACAGCAGCTTCTGGTCGCCCAGCTCGACGCCTTCCTGCCCTTCGTCCTCGACGTTCGTGAAGCCGATCAGGTGGGCCGTGATCTCGCCTTCCGGATAGAAGCGCTTGTATTCGTTGCGCTGGTAGATGCCGGGGATATCGAGTGCCGCGACCTTGTCCGCGACGTCGATCGGCACCTGGCGCTTGACGTAGACAAAACCCTTGTCTTCCGACAGCTTCACGCGCAGTTCTTTCGGCGTCATGCCGAGGAGCTTGCCGAGCTGGTTGATCTTGTCCGCGCCGAGGTCGTCCGGTACCGCGTCGGGAATCGCCCAGATCGCGCGCACGGGCAGGCTCGTCGCGAGCACGAGCCCGTTACGGTCGAGGATCTTGCCGCGCGTGGCCGGCAGCTCGAGCGTGCGCTGGTAGCGGCTTTCGCCCTGCTTCTGATAGAACGCGTTCCCGGGCCCCTGAATCCAGAACGCCCGCGCGGCCAGCGCGACGAACGCCATGAACAGCAGGAAGACGACGAGCTTCGAGCGCCACATCGGCAGATGCACGCCGAGCACCGGGCTCGACGCGAATTTCACGTCCTGGCGCTTCTGCGACGGCTTCATCGCGCGCCTCCCTTGCCCTTGGCGGTCGCATCGGCCGAAGCGGGAATCGGCGCGTCGATCGCCTTCATGGCGCCCGGCGGCAGCGTCAGGTATTGGGTGCGACCCGTCGTGACGGGCTGCATCTTCAGCGAATCGTTCGCGAGCTGCTCGATGCGCGAGGTCTTCGACAGCGCGCTCTGCTGATACTGAAGCTGTGCATAGTCCTGCTGGAGCTGACGCTCCTGCGACTGCGCGCGCTGCAGCTGGATGAAGAACTGGCGCTGCTGATTCGTCGAGTTGACGACCGACAGCGCGCACCCCATCACGATGATCAACAGGAAGATATTGAAGCGGCTCATGGCGTGACGCGCTCCGCGATGCGCATCACGGCCGACCGGGCGCGCGGATTCGCGACGACTTCCGCTTCGCTCGGAAACTGACGGCTGATTATCTTGAGCGGCGGGCTCGGGAGGTCGACGGCACGGATCGGCAGGCGACGATCGACCGCAGGCGCACTCGCGTGCGCCTGCATGAATCGTTTGACGATCCGGTCCTCGAGTGAATGAAAGCTGATGACCACCAGCCGCCCCCCTTGCTCCAGCAACGACAATGCCGCGTCTAGTACGACTTGCAGGTCCGCAAGCTCTTGATTGACGTGAATCCGTATAGCCTGAAAGGTGCGGGTTGCCGGATCCTTGCCCTTCTCACGGGTTTTGACGACGTGACCCACGATTTGGGCAAGCTCGCCCGTGGTGTCGAGAGGCCCAAGACGGTCGGACTCTGCCCGGCGAGCAACAAGCGCCTTTGCAATCTGAAAAGCAAACCGTTCTTCCCCATAATCCCGTATCACCTCCGTCAGTTCCTGCACCGATGCCCGTGCGAGCCATTCAGCGGCCGACTCGCCGCGCGTCGGATCCATTCGCATGTCCAGCGGACCATCGGCGCGAAAGCTGAAGCCGCGCGCCGGATCGTCCACCTGCGGCGAGGACACGCCCAGGTCCAGCAACACACCCGATACTTTCTCGACGCCGCGCGCCGCAAGCGCGTCGCGCATCGATGCAAAGCTGTCATGCACGATCGAGAAGCGCGCATCCTCGATGCGCTGCGCCGTCTCGATCGCCCTCGGATCCTTGTCGAACGCGATCAGCCGTCCGGCGGCCCCGAGCCGCGCAAGTACCGCGCGACTATGACCGCCCCGCCCGAACGTGCCGTCGACATAAATGCCGTCCGGTCGCGTCACGAGCGAGTCGACCGCTTCGTCCAGCAACACGGTCCGATGCTGCAATTCATTTCCCATCGCGGGCGTCTCCGTCACCGCAATCAGAACGTGAAGTTCTTCAGCGCGTCGGGCATGCCCTGCGCCATCGCTGCCTGCTCCTTCGCGATGTAGGTCTGCGAATCCCACAGCTCGAAGTGACTACCCATTCCCAACAACATGACTTCCTTTTCGAGTCCGGCTGCCATCCGCAGCTCGGGCGACACTAGAATCCGGCCCGCGCTGTCGAGATCGACATCCATCGCATTACCGAGAAAAATCCGCCGCCACCAATGTGCGTCCATCGGCAGCGCGGCGATCTTGGCGCGGAACACCTCCCATTCAGGGCGCGGAAACAGCAACAGGCAGCCGTCCGGGTGCTTGGTCACAGTCACCCGTCCTTCTGCCTGTCCTTGCAGCGCTTCGCGATAGCGAGCCGGCACCGACATCCGACCTTTCGCATCGAGCGTCAGCGCCGACGCCCCTTGGAACACTTTTCCGCTCTCCCGTTCAGGGCACCGAAGCGCCCGCTCAACGCTCAGAATTTAGCCGGAATAGCCCGCCAAATCACACAAAAATACACTTTCTCACACTGTCTCCCACTTTAGAGGAAGGGTTTGGCACGGTCAAGGGAGCGGTCCGGTTTTTTGACGAATTTTGTTAGTTAGAACAAGGACTTACGCGAACATGCTCATGCGGCCCCTCATTCCAAAAACCGTTATAAATGAATGAGCTAGTGCAACTTGTGAAGGTGATACGTGAGAAAGGCGGGCCAGACTGCCGTGCGGACGGGGCTTTCGGGGGCGGGAAAACGCGGAAAAAACGGGCGGTATCGGGGACGGCGGACCGGGGCGGCGGCGTGCACCGCCCGGCCCAAATCTCAGAGATAGTACGCAGTGCTCGTCATGACTTTCGACGCCGCGCGCATCAGCATTCGCACGGGCAGCGGCAGTTCGATTCCGCCGGCATCGGTCGCGGCCTTGCCGTGTTTCACCTCGTCGGCACGCATCTGCTCGACGATCGCGCGCGACGCCGTGTCGGTCGCCGGCAGCTCGGACAGGTGAGAGTCGAGGTGGCTCTCGACCTGGCGCTCCGTCTCCGCCATGAAGCCGAGGCTGACCTTGTCGCCGAGCGTGCCGGCTGCCACGCCGATCGCGAGCGCGCCGACGTACCACAGCGGGTTGAGCACGCTCGGGCGCGAATCGAGCTCCTTCAGCCGATGCGCGGTCCATGCGAGATGGTCCTCCTCCTCGCGTGCGGCCTCCGCGAACATCGCCTTCGACGACGCCGAGCGCGCGGTCAGCTTCTGCGCCTGGTAGAGCGCCTGTGCGCACACTTCACCGACGTGATTCACGCGCATGAGCCCGGCCGCATGCGTGCGCTCCGCGGGCGTGAGTTCGTCGGCCGGCGGCTCTGCCGGCACGGGCACTGCGCGGCTCATCCGGCTCACGCCGGTCAGCGATCGCAGGCCGCGATCGAATTCGCTGATCAGTTCATCCAACACCATCCTGTTCTCCTGGCTGCGTGTGCTGCCGCGGGCGGCAAGGACACGTGTTCCGCTGCGTAACCGACTTGATTATTCAGCGGAAATTGCGGTTAACCCGTGATTTTAACCATTGTTGCATAAACGAAACATGGCGACCTTGGGGTGCGGCATTTCGCTTTGTCGCAAAAAACGCTTTTGCTACATTACGAGCGACTTCTTGTGAAGTTGACGGGGCCCGTCAACACAACATAACTATCCGCCCCGACAAAAAAATTCAGTGATTCTTGGAGATCCGTTAATGAAAAAGTCGCTTCTCGCGCTCGTCGCGCTGGGCGCGTTTGCTGGCGCAGCCCATGCGCAAAGCAGCGTGACGCTTTACGGCATCATCGATGAAGGTTTCATCTTCAACAACAACGCGAAAGGCGGCCACCTGTACGGTCTGGCAAGCGGCGTGATGCAAGGCAGCCGCTTCGGCCTGCGCGGCACCGAAGATCTCGGCAGCGGCCTGAAGGCGATCTTCGTGCTCGAGAACGGTTTCGACGTCAACTCCGGCAAGCTCGGCCAGGGCGGCCTGATGTTCGGCCGCCAGGCTTACGTCGGCCTGTCGAGCCAGGCCGGTACGGTCACGCTGGGTCGCCAGTACGACTCCGTCGTCGACTTCGTCGGCCCGCTCGAGGCGGGCGACCAGTGGGGCGGCTACATCGCCGCTCACCCGGGCGACCTCGACAACTTCAACAACGCGTACCGTGTGAACAACGCGGTCAAGTACACGAGCCCGACGTACGGCGGCTTCTCGTTCGGCGGCATGTACAGCTTCGGCGGCCAGGCCGGCCAGTTCTCGAAGAACCAGGTCTGGTCGCTCGGCGCCGGTTACAACAACGGCCCGCTGGTGCTGGGTGTCGGCTACTTGAACGCACGCACGCCGGCCAACTTCGGCGGCATGTTCAACACCGGGGCATCGGCGGCCGCGACGGCCGTGACGTCGCCGGTCTACGGCACGTACGCGAACAGCGCGAACACGTACCAGGTCATCGGTGCAGGCGGTGCGTACACGTTCGGTGCGGCGACGATCGGCGCGACGTACTCGAACACGAAGTTCAAGGGCTTCTCGGCAGGCCCGTTCGTCGACCAGACCGCGACGTTCAACAACGGCGAAATCAACTTCAAGTTTCAGTTGACCCCGGCGTTGATCCTCGGCGCAGCGTACGACTACACGCAAGGCAGCAAGATCGACGGCAACTCGGCAGCCAAGTACCACCAGGGCTCGCTGGGCGTCGACTACTTCCTGTCGAAGCGCACGGACGTCTACGTGATCGGCGTGTATCAGCACGCATCGGGCAATACGCTCGACGCTGCAGGCAACGTCATTCAGGCGAAGGCATCGATCAACGGTCTCGATCCGTCGACCACCAGCAACCAGGTCGCAGCGCGCGTCGGCATCCGTCACAAGTTCTAATCAGCTTGCCTGACGAGCCGCAGCATCTTGAAGGCGCCTTCGGGCGCCTTTTTCTTTTGCAGCCCGTAAATCCGAAGCCGCGCTTGGGGTGCGGCTCGCGGTAATGCGTCGCCGTTCGATCGGCTCGTTCGCGCGACTTCGTCGGCACCTGCGCACCGCGCGCGCGCCGACGTGCGCGGCGACTGCAGCGCTCGATCGCGGAGTGGCCACCTGTCGGTCCGGCGGTGTCCATTCGGTCGGCGAGGCGCCGTCGGCGCGCGTCCGACGCATGGTGTTCAGGGCATATCAGGGGACCGGGTCACCGCAGCAGCGGCATCTGGCGCTCGCCCGCTACAAAAAAGCCCGGCTCGGAAAAACACCCCGAAGGTTGAATCGGTGTCCAACCTTTGGGGTGCAGTTCAATGCCGGGCTCGTTCGTTCGACTGCGGTGTTACGCGCGGCCGTCGCGCAGTTCGCGCCGCAGGATCTTGCCGACGTTCGTCTTCGGCAACTCGGTGCGGAACTCGACGAGTTTCGGACGCTTGTAGCCAGTGAGCCGCTCCTTGCAGTACGCGAGGATGTCCTTGTCGGTGAGTGCCGGGTCCTTCTTCACGACGAACAGCTTCACGGCTTCGCCCGAATGCTCGTCCGGCACGCCGACGGCTGCCACCTCGAATACGCCCGGGTGCGACGACACCACATCCTCGACCTCGTTCGGATACACGTTGAAGCCGGATACGAGGATCATGTCCTTCTTCCGGTCGACGATCTTCACGTAACCGCGCGCGTCCATCACGCCGACGTCGCCCGTCTTGAAGAACCCGTCCGGGAACATGACCTTCGCGGTTTCATCCGGTCGATTCCAGTAGCCGGCCATGACCTGCGGCCCGCGGATACAGATTTCGCCGGGCTCGCCGAGCGCGACGTCGTTGCCGGCATCGTCGCGAATCGCAACCTCGGTCGACGGCAGCGGCAGTCCGATCGTCCCGCTGTACGTGGTCGCCGTCACGGGGTTGCAGGTCGCGACCGGCGACGTTTCCGACAAACCGTACCCTTCGACGATCGCGGTCCGGGTCTTCTCGTACCAGCGCTTCGCGACGCCCTCCTGGATCGCCATGCCGCCGCCGTTGGCAATCACGAGCTTCGACAGGTCGAGCTGGTTGAATTCGGGATGATTCAGCAGCGCGTTGTACAGCGTGTTGACCGCCGGAATCGTCGAAATCTGGTACCCCTTCAACTCCTTGATCATGCCGCCGATGTCGCGCGGATTCGGGATCAGGATGCCCATGCCGCCCGTGCGCATCGTCAGGAAGCCGCACACGGTCAATGCGAACACGTGATAAAGCGGTAGCGCGACGACCGTCACGAACTGCTTTACCTCGGGGTACTTCTCGTGTGCGGGATGGTGCCACGCGCCGGCTTGTAGCACGTTCGACACGATGTTCCGGTGCAGCAGCGTCGCGCCCTTCGCGACACCCGTCGTGCCGCCCGTGTATTGCAGGAACGCGACGTCGTCGGGGGCGAGTTGCTGCGGCTTGAATGTCTGCCGTGCGCCTTCCGACAGCGCGGCCTTGAAGCGCGTAAACGACGGAAGCTGCCAGGCCGGCACCATCTTCTTCACGTTGCGCACGACGTAGTTGACGAGCCAGCCCTTGATGCCCAGCAGATCGCCCATCGACGCCACGACGACATGCTTGACCGAAGTATTCGCGATGACGGCCTGAAGCGTCGACGCGAAGTTCTCGAGGATGACGATCGCTTCCGCCCCGCTGTCCTTCAGCTGATGCTCGAGTTCGCGCGCCGTATAGAGCGGGTTGACGTTGACGACGGTATAGCCCGCGCGAAGCACCGCGACGAGCGCCACCGGATACTGCAGCACGTTCGGCATCATGAGCGCGACGCGCGCGCCTCGCTTCAGACCGCGCGACTGCAGCCACGCGCCGAATTGGCGCGACAGCGCATCGAGCTCACCGTACGTGATGCTCTTGCCCATGCAGACGAACGCCTTGCGGTCGCGATACTGGCGGAAGCTTTCGTCGAGAAGATCCGGAATGGATGGATACGGGGACGCGTCAATTTCGGCTGGAACGCCGGGTGGGTACGATTTCAGCCAAATTTTGTCCATGCCGCGCGTCTCCTCACAGATTTTCGAATGGTCGTGCTAAAACGCATCGTAGCGGCTCGCTCGTCCCGAGACAACAGGGTTAGATGCCCACTTCCAACTTTCGGACGAGTTCGTGTGGGCTGGACCATAAATTCGGTCAAATCCGCTCTACTTCCACCAGGCAATCGTAAAACGTCGCCGAATTGCCGAGATCGGTCAGCGCCTGACTCGTCACTTCATTCGCGTTGCGGCCGTCCGGCGAGAGCTTCTTCCACCAGATCGACAACCCGACGACGAGACCCGCACGCGCGCGATCGGTCACGCGTGCGAGCGCCTGCATCGATCCGCGGTCGTTGAAGACGCGGACCACGTCACCGTCGTCGATGCCGCGCGCGGCGGCATCGGCCGGGTGGATATCGAGATGCGGCTCGCCTTCGGTGTTGCGCAGGCTGTCCACGTTCACGAACGTGCTGTTCAGAAAGTGCCGGGCCGGCGGCGAAATCATCGCGAGCGGATAGCGGGCGGCGAGTTCGGGCGCCGCTTCCGCCGATTCGAACGGCGGCAGGTAGTCCGGCACCGGATCCATGCCCATCTGCTCGAGCCGTGCGCTGTAGAACTCGCACTTGCCGGACGGCGTGCGGAAGCCACCGTTCGCGAACGGCGCGTCCGCCAGGTTGAGCTTGAGCCATCCGGCGCGCTTCAGTGTGTCCCAGTCGCTGTCGAGCGTCGGGTCATCCCAACGGAGTGCCACGCGCGCGACGTCTTCGTCGCTGTGATAAAGCGCGGGCTCGTCGAGCCCCATCCTGCGCGCGATTCCGCGGAAGATCTCGGTGTTCGGCCGCGCGTCGCCCACCGGCGGAATCGCGGGAAGATTCGCCATCACGTAGGTGTGACCGTACGATTTGTGGACGTCGAGATGTTCGAGCTGCGTCGTGGCCGGCAACACAATGTCGGCGAAATCGACCGTATCTGTCTTGAAGTGTTCTAGAACGACGGTAAACAGGTCTTCGCGCGCGAAGCCCGCCGCGACCTTCGACGAGTCCGGTGCGACGGCCACCGGATTCGAGTTGTAGACGATCACCGCTTCGACCTTCGGGCCGAACGTCGCGTCGCCCGGATGCAGCAGCGCATCGCCGATCGCGTTCATGTTGATGATGCGCGGCAGTTTGTGGGGCCATCCGGGCATCAGGTCGGGGCGCAGCAGCGCCGCCTGGTTGACCGGCGCGAATTCCGACGACGACAGCAGCAACCCGCCCGCCCGATCCCGCCACGCGCCGGTCAGCGCGGGGAGGCTCGCGATCGCGCGCACGGCGTTACCGCCGCCACGCACGCGCTGCATGCCGTAATTGAGGCGAATCGACGCCTTGCGGGTCGCGCCGTAACGACGTGCGAGTTCGACGAGTTCCGAGGCGTCGATGCCGCAGATCTGCGCGACGCGCTCCGGCGGATAGGACAACGCCCGCGCCTTGAGCGCATCGAAGCCGAGCGTATGCTGCGCGATGTAGTCATGATCGAGCAGATCTTCGGTGATCAGCACGTGCATCATGCCGAGTGCGAACGCGCCATCGGTGCCCGGTTTCAACGCAATGTGCTGATGGCACTTTTCGGCTGTCAGCGAGCGATAGGGGTCGATTGCAACCAGGCGTGCGCCGCGGCGCTTGGCTTCCTGCGCCCGAGTCCAGAAATGCAGGCTAGACGCGATCGGATTGGCGCCCCAGATCAGGATCAGCTCGCTTTCCTCGAAGTGCTCGAGATGCATTCCGACGCTGCCGCCGTACGTGTAGCGCAGGCCTGCCGCACCTGCCGCCGCGCAGATCGTACGCTCGAGACGGGAGGCGCCGAGTTTGTGGAAGAACCGCTGCGCGATGCCTTCGCCCTGCACGAGCCCCATCGTTCCCGCGTAGCTGTACGGCACGATCGCCTCCGGCTCGCGCGCGACGATTTCTCCGAGGCGGCGGCCGATCTCGTCGAACGCATCGCTCCAGTTGATCGGCACGAAGCGCCCTTCCCCCTTCGCACCGACGCGCTTGAGCGGAACGGTGAGGCGATCCGGATGATGGACGCGGTCGGCATATCGGCTGACTTTCGTACACAACACGCCTTGCGTGGGCGGATGGTCCGGGTCACCCGTGACCTTGATTGCCTTGCCGTTCTCGACGGTCACGCGCATTGCGCAGGTGTCCGGGCAATCGTGAGGGCAAACGGCCCGAGCTATCTGGGAAGCGGCGTTCATCGTTCTGGATGCGGGGATGGAGATTCGCGAATTTTACGTGGCCGTGCCGAATAAGGCTTCATTTCGAACGGATTTCGGGCTTGTTTTGCGAAATGGCGGGATAAGGGAATGGCTGATCTCCGTCTCGATGCGACTCCGATAGGCTGGGGCGGAGATATCGGCGGACCAATATATGATGAAGGGCGCCGGTGAGCTGCCTCGGCGGGGTTGCCGAGTCGCCGTTTTGGGCGTGAAATGCGTGGAGATATGGGTAGAAGCGGCGCGGGTTGGAGTGTGCACGCCTGCGACGATGCGGTCGGCTCGAGAATGTAGCGGCACGCATGGGCAAGGCCGCGAACGGTACGTATTGATGTGCGGCCCGGTGGGGCACCCGTGCTTGTGCGGTACTTGGCACCCGGATCGCATCCGGATCCCCCCATGCATTTCCGCCGCACCAATGCAAAAACCCCCGCCTTTCGGGCGGGGGTTCTTGGCTTAGGGAGCCTGACGATTACCTACTTTCACACGGGAATCCGCACTATCATCGGCGTAGAGTCGTTTCACGGTCCTGTTCGGGATGGGAAGGGGTGGGACCGACTCGCTATGGTCATCAGGCAAAGAGGGTTGTTGCGTTGCTTCGCAGCGCAACCAATCTTGGAAGAAGCAGTAATTTTGAGTTGTGTGTATCACACACGAGAATCCAACTTGTCGCTTTGGATCGCGGCCAGTGCTTGCGCACGGCGCCGATCTATAAGGCAGACTTGTTATAGGATCAAGCCTTACGGGCAATTAGTATCAGTTAGCTGAACGCATTACTGCGCTTACACACCTGACCTATCAACGTCCTGGTCTCGAACGACCCTTCAAGGAGGTCAAGCCTCCA
>NZ_JAPVQY010000024.1 GCF_027257875.1 Burkholderia sp. IMCC1007
GGCCCGGCGCCTTCTGCATTCCGGAACCGGTCGGCTTACTTGGCCTTTTCAGCCGAATCGCTTATCGCGTGGCCACCCTTCGAAATATCCTCACCCATGCCTGCAACGGTATTGCAACCGGCGAGCGCGGCGGTCATCACCAGCAGCATTGCAGCAATCGTACGCGTCATTCTCGTTCTCCTTCGAATCAACAAGCCCGACCGGGCGAAGCGTCTGCGGCGCGGCGCCCTGCGACATGCAGGACACGGGGCCCGACCTGATTATACGGAGACAGCCGCCGCGCGCCAGTCCGCGCCGGCAGGCGTGACACCGCCCCGACAAGCGGTTCGCACAGATTTTCCTTGACTTCGCCGCTCCTCGAACTAATATACGCACCGCGTATATTTTCCACGAGGTGCCGCCGATGACCGTTCCCCAGCAAGCCTTCCTGCGCGACGCGATGCGCCGCCTCAACATGACCCGCGAAGCGTTCGCGAACCGCATCGGCGTGAGCCGCCGTGCGCTGGATACATGGCTGTTGCCCGACGATTCGCAGGAATCGCGCGGCATGCCCGAGATCGTCGAGCGCTTCGTGTCGGAAATCGTCGAGCGCTCGGAACCGGAAGGCGCAAACCATACGCAAAGCGTAGATAAGCAGGGGCTCTCGAAGCATTTCCTGTTCGAAGGCAAGCCGCAGCTGATCTCGGTGGACCAGTTCTCGCGGGATTCGGTCGAGGCACTGTTCCGCGTCGCCGACGTGATGCAGCCGATCGCGCGCCGCCACAAGATTTCGCGCGTGCTCGAAGGCGCCGTGCTCGGCAACCTGTTCTTCGAAGCCAGCACGCGCACGCGCGTGTCGTTCGGCGCCGCGTTCTGCCGGCTCGGCGGCTCGGTGTGCGACACGACCGGCTTCACGTTCTCGTCGATGGCCAAGGGCGAATCGATCTACGACACGAGCCGCGTGATGGCCGGCTACGTCGATGCGCTCGTGATCCGCCATCCGGAGAAGGGCTCGGTGGCCGAGTTCGCCCGCGCGACCAACCTGCCGGTGATCAATGGCGGCGACGGCCCGGGCGAACATCCGAGCCAGGCGCTGCTCGATCTCTATACGATCCAGCGCGAGTTCTCGCGACTCGGCAAGATCGTCGACGGCGCGCATATCGCCCTCGTGGGCGACCTGAAGTACGGCCGCACCGTGCATTCGCTCGTCAAGCTGCTCGCGCTGTACCGCGGGCTGAAGTTCACGCTCGTGTCGCCGCCGACGCTCGAAATGCCGGCCTACATCATCGACCAGATCGCGACGAACGGCCACGTGATCGAGCAGACGAACGACCTCGCGGCCGGGCTGCGCGGCGCGGACGTCGTCTATGCGACGCGGATCCAGAAGGAGCGCTTCACCGACGAGTCGTTCGAAGGCTACACGCCGGATTTCCAGATCAACCAGGCACTCGTCGATTCGGTCTGCAAACCTGACACGCTGATCATGCATCCGCTGCCGCGCGACAGCCGGCCCGGCGCGAACGACCTGTCGGTCGACCTGAACCGCGATCCGCGCCTCGCGATCTTCCGCCAGACCGACAACGGCATCCCGGTGCGCATGGCGATCTTCGCGGTGCTGCTCGGCGTCGAGAACCTCGTCCAGCATTCGATGCGCGACGCAACGTGGCGCCCGCCGGCATACCTCGGGCCCGAGGATGCGGTGTTTCACGGGATCGATTGATCCGCATCCGGTGCTGCGCGGCCGGCCTTGGACTGCTTCAGTTCAAGGGCCGCGCGCCGACGGAACGCCCAACACGCGCCGCCTTGCACGGCGCGTTTTTCATCTTCGCTGGAGGTAACGTGGCGCCGACCCGCTCGGCATCAGCCGGCCCACGGGTCGATCACGCGCAGGCCCGCCGCTTCGAACGGCGCGACGTCGCGCGTGGCCACGATCAGGCCGTTCGCTGCGGCGGTCGCGGCGACGAAGCCATCGGCAGACGCCATCGCATTGCCCGTGGCACGCGCCTTCGCACGGAGGCTTGCATACGCCTGACTGGCCGCATCGTCGAACGGCAGGATCCGGCCGCGAAACAACGGCACGACGCGTTGCTCGATGCTTTGGTGCAGCCAGTCTCGCCTGCGCCCTTCGGGCAACACGGCCACGCCGAATCGCATCTCCGCCAGCGTGATCGCCGCAAGAAACAGTGTCTCGACGTTCTGCGCGTCGAGCCATTCGATCACGGCCGCACTCGGCTCGCGTCGCAGCGGCTCGGAAATGACGTTGGTATCGACCAGGATCATTCGAAGCTCATCGGATCGGTTGGCGCCGTGTCGCGCCGAACCTCGAAATCGATACCGCCAGCCTCCCGCCCGATTTCAGCCAGCAGCGTTCCCAGCCTGGGGCGCCCGCTGGTGCGAACGGCTTGCTCGAGGATATCGCGCACCTCGGCCTCGGTACTGCGGCCATGTTGCGCGGCACGGATTCGAAGCGCGCGGTGCACCTCGTCGGGCAGATTTCGAACGGTGATCACGGGCATGATGCGCCTCACTACATTTGCTTTCAATGCAGTCATATTATCACCTTGCAGTCACTTTGAACGAGTGAAGATGTAGCCACTTTAAGCCGCCCGCCGCGGCTTTCATACTCGGCCATTCGGCCATCTCCCCCGCTCCGCAAGCCTTCGCGCCCTCCGCCACATTCGTCAACAATTTCCTTACAAATGCGAACAAGAACGCTTCTCATTTAACAAGAAATTACATAGAATGCCGCCTGAAACGAAATCGTAATAATTCCGGGCGGCATGCACCTTTTCGTACCGCGCCGTTTCCGGGCCACACAGCGAGGTCGAACCGAACCATGAAGTCACGCCCTGAAGAGCTGAAGCTCGGCAAATTCACCACCCTGTGCAGCGTGCTCGCCGCGAGCCCTGCATTCGCCGACGGCACGCCGTCGCCCGCTCCGGTCAGCACCGAAGGCCATCTCGCGCCGATCGAAGTCCAGGGCAAGGCCGAGCACAGCTACAAGGCCGACTTTTCCGCGTCCGTGAAATTCACCGCGCCGCTCGTCGATACGCCGAAATCGGTCACCGTGATTCCGCAGGCGCTGATCCAGAGCAGCGGCGCGGCCACCCTGACCGAAGCGCTGCGCACCGTGCCCGGCATCACGTTCGGCGCCGGCGAAGGCGGCAACCCGCTCGGCGACCGTCCGTTCATTCGCGGCTACGACACGCAAGGCAGCATGTTCGTCGACGGCATGCGCGACACGGGTGCCACCACGCGCGAGATCTTCAACACCGAACGCGTCGAGATCACCAAGGGTTCCGACGGCGCGTACGGCGGCCGCGGCGGCGCCGGCGGCAGCATCAACCTGATCACGAAGGCGCCGCATCTCGGCACGACCGCCGCCGCCAGCGCGGGCCTCGGCACCGACCGCTATCGGCGCTTCACCGCCGACGGCAACTGGCAGTTCGCCGATCACGCCGCGTTCCGCCTGAACCTGATGAGCCACAACAACGACGTCGCCGGCCGCGACGCCGTCAACAACGAGCGCTGGGGCGTCGCACCGTCGATCGCGTTCGGTCTCGGCACGCCGACGCGCGTGACCGCGAGCTACTACCACCTGTCGACCGACGACATGCCCGACGGCGGCATCCCGTACTTCTACACGACGTCGAACAAGCCGGCGAACGTCGGCACGATCTATCCGGCGCCCGTCGATCGCCACAACTTCTACGGGCTGATCGACCGCGACTTCCGCAAGACCACATCGGACATCAGCACGATCAAGATCGAGCACGACATCACGCCGAACCTCACGGTGCGCAACACCACGCGCTACACGGAATCGACGCAGGACTACATCTGGACGCAGCCGGACGACAGCCAGGGCAACGTGGTGAACGGCAAGGTCTGGCGCCGCAACAACAACCGCGACAGCTCGATCAACAGCCTCGCGAACCTGACCGAGCTGTTCGGCGAATTCCGCACCGGCCCGTTCAAGCACAGCTTCACGACCGGCATCGAGCTGACACGCGAATGGGGCAAGCGCGATTCGTACACGGTCGCGACCGACAAGGGCACGATCTGCCAGAAAGGCATCGGTGCGCCGTCGGGCTACAACTGCACGAGCCTGTGGTCGCCGAATCCGAACGATCCGTGGGCCGGCTCCGTCACGCGCAACAACGACTACGCGCATGCGCGCACCACAACGAAGTCGATCTACGGCTTCGACACGATCGAGATCACGCCGCGCTGGCAGGTGAATGCCGGCGTGCGCGTCGACGACTACTCGACCCGCTTCACCGACACCAAGGCGAACGGCGGCAAGACCTATACGCGCGACGACACGCTCTTCAACTGGCAGGCCGGCCTCGTGTTCAAGCCCGCGCAGAACGGCAGCATCTACGCGTCGTATGCGACGTCGTCGACGCCGGCCGGCATGCTGCTCGGCGAAGGCAGCGAAACGCAGTCGCTCACGCCGGGCCGCGGCGGCGTCGGCCCGAACGCGGATCAGATGTCCCCCGAGAAGAACCGCAGCATCGAGCTCGGCACGAAGTGGAACGTGCTGAACGACAAGCTGTCGCTGACGGCCGCGCTGTTCCAGATCGACACGACGAATGCGCGCGTGACGCTGCCCAACAACCAATACGCAATGGTCGGCAACAAGCGCGTGCAGGGTCTCGAGCTCGGCGTCGCCGGCCAGATCACCAAGCAGTGGCAGGTGTTCGGCGGCTACACGTACATGAAGAGCCAACTGCGCGACAACGGCAAGGACGCCGCGAACGACGGCAACCGCTTCCCGAACACGCCGAAGCACAGCCTGACGATGTGGTCGAACTACGACATCACGCCGAAGTTCACTGTCGGCGGCGGCGCGTTCTACATGTCGGAAGTGTTCGGCGATCCTGCGAACCTGCGCGCCGTGCCGTCGTACTGGCGCTTCGATGCGATGGCGCAGTACCGGATCAACAAGAAGCTCGACCTGCAGCTGAACGTGAACAACCTGTTCAACCGCACGTATTTCGATCAGGCGTATCCGGCGCACTACGCGTCGATCGCACCGGGCCGCTCGGCGTTCGTCACGCTGAACGCGCGCTACTGATCGATGGAAGCCGTCTCGCTGAAGGCACTCGCGTCGGTGTCGCCGCGCGCGTTCGCCGAGATTCTCGCCGGGCCGCCCGAGCGCGCCGCCGCGTGGGTCGCGGCGGCCGCGGACAACGGCATCGTCGACGCTCAGGCCGTCTACGGGCAGTACCTGCTCGACGGGCACGGCGTCGCGCGCGATCCGGCCGCCGCGTTCGGCTGGTTCCGCCATGCGGCGCGGGCCGGCCATCCGATGGCGATGAACATGCTCGGCCGCTGCTACGAGTTCGGCTGGGGCACGGCCGCATCCGCGCCGGTGGCCGTGTACTGGTATCGGCTCGCCGCGCAGGCCGGGCTCGACTGGGGGATGTACAACTATGCGACGGCGCTCGCGCTCGGCAATGGCGTCGACGAGAACCGCGCCGACGCGCTCGCCTGGTTTCGCCGGGCGGCCGCGCTCGGTCATGCGAAATCGATCAACCTGATCGGCGGTTTCTACGAGGACGGCTGGGTCGTACCCGTCGACGCCGATGCCGCGTTCGATCACTATCGTCGCGCGGCCGAGGCCGGCGACTTCCGCGGTCAGTTCAACTATGCGCGGCTGCTCGCCGAGCGCGGGCGCGTCGACGAAGCGCTCGCCTGGCTCGCGCGTGTACCGGCCACCGCGACACCCGCGTTCATCGCAAAGATGCGCGCGTATCTGTTGTCGTCGCCGCTCGACGCTTTTCGTTTGGCGGCCATGCAGCTCGCGCCGCACGCAATGGAATCCGCATCGTGATGCTTCATATCCCCAGCGTACTGACCAAAGCGCAAGTCGCGCAATGCCGCGAATTGCTCGATGCCGCCGACTGGGTCGACGGCAACGCGACGTCCGGCGCGCAGTCGGCGCTCGCGAAACGCAACCGGCAATTGCCGGAAGGTTCGCCGATCGCACGCACCGTCGGCGACGCGATCCAGGATGCGCTTGCCTGCCATCCGCTGTTCTTTTCGGCGGCGCTGCCGCTCAAGGTGTTTCCGCCGTTGTTCAATCGCTATGCAGGCGGCGAGACGTTCGGCACGCATGTGGACAATGCGATCCGGCTGCTGCGCGGCACGGATTTTCGCGTGCGCAGCGACCTGTCGGCGACGCTGTTCCTCGAAGAACCCGATGCGTACGACGGCGGCGAGCTGTGCGTCGAGGATCCGTACGGCGTGCATCGCGCGAAGCTGCCGGCGGGCGATCTCGTGCTGTATCCGGCGTCGAGCCTGCATCACGTGACGCCTGTGACGCGCGGCGAGCGCGTCGCGTCGTTCTTCTGGATTCAAAGCATGGTGCGCGACGATGGAGATCGCACGCTGCTATTTCAGCTCGATACGCAGATTCAGGCGTTGTCCGCGGAGAAAGGCGCGAAAGATCCGATGGTCATCGCGTTGACGGGGATTTATCACAACCTGTTGAGGAAGTGGGCGGATGCGTGAGCGGCGTCCCAGCCCCGACCGATTGCTTGCACCGATCCAGCACCCGGCCTAAAATGACCATCGTCAAATGACCATGCTCATATCATGATGCCGCACGCTCCCGTATCGAAATCCGAATTCAAGGCTCGCGCCCTCGAATACTTCCGTCTCGTCGAAGCGTCGGGCGAAAGCCTGATCGTCACCGACCATGGCAAGCCGACGCTGGAAATCCGGCCATACCGCTCGCGCGAAGCCCAGCCGTTGGACATATTGCGCGGCTCGGTCATGCGCTATGACAATCCTCTCGATCCGATTGCGGAAGATGATTGGGAGGCGTCGCAGTGATCGTGCTGGATACACATGCATTGGTGTGGTGGGTGGCAGGCGACCCTTCGCTCAGCAAGAAAGCGCGAAGCGCGATCGAGCGTGCGCTCGGGGAAGGCACGCTCGCCGCATCCGCGATCTCCGCATGGGAGATTGCCATGCTGGTGCGCAATGACCGCCTCGCGCTGACGATGGACGTCGACGCATGGCTCGCCACCGTCGCGCAAATCGACGGCATTCGCTTCGTGCCCGTCGATGCCGATATCGCCGCGAAGTCGACCGACCTCCCTGGCACCTTCCACAAGGATCCGGCCGACCGGATGATCGTCGCCACCGCGCGGCGGCTCGGTGCGCCGCTCGTCACCCGGGACGAGAAGATCCGCGCCTACGCGCACGTCAAGACGCTCTGGTAATCCACTGATCATCAGGAGCGGCAGCGCAACAGCGCCTGCCCCGGGATTCCGGCCGCGCGGCGATTAGTCTGACCAGGCGAGGCCCGCCTCACCGCCATCCCTGACATTCTTTCCGCCCTGCCGGCCCGCATCGGTAACATCCGGACTTGCCGAGCCCCGCCCGCTCCCGCACAATCGGGCCACCTGCGTCCCTCCCCCCTGCGCCGATGCCCTATGCGTCACTCGCCACCGGCGTCCTGCTCGCCGGCGGCCTCGGTCAACGCTTCGACCCGAGCGGTCTGCAAAGCAAGCTGCTCGCACTGCTCCCCGACGGCACGCCAGTCGCGGTCGCGGCTGCCCGTCATCTCGCGGCCGCCACGGCCGACGTGATCGCCGTCGTGCGCCCTGGCGCCGACAAACTCGCGACTCTGCTGAACGAAGCGGGCTGCCAGGTCGTCTATGCACCCGACACGACGCGCGGGATGGGCGCGAGCCTTGCGGCGGGCGTGCGCACGACGCCGGAAGCCACCGGCTGGCTGGTCGCGCTCGCCGACATGCCGTGGATTGCGGCATCCACGTACGAAGTGCTCACGCGCGCGCTCGATGCCGACGACGCGTCGATCGTCGCCCCCGTGCACCAGGGCGTGCGCGGTCATCCGGTCGGCTTCGCCGCCTGCCACTACGACGCGCTGGCCGCACTCGATGGCGATACGGGCGCCCGCACGCTGTTTGCCAGCGCCCCGGTGAACCTGCTCGACGTCGACGACCCCGGCATCCTGCGCGACGTCGATACGCCGGCGGATCTGCGCTGACGCACAGCCGATTGCACCGTCTCACTGGTCGCCCTGGCCGCAATGTGCATCGCGCGTGCCCGTTCGTCATGCGCGCCGACGCGATACCCGCGAATGCTTGAATTTGCCGGCAATTCGCATGCTGCCGCGAGATTCCCGCTGCAAACGCGCGCCCGATTGCCTATAACGAAGACGAGGCGCGCGCGCCGCGCCACCGCCATCACGCATTGCGCGAGCTCTCCATGGACCACACGACACCGATGCCGGAGCCCCCGGCCGACCCGAATCGCGATCCGGAAGACGACCCATTGTCGCCACCGGCGCCCGGGCATCCCCACGACAATCCGCAGCAACCCGACGGGCCGCCGAGCAAGGATCCGGTTTAACCGGGCGCCCGCGCGCGGCTGCGCCGCCGACATGCTTGCCCCTCTGCGCTGGACGATGATCCGTCGCCGCGGCGACACCGCACGCGCGCCGGCCGCTGCACCGTAGAACCGCGCTCGATCGATCGCCGCGGATGGCCGGCTGACAAGCCACGCACATCGCTCGGCTTGCAGGTAGCGCCCGCAGAATCGCCACGCGCGCATGACGCCATGCGCTGCACAGCCGCATGCCCGGCAATACATCGCGACGAAAGCCGCTTGCACGACTACCCCGCCGCGCGTTCCCGGGCGACGCGCACCTCGTATGTCTTCAGGTGGTTGTACGCGATCCGCAGCAGCGACAGCGCATCCGTCGCCTGCGGATCGCGGCGTGCGAGCAGGTCGCCGATCACGTGATCGGCCTCGACCCGCGCATGGTTCTCGACGTCGCGCAGCATCGACGCGGTCAGCGGCGACGGCGTCAGCACCATCCGCTGCATCCGTTCGATCGCCGCCGGGTCGGACCGGTGCCCGTTGTGCGCGGCGATCGCGCTGCATTCGGCGAGCATCGTCTCGAGCAAACGACGGCCGTCCGGCGCCGCGAGAATGTCGCCGATCGCGCCGCGAAACAGCGACGTACTCGCCGCGAGCGTCGCGAGGAATATCCACTTCTCCCACATGCGCGCGGCGATGTCGTCGCTGAGCGTCGCGTCGAAGCCTGCGCCGCCGAGCACGTCTGCCAGCGCGCGCACGCGTGCCGATTCGCCACCGGCGAGTTCCCCGAACGACAATCCATGCGTGTCGTTCAGATGCACGATCCGCTGCTCGCGATCGAGCGTGGCCGCGATCACGCACAGGCCGCCCAGCACCTGCGCGGCACCGAACCGGTCGCGCAGCACGTCGAGATGGCGCATCCCGTTGAGCATCGGCAGGATCAGCGTCGACGGCCCGACGAACGGCGCGAACGATGCAATCGCATCGTCGAGGCTGTACGCCTTGCAGCTCAGCAGCACGAGGTCGAACGGCGCGGCCGTGTCGGTCGCGCGCACGGTCTGCACGTTCGCAAGCGTCAGGTCGCCGCGCGGGCTGCGAATCAGCAGCCCGTCGCGCGCGAGCGCGGCCGCACGACCGTCGCGCACCAGGAACGTCACGTCGCGCCCCGCCGCCGCGAGCCGGCCGCCGAAATATCCGCCGACCGCGCCGGCCCCTACCACCAGAATTCGCATCGCTGCCTCCTTTCGGTTTCGTTCGGCGTCGCCATCCGCGCTCGGGCCTCCCGGGCGGACGGCGCAGCCGCCATCGTCCGACAGTATAGCGACGCTCATTATGTATATGCATAGATACCCGTACCGCGCTCGGTGGCATGGGCGGCGGCACGGCGTCTAAGGGATTTCCCGTCTACGGCAACGTTCGCTGCGCGCCGTCAAAGACTTATCTCGTCACGCCGTTCCGGCGCGCGCGTTCGACCGACCGACCTCATCCACCATGCGCACACTCTCCCTGAACCAGAAACTTGCTTCGATGATCGTCATCCTGTGGCTTGGCCTGCTCGTGATCGCCGGAATCGGCGCATGGCAGACCCGCGCATCGATGATCACCGACCGCCGCGACCAGCTTGCGACACTGGTGGCGCAGGCCGCGAGCGTCGCCGACCACTACTACAAGCTGTCGCAGCAGAACGCGCTGCCGGAAGCCGATGCGAAGCAGAAGGCGCTCGAGGCGATCGCCGCGATGCGCTACGGCGCCGACGGCTACATCTCGATCAACGACTCGAAGCCGGTGATCGTGATGCATCCGATCAAGACCGACCTCAACGGCAAGGACGTGTCGAATTTCGCGGATCCGAACGGCAAGCACCTGTTCATCGAAATCGTGAAGGCCGGCAACGTGAAAGGCGGCAAGGGTTTCGTCGAATATCTGTGGCCGAAGCCGGGCGCCGACAAGCCGCAGGACAAGACCAGCGCGGTGCAACGCTTCGCGCCGTGGGACTGGTATCTCGTGACGGGCATGTACATGGACGACGTGCGCTCCGCCGTGCTCGCGAGCATCGGCCGCTGGCTCGCGATGACGGCCGTGCTCGGCGCGATCGCGACCGCCGTGATGGTGCTCGTGCTGAAAAGCGTGCGCGCGAGCCTCGGCGGCGAGCTCGAAGTCGCGCTCGACACCGCGCAGCGCATCGCGCAAGGCGACCTGACCGCGCGCGTGAACGTGAAGCACGACGATCACGGCAGCCTGCTGCATGCATTGCACATGATGCAGGGCGGACTGATCGACATGGTGTCGCGCGTACGGATGGGCACCGAGAACATCAACGTCGGCGCGAGCGAGATCGCGTCGGGCAACACGGACCTGTCGCAGCGCACCGAGGAACAGGCGGCCGCGCTCGTGCAGACCGCGTCGAGCATGGATCAGATGACCGCGAACGTGAAGCAGAACGCGGAAAGCGCCGCGCAGGCCGCGACCCTCGCGGACCAGGCCGCGCAAGTCGCGACGCGCGGCAGCGCGGTGGTCGACGATGTCGTGCGCACGATGAACGAAATCACCGATCGCTCGCACAAGATCGGCGACATCATCGGCGTGATCGACGGTATCGCGTTCCAGACCAACATCCTTGCGCTGAACGCGGCCGTCGAGGCAGCGCGTGCGGGCGAACAGGGCCGCGGCTTCGCGGTGGTCGCGGCCGAAGTGCGCTCGCTCGCGCAACGCTCGGCGACGGCTGCGAAAGAAATCAAGACGCTGATCGTGTCGTCGAACGAGACGGTCGAGCACGGCGCGACGCTCGTCACGCATGCTGGCGAGACGATGGCCGAGATCGTGCAGTCGGTGCGGCGGGTCAACGAGATCCTCGACGAGATCAGCCATGCGTCGCGCGAGCAGAGCTCGGGAATCGAACAGGTCAATCGCGCGGTGGGCGAGATGGATCAGGTCACGCAGCAGAACGCGGCGCTCGTCGAGGAAGCCGCCGCCGCCGCGCATTCGCTGCGCGATCAGGCCGAAGCACTGCGGGAAGCCGTCACGCGGTTCGCGTTGCCGGCGTGACGGTGTCGGGCCGGCTACGTTCGGCCCGCATCACACCGCGTGTCGGATCTTGACGATGCAGGGCTCGCGGCTCGATGGGTATGTTCAAACACGTCCGGAATTCAAAAGCGAAGAAGTCAATGCCGCGCCGCAAGACGTCTTGTGCCCATCGAACGCGGCGGCGCGCCCTTCGACGGTGAAATTCGGATCGCCTTCGACGATGGTGCACGTGCCGTGGACCGGACACGAACAGGTGTCGCCGACGCAAGCAACGGCGAGGCCCATCACCTTGCTTGTTGCTGCGCCGGACTCGACTCGGCCGCCGTGGGTGTGGGGATCGCCTACCCGGATGATTCCACGCATGTTTCCTCCTGTGAATGATTGGTGCGGGGTCGCGTTCGCGTTCGCGTGCGGCAGGCCACTGTGCTGGTTTGCGTCACCATGAATAACCCTGCATGCCGTAATCGGTATCGTGTCGGCGTCCCCACCATGGCAGGTAGGCGTTGTTTCCTCCGCGTGCGCGGAACCAGTCCTTGGTTGGATCGATCGGTGTGAGTTTCGATGGCGGCCTGACGACTACCGCGAAGGGGTGCTCGGGGTCGGTCGTGCCGGCGACGAGCGCGTTGCCGCCGAAGTGATTGATCCGGCCGATCGCGAGCGCCACGTTCGTCAATGCGCTGCCGGTGCCCATGTCGCCAAGCAGGCCGGCCGTGTTGAAGGTCTGCTTCATGTAGTCGAATTCCGGAAGGGTTTCGGTCAGCGTTTGCGCGAGGGAGGCAACGCGTGACGACGACGCATCACTGCCCTTGCCTGCGTCGTGAACGATGTACTCGATGTCTGGAACCGAGATGCCGGCGTTGCGGGCTGCTTGGTCGATGGTCGCCTTCCACGCTTGCACGGCGCGGGTGGTGCCGACTTGCCGCGCAATCGCCTGCGTGTCGCCGGTTGCGGCCTTGCCGATCCATGCGAGCGGTTCACGCTCGGTGTTGAAGTCGGACCGGCGAGGAACAGCGCGACAAGGTTCTCGTTGATCTGCGCATCCGTGGGCGGGAAGTTCGGTGCGTCCCAGTTGACTACCCACACGGTCTTGTCGGGGTTCGCCTGCAGGTAGTCCAATGCCCGGTTCAGCGATGTAAAGCCGGCGTTCGCTCCGCCTTGGGCGATTTGCACATCGGGGAGTGTGTCGCGACTCCACATCGTCGAAAAATGCGGGTTCCCGATCGAAAACGCCTTTCGAATCGAGTCACGCAAATAGCTTTGCGATTCGTCCGGTTCAAGTCGATCCGGAATCGCAAGCTCGACGCGAATGCCCGCCAGTTCGCGCCAGCCCTTTTTGTTGACCGGACTCACTGTGTAGAAATACTTTGGATTGGAGGCATAGCGCGACCGAAGAAGCAGCGGTAACTCGGAGATGTACTTACGATAGAAGCCTCTAAACGTTTCCTTGCCTTGGTTGCCATATGCGATACCCGCAACTGATTGCAGGGTAGTGAAAGACTTCGGATCGGTACGAATCATATCGTCATTCTTGTTCGGCGCGGCAAGCCCTTGTGTCCACAATAATTGCCATTCGGTCGGATAGTCCCGGCGTTGCAATGGGTTCAACCAGATCAGGCCAACTACCTGCGCGACGAACGGCTTCGCCTGTTCCTCCCGTGTCCGCGCGGCGTTCGCTGCAGGTTCCTGGGCAGATGCAGCTTGTGCAGACCGCGTCATGGCCGTGACGAACATAAACACCGCAAGCGCGGCCAAGGCACGTAAGACAACAAATCGTTTCATCCAATCTCCTGTTGCTCGACGCGGCGGTCGCGTTTGCTCGCACGCATGCCACCGCGTCTGCTTGCATCACCACGAATAACCCTGCATGCCGTAATCGGTATCGTGTCGGCGTCCCCACCACGGCAGGTAGGCGTTGTTTCCGCCGCGTGCGCGGAGCCAGTCCTTGGTCGGATCGATCGGCGTGAGTTTCGACGGCGGCCTGACGATGACCGCGAAGGGGTGTTCGGGGTCGGTCGTGCCGGCGACGAGTGCGTTGCCGCCGAAGTGATTGATCCGGCGATGGCGAAACGCAGACGATCCGACCCAATAATTATTGGGCAGCATCCCGACTATTGAATTGGCTCGCAATTCTTCCGGTCTTCCTCCGATGGTCCGCGGTGTTGGGCCGCATCCATCCAACCCAGATTGAATTGGGTATAACTGTAATGACATAACAGCGTGGGCTTTCCGGCGACGCTTTTGTCATCGACGGTTAAGGCATCAAGTGTGAGGGGAACAGAAGGAAATATAACATCGGCTAACGCGATTTGATGGGCTCTATACTTGATGTTGTAATTTCCAACCCAATATTCCGCCGCCTTGCCTGATACAACGCGATAGCCGATCGGCGCTGTTTTTGGTGAAACATAATACAAGGCCATCGATTGATGTAGCCGCACATCATCGCCCTCCGAAAACCGAAATAGGTCACTAGGAACAAATAGATCGGTCGGATAATCCTTTCTTTCATAATTCGGCTTCGGTTGTCTGGTAAAAATCCATTGATGTTCGTCATCGTAAACGACCAACTGAATATCTATAGCCACAGGGCTGGCGAGAGAGTTGTAATCTTCAATCTGCCTGTAACGCCGCGCCCCGCCCGGATCGCGATTCCTTTTATCGGCAACAAGGTCATCGGGAATTGCAAACACGATTTCTGGGTAGTTATTGAATGCACCCATGAAACGATATTTGGTGCCAGGTACATAGGCGGAGATTGGGCGGCGCATGGGTAGATTCGTACCGTAGACTCTCCAACTAATCGGAGGTGCATCCAGAAGGGCTTTCCAATCGGGTTTTGTTCCACTCTTCAAGGCGGCCAGAGTTTGCCATTTACAGTCGCTGCTCCGATCGTGGCAATTATTATACAAATAAAGCCTGATGCCCTCGCTTTCCAGCGTCAACCACGGACGTGGTTCAGCCGGAAAGCTATAAATTTTCTCGTAAGATTTCGTTGAAAAATGCGGCACAATCATCGGCGGGCAACCGGCTAGCAACACACTTATCGGCAGCGCGACGATCAATTTTATCTTTTTCAAATATTTGGATTTTAATGTCAGGGGCATGCTATTCATACCATTCCGCTATTTTCATATCGTCATTGTTAATCTGGAATCGTGGTGGTGACGAAAGGACACACCATGAGCGCCACCAAACCGGGCGCGATAGTAAATGGCTGCACTCGATCTCCTGTTACTAGACGCGGCGGTTACGTTCACATGCAGCGCGCCGCCAAGCCGATGTGCATCACCACGAATAACCTTGCGTGCCGTAATCGGTATCGTGCCGACGCCCCCACCACGGCAGGTAGGCGTTGTTGCCGCCGCGCGCGCGGAACCAGTCCTTGTCGGGATCGATCGGCGTGAGCTTCGACGGTGGCCGGACAACGACCGCGACGGGGTGCTCCGGATCGGTCGTGCCGGCGACGAGTGCGTTGCCGCCGAAGTGATTGATCCGGCCGATCGCGAGTGCGACGTTGGTCAATGCGCTGCCGGTTCCCATATCGCCGAGTAGACCCGCCGTGTTGAAGGTCTGCTTCATGTAGTCGAAGTCCGGAAGGGTTTCGGTCAGCGTTTGTGCGAGCGCGGCAACGCGCGACGACGACGCATCACTGCCCTTGCCTGCGTCGTGAACGATGTACTCGATGTTCGGAACCGCGATGCCGGCGTTGCGGGCCGCTTGGTCGATGGTTGCCTTCCACGCTTGCACGGCGCGGGTCGTGCCGACCTGCCGCGCAAACGCCTGCGTGTCGCCGGTCGCGGCCTTGCCGATCCACGCGAGCGGTTCGCGCTCGGTGTTGAAGTTCGGGCCGGCGAGGAACAGCACGACAAGGTTCTCGTTGATCTGCGCATCCGTGGGCGGGAAGTTTGGTGCGTCCCAGTTGATTGCCCACACGGTCTTGTCGGGGTTCGCCTGCAAGTAGTCCAGCGCGTTGTTCAGTGACGTGAAACCGGTGTTCGCACCGCCTTGGGTGAGTCGTACATCGGGGGGCGTGGGGTCGCTCCACATCGTCGGAAAATACGTATTTCCGATTGAAAACGTCTTTCGAATCGAGTCGCTCAAGTAGCTTCGCGAGTCGTCGGGTTCGAGTCGATCCGGAATGGCAAGCTCGACACGAATGCCTGCCAGTTCCCGCCAGTCTTTCTTATTGTCCGGGGCCACCGTGTAGAAGTATTTTGGATTGCCGGAATAGCGCGAGCTCAGCAGCAGAGGAAACTTGAACATGTACTTTTGGTAGAAGCCCTTGAACGTTTCTTCGCCTTCGTTGCCGTATGCGACACCCGCTACAGATTGCAGAGTTGTAAAAGACTTTGGATCGGTGCGCACCATATCGTCATTTTTGTTTGGCGCTGCAAGTCCCTGCGTCCACAGCAATTGCCACTCGGTCGGGTAGTCCATACGTTGTAATGGATTCAACCACATCAGGCCGATCACCTGCGCGACGAACGGCTTCGCCGGTACTTCAGCTGCTCGCGCGATGTTCCCTGCAGGTTCTTGGCCCGGGGCCGCCTGTGCGGGCCGCATCATGGCCGTGGTGAACATGAACACCGCCAGGGCGGACAGGGCAGGCAAGACAACGAATCGTTTCATCCAATCTCCTATTTCCAAGTGTGCCGGATCGGGTTGTTCAACATGTGCCATCAGCGTGGCCATGAGCACGGTGACAAGCATCCATGTCGACACGGCGACAGCTGCACGTCGCGGCCACGTAGCGATCAGCGCCTTCAAATCACACCCCCGACCTTCAAGTAAAAGTCACCTTCACGTTCATTCGTGATCGCGTCGGGAATCGTGCCTTCACCACCCTTGACGTGTACCCATTCGTGCATCGGTAGATCGTTCAATTTCCCGCGCGCGAAATATTCGTAGTACTTCTTGTTCGGATGGCCATTGGGAATTCCTTCCCCCATTCGCCAGTCCGCCTCAATGCGAAGTGATTTGAATTGCTTCTCGGTCAGGTAGCACAGACCCAAAGCAACGTCATACGCAAGCGCCTTTTCGGCGTGTTCTGGATTGGTCATCGTCGTCGAGTGGTTCGTTGGGCTATTGGTCGCACCGCGATCGAGCCAATCCACAATCTGCTTGTCGCGCCATTCCTTGTAGCCTTCGGGCACAGCGCTCTTTCCATCCTCACCAATGACGTGACCTTCGCGATCGAGCCATTCGGTATTCAGAGTGCGACGTGCCTCCATCCGCATCAACGCGCGATCCTCGTAGCGCTGCCCGGCTTCGGTTGCTGCCGTGCCCTGGGCAACGCTGTCCTCGTTCTTCTCCTTGTATTGGTCGTAGGGGTCGTCCGCGCGCTTGTCTACATCGGCCTTGCTCGCGTCACGCCAAGCGGCCGGTGGATCGTTACCTTCGTTGAAGTCGCTTACTGCGTCGCCATCCTTCGTTTCGACGGGTTTACCGAACCGCAATGCTTTCGGCGGGAATGGATCGTCCAGCGCGGGAGCATCCGCTACCACCGTCCAGCCTTTTGGTGGATCAGCGTTCACGCGCAGCATGTTCAATGCCGAACTGATTCCAGTCACGACGAACATGAGCGGTGCAGTTGCCAGCGTCGCCGCTATTCCAAAAACGCTTTCATTCCCTTTGATTGCGCCGATCAGATTGAACTTGGCTGGCGGCGAGGGCGGATACCAGAAGCCTGACTTCGTCCCTTGCTTGCCATGCCGCCAATCGTCTTCCCAATAGCGGTACGGTTTTTGCACACCAACAGGGAGGCCCGATGCGAACACGCGTTGTGTCAGGATGCCAGCGGCGCCGATATCGTCGAGTTCGTGTTTGCTGATGCCTCGCCAACCGATGCCCTGAACCGTCACCGCCGAAATGACCTGATCGTGCGGGCAGCAATACGCTGTGACGCGGCCATACGTCGATCCATTCAAGCCGTGTCGATCGCGATCCTCTTGCGCGGCATAAGACCGGTTGCTCGTCGGCGATACCCGTTTGTTTTTCATGTCTTCATCGACGTTGTCGACCGGCTGCTCGAAGTCTTTTCGAGCACCGATGATCGACAGGAACTTGCCGAAGGTCTTCGTGCGTGCGGCATAGGTCTGCCGCCCCCGATGCCCACTTCCATCTTTCGTCGCGCGTTGCGACCACGTATCCATGAACGTGTCGGATTTGTGCGGGCCGTCTGCATTCGCAAGGCTGTACGGCGCATTCGCCAGCACGTATGCGTCTGCCACGCAGTGCCCCGTCTGTCCCCATGGATCTTCGACGTCGGGGAATGCGTCTCCGAAGAAGGCTGCCGTGAGGCCCACGATGTTCCCTTGGCTATGACATACGACAGTGATCGGTACGTCAGCCTGCATCTGGCGAATCGACTCGATCAGTTTGGCCAAGCGCAACGCCGCGAGCACGCCATACGCACGCGGCGGCGCGCGATACAGCGGCCGGTTGGTCGGGTTGATGCCTTGCACCGTCATCCATCCCATCGTCCGGTCATCAAGACCGCCGTGCCAAAGGTCAGGCAGACTCGAACAACCGTTCGTGAACGGACCACCGCCCCAGTAGTCCTTTTCGTTCAGAAAGATCTTGTCGCCGTATTCCTTCAATTCCGCTGCGGTCGCCCGATAACCCCATCGGAAGTGAATGACAGGCGAAAACGACGGCTCGGGCTTGATGTAGTTGCCGGACCAAAGCTTCGGATTCAAAAACCCATCCGGCGTCACGCTTTCGGTGTACTTCGCCGGCGTCAATTGCCCGGCCTCGATGCCGCGATACATCAATTGATCGTCGAGCCGCCCGATCCGGCGATTAAGGCCTTTGCACAGTCCCTCCTCCGTCGCCTCGAACCATTCGCCCTCCGAATTCACGCCATGCACGAAGATGACGATCCCAGGCAATGGCATTTGCCTGATGCAGATAAGCGGCGTGTTCTTTGCGAACATCGTCATCCCTTCGACACCACCGACGATGATCGGCGGCGGTTCGGGGCGCGGCGCGGGTGCGTCGGACAAATCCGCTTTAGAGCCAGGCTCGTCAGTACGAGCATCTGCTATCGGTTGCGAATCGCGAAATGAATCAGTCATTCAGAACTCCTGCACGTACCTATGATTTTTTCTTGGTGAACTGCACTGCCAGCCTCTCGACCTGATCGCCATCAATCGCCGGCAGCGTACCGGCCGCGTCGGTCGTCGAATTCGGGAGCACCGTGGACGAGTTTTTTACCCGACCGTCGAATCCGGCAGCCGCGTCGCCGTCAGCGGGATGGATCAATTTCGGCACTCGGCCGAGTGTGTCCTCAGAGAATTTCGGCATATCCACCTTCATACTCGCCGGCCCACCCCACGAATGCCCCGCCGACTTCACGGTAAAAGCCCCCGGGCACCCCAACTCGATATCGCCGCCACTCAGCTTCAGATACGCCCCGCCGGACGTCACGAACACGACTTCCTCACTCGCCGCGCCAGTCAGCTTCCCGCCCGCCGCCGTCAATTGAATGTCCTTCGCCGAATCGACTCGCGTATCGTCGTTCTGCGACTGAATCGTCACCTTCCCGTGATTCGCGATCGCCGATACGCCTTCGCTGTGCGCGAACATCGCGACACCGTGACCGGCATGCAGATTGATGCGCTCGCCGCTCGCGACCTGCACGTGCCGCTGCGCGATCTGATCGATGTTCTCGCCCGCATACACGACGTGCGTCTTCGGCGTGACGTTGAGCGACCCCGACTGCGCGCCGAACGCCATCAACGCAGGCGCGTCGTCACCCGCTCCGGCCTGCGCGCCACCAGGCGTCCAGTTTCGAAACGCGTCGGCGAGGCTGTCCTGGCCCGCGGCATCGGCAGGCCGCCCGCCATGCTGGCCGGCATAGTCGCCGAGCGACTTGAAGAGCTCGGTGCATTGATCGAGCAGCCGAATCAATTCGTCGCGATCAAGCTGACCGCCAGCAGCCCGTGCACGCGCATAGGTCGACAGCAAAATGCCGCGAGCCGCGCGCAACGCCGCAGCGGCATCGGTGCGCAGCTCGGCCCCCTCGCCGCGATCGCTTCCGTGCCCACCATCGCGCGGCTGCGTCAGATAGCCGAGATTCAACTGGGTATGCGCGTGTTCGCTCGCCAACTGCGCGGAGATTTGCGACGGGGTATCGTCCAGACGCAGCTGGTTATGACGCCAGCCCTTGATTTCCTTGGTCTTGATACCCGACAGGTAGCGATTGCCGGGCAGCGCGCCGGTATCGCTGAAATTCGCGGGCGGGTTCGCACCGTTGCTCAGCACGCCGATGATGACCAGCCGATCGGGGTCGCCCGATAGACATCCGAGCAGAACTTCCATACCGACCCGCGGCAGGAACAGCGCACCGAACCCGCTGCCCGACAGGCTCGCGCCGACACGAACGGGCGCACTGTCGCCGGCGGAATCGTTCGTCCCGGCGCCTTGCGCGTGCGCATGGTCGGCCGGGTCGAATCCGTGTATGCGCACGCGCACGCGCCCGGCCTCGTCGCAAAACACTTCCTCGCCCTCGGTGCCGACGATCGTGCCGGTCAGCAGGTGGACCGGCGGCACATCGACGTTCGGATCGTACGCGGGCTTGAGCGGCACGCCGCGCCGCACGCACGTGAAGCGGTTCTCGTAGCGCGTGTCGGTGTGCGCCGATCCGTCGGCAGGGGCCGCGGAAGCGGTTTGCGCGAGGTTCAGGCTCGCCGCGAAGAGCCCGCTCACGCGCCCCGTCAACTGCTTCGGCAGGTTGTTCAGGATCTCGTGCCGAACCGACGTGACCACGAACTGACGACGATCGACCGGCTTCATGTCGAGCTCGGGGTCGCCCGTCAGCGTGAACCAGTGACCGACCGGCAGGTCGCGCACGCCGCTGATCCCGTCGTAACGTTCGGCTTCGAACTGGTGTGCGAGCATCCGGTCGCGCGTGATGCGGTCGTGATCGCGCCACGAATCGCCGACGTGCGGAATGTCGATCGCGACGTCGGTCAGCAGGTGCGCGAGGTCGTTCCCGGCTTCGCCCTGGTTGATGCCGGTGACGGCCGTGGAATCGTCTGCACGAGCCGTCTTGTAATCCCACGACGAGCGGCGCACCTTGCCGGACGACAGGCTCTGGCCGTGCGCGAACAGCGTCACGGTGTCGCGTTGCCCGACCGCGGCGTCGCGCGGATGAAGACGCAGCACACCGGTCGGCGCCTCCGTCACGCGATACGGGTCGTCGCAGAATATCAGCGTGTGAATCGGCCGCTCGCCGGCCGGCCCGCGCGCAGCGTCGACCATCCCGGCCTTCGCGAAGACCGTGATGCCTTCCCGGCGCAGCAGACGCCGGATGAAATGCGCGTCGGACTCGTTGACCTGCCGCGTGAGTTCGCGCACCGGATAGCGCTCGACATCCAGTCCCGACAGGTCGAAGTCGAATGCCCGCGCGAGCGCGGAACTGCGCTGCCTCCACTCGTTCATCAGCGTCGCGAGGATTTCCGGCACGCTGCGCGACCGGAACACGCGGGCGTTGGTGCGGCGATCCATCAGCGACAACGCGTCGCACACGTGTAGTTGATAGACGGTCAGCTCGCCGTCGGATTGGCCGGTGCGCACTTCGCGCACGATCGCATTGATCGCGCGCACGCGGCCCCGATCGGTCGTCAGCCGGACCGAAACGGGCAGGCCGAGAAACAGCGTCGGCGACAAATGATCGTGGGTCGACACGCAGGTCAGCGTGCCTTCGATGCCGGACATCAGCCCCTCGCGGATATCAGCGTGGTGAAGCGCCAGCAGATAGCCGACCGCGCGTTGCGCCTGTCCGAAATGAAGGGCGACCGGACGCTGGTTCAAGTCACCGAGACCGGACGCCAGATGCCGGAACGTGGTTGCGATCGACATCGCCATGCCAGGGTCGTGCTTGTTTCCGGCCATGCCTATCGCACCCCGCCCGGCCGGCTCGCCGTCCTGCTGCCGGCGAAGCCAAGCCCCGCGGCCCGCTGGACGAGCTCGATGTCGTTGGTCGCGCCGAGCTTCTTCATCGCGCTGATCTTCTGCGCACTGACCGTCTGCTTGCCCTTGTTCAGCCGCTGCGCGATCATCTTGATCGGAACGCCGGCCAGATACAGGCGAATCACCTCGATCTCGCGCATCGACAACTTCACGGGCTGCCGGTCCTGTTCGGCGAGTGCGTCGACCGCGCGCCGCACGAGCGGCGACAGATAGTATCCGCCGCTGTAGCTGGAATGGATCGCCGTCACGATGTGGCCGACTTCGTCGAACTTGCTGACGAGGCTCGCGCCGCCTTGCGCGAGGATCGAACGGAAGATCACCGGGTTCTCGTTGCCGACCAGCGCGACGATGCCGACGTTCGGGCGCGTGCGCCGCAGCCAGTCGAACAGCGCGAGGCCGTCCATTTGCGCGTCGGCGCCGATCGAATAATCGATCAGCACGATGTCGCATTCGATCGTGCCGAGCGCCACGACGAGTTCGCCCGGAGACCGATAGACGCCCACGAGCTCGATCGCGCACGCGTCGACGGCAATGTGTTCCATGCCCGCCAGCGTCAACGGCCAGTCGTACGCGAAAACGGTGCGAATCCTGAATTTCCCCATGCGCAGTTCCAGAAGGTTCGCCGGGCCGCGCGTCGCGGAATGCAGGCACGCGGCCGGATCGGCGTTGAATCGACGGTCAGGATATTTTTATCCTGAACGTTATTCTATGAAGCGGCGCGCGGTCGGGATATCGGACGGTGTATAAACCGGCCTTCAGAGACGTAATACAAGTTTGATATTTGCGCTGATTCGTTCGTTCTGCGGCAACCGGAGTCGGCCGGATGGCCGACGTTGCGGGCCGCGCGGGCCGCATGGCCGGCCCGCGGGGTAAAATTGCCGCCTTTGCACGCATTCCGGGCGACCGGCCGGCGGCAGCGCGCCGATGGCAGCCGCGCCGCCCCGAGCGCCCGCAGCCCGAACATCCGCTTCTCCCATGACCGAATCCGACCTGCAATCCGACGACACCTCCATCCACGAAGACGGCCTCTGGCGCGACAACGGCTGGACGGCACGCATCATCAAGAACGAAGACGACGACGGCTGGGCCGTCGAGATGATCAAGGACGGCGAGTCCGAGCCCGCGCTGGTCGGCCCGTGGACGATGGGCCGCGACAAGAAGAATCCGAAACCGATGGACGCGAACGCGTTCCGCACGCTCGTGAAGACCGCGACCGAGGTGCTGATGCGCCACGCGCAGCAGCGCCGCGCGATGCTGCACAAGGAAGTGACGGTTCAGGGCGAAGATGGCCAGGAAGTGTCGGTCACGCTCGACATCGTGCCGGACGAGTTCGAGCCGTACGCGGAGCTGAAGGCGTTCGACCCGTACGGCGAGCTGCTGGCCGACGCGAAGGTATCCGCGGGGTTCAAGCTCAACAAGGCCAGTGCCCAGCGCTGGGTCGAATCGGGCTTCGAACGTCCGGCCTGACGCGGGCGCCGGCGGCACGACGCCGCCGGGCCCGCATTGCGCCGCGCCGCCCCGGGGCGCCCCGGGGCGGCGCGGTCGGCATCAGCCGTGCAGGCCGTGCGCGATCATCAGCCGATACAGCGTCGCGCGCGACACGCCCAGCTCCGCGGCAACGTCCGCATGCTGGTGCCGATGGCGCAGCAGCGTTTCCTCGATCTTGCGCCGCTCCGCGTGCCGGCGCGCTTCCGCGAGGGTCGGCGGCTGGCGCGACGTGTACGGGTTCAATTCGAGATCGGCGGCCGAGATCAGCGGCCCGTTCGTCATCACGACCGCGAACCGGATCCGGTTGATCAGCTCGCGCACGTTGCCGGGCCATGCATAGTTGTGGATCGCCTCGATCGCACACGGCATGAAGCCGCGGATCCGGTGCGAGCTGTCGCCGCGATAGCGCCGCAGCACGTGCTCGGCGAGCAGCATGATGTCGCGGCCGCGCGCGCGCAGCGGCGGTTCGTCGATGCGCAGCACGCACAGGCGGTAAAACAGGTCTGCACGAAAACGCCCGTCCTCCATCGCGGCCTCGAGATCGACGTGGGTCGCGGACACGATCCGCACGTCCACCGGAATCGACGCGTGGCCGCCCAGCCGCTCGATCTTGCCTTCCTGCAGGAAGCGCAACAGGCTTGCCTGGCTCTCGAACGGCATGTCGCCGATCTCGTCGAGAAACAACGTGCCGCCGTGCGCGGCCTCGATGCGGCCGATCTTGCGCTGGTGCGCGCCGGTAAATGCGCCGCGCTCGTAACCGAACAGCTCGGCCTGCAGCAGCGTCGGCGGAATCGCCGCGCAATTCACGGCGACGAACGGCGCAGCGGCGCGCGACGACTGCTGATGGATCGCGGCGGCGGTCAGCTCCTTGCCGGTACCGGATTCGCCGGCGATGAAGACGGTCGCCTCGGTGTTGGCGACCTTGCGGATCGTCGCGAACAGGCGGCGCATCGCGTCGCACGCGCCGATCATCGTGCCGCCGGGCGGTGCGGCATCAACGGCCGGGCCGCCTTCGGACAGCTTCATCATCCCGTATGCGTGGCCGACGAGATAACCGATGGTCGCGTCCGCGCTCCCGTGGCGCACGTAGTCGAAACAGCACTGTCGGATCAGGCGCGCAACCGCCGTATCGCGCAGCCCGTCGTCGTCGGTGAGCGCAACCCAGCCGACGCGCGGATCGCGCAGCAGCGTCTCGAGCGCCGCGACGTCGGGCGACGCGAAATCGCCGAAGTCGACGATGCCCGCATGCAGCCGGTTCGCCTTGACGAGATTGAGTGCGTCCGCAACGGTTTTCGCGCGCCATACGTCCCAGCCGCGCGACGCGAGATAGTCGACCAGCGCGGCGGCGGGATGCTGCGACAGATAGATGAGCGGCCGCGACGGCGCCGCGTGGTGGCGCCGGGCCGTCACGAACGGCGGCATGCAGACATCCCGTGCGCCCGCCTCCGGGCCTGACAAGCTGATGGGAGAGCAATAGTTCACGATGGCCTCGCCGCTTGAGGTGGTCCGGCGGACAGCCCGGTGCGCAACGATGCGCGACGGGTCTTCCCGCGCGCTCGCGGCGCTGTCGGCGTGTCCGCCCGATGATGTTTCATCAGCGGCAGAACACGACCCGCTGCGTATAGATTTGCGGTTCCGCGACCGGACCCGCTGGCTGGTTGAGTTCATGGTTGTAGGGCCGGTAGACCTTGCCGTTCACTGTGACGTCCGTCGCACGCGCCGTCTCGATCGTGTTCAGGCCGTTGCGTTGCCAGTCGCTGACACGGGCCGACGCCGAGACGCTCGACTCGCCGGCGATCTTCTGCGTGATCGCGCTGCTGTCGGTCCACGGTTGCGTGCGCATGTCCTCCGCGTGCTGCATCGCGCCGACCGTCTTGCCCGTCGATGCCGGCCCGGCCTGCGCTTCGAACGGCGTGCCGCGACCGTATGGCGGCGATTGCCACGAAGGCGCATGGCCTTCCTCCGGCAGCATGTAGATCACCTGCGGATCGCCGACCATCATCATCGGCATGCATGCCGTGTTGTCCGGGCGGCCGAGCGTCGTCAGCGCCTGCTGCACGCTCGCTGCATTCGCAACCGTCTGCTCGCTCAGGATCACGAAGACCGCAGGGTTCTGGAAAACCAACTGTGCGGCAGCTTGTGTGCCGTACAGCAATAGAGCGACCAAAAAGATCCTCATGATTGAGGCCTCCTTGTACCCTCGACAGGCAAAAAGAGGTGTTGACCTCGGGGATGGGACCAACACCCGTCAAACCTGCAACGCTCGTCGCGCCGCGGGTTTCCGCGGCTCCCGCACGACCGGCGTGCGGTCGCGCGGAAGTCGCACCCGCGTGCTTACGACGACGTGCTCGTCGAGATGACGGTCGGAGCCGGCAAGACAGGAGCGGCCGGGGCAGCCTGCTGGTCGACGGTCGGCGCGAGATCCTTCGCCTGGTCGGTCACGGCCGGCGATTCGACGGCCGGTGCCGGTGCGGCAGCGGATTCGACCGCGGCCGGCGCCTTCGCATCGACAGCCGGCGTGTCGGCAACAGCGGCCGCTGCGGCGGGCTGCGCAGCTTCGGGGGCCGGTGCTTCGGCTGCTGCTTGCGGTGCGGCATCGGCAGCCTTCGCATCGAGCGCGGGTGCGGGCGTTGCAGCAGCGTCGGCCTGCGGTGCGGCGTCGGTCGCGGCCGGGGCGGCTTGCGCGGCATCCTGCGTCTTCCTGTCGACGGCCGGCTGCGCCGCGGCTTGCGCGACGTTGTCGGTCGCGGCCGGTGCCGGTTCCGGAGCCTTGTCGGCCACTGCCGGTGCGGGCTCCGGTGCCTTCTCGGCCACTGCCGGTGCGGGTTCCGGTGCCTCGTCGGCCACTGCCGGTGCGGGTTCCGGTGCCTTGTCGGCGACTGCCGGCGCGGGTTCCGGTGCCTTGTCGGCCACTGCTGGTGCGGGCTCCGGTGCCTTGTCGGCCACTGCCGGTGCGGGTTCCGGTGCCTTGTCGGCCACTGCCGGTGCGGGTTCCGGTGCCTTCTCGGCCACTGCCGGTGCGGGCTCCGGTGCCTTGTCGGCTACCGCCGGTGCGGGCTCCGGTGCCTTGTCGGCCACTGCCGGTGCGGGTTCCGGTGCCTTGGCGGCAACCGCAGGCGCAGGTTCCGCTGCCTTCTCGGCGACGGCCGGCGCGGCGACGATGGCGGCTGCAGGGACCGCGGCCATCGCGGCCGGTGCGACGGCAGGCACTGCCGCCACCGCAGGCGCGACCGCAGGTGCTGCCGCCGCAACCGGCGCGGCGACTGCCGCCGGCACGGCCGCAGCAGCCTGGGACGCCTTCACCGCAGCCGCTTGTACGGCGGCCGGCACTGCGCTGACAGCAGGCGCGGGCATCGGTGCCGGGATCGGCGCGGACTGGACGGCCGTCGTCGCGACCGGGCGCGTCTGCACGGGTGCCGGTGCGGCTGCGTCGAGCGGCGGCAGGCCCATGCGGTTGCGTACCAGCGGGTCGCGATACTTCACGTCGTCGGCGACGGTCGCGTCGGCGGACGGCGCCACGTTCGAGCGCGCCAGCGGCGCGGTCGTGCCCGGGCACAGGTGGCCGGTCGCTTCCACCGCACGCCGGTTCGCATCGCTCTGGCAGAGCAGCGCGAGCGCAACGTCGGTCAACCCCATCGCACGGAATTCACGCGCATCGAGACGGCGCACGCAAGCCTGATCGACGAGCGTCGTGCCGCCGGTCGCGCCGAACCCCGGGAACGACACGCCGACGCTCACCGAGCCCATGCAGGTATCGGACAGCGTGGTCGTGAGGCCGGGTGCCTGGATCGCCGGGTTCGTCTTGATCGTCTGGGTACCCGAATAGTTGACGTTTTCCGACGCCTGGGTGTTGTACGGGCTGGTGCCGGGTGCGCCGGCCGACGCGAGGGTGCTCCCGCCCTGTGGTGTCACGTTCGAACCGCCGCTCGTGCTGGACGGCAACGTCACGTTCACGTTCACGCTCGAATTGCCGCTCCCGCGCACGCCACTGCTGCTGGTCGCATTGCCGCCGGTCGACGTGTTCGTGTTCCTGTTCATGCTCGAGCCGCCGCCCTGGCTGATCGCCGTCGACGAGGTCGACGACTGCGCGCTCGAACTCGAGTCGGCGGTTTGCGCTTGGGCACCGATCGTGGTCATCGCGAACATTGCCGCACATGCCACCTTGATCTTGTTGCTGTTCATTTCATTCTCCGGACGAGGTTTGACCTCCCACCCAGGCAACCGTACTAATTCCCCTGAATTCCTTCAGCTTTGCCTGCTTCCCCGAACTGCTTCCAGCCACTCCCCAGCTGGGACCAAGAGCCGCCCGACATTCCCGCCCATGGCTGAGAGTTCGGTGCCCCGATGGCACTGCCCGACGAAAGCGATTGTTGTTGTGACGGGTTGGTTGTAGGGTTTGACGTCTGCAAAGTCGATTGCACGTCCTCGGCAGCACGGTCAGCGCCATATGCCGTCAGAGACGCGAGCATCAGAGCGGCGGCAATCAGTTTCTGCTTCATGCCAACTCCTTACGGTGACAACAGGTGAGGCAAGAGACCAGCGTCGCTGGGAAACTGGTCCCCCAACACACTGTTACGGACTGCTTGCGGTTGCGCCAGAACTGCCTAGGCTGCCGCCCGATGCGGACGGTGATCCTGCCGGACCGGTACTCCACACGGTGGACGAGTTGAAGTGATTCGAACCCGCAACCGTCCCCGACCCGCCACTGCCGGTCCAGCCTGCAGCGCCGGCGTTGGCATTGCCGTTGTCGTTCGCACCCGTTGCCGTGTAGTGATTTGCGCCGAGTACGATCGTGGCGGTGACACCGCCCGACAGCGCATTTGCGTTCTCGCTGCTCGTGCTGTTCCCGCCGAACGAGCCTGCGGCACCGATACCGCCGCCTGCCGCGAACGCGCCCCCGTTCGTGCCGGAACCGCTGGCCGTCGAAGTCGAGTTGTGGAAGGCGGACGCCGTTCCGGCGGAACCATTGGGTGTGACGGTACTTCCTGAAGTCGCGCCCGCGACCGAATTCGAATTGCTCGTATAGCTGCCGGACCCGATCAATACCGAACCGGACACACCCGTCGCGACGGATTGAGTCTGGTTCACTGTCGAGAGCCCGGCGGCCAGTACGGCCGACGATAGGGCTGTGAGCGCTACAGCTACAAAGACGTTGGCTTTCATAGCAATCCCTTGCTGTGATGAAGTTCAGCAGTCCGGTGCCGGGCCCACCTCAAACCGGCGACGCCCGGCATCCGTACCGCCAGCCAATGACGAACGCTACGCGCCGCGGCTCAATAGTGGTACAACGTCCAGCCGAGCGAGCCGGCAGTCGCGCCGCTGGTGCCGCCAGCTTGCGAGCCGCCGAACCCGTTGCCGCCGACGGTCGACCCTTGATTGTGGGTCGTGTATGAGAGCGAACTGCTGGCACCGTTGCCGGCAGTTGCGGCGGCTGCGCCAAGTGCCGCGCCCGAATCGATCGCCGTGAAGTTGCCGAATCCGGCAACCACGGCCATCGTCGAGCCACCGCTCGTCGAGGTGCTGCTGGATACCGTGCCGCTACCTGCGAACGCTGCACCCGAAACCGCCAGAACTGCTGCTGCAATCAGAAGCTTCTTCATGGTCGACTCCATAACGGCGTGGACGGAATAAGCCGGAAAGGTTGCACGCCTTCAACCCTCCGTCTTGAGCAATCCTCACAAGTAAGGATCACTATCCAATTACGAAGCATCGTTTTTAATTCTCCGCTTCATAATTTTGGTCAAGCCAAGTGTAGTTCTTATTTATTAGTTTTCCGAAGTTTTTTATAGGCGCCTTCGATAATTCCCGCAATACACAGAGATCACCAAAAGACAAAGCATTCGCCGTACCCGGATTAAAGAATTCTCAATACCGGATTATTTTTTCGATATCTCCCCCGCGGCATGCCGACACGTGGCATTCCGTTCAAGCGATCGGAAATACGCGAATATAATTGCCTGCCGCAAATACAGGCCCGCCGACACTATTCGCCTTATTACGGCGACAACGGGGCTGCTTCACAGTCAGATGGCATCGCATCTCCCTGAGCTACCGATAAAGGTGTTCCTGGCAATCCGACCGACGGGCGTTCGAGCTAATGCAGCCCACGCCGGTATTGGCCCGGCGCAATCGAAACGGCCCTGCATGGTCGAAGACGAATCGGCGTCACGCTGTCCGGCATGAACAGCGTGGCCCAACCGGGTGAACTGAATGAAGGCGACTGTCGCGGTCGACCGGCCGTCGCCCAAAGCGACAGGCGCTCCTGCGCGTCCATCGCGCGGAGGCCACGAAACCGGCAAGAAGCGACCCGCGAAGCCGGCACTGCGTCGCGAGCGATACTCCTATCTGTTCGACTACCCCACTGGTGCGCCAAGAACATGCGGATCAAGCTGATGCTGGTGGTCTTCATCGCTGTTTCCCCGACTGCTTATTGACGAGGTGGCCGCCCCACATCTTTTACGTGATGTCGACCGCTCGCCGATGCACCAACTGTCGCAAGCACCATGCCATGCGTTATTCCACCGAACCGTTGCACGCGGCGCACTCCAGCCCTCCCGGAATGCAGCGTCGCAAGTGACTTTTTTTGTTTCAGGAATGTATCGCGACAACCGTCGGGACCCACCCGCGATCATTGAACGCCGCGAAGCAATCCGCCAATAGGCGGACGAATGCGGCGTCCAGCCCCGCCTGGCGCGGGTCTGGGGGCAACTGTTGCAAACTTGAGAAGCGCATCGCCATGCACGTGAGACAGCGCCGGCGCGGCTCGGTCGTGACATGCCCGCGGCGGCCCGTCCGGCGGGCCTGCGCCGTGCGGACGGCGGTAAATCGCAGTGCGCAGCCCGCAGTTCCGGATGCCCGGCGCGACGGGAATCGATACGTTTACATGACGCGTGCTTCGTCAAAACCCGAATGCAATTGATTCATCCGTGAAAATGCCGCCAGATTCATCCGCGTGCGGCAGGTCGAACGCAAGACGAATCCGGCGAAAAGCCAACAGCCGCCATCCCGATCAGGTTTCCGCGATAAACCACCGACGCGTCCGCATAACCATTCATTGCAGTTGCCTTATCAATCTTTCTATTTCCGTTCGGTTCACCACCTTATCTGAAAATTGCCTTTTCGATGATTTTTTATGCCCGACCAATCGGTTCGCATTTTTCATGAACGAAACATTTTTCGAAGCAAGGACCCGCGTAAATCTTCTTGCCGCAAAATCCGCATTCCAACGTTCGATCGACCGCTGAACATCCGTCGCGGCCGTATTTTCCGTGCATTTCGTGTAATCGATCGCTGTCGCAGCGATCAGGTGCGGACGCATCGAACTGCCTCGGCGATTCACGCCTGCAACAAAAATGCGCATGCCGCGACCGTGCGGACGCGACGCCGGGACGACGCGTTCGCCCAGCGTCCCTGGCATGCCGATTGCCTGATGTCCGGCCCACGCGAGCGGCACGTCAACGCGATCGATACGCGCGGCGCGTGGCCGGCGCACGATGTGCGCGACTGGCGGATCGCGCCGTCGTTGCTGCAGACGAGCGTCGTCGCGCAATGAGCTGCCGCGCCGCTACGTGCCGAGCAGCTCCTTGCGGCGCAGGTGCACGACGTCGCGCATCGGCGGCGCGCCGAACAGCCGGCTGTATTCGCGGCTGAACTGCGACGCGCTTTCGTAGCCGACGGTCGCCGCCACCGACCCGACGTCGCCACCCTGGCGCAGCAACAGCCGCCGCGCCTCGTGCAGCCGCAACTGCTTCTGGTACTGCAGCGGGCTCAGCGTGGTCACGTGCTTGAAGTGATGATGGAGCGACGACACGCTCATGTTGACCGCCTGCGCGAGGGTCTCGACGCGCATCGGTTCCGCGTAGTGATCGCGGATCCACTCGATCGCGCGCGCGATCCGGTGCGTCTGGCTGCCCGCGACCGCCATGTGCCGCAGCCGCGTGCCCTGCCCGCTCGTCATCAGCCGATACAGCAACTCCTTTTCGATCAGCGGCGCGATGACCGGAATATCGGCCGGCGTATCGAGCAGACGCACCAGCCGCAACGCGGCATCGAGCAGCGGCGGCGTGAGCTCGCCGACCGCGATGCCCTCGCCTTCGGGGCCGGCATCGGGCTCGGGCAGCCGCATCTCGGCCGCGAGCTCGACGATGCGTTCCAGGTCGAGCGTCAACGTCAGGCACAGGTACGGGGCCGCCGGCGACGCCTGGGTGACGCGCGAGAGAATCGGCAAGTCGATCGACGTGATCAGGCAATGCTGCGCGTCGTATTCGTAGGCCTGGCCGGCGACGATCACGCGCTTCGCGCCCTGCGCGGCGATCACCAGCGCGGCGCGCGACACGCCGCAGCCGAGGTCGACCGGATGCGTATGCCGGTGCAGCATCAGCGCCGGCACGGCGGTCGAGTGCGAGCCGTCCGCAGGCGCGAAACGGCCGATGAGCGACGCCAGTTCGCGCCGCCCGGATTCGCGCGACGCCGCGATATCGGTCATGTCCATGGCGGGTTCCTCGCTTCATTTCCCTGAATCGCGGGAGCATAGCGAAACGCCCGGCGCCGTGCCGGGGATTTGCAGGATTGTTCAATAAATTTGCAGGATTGGGTAGACGCAAAACCGGACGTGTCGCGCACACTCGCGACTAGCCTGGCGCATGCCGGGTTTTCCCCATGGAGACAATACAATGCCCACCACGTTTGTCCTGAACGGCAAGAGCGTGACGCTCGACGCCGATCCGTCGATGCCTGTCCTCTGGGCAATCCGCGAACACGCGGGGCTGACCGGCACGAAGTTCGGCTGCGGCATGGCGCAGTGCGGCGCGTGCACAGTCCATCTCGAAGGCCAGGCCGTGCGCTCGTGCGTGCTGCCGCTCGCCGGCATCGCGGGCAAGCACATCACGACGATCGAAGGGCTGCAGAGCAAGCCCGCGCATGCCGTGCAGGCCGCGTGGGTCAAGCTGCAGGTGCCGCAGTGCGGCTACTGCCAGTCCGGCCAGATCATGTCGGCCACCGCGCTGCTCGAGCAAAACCCGAAACCGACCGACGCGGACATCGATGCCGCGATGAACGGCAACCTCTGCCGCTGTGCGACCTACGCCCGCATCCGGGCCGCGATCCACGACGCGGCCGCGACGCTGGGAGCGTGACCATGACGATCGAACTCGACAATCCCGGTTCGGTGCGGCCGTCGCGTCGCACGTTCCTGAAAGCCGCGGGCGCCGCGGCCGCGGTCAGCCTGACGATCGGCTTCGAATGGGCCGGCCTCGGCCGCCGCGCGCTCGCCGCGACGCCGCCCGCAGCCGACTTCGCGCCGAACGCGTTCCTGCGCATCACGCCCGACGGCGCCGTCACGGTCATCGCGAAGCACGTCGAAATGGGCCAGGGCGCGTACACGGGTATCGCGACGATCGTCGCCGAGGACCTCGACGCCGACTGGTCGAGCGTGCGCGTCGAAAGCGCGCCGGCCGATGCGAAGCGCTATGCGAACCTCGCGTTCGGCACGATGCAGGGCACGGGCGGCAGCTCGGCCATGTCGAACTCGTGGCAGCAACTGCGCGAAGCGGGCGGCAAGGCCCGCGCGATGCTGGTATCGGCTGCCGCCGCGCGCTGGAAGGTGCCGGCGAGCGAGCTCACCACGGCCGGCGGCGTCGTCACGCACGCGAAAAGCGGCAAGACGGCCGCGTACGGCACGCTCGTCGCCGACGCGTCGAAGCTGCCGGTGCCCGACAAGGTCAAGCTGAAACAGCCGGCCGATTTCAAGCTGATCGGCCATCGGATTCCGCGTGTCGACGCAGCGGCGAAATCGAACGGCACCGCGCATTTCACGCTCGATACGACGTTGCCCGGCATGCGCGTCGCGCTGCTGCAGCGTCCACCGCGCTTCGGCGCGACGGTGAAATCGTTCGACGCGACGGCCGCTAAGGCCGTGCCGGGCGTCGTCTCGGTCGTGCAGGTGCCGGGCGGCGTCGCGGTCGTCGCGACGGGCTTCTGGGCCGCGAAACAGGGCCGCGATGCGCTGAAGATCGACTGGGACGAAACGCACGCCGAAAAGCGCAGCTCGGACGAACTCATGCGCGAATATCGGCAACTCGCCGACAAGCCCGGCACGTCGGCGCGCAAGGACGGCGATGCCGATGCGGCGATCGCCGGCGCCGCGCGCAAGGTCAGCGCGACGTACGAATTCCCGTATCTCGCGCACGCGCCGATGGAGCCGCTCGACGCGGTCGTCAAGCTGAGCGCCGACAGTTGCGAAATCTGGGCCGGCGACCAGTTCCAGACCGTCGACCAGGGCAACGCGGCCAAGGCTGCGGGGCTGAAGCCCGTGCAGGTGCGCATCCACACGCTGTACGCGGGCGGCAGCTTCGGCCGGCGCGCGAACGCGTGGTCGGACTACGTGGTCGAGGCCGTGTCGATCGCGAAGGCGCTCGGCGCCGACGGCAAGCCGGTCAAGCTGCAGTGGACGCGCGAGGACGACATCCAGGGCGGCTTCTATCGCCCGATGTACTTCCACAAGCTCGACGCGGGCCTGACCGCGGACGGCCGGCTGGTCGGCTGGCGCCACCGGATCGTCGGCCAGTCGATCCTCGCGGGCACGCCGTTCGAGCCATTCATGGTCAAGAACGGGATCGACGCGACGTCGGTCGAGGGCGCGGCCAACCTGCCGTACGCGGTGCCGAACGTGTCGGTCGAACTCACCACCACCAAGGTCGGCCTGCCGGTGCTGTGGTGGCGCGTGGTCGGCAGTTCGCACACGGCCTACGCGGTCGAGGCGTTCGTCGACGAAGCCGCGCACGCTGCGGGCAAGGATCCGTATGCGTTCCGCCGCGACCTGCTCGCGAACGAGCCGCGCATGCGCGCGGTGCTGGACCTCGCCGCGCAGAAGGCCGGCTGGGATCCGGCCAAGCCGCTGCCGAAGGGCCGCGGGCGCGGCATCGCGGTCGCCGAGGCGTTCAAGAGCTACGTCGCGCAGGTGGCCGAGGTGTCGGTCGACGCCGACGGCAACGTGAAGGTCGAGCGCGTGGTGTGCGCGGTCGACTGCGGGATCGCGATCAACCCTGACATCGTGGCCGCGCAGATGGAAGGCGGGATCGGTTTCGGCCTCGGCGCGGCGCTGCACAGCGCGATCACGCTGAAGGACGGCCAGGTCGAGCAGCGCAACTTCGATGGCTACCACGTGCTGCGGATGGCGGAGATGCCGAAGGTCGAGGTGCACATCGTGCCGTCGGCCGAGGCGCCGACCGGTGTCGGCGAGCCGGGCGTCGCGCCGGTCGGGCCGGCGGTGGCCAACGCGATCTTCGCGGCGACGGGCAAGCGGCATTACGTGCTGCCGTTCGATTCGGCGGGTACCGCGAAGGCTTGATGGCGCGGGAAAAGCGGGCCGCGCGGCGGGGGCGTCGCGCGGCCGGTTTTTGGGTAGCGGACGGGATCAGGCCGCTGTGGGCAACTATGCGCCGCGGGCGCTCACCCTTGTTCAACCTCCGGCCAGAGCCTTGGGAAAAGAAATCGAAGGGCCGCAAGCGGCAATCCAAAGGAGAGATCGCCGCGATGCGAGGGGGACGTCAACAATCCGAAGTCGAGCAGTGATCGAACGATGCGCCGCGCAAGGACGTCGCTTACCCCCAGCATCTGGGCAAATTCCGCGCGGGTTACAGTTCGACGCAATGCGACGAACTCCATGGCCAAGGCCGCCGACTCCGCCTTGACGACCGATTTCTCCGTACCGATCGTCCATGGGTTGAATTCCAGGTACCGCAGCAGATCCAGCATACGCCCTGCCACACCGTCGAACTCGGTCATATGGACCATGAACCCCACCTGATCCTCACAGCAAGCCAGAAAGAATTGAGCGAACTTGACGAGCCCTTCCTGGGATAGATTGCCCCGGCCGTCCAGATCGTTGCGCCGTGTCTGATCGGCTTCGCTCAGCGTGGAGTAATACCTGCCATCCTCGCGCGCCAAGCCGCGAAGCGGCGACCATAGACCGTGGGTGAGATCGGCTGCGCGTAGTCCAAGATGCGAATGCAGACGCGCTACGCGACCGTTGCCATCCATAAACGGGTGCACCCAGGCCAAACGATGATGCGAGCAGGCAATGCCGATCAGCTGGTACTCCTTTGCGCGAATGCGGCCATACCGTGCCGCCCAGGCCTGAAGCAAGGGCTCGATCATTTCCGGCTCCGGCGCCAGATGGCGCCCGACCGTTACCGCCAACTGCCGAAGTTCGCCCGGGACAATAGCCTGTCCGTCACCGGTGACGCGCTCATCGGCAGTGAGACACGAAAAGAAACGCGCGTGAATGGCCCGGATTCGCGCGGGCTCAAACAGCGCGGCGACGGGAAGCGAGCCCCATTCTTCTTCGAGTGCCGTTTCCGTTGCGATATGCGCGACCGCGAATCGCTGCTTCCTGCGCTCGACAATATCGGTCGAATAGTCCCGGTGAAGCGCAGCTTCGATCTTGGCAGGCGTCGTATGCTGCCCTTCGATCTTGTTCGTGTAGTACGAATTCATTGCGCGCAGTTGGGGAACGAGCGCTCTCGCCAATGGGGTGTCCCGCACGGCGAGCAACCGCTGCGAAGAGTCGACAAGTTGCGTCGCCTGTTCAAGGAGCGGATCAAGGACCCGATCCTCGGGAAACAATGGCTCAAAAGTAGCGACTGTCGTCATGCTTCGATGTCGGGTTCAATGTAGGGTTTCAAGTCGGCAATTATAACCACTTAAGCCCATGATTTATATATATTTTCCCCATATCCAAGTCGGGTTCAATGTAGGGTTCCGTGGAGGGTTCCATGGAGGGTTTGTCCACACACCCTTCCCGGCCGCCCCACGGCCCCATGCGCGTAACCGCCCGCCTATTCCCACCACCTGTTCCCACGTTACGCCGCCCGTAACGTCCGTAACGTTCCCGCTTGACGCTACGTAACAATCCTTCAATGCGGCTCCGACCCTTCCATCGCCGCCGCGCCCTCCGTGTTGAAAATTCTTTTAAATTCAACGCGGACAGACCGATGGCGCTGTCGCCGGCGACCGTCGTTGCGTAACAGAACACCCCTGGCCCGGAAGTTGCAGAACGTGTTCCCGCAAACACTCCTTTACGGACATGCGAGGGCCAACATGGATTGCAAATACCTGTACATCGACAACATAAAGATCAACTTCGTGCGCCGCACGATCGAAATCGACAATAAAGTCGTCGACGTAACGCCGCGTGAGTTCGACGTCGTCGAATTCCTGCTCGACAACATGAACAAGATCGTGCCGCGGCAAGCGATCCAGGAAGCCGTCTGGGGGCGGGAGCTCGGCGTGTCGTCGCGCACGCTCGACACCCATATCTCGCGCATCCGCTCGAAGCTGCAGCTCGATTACGACAAGAACCTGCGGATCATCCCGATCTATGCGGTCGGCTATCGGCTGGTGCTGTTCGGTGCGGCCATGACGCACGTCGAACGCCATGATGCGGCGCCGATCCTGCGCGCCGCGCCGCAGCCGGCGATGGCCGCCGACTACGCGTAACACGTAACACGTAGCGCGTAGCGGCCGCCCGCGGCGGTGCCGCTGCGCGCGCCGGCGAGGTTCCCCACCCCGACGTGCCGCACGCCCCGCCGTGCAGTGCATCGCGGCGCGACGCCCGTCGCCGCACCGTGACACGACCCGCCGCCTCCGGGCGGCCGCCGCCCGTGCCGGCGCTGCGCGTCACCCGGCGCGCTGCGCGTCGAGCCACGCCTGGAACATCAGCACCGTCCACAGCGGGTGCTGCCAGTTCATCCGGCCGGTCTGGTGCTGCCGCCACAGCCGCTCGACCGCCTGCGGGTCGAAGAACCCTTCGTCGCGCAGCCGCGACGGCTGCAGCAGCGCGTCGGCCCAATCGCGCAACGCGCCGCGCAGCCAGTGATCGACGGGCGCGCAGAATCCCTGCTTCGGCCGGTCGATCAGCGCCGACGGCACGTACCGGTCCAGCAACCGGCGCAGCAGCACCTTCGGCTGCCCTTCCGGCAAGCGCACGGACGCCGGCAGCCGCCACGCGAATTCGACGACGTGATGATCGAGGAACGGCATGCGCGTCTCGAGACTCACCGCCATCGCCGCGCGATCGACCTTCGCAAGGATGTCGGTCGGCAGGTACGTGAGCGTGTCGATCGCCATCGCCTGTTCGGCGAAGCTCAGATGCGCGGGCCACGCGGACACCGTATCGAGCGGCGTCGGCGGCTCCTGGCCCGCGAGCGCGATGCGCTCCGGATGGTGCACCGACGACATCAGCAGCCGGTACAGGCCGATCCGGCTCTCGGCCGTCATCACGTGGCCGAGCTTGTGCAGCCGGTCGCCGATGCGCGGCGTCGATTCGCGTGCCTCCACACCGCCCCACGCGCCCTGCGCGACCGCCGCAAGCTGGTCCGCGTGATCGGGGCGCAGCGCATGCAGCGCGGCGGCGATCCGCGCGCGCACCGCGGCCGGCACGCGATGCAGCTTGCGCCACAGGCGCGGCGTCAGGAAGTAGCGCGTATAACCGCCGAACAGTTCGTCGCCGCCGTCGCCGGACAGGCTCACCTTCACGTGCCGGCGCGTCAGCTCCGACACGAGGAAGGTCGGGATCTGCGACGCATCGGCGAACGGTTCGTCGTAGATCGCCGGCAGCTTCGGCACGACGCCGAGCGCGTGATCGGCCGTCACGTAGAGTTCGGTGTGCCGCGTGCCGAGATGGCGCGCGACCGCCTTCGCGTAACCGGCCTCGTCGTAGCCGGCCTCGTGAAAACCGATCGTGAACGTGTCGACCGGCTTCGCCGACTGCGCCTGCATCAGCGCGACGATCGCCGACGAATCGACGCCGCCAGACAGGAACGCGCCGAGCGGGACGTCGGCTTCCATCTGCCGCGCAACCGCCTGACGCAGGATCACGTCGAGCTGCCCGACGGCGTCGTCGGCGCTGCCGTCGAACGGCGCCTCGCGTCCCGCTTCGATCGCCTGCTTGAGCGTCCAGTACGCGCGCGCACGCGGCGTGTCGTGCGCATGCTCGAACTGGATGTAGGTGCCCGGCGGCAGCTTGCTGATGCCGCGATAGATCGTATGCGGCGCGGGCACGCTCGACTGGCGCAGATACAGGCACAACGCATCGCGATCGATCGCGCCGTCGAAACCCGGATAGCCGCGCAGCGCCTTGAGCTCCGATGCGAACACCAGCGCGTCGCCGATCCGGCCGTAATAGAGCGGCTTCTCGCCGATCCGGTCGCGGGCGAGCGTGAGCACCCGCGACGCACGATTCCATAGCGCAAACGCGAACATGCCGGTTGCGCGCCGCAGCGTTGCGTCGATGCCCCATGCGGCGATCGCCGCGATCAGTACCTCGCTGTCGGAGTGGCCGCGCCACGCCGGTGCGCGACCCGCGCGCTCGAGTTCCGCGCGCAACTCGCGATGGTTGTAGATTTCGCCGTTGAAGACCATGACGTAACGGCCGCACGCGGAAGCCATCGGCTGCCGGCCGTGCACCGACAGGTCGACGATCGCGAGCCGCCGGTGGCCGAGCGCGATGCCGGCTTCCGGGTCGACCCAGATGCCCTGCCCGTCCGGCCCGCGATGCGCGAGGCTCGTCGTCATCCGCGCGAGCGTGCCGCGCGCTGTCTCCTCATCGAAGGCGACGCTATTCAGAAAGCCGTCGATTCCGCACATTGATTTGTTCGCCTCTGTTGACCTGTTCCGTCACGCGGCGCACGACCTTGCGGCCGACCGTCCGCCTGACGGTCAAGCCATATTACGAAGAAATAAATCAGCAATAATTCATGGGTGAATGCCGGCGAGGACCGTAAAAAAACCGGCGTCAAGCACTACGACGCAGCGCGCAGCCGGCGGCGCGAGTGCGACCGGATCGGCGCGACGCATCGCGGGCTCAACTGGAAAAGCGAACGTGCGTGCCAGCGCGTGCTGCGCGAAGCGCGGCATGTCGTTGCCGAGCGCGTCCGATCGCAGCACGAGCGCAACCGCCACGGCGACCGGCCGCACCGCGATGCCGATGCCCTGCCTGACCGTGCTCGATAGCGAGCGACATCGCGAGATTGCCCGGCACCGCCGCGTTCTCGATCTTCTGCTGCACGCGTTGCTCGCACGACACGACGCGCGGTGGCCGCGTCGCATCCGTCGACGCGTTCAGGACTCCAGACGTCGTGCGGCGAGATACGCGAGTTGCGCGCGGTTCTGCACGTTGAAGAGTTTTTCGAGCGAGCGGATATGGTGACCGACCTTGTGCAGCGACGTGCGCAGCGCGCTGGCGATCTCCTGGTCGGACAGCCCGTGCACGAGGCGCTCGAGCACCTGCTGCTGTTCGTCGCCGAGCGCGAAGCCGCGCATGCGCGCGATGCGCGCCGCGAGGAACGGCAGCGCGACGCGATGCACCGCGAGGCTCACCGACAGCGCACCGCCGATCACGCGATCGTCGATCCATTCGGTGCCCTGCGTTTCCGACGTCACGTTCACCGCGACGCGCAGGTCGAGCCGCGGCGCGGACAAACTGAACATCACGCCGCTGTTCATCGCGTGCGCGCGCAGATGGCCGGCCAGCGCGAGCACCTTGCGATCGCCGCTGCCGTGCGCGGCCACCTCGATCTCGTCGAGCCGCCACGCGACCGGAAAGCCGCTCTGGTGCGCCTGCGCGAAGCGCGGATCGCGCTCGTACAGCATCCCGTCGATATACGGCTGCATGAACGTCGCGGGCGCGAGCTCGCGCAGCAGATGCGCGCACAGAATGCGTCGCCCGATCATCTCGTATGCGCCGTAACCGAGCGTACTGAAACCGATTTGCCGCAAGCGCTCGTGGCATTGAGCGAAATCGACTAAAGCAAGGTCGGATTTACCGGACATCGATTGCCCACCGGTAAAAACGTCGCAATCCACCGGATGATTTTCTTTCGAATAAGCGGCAATGGCCGCGATCTCGGCTTGCGAGAACCACTCGACGCGTGGCGCGTCGTTAGCGTACGTCATGAGGAGCCCACCCTTCCCAATATGTGAACCTGCCCCGTTACGTTCTGGTCTTTTCTTTATGAATTACTTCGGGTCGCTCTATGGGCGCGAATATGAATCTTTCGCCGCGATGAATATTACGGCATATTACGTGCACGCCGGCATTTTTGTACAATGCCCCCGCGTTTCGTCAGGGATGACGATCGGCGCATACCACAACGATGCTCGATCGCACCGCCGCGAACGCCGTACACGATACGGCCGCCGTCAGGCGATGCGCGTCGATTCCGAGGGATGGCTCATGTCCGACATGGCAGTGCATGAAGAAGCGGTCTCCCCCACCTTGTCCCGTTCGCCGCGGCGCGCCGCCGCGTGCCCCGACGCATCGCGCGCGCGCCCGGTGCCGGTCGTCTGGTGCGACGACGTGAAGCGCGGCGACGTCGCGCCACCGAATGCGCCGAAGCTCGGCGTCGCCGACACGCTCGCGCGTGCGCAGAGCACCGCCGAGCGCAGCCGCATCATCGCCAGCCTGCTGCATTTGACGGGCTTCTCGACGTTCGCGTACTTCGCGCTCGAATTCGCGCGCGAGCGCATCGAGAATCTGTATCTTCACGAGGCATTCACGCCCGCCACCTATCGCGGCGACTACGTGCGCCACCACCATCACGACATCGATCCGCGCACGCGCGACGCGCGCGCGTGCAACATGCCGATCGTGTGGGACCTGCAGCAACTGCGCCGCGACCATCGCGAGCGCGAACGCGACGACCGCGCATGCATCGCGCCCGCCGCGTTCGACGGCTTCCTGCAGACGATGCAGGACGACGGCATGTGCAGCGGCATCATGTATTCGATGGCCATACCGGGCACGCGGCTGCATGCGTTCATGAGCTTCACCGCGCCGCGCCGCACGCGCGAATGGATCACGCCCGCGACGATCGAGCAGGCGTTGTCGATCGGGCTGTCGGTGCACAAGTTCGCATCGCCGCAATTGATCGCCGCGGCGCGCGAGCGCGCGGTCAACGGGCTCACGCCGTTCGAGCAGGAACTGCTGCTCGGCATCGCGGAAGGCGCGTCCGACAAGGAGATCGGCCGGCGCCTCGACACCAGCGCGCACAACGTCGACTATCACCTGCGCAAGCTGCGCAAACGCTTCGGCGTCGCGAACCGGATCCAGCTCACGTACTTGACGTCGAAGCTCGAGCTGATCTGACGCGCGTGCATCGCCCGCGTAAACGCACATGCCGGCCTCGCGGGCCGGCATGTACGGGTTGCGGCGCGGTGCCGGGTCCGGCGCCGCTTCCACACAGATGATCGCCGTTACTTCAGCAACATCATCTGCACGACCTTGACGATCACCAGACCGACCGCGATCACCAGATAGCCGCGCAGCACGGTCATCCAGACGCGGGTCGACACCGTCATCTTCTGTGGCTCGAGCGTGTCGAGCGGCGGCATGCGCCACGTATCGCGCAATGTGCGATCGACGCCGGGTTCGACGACACGCTTGTGGCGGCGAATCAGCACCGTCGCCAGATAGCCGACGATGGCCAGCACGCTGCCGCCCACCAGCACGTCGAGGATCGCTTCGCTGCTGATGTCCGGATACATCACCGATGCGGTGAGGATGATCGACAGCATCACGAGCACCCAGATCACCGCGCCCGTGAAGACATTGAGCTTCGTCGAGTTGATCCACGGCCCGAGCACCTGCTTGTCGTTGCAGAGCAGCAGCAGGAACACGGTCGCGCTCGGCAGCAGCACGCCCGCGAGGGTCTGCACCGCTTCGGTCAGCAGGCCGAGCGGGCTGCCCGGAATCAGCACCAGCGCAGCGGCCGCCGCGACGATCCCGAAGTACACGAGATAGAAGCCCTTCGCATCCGACACGCCGCGATGCAGCGAATGACGGATCTTGAACACGTCGCCGATCGCGTAGGCGGTCGACAGCGACACCGCCGCCGCGCCGATGATGCACGCGTCGAGCAGCGCGATCGCGAACAGCGTCGCGCTCGTATGGCCCGCATACTTCTCGAGGCCCGCGATGACGCCGCGCGCGTCGGTGAAGTTGCCGAATTCCGGATGGCCCGAGAACAACTGCGCCGAGAACGCGATCATCGCGACCGCGCCGACCAGCACGAACGCGATGCCGATCCACAGGTCGGCCTTTTCATATTTCATGAAGCGCGGCGTGATGCGCTTGTCGATCACGTAGCTCTGCTGGAAGAACAGTTGCCACGGCGCGACCGTCGTGCCGACGATGCCGATCACGAGAAGCATCACGTCGGACAGCTTCGCGTGCGCGGGCCAGTTCGGCACGAAGAAATCGCGCGACATCTGCGCGACCGGCGGGTGGATCGTCACCAGCACCGGCACGAGCAGCAGGCTCATCAGACACAGCCCGATCGCGAACCGCTCGAAACGCCTGAAGTCGCCGGTACTCACCGCGGCCATCGTCAGCGCGGCGGCCACGCACACGCCGGCCACCTTCGGCAATCCGAAGAAATCCAGCACGAACGTGATGCCGATGAACTCGGTGACGATCGTCAACGCGTTGAGCAGGAACAGGTCGATCACGCTGAATGCGCCCCAGAACTTGCCGAAGCGCTCGAAGATCAGGCGCGCATGGCCGACGCCGGTGACCGCGCCCAGCCGCAGCACCATTTCCTGGTTCACGTACAGCACCGGCACGAGCAGCAGCAGCGTCCACAACAGCGTCGTGCCGTAGTTCTGGCCGGCCTGCGTATAGGTGCCGAATGCGCCGGCATCGTTGTCGCCGACCATCACGATCAAGCCGGGGCCGATGATCGCGAGCAGCGTGCGCAGGCGCGCCCACCACGTGCCACGCGCGGCGGTGTCGTGATGCGCGATCGTGCCGAGCGCACCGCGGATGTCGCCCACATGGGCATCATCCAGCACGGCGCTGCGTTCGGCAGCAATGGGTGCAGAGACGTTGGATGGCGTGGACATGATGAATTCCGTACGGCTAATGGTTATCTGGCAAGCATGCGACCTTGGCATGCACGCGGGCGGCTGCTTGATGGCGGCCACGTGTGCGCATGCCGAGGCGCGCTCGGCGCTGCTTCAGCGGATCAACGATTTCAGGCGGTTCAGCAGACGGGAGAACACCCGCGGGCGGGCGTCGAGCGTCAACATCGCGTCGTAGTGGGGGCGCGATTGCGTGACCTGCGGGAGGTTCGACAGCAGAAGGCCGAAGTTCATGGGCTGGCTCCTGGCGGCGACGGCATGCGTGCCGGCCGCGTGGTGGGCGCGGGGCCAGTCCGGGCCTGAACGTCGTGTCAGGCTAGCGAGCCGGAGTGTCCCTGCGACCCGGGTTCAAAAGGGTCTGTTGGTGCAACGGGCATAAGGGACAACTGTCACTGTCGTTCATGGCGGCTCCTGTGCGGTGTTCCTGCGAACACGGTTACCCGCCGCACGGCGTGCGGGCCGGCATTCGCGGGCCCGGAAACGGGATGCGCGAACGCGGCCGCCTGCCAGGCGGCGGTCAAACCGGACGGCGCATGCGAAAACGCATCACGCTAACCGGCGCGAATCAGGGTGCACGTAGGGAGTTGCTGCGGAGTACTGCTGCGCGCACCGTTTGCCTGGGCGACAAACGGCGGCTTCGATGAGGCGCGGACGTCGGTCGCTCAGGCGGAAATTTCGTTCGAAGATCGACTACTGCAGGCGTCCAAGGCGGCGGCCCCAAGAGTGAAGATGGCGGATTCTATGGACGCCCCGAAAGTGAAGTCAACCCCTCGAAACCCCATTTTCCGAAATAAATTTCGCGCATCGCCGCACTGAAAGATTTACCCGCGAAAACACGTGCCGTAACCTTTCAGCGTGGCGCGTGCGCCACCCGGGCGGCGCGTACGAACAACGGCGTCGCGGTGGGTCGTACCAACCGTCGACACCTCCGGTGCCCGGAACGATCGGCTGCGGCGTCCGCGCCACGCGCGCTGCTTTTTATGCGTTTTTTGCTTGCGCCGCAGCAAAACTCGCGACTACAATCCGCCCCAATTCATCAAGGGAGTCCCTCCGTGGACACATGCTCTAGTTGCAGTTCGATGCCGGTCCAGGCCGGCCAAGCCATCGCGAGATAGCAGCCAGACGCATGTCTTACGCCGCTAGCTCGCATTCGTCGGGTTAGCGCGCTTCCTCCCGGGCCAGCATCGCCGGTTCGCCAGTTGCACGCTCCGTTACGTTCCACCCTCCGATCGCAGGTCGCGTCGTGCGCCCGCGCTCGTTCACGTCGTCCGGCATTCGCCGGACCGGACGGAGGCAGCGTCATGTTCTTTCAATCGTTCGCGGCCAGACTCAAGCGACTCGTCCACGCCGGATGCGACCGCCCGTTCGTTTCGGCCCTCTCGCCGCTCGCCCACGCATTCGGCAACTGGCGCGGCACGGCGCTCGTGCAGCTGCCGGCGGCGCCCCGCCCGCTCGATTGCGCGCTGCTCGGCGCGATGGCCGTCGCCGTCGCGCTCGTCGCGCTGCTCTGCACGAGCGCTTCGCGCGTCGGCTTCGCGCACGTGTGGCGTATCGGCGGCTGGCTGCCGTAAGCGCGTCCGCCACCGGGCGGCCGCGTGTCACGCGCCGTCCGCGCACCGGATCGGCCGACGTTACCCCTTCATCAGTTCAACCAATCAATCAACTCATGGAGTCCACATGAAGATTCGCTTCGAACCCGCACTGCGAACACCGCGCGTCGATGCACTGGCCGCGCTGCTGCTGTCGCTCGCCGCCGTGCCTGCGTTCGCGCAATCGGCAGCCCCGACCGCTGCTGCTGCCGCTACCGCCGAACCGGCCAGCGGCACCAGTGACGCCGCCGCTCCCGCACAGGCCGCCGATGCTGCCGCGCCCGCTCCCACCGGCTTCCGGGAGCGTTCGAACCTGCTCGGCAACATGGGCGGCCTGCGCGACGTGCTCGGCGATCGCGGCGTCACGCTGAACCTGCAGGAAACCAGCGAATACCTGTACAACGCCGCGGGCGGCACCGCACGCGGCGGCGCATACCAGGGCCTCACGCAATTCGGCTTCGACGTCGATACCGAGAAGGCGATCGGGCTGCCGGGCGGCACGTTCAACGTGTCCGGCCTGCAGATCCACGGCACCAACCTCACGCAGCGCTACCTGCAGACGCTGCAGACTGCCACCGGCATCGAGGCGAATTCGACCACGCGCCTGTGGGAGCTCTGGTACCAGCAGGCGTTTCTCGACGGCAAGGCCGACGTGAAGGTCGGCCAGCAGAGCGTCGACCAGGAATTCATGGTGAGCCAGTACGCGGCGACCTTCATGAACGCGACGTTCGGCTGGCCCGTGCTGCCGTCGACCGACCTGCCGGCCGGCGGCCCCGCGTATCCGTTGTCGTCGCTCGGCGTGCGTCTGCGCGTGAAGCCGGCCGATGCGTGGACCGCGATGGTCGGCGTGTTCGACGGCAATCCGGCCGGCCGCGACGACGGCGATGCGCAGGCGCTGAACGCGCACGGCACCAACTTCAACCTGCGCAGCGGTGCGTTCGTGATCGGCGAACTCCAGTACGCGCTGAACACGCCGCCCGCGGATCCGAAGGCGCCGCAGCCGGCCGGCCTGCCCGGTACGTACAAGATCGGCTTCTGGTATCAGTCGCAGCACGCGAACGATTCGCGCTTCGGCAGCGACGGGTTGTCGCTCGCGAATCCGGCGAGCAACGGCATCCCCGCCACGCATCGCGGCAACTACGGGTTCTATGCGGTCGCGGATCAGATGGTGTGGCGGCCGGCGGCCGACAGCCCGCGCTCGGTCGGCGTGTTCGCGCGCGTGATGGGTGCGCCGGGCGATCGCAACGTCGTCGACTTCGCGGCCAATGCGGGCGTCACGCTGAAGGCGCCGTTCGCCGGACGCGACAACGACACGGCCGGCATCGCCGTCGGCTACGCAAAGATCGGCTCGCATGCGCGCGGGCTCGACGGCGACACGGGCACCTACACGACGCCCGGCTATCCGGTGCGCCGCGCAGAGACCGTGATCGAAGCGACCTACCAATATCAGGTCACGCCGTGGTGGCAGTTGCAGGCCGACCTGCAGCACTTCTTCCGGCCGGGAGGCGGCATCCCGAACCCGAACGCGGCCGGCGCGCGCATCGGCGACGAAACGGTGGTCGGCGTGCGCACGACGATCACGTTCTGACGCATCGCGGATCCGACACGGGCCGGACGCCGCTTGCGCGGTGATCCGGCCCGTGTGGGTCCGGGCGCTCGTGCGCCCGGTCCTTGTGCGCTACCGCCCGCTACTGCCCGCTACTGCCCATTGTCGCCGTACAGCTCGAGCAGCTTCAGCGTGACGCCATTGGTCCAGCCGAAGCCATCCTGCAGCGGATATTCGCCGCCACCGCCGCCGCCCTCGCCCGCACCTTCGACCACGTACTTCTCGACGAGCTTGCCTTCGGTCGCATACACGTGCCGCACGTCGGTCAGGAAGCGCGTGCCGATGTCGTTCGCGAGCGCCGGTTCGCCATAGCGGCGCAGCCCTTCGATCGCGATCCACTGCAGCGGCGCCCAGCCGTTCGGTGCGTCCCACTGCTGGCCCGTGTTCTCGGTCGTCGTCGCAAGGCCGCCGGGCTGCAACAGCGTCTTGCGCACTTCGCGCGCGGTCGCCTTCGCGCGCTCGGGCCATGCAACGCCCACGAACAGCGGATACAGCGCGGCGGCCGACACGGCGTCGCGCGGCTTGCGCAGTTGCCAGTCGTAGTCGCCGTAATAGCCGTGACGGTTCCACAGATAGCGATTGATCGCGGCCGCGCGGCGGGCGGCCCGCCCGGAGAAGTCCGCGACGCACGCGACGTCGTGCGATACCGTGCAGCCCTTCACGATCGTGCGCTCGAGATTGAACATCAGGCTGTTCAGGTCGACCGGCACGATCGATGTCGTGCGGATCGTCGCGAGCGTCCTGCCGTCGCCGAACCAGCGCGAGCTGTAGTCCCAGCCGCTTTCGGCACCCGCGCGCAGGTCGCGATACACGTCGTTCGCCGGACGGTTCGGCACGGCCTTCGCGGTCGTGACGTCCTCCAGATACGATTCATCGCGCGGCGTGTCGCTCGCATCCCAGTAGCGGTTCAGCACCGCGCCGTCGGGCATCGCGACCACGTGGCGCGCGGCCTGCCCGCGCGGCGTCGTGGTTTCTCCCTGCATCCAGTACGCGTACTCCTTGCGCAGCGCCGGCAGGTATTTCTGGTAGACCTTGTCGCCTTCGGCCTGCGCGGCGAGCGTGACCATGTACGCGAAGAACGGCGGCTGCGAGCGGCTCGCATAGTACGTGCGGTTGCCGTTCGGGATGTGCCCGACCGTGTCGATCAGATGCGCGAAGTTGTCGAGCATGTCGTCGACGAGATCCTCGCGACCCGACACCTGCAGCCCGAGCATCGTGAAATAGGTGTCCCAGTAGTAGCCCTCGCGGAAGCGGCCGCCCGGCACCACGTACGGCTTCGGCATCGGGATCAGCGAACTGTACGGGGGCACCGTCGCGCTCGTGCGCGTGAGCTGCGGCCATAGCCAATCGATGTGCTGGCGCAGCGTCTGGTTCGCCGGCGGCGTGACGCCGCCCTCGGGCGGCGGCGTGAAGTGCTGGTCGACGAACGCCTTCAGCGAAAAGCCCGGTTGCGATTTTTGTTGCTGATACAACTGCATGATCGTCGCGGGATCGGTATCGGGCGTCGCGTCGACGAAGGTCTTCTGGTCCGGATAGAGCTGGGCCGTCTGCACCGCGACGAACAGGCCGCCGTACAACTGGCTCGGCGGCGGCAGCAGCGCGCCGGAAGCAGCGGTCGTGAACGCCGTCGTGGCGGGCGCTGAAGCCTGCGCGGCCGGTTGCGCGGCGGCCCGGTTCGCGCTGTCGGCCTGTGCGGCGCAACCGGCAACGGCCAGGTACGCGACGGCCATGACGGCTGCCCAGCGCGAGCGCGGCGCGGGCATGAGCGGATGTGAGTCGCGAAGCGAGTCCGGATGCGATGCGGTCGATTCGAACGATGCGGCACGACGTGACGTCATGACGTTCCCCTCCTTTCGATGGTGAGTGGCTCGGCAGGGGTCTCGTTCGCGCGTGCGCTCGTCTCGATGGCCGTCGATCGATGCGCGTGGTTGTATTCCGCAGATAGGGTCGACTGTCGCACGAAACGCGCGGCGCATGCAAGCTTCGCTGCCGTGCCCGCGCGTCGCCGTCATCTGCGTCACAGGCGTCGGGTCACATCCGCACCGCAACGGCAGTCGTCTCTTTCGCCGAACGCCGTAGCAGGAACGACTGTTGCAACATGCAGAACAAGCGTTGTCTCGCGTGACGCACCGACCACATTCTGGGCATAATGGCATCTTTACCGCGCGCCCTGCCCATGTCGCCCGTCTTTCTAGCACCGCTCATCGTTGCCTGTGCGTTGTTCATGGAAAGCGTCGACGCGAACATCATCGTCACCGCACTGCCTGCGATGGCGAGGGACTTCGGGCACAACCCCGTCACGCTGAACATTGCGATCACGGCCTACGTGGTCGGCCTCGGCGTGTTCATCCCGATCTGCGGCTGGCTCGCCGACCGCTTCAGCGCCCGCGCCGTGTTCCGCACCGCGATCGGCATCTTCGTCGCCGGTTCGCTGATGTGCGCGGCGTCCAACTCGCTCGGCGTGCTCACGTTCGCGCGCTTCGTGCAAGGCGTCGGCGGCGCGATGATGGTGCCGGTCGGCCGGATCATCATCTTCCGCGCGGTGCCGCGCTCCGATCTCGTGCGCGCGATGAACTACCTCGCGATTCCCGCGTTGTTCGGGCCCACGGTCGGGCCGCTCGTCGGCGGCTTCATCACGACCTATCTGCACTGGCGGATGATCTTCTTCATCAACGTGCCGATCGGTATCTACGGGATCTACCTCGCGAGCAAGCACATCGCGAACACGCACGAGCCCGATCCCGGGCCGCTCGACTGGTTCGGCTTCCTGCTGTCGGCGAGCGGCGCGGCGCTGCTGCTGATGGGGCTCACGCTGATCGACGGTTCGCTCACGTCGCGCAGCAACGCGATCATGATGTGCGCGGCAGGTACCGCGATGCTCGCGCTCTACGTGCCGTACGCGCGCCGCAAGGCGCGCCCGGTGCTCGACCTCAGCTTCCTGAAGATCCCGACGTACCACGCGAGCGTGGTCGGCGGCTCGCTGTTCCGCATCGGCCTCGGCGCGGTGCCGTTCCTGTTGCCGCTCGCGTTGCAGGAAGGGCTCGGGATGAGCGCGTTCCACTCCGGCCTGATCACGTGCGCGTCCGCGCTCGGCGGCGCGGTGAGCCGCTCGACGGCCACCCATACGCTGCGCCGCTTCGGCTTTCGCACGGTGCTGATCTACAACGCGGCGTTCGCCGGGCTCGCGATCGCCGCGTACGGGCTGTTCCATCCGGGCATGCCGACCTGGGCGATCTGGATGATCGTGCTGGTCGGCGGCATCTTCCCCGCGCTGCAGTTCACCAGCCTGAATTCGATGATCTACGCGGACATCTCGCAGAGCGACGCGGGCCGCGCCACCAGCCTCGGCAGCGTCGTGCAGCAGATGTCGCTCGGGCTCGGCGTGACGGTCGCGGGCCTCGTGCTGCACATCTCGCACTGGTTGCAAGGGCACCAGACGATGGTGTGGTCGGATTTCTGGCCGGCGTTCGTCGTGGTCGGGCTGTGCTCGTTCGCATCGATTCCGATCACGCGGCGGCTGCCGCCCGGCGCCGGCGACGAAGTCGCGCGCGGCAAGCGGCAATAAACGAGCGGGCGGGAAAGCGAACCGGCGGGAAAAAGCTCGGCGGGAAGGTCGGCCGCGAAAGGCCGGCAGCGAAAAACCGGAAAAACAAAAAAATCAGCGGACATCCACTCGGGGCCGGTGCACAGCCGCATGGATGTCCGCTCAGGGCTCCGGGTCTCTCGTTTTGGGGGGTGAGAATCCCGGATTCGCTTCCTGCGTGCCATGGACATATCGTGCGTCGGAAGCGGAATCGTTGCGCGCACATTTCGTCGCGCGATGACTGCACTATAGGGAAACTCGCGCCGCGCATCTGTCAAGCATTGTCAGATGCAACCCGTGCCCGCACCGCACGCGCGTGCCGCTTTCGCGCTAAAGTGGTGCCCGACCGTCACCCTCGACCGCCGTTCCGATGCTTACGCTCTCGCCCGCCGCCGCCCGCGCGCTGCATCTCGCCGCGCAGGGCCTGCTGACTCCGCCGCGCCGCAAGGCGACCAAGGCCGACGTGCTCGACACGATCCGCCGGATGGCGCAGCTGCAGATCGATACCATTCACGTCGTCGCGCGCAGCCCGTATCTCGTGCTGTTCAGCCGCCTCGGCGACTTCCCCCCGCAATGGCTCGACGAACATCTCGCCGACGCGCACCTGTTCGAATACTGGTCGCACGAAGCGTGCTTCCTGCCCGTCGAGCAGTTCGGGCTGATGCGCTACAAGATGCTCGATCCATCGGGGATGGGCTGGAAATACGCGGCCGAATGGCATGAGCAGAACCGCGCCGACATCGAACGGCTGCTCGCGAGGATTCGCGACGAAGGCCCGGTGCGCTCGGCGGACTTCATCCGCGAAGACGGCGCGAAGGGCAACGGCTGGTGGGACCGCAAGCCGGAGAAGAAGCATCTTGAAGTGCTGTTCACGACCGGCGACCTGATGGTGTCCGAGCGCCGCAATTTCCAGCGCGTGTACGACGTGCGCGAGCGCGTGCTGCCCGGCTGGGACGATGCGCGCGACCTGCCGCCGCGCGAAGCGGTGCTGCCCGCGCTGCTCGACTACACGTGTCGTGCGCTCGGCGTCGTGCGGGCGGACTGGGTGGCCGACTACTATCGGCTGCCGCGCCGTTCGTACCGCGCGGAGCTCGAGCGGCTCGCCGACGCGGGCGACCTGATTCCGGTGGAAATCGCCGACTGGAAGGAGCCGGCCTACGTGCATCGCTCGCTCGAAGCGCTGCTGCCTGCCGCCGCGGCCGACACGCTGCGCTCGACGGTCACGACGCTGTTGTCGCCGTTCGATCCGGTGGTGTGGGACCGGCGGCGCGCATCGACGCTGTTCGGATTCGACTACACGATCGAGTGCTATACGCCCGCGCACAAGCGGCGCTACGGCTATTTCTGCCTGCCGGTGCTGCATCGCGGCCGGCTGATCGGGCGCGTCGACGCGAAGGCGCATCGCGTGCTCGGCACGTTCGAGCTGAAGGCGTTCCATGTCGAGCCCGGCGTGCGGTTCGGCAGCGGGCTCGCGGCCGACGTCGCGAAGGCCGTGAAAAAGCTCGCGGCATGGCACGGGACGCCCGCCGTGACAGTCGTGCACGCGCCGCCCGAGCTGGAGAAAGCGCTGACACGCGCGTGATGCCTGCGTCGTTGCGCTGGCTGGCGACGATGCACGCTGCGCTTGCACCTGCCGCCGGTCGGCGGCGGCTGCTCAGTCGCGCAGCTTGCGAAAACGCGGCGTGCCGTCCGGCAGGTTCTCGTTGAACATCGCTTCCGGCCGCACCCACAGCCCGCGCGCATGCGGCCACAGATGCTCGTACACGACGACCGATTCCTCGGTCTCGGAATGACGGGCGACGCCGATGTAGCGATACAGCCCGCCCTTGTAGTGGCGATGCGTGGCGAGCTGTTCGGCTTCCTGTTCGGTCATGATCTGCTTTCCTTCGGCAAAAACGAAAGCGCGTATTGTATGCGCTCGTATGCGCTCGCCGTGCGTCAGCGTTTCGCGTAGATGTCCGGGCGGCGGATCTCCATCAGCCGTTCGGGATGCGCGGACGGCCCGAAACCGACCGGCCGGTACAACGCGTGCGCGTCGGTCGTCATCAGCATGATGCGGCGCAGGCCCTGCACCATCGGCTGTGCAAACACGTGATCGATCAGCGCGCGGCCGTAGCCGTTGCCGCGTTCGGCCGGCAACACGAACACGTCGCACAGGTACGCGAACGTCGCGTGATCGGTGACGAGCCGCGCAAACCCGACGAGCCTGTTACCGACATACGCGCCGAAGCACAACGACCCGTCGATCGCGCGCTCGACGACGTCGCGCGGAATGCCCTGCGACCAGTACGCGTCGCGATGCAGGAAATCGAAGATCGCGTCGATGTCGAGCTCGCGCTTGTCGGTGGAAAATCTCAGCGTGGCGGGTGTGGCTGCGGGCACGTCGGCTCTCCGGTCGGATCGGGGCGAAGCAGCAACGATAGCGCGGCGCGAGGTGGTCGACAAGCGGCACACGATTCGACATGTACGACGATCCGTACAACAATTTCACCGGCGCTATACTTGTGCGGTTTTGAGTACAAGTGAGACAGACCATGCGCACGATCCACTTCTCGGCTGCTCGCGGCAATCTGAAGACGGTCATCGATCAGGTCGTCAACGATGCGGACGTGACGCTCATCACGCGTCGCGACGCGCCAAACGCAGTCATCATGTCGCAGGAATACTATGACAGCCTGATGGAGACGGTCCATCTGCTCCGCTCGCCGGCGAACGTCGCCCATCTCGAACGCTCGATCGCGCAATTGCGCGATTGCGCAAGGGCAAGACGAAAGCGCACAAGCTCGCGGAGGACGATGAATGAGCGTCCGCCGCGAGCTCTTTACTTCCGACGCGCGGGACGACTACGTTTATTGGCAGAGGCAAGACCGCAAGACGCTCAAGCGCATCAACCGGCTCATTCGCGAAGCGCAGCGGACGCCGTTCGAAGGTATCGGCAAACCCGAAGCGCTGAAGGCCAATCTGTCCGGCTTCTGGTCGCGCCGCATCGACGATACGAACCGCCTGGTCTATGAAGCGGACGATCTTCAGATCAGCATCGTGTCGTGCCGTTATCACTACGCGTAGCGCCAACGCCGCGGCCTTCCCCTTCCCCGCTCACGGCGCCGGCAGCGTCCAGTCGGTCTTGCAGTGCAGCCGTCACGCGCTTCGCGGGCGGCATTGCGGTCGGCGCCGTGCATCCGGACGACGCGAAAAAGCTGCTCGACTATGGCGCGTCACCGCACGCACAAACGGTTGTGCACGCAACTTGACTCGATTCGGTCACCGCGTCGCCTGCGCAATCACTTACCGTACCGCTTCATGCCCTACCGACTCATCGCGTTCGACTTCGACGGCACGCTTGCCGATTCGCTCGACTGTTTTCTCGCGGCGTTGACGCAGGCGTCGCGCCTGCACGGCTTTCGCGACGCCACGCCCGAACTTCGCGCCGCGCTGCGCGGGATGTCGGCGCGCGAGATCATCCGTGCGCTCGACGTGCCGATGTGGAAAGTGCCGCGCGTGACGGTCGACATGCGTCGGCTGATGCGGCCGAACATTGCGCAGGTGAAGCTGTTCCCCGGCGTCGACGATACGTTCGATGCGCTCGCCGCGCGCCGAATCCGCATCGCGATCGCGACGTCGAACACCGAGGACATCGTGCGCGACCGGCTCGGGCCGCGCGCGAGCCGCCACGTCGACATCTTCGCGTGCGGCATTTCGCTGTTCGGCAAGGCGCACCGGCTGCGCGCGCTCGTGCGCGAAGCCGGCATGCAGCCTGCCGACGTGCTGTACGTCGGCGACGAAATCCGCGATGCCGATGCGGCCCGCCGCGCGGGCATCGCGTTCCTGGGTGTCGCATGGGGCTACACGGCGCCCGACGCATTGCAGTCGCATTGCGCGACGCCGCTGCTGCCGCGCCTCGACGCGCTGCTCGATCGCGTGTGATCGATGTCTCGCGATTCGCGTGCTCGGTTCGATACGACGTCACGCATGTGGTACGCATACCGGTGCGCATCCGCTGCGCGTGCTACCCGCACGATGATGAAACGCCGATGACACGCGTGCACGCCGCATCCATTTCGAGCACACCGTGCACGCAAAAATTGCCGCCGCGATACGCGCAACAGGTACGCACTACCTGCCGTTCGCGCGTACTTTGATTCGTCTTACCAACCGTTACACAAACCACAGCGCGGTTGCACCTGCTACCCGCACGCTCTCCTAGAATCAGTCGGGCCGCGAAACACTTCGATCGCCACCGCGGCAGAGCGGCGGTCGATTCCGGCCCGGGCGCGCCCGGTCTCTCGCACAGCTGCGGATCACGCGATCCGTCCGTTAATCAGAGCCCCGATCGAAAGGAGGTCCCATGAACCGCTTTCCCACCATCTCGCGCGTTGCATTGTCTGCCGCTGGCCTGCTGCTCGTCGCCGTGACGGCGAACGCGCAATCCGCGCAACCGTCGGCGGCCGCACCGGCTGCCGCGAATGTACGCATCCACGAAGCCGACCAGGCCTTCATCACGGACGGCACGAAGACCGTGTCTACGCAGCACGACGCCGCGCGCATCGCCGATTCGCGCACGTCGGACAGCCAGGTGAAGGCGTTCGCGAAACGCGTGTCGACCGACGATGAGAAGATCATCCAGGCAATGCGCGCAGCGAGCCCGCGCGGCGTCGACGTGCCGGCCAACGATCCCGACACCACCGTGCTGGACAGCATCAAGAACCTGCGCGGCGCGGACTTCGACAAGGCGTATATCGAGCAGGTCGCGCTCGCCGGCGAGCAGAAGACGATCTCGGCGTTCCAGGCCGAAATCGCGTCGGGCCGCGACACGAAGCTGAAGGAAGTCGCACGCCAGTCGCTGCCGATCCTGCAGGCGCACTACGCGGACGCGCAGAAGCTCGCGCAACGTCACCACCTCGCATCGGCGCAGTAACGCGATGCACGGCCGCGCACGGCGCGCGGCACCCTACCTGCCCCATCGTCGCGCCGCCGCCCCCATTCCGGCGGCGCGATGCATGCGGCACCCGACACGCACTACGCACTACACATTACGTCGCGAGCTTCGCCTTCAGCCGCTCGCGCACTTCCGGCCATTCGTCGTCGATGATGCTGAAGCGCACCGAATTGCGCTTGCGGCCGTCGGGCATGATCCGTTCGTGACGCACGATCCCTTCCTGCTTCGCACCGAGCCGCAGAATCGCCGCGCGGGACTTCTCGTTCAGCTCGTCGGTCGTGAACTGCACGCGCACGCAGTGCAGCGTGTCGAACGCATACGCGAGCAGCAGCCATTTCGCTTCGGTATTCGCGCGCGTACGCTGCGCAGATTCGCCGAGCCACGTATGACCGATCTCGAGCTTGCGATGCTGGCGGTCGATCTTCCAGAAACGCGTGCTGCCGATCACGCGGCCCGATGCGCGGTCGACGATCACGAACGGCATCACGGTGCCGCTCGCGCGCCCCTGCAGCGCGGTGTCGATATACGCGTCGACCGTTGCTGCACCCGGCACGACCGTGACCTTCAGGTTCCATAGTTGACCGTCGGCGGCGGCATCCAGCAACGCCTGCCGGTCGGACGCTTCGAGCGGCCGCAGTTCGATGCGCTCGCCGGTGAGCGTCGGTTGCGCGAGGGAAGATGAAGCGTCGGTCATGACAGGTTCCGTTTCCGTGAAAGTGAGGACGAGGATCGCGACGACTGCAGCGAAACGTTCATCATACGGCCGCCGCTAGCCGGGCAGCGCCGCGAGCCGGCGCCGGATCGCTTTCGCTTCGCCGCGCAGCGCGTCGGCGAATGCGTCGACGAGCAGGCTCTTCGGCCGGTGCTCCGGCACGATCACGCTGACGCGGTACGGAAACGAGCGCGTGAGCGGCCGCACATGCAGATCGCGCCCGACGAAATCGAGTGCGGTCAGCGGATTGACGATCGCGGCGCCGAGCCCCTGCCGCACGAACGCGCACACGGACACCGCCGACGGCGTTTCGATCACCGAGCGCGGCGCGACGCCAAGCTGCGCGAACGCCTCGTCGATCATGATCCGGTACGGGTCGTTCAGCGACAGGCTCACGAACGGGCGATCGGCGAGATCCGCGAGATCGATCGCGTCCTGCGCCAGCAGCGGATGACCGTCGGGCAGCACGCACACCTCGTCGACCTCGAGCAGCGGCGTCAGCACGGTGCCGGCCGGCGCGGCGTCGTGCTCGGTCAGCCCGAGATCGTAGCGCTGCGCGGTCAACCATTCCTCGAGCACCGGCGACTCCTGCGTCGCGACCGACACGCTGACGCCCGCATGCGCGTCGTGAAAACGCCGGCACGCCCCGGGCAGGATCGCGTGCGAGAACGCCGGCAGCGCGATCACCGACAACTGTCCGTCACGAAACTCGCGCAGCCGCGCGGCCGTCGCCGCGACGCGCTCGAGCCCCACATAGGCGAGCCGCACGTCGTCGAACAGCGTGAGCGCGGCCATCGTCGGCCGCAGCCGGCCATGCGTGCGCTCGAACAGCGCGAAGCCGACCACCTGCTCCATGCGCGCGAGCTCGCGGCTGATGGTCGGCTGCGACGTGTAGAGCATTTCGGCCGCGCGCGTCGTGCTGCCGGTGACCATCAGCGCGCGGAAAACCTCGATATGCCGGTGTGTGAGCATGGCACCTATATCCAGAGTGAATCGAATGTCGATAAACAGGCATTTTACTGTATAGCCTTTCAGGCGCATCATTCACGCTATCCGTTCATTCGATCCGATTCGTCCGCCATGTCCCTCGATTCCCGCCAGCTCGCGGCGCTCGCGCAGCAATACGGTACCCCGCTGTGGGTGTACGACGCCGACGTCATCCGCGAGCGCATCGCCCAACTGCGCCAGTTCGACGTGATCCGCTATGCGCAGAAGGCGAACTCGAACCTGCATATCCTGAAGCTGATGCGCGAAGAAGGCGCGTGCGTCGATGCCGTGTCGCTCGGCGAGATCGAGCGCAGCCTCGCGGCCGGGTTCAGTCCCGCAGGCGAGCCGGAAGGCGTCGTGTTCACCGCCGACCTGATCGACCGCCCGACGCTCGCGGCCGTGCTCGCGCATGGTGTGACGGTGAACGCCGGTTCGCTCGACATGCTGTCGCGCGTCGGCGAGCACGCGCCCGGCCATCGCGTCTGGCTGCGCGTGAATCCGGGCTTCGGCCACGGCCACAGCAACAAGACCAACACCGGCGGCCCGCAGAGCAAGCACGGGATCTGGATCGACGACGTGCCGCGCGCGATCGAGATCGTGCGCCAGCACGGGCTGAAGCTGGTCGGCATCCACATGCACATCGGCTCGGGCGTCGACTACGGCCACCTGTCGCAGGTGTGCGACGCGATGGTCGATCTCGTCACGTCGCTCGGCCACGACATCGAAGCGATCTCGGCGGGCGGCGGGCTGTCGATTCCGTATCGCGACGGCGAGCCGCGCGTCGACGTCGGCCACTACTTCAGCCAGTGGGACGCCGCGCGCAAGCGGATCGAACGGCATCTCGGCCACGCGGTGCGCATCGAGATCGAACCGGGCCGCTTCCTCGTTGCCGAAGCCGGCACGCTCGTCACCGAAGTGCAGGGCGTGAACCGCCGGCCGAAGCACGACTTCGTGCTGATCGATGCGGGCTTCAACGACCTGATGCGCCCGTCGATGTACGGCAGCTATCACGCGGTGTCCGTGCATGCGCACGACGGCGCGCTGCCCGCCGGCCGGCCGCTCGTCGACATCGCGATCGCCGGGCCGCTGTGCGAATCCGGCGACGTGTTCACGCAGGACGCAGGCGGCGTGGTTACGCACCGCAAGCTCGCGCAGCCGCAGATCGGCGACCTGCTGTTCCTGCACGACGCGGGCGCGTACGGCGCATCGATGTCCTCGAACTACAACAGCCGGCCGCTCGCACCGGAAGTGCTCGTCGATCGCGGCACGCCGCGGCTGATCCGCCGCCGGCAGACGATCAGCGAACTGCTTGCGCTCGAAACGTTCGAGTAACCGCGCCTTCACGCTGCGTTCGACGCCCGTCGAGCGCTCACGGCCACGCTTGCCGCTTCCGGCATGCGTGGCCGTTTTGCTTTTCGCGCGTGCTGCCCGCACAGGGCAACCGCTCACGTGCGCCGTAGCACCGCATGCTGCACACGCCGTGCAACCGCAGCAGATCGCTTGCATCACGTTCCACGCGGAGAGAAAAACATTCCACGGCGCGTGGAAAGTGCGTGCATTTTTGGAAGCACTTTCCTTTTTGACAAAACTAAGATTGCCCTCAGTCGTTCAGCATTTGCGTCGCCGGATACGCATCGACGATGCACCCGGTCTACCTCACTCGCAAGCCGCACGGGCAATCATGAACACGATGCTTGAACTCTTCGTCGCGCACCGGAACCCGTTCGATACGAACGCCGTGCGCTCCGCCTGCGTGCGCGAACGCATGCCGCAACGCATCGCGGCGAACGGCGCGCGTCGCACTCGCCGCCACACTCGCCGCGCCGCATCCGGCCGCGGCGCCTTCGATCCGCTTCCCGCCCACGGCGACGCCGCCCGTCGCCGCGGACACGCACGCCCTCGATTTTTTCCGACAACGACCACGGAGACGACCATGAAACACTTCACCCCGACGCTCAAGCAAGGCCTCGCCGCCGCCCTCCTCTGCGTTGCCGCCACGGCATCGCACGCGGCCGATCTGCTCGACACCGTCAAGCAGGCCGGCGTACTGAAGATCGCGCTCGAAGGCACCTACCCGCCGTTCGACTACCGCAACGCCGACGGGCAGCTCGAAGGATTCGACGTCGACGTCGCGAAGGCGGTCGCGGCCCGGCTCGGCGTGAAGCCGCAGTTCGTGACGACCGAATGGAGCGGGATTCTCGCCGGGCTGCAGGCCGGCAAGTTCGACGTGATCGTGAACCAGGTGGCGATCACGCCGTCGCGCCAGCAGGCACTCGATTTCAGTACGCCGTACGTGTATTCGTCCGCGCAACTGCTGCAACGCCAGAACGACGCGCGTGCATTCAAGTCGCTCGACGAATTGAAGGGCAAGAAAGTCGGCGTGACGATGGGCAGCAACTACGTCGATCTCGTGAAGACCGTGCCCGCGATCGATCTGCAGGTGTATCCGGGCACGCCGGAGAACCTGCGCGACCTCGCGGCGGGCCGCATCGATGCGGCGGTCAACGACCGCCTGATGCTGAGCTACCTGATCAAGAACTCGCACCTGCCGCTGCGCCCCGGCGCCGTGGTCCCGGGCGGCGAAGACCGGATGGGCATCCCGTTCCGCAAGGGCAATCCGAAATTCGCGAAGGCGATCGACGACGCGGTCGCGTCGCTGCAGCAGGACGGCACGCTGAAGAAGATCTCGATGCAGTGGTTCGGCACGGATACCTCGCGGCCGGTCACGCAATAACGCAGCGCTGCAAAGGCCCGCGCGCCCCCGATGCGCGGGCCGGCCGAAACACAATCAGGAGACACGCGATGGAAGCACTCGATCTGATCATTCATACGCTGCCCGTCATGGTGAAGGGCGCGCTGTTCACGCTCAAATTCGCGGTGGCGTCGATGGCGCTCGGCCTCGTCGTCGGGCTCGTGGTCGCCATCATGCGCATCGGCAGCAACCGGCTCGCATCCAGCCTCGCGCAGGGCTACGTGAGCCTGATGCGCGGCACGCCGCTGCTCGTGCAGATGTTCGTCGTCTACTACGGGCTGCCCGATCTCGGCATCACGCTCGACCCGACGACGGCCGGCATCTTCACGTTGACGCTCAATGCCGGCGCGTATCTGTCCGAAAGCATGCGCGGCGCGATCCTCGGCATCGGCCGCGGGCAATGGGCGGCCGCGCACAGCCTCGGCCTCACGCACGTGCAGACGCTGCGCTACATCGTCTGCCCGCAGGCGCTGCGCCTGGCCGTACCGAGCCTCGGCAACACGCTGATCAGCCTGATCAAGGACACGTCGCTCGTGTCGGTGATCACCGTCACCGAATTGCTGCGCTCGACGCAGGAAGTGATCGCCGCGACGTTCCAGCCGCTGCCGCTCTATCTCGCCGCCGCCGCGATCTACTGGGTGCTCAGCACGCTGCTCACGCGCCTGCAGGGCCGTGTCGAAACGCGTCTCTCGTTGCCGTCCGCGCATTGAGCATGCACGCGCCGCCCTCAACATGAACCTCAACCACGGACACAACATGATCACGCTCGACAACGTATCGAAGTGGTATGGCAAGCATCAGGTCCTTTCCGCATGCAGCGCGGCGGTATCGAAAGGTGAAGTGGTCGTCGTGTGCGGGCCGTCGGGCTCCGGCAAGTCGACGCTGATCAAGACGATCAACGGCCTGGAGCCGTTCCAGAAAGGCAGCATCGTCGTCGACGGCATGCGGCTGGGCGACCCGGCCGCGAAACTCGCGCAACTGCGCGCGCGGGTCGGCATGGTGTTCCAGCATTTCGAGCTGTTTCCGCACCTGTCGATCACCGACAACCTGACGCTCGCGCAGATCAAGGTGCTCGGCCGCCGCAAGGACGAGGCGATCGAGAACGCGATGAAGCTGCTCGATCGCGTCGGCCTGAAAGCGCATGCGCACAAATATCCGGGGCAGTTGTCGGGTGGCCAGCAGCAACGTGTCGCGATCGCACGCGCGCTGTCGATGAACCCGGTCGCGATGCTGTTCGACGAACCGACTTCCGCGCTCGATCCCGAGATGATCAACGAAGTGCTCGACGTGATGGTCGAGCTCGCGCGCGACGGGATGACGATGGTGTGCGTCACGCACGAAATGGGCTTCGCGAGAAAGGTCGCGCATCGCGTGATCTTCATGGACCAGGGCGCGGTGGTCGAGGATGCGGCAAGCGATGCGTTCTTCGCCGCGCCGCGCTCCGACCGCGCGCGCGACTTCCTCGACAAGATCCTGCATTGAGCGCACGACGGCCGCACTGCCTCGATTGACCGACTTTCAAAGGACGACATCTTGAACCACCCGCACTCGACCGACACCCTCCTCGCTCACGAAGGCCGCTCGCATGGGCAGCCCGGCTCGCCGGTGAATCCGCCCGTGTATCGCCAGTCGACGCTGCTCTTTCACGGCACCGATGCACTCGACGCGGTGCGCGGCACGCCGCTCGCGTACGGACGGCACGGCAGCCCGACCACGCGCGCGCTCGAAAAGGCGCTCGCGCGTCTCGAAGGCGCACACGCCGCGCTGCTGACGCCGAGCGGACTCAGTGCGATCGCGACCGCGCTGCTCGCGGTGCTCGATCCCGGCGACCATCTGCTGATGGTCGACTCCGCGTACGACCCGACGCGCTCCTTCTGCGACGACACGCTCGCGCGCCTCGGCATCGAGACGACGTACTACGATCCGGCGCTCGGCGCCGGCATCGCGTCGCTGATGCGGCCGAACACGCGCGCCGTATTCGCCGAATCGCCCGGCTCGCTGACCTTCGAAGTGCAGGACATTCCCGCGATCTGCCGCGTCGCACACGCGCACGGCGCGGTCGTGCTGCTCGACAACACGTGGGGCACGCCGCTGAATTTCCGTTCGTTCTCGCATGGTGTCGACGTGTCGATCCACGCCGCGACGAAGTACATCGCCGGCCACTCCGACCTGCTGATGGGCGTGATCCTGACCACCGAGGCGCTCGCGCCGAAAGTCACGCGCTGTTATCGGCAGCTCGGGATGACCGTCAGCGGCGACGACGCGTATCTCGCGCTGCGCGGCCTGCGCACGCTGTCGGTCCGGCTCGAGCGCCACCAGCGCAATGCGCACGTGCTGACCGAATGGCTCGCGCAGCAGCCGGAAGTCGCGCGGATCCTGTATCCGGCGCGGCCGGGCGATGCCGGCCACGCGCTGTGGCAGCGCGACTTCACGGGCGCATGCGGGCTGTTCGGCCTGGTGCTGCATCCGCAGCCCGACGAAGCCGTGCGTGCACTGCTCGACGGGATGACGTGCTTCGGCATGGGCTATAGCTGGGGCGGCTTCGAAAGCCTGATCATCCCGTCGAACCCGTCGCGCCATCGCACCGCGACGCAATGGGCGGCCGCCGGCCCGCTGCTGCGCATTCACGCGGGGCTCGAGCATCCGGACGACATGATCGCCGATCTCGACGCCGGTTTCGCGAGAATGCGCGCCGCCGCGGCCGCATGCGCGGAAGCCTGACATCGGGGCAACGCAGCGCACGTTCGTATCACGACGCATCACGCTTTTTTCAACGTTCGACCACCACTGATAGCGAGGCCATCATGAAAGACACACTGTTCATTCTCCGCCCGGGTTTCTTCAAGGACTCCGAAGGTCCGTTCTACTGCGGCGACTCGGTTGCCGTCGAAGGGCTGCTCAGTTTCTATCCGCAATTGCGCGACGCGGTCGCGGTCGAGTATATCGACGCGCCGCGGCCGCGCCAGCCGATCGTCGCGCTGATCGGCGAGGACAACCAGTCGGCACCCGTGCTCGTGCTCGGCAACGGGCAGACACCGAAGGATGATGCGATCGGCGTTCGCGAGCACAACGGCCGGCGCTTCATCGATTCGCCCGCCGATATCCGGCGATATCTGTCGTCGCAATACGGCGTCGCGCATGTCGCGTAAGCAGGCGGGCGCCTGATGTCGATGGGCGCCAGCGAACGGGCCCGGCGGCAGGCGCGGCCCGTTCGCCATTCCAGTATGTGCGCCCTGCGCTCGGTCAGTCGGACAAGTTGTTACCGATGATCGGCGTCGAGCGCTCCGCCGCCGGCCCCGGGCGTATGAGGTTCAACGCGACGCTGGTTGGTGGCACACCGCTGGCCTGTCGCGACATTCGCGAGCAGCGTGAATTGCCGGCTGCCGTGAACGTGAACGTGAACGTGAACGCGGATGAGAACGCAGCAAGCTCGGCCGATACGTGACGCGCGCGCCACAACGCGGCTTCAGTCCGGTTGCTCACGCCATGCTGACGACGCAATGCATACAGGTAGTTCTTGAAGCGCCTTCCGCGACGTTCGGCGCTCGGTAAATCTGCCTGTTCGACTCGCCGCGTCACGTCACCACCCGCCCCACGTCAGCCCGCGCGCCGCACCGGCGCCACTTTGGAAAAATACTTCGCGCCCGCGACGCAGCCGACGACCACGACCGTCACGGCGAGCATCGACGGCGGCACCGTCTCGTGCAGCAGCCCGGCCGCGAGCAGGAAGCCGAAGAACGGCTGCAGCAACTGCAGTTGGCCGACGCCCGCGATCCCGCCGAGCGCGAGCCCGCGATACCAGAACACGAAGCCGATCAGCATGCTGAACAACGACACGTATGCGAGCCCCCACAGCGCGGCGGCGTCGACGCCGTCGAACGTGGCCGGCCACGTGAACCACGTGAGCGGCAGCATCACCGGCAGCGACAGCACCAGCGCCCACGAGATCACCTGCCAGCCGCCGAGCTGGCGCGACAGGCGCGCGCCTTCCGCGTAACCGAGCCCGCATGCGACGATCGCGGCCAGCATCAGCGCATCGCCGACCACCGACGCACTGCCGCCGTTGCGCAGCGCAAACGCGGCCACCGCGCCGCTGCCGAGCAGCGAGAAGATCCAGAACGGCAGCCTCGGCCGTTCGCCGCCGCGCCACACGCCGAACAGCGCGGTCGCCAGCGGCAGCAGCCCGACGAATACGATCGCGTGCGCGGACGTCACGTGCTTCAACGCAAGCGCGGTCAGCAGCGGAAAACCGACCACGACCCCGAGCGCGACGATGACGAGCGACGCGGTCTCGGCGCGCGTGGGCCGCTTCTGCTTCAGCGCGACGAGCAGCGCGAGGCCGAGCACGCCGGCGATCGTCGCACGCGCAAACGTGAGGAACAGCGGGTCGAGCCCCTGCACCGCGACGCGCGTCGCAGGCAGCGAGCCGCTGAAAATGATCACGCCCAGCAGGCCGCTGAGCCATCCGTCGGTCGTCTTTTGCACGGCAAATCCTGATCGGAACAAGGGGGATGTCCGATGATCCGCCGCCCGCGAAATGCGCGTAAGCTACAGCCCAATACAATTCCGACAAACTGTACTGAACAACTGACCGTACAGTTCGACCTTCGCCATGAGCCAATCCGCCCAGAACCTTGCCCCGCCCGCGGTGTCGCGCACGCGGGTGGAAACCGTGATGGACACGCTGCGCGCGCGGATCGCGAGCCGCGCGCTGATGCCCGGCGCGCGCGTGCCGTCGATCCGGATGATGGCCGACGCGCTGCACGTGTCGAAATCGACCGTCGTCGACGCGTACGAACGGCTCGCCAGCGAAGGCGTGCTCGTCGCGCGGCGCGGCTCCGGCTTCTACGTGTCGGGCCACGCGCCGCCGCTCGCGCTCGCCGAACTCGGGCCGCGCCTCGATCGCGAGCTCGATCCGCTGTGGCTGTCGCGTCAGGCGCTCGAAGCGGCACCCAGCTCGGTGAAGCCCGGCTGCGGCTGGCTGCCGGCGTCGTGGCTGCCCGACGAGAGCCTGCGCCGCGCGCTGCGCGCCGTGTCGCGCGACGAACCCGACGCCCTGACCGACTATGCGACGCCGCTCGGCCTGCCCGCGCTGCGCCAGCAGCTCGCATGGCGCCTCGCGCAGCACGGCATCCATGCGGAGCCCACTCAGATCATGCTGACTGACGGCGGCACGCATGCGCTCGATCTCGTGTGCCGGCTGCTGCTGGAGCCCGGCGACACCGTCGTGCTCGACGATCCGTGCTACTTCAACTTCCAGGCACTGCTGCGCGCGCATCGTGCGCGGATCGTCAGCGTCCCTTACACGCAGCACGGCCCCGATCTCGCGCGCTTCGAACAGGTACTCGTCGAGCATCGGCCGCGCCTCTACATCACGAACGCGGCGCTGCACAACCCGACCGGCGCGACGCTTGCGCCGCCGGTCGCGCATCGGCTGCTGACGCTCGCGGCCGAGCATGGGCTGCTGATCGTCGAGGACGACATCTTCGCGGACTTCGAGAGCACGCCCGCGCCGCGCCTCGCCGCGTTCGACGGGCTGTCGCGCGTCGTGTCGATCGGCAGCTTCTCGAAGACGCTGTCGGCCGCGATCCGCTGCGGCTATGTCGCCGCGCGACCGGAATGGATCGACGCGCTCGTCGACCTGAAGCTCGCGACGTCGTTCGGCAATGCGCAGATCGGCGCGAATGTCGTGCACCGGCTGCTCGTCGACGGCACGTACCGGCGCCATCTCGACAGCCTGCGCGCGCATCTCGCGGACGCGATGGGCGAGACGATCCGGCGGCTCGCGCGCGCCGGGCTCCGGATCTGGACCGAACCGCGCGGCGGCCTGTTCGTATGGGCGGAGTTGCCCGACGGGCTCGACGCCGCGCACGTCGCGCGCCACGCGCTCGATCACGACGTGGTGCTCGCACCGGGGAACGTGTTCAGCGCGGCGCGCACCGCGACGTCGTTCATGCGCTTCAACGTGTCGCGCTGCAAAGGGCCGGCGGTGTTCGATGCGCTTGCGCGGGCGATGGATGCGGCGCGGGCAGCCGCGCACGATCCCGAAACGCCGCCGCCCGGTGCGCGCAGTCGCGTGCGAACCGTGTCCTAGGGCACGTTCCCCTGTTTGGAAAAATTCATTCGAGGGGCTGGCGCGTGATTAGCGTGAACACGCCCTTCTAGTCGGCGTCGCGGGCGGAGTCGGACAGGATCAGGCGGTCCGGCACACTCGCCAGCGCGCCGCGCGACGCGACGTAGTACAGCAGGCCCGGCACGACGATGCCGACGATCCACGACACGTCGACGCCTCCCAACGCATCGACCCACGGCCCGGTGTAAAACCCCGTCGCGACGAACGGCATCTGCACGAGCACGCCGACCGCATAGACCGCGATGCCGACGACGTTCCAGCGGCCGTACCGGCCGTCCGGGTCGAACAATGCCGGCACGTCGTAACGCTCGCGCGTGACGCAGTAATAGTCGACGAGGTTGATCGCGCTCCACGGCGTGAAGAACACCAGCAGAAACAGCAGGAACGACGAGAACGCCTTCAGGAAATCGTGCTGCCCGGCCAGGGCGATCCCGCTCGACGCGGCAACGGTCAGCAGCACGAACGCGATGCGCGTGCGCGGCGAGATCTCGCGCCGTCCGCCGAAGCCTGTCAGGATCGCCGCAACCGACATCACGCTGCCGTACGCGTTGAGCGTCGTGATCGTGAGCTTGCCCAGCGCGATCGTCAAATAGAGCACGGCAGCGATCGCGCCGGTCGCGCCGAGGCCGACGATGAACGCGACCTCGTGCCCGGAGAAGCGGTCGCCGGCGAGCGCGGCGGCAAGCACACCGAAGGTCATCGATACCTGCGCGCCGATCACGGTGCCGCAGAACACCGCGGCAAAGGTCTTGACGGGCGACGTCGCTCTGGGCAGGTAACGGGAATAGTCGGCGACGTACGGTCCGTACGCGATCTGCCACGATGCGGACAACGACACCGCGAGCAGGAACGATGCGGGCGTGAAGTGGCGATTCGCGAGCAACGCGCCGAACGCGTGCCCGTGCAGCAGGCTCGCAAACAGATACAGGAACGCGAGCGTGCCGACGATGCTCGATACGCGGCCCATTGCATGAATCGTCCGGTAGCCGAGACCGGTGAGCAGAACGACGAACGCGGAGAAGATCAGGATCGCGGCGGCATGGCCGACGTGCAGCAATTCGCCGATCGCCTGCCCGGCGAGGACCGTTCCGCCCGCCGAGAATCCGACATACATCACGCAGACCAGTGCGAGCGGCACGATCGCACCGTACACGCCGAATTGCACGCGACTCGATACCATCTGCGGCAGCCCGAGCTGCGGCCCTTGCGCCCCGTGCAGCGCCATCACCGCGCCGCCGAGTATCTGGCCTGCGAGCAAACCAATCAGCGACCAGAACACGTCGCCGCCGAGCACCACCGCCAGCGCGCCGACGACGACTGCCGTGACCTGCAGGTTCGCGCCGAACCACAGGGTAAATTGACTGAACAGGTTGCCGTGGCGCTCGGCATCGGGAATATGGTCGATCGAGCGACGCTCGATCAGCGTCGGATTGGCGACAGGTGTAGCGGTACGTTCCATGCTCGGCTCCTGACCGGTGGAAAACTGCGCTTGGGGGGTTCGCTCGGACCGCGTTATCAGGCTACGGTCCGAGCGTGAATCGCGTGCCGGTCGCGACGACACGGCATGCGGGCAGGATCGATGGATCCTGATGGGTTGCAGCGATCAGAGCGACGCCGTCAGTTGGGGGACGAGTTCGTGCAGATCGCCGACGAGGCCGTAGTCGGCCACGCTGAAGATCGGTGCTTCCGGATCCTTGTTGATCGCGACGATCACCTTCGAATCCTTCATGCCGGCCAGATGCTGGATCGCACCCGAGATGCCCACCGCGATGTACAGCTGCGGCGCGACGATCTTGCCGGTCTGGCCCACTTGATAGTCGTTCGGCACGTAGCCTGCGTCGACTGCCGCGCGCGATGCGCCGAGCGCTGCCGACAGCTTGTCCGCCAGCGGCTCCAGCACCTTCGTGTAGTTTTCGCCGCTGCCCAGACCGCGGCCGCCCGACACGATGATGCTTGCCGACGTCAGCTCCGGACGGTCCAGCTTCGTCACTTCACGGCTCACGAACTGCGACTTGCCTGCGTCCGCTGCCGCTTCGATCTTCTCGACCGACGCGCTGCCGCCTTCCGCTGCAACCGGATCGAAACCTGTTGCGCGCACCGTAATCACCTTGATCGGGTCGCTCGACTGCACCGTCGCGATCGCGTTACCCGCGTAGATCGGACGCTCGAACGTGTCAGCCGAATCCACTGCCGTGATGTCCGAGATCTGCGCAACGTCCAGCTTCGCGGCGATACGCGGCGCGATGTTCTTGCCGTAGGCGGTGGCCGGCGCGAGGATGTGCGAGTAGTCCTTCGCGATGTTCAGCGCGGTCGCTTCGATGTTTTCCGCCAGGCCTGCGGCCAGTTGCGGTGCGTCGGCCAGCAAGACCTTGCCGACACCTGCAATCTTCACTGCCGCATCGGCCGCGGCTTGCGCGTTGTGGCCTGCGACCAGCACGTGGATGTCACCGCCGACGAATTTGCCAACTTCGGCCGCCGCTGCCACTGTGTTCAGCGTCACGGCCTTGATCGACGCGTTGTCGTGTTCTGCAATCACCAGAATCGTCATTTCTTTGCGCTCCCTCTCACAGCACCTTGGCTTCGGCCTTCAGCTTCTCGACCAGCGTCTTCACGTCCGGCACCTTCACGCCGGCCGCGCGCTTCGGCGGCTCGACCACCTTCAGCGTCTTCAGACGCGGCGCGACGTCCACGCCGAGGTCTTCCGGCTTCACCGTTTCCAGCGGCTTCTTCTTCGCCTTCATGATGTTCGGCAGCGTCACGTAGCGCGGCTCGTTCAGACGCAGGTCGGTGGTCACGACTGCGGGCAGTTGAAGCGACAGCGTTTCCGCGCCGCCGTCGACTTCACGCGCAACCGTCAAGCGGCCATCGACGACCGTGACCTTCGACGCGAACGTCGCTTGCGGCAGACCCGCCAGCGCAGCGAGCATCTGGCCCGTCTGGTTCGAATCGTCGTCGATCGCCTGCTTGCCGAGGATCACCAACTGCGGCTGTTCCTTGTCGACCAGCGCCTTCAGGATCTTCGCGACAGCCAGCGGCTCGACGCTGTCGTTCGACTCGACCAGGATCGCGCGATCCGCGCCGATCGCCAGCGCCGTACGCAGCGTTTCCTGCGCTTGCGCCACGCCCACCGACACGGCGATCACTTCCGTTGCAACGCCCGCTTCCTTTAACCGCACCGCTTCTTCAATTGCAATCTCATCGAACGGATTCATCGACATCTTCACGTTCGCGACGTCGACGCCGGACTGGTCGGATTTCACGCCGACCTTCACATTCGCGTCGACCACTCTTTTCACAGCCACCAGTACTTTCACCACGCGTCTCCTTGTTCGATTTCACGTGCCGTCATGCCAGCATCGTGCGTGCAATCACCGTGCGCTGGATCTCCGACGATCCCTCGTAGATCCGCAGAATGCGGGCGTCCCGGACGAGTCGTTCGATCCGCATTTCGCGCGTGAACCCATAGCCGCCGTGAATCTGCAGTGCCGCGTCGGTCACGAACGCAACCATCTCCGACGCGTACAGCTTCGCCATCGACGCCATGTCCGTAAACGGCTCGCCGGCAGCGCGCCGCGCCGCGGCCTGCAGCGTCAGCAGCCATGCGGCTTCGAGCTGCGTCTTCATGTCGGCGAATCGCCATTGCAGCCCCTGCTTGTTCGCCAGTGCCTCGCCGCCAACGTGACGCTGTTTCGCCCAGTCGATCGCGTCGCCCAGCGCGGCTTCAGCAATCCCGAGGCTCGTCGCCGCGACGTCGAGCCGGCTGCTGTCGAGCACCTTCATCGCGGTGCGAAAGCCGCTCCCTTCATCGCCGAGCCGGTTCGATGCCGGCACCATGCAATCGAATGCGACTTCGTGCGCGGGCGCGCCGTGAATGCCCATCAGCCTCTCCGGCGACGACACCGACACGCCGCGCGTATCGCGATCGACAACGAACGCGCTGATGCCGCGCGTCCCGAGCTCGGGCGAGGTTTTCGCATAGACGACGATGAACTGCGCGGCATCGGCGTTCGAGATGAAGTGCTTGACGCCGCGAATCCGGTAGTTGTCGCCGTCGCGCACGGCCTGTGTCGTCATGCCGGCCGGATTGGAGCCGGCCTGCGGCTCGGTCAGCGCAAACGCGCCCAGCTTCGCGCCGCTTGCGGCGTCGGGCAGGTAGCGTGCGCGCAACGCGTCGTCACCGCCGATCAGCACCGAATCCGTTGCCAGGTAGTGCGCGCCGATCATCGACGACGTCGCCGCACACGCGTTCGCGATCTCGGCCAGCGACAGGATGATCGCGGCCGGCGATGCGCCGGCTCCGCCCCAGCGCTCCGGCAGGTTCATCCCCATCACGCCGAGTTCGGCCAGCGCGGGCACGTAACGCGTGGTCGACGTCTCGTCGCGATCGACCTGCGCCGCGTGCGGTGCAAGTTCGGCTTGGGCGAAGCGGCGGATCGCGTCGGCAATTTCGAGGTCGGCATCGCCGACGCCCAGTCGTTTAAGCATCGTTCATCTCCTGATGGATTTCGGTCTGTCGCGACGGTTCGGCAGCGCCGCCGTCGGTCATGTCGGGTGCCGCGTAAATCACGCCGGCCTTCGCCAGTGCGGCGATCGTTGCGTCGTCGAGGCCGAGCACCCGCCCAAGCACCGTGTGCGTGTGTTCGCCGAGTTGCGGTGCGCGGGTGGTGCGGGTGTCGGGATACGCGGAAAATTTCAACGGTTGCGCGGGCAACCGGATCGGCGAGCCGTCGGCCGCGGTGGTATCGACGAGCAGGCGCCGTGTACGCGCCTGCTCGCTTTCGAGCGCTTGACGGATGTTCCGGATCGGCGCGACCGGAATGCCCGCCGCGGCCAGCGCCGCGTTGACCTCGTCGACCGAGCGCATCGCGGCCCACTGCTCGATGTACGCGCGCAACGCCGCTTCGTGTTCACAGCGCAACGTGTCGGACGCGAAACGTGGATCGTCTGCCAGCGCCGGCTGGCCGATCGTGTCGGCAAGCAAGCCGAACAGCTTGTTATTGAGTACCGCGACGACGAAATGGCCATCCGCGGCACGATAGGCGCCGAACGGCGCGGACGTCGGGTGACGATTGCCGACGCGCTGCGGCGCAACGCCAGTGGTCGCGTAACGCGCGACGAGCGCCGCGGTGAGACTCGTCGTCGCATCGAACATCGACACGTCGACGTGCGTGCCCTGTCCGGTGCGATCGCGCGCGACCAGCGCCGCGAGCACGCCCCATGACGCAAAAATCCCGCTGACCACATCGGACACCGAATCGCCGACGAGTGTCGGCTCGCCGTCGGGTGCGCCGGTCGCATCCATCAGCCCGCACATCGCCTGCAGGATGATGTCGTAGGCCGGCCGGCGCGATTCCGGGCCGGTCTGCCCGAATCCGGACACGCTTGCGTACACCAGCGCCGGATTGCGCGCCGACAGCGTCGCGTAACCGATCCCGAGCCGATCGGCCACGCCGGGGCGAAAGTTCTCGACGACGACATCCGCAGCGGCGCACAGCGACTGCGCGAGGGCCTGACCGTCGGACGTCTTCATGTCGATCACGACACTGCGCTTGTTGCGGTTCATCGCGCCGAACAGCCCGCTCTCGCCGTTCGCGAACGGGCCGATCGCCCGGTAGTCGTCGCCCGCGGGCGGCTCGATCTTGATCACATCGGCACCGAGGTCGCCGAGCAACGCCGAACACAGCGGCCCCGCCAGCACCCGGGAAAAATCGATCACACGTATGCCGTCGAGCGGCAGCCTGGACACAGTCACGGCATCTTTCTCCTGAAGGTCGGGCCGAGTCGGCCGATGCAGTGATTCTGTTCGAGCGGGGCAATCAGATAAAATATCGGAATAAATTAACGCCTATAAGATTTTCATATGGGTTCGCCATGGCTCTGTCGCTGAGACTGCTTCGTTATTTCGTCGCCGCCGCCGAATCGGGCAGCACGACCGCCGCCGCGGTCCAGCTCAGCGTGTCGCAACCGTCGATCTCGGTGGCGATCCGCGAGCTCGAGGCGCTGTTCGACGACCCGCTGTTCACGCGGGGCGCGGGCACGCGGATGACGCTCACGCATTTCGGCGAACGCAAGCTCGCCGAGGCGCGCCAGTTGCTGGCGTCGGCGTCCGCATTCGCGACCGACGACATCGGTGACGAGCCGGGCGGCGTCGTCCATATCGGCGTATTCAGCACGATCGCGCCGGTCTATTTGCCACGCTTGCTGGAACTCGCGCAGCAGCGCCATCCGCGCCTCGAAATCCGTTTCGTGGAAGGCGATCTGGCGCAACTCGACCTTGCACTGCACAAGCAGCAGATCGATTTCGCGTTGATGTACGACGTCGGCCTGCCCGAAGACATCGAGCGCGAGTGCCTCGCTGAATTGCGGCCCTATGCGCTCGTACCGGCCGGGTCCGCGCTCGCGAAACGCAAGCGCGCGATTTCGCTGCGCGATCTCGCCGCGTATCCGGTGATCCTGATCGACCTGCCGCACAGCCGCGACTTCCTGATGGCGCCGTTCTGGCAATGCGGCTTGTCGCCGAACGTCCGCTATCGCGTGGTCTCGATCGAACTGGTCCGGGCAATGGTCGCGAGCGGGCTCGGCGTGTCGCTGCTGATCACGCAAAGCCCGGCGGTCACGCGCTCGCCGCTCGTCGTCGAATGTGCGATTCGGGAATCGACCGTGATCCAGCCGCTGGTGATCGCACGTCTGGCGCGTGCGGCACGCACGCGTGCGTCGGAAATCGCCGCGAGTTGTGTGCGCGACGCAGTCGCCGATGCGATGCGTACACGAACCGGGCCTTGAAACAACGGACTACCCGCAGTGCGCGGTGTACCGCGTGCACGACGCGCACCGGCGTCGCCGGAGTGACGTGCGCTGGCGCATCACTCCGACGCGTGTGTCAGCGTTCGCCCGCGTGCGCCCTCGCCCGCACCTCGGCGAACGTCGTATCGACCAGCATCCGCCCCGTGTCGAATACCGTTTCGAGCGCATCGTCCCACTCGCCCTCCAGTGCGCGGTCGTCCCACGCGACCGGCAGCACCACGGTCCGGTACTCGCCCGTCCGGCAATTGCGCAGCAACGTGAGCCGGCCCTTCCTCGAGCGCTTGCCCTGATCGGTGACCGGATCCTTGCGCACGTCGTGCCACACGCCGCCGCGCCGGATCGCCGAGCACTTCATCGCGAAGCGCTGCGTGTCGCGATTCACCTGCTGCAGCAGCGCGCCCCCCATCCCGAACACGACGTTGCCGGCCGCATAGCCCGCCTCGTCGAGCGCGGCGAGGATCGCTTCGATCGACTGCTCGTCAGCACCATCGCCCTGAATCACCCGCACGCGATCGAGTACGCGCCGCCCCTTGCCGTTCACGGTCGAACCGAACGATGCGTCGAGCGCGCGCACCGTCTGCAGCACGATCGTTACCGGATCGCCCGAATCGGGACGCACGACGAGCGTCGCGCCCGAGTCGATCACCGCCTGACGCAGCGGACCGCCCCACATTTCCAGCGCGGCGAACAGATCATAGGAGTCCGATACGACCGACACGATCGCACCGGGCAATCCGAAGCGGTCGATCATGTTGCGGTACGCGTCGGCCTCGCCGTCGCGCCCCCACGACGTGATCGTGCTGTGCTCGGCCGCCGGCACCGAATACGCGGCCATCGGCTCGCGATAGAAGCGGTTCGCGGCCAGCACGCCGAGCACCGTATCCGAGCCCATGAAGCTCACGAGGTGCGCCGCGCCGCCGATCGCGGCCGATTCCGCGCTCGACACGCCGCGCGCGCCGAAGTCGTGCAGCTTGTACGGCAACTGCGCGAGATCGTCGTCGGTCTTCTCGAGAAAGCGGCGGATCGTCTGGCGCAGATGCCAGCTGAGCGTCGCGACCGTCACCGGATACCACACGCGCAGCAGCATCGTCTCGAGATACGACGCGAGCCAGAACACCTTCGGATCGTCGCACTCGACGGTCATCAGCACGTTGTGCACCGGAACGATCGAGCCCTCCGGCACCGCGCGAATCCTGACCGGCAGATAGCCGTCGTAGCGCTCGATGATGTAGCGCCATCCTGCTTCGTTGAACGGCTCGCCGTGCACCGCGAAGAAATCGCGCGCGTCGTCGATCATCGCGTGCGTGATGGGCGTGCACAGATACTCCTTCAGCAGCATCTGCAGGCCGAAGAACAGCGTGCGGTCGTAACGACCGCCGCGCGATTCGACGTACGAGAACATCGCCTCCGCGTCGGGCGGGTATTGCAGGAAGTGGGAAGCCTTGTACGAATCCGTGTTGAGAATCGGATTGGCGAGAACCGCGGCAAAGCCGCCGGGAACGTTCTGCATGGCTAGAGCTCCTCTAGGCCGTTGAAATGCCGCCGCGTCTGTCGCAGCGGACCGGTGCCGGGGAATCAGCGGATCACAGCTTCCCCAGGAAGTGATACGCGATCTCGAAGTGATCCTCGAACATCACGTTGCGCATCTGCGCGAATTCGTTGAGCGGCACCCAGCGCGCCTTGTCTGCGTCGTCGCTGCCCTTCACGCGCGGCAGCTCGCCGGTCGGGAAATTGAACAGGCACGCGTGCGTGATCGTGCGGCCGCGCAACGAGCGCGCCGGATGATCGAACACCTGGCGATCCTTGATCGAGCCGCGCAGCACGGGCTCCGGCAGCTTCACGCCCGTCTCCTCGCGCAGCTCGCGAATGCATGCCGCATCGAGCCGCTCGTCCTGGTTCACGAAGCCGCCCGGCAGCGCCCACAGGCCGCGGCCCGGTTCGCTGCGCCGGCGCACGAGCAGGATATGACCGGAGTGCACGACCACGGCGTCGACCGTCACGAACGTGACCGGATACGGCGCGGCCGACCACGCCTTGCGATACGCGGCGATGAATTCGGCCTCGGCCTTCAGTTGTGCGAAAGCCGGCTGCGTGCGAAAGCGTTCGAGCCAGCCGAACACGGGTTCCGGCACGGCCCACTGCACGAAGCTGTTGGTGCGTTCGGCGAAATACTGGCCGCGGATTTCGGTGGCGGAAATGTCTTCGGTCGCATCGACGTCGACGAACTCCCATTGCGGGAACATCCGCAGGTAATAGGACGTGGCGTCCTTCTCGTGCCCGATCAACCCGACCTTGCGTTGCGAGACGTCGCCGAGGGCAGCGGCCACGGCGTCCTGCACCCAGCGCACCCAGTCGCCGTCGTTGTACGTCGAATCCTGCACGGGCGCGATCGTCACGCGCTCGCGCTCGGCTGGATCGAGCAGCGAAACCAGCATCTGGCAGCGCTCGTCGAACGAAAACGGATCCTTGATGGTGCGGGGCTTGTCGGTCGATCCGATCAGCACGCACACGCGCTCGGCCCGGCTCAATGCCGACTTCAGCACATTCAGGTGACCACGATGCGGAGGCTGGAAACGACCGATGAAAACGAGCGCGTCGAAGCGCCGGTTCTGTTGCGTACTCATGAGGCTCCCTCAAGAGATTGAAACGCTTCGGGTCTTTCCCGAAGGCATGGATTCGATGCTAGGGGAATTCCCGAAGAACGTCAATCGAATCGCTGCTCGACTTGACGATGTCTGAACAAGTGCGCGGCGCAGGCGCGTTACACTCGATTTCATCCCAATCCGCAACGGTTCGCCCGCCATCATGAGGATCTCAGTCAGCCGGATCATCGGCGTCGATCGCAGACGCCTCTTCACGTGGTCGCAGGACTACGCGCGGCGGCTCGTCTGGGACAGCTTCCTCTCCGATGCCTATCTGCTCGACGGAATGACGGCCGACGTCGGCGTCGACGCGTTCTGCCGCACCCAGTCAGGCACGACGATGGTGTCGCGCTACATCTCGTACCGTCCGCCGCAGGTCGCGGCCATCGAAATGGTCGACGGGCCGAAGGTGCTCGAACGCTTCAGCGGCAGCTGGAATTTCACCGAACGCTCGACCGGCTCGACGGAAGTGAAGTTCACGTATCACTTCCGCGCGCAACCGGCGTTTCTGCGCTGGCTGCTCGAACCGCTGATCGGCGCGTTCTATCTCGTGCAGACGCGCCGGCGTCTCGACTCGTTCAAGCGCTGGGCCGAAGCCGAAGCGCTGCCGCACTGATCGTCGATCGCGCCGAGGTGATCCGGACCGCGGCTCGTATCGAACTTGCTGCGCGGCGGGATGCCGCCCGAAGAAGTGGTACATGGGCCCCGTTTCGTCATTGCCACGCGGCTGCCACCCGCTATAATCGCGCGACATTCCGACTGCATTGAGCAGGCCGACGGCGCCGCACCATACGACGCGCCATAGCCCTCCTCGACGACAACAATGACAAATCGAACCCTCCGACGCATACGTCCGCTCGTGCGTGCCGCCGCGCGCGTGCTCGCGTGCGTGCCGCTGCTCGGCGCGCCGCTGGCACTGCATGCGGCCGGCAACGCAAGCGCCGACGCTCAGCCCGCATCGGGCCGCTACATCGTCGTCGATACCGGCCATACGCCGACCCATCCGGGCGCCACCGGCGCGAGCGGCCGCGTCGAATACCGCTACAACCTCGACCTGTCCGCCGCCGTCGCCGACAAGCTCGCCGCGCACGGCGACCGCGTGCTGCGCACGTCCGCCGACGGCCGCGAGATCGCGCTCGACCAGCGCTCGACGCAGGCGCCCGACGCGAACCTGTTCGTGTCGATCCATCACGATTCGATGCAGCAGCAGTTCATCGACGCGGGCAGGCAACGCGAATTCCGCGGGTTCGCGGTGTTCGTATCCGAGCGCAATCCGCATTACGCGGAAAGCCTGCGTTGCGCGAAAGCGATCGCCGAACGGCTGGTCGCGGCCGGCGAACGGCCGTCGCTCTACCACGCGCAGCCGATCAAGGGCGAGAACCGCCCGCTCGTCGATCCGCAACTCGGCATCCATCGCTTCGACGATCTCGTCGTGCTGCGTACCGCACCGATTCCCGCCGTGCTGGTCGAGGCCGGCGTGATCGTCAATCCCGACGAGGAAAAGCGGCTCGCGCAGCGCGACACGATCCAGCGTCTGGCCACCGCGATCGCGGGCGGGATCGACGCGTGCACGGCACGCCGATAACCGACGACGTCGGCCGTTTCAACGGTTTTCACCCACCGAGGAGCATCACCATGAAAAAGAAGAATCTGCTCGTATCCTGCGCGCTGCTCGCGCTTGCCGTTCCGTTCGCCGCACACGCGGCCGGCTGTGCGAAGCCGCACAGCGCGTTCGATCAGGTGTATTGCAGCAGCACGCAATTTTCCCAGACCGACCGCGACCTCAACGACGAGTACGGCCGCCTGCGCAAGCAACTGAGCGGCGACCAGCAAGCGGCGCTCAAGGCCGGCCAGCTCGCATGGCTGAAGCAGCGCGATGCGCAATGCAGCGAGACGCGCAACAACGGCTATCTCGTCGATCTGCAGTGCGCGACCGACATGACGCAATCGCGGCTGTCGTTCCTGCGCGAACGCGAGCGCGAGTGCTCGAGCACCGGTTGCGTAACGTCGAAGCTCGGGGAATAACGGCACGGCAGGTGTGGTGTCGCGCAGCGTCGTACGACACCGCACCTGCATGCACGCCGGATTCTGCGCGTCGAGCGCTCGACATCAAGACGTTCGAACTCGCCGGCACGTCGATCGACGAAGTGCGCTACTGGCGCACACGCTCATAGCGGCTTTCACAGAAACCACCGATACTCGCGCGCGCCGATCTCGTTGCGGAAATCCAGCTCCTCCTGCCGCTTGTTCTCGCAATACACCATCACGAATTCGCTGCCGAGCCCGTCGCGCACGGCCGCGTGATCCTGCATCGCCGCGACGGCCGACAGCATCTCCTTCGGGAAATCGATCCCGCTGCCGCGATCGTCGTTGAGCGGTGCGATCGGCTCCTTCCGCGCGTCGAGCCCATGCTCCATGCCGGCGAGGATCGCCGCGAGCACCAGGTACGGATTCGCATCCGCGCTCGCGAGCCGATGCTCGATCCGCAGGTTGCGCGCATCCGACTCCGGAATCCGGATGCATGCGTCGCGATCCTCGAAGCCCCAGCTTGCGCGGCTCGCCGCGTTCACCATCGATCCATAGCGCCGGAATGCATTGTGATTCGGCGCGAACACCGGCATGCAGTGCGGCAGCAGCGCGAGGCAGCCGGCCACCGCATGCCGCAACGGCTGCTGCCCGTCGGCGGCTAGCAGGTTGCGGCCGGCTTCGTCGTACAGGCTCACGTGCACGTGCATCCCGCTGCCCGGTGCGTGCAGATACGGCTTGCCCATGAAGCTCGCGCGATAGCCGTGCTGCAACGCGACGCCGCGCGTGCTGCGGCAGAACAGCGCCGACCAGTCGGCCGCGCGCAACGCGTCGTCGGTGTGGCCGAAGTTGATCTCGAACTGGCCGGGGCCGAGCTCGGCCGTGATCACCGTCGCGTCGACGCCCTGCTCGCACGCGGCCTCGACCATCTCGTGCAGCACGTCGGAAAAGCGCGACAGGCGCTCGATGTGCATGTTCGGCTGGTCGTCGCGATCGTCGCTCAAGCGGTCGCGCGCATACTGCGGCATCCCGTCCTCGAGTTGCGCGGCGAACAGGTAGAACTCCAGCTCGAACGCGACGACCGGCCGGATCCCGCGCGCCGCGAACCGCCGCAGCACGCGCGCGAGCACTTCGCGCGGCTCGAACTCGATCGGCGCATCCGTGCCATCGGAGCTGATCAGCATCTGCGCAAGCGGCTGCCGCTCCCAGCGCACCGGCTTCAGCGTGCCCGGAATCAGCCGGCGCGGCGCGTCGGGGTCGCCGTCGTTGAAGCAGTAATCGCCGATCTTGTAGAGGCCGCCCTGCGTGCCGAGCAGCACGCAGTTCTGCGGCAGCTTCAGCAGCGAGCCCGCCGCGACCTTCTCGAGCGCATCGATCGGATAGCGCTTGCCGTAGAAGTGTCCGGGCAGGTCGAGACAGATCAGATCGACATAACGGATCTCGGGATGCGCGTGCCGGAAGGCGCGCACTTCATCGACCAGCACGTTAACGACGTCAGTCATGTCTCATCCTTTCCTGGTTCTGTATGGCGGTGCCGCCTTGCGACGACGGCGACCCGGATTCATCGGCATGCGTCACTGCCCCATGCGCGATGTCGATCAGTACTGCAAACCTGTACGCCGGCAGGGCAGCGGCCCGTCGGGCCGCGTTGCCGACACCTCAGGTAAACACCCAGATCACGCGCGTCGGCGCATCGCTCAGGTTCGCGTAACGAAACCGCTTGTGCGCGGGCAGCTGGAACGCGTCGTTCGGGCCGAGCGTGACGGGTGTGTCGTCGCCGTCGATCCAGATCGTCAGTTCTCCTTCGAGCACGAAGCCGCCCTGCTCGTCGCTGTCGTCGACCGGCCGCTCGCCGCTGCTCGCGCCCGGCGCCAGATGGCTTTCGAGGATCGAGAAGCGCGAGCGCATGTTCGGCGACACGAGGATATCGGTGATGCCGGCCGCGTAATACACGGTGCGCCGCTCGTCGGGACGCGTGACCCACGGCACGCTGCGCGGCTTGCTGAGGCTGTAGAAGTATGTGGTCGGCACGCCGAGCGCCTCGCCGATCGCGGTGAGATCGGCCACCGTCGGGCGCGACAACCCGCGCTCGACCTGCGACAGAAACCCGACCGAGCGGCCGATCCGTTCGGCGAGATCGTTGAGCGTGACCTTGCGATGCTTGCGCAGGTCGCGGATCAGGATCGCCAGACTTTCTATTTCTTCCTGTTCGTTCATGTTGGAATCCGGTGCGTCAGACGGTATCGCGCAAACGGTACCAGGCCTTGCCGATCGCTTCCAGCGGTGCGGCGAGGCGGTCGCCGCCAGGGAAGCGCCGGTTGCGAATGCGCTGGTACTGCGCGAGCAGGCGATCGTCGCCGAGCACGGCGTCGGCGACCGCGCGCGCACCGGCGAGCGTCGGCAGCACGCCGTGCCCCGAAAAGCCCTGCAGCCAAAAGCGCTGGCCGCGGCGGCCGATATCCGGCGTGCGCCGCATGCTGATGTCGATGTGGCCGCCCCACACGTAATCGAGCGGCACGCCGCTCAGTTGCGGGAATACGCGTTCGAGATGCGGGCGCGTCGCCGCCGCGATGTCGGCCGGTATGCCGCCGAGATAGGTGCAGCCGCCGCCGAACAGCAGCCGGTTGTCGGGGCTCAGGCGGAAGTAGTCGGGCACGAACTGGTTGTCGATCACGCAGCTGTTCTGCGGCAGCAGCGAGCGCGCGACGTCCGGCGCAAGCGGTTCGGTCGCGACCTGGTACGTGCCGACCGGCAGCAGCCGGCGCGACAGTTCGGGGTCGAGCCGATCGACGTATGCGTTGCACGCCAGCACGAGCACGTCGGCGCGTACTTCGCCGTGTGCGGTGCGCGCGACATGGCCGCCAGCCGTCTCGCGACAGTCGAGCACGCGGCTCTGTTCGAAGATGCGGCCGCCCGCGCGTTCGATCGTCTGCGCGAGGCCGAGCGCGAGCTTGAGCGGATTCAGGTGCCCGGCCTCGGGATCGTAGAGCGCGGCAAGATACCGCGCGCTGCCGATCCATTCGCGCATCTCGCGCTGCTCGATCACGCGCAGCCGGTCGTAGCCCCAGCGCTCGGCCGCCTCGTCGCGGGCCTGCGCGAGCATCGCCACGCGGCGCGGCCGTACCGCCGCCCACAGGCTGCCGGGCCGGTAGTCGATGTCGAAGCCGTGTCGCGCGGGCAGCTCGCGCACTTCGGCCGCGGCCCAGCGCATGCTGTCCCACAGCACGCGCGCGCCGTCGCGGCCGAGCGAATCCTCGAGCGGCTGCATGTCGCACGACCAGCCGAGCAGCGCCTGCCCGCCGTTGCGGCCCGACGCCGCCCACGCGACGCGGCTCGCTTCCAGCACGACGACGCGCTTGCCCGCGAGCGCGACGCGCAATGCCGTATGCAGCCCGCTGAACCCCGCGCCGACGACCAGCACGTCGGCGTCGATGCGTTCATCCAGCGCGGGACGATGCGGAATCGGCGCCGGGTAGGTGGCGGCGTAGTAGCTTGCGACGTGACGGTCGGACTGCACGAACATGCGGGCTCCCGTGAAATTTTAGCCGGTTAATTTCATGAAAAATTAGCACGGCAATTTCACGAGAGCAAGGGGGATGACGGATGGCGTGGTCGAGTCCGACGAACTGACGATACCGGGCGGTCGTTGACCGGCCGCGAGCGGAAAATCGTGCGAGCCGCGGCCGACCACCTCGAGCGCGCCGGCTGGACCACACCGGCTGCCGAGCGGCTGCGCTTTGTGCTGGACTTCGGCTACGCGACTGGCCTGCGTGCGCAGGAACTGGTGGCGGCGACGCTGGGTGACATCACGGCCGACACCCGCGGCATGTGGTGGCTCGAGGTGACCGGCAAGGGGGCAAAACCCGGGCGCGTGGCGCTCCCGCCGCTTGCGCGCGATGCGCTGCGGCGCACGCTGAAGGCGCGGGCCTGCCGGTCTGGCGTGCCCGCTGGCAGCCGGCCACCCCGTTGGTGGCGGCGCTGGATGCGGAGCAGCGCGCACGACGCGACGCTGGCACCGGCATCAGTTCAACGCGGTTGCGGCAGGTGTTGGGTGAGTTTTTTCGGGAGGTCTCGGAACGCGTCAACACGCGCCATCCGGCGCTCGCCGAGAAGTTGCGGCACGCCAGCCCCCACTGGCTGCGTCATACGCACGCCACCCATGCACTGGACGCCGGCGTGGAACTGGTTGTCGTGCGTGACAACTTGCGCCACGCGTCGGTGGCAACGACGTCGACCTATCTCCATGGGGAAGGGGCGAAACGTGCGCGCCAAGTCGGCGCAGCCTTCCGGTGTCCGCCGCACCGATCGCGTCGCCAGTACCTTCCCCGCACTGTCCGGTAGCCGACCGCTCAATACTTCCAAGTACCGCGGCGCCACACGCGTGCGCACCGCCTGACTTTCCTTGATGCCGGTCAGGTAATACCCGAGCTGATGGAAATCGATGGGAGCAGGGCCTTCGTCGGCCTCGAACTCTTCCAGTCGCCACTCGAGCTGCTCGATCTGACGGTCGAGCTTCTCTGAACTCCGGCCGAACCGCATGCGGTGCAGTTTCGCGATCAGCAGATTCAGATGCTCGATCTTGGCCTTGGGCGGTGGCGTTCGCCGCCCTGTGCGATTCGACCACATCTTCCACATGCCCGATGCGTGCATCGCGCTCAAGCAGCATGGCCTTGAGCGCTTCGACGTCGTCCGGATAGGCGTTTGCCGTGGTCATGCCGACGGTCTACGCGGCGGCCGACAGGTTTACAACGCCGATGTCGGCTCCGTCGTGCGGAGTGCTTGCCGCCAGTCGATACCTTCGAGCAGCATCGACAGTTGCGCCTGGCTCAGGCACACCACGCCACCGTCTGCCCGTGGCCAGACGAACCGGCCGCGTTCCAGGCGCTTCATCAGAAGGCACATGCCGTCGCCGCTCCACCACAGCACTTTGACCAGATCGCCACGCCTGTCGCGGAACACGAACAGTGGCCGCTGAACGGGTCTTGCTCCAGTACCGTTTGGACCTTGGCGGCCACGCTGTTGAAACCCGAGCGCATCTCGGTCACGCCCGAGGCCAGCCTGATCTTTGTGCGGCTCGGTAGGCCGATCATGCTGTCGGTCCCGACGTGCCGCGCAACATGCGGAGCACCAGCAGTAACGTGCGCTCGTTGGGTGAGCCTTGGATGCGCACGCGAGTGTTGCCCACTCAATACTTCAACCAGTCTACCTTTGCTGCGTCGAGATACGGCGCCTTATCGTCGTCGCTATTCCGGATTTGGGTCGTTTTGGTCGAAACCAAAAGATCAGAATTGCTTTCAATGCAACCACTTCATCATGATTGTCGCGAACACGACCATAGCGGCGCCGCCAATTCGAGTGGAAATTTGTGCGAATGGCATCAATCCCATTCTGTTCGACGACGACAAAATAGCCACATCGCCGGTGCCACCGAGTCCGCTATGGCATGCAGTAATAATCGCTGACTCAACCGGGTACATCTTCAGCCACGCACCAACGAAGAAGCCCGAGACCACCATCGATACGACGATCGACGCACAAATCACGAAATATCCCGGAGAGAAGGCGTTCACGAGTTTGTCCCACGACACGAACAAAGTTCCGAGCCCAACCAGGACACCGAAGGTCAGGTTGGTCGACATGAACTTGTACATCTGATAAGCACCGACTTCCATCGACTCCGGGATCGTACGGCAAACCTTCAATACCGCCGCGGCGACAATCATCAGAACTGGGCCCGGGATACCAGTCAACGGTGCCAGCAATCCGCCGAGAATGAACAACGTGCACGAAAGGAGCAAACCGAATCCCATCAGCCGCAAGTCCAACGCCGGCTCGGACCTTTGCGCCTTGAGCAATTCGACATCTTCGCCCGTCCTGACCAGCATGCCGTCGCCGCTGAAACTACGATGCCGTTCACCAAAACGTTTCAGGAGGCCACTAGAGAGGATTGCAACGACGTTTCCAATCAGTGCCGCCGGCACCATCATCGCGACGAGGTGACCCTGCTCAGCGCCCGTGATTTCTGAATACCCGATCGACAGCGGAAGAATTCCCTCTCCGATTCCTCCCCCGAGAATCGGCATTACGATGTAAAAGAACGTGTGGTTTGCATCGTATCCCAAAGCGAGTCCCACGATTACACCGGCTGCGATAGCGGACACCGTTCCGATCAGCAACGGAACGAACATCTTAAGGAAGCCTTGGATCAGGATCTTGCGATTCATCCCAAGAATACTTCCCGCGACAAGGCTTGCGATATAGAGATACTGAAGATTCGTAGTCTTCATGGTCGTCGTGATCGCTTTGAGCGTCGCGTCGTCCATCAGCTTATAGCCGAGTAACGCGGATGGGACAAACAAACACAGGATCGCAGGACCGCCAATATGTTTGAATAACGGAATCCGCCCCCCGACCTCGCCGAGCAATAGCCCGGACAGCATGAGTACCGCGAAACCTCCGATCATGTCGTTTGGCAGTCGCTTTGTTAGCGCCGCCAGAATCGTGATAATCGCTATCGCAGCAAACATGGGCAGTGGCATTCCCCCAATCTTGACTTTTGTCAGCGACGACGCCCATTTAGACTCGGCCATGCTCGTATGTGACGACGAAGTTTCCATCTCTTGTCTCCCGTTTCATGTCTCGGATTTTTGCCGGGGCAGGAAATTTGACCTGCCCGAACTAATTCCGTATGGATCTCTAGATCTCTAGCGTCCCGCCTCGATCAGCCTCTCTGCTGCTTCGGTAAGTCGATCTTCATCCATCGATGGTCCTTGTAGTGCCTCTTCTCAAACTCATGTATGGATTCCGATTCACTCAGTGTCACCCCGATCATGTCGAGACCCTCGACAAACATGCGCTTTTGTCTCGCAGGAAGATCGAAAGAGTATTCGTGTCCATCCGTTGTCCTCACAACTTGGTCGATGACATCGATCGTCAGCGTACTTCCCTCAGGATCTTCTACCTGCGTAACCAAAGCAGCGACCACATCAGCGTCGAGCTGAACAAGCAGTAACCGGTTATTCAGTGCGTTGAAATAGAAGATCTCTCCAAAGCTCGGAGCAATCACTGCCTCTACACCAGCTTGCTGAAGTCCCCAGACCGCATGTTCCCGACTGGAACCACAACCGAAGTTCGGCCCGGCGACTAGAATGCGAGCCCCCTGATACTCCGGACGATTCAGCACGAAATCCGCGCGCGGCGACCCGTCCGCCTCATGACGGAGATCGTAGAAAACCCCGCGAGCAAGACCGGACTTATCGATGCCGAGCAGGAACTGCTTCGGCATGATCTGATCGGTATCGAGATTGTTCAAAGGTAAGGGCGCCCCAATACCCACTACTGATTGATGCTTAGACATGCTCCAACTCCTTGCGAACATCCACGATACGGCCCATCACCGCGGCCGCAGCTGCCATCGCGGGGCTCATCAGATGGGTTCGCGCCCCCCTGCCCTGACGCCCCTCGAAATTGCGGTTGGTGGTCGAAGCGCAGCGTTGACCCGGTTGAAGGATGTCGTCATTCATGGCTAAACACATCGAGCAACCCGGCTGACGCCATTCGAATCCTGCGTCGATCAATGTCTGTGCGATTCCCTCTCGCTCGGCCTGCTCACGAACAAGCCCTGAGCCAGGTACGACCATCGCACGTACGGAGGCTGCAACCTTGCGCCCTCGCACAATACCTGCGACAACTCGCAGGTCTTCGATCCGTGCATTGGTACATGAGCCGATGAACACGTGATCGACTGCAAGATCAGCAATCGGCTGTCCGGCATCCAGTCCCATATAATCAAGAGCCTTTGATGCATTGCTGCGATCAAGCGGATCATTGGAGAGCAAGGGAATGCGATCTGTGACGGCAATCGCCTGATCGGGGCTCGTACCCCATGTCACAAACGGTGCAACATCACTTGCGTCGAACCAATGCTCGGCATCGAAGACGGCGTCTGCATCCGACTTCAACTGCCTCCACTGTTCAACCGCCTCACTGATCTCGAGCGACGACAGGTCCTTGATACGTGAAGATACGTACTCGACCGTCGTATCGTCGGTGGCGATAAGCGCACCTCGAGCCCCAGCTTCAACGGTCATGTTGCAGAGAGTCATGCGGGCCTCTGCGCTCAGCGCGTCAATGGCGGATCCACAGTACTCGACCACAAAGCCGCGAGCGCCCTGCGCGCCGATCTTCGAGATGATGTACAGGACAAGATCCTTCGATGTTGTGCCGTCAGGAAGTACACCTTTCACCTGGATGCGCATGTCCTGAGCCACGCGATAAATAAGCGTCTGCGTGGCAAGGACGTGCTCGACCTCCGAGGTGCCGATCCCAAAGCCGAGCGCGCCGAGCGCACCGTACGTCGTCGTATGGCTGTCGCCGCACAACACCACCATCCCGGGACGAATGAGCCCGATTTCGGGCGCGACCACATGTTCGATGCCTTGTTCGCGATCCTGTACGTCAAACAGATGAATTCCGTGCTTCTGACAATTGCGCGTGAAGTTCGCAGCCTGGTTGGCTGCCGCATTGATGAGAATCGTGCGTTTGTTGACGGGAACCGCGTGTGTCGGAATAACGTGGTCGACAATGCCCATCTGCTTTTCCGGGCAACGCACCGGAAGATTCTTTTCGTCCAGCCCAGCAAACGCTTGGGGACTCGTGTACTCGTTCATGATGTGCAGGTCGGCATATAGCGCGACGTGCTGCTGATCGACTCTGAAGACCGTGTGATCGCGCACGATCTTCTGGTAAAGCGTCTGCCCCATCGTTCCTCCAGGTTCCGATAACCGCCCAGTCGTGGGCGTTTCCCCGAAGTGTAATTTGACTGCATGGACATTAAAATCGATCGCGTCTTAACCCATTTTTAAACCAGACTTAAAGATGGATCCGATCGCAGACCTCGACTTCTTTGCACGACTCGTCACACAGGGCAGCCTCTCAGCGCTCGCGCGAGATCTCGGCGTGACTCCGCCCGCCATCAGTGCCCGCCTAAATCAGCTTGAACGTCGCCTTGGCGTCAAGCTCCTGAACCGGACCACCCGCCGTTTAGCCATCACGCACGAAGGCGAAATCTATCTCACGACGGGGACCAAACTGCTTGAACAGGTACAGGAACTTGAACGCACGGTATCAAGCAGCCGCGACCTACCACAGGGACTATTGAAGGTCAACGCGACGTTCGGTTTTGGTCGCCGCCACATCGCTCCAGCGCTGTCCGAGTTCCGGCACCTTTATCCCGAGGTGGATGTTCAGCTCGAACTCACCGATCGCCCTATGAATCTTGCCGAACTGGCATATGACGTCGGCATAAGGTTCGGCGAACTCCCCGATCAGCGGGTAGTCGGAAGAAAGCTGGCGACGAATCGGCGCCTCGTGTGCGCTTCGCCTGCTTACCTGAGCAAAGGTGAAGTGCCAGAGGAGCCTGGCGATCTCCGCACGCACGATTGCATCGTTTTGCGTGAAAACGATACAGCGTATGGGACGTGGCACTTCACAAAGGGCAAACGTCATGAACTCGTCAAGGTGCATGGCGCGATGAGCAGCAATGACGGCGAAGTGACGCTGCGTTGGGCAATCGACGGACACGGCATACTTGTACGTTCAGAATGGGACGCGCAGCCGTATATCAACGCCGGAACACTTGTGACGGTATTGCAAGATTGGTCGCTGCCGGCGGCCGACATCTATGCAACTTATCCGGAGCGGCTAAATCTGTCGGCCAAGGTAAGGGTCTTTGTCGACTTTCTCAGTGGCTACTTTGAGCGCCTGGAGAACCGCCCGGCTTGAGTCGATTCGTGGCCACTTACGTTCATGAAAGCAAGTACCTGGAGCGAGAATAGTGCAGGCGACTGCGACAACGCTACCTGAATGGACGGGTACCGCAGTCTCGCAAAAGCAAGGTGCGAAGAGCTCCATACACCTTACTTTCGCGCCCCTGGACGGCGAATCAAGCGCCGCCCAGTAACGCGGCACTGATCGTTAATTGTTGAGGAGCTGCATCTCGAATACCTGATCCTTCAAGACCTCAGCATCGACATCGAGAATCATTCGACTGCTGACAAGCGCATCGATACCGGCGTCGAACTTGCTGAGGAACGTCGCACTGTTACCGTATAGATTCGTCAGTTGAGCTACCGAAAACGGAATCTTGTAATTTCGCGTAAATTGACTACTACCGGTATATTCTGGATTATTGTACGAATGCGGAACCCATGTCGCATACGGAACATCAACCCATGGATTACGGATCCCGCCGACCGTATTACCATACGCATCCTCTTGGTACTCAATATGCTCTGACCCATGCATCGCCTGGTAAGTTATGCGCGGCAGATCCTTCGGCGGCGCAATTCCATTATTTATCCAATTCTCGAGATTGACCAGCGCTGCGTGATAGAACGCCCACCCGGGGAAATCGTTAGTACTAGGCGTAAAAGTAATGTCCGACAGCAACGCCGGCGTGGGCGTCACACCAATTTTCGCAACCTGCCCCCATCCCGGACTATAAATATTCATCCAGATCGAATTATGTGGCATGCCAGCAATCTCATATAACCTGTACTGATCGCCCGGTGCATCACTGTCGGCCCGACGCGAGGAGGGCGGCGGATTGTCCGCGGGGCCCATCATATTTGCGAAATCCGCCGAGCTTGCGATTCGAATAGTCGGGACAATGCCGCGGGAGGCAAAACTGTACGGTGCGCTGGCAGAACCATTGATGGGAAAATAGTTTGGCCCGATCGTTTGCAGAATTCCATCGAACATCGGTTTACCGTCTTCCTTTCGGGCCAGCGGCAACACGGCGTTAAGGTAAGTGTTGAGCATCACACTCGACTGTGACACGCCAACCGCAATAACCGTCTTTACCTTTCCGTTCAAAGGATTAGTCGATGCATTGCTCCTGACCCAAGCTGCCGCCTGACTTAGCATGTCCCAATACAATCCATTCTCCATGCTCGTCGGTGCAGACGGACTCGCCCAGTTCAAAGGACCGTAGCGCACCGGGTCATATTGTTTCAACTTCGCAATTGACCCCGATTGGCTTGCCATTTCAATAAATGCGTCGCCGTTACGAATCACTTGCTTGTGTGCTGTACTCCAAAAGTTCGGCTTATCGTATCCCGAAGTAGGATTGCCGACTTCGACAAGCACGTTTCCGCTGAAACGACTCATATCGGCGGGACGCGTCACAATAAACTGCGTCACGTAAGGCACGTTCGCGGTCTTTACAACCGCGGAACTCTTCGTGTCCGGCCAATCATAAATGTTCGCCGCTCCGCTGATGAAGTACTCCTCCTCCACGTATCCTTCGTCGGAGAGATAAATCGGAGTCAATTTCTTGTCGTTGGCGTTCCACGGAATTGATGTGGCCGTTCGCGGAATCAACTGTGCAGTCGGAATGGGTACCGTCTGTTGATTAGTAGCGGTTTGTTGACTCGATTGAGGGTTGGAATCGCTACCACATCCTCCCAACCCAAGAAGTACAAAAATACAACTGGCCAAGAGCCCCCTGGACGCAGCGATCGTCACACTGGTCAAACCACCACGCTGAAAATTTTCAGCCTTCATCGTCTCCCCCAAGTTTATCTTGAATGACATGAAAGAATAGTTAATCAAAGGAAATCGCATCAATAGCAGGAAAGACGACTCCCCGCGCGACTCGCAATTGCAACCCAGAAAAAAGTTGCATCATCGAGCGCTCGTCTTGGATCGTATACAGATACCTATACGCCGCCTAGCTTGGTGCAACTGCACCTGATATTAAATTGTTGTTAACAATGTGCCTCACGGCGCAATGTGGCCTTCCGTACACGCCATGGTGTAGCGCCGGCGTCAACTTTGACATCTGCGACGAAGGAATCGGTGCACCGCAATCTTCACAGGACGCAACGATTGACGGCACGTGACGACGTCATTCTTCGCGGAAGCGGATCGGAATTCTCTGCCAGGAAGAGTCTTTCGACTCTGAAGATCGGTAGCGGGGGGCTGAATTGAAATGTTTTTTAATACCACAAATTCGCACCGAGATCGCCGACAAATCCTGGCCATCTCAATTTTAATTTAACTCTCGATATTTCATTAATTATCCAAATAATCTTCTTACGCCATTTAAAATATGCGAGGTTGGAGTGGCGACGCAGCAGTCAAACCACCGTCCACCACGAAGCATTGACCGGTTACGAAATCTGCGTCGCCCGAAGCTAGCCACGCGACTGCCTTCGCAACATCGCATGGCACACCGAAGCGCCCGACAGGATGGCGAGCGCGCGCATCCGCTCGAGCTTGCTGAGGGTCATCCGCCTTCTCGAACGCTGCCTCAAGCATTCCTGTCGTGATCCATCCTGGGCACACAGTATTGCAGCGAATTTTCGGGCCGTGGTCTACAGCGATCGAACGCGTCAGCCCGTGAACAAACGCTTTTGTCGCGTTGTAGACAGCCATCGACCGATCGGCATGAAGTCCAGATATCGAACCGATGTTTAAAATCGCACCGCCCGTCGACTGCATAATCGGTATGGATGCCCGGCACATGTTGAAGATACCCTTGACGTTGGTGTCTAAGAGGCAATTCCAATCTGCGTCAGTGGTCTCGACGATGGTCTTCTCAATTTGAATGCCCGCGTTGTTCACTAGAACCGAAGGCGCCCCAAAGTGCTCGCACGTGCTTTTCAATATCCGCTTGACGTCTTCCGTCGACGACACATCGGCCCGAATCCATCTCACGGATCTGGCCAACTGCTCCGGGCGCAGTCCACGGCCACATGCGACCACTTGTGCTCCGCGATCCACGAACTCGTCAACGATCGCACGACGGATTCCGCGGCCCCCGCCAGTGACGATTACTATATCTCGACTCATTACTCCAAGCCCTCGATGTGAGTGCATGCGTGTCGGGGCACTCTCCGTGTACACGGGAAATTGATGATCAACCGGGATCCCGGTCTTTTCCGACACCCGAAAGGCGTCGGACATGTACCTTGATGATCGCCGCGGTTCACGAAGGCACGTTGCCGGCGCTTCAACGCAGCGCATAAATCCTGGCAACGCGCCCCGTGAGTTCATAATCATCCAGGCAAACGCATCCGAAACGCAGCTTAACGCGAACCGAGGTACGCCTTCACTGCCGGCAGCGCTGGTTTCCCGTCGATCGTCGTTACTCCTGCCAACCAGCTGTCGAGAACCGACGGGTTCTTCTTCAGCCACTCGGCAGCGACCTTGTTCGGATCCTGCCTGTCCATGATTGGGATCATCAGGTGGTTTTCGATATCCGTCGTAAACTTCAGATTCGACGCGAACTTCGCGACGTTCGGGCATCGCGCTTCATAATCGGGCGGCTCCACCGTATAGACGCGCGCCTCGCCATAATTGGGACCAAAAACGTCGTCACCGCCCGACAAATAGTTGATCTTGTACTGGGCATTCATCGGATGGGGTTCCCACGCGAGGAAAACGATCCACTGCTTCTCCCGCACCGCACGATTCAGTTCGACCAGCATGCCAGCCTCGCTCGACTCGACCAGCTTGAACTTGCCGATGCCGTCCTTGTTGGTCTTGATCATCTTGTCGATCAACTGATTGCCGTCGTTTCCCGGCTCGATGCCGTAGATCCGGTTCTGTAGTTTGTCGGCATACTTCGGCAGATCCGCGAAGGTCCGCAGCCCGGCCTGGTACACGTAGTCGGGCACCGCGAGCGTGAACTTGGCGCCCCGCAGGTTGGGGTCGGGTAACACCTTCACTGAGCCGCCTTTCACAAACGGCCCGATGATCGGGTCCATCGACGGCGACCAATACCCGAGGAAGAGATCGATTTGCTTGCTCTTTATCCCTGCAAACGTGATTGGCACCGACGCAATCGTTTTCGACGGCGCGTATCCGAGCGCCGACAAAACAGTGGATGCAATCCCGGTCGTCGCCGCGATGTCGGTCCAGCCAACGTCGGCCATACGGACGTTCTTGCAGGTCTCCGGTTCTGCGGCGCTTGAGTGGCCGCTTGTGATCGACAGGAGCAACGCAGCCGCCAATCCAGCCAAACTGATGCGATTCATGAAACTACCCCCTTGGTTGTGTCGTTGCAATGGCCGGAATCGAGTCGCCCTCAAAGAATGGCTCACCCGCTCGGCGTTCGTGGCTTGGCGCGTGGCCAAAGAATGATCGAAACGCGCGACTGAAATGCGTGGAGCTCTGAAAACCGCATCTTTTCGTGACGCTCGCGATCGGTAAATTCGAATAGCGAATCAACTTTCTTGCTGCCCTCAATCGAATGCCAATGTAATATTCGTAAGGAGTGGTATTCAGGGACTCCCTGAATACTCTCTGCAGGTGACGCATCGAAACGCCAACGAGACGCGCCAGATCGGGAACAGTGAGCGGTTCGTCGATGTTTGCCTCCATCAGGCGGACTGTCTCGACCAATTCGTGACGTGAAAAACCGACACGCGACGCAACCGGTATCGGCTGAGGATCAGACACCTCCCTCACACAGTCCACCGAGAATTGCTCGGAAATGTTCCGTGCCATCACCTTGCCCTGATCCTGCGTAATCAGGTGCAACATCATGTCGAGCGGGGCCGTTCCACCGGTACATGTGATCCGGTCACGATCCATCGCGAAGAGCTCGTCGACGAAGCGCACGTCGGGAAACTCGGAATGCAGTTCGGAAAGCACTTCCCAGTGAATCGCGCAACGGTAACCATCAAGCAGACCGCTTGCCATCAGCGCGTATGCACCGGTACACAGACCGCCAAGCGCGACACCGCGCTCCGCGAGCGCCTGAAGTAGGGTTATCACTTGGCCATCGACTGCATCGCGAACGTCCCATCCGCCACACACGAACACCACGTCCGGCAGCGATTGGCTCATATCCAGTACACGAGACGGCCCTGCTGCGATTCCGTTGCTCGCGACTACTGGCCGCTCGTCGACCGAATAGATAGACCATTGATAGAGTTCCGCCTCGCGCAGCTGATTCGCCATTCGCAGTGCCTCTATCGCACTCGTCAATGCGATCATCGAATATTTCGACAATGTGAGGAATCCGAATGTCTTAAATGGCTCACCCATATCCCGATCCTTTTGTGCAAGAGTATTCGAGTAAGGTCGTTAGTCCGTGATGGCGTTCATCGGGTCACCGATCGCGCTTTCCACCCTCGCATTGCGCGACGACCCAATCGCAGAACACTTTTGCTTCCGGTGTCAGCATGCGATCGCTTGGATGCAGCAGGTAAAAGCCGCGCCCGGTGCGCACCGACGTCTCGACCGGTCGTACGAGCACGCCGGACGCCAGCATGTCGTCCGCAAGGTAGCGCCAACCCATCGCGACGCCCTGTCCGCCCATCGCCGCTTGCAGAACGGCCGGGTAGTTGTTGATGTAAAGATCCTGCCGCTGCTCACCCAGCACGATGTCGTTGTGCCCGAACCAGGTGCCCCAGTCCATCCAGTCCCAATGCCGCGTCTCCAGATGGATCAGCGTGGCGCGCAGCAAATCCTCGGTGCACGTGGTTGACCCAAGTCGAGCCAGATACGCAGGCGCACAGACGGGAAAGATCTCTTCCTCGAGCAGGAAGCGCGCGTTGCACGCCTGCCAGTAGCCATCGCCGAACTGAATCGCGAGGTCCGCGCCCTTGCGGATCTGCTTCGTATCCTCGTCGGATGCATCGACGTGAATGATGATTTCGGGATGCTCGGCACGGAACTTCGGCAGGCGTGGTATCAGCCAGTGCGACGCGAATGCGAGATCGGTCGACACGGTGACCGTCGACGATCCGGCCTGCACTCTCAGGTCGTACGCCGCTGCGGACAGCAATCCGAATGCAGCATTCACCGTACGCTGAAACTTCCTGCCGGCGTCGGTGAGCGCGACGGACTTGTGCGAACGCACGAACAACGCGCAGCCGAGCGTTTCCTCAAGCAATCGGACCTGCCTGCTCACTGCACTCTGCGTCACGCACAGCTCGTCGGCGGCACTCGTGAAGCTCTCGTGCCGCGCCGCCGCCTCGAAGGCGGCAAGGTACGACAGCGGCGGAAGATGCTTGGTACGGTTGCTCATCTCGATTCCGATACTTCTGTTTCAGGACTGACGCTGGACGCGCCACGGCGAACTTCGCCGTTTGGCGATGCGATCGATTCAACGATCGCGCCGCAATGCGATGCCCTGCCCCGCGGACGCAGGCCAGGCTTCATTGCGCCGTGAAGCGTGGAGCGCATCGATCACTTCGAGCGTCGCGGCCCGGAACGCGCAACTGCGGCGCGCTGCCATGTCCACGTGAAGCAGCAGCGCTTCCATCGTAGCAAAGCGATGTGTCCGCGCCGGATCCTGCATGCTCAGGAAAACCCGCAATTTCCTGCTGTCGTACTCCAGCACGCTCGCGGTGACGGCAAGCGGCTCGCCGGCCCGCAGCTCCTTCAGGTAATGCACGACGGTCTGCAACGTATAGATCGACACGTTCTCGCGCGACCTGAAGGCCGCATCGATCCCGAGATGATCCATCAAGCCGTCGATCGAATCGCTGAACACTCGCACGTAGCAGGCGTCGTTCATGTGCCCGTTGTAGTCGATCCATTCGTCCAATACCGTCCCTTCGTAGACGACGGGTTCTTCGCTCATTCGGTTCCACCCTTCGCGATATCTCGCACCATGCCGGGCGTCCGGCGCCCGGTACCTTCCTGTCGACTCACCGGGCCGCGACTTTCCGGTTCCCAACCACATCGAGCGCGCGCGACGGATGCTCGGCCGCGTTGATCGCCCGGTTCGCTTCGACGATCTTCCGGTCGCGCTCGGCCGCCAGTTCGTGGAAGCTGCGGTCGTCCTCTTCCAAATGGATGCCCTCGACGAGAATCCGGATCGTCTCCGCGTCGAGCTTCGGGTTGCCGAGATCGTCCCACCAGCGATGGAACGAAGGCGCGAACCGTTCGCAGAACACGCCAATGCCATGCCCGCCGCTGCCGAGGTTGAACAGCATGTGCGGGCCCATCACCGACCAGCGCAGGCCGGGGCCCGCATGCACAGCCTTATCGACATCCTCGACGGTCGCCACACCCTCGACCACGAGATGGATCGCTTCGCGCCACAGCGCCGCCTGCAACCGGTTAGCGACGTGTCCGGGCACTTCCTTGTTCACGCGAATCGTCGTCTTGCCGCACGCAGTATAGAAATCTTCCGCCAGTTCGATCACGCCGGGTTCGGTCCGGTCGTTGGCGAGGAGTTCGACGAGCGGGATCAGGTGCGGGGGATTGAACGGGTGGCCGAGGATGAAGCGGCCCGGATTCCGCCAGCCGTTCTGCATTTCCTTCACGAGCAGGCCCGACGCGCTGGAGCAGACGATCGCACGCGGGTCGAGATGACGCTCGATCCGGCCGTAAAGGTCGTGCTTGATCTCGATGCGCTCCGGCACGCTTTCCTGGACGAACTGCGCGCGCGCGACGGCTTCCTCCGGCGTGCGCAGGAAGCGAACACGGTCCGGGTTGCCGCGTTCGGCGAGCCCGAGACGCTCGAGGCTCGGCCATGCGTGGCGCACGTAGTCGCGCACGAACGCCTCGACGTCCGGCGACGGGTCGTACACGTCGACTTCCAGCCCCGACGCGAGAAACAGCGCCGTCCAGCTCGCGCCGATCGTGCCGGCCCCGAGAATGCCGACGACGTCGATGCCGTGCGGAATGTCATGCTTGTCGCTCATTGCTCTCCACCATCCTGAATAGAAATACCGTTTGCCGGGTGCGGGTCACGCCGGCCATCCCGGCCGGTCAAAGGTCCAGCACGAGCCGGGGCGATTTCGATCGCGAGCAGCAGACCGCGATCACGTCGTTCGCGCACTTCTCGTCGTCGGTCAGTATGTGATCGCGATGCTCCGGCACGCCATCGACCACATCGGTCAGGCACGCGCCGCAGATCCCTTGTTCGCATACCGTATCGACGCGGAAGCCCGCGTGCTTCAACACCTGAAGAATGCTCTGGTCGGCCGGCACGTCGAGCTCGACGCCGGCGCGCTGCAGCACGACGCGAAACGCCGTGTTCTCCGCGCCTGCCGGCGTTGCCGCCGAGAAGCGCTCGAAATGAACCGCGCCGTCCGGCCAGTGCGCGGCTGCCCGTTCGACGGCGTTCATCAGGCCGCCGGGCCCGCAGCAATACACGTGACGCCCGGCCACCGCGTCGGCCAGCAGCGCCTTCACGTCGAGACCGTTGCGCGGATCGCCGCCGTCGAACCACAGGTTCACGCGATCGCGGAACGCCACCGTGTCGCGCAACAGCGCGACGAACGCAGCATCGCTTTCGTGACGCGCGCAGTAGTGCAATTCAAACGGCGTGCCGCACCGATGCAAGTGGTACGCCATCGACAGGATCGGCGTGATGCCGATGCCGCCCGCGATCAACAACGACGAGGTCGCCTCGGCCGCCATCGGAAAATGGTTGTACGGCCCACTGACGTGCAACGAGTCGCCGGGCGCCACTTCGTCATGCATGAATCGCGAGCCGCCGCGGCTCGTCGGGTCCTTCAGCACGGCGATCCGGTAGCTGTCGCGCACGCCGGGCGCGTCGTACAGCGAGTACTGTCGCGTGATGCCGTTGCCCAGATGCACGGCCACATGCGCGCCCGGCTCGTACGCCGGCAACTCGCCGTGGTCTTCGCGTGCAAGCTCATAGCTGCGGATGCCGTTCGCCACGTCGGCGATCGACCGCACGATCAGCGGCTGGCGCTCCAGTGTTCCAGTTTGATGTTGCATCGTGATTTCCTCTGGATGATCGATATCCGCTGTCCGAATCCCGGTCCGTCTATGCGTGTGCGATCTGCACGTGACGGACGGTCGTGTAGTTCTCGAGCGCGTAGACCGACATGTCGCTGCCATACCCGGAAGCCTTCATGCCGCCGTGTGGCATCTCGGCCGTCGCGATGCCGTGCGCATTCACCCACGTCATTCCGCACCGCAGGCGCGCCGCGATCTTCATCGCGTTGCCGACATCGCCGGTCCAGACCGACGACGCCAGGCCGTACTTGCTGTCGTTCGCGAGCCGGATCGCCTGCTCCACCCCGCTGAAGCGCGTGACGGAAACGACAGGCCCGAACACCTCGTTCTGCACGATTTCGTCATCCTGCCGTGCATGCGCGACGATCGTCGGTGCGTAGAAGAAGCCGGCGCCGTCGACCGCTCGGCCGCCGGTGACGATTTCCGTGTGATGCAATTCACGCGCACGATCGACGAAGCCCGCGACATGCCGGCGATGCCGTTCGGAAATGATCGGCCCCATCTCGGTCGCGGGATCGTTCGGGCCGCCAAGCCGGATCGACGACACGCGGTTTGCGAGATCTGCGACGAACCGGTCGTACACTGCGTCTTCGACGTAGAGTCGGCACGGCTGCGCACAGTCCTGCCCCGCATTGAAGAACGACCCGGCGCGAATCCCTGCGACCACGGCATCGAGATCGGCGTCGTTGAAGACGAGCACCGGCGCCTTTCCGCCGAGCTCCATGTGCGTATGCATCAGGTGCCGAGACGACGCCTCGAGGATCCGGCTGGCCGTCGCCGGCCCGCCGGTGAGCGACACGAGATCGAGTTGCGGATTGTCGATCAGCGCGTTGCCGGTCGTCGCGCCGCGCCCGACGACGACGTTCACGACACCCTTCGGAAAGATGGCCGTCGCCAGCTCCGCGACGCGCAACGTCGTCAGCGGCGTGAGTTCGGACGGCTTCAGGACCACTGTGCAACCGGCGGCCAGCGCGGGCGCCAGCTTCCACGCGGCCATCATCAGCGGGTAGTTCCATGGTGCGATCGAGCCGACGACACCAACCGCATCGCGGCGGATCATCGACGTGAAGCCCGCCACGTACTCGCCCGCGTTCGAGCCCGACACGCAGCGCGCCGCGCCCGCCATGAACCGGATGACGTCGACGGTCAGCGGCAGTTCGTCGGCTTTCACGGAATACAGCGGCTTGCCGCAGTTCAATGCTTCGAGCGCGGCGAACTCGTCCGCGTGTGCCTCGATTGCATCCGCCAACGCGAGCAGGCGGGACGCGCGCGTAGCCGGCGGCGTCGCGGACCACGCGGGGAACGCGGCGGCCGCCGCCGCGACGGCTGCGTCCACTTGCTCGCTCGTCGCCTCGGCGATGTGCGTGATGACGTCGCCGGTCGCCGGGTTCACGACCGGAAGCGGTTCTCCGTCGCCGTTGACCAGTTCGCCGTGGATCAGGTTCTTCGTTTGCATGACTGCTCGACCTCGTGAATGTTCACCGATAGTGCCGGCTCGATCAGAACCCGACCTGATCTTTACCCTTCAGCCCCAGACGCGCCCGCGCCTCGGCCGGCGTCGCGACGGTGAAGCCGAGCTCCTCCACGATGCGCCGGATCTTCTTCACCTGATCGGCGTTCGACGCGGCCAGTTGTCCGCGATCGATGTACAGGTTGTCCTCGAGCCCCACGCGCACGTTGCCGCCCATGACAGCCGACTGCGTCGCGAACTTCATCTGGTTGCGCCCGGCCGCCAGCACCGACCATTCGAACCCGTCGCCGAACAGGCGCTGCGCGATGCTGTGCAGATGGCTCAGGTTGTCGGTGTCCGCGCCCATACCGCCGAGGATCCCGAAGATCATCTGGATGAAAAACGGCGGCTTCAGCAGCCCCTTATCGACGAAGTACGCGAGGTTGTACAGATGCCCGAGGTCGTAGCACTCGAACTCGAAGCGCGTGCCGTGCGTTTCGCCGAGTTCGCGCAGTGTGTACTCGATGTCCTTGAACGTGTTCTTGAACACGAAGTCGCGCGTCATGTCGAGGAACGCCGGTTCCCAGTCGTGCTTCCATGTGTCGTGCTTCTGCAGCATCGGGAAGATGCCGAAGTTCAGCGACCCGCAGTTCAGTGACGCCATCTCCGGCTTCGCGACGAGCGCCGCCTCGAGGCGCTGCTCGAGCGTCATGCCGAGGCCGCCGCCCGTCGACACGTTGATGATCGCGTCGCTGTTCGCCTTGATGACCGGCAGAAACTTCATGAACACCTTCGGATCGGGCGTGGGCCGCCCCGTCTCCGGATCGCGCGCATGCAGATGGATGATCGATGCGCCGGCCTCCGCGGCGGCGATCGATTCGGCGGCGATCTGCGCGGGCGTGATCGGCAGGTGCGGCGACATCGTCGGCGTATGGATGCCGCCCGTCACCGCGCAAGTGATGATGATGCTGTTCGACATGTCAGGTCTCTCGTGAATGCGGAAGGTTCGATCGGTGTGCGGGCGTCACTTCAGCGCGGTCTGGTATGCCTGCAGCACGAGGCCGTGAAAGTGGTGCAGCGCGTGCTCACTCATCCCCGAATGCTGCGGGTCGTTCACGATTCGGCCGCTTTCGAATGCCGGCGTCGACATCCCGCGCTGCACGCTTTCGACGAGGTCGATGTCCTCCTGCTGCAGCACGTCGCGAACATAGTTGATCGCTTCGATTTCCTGAGGCGTAGGCTCCGACGATTCGAAGTAGAAGTCGTAGGTCTCGATCGTGCGATCAGGCGCCACCGGGATGATATTCAGCACCAGGAAGTTCGCGCGCCCCGGATAGCGCAGCAGGCACGTGTTGGGCCAGACCCACCACACCGCGTGGTCGTCACATGTTGCGCCTTCGACGCTGTATGCCGTGTTCTCGGCGTTGCCGCCCTTCGCCATGTGGCTCGAATAGATCCCGTGCGTCGTGACCTTGTAGGTGTCGAACTGGAGCAGGCTGACGAAATCCTTGTGCGCCGTCGGGCAGTGATAGCACTCGAGGAAGTTGTCGACCACGTTCTTCCAGTTCGATTTGATGTCAAACTGCAACCGGCGCGCAAAGGTGAGCTCGCCGACATCCGGCGCGAACCGGTCGATCTCCGCCTTCAGGTCGCCGCTTTGCGATGCGAGCGACGCGGCAGCCGGATCCATGTTGATGTAGACGAAGCCGCAGAATTCCTCGACCTGCACCTGCGACAGGCAGACCTCTTCCTTCCTAAAGTCGACCAGCGTCTCGGTCATCGGCGCATTGCGAAGCCCGCCGTCGAGGTTGTAGCTCCATGCGTGGTACGGGCACGTGATGACCCGGGTCTTGCCTTCGCCGGTCAGCAGGTGATGCGCGCGGTGCTTGCAGACGTTGTAGAACGCTCGCAGTTGTCCGCTGCGATCGCGCACGATCGCGATGCTCCTGCCCGCGACATCGGCGACGAAGTACGCACCGGGTTCGCGCACCTTCTCGACGTGACAGACCCACTGCCAGCTGCGATGGAAGACGGCCTGCATTTCGGCATCGAAATACTTCGCGTCCGTATAGCATTTCGCGTTGAGGGTGGACGATGCCGCGACGTCGTGCATCTTGAACCCTTGACCGGCGAGGTCGATATCCGTTTGCGCAAGGCATTCGCTCATGAAGCGCTCCTGAAAGGTTGAACTGGCAATTCAAGCGGGAGAGAACTGCTTTGATGCGAATCTACGCACCGTCGCATGGCGTCGCAAACGAGGAAATAAAAGCCAAATGGGCCGAAAAAACTGGGGCAACCGGAGCGGGTGCGCGACGCCCCGCATCCTGGCCGGTTCCGCTAGCTTGATGTCGCAATTCACCGGTCGCCGCCCGACGCAAGCCGCTAGGATCGGGTAATCCATCGGCTGCAATATCCGCACAACACGGCCGATTCTCGTTAGCGCTAGAACGGGGGTTCAGGCATGAGACTCAAGAACGTCTTTGTATCCGGGATGCTGGCACTCGCATTCGCGCTGCCCACCGCCGCATCCGCCGGCGACGACGCAACTTGCCGCGACGTCAGGCTCTCGAACATCGGTTGGACCGACATCACGGTGACGACGGCGGTCGCGTCGCTACTCTTCAAGAGCCTCGGTTATCGGCCGGCCACGACGATCTCGTCCGTGCCGATTTCGTTTGCAGGACTCAAGAGCAAGCAGATCGACGTGTCACTCGGCTATTGGTGGCCGATACAGGAAAGGCAGATCCAGCCGTTTCTCGACGCAAATGCGTTCGTCAAGCTCGAGCCGCCGAACCTGTCCGGCGCGAAGGAAACGCTGGCCACCGTCGACTATGCGTTTCAGGGCGGACTTCAGTCGTTCGACGACATCGCGAAGCACCGGGCCGAGCTCGACGGCAAGATCTACGGAATCGAGCCCGGCAGCAGCGCGAACGCGACGATCCAGAAGATGATCGATACGAATCAACACGGGCTTCACGGTTTCAAACTGATCGAATCGAGCGAAGCCGGAATGCTGGTGACGGTGCAACGCGCGCTGCGCGACAAGAAATGGGTTGTCTTCATCGGCTGGGCGCCGCATCCGATGAACATTCAGGTTCCCATCAAATATCTCGCCGGCGGCGACGCGGCGTTCGGCCCGAATTATGGGGAAGCGCGGGTCTTTACGCTGACCGCGACCGGATATGCACAACGCTGCCCGAATGCTGGGCGGCTTGTGTCGAACCTGCGGTTCTCGACCGACATGGAAAATCAGCTCATGCTCGACGTCATGAACAAGGTACGGCCCGAGGACGCGGCAAAGGCATATATCCATAAGCACCCGAGCGTTCTAGATGGTTGGCTCAACGGGGTCGCGAGCTTCGATGGCAAGAACGGAGTGGCCACGGTGAAGACCGCGCTCGGCCTTTAGGCGGAAAGCACCGAGACGCCCCTATCGTCGGCAACGCGCATCTGCAAGATAAGAGGCAACCCATGGCAACGAGCATGAAGGCGTTTCTCACCCATTTCGCCAGGCAACTCGCTCGCCTCGCAGCGCTTGGTGCGAGGCATCCATTAGAGCACTGGTGCGCGATGGTGGCCGACGAACGGAGAAAGGAGCTTTAGCCACCCATTGCCGTCAGGTCACCGTCACTCCAGGCTACTAGGAAGCGCTAGGGGATTTCAGCGATCGGTTCGACATGGCAGCCGAGGTCGGCCAGGCGCTTGAGCAGCCGATTGATGGTTTTCTGTGCATCGTGGTGGTCAAAGTAGTGTGCGCCGAGATC
>NZ_JAPVQY010000025.1 GCF_027257875.1 Burkholderia sp. IMCC1007
GGGACTTCCCTTCGATCCATGTTCAATGACAGGAGCCAGACCACCATGCCCGCACTTTGCGATATCTGTCACGCGCGGCCGGCCGTTGCGCGCGCAACCGTGATGCAGGACGGCGAACGCAAGACGATCTCGATCTGCGACTACCACTTCCGTCAGCTGATGCGGCATCAGAGCATGCTGAACCCGTTCGATTCCCTGCTGGGCGGTGGCGGTTCGTCGCTGTTCGGCGAGCCTGGCGACGAAGCGCCGCTCGCCGCCGAGATTCCGCGCGAATCGGTCGACCCGACCGACGCGTTCAGCGAGCAGACGCTCGAACTGCTGCAGCGTGCAGCCGAAAAGGCGCACGAGCTGCGCCGCACCGAACTCGACACCGAACACCTGCTGTACGCACTCGCCGACACCGACGTGTGCGCGGCGCTGTTGAAGGAACTGAAGCTGTCGCCGCAGGACATCAAGGCCTACATCGACGAGCACGCGCACACCGGCACGGCGTCCCCGGACGCGTCGCTCGACAAGCTGTCGATCTCGCCGCGCGTGAAGAAGGCCGTGCAGTACGCGTTCCAGGCATCGCGCGATCTCGGTCACTCGTACATCGGCCCCGAGCATCTGCTGATCGGTCTCGCGTCGGTGCCGGACAGCATTGCCGGCACGCTGCTGAAGAAATACGGCGTAACGCCGGAGGCGCTGCGCCAGAAGGTCGTGAAGGTCGTCGGCAAGGGCGCGGAAGACGGCCGCGTCGATGCGCCGACGGGTACGCCGAACCTCGACAAGTTCGGCCGCGACCTCACCGCGATCGCGCGCCAGGGCAAGCTCGATCCGGTGCTCGGCCGCGCGCAGGAAATCGAGAGCACGATCGAGGTGCTCGCGCGCCGCAAGAAGAACAACCCGGTGCTGATCGGCGAGCCGGGCGTCGGCAAGACGGCGATCGTCGAGGGCCTCGCGCAGCGGATCGTGAACGGCGACGTGCCCGAAGTGCTGCGCGGCAAACGGCTCGTCGAAGTCAACATCAACTCGATGGTGGCCGGCGCGAAGTATCGCGGCGAATTCGAGGAGCGCGCGAAGCAGCTGATCGACGAAGTGACTGCGAAGCACGACGAACTGATCCTGTTCATCGACGAGCTGCACACGATCGTCGGCGCGGGCCAGGGCGGCGGCGAAGGCGGCCTCGACATCGCGAACGTGCTGAAGCCCGCGCTCGCGCGCGGCGAGCTGAGCCTGATCGGCGCGACCACGCTCAACGAATACCAGAAGCACATCGAGAAGGACGCGGCGCTCGAACGGCGCTTCCAGCCGGTATTCGTGCCGGAGCCGAGCGTCGAACAGACGATCGTGATCCTGCGCGGGCTGCGCGACAGCCTCGAGGCGCACCATCAGGTGACGTTCGCCGACGACGCGTTCGTCGCGGCCGCCGAGTTCGCCGATCGCTACATCACGTCGCGCTTCCTGCCCGACAAGGCGATCGACCTGATCGACCAGGCTGCCGCGCGCGTGCGGATCGGCGCGACCTCGCGCCCGGTCGACATCCAGGAAGGCGAAGCGCAGATCGCGCAACTGAAGCGCGAGCAGGACTACGCGACGTCGCGCAAGCGCTTCGACGAGGCCAAGCAGTTCGAGGAGCAGATCAACGAGAAGCAGCGATCGCTCGACGAGAAGATGGAAGCGTGGCAGCGCAAGACCGGCTCCGAAACGCTCGAGGTGACCGTCGAATCGGTCGCCGAAGTCGTGTCGCGGCTGACCGGCATTCCGGTGTCCGAGCTCACGCAGGAAGAGCGCCAGAAGCTGCTGAAGATGGAGGAGCAGCTGCGCGAGCGCGTGGTCGGCCAGAACGATGCGGTGGTCGCCGTCAGCGATGCGGTGCGGCTGTCGCGCGCGGGGCTCGGCCAGACCCACCGGCCGATCGCGACGTTCCTGTTCCTCGGGCCGACGGGCGTCGGCAAGACCGAGCTCGCGAAGGCGCTGGCCGAGACCGTGTTCGGCGACGAGCAGGCGATCATCCGCATCGACATGTCCGAGTACATGGAGCGGCACGCGGTCGCGCGGCTGATCGGCGCGCCGCCCGGCTACGTCGGCTACGACGAAGGCGGCCAGCTCACCGAGCGCGTGCGGCGCCGGCCGTACAGCGTGATCCTGCTCGACGAGATCGAGAAGGCGCATCCCGACGTGTACAACGTGCTGCTGCAGGTGTTCGACGACGGGCGTCTCACCGACGGCAAGGGCCGCGTCGTCGACTTCAGCAACACGATCATCATCGCGACGAGCAACCTCGGCGCCGCGATCATCATGGACAACCTCACGCAGCCGGAGGCCGCGCGCAAGACCGACAAGGCGATCCGCGACGAACTGATGCAGGTGCTGAAGGGCCACTTCCGCCCCGAGTTCCTGAACCGGATCGACGAAGTGATCGTGTTCCATGCGCTGTCGAAGGAGAACATCCGCTCGATCGTGCAGATCCAGCTCGACCGCGTGGTGCGCACCGCCGCCGCGCAGGACATCACGCTCGTGATGGGCGACTCGCTCGTCGAACACCTGACCGAAGCCGGCTATCAGCCGGAGTTCGGTGCGCGCGAACTGAAGCGCCAGGTGCGTCAGATCATCGAGACGAAGCTCGCGAAGGAGATCCTCGCGGACAAGCTGCAGTCCGGCGATCGCGTCGAAGTCGATTACGACAAGGCCAGCGATGCAGTCAAGTTCATCAAGCTCGCACGGGCCGAAGCGAAGCACGCGAAGCCGAGCGCAGACGGCAAGGACAAGGACAAGGACAAGGACAAGGCGAAGCCGAACGGCAACGCGACGAAGGCCTCGGACGATGCGAAGGATCGCGAAGCAAGATCCGACGCGCCGCCGCCCGCTGCGAAGCCGTCCGGCAAGAAGGCTTCCGGTACGAAGAAGGACGCGCACTGACACCCGCGCGGGTGCCGATGCGCAGGCATGCATGACCGGCTCCGTCCACGGGACGGAGCCGCCCCACGCCGCGATGCGGCGCAACCCGAGCCACCCGGCAGCGGAACCGGCTCAAGGAGACTCACATGACAAATCGACGCGAAGTGCCAGGCATCAGGAAGTACGATGGGCCCGCCGGCGGTTGGGGCGCGCTTCGCGCGACAGCCGAAGCGGTGCGCACGCAGATGGAAACCATCGAGGCGCCGATCGTGCTGATGCGGACCAACCAGCCCGACGGCTTCGACTGTCCGGGCTGCGCGTGGCCCGACAAGGAACACAAGTCGACGTTCCAGTTCTGCGAGAACGGTGCGAAGGCCGTCACGTGGGAAGCGACGACCAAGCGCGTGACGCCCGAGTTCTTCGCGGCGAACACCGTATCGTCGCTGCTGCGCATGTCGGACTACGAGCTGGAGAACATGGGCCGGCTCACGCATCCGCTCGTCTACGATCGCGCGACCGACACGTTCCGCGCGGTCGCATGGGTCGACGCGTTCGCGCGCATCGGCGAAGTGCTGCGCGCGCTGCCGCCCGAGCAGGTCGAGTTCTATACGTCGGGCCGCGCGTCGAACGAAGCCGCGTATCTGTATCAGCTGTTCGCGCGCGAACTCGGCACCAACAACTTCCCCGACTGCTCGAACATGTGTCACGAGCCGACCAGCGTCGGCCTGCCGCAGTCGATCGGGATCGGCAAGGGCACCGTGTCGCTGGAGGATTTCGACCACTGCGAGCTGATCATCTCGATCGGCCATAACCCCGGCACGAACCACCCGCGGATGATGGGGACGCTGCACGAGTGTTCGCGCCGCAACGTGCCGATCATCGTGTTCAACCCGCTGCGCGAACGCGCGCTCGAACGCTTCGCCGATCCGCAGGACATGATCGAGATGGCGTCGTTCGGCTCGACGCGCATCGCCTCGACGTACTACCAGGTCGATGCGGGCGGCGACGCGGCCGCGCTCAAGGGCATCATGAAGGCGTTGCTGCAGCTCGAAGCGGAGCGCGGCGACGTGCTCGACCGCGACTTCATCGCGCAGCACACCGAAGGCTTCGATACGTTCGCCGCCGACCTGCAGGCCACGTCGTGGGATGACATCGAACGCGCGAGCGGCCTCGCCCAGGCGCAGCTCGAACAGGTCGCGCTCGCGTATGCGAAGTCGAACGCGACGATCGTCACGTACGGGATGGGCGTCACGCAGCACAACAAGGGCACCGCAACCGTGCGCCTGATCGCCGACCTGCTGCTGATGCGCGGCAACATCGGCAAGCCCGGCGCGGGCGTGTGTCCGCTGCGCGGCCACTCGAACGTGCAGGGCAACCGCACGGTCGGCATCACCGAGAAGCCGTCGGCCGAGTTCCTGCAGAAGATCGAGGAGGTGTGCGGCTTCAAGCCGCCCGCGCATCACGGGCACGATGCCGTGCAGGCGATGCAGGCCATGATCGACGGGCAGGCCAAGGCGCTCTTGTGCCTCGGCGGCAACTTCGCGGTCGCGCTGCCCGATCCCGATCTGTCGTTCCCGGCGATGGGCAAGCTCGACCTGAGCGTGCATCTCGGCACGAAACTGAACCGCTCGCACCTGCTGGTCGCGAAGGAAACCTACATCCTGCCCGTGCTCGGCCGCACCGAGCTCGACGTGCAGGCGAGCGGCCGGCAGTCGATCACCGTCGAGGATTCGATGTCGATGGTGCACGCGTCCGCCGGCAAGCTGAAGCCAGCGTCGGACGCGCTGCGCTCCGAGCCAGCGATCGTCGCGGGGATCGCGCATGCGACGCTGCCGGCCAGCAAGGTCGCGTGGCTCGACCTGATCGCCGACTACGACCGCATCCGCGACCTGATCGATCGCACGGTGCCCGGCTTCGAGGCGTTCAACGAGCGGATCCGCACGCCCGGCGGCTTCCGGCTGCCGCTGCCGCCCACCGAGCGCGTGTGGCCGACGCCGACCGGCAAGGCGATGTTCTCCGTCTACACCGGCGTGAAGGAAGACGCGGACGTGCTCGGCGGCGAACAGGTGCTGCGGCTCATCACGCTGCGCAGCCACGATCAGTACAACACGACGATCTACGGGCTCGACGACCGCTATCGCGGCGTGTTCGGACGACGCGACGTGCTGTTCATGAACGTCGCGGATCTCGAGAAGTACGGGCTCGAGCACGGCGACCTCGTCGACATCGAGACGATCACCGCGTCGGGCCGCAAGCTGCGCCTCGAGAAGATCACGGCGATCGAGTACGACATCGCGCCGGGGTCGGTCGGCGCGTATTACCCGGAAGCGAACGTGCTCGTGCCGCTCGACTACATCGACAAGGAAAGCGGCACGCCGTCGTACAAGTCGGTGCCGGTGCGCGTCGCGCGCTCGGCGGTCGTCTGACCCGCAAGGCCGGCTCGCGACGCACGCGAGCCGGCCTGCCGCATCGCTGCCCTCCCCACGGCCGCCGCATCGTCATCGATGCGGCGGTTTTTTTGCGTCACGTCACGTCACATCACGTCGCGGCACGCGCCGCTTACCGCGCCGCCGACGGCGGCAACTGCGCGCCGGTCTGGCGACGCCGATACGCGCTGTCGCGCGTCGCGAGCCAGTAGTACAGCGGCGACGTCAGCACGAGCCCGACGACCCACGACAGGTCGGCGCCGCCGAGATGCGCGGGAATCGGGCCCGCATACATCGGCGTGTTCATGAACGGAATCTGCACGAGGATCCCGATCGCATACGCGAGCAGCGCCTGCGGATTGAAGCGGCCATACACGCCGCCGTCCGCCATGAAGATCGACTTGATGTCGTACTTGCCCTTGTGGATCACGTAGAAGTCGATCAGGTTGATCGCCGTCCACGGCACCAGCACGACGAGCAGCGCGAGCACCAGGTCGACTTGATTGCCGACGAAGTTCGTCGACGCGCCGATCGCCGCATAGCAGCACGCGACGAAGATCACGACCGACACGACCGCGCGCGCCTTCGCGGTCGGAATCCACCGGTACGCGAACGTCTGCACCGACGTGATCACCGCGAGCACCGCGCCGTACAGGTTCAGCGCGTTGTGGCTGATCACGCTCAGCAGGAACAGCACGAGCATCAGCGGCCCGAGCGGGCCCGTCGCCTGCTTTACCGCATCCATCGTGTCCGCGCCGGCGGGCACCGCGAGCACTGCGACCGCGCCGAAGACGAACGCGAGCGTCGAGCCGATCGCGCAGCCGAGATAGGTCGCCCAGAACGTCGACGCGACACCGACGTCTTCCGGCAGATAGCGCGAATAGTCCGACACGTACGGCGCGAACGCGATCTGCCACAACGCCGACAGCGACACCGTCGCGAGCCAGCCCGCGAAGTCGAAGCCGCCGCGCGTGAGGAAATCGGCGGTGCTCACGTGCGACAGGATCATCCAGAAGCCGACGAGAATGCCGATGCCGAGCACCCACGTGCCGATCCGGTTCAGGATGTGGATGAACCGGTAGCCGACGATCCCGATCAGCCCCGAGCCCACCGCGCCGATCACGATGCCCGCGGGCACCGGCACCGACGACGCGATGCCGTGCACCGACTTGCCGGCGAGCACGATATTCGATGCGAAGAAGCCCACGTACATCACCGCGGCGATCACCGTGACCAGCAGCGCGCCCCACGAGCCGAACTGCGCGCGACTCTGGATCATCTGCGGAATGCCCATCTGCGGCCCCTGCGCCGAATGCAGCGCCATCAGCACGCCGCCGACTGCCTGGCCGACGACGATCGCGACGATGCCCCACATCAGGTTCAGGTGAAAGATCTGCACGCCGAGCGCGCCCGTCACGATCGGCAGCGGCGCGATGTTGCCGCCGAACCAGAGCGTGAACAGGTCGCGTACCTTGCCGTGGCGATCGGCGGGCGGCACGTAGCCGATCGTGTGTTTCTCTATCATGGGGGACGCGTTGCGGTCCGCGGTGGTCATGGCGATGTCTCCTGTCTGGCGCGCGATGCGCGCTTTCCGTGTCAGCCGGCGCGACGAGATGCGCGCCTGCAAGCGGGCCGGATACGCGGTCGACGACGCGCCGATCGCGCACCATGGCGCGATGCAAGCGGGGACGAATGAACACGGCGCCAACGCGTGTGCGGCGTCGCTGCGATCCAGGTTGGAGACGATGGTGCGCCACGCATCGCGCGACCGGAAAATACTAAAAATATTTCCGGGACATACGAAAAAACTCTGCAGCGAAAATTCCGGCGCAACGCTTCTTCGGGTAACGTGCTACGCACGGCAATGGACAGAATGCGCGCCGCCGGTCACGCGGCGGCGCCGGTATCAGAGGGTGCTCGTGGCTCACTACACTTTGCGGCAACTGAAATATTTCCTGACGACGGTGGAATCCGGCAGCGTCGCCGAAGCGTCACGTCAACTCTTCATCGCACAACCGTCGATCTCCAGCGCGATCAAGGGCCTCGAGGAAAGCTTCGGCGTGAAGCTGTTCATTCGCCATCACGCGCAGGGCGTGTCGCTGACACCGAGCGGCACGCGCTTCTACCGGAAAGCGCAGGAGCTGCTGCGCATCGCGCACGAATTCGAACAGAACGCGCTGGCCGACAACGACGTCATCACCGGGCAAATCGACATCGGCTGCTTCGAGACGGTCGCGCCGCTCTATCTGCCGCAACTGATCGCGGGGTTTCGCGAGCGCTACCCCGGCGTCAACATCCGGCTGCGCGACGGCGACCAGCAGGAACTCGTGCAGGGGCTGACCGCCGGCACGTTCGATCTCGCGTTTCTCTACGACCACGACCTCGACGGCACGATCGAGACCGAACCGCTGATGCCGCCGCAGCAGCCGTACGTGCTGCTGCCCGAGAACCATCGTTTTGCCGGGCAGGCGCACGTGTCGCTGCGCGATCTCAGCGTCGAGCCGATGATCCTGCTCGACGTGCAGCCGAGCCGCACGTACTTCGTCAGCCTGTTTCACGAACTCGGGCTGACGCCGAACATCGTGTTCGGCTCGCCGTCGATCGAGATGGTGCGCGGCATGGTCGGCCAGGGCTTCGGCTTCTCGCTGCTCGTCACGCGACCGCATTCCGAATACACGTACGACGGCCGGCGCGTCGTGACGATCGGCCTGAGCGAAACGGTGAGCCCGTCGGGGCTCGTCACCGCGCGCCTGAAGCGCGGGCAGCTCACGAAGCAGGCGCAGTCGTTCGTCGACTTCTGCCGCGAGCGGCTCGCGCAGATCGTCGCGGAATCGGCGCGCTGACGACGCACGCAAAGGCAAAACCGCACGCGCCGCGAAGCGGCAGCGTGCGGTTACGCAGCTCGATGCAAGCCGATGCAGGCTGATGCGGTTCGATGTCGTTGGGTCAGCCCGCCGAAGCGAGATACGCAACGAGACGACCCAGCATCGCGTCGCATCCGTGCAGTTGCTCGAGCGTGACGAACTCGTCCGGCTTGTGCCCCTGGTCCATGCTGCCCGGCCCGCACACCACCGTCGGAATGCCGGCCTGCCCGAACAGCCCGCCCTCGGTGCCGAACGCGACGGTGCCGAACGCATCGGAACCGCTCAGCATCGCGAGCAATCGCGCGGCTTCGCTGTCCGGCGACGTCGCGAGCCCCGGATACGCGCCGAGCGGCTGCAGACGAATGTCGGTGTCGGCCTGCACCGCGCGCATCTTCGGCAACAGTTCGGATTCCGCATAGTCCTGCAGCTTTCTCGGCACGTCGTGCGCATCGAACGCCGGCAGCGCGCGCACCTCGAAATCGAACTCGCACTCGGCCGGCACGATGTTCAGCGCGCGGCCGCCGTTGATCAGCCCCGTCTGCACGGTCGAGAACGGTGGATCGAAGCGGCTGTCGTGATGCTCGGGCCGCGCGAGCGCTGCGCCGATCTCGCCGAGCCGGCCGATCAGCTTCGCCGCGTAGTCGATCGCGTTGACGCCGAGCGGCGCATACGCGGAGTGGCACGCCGCGCCCTTCACGTGACAGCGCATCGCGAGCTTGCCCTTGTGACCGAGCACCGGCTTGAGCTCCGTCGGCTCGCCGATCACGCACAGGCGCGGCCGGTGTTCGCGCGCGGCCAGTGCGTCGAGCATCGGCCGCACGCCGAGACAGCCGACTTCTTCGTCGTACGAGAACGCGAGATGCACGGGCAGGCTCGACGGCCGCGCGACGAACGCCGGCACCGCCGCGAGCACCGACGCGATGAAGCCCTTCATGTCGGCCGTGCCGCGCCCGTACAGCCGGCCGTCACGCTCGGTCAGCCGGAACGGCTCGACCGTCCACGCCTGCCCGTCGACCGGCACCACGTCGGTATGGCCCGACAGCGCGATGCCGCCGCGATCGTGCGGGCCGATCGTCGCGTACAGGCTCGCCTTCGTGCGTTCCGCGTTGTAGAACAGCTCGCTCGCGACGCCGAAGCCGTCGAGATAGTCGCGAATGAACTCGATCATCGCGAGGTTCGAATCGCGGCTGACCGTCGCGAAGCCGATCAGCCGTTCGAGCAGCGCGCGGCTCGACGGATCACTCATCGCCCGGCACTCCATAGCTCGGCGCGGCCGTCGGATTCAGCGCGCGCGTCTGGTAGTCCTGCATCTGCGGACGATAGGCGTGCCACAGCGCATCGAGTTGCCCGATCGGGTCGGCGTCCGCCCAGTCGACGCGCAGGTCGACGATCGGCCAGGTCACGTCGCCCGCCACCTTCAGCGCGGCCGAATGCACCGGCCCCGCCTCGCCGCCCGCCGCGATCGCCGCGTGCATCGCGGCCAGCAGGCGATCGGCGAGCAGCCCCGGCGCCTGCTCGAACGCGCGCGCCATCGCGTCGATCACCGCCGGCGCGGCCAGCAGGTTGCCCGCCGCCACGCATTGCTCGCCCTGCACCGCATGATGCGTGCCGAGCGCTTCCTTGCCCGTGAAGCACGCCGTCTGTCCCTGCCCGTCGATCACCGTGACCTGCCGGTACTGGCGCCAGCCGTTCGCGCTGAGCGCGCGGTCGAGCGCGTCGGCCGGCGCGAGCTGCGCGTGTTCGATCAGATCGAGGATCTGCGGGCCGAGCGCCGGCAGCGTGATGTTCTGCGTCGCGACCGCGCCGACGCCTGCGCGCACCCACGGGCAGCGCGCACCCACCGCGATGCTCGACGAGCTGATCGCGATCCCGACCTGGCCCGTTTCCGGGCAGCGCCCGACGATGGAGAATGTCATGTCGGCTCCTATGCGCGGTTCGGCTGCCAGTTGTCCGGGATCACCGCGATCACGTCGATCTCCATCAGCCACTGCGGCTGGCCGAGCGCCGACACGACGAGCCCCGTCGAGATCGGGTACACGCCCTTCAGCCACTTGCCGACCTCCTGGTACACCGGCTCGCGATAGCGCGGATCGATCAGGTAGGTCGTCGTCTTCACGATGTGCGTGATGTCGCTGCCGGCTTCGTCGAGCAACTGCTTCACGTTCTTCATCGCCTGCTCGGCCTGCGCGCGCGGGTCGCCGAGGCCGATCAGGTTGCCGTCGAAATCGGTGCCGACCTGGCCGCGCACGTAGACGGTGTTGCCGGCCCGCACGGCCTGGCACAGGTCGTTGTCGAGCGTCTGGTTCGGGTAGGTATCCTTCGTGTTGAACATGCGGATACGCGTGTGGGTAGGCTGGCTCATCGAGGTCCTTCGAATGTCGGTGGGTTCGCGCACCGGGCCGGAAGCGGTCGCGGCGCGGCGGGGTTCGGGTTCGGGTTGGCTCGGCGCCCGGGCGTCGTGGAACGCGCGGGCCGCGGTGCGAATGCGGATCAGCCGATTGCGTCGACGAGCGGGCGGGCATCGGCCCGCGCCGCGTATGCCGTGTCGCCCTGCTCCGTGCGCGTTTTTGCGCGGCGTTGCGACGCGTCGTGATAATCGAGGTACTTGCGCTGCGTGGCGATGTGGTCGGCGATGTGCTTCGCGTCGTGCCACACGCCCCAGATGAAGCTGGAGCCGCGACGCGACAGCCACGGCAGCCCGACGAAATAGATGCCCGGCTCCTTCGACACGCCGCGCTGATGCTGCGGCTTGCCGTTCGCCGCGAACGCGTCGACCTTCAGCCAGTCGTAGTCGAGCGCGTAACCGGTCGCCCACACGATCGACGTGACGCCGGCGCCGGCCAGGTCGAGCGCGAGGATCGGCTGCGTCACGCAGTCCGGATTCGGCAGGATGCGGCGGGCTTCCGGTTCTTCCGGCAGGTCGAGGCCGTTGCGGGCGGCATAGGCGTCGGCCGCGTCGAGCAGCGACAGGTAGTTCTCGTCGCCGCGCGCCAGATTGATCGCGAGATCGCGCTCGAAGACCGCGACGCCGCCGTCGAACGACTTCGTCAGCCCGACGAGCGTCACGCCCTGCTGCGCGAGCGCGCGGAAGTCGACCGTGTGACCGCCGCGCGCGCCGCTCACGGCGATCGTCACGTGTTCGCGGCCGGGCGTCGCGACTTCCTTGTCCCATTCGCCGAGCACGCCGAGCCACCAGCAGAAGTCGCGGCCGCGATACGCACGCGGCGGCCGGTCGTGCGGGCCGACCGACAGATAGACGTGCCGGCCCGCGCGCTGCAGTTCATCGGCGATCTGCACGCCGGACGAACCGGCGCCGACCACCAGCACCGCGCCGTCCGGCAGTTGCGCCGGGTTGCGATAGTCGGCGGAGTGGATCTGCACGAGGCTGGCGTCGTCCGGCGCGATCGGCGGAATCACCGGGCGCTGGAACGGCCCCGTCGCGACGACCACGCGGTTCGCCTCGATCGTGCCGTCGGACGTCTCGACGACGAAGCCCGGCTTGCCCGCGTTGCGCGTGACCTGCTTCACTTCGACGCCGGTGCGGATCGGTGCATCGAACTTGCGCGCATACGCTTCGAAGTAGTCGGCGACCTGGTCCTTCGACGCGAACGCATCGGGGTCGAGCCCGTCGAATTCGAGCCCCGGGAAGCGGTCGTGCCACGCAGGGCCGTTCGCGACCAGCGAATCCCAGCGTCCGGTGCGCCAGCGTTCGGCGATGCGGTCGCGCTCCAGCACGAGATGCGGCACGCCGAGCTTGCCGAGGTGTTCGCTCATGGCCACGCCGGCCTGCCCGGCACCGACGACCAGCGTATCGATTGAAGTTGTTTGCACTGCCACGGCTGTCTCCTTCTGAAGTGCGGCTCGCTGCGACATGGGCGGTGCCTGTTATCGCGCGAGTGGGAATGGAGACATTCTGCTGACAGGCAGACTTCGGGGAAATGATGTTTTTTGTGGTTGTTGACGAGCAAAAAGCTGGGGCACATTGGAGCGGCATCACGATCCTCAGCGGAATTCGCAAGACCACGCGTGCCGCGCTATTGGGTCGTACCCGGCGGCGACTCGCTTGTACCCGGAGCCGCCGTCAGCGCTTCGACCAGTTCCTTCAACTTGATCGGCTTGACGAAATGCCGCTCGAATCCCGCTTCCTCGGAACGTCTGCGGTCTTCGGGCTGACCATAGCCGGTCAGCGCGAACATCCGCAGCGGTGTCGCCCTTGGGTGCTTGCGCAGCGCGCGAGCCAGTTCGTATCCGTCCATGCCGGGCAAGCCGATGTCGAGTATTGCGAACGCAGGGGACAGTGCGGCAGCCACTTCGAGCGCCGTCGCCGAGTCCGTCGCGGTGGTCACGTGAAATCCCAGCCCGACGAGATAGGATTCCATCACCGTGAGGTTGTCCTTGTTATCGTCGACCAGCAACACGCGCGCACCGTTGCCATCCGGCGCAGGCGTGGCCCGCTCCTCCGGCGGCACACCGGTAGCCGCCGCGACGGCCGGCAGCGTAACGGTGAACGTCGAACCTTGCCCCGGCCCGCCGCTACTTGCCACTACCGTACCGCCGTGCAGTTCCACGAGACTCTTCACGAGCGCAAGCCCGATGCCGAGGCCGCCATTGGCACGGTCGATCGTCGCTTGCCCCTGCTCGAAAAGCACGAACAGACGCGGCATCAAATCCGCGTCGATACCCGCGCCGTTGTCCGTCACCGACACGACGACCTCGGTATCGGTCGACACGGCCTTGACCCGGATGTGTCCGCCGGCCTGCGTGAATTTCGCCGCATTGTTCAGCAGATTGCCGAACACCTGGGTGAGGCGGCCGGCGTCGCCGAACACCGTGCCGCCGCCGTCTGCGAGGCCGAGCGCCAAGGTCTGCGAACGTTGCGCGATCAACGGATTCGCTGCCTCGATCGCATGCGCGAGTACGGTCGCGACCGGCACCGGCTCGCGGACCAGTTCGATGGCGCCGTGCGTGATGCGGCTCACGTCCAGCAGATCCTCGACGAGCCTCGAAAGATGCGCAACCTGGCGCTCGATGATGTCGTGAAGCGGGTCCGACGCACCGCCGTTTTGCTGGCGCACGAGCGCCAGAGCGGTCGAGATCGGTGCGAGCGGATTGCGAAGCTCGTGGCCGAGCATCGCGAAAAACCGATCCTTTGCGCCATTGGCATTGCGCAAATCCGCGAGCAGCGCTTCGCGTTCGATCCGCGACTTCTCGACGACGTCGCGTGCGCGCACATATTCCGTGACCTCCACCGCGCTGAGAATCACACCCTCGACTTCGCCCGACGACGCACGCAAGGGCTCGAAGTAAAGCGTGTGAACGCGCTCCGACGAATCGGTGGTCGCCGTCTTGTACTCTTCTCGAACGACCGGCACGCCATCGGCAAACACGCGCTGCAGCGCCGCGGCAATCGCGCCGTCCACCTGCTCAGGGAACGCGTCCAGAAACGCGAGGCCGATCAGGTCGGCACGGCCCACCATCGCGAGATAGCGAGGGTTCGCCAACTGGAACGTATGCTGACGACCGACCAATAGCGCCGACGCGATCGGCAAATTCATCAGCACTGCGTCGCGTTGATGCTCGGCAGCCCTTCGCCGCTCCATCTCGTCTTCGAGCGATCTCGCGCGCTGCTCGGCGAGCGCGAGCCTCAAATGCAGATCCTCTATGCCGGCGTCGCGCAACGGGCGGGCGAGCAGCACGTGCTGGTGCGCATTGCAAATGTGACCGAACAGCCGCGTGTGCCGCGCGCCGACGAACGCGCGCTGCGGATACGCGCAGAAAAGCGAGAAGCGGTGCGCGTCGGCGAGCCGGTTCCAGAGCTCCTCCAGCCGCAGCGCCGCTTCGCCGCGCCCCTGCGCGTACAGCAGGGCAACCATCTCGCCGAATGCATGCACCGGCTGCCCCACTCGCGCGGCATCCGCAACGAGCGCTCCGACCGTCGCCATGAATCGCGCGTCGTCCGGCCAACCGTCGATCATGAAGCCATCGAGGGCGCGCTGCGCGTCAATGAGAATCGCATCCTGCGCGTCGAGCCGCACCGTCCGCGCTGCGTCGAGCCATGACGCCAACGCAGCGAGATGATCGGCGGCGGCGATCGCAATGGCACGGCCGCCGGCCTCCAGCGCTTGCAGCAGGAAAGCGCCGACCTCCTCCGTCAATTCGACGTCGGAATCATAGAACTGAACGAAATGACTGCACCGGCGGCTTGCCTCCGGCGCCGCAACCGACTCTGTGTTGGCTTTCATCGCTCAAAGTCTTCGGAGAGCCCGTTGCCGGCATCGCAACCCGCCGCCGGATCCGGAAAACAAGCGGCGAAACCGGGCGGCGCAGCGTCACCTGCCTGCGGGGGCATTGTCATTCTTGCGCAAAATCTTACCGCAGCGACCACGGATCGCCGTCGAAGCCGGGAGCGCTTCGAATGCGGGAAATGGCGCTACCGCCGGCGTCGCAAAAATCGTGCGCGGGGGTCGCGCAGATTTCCGTCGGGCCCGCCCCGACACCGCTCCCCGCGATGCCGCCAGCCACCGACGTGGGTCGGCGGAGCGTGCCGCCGCGTGAGCCGGCGACGACGCGCAGATCGCCCGCGGGCGCGCCGGGAACGCGACGTGCTAAGCACCTACCGGTTCATTCCCTCCACCACGACAACCGAAGGAGAACGTCAGTGAACAAAGCTTCGCACCTTTCCACGCTGCTGGCCGTCAGCGCGGCCTTCCTTCTGTCCGCCGCGCCGCTCACGGATGCACAGGCGCAGGCGTCGTCGTCGGCCGACAGCGGCATGACGAACGGATCGGACCAGCCCGTGACCGACACGTGGATCACGACCAAGGTGAAGAGCGAACTCGCGACCACCGAGGGCGTGAAGAGCACCGACATCAGCGTGAAGACGGTGGACGGCGTCGTGACGCTGACGGGCGTGCTGCCGTCCAAGACCGCGGTGAAGAAAGCGATCGCCGTGACGCGCGCGGTCAAGGGCGTGAAGCACGTCGACTCGTCCGGCCTGAAGGCGAAGGCCTGAGCTGTTACGCGGCCGAGCGCCGCGCTTTTCTTCCCCGCTTTTCTCCCCTTATGACAGGAGCAAACGATGAACGAAGACAAGATCAAGGGTCAATGGAAACAACTGACCGGCAAGCTGAAGGCCAAGTGGGGCAAGCTGACCGACGACGATCTGCAAGTCGCCGAAGGCAACCGCGACTATCTGGTCGGCAGGATCCAGGAGCGTTACGGGATCGCGCGCGACGAAGCCGAGCGGCAGTTGAAGGATTTCGATCGCGAGCTGTAACGCCGTAACGCGGGGGTAGTCTCAATCGGCCGCGACGCACGTCGCGTCGCGGCCGCACGGAGGACGCCGACATGGGCAAGTATCTGATCGCATGGCTGCTCGGCGTACCGATCGGGCTGCTGGTGCTGTTCTTTCTGTTCACGCACCTCTTCTGAAATGCCCGCGCGGTACGGATCCAAGCGTCCAGCCCGCGACGAGCGGGAAGGCAACGTCATGTGTATAGCCAAGCCGGCGATGCGACTCATGCGCTGTCAATGCGTGTCCTTTTCCACGATGACCACTCCTTTCTGAAGATGAAGCCTGATAACGCAATTCGTTTTACCGGGAGACTATCAATGCGATCCTTTTCTCTATTGGCAATTTGCATCGCCTTGACGGCAGTTCCGCTGTCGGGATTTGCTGCGGGGTGCCTGAAGGGGGCCGCCGTCGGCGGTGTCGCCGGCCACGTTGCCGGGCACCATGGCGCAATCGGTGCCGCTGCGGGTTGCGCAATCGGCCACCACCACGCGGAAAAGAAAGCCAAAGCGGCACGCGCGGCATCGGCCGCGTCGGAATAAGATCATCGAAGCCGACCGGCGTTCTTCCGAACCGCCGACGGCGCGTCGCGCGCGGGATGCTGCAGGGGCCACGGATCCGCCGAATCGGATGGCGGCCCCTGCGCCTATGTATCGCCGTCTCGCTGCGTCGCTCCGCATAGGCACGCCAGCGCAGCCACGTTTCCGTGGCGCTACCAGAACAGAACGCCATGCGTCGACGCGTCGGTTGAACCCAGACATGTGCTCGGGGCCCCGCCCGCCGCCTGGTACGGCCGGCGGAGACGGTCGTTCCAGAACCACGCCTGCAGCGCGCGGCCACGCGATCGCAAATCGCGAGCGGCTCGCGCTGGCCGTCTTCCACCAGCCGCTGCTACTAGCCCGGACCGTCGCTGGCGGCCGCGAGCAGCGGCACGACCAGATCGCTGATCGGCGTCGCAATTCCGTGAGATCGTCCGTATCGCTGCACGACGCCATTGCGACAGTCCCATTCGAGCGGGCGGTTGCCCTGCCGATCGGCAAGAATGGACGTACCCAGATCGGGTGGGGCGCGATGGAATCCATCGACGATCTCCCGAGGCACTTCATCGCCCAGCTTCGCGCCCTCCGCACGGGCGACCTCGAGACATTCGCGCAGGTACGCAAGCGACAGTTCGGTGATGTCGGTACGCGAGAACATGCCGGCGCGGCGGCCGGTGAGCACCATGAGTCCCGCGACCGCGTTCTGCAAAAGTTTCCGCCATGCGAGCGAGATGAAATCCTCCGCCACCTCGACCGAGCATCGCGTGCCGCGCAACGCCGACACCACCACGTTGCTCGCCGGCGTATCGGGAAGCGTGAGCCGCGGTGTACCGCGCAGCCACACCGACGAGCCTGACTCGCGTTGCGCAGGAAACCAGACGATCGACGGCACGACCGCGGCGCCGGCCGCATACGGTGCGAAGGTGGCTTTTTGCTCGACGCCATTTTGCAGCACGCAGACGACGGTCTTCGCATCGCACAGCGCGGCGACCCAAGGTGCCGCGCTCGCCACCTGCGTCGACTTGACCGCAACGAATACAAGATCGAACCGCCCCGTGACCGCTCCCGGATCGGTCAGCACGGGGCCGGGCACGACGATCTCGCCGCCATCGAAGCGCAACGCGAGCTGCTCGTGCGCAGAGCGGCCGCAGATCACCGGCGTGCGGCCGGCTTCATGAAGGGCCGCGGCCACGGTCGTTCCGATTGCGCCCGGACCGACGAGCGCGACGCTCGGGTAGTCGGCGTGTGTCATGGTATTCATCCTGTTGAATCATCCGCCAGATGCGGGCGCAGTGCGACGGCCAGCGGGAAAATCGCCAGGGCGGTCAATGCGGTCGCGTACGTCGCGCCGTGCACACCGATCCTGTCGCCCAGGAAACCGTAGAGGACAGGCGATATCGCGCCCGATGCGATCGTTCCCGTATAGAAAATCGCGAACGCGCGCTCGGTGCGCTCGGGCGCGGCCAGCTCCGGAACGGTTCCGTACAGCACCGACGACGTGCCATTGAGCATCATGCCGAGAACCGGTAACAGCACCATGGCAAGCGCCAGCGGCAGATACATCACCGCGACGATGAGCGCCGCTGTCCCGCCTTCCGTGAGCAGCACCGTACGCACCACACCGATGCGCGCGCCCAGCCAGCCGCACACGAATTTTCCGGCCGCACCGCCAATGAAGACAAGCGCGAGGGCCGTTCCGACCAGTCCGGGCGAGATGCCCTTCGCGCTGAGCAGGAAAGGCAGAAAGGTCAGCAGTCCCATGCGTACGGCCGTATCGAGCACGCCGATGGAAAACAGTGCGGAGAATCCCGTCGCCCCGGTGCTACCGCGTCGAGTCGACGTCTGCTCTTTCGCCGCCGTCATCCGTGCGCCACGTGGTACTTCGGGAAAACCGAACGCGATGACCGCGGCAACGATACAACCCAATCCGGCGACGATCCATAGCGCGTAACGCCACGGCATCATCGTCACGAGCAGCGAAATGGCTGCCGGCAGCGCGGATTTCCCCAGATCGCCGGAAAAGTTGTAGATGCTCAGCGGGCCTCTCGCATCACGGCCATAGGCGCGGGAGATCGCGCCCGATGCGATCGGATGCTGCGTGCTGGATCCGCTGCCGGAAATCGCCAGCGCGACGCACAAACCGAGCAGCCCGCCCGACACGCCCGCGATCGCGTAGCCCAGCGCCGCGAGCAGCGTGCCGCATGCAAGCGGGCCGCGACTGCCCAGGCGTTGTGCGAGACGCCCTGCCGGCAATTGCAGCGCCGCCATCGTGCCGGCATAGACGCCGCGCAGGATAGCCAGCGCCGCAAAATCGAGTCCGAACTCCGACTGCCACAGCGGTAGCAGCGCGTAGATCATGTCCGTATAGCCATCGTGGGTCGCGTGCGCGATGCAGGCTAGCCACAGCACGCGCGGTCGTGATCGCGCAGTCTCCCGCATCGCGGGCAGGGAAAAAACCGGCAAGCGCATGGTCATGTTCTCTGGACGAGTGGCTGATCGAAGCCGCTCGTCGTGTGCGTCTCGGGTTGGACGGGTCAATTCTATGACCGGGCTGCCAGCCATTTCAATTGAGCTAAAATTGCGTCCGTCGAGAAAAAAAGTCACGTCATGGACGAAAGCCGAGATGCTGCGCAGAACCGCGACGCGTTGCCCCCGCTCAATGCGCTACGCGCTTTCGATGCGGTCGCGCGGCACGGCAGCTTCGCGGGCGCTGCGGCGGAGCTTCATGTCACCCACTGGGCCGTGGGAAAACAGATCAGGCTGCTGGAGGACTGGTTCGGCCTGCCGTTGTTCGAGCGTCGCCCGCGCGGCGTCGTGCTGACCGACGAAGGCGCCGCGTTGCTGAACGACGTCAGCCACGCGTTCGAGCGCCTCGGTACCGCGGTCGTGCGGCTGCGTCACAATCCATTCAGGCAGCGGATATCGGGCGTCGTGCGGGTGAACGTGCCGATGAGCTTTGCGCTGTGCTGGCTGCTGCCACGGCTCGCCGATTTCCATGTGCGGTATCCCGACATCGACGTGAAGGTGTCGACGACATCGCGCAAGCTGCGCTATGTCGCCGGCGCTTTCGATATCGGTGTTCGCTCCGGTCCCGAGCAAGGCGCCGACATCGTTTCGCGACCGTTGATGCCCGATCTGCGCGTGCCCGCCTGCAGTCCCGCCTTGCTGCGGCAGCATCCGATACAGAGCGTGACCGACCTGCGCGATCACGTGCTGCTGCATTCGGCCACGACGCGCTCCGCATGGTCGCACTGGCTGAAGGAAGCCGGCGCTCCGGATCTACGGGCCGCGCGCCATGTCGAATTCGATCACGTGAATCTTCAGCTTGGCGCAGCCATCGAGGGCCTGGGTGTGGCGCTGGCATCGCTGCCGCTGATCCGGCGCGATCTCGCCGAGGGGCGCCTCGTGTGTCCGATCGCATCGCCTGCGTGGGCTGCCGACGACTACATGCTTGTCACGAACGCGGATCGCGCCGACGATGCCGCCGTGTCCGCGTTCGAGCAATGGATGGAGCGCATGGCGAGCGAAGAGGCTGACTAGGGTCGTCGGTCAAATCGGGCAGCGCAGCCTCCCGGGCTCGCAAGCTGCGCCCTCCGGACAAGAGGCCTGCTGCGAACAAAAGACTCGACGCACCCTTGAGCGGCCAATATGAGCACGAAGGCGAACCAGGGGCGTCCCATCCCTCCTCCCACGAGAGCGTGAAGCAGCCGTTCTCGAGTCGCACGGCTCGACCGGCAAGTACCCGTGAGTTTCATGCCGCCGCGTAGCGATTGCGCGGATAACTCACGTCGAGATGGTCGCGCAAGGTCGCACCTCGATACTCGGCGCGAAACAGGCCGCGTTGCCGAAGAATCGGCACCACCTGTTCGACGAATGCGGTGAACGCCGTAGGTGTACCACCGCCGACGATGAACCCGTCCGCGGCGTCGGCTTCGAACCATTCCTGCAAGCCGTCCGCGATGTGCTCAGGCGTACCGATGAAACGCGGCCGCGGTGCCGCCGCTTCGAGCGCGACCTGGCGCAACGTCAGTCCGCGCTCGCGCGCATTGCGCTTGATCTCGTCGGTCCCGCTGCGGAAACTGTTGCTGCCGAGGTCGCCGAGCTCTGGAAACGGCGCGTCGAGCGGATACTGGCCAAAATCGTGATGTTCGAAAAATCGCCCGAGATGGTCGAGCGCGCTGCCGACCGTGATCAGTTTCAGGCTGTCCTGGTATTGCTGCTCCGCGTCCTCGGACGTCCGCCCGACGATCACGCCGATCCCCTGGAAAATCTTCAGCTCGTCGGGGTGACGCCCGTGCTGGCTCACCTGCTGCTTCAGATCCGCATAGAAGTCACGCGCCTGGGCGAGCGTATCGTGATGGGTGAAGACGGCATCCGCATGCGTGGCCGCGAGTTGCTTGCCGGCGTCGGACGCGCCGGCCTGGAACAGGATCGGGCGAGCCTGCGGCGTACGCCCGACGTTCAGCGGCCCCTCGACCGAGAAATACTTGCCCTTGTGATCGAGCGTATGGAGCTTGGCCGGATCGAAGAACACGCCGCTCGCGCGGTCGCGCACGAACGCGTCTTCCTCCCATGAATCCCAGAGCCCCTTCGTGACCTCGAGATATTCGTCTGCGATCCGGTAACGTTCGTCATGTTCCGGATGCTCGGTGCGCGAGAAATTCCGCGCGGAACCTTCAAGCGGCGACGTCACGACGTTCCAGCCTGCACGCCCCCGGCTCAGGTGATCGAGGCTCGCGAACTGCCGCGCAATCGTGAACGGCTCGCTGTACGACGTCGACAGCGTCCCCACCAGCCCCACGCGCTCGGTGACGGCCGACAGTGCCGACAGCAGCGTGAGCGGCTCGAAACGATTCAGGAAGTGCGGGATCGATTTCGCGTTGATATGCAGGCCGTCCGCGACGAACACGAAATCGAACTTCGCGGCCTCGGCCTCGCGGGCCACGCGCTTCGCGAAATCCGGATTGATACTCGCGTCGATTACCGCGTCGGGATGACGCCACCCGGCGTAATGTCCACCAGGGCCGTGGATCGTCGCGCCTAGATGAATCTGCCTGGAACGCCCGTCCTGCCGCACTGCCTGCGCTTCGCTCATGATTGGTATCGATTCGTTCTACAGAAATTGTGTGTAAAGGCGCCTGCTCCTCGATCTCGACTTCATCGGTGCCGAGATCGGGGAAAGAGCGACTGCCCGATGCGCGGCGATGAGTCATCGAGCGCTGAAGCTCGAGCGATCGCCGACGCGTTCGAATGACTCATTGCGAGAACTGCTCGCTGCCGATCAACCCGATCTTCGTCGCACCTTCGCGCTGGGCGGAGGCCAGCACTTCGGCCACCGCCTTGTAAGGTGCGGACTTGTCCGGACGCAACCGGATCTCGTCCTGGTCGGCCTCGGCCGCCACCTCGCGGAACTTCGCGTCGAGCGCGGCCGCGCCGCCCACTGCGGTGCCGTTCCAGTTGACGGCCCCGTCCGCGCCGATATCGATCTGCACGACCTGCGGCGGATGCGGCGGCACCGGCGGATTGCCCACCGGCAGGTTCATCTTCACCGAATGCATCTGGATCGGGATCGTGATGATCAACATGATCAGCAGCACCAGCATCACGTCGATCAGCGGCGTGGTGTTGATGTCGACCATCACCTCGGGATCGCCCCGGCCTGCACCGGAGCCTGCGTTCATACCCATCGTTCGAACTCCTTATCCGCCCCGTGCGGGCGGCTGCGTGATGAAGGCGACCTTGCCGATCCCGGCCCGCTCGCACGCGGTCACGACCTTGCCGATGTACTGATAGGGCGTGGCCTGGTCGCCGCGCACGTGCACGTCCGGCTGCGGCGCCTGCGCCGAAGCGTCTTTCAGCCGGGCCACCAGCATCGGCAGATCCACGTGCTCGGTGCCCCAGAAGACGTCGCCCTGCCGGTTCACCGCGATCTCGATGCTTTTCGGCTGCGTCTGCAGCGGTTGCACGCGCTCCGTCGGCAACTGCACCTGGATCGTATGCGTCACCACCGGGATCGTGATCAGGAAGATGATCAGCAATACCAGCATCACATCCACGAGCGGCGTCGTGTTGATCGCCGAAATGACCTCGTCGTTGTCGTCACTGCCGACACTGATTGCCATGACGCGCCCCGCTTACGACTGAACCGCCAGCGCCTGCGGCGCCTGTGCCGCCGGCGTCGCGATGCTGCCCGCCGCGCGCCTGCCGCCCGCGAGCAATACGGTGTGCAGTTGCGCGCCGAAATCGCGCACGCGCTCCATCACCGACTTGTTGCGGCGCACGAGAAAGTTGTAGCCGAGCACGGCCGGCACGGCCACCGCGAGGCCGATCGCCGTCATGATCAGCGCCTCGCCCACCGGGCCGGCGACCTTGTCGATCGACGCCTGCCCCGCGATGCCGATGGCGGTCAGCGCGTGATAGATGCCCCACACGGTGCCGAACAGGCCGACGAACGGCGCGGTGGAACCCACCGTGCCGAGAAACGCGAGGCCGTCCTGAAGACGGTTCGACACGCTGGTGATCGAACGCTCGATGTTCAGGTCGATCCAGGTATTGCGGTCGACCGAGTCGAGCAGCGCGGTGTCGTGGTGTTCGCCCGCTTCGATCGCGTTCTCGGCGATGAAACGAAACGGCGACGCATCGTCGAGCTGAGCGGCGCCCTCGGCCAGCGTCGGCGCATTCCAGACCTGCTCGTCGGCCGATTTCGCGCGGCCGTTCGCGCGCGCCTGCTCGACGAACTTGGTGATCATGATGTACCAGCTGCCGAGCGACATGACGACGAGCAGCCCGAGCACGAAGCGGGCGACAAAGTCGCCGTTTGCCCACAGTGCGCCCAGCCCGTACGGATTCTCGACCGTGGCGGACGTCGCGGGCTCGGGCGGCGGCACCGCATGATCGGCCGCACTTGCGGTGGCCGGCGCCGCCGAGGTCAGCGCCACGTTCGAGGGCGCCGGGCTCGGCGCGGACGCCGCCGCTTGTTGTGCCAACACGGCTTGCGGTGCGACCAGCGTGCCGCCGATGCCGGCCGTGATCATCAGACTTGCCGCGATCGCGGCGCGAAAACGCTTGTTCATAAGGACTCCGTGTGCGTCATGTGTCGATTCGAAAAACCGGCCCGGTCCAACCGCTTGCCGTGCCCTGCGTCAATTCAGGTTGAAGGAAAACGGTACGCGCACGCGCACGGGCTGCCCCTGCGCAATGCAGTGAAAGCGCTTGACCGCATTGAGCGCCGCACGATTGAGCACCGGGTCGGCCGGTTGCGCGAGCCGCAGGTTCGTCACGTGCCCGTCCGGGTCCACCGTGAATTCGACCGTGACATCGCCCGTGATGTTGTTGTCCTGCGCCTCCGGCGGATAGACGATCGACGATCGGACTTCGTCCGAATTCGGGCAGACCACGCCGATCTCGTGATTCACCGGCTTCGCGACCGGCACGGGCGCCGGCGCGGGCGGCGCCTCGTGCACCGGGGCGCTCGGCGCCGGCACGTCCTGGTGCGTGATGGTCGGCTGCGGCGGCGCCTGCACGCGCACCTCGGGCGGCGGCACGTACGGCGGCGGCGGCGGTGCCACCCGCGGCTTCGACACGACCTTCTCGACCGGCTTCGGCGGAGGGGGCGGCGGCGGCGGCTTCACCGGCACGATGATCCGGGTTTCGATCGGCTTCTGGACGATCTGAACGACCCGGGTCGCGAGGCCGCTCACCAGCGCCCAGATCAGCACGAGATGCAGGACGATGGCGATCGCGATGCCGCCGAAGCGGCGCACCGGATGAGTCTGCTTGTTGCCGAAGCGGCGCGGGCGGCCGATGGCCGCGAGCCGCGATTGAGAAGCGGTTGTCATGTTCGGTCCAGTTGCAACGAGGTCGAAGGTGCGGCGCCGCCCGCTCGCAACGCGACGCGAGCCGTGCGCGCGCGCCGGGCCAGTGCGGCGCCGTGCCCGCCGGCATCCGGTCGATCGCCGGCTTCGGTCGCGTGCTCCATTCGATGGAAGGTCATGTCGATCACGTCAGGCCGCGGCGGGCTCGCGCCGGTCAACCGGCTGCCACCCGAGCGCCGGGGCGATACGCGTGACGAAGTCGTCGAGAATCTGCCGGTAATTCTCGAACGGCAGGTCGTAAGGCAATTCGAGGCGCAGCTCCCGCACCTGTCCGACCACCGGGTCGGCCAGCAGCCGCTCCACGATCTCGTCCGAGGTGCCGACGAGATCCGGTGCGAACAGCGTGCGCCGCTCGCCCTGCGGCGCGAGCGTACGCGCATGGCGCGCGTCGGCAAACGCGCGATAGCGTTCACGCTCGCGGGCGTTCGCACCGTCGGTCGGCACGATCACGCGCCCCAGCGCAATACGGGGCGCAGCGGCTTCGCTCCAGTGCGCGCGGTACAGCTCGAGCTGCCGGAGCTGCGCGTCGACGTAACTGTCGGTTCCCTCGCCCGTGGTCAGATTGCCGATCAGCAGGTTGAAGCCGTTTCGGGCAGCCCACTCGATCGAGCGCCGCGAGCCGCCGCCGTACCAGAGCCGGCCCGTCAATCCGGGCGCATAGGGGCCCACGCGCGGCCGCACGCGGCCCGCGGCCGACTCCACGAACGTGTCGTCGTCGCCGAGCCAGTCGCCGGCAAGATTGCGGCGCAGGCGTGCCACACGCGCGTGCGAGAAGTCGACGAGATCCGGATCGGTGTCGAACAGCCGCTCGCCCAGCAGCGCGCCGTGATTCGGCGCACCCGCGCTGAGTCCGACGTTCAGCCGCCCGTGCGACAGCACGTCGACGGTCGCGAGATCCTCGGCCAGCCGGAACGGATTCTCGTAGCCCATCTGGATCACCGCCGCACCGAGTCCGATCCGCGTCGTGCGCTGGCTCGCCGCCGCCAGAAACGTGGCGGCCGACGACACCGCGCGCTCGAGATGGCGCTGCCGTACCCACGCGCTGTCGTAACCGAGCGCCTCGCCCGCGCGGAACAGTTCGAGCGTCCGCTCGAATCCCGCGCTCGCGTCTTCGTCGGGATAATTTCCCGGCGTCAGGAAGGCAATATGATCAATGCGTACGTTGCTCACTTTTTTCATCCTTCGACATTTTCCGTGGTGCCGATGCGATGTCACCCGCGCGATACGCGATGCACGGCACCACTACGACAGCACCTTGGACAGGAACTCGCGCGTACGCGGATGCGCAGGGGCCGCAAGCACCGCTGACGGCGGCCCCGACTCCACGACGCGCCCGCCATCCATGAAAACGATCGTGTCCGCCACTTCCCGCGCAAAACCGATTTCGTGCGTGACGATGATCAGCGTGGTCCCGGAACGGGCAAGCTGACGAATCACGTCGAGCACTTCGTTCACGAGTTCCGGATCGAGCGCGGAAGTCGGCTCGTCGAACAGCAACACCGTCGGCTTCAGCGCCAGCGCGCGCGCGATCGCGACGCGCTGCTGCTGCCCGCCGGACAACTGACGCGGCCACGCGTCGGCCTTGCCGGCGAGGCCCACCCGGGCCAGCAGCGCGCGTGCTTCCGCTTCCGCCTCGGCACGCGACAGGCCGGCCGCGACCGGCGCCTCGACGATGTTCTCGAGCACGGTCAAATGCGGGAACAGGTTGAAGCTCTGGAACACCATGCCGACTTCGGCGCGGCGGCGCAGGATGTCCTTTTCCTTGAGCTCGTAAAGCGTGCGCCCGTCTCGGCGATAGCCGACCAGCTCGCCGTCGATGTCGATGAACCCCTCGTCCACGCGCTCCAGATGGTTGATGGTGCGCAACAGCGTCGACTTGCCGGATCCCGACTGCCCGAGCACGACCGTCACGCTCCCCGACGGAATCGCCAGCGACACGTTGTCGAGCACCTTCAGCGATCCGAAGCTCTTCGATACGCGATGAATGCCGACGGCCGCGCCGACGCGCTGCTTTGCCCAGCCGGCCGTCTCCGTGCCCGGCGCGGCAGCGTCGGCCGGCCGGGCGCCAGCCGCCGAGCCACGGAACAGCAGCGCGTCGACCGCGACGCGGCCTCTGCGCAGGACTGCGAAGAAACCCGATACGGCCACCGCGTCACGCGTCGCGCCGCGCGCATAGTGGCGCTCGATATGCACCTGGATCGCCGACAACACGGTCAGGATCACCAGATACCAGACGGTCGCGACCATCAGCATCGGGATCACTTCGAGGTTGCGGTGGTAAATGATCTGCACCGTGTAGAACAGATCCGGCATCGCGAGGATATAGACGACCGCCGTGCCCTTCGCGAGCCCGATCACGTCGTTGAACGCGGCAGGCAGGATCGCGCGCATCGCCTGAGGCAACACGATGCGCCAGGTCTGCCGCGCGCGCGGCAGGCCGAGCGCGGCCGCGGCTTCGCGTTGCCCGTGATCGACCGACAGGATGCCGCCGCGGATCGCCTCTGCCGCAAACGCGGCCTGGGTCAGCGTGAGCCCGAGAATGGCGGCCATGAACGGCGTGATCAGGTCGGTAGTCGGGCCGTGCACGAACACGATGTCCGTGAACGGAATACCGAGCCTGACCGTGTCGTACAGATAGCCGAGATTGTTCAGCAACAGCAGCAGCACGATCGTCGGAATCGAGCGGAACAGCCAGATGTACGCCCATGAGCACGCGGACAGCAGCGGCGAACGCGAGAGCCGCGCGAGCGCGAGCGGAATGGCCAGCGCGAAGCCGAGCACCGCACCGAGCGCCGTCAGCAGCAGCGTCTGCCCGAGGCCCGCGAGCACGGCCTCCGAGAAAAACGAATGCGCAAAGACGTTCCAGCCCCAGCGCGGGTTGCCGAGCACCGAATAGAGAACGGAAGCGATCAGCACGATCGCCGCGACGGTGCCGGCCGTCCTCGCCGGATAGCGGGCGGGAACGACGCGGTAATCCGCGTAGTCGGGGCCCGCCGGTGCCGCGGCATCGGGCACGAACGGTGCATGGCCGGCAATCCGCGAGAGGTCGTTCATCACGCGGTCTCTGCGGTTGCGTAGCGGCTCGCGCGACGCGGCAAGCCGAGATGGTCGCGCAGCGTGGCGCCCGGCAACGCGCGGTGATAGCGACCCCGCGCTTCGAGTGCGGGGATCACGTGACGGACGATATCGTCGAGCCCTTCGCTCTGCACCTGGAACGCGAGGATGAAGCCGTCGGCCGCGCCTGCATCGACCCAGCGGATCAGTTCGTCCGCGACTTCCTCGCCGGTGCCGATGAACGCGGGTTTCGGCGTTGCCACTTCAAGCGCCACTTCCCTCAGTGTCGAACCGTTTTTCCTCGCCTCTTCCTTGATGCGATCGGTCGTGGAACGGAAGCTGTTCTTGCCGAGCTCGCCCAACTCGGGAAACGGCGCGTCGAGCGGATACTGCGAAAAATCGTGATGCTCGAAGAAGCGGCCGAGGTAAGCCAACGCTTCGTCGATCGTGAGCAGGTCGCGAATCGCGCGGTACTTTTCCTCGGCTTCTTCACGCGTCGTGCCGACGATCGGCCCGATGCCGGGGAAGATCTTCACGTCGGTTCGTGCGCGACCGTGCGCCACCGCGCTGTCGCGCACGCGTTCGGCAAATTCGCGCGTCTCGTCGAGCGATGGCGCATGCGTAAACACCGCATCGGCATACTTGCCGGCCAGCGCGATGCCGGGATCCGACGATCCCGCCTGGAAAATCACCGGTTGCCCTTGCGGCGAGCGCTGGATGTTCAGCGCCCCGGCCACGTCGAAAAAGCGGCCCTTGTGGTTCAGCGTGTGCAGCTTGTCGCGATCGAAGAAGCGGCCGGTCGTGCGGTCGCGCACGAACGCGTCGTCGTCCCAGCTGTCCCACAGGCCTTGCACCGTTTCCAGATATTCGTCGGCGATCTCGTAACGCAGCGCATGATCCGGATGTTCGCCGCCGTAGTTCTTCGCGGATCCTTCGAGCGGCGACGTCACGACGTTCCAGCCGGCACGGCCGCCGCTGATCAGGTCGAGCGATGCGAACTGGCGCGCCACCGTGAACGGATGGCTGTACGACGTGGACAGCGTGCCGGCCAGGCCGATCTTCGATGTCGCCGTCGCAAGCGCGGACAGGAGCGAGATCGGCTCGAAGCGGTTCAGGAAATGCGGGATCGATTTCTCGTTGATGTAGAGGCCGTCGGCGACGAACACGAATGCCACGCCGTTGGCTTCGGCCTTCTGCGCGATGCCGGTCACGAAATCGATATTGACGCTCGCATCGGCGGGACCGGCCGGATGCTTCCACGAATTCATGTGGCCGCCGGCGCCGTGAAGGATCAGTCCGAATGTCAGGTTACGTTGGGTCATGTTCAGATCCGCATGCGAAAGAAGGAAAAGAGGCGATCGCCATCAAACGCCGACGGGTTGCTCGACGCGCGCGAGCGCTTCGATCGATGCAAGACGTTTCGCGGGGTCCGTGACCGGGTTGTCGATCACGAACTCGTCGATCCCGAAGCGCTGATGCAGCGCATCCAGTTCCCGGCGCACCTCTTGCGCGGTGCCGGCCAGCACCTGCGGATGCAGCTCGTCGATCCGATAGTCGGTCGCACCGATCTGGCGCGCGAAATCGGCCGCCGCGTCCGCGCTTGGCAGGTTGACGCTCTGCCCGTTCCCGAAACGCAGCTTGAAGATCCTCAGCGCGCCGACCTGCTGTTTCGCGTCCTCGGACGACTCCGCGGCGACCGCGAACAGTGCGAGCAGCGGCACCTGGCCCGTCGCGTTCCGATAGACGCCGATCGACCGCTCGATATTGGCAATGTCGCCGTTGAAGTGGCCTGCGTAGCAGAACTGCCAGCCATGCCGCGCGGCCAGTTCGGCACTTTCCGGACTGCCGCCCAGCAGGATCCGTTGCGGCGCCTCCGCAGGTGCGGGCAGTGCGAGCGCGCCCGCGAGCGGATGATCCGGCGCGACGCCGTCGCCGAGAAACGCATCGAGCTCGGCGAGTTGGCCGGCGAAGTCCGGCTTCTTCGACTTGTCGTGAAACCACTGCAACGCGCGCGTGGCGAGCGGCAGCCCGCCGGGCGCCTTGCCCACGCCGAGATCGACGCGCCCGGGGGCGATGGCAGCCAGCACGCGAAACGACTCGGCGACCTTGTAAGGGCTGTAATGCTGAAGCATCACGCCGCCCGACCCGACGCGAATCCGCGACGTGTGCGCGAGCAAATGCGACACGACGATTTCAGGCGCCGAACTCGCGAGACCGGGCGCGCCGTGGTGTTCCGCGATCCAGTAGCGCTTGTAGCCGAGTGCTTCGGCACGCTTCGCGAGTGCGATCGTGAAGCTCAGCGCGTCGTGCGCGCTCGAGCCTTCCGCAATCGGGCTTTTGTCGAGAATCGAAAGGGAATAAGACATGAAGCTCAACCTTGTAGAACGGCCGCCCCGCCGGAGCGAAGCGGCGCCCGGCGAGTGCCGATACGGCGCAACATGCCGGACAGATCATTCATTATGGATAACGGAGCATCGTCCCGTTACGGTCATTTCTGCTATGGATATGGTCGTTCGATCAGAACAGATAGCGTGCCCGCAGATAATAGAATCCGCCATTCACGCCGATCGTGCTGCCGCCGCTGTACTGGATGCCCTCCAGTTGCGCTTCATACGGCAACTTGCTCGGGCGAACGTCGAACAGGTTTTGCGCGCCTGCCGCGATCTGGAATTTCTTGGTCACGTCATAGCGCACTTCGACGTCGGTCACATACCGCGCGGCGTCCTCGAAGTGGACGAACTGCGAGGTCGAGAACGCGTTCGGGCCGACGATGTAGGTCGCCTCGCCGGAGGTCTTGCCGTAGCGCGTTTCATGCAGCGTGACCGCCCACTTGTCGAGTCGCCACGTGCCGCCGATGATGATCTTGTTCTTCGGCGTCGTGGTCGACAGCGACGCGATCTGTTGCGCGTTCAGCGACGGTTTCCCGTTCGATCCGTTCGCCACGTGCGTGACCGAGGTCGTATTCAGGTTCACGCCGAAATCCCAGTCCACCTGGCCATAGCGGCCGAAACCGGTGTGATAGGTGCCTGCCAGGTCGATCCCGCGCGTGCGCGTGTTGGCGCCGTTGGTGAAGTAACTTGCGCTGACCGCCGATGCCGGCACCGAGCCCGGCACCGTCAACCCGGCCCCTTCCAGCGCGGCGATGGCCGCCGCGCCCGACGCGGTTCCGCCAAGCACGATCCGGTTGCGGATGTTGATCTGATAGGCGTCGATCGTCAGCTGCAGGTTTCGAACGGGATTCAGCACGAAGCCGAAGTTGTAGCTGGTCGACTCCTCGGGCTTCAGCGCCTGCGCACCGATCAGGCGCGCGCCGGCCGATGTCGTTGCCAGGATGCCGCCCACGGACGCCGGCGACGTCGTCACGCTGGTGTAGGACTCCTGGGCCAGCGACGGCGCACGAAAGCCCGAACTCACGCTGCCGCGAACCGCGATGGCCGGCGAGAACTGGTAGCGGGTCGAAATCTTGCCGTTGGTCGTGTCGCCGACGTCGTTGTAGTGCTCGTAGCGGCCCGCCAGATCCACCTGCCATTTCGGCGTCAGGTAGGTCGACAGATCGACGTACGTGCCGATCACGTTGCGCGAGATGTCGCTCGCGCTCACCGGCGCCAGGCCCGGCAACGCAGCGGAGCCGCCGTCGATCCACGACACCTGCTCGCCGTTGCGGATCGTATAGGTTTCGCGACGCTGCTCGACGCCCACCGCGACATTCAGCGGCGCGGGCAGCAGCGGGACATTGAATGCCCGCGACAAGTCGAGGTTGTTCGTCAGCTGGGTGTTGCTGACGGTCGACAGATGGAACGTGGACGGCGTAAATCCCGTTGCCGCATACAGCCCCGTGTTGGCGGAGTTGCGCATCCCGAACACGCTGTAGTCGCCGCCATAGGTCGAGCTCAGATCCCATGCCCAGCCGAACAGGTTCTTGCCCTTCACACCGGCCGTCACCGAGTAATCGTTCTCGTTGATCGTCTCGACCGGCACGAATCCGTTCGGGTAGACCTGCGGCAGGACCGACGGCGGACGATAGTTCTGGTACGCGTCGCCGTTCCGGTGCGCGTAGGTGCCGAACCCGTAGAGCTCGACGTCGTCGCCGAGGTAATAGCCGGCGTTGAAGCCGACCGTTTCGCGCGAACTGGAGGGGTCGCCGAGGATCGGGTTGTAATAACCCTGCCCCTGCGGAAACCGCCCGAAATAATCGTCGGGCCCCGTCCGGATCGTATGGTTCTGCCGGTCGAAGCCGGCGCTCAGATCGAGAAAACCCTTGTCGGCGAGATTCAGGCCGATCGTCGCGGATTCGCTCGTCTTGAAACCGTCGCCGGAGTATGTTTGCCCGTTGGTCGTCGCGAGTTCGCCGCCGCTCGCATTGCGCTTCAGGATGATGTTGATCACGCCCGCGATCGCATCGGAACCATACTGCGCGGATGCGCCGTCACGCAGCACTTCGATGTGATCGATCAGGCCTACCGGGATGGTATCGATATCCGCGCCGGTCGAGCCCTGGTTCAGGCCCGGGTCCAGCGAGATGTTCGCGGTCGTATGGCGGCGCTTGCCGTTCACCAGCACGAGCACGTGGTCGGGCGTCAGGCCATGCAGCGACAGCGTATCGGTCAGCACGCCGGTGTCGCCCGAGTACGAGGTCCGCGTGATCGACGGCGACAGTTTCACCAACGCATCGCGCAGGTTGGTCTGCCCGGTCGCACGCAACTGATCGCCGCCGATCACGTCGATCGGCGTCAGGCTCTTGCTCGCCCGCGTCTCGGTGCGCGAGCCCGTGATCACGACGCGATCCTGCACCTGTACCTTGCCGTCCGGCGCGGCCGTAGCCGTAGCCGTAGCCGTAGCCGACGATGCCGGTGCGGCCGCACTACTGGCCGGCGTCGCGACCGCAGCCGCTCCGTCCCCCGCTCCCGCTTCCTGCGCCCAGGCCGCGCCATGAAAAACACCCGCTGCCACTGCCACCGATATCACTGTCCTGCGCGTCTTCGGCGAAACCCCTTCGCCCCGTGTGTGCCGCATGATTTCTCCGCTCTTTGCCGATTGAAGGCACGCTACGCGATGCCCTTTAGTAGTAGTACATACGATTCTTCAAACGCTATTCCGGGTGGCGGCTCACCTTCAGCCGCTCAAAGCCAGATCAGAGATCGGGAAGCCCGGGAGGATTGGTCGAGGCCTTCGTGATCGCCTCGCTGTCGAGATTCCAGCGGCCGAGTACCTGGCGATACTTGCCGTTCTGAATCAGATCGTTGATCGCATAGGTGATCGGCGCTGCAAGACCGCCGTCCTTGCGGGTCGTGACGGCCACCTCGGCCGTGTGCGGCCATCCGCCGCTGACCGTGCCGACCTGCCTGATCTTCGCACCCTGACTCTCCTGGTAAGCCAACACCGCGTTGACGCTGAAAATCGCGTCGGCACGCCCAGATGCCAGCGCCAGCGTCCGCACTGAAGGATCGTCGTAATACAGCACGTGAATCGGCTTCAATCCGTGCGCGACATTTTCCTTGTCCCACGCGAGCAGGATTTTTTCCTGGTTGGTTCCCGAGTCGCCGATCACGCGCAACCCCGCGATATCCTTCGGCTCGCGAATCTGCTTGATCGCGCTGTTCTGCTCGACGTAGAAGCCGAGCACGTCGCGGCGATAGGTCGAGAAGTCGAACTTCTGCTTGCGCGCTTCGGTCACCGTCACATTCGACAGCACCGCGTCGACCTTGCCCGACGCGACGGCGAGCGGCCAGTCCGCCCATGCGAGCGGCACGAGCTTGAGCTTCAGCCCGAGTTCGTCCGCAACCAGCTGCGCGAGATCCGGATCGGCCCCGACGATCGTCTTCGCATCCGTCGCATACACGCTGATCGGCGGCACGCTCACCGAGATCCCGACGGTCAGCACGCCCTTTTCGACGAAGCGGAAGTTCGCGGGTATCAACTTGATGGCCTCGGCATCCGGCGTGACGCGCGGCCGATCATGCTGGTCGGGACTCAGGTTCAACGACGGCGCCGACTGCGCGATGCCAGCCACGCCGATGACCAGGAGGGCAAACGCACCGGACAATGTCAGGCGGATTCCGCGACGACGATTCATTTTTCGATATCCCGTGGAAGTATTCATTCGTCATGCGCCGAACGGCCGACCCAACGGCCTGTCCGGCTTCAAATCCTGCAAGCGATCGGTACGGCCCGGCTCGAGCAGATCCTTCGCAAAAGGCAGTCGCCAATGCACTTCCAGTGCGATCGCCGGATCGTACAGCGGTACGTAGCCGGTGCCGGCATAGAGCGCCGACGCCTCCGGTTGACGAAATCCGGTCGTCAGATAAACGCGCCGATACCCCTGCCGCAACGCACGGGATTCGAGCTCGGCCACCACGCGGCGCGCAACGCCTTGGCGACGCACGCCGGAATGCGCCCAGATGCGCTTGAGCTCGGCGGTCGTTTCGTCGTAGCGCTGAAACGCGCCGCCACCTACGACGTCGTCACCTCGCCGAATCAGCACGAACGCGCCGTCCGGCGGTGCAAATAGTGCTGCCGGGTACGTCAGGAGTTCATCACGCACGACTTCCGCAGGCACGGAGCGAAAGTCCTGGTAGCGCGTGGAATACTCGACCGACAGCTCGTCGAACATGGGCAATGCGAGCGGGTCAAGCGGGGATGTGTCGATTACTTCGTCTGTCACTGATACGCCAGATGCTGCGAGTCATCTGCCTCTGATTTGCCGGATGGGATCGATTTGTTCGACACGGTTAATTCTCCGTATCGCGTGGCCCAATAGTGCGCGTTAACCCTTCACGCGCAAACCAAGCATTTTTGAAATCGTTATGCACACAGATACATACAATCAGGATTACATATCGTAAAGATTGGAATGCGCGGCAAAAGCGGCCCGCCCAGCTAGTCACGCCTTCGGGCGCTGCGCTCGTCTGCTTATCCAGTCCGCGCATGCCGCCGCGAATGCAGCGGCGACCAGGAGCAATATCGGCATCAACACTTCGGCGAACGCATCGCGGTATGCCACCACACCGGCTGAAGACGATGCCTGCATCAGGAAGACACCGGTTCCCCATGACATGCCGATCGAGCAGGCAAGCCGCTGCGATAGCTGCAGGAACCCGGCCGCCAGCCCGCGCCCTTCGTCCTGGCCGATCTGCGCGAGCGTCATCGCCTGGTTCGGCGCATGGATCAGGCCGCTGGCGAATCCCTGCAGCAAGACGATCGCCGGATACGTCAGGACGACCCAGCGAACCTCGAAGTATTCGGTCGCCAAACCTTGCGCGGCGACTGCAAACGCATAACACGCGATGGCGAATACCGTCCCGCCACGGCCGAAGCGCCCGACGAAACGCCAGCTCCACATCGCCGATGCGATCGATGCGAGCGCCGCAGGAACCGACAGCGCGGCATAAAGCAGCGGGTCGAGATGCAAGCCGTCGAGAAAGAACAACGCACTGACCATCCCGAGCGTGACGCCCGCTGCAAACTGGCACATCGCGACGAGCGTGCCGAGCACATAGCCGCTTGAACCGACCAGCCCGCGCGACAGGATCGGCGTGCCGCCGCGACGCTGATACGCGGCCTCCCATGCAACGAACAACGGCACGCCGGCCAGCGCGACCGCGACGCAGATGCGGCGCGGCGGCATGGCGGCACTGCCGACCAACGTGGCAAGCATGAGCGCGAGCGTGATCGCCGACAGAAGAACCAACCCGATCAGGTCGATCGAAAACCGGCCATCCGAGAGTCGGTGGCGCGGCAAATACCGAAGCGCCAGACAGAACACGACAATCCCGAACGGCGCATTGACGAGGAACAGCAGCCGCCAGCCCACATCCGGTGGCACCGATGCAAGAATCAGCCCGCCAAGCATCGGTCCGACGAGCCCCGACAAACCGCCTGCCATCGCGTATCGTCCGAGTGCCCTGGCTTGCGCCGAGCCGGTGAACAGATCCTGGATCAAGCCGAATATCTGCGTATTGATCATCCCCGCGCCGAGCCGTTGCAGCACGCGCGCGATGATCACCGTTCGCGCGTCGTCCGCCAATCCGCCCAGTACGCTGAAACCCGTGAACATCGCGAGCCCGACCAGAAACAGCACGCGGCGCCCGATCACGTCGCCGAGCCGGCCGGCGGGGACGAGCGCGATACCGAACGCAATGGAGTAAACCGACGTGATCAGCTGTATTTCGGCTGTAGACGCATGCAGTCCGCTTCTGAGCATCGGCACCGCAAGCGTGAAGATCGCCTGATCGAGAAGCGTGGTGAAGCCCATCGCGACGCAGATGCCGAGCACGATGTCGGCACTGGCGCGCGCATCGTGCGACGCACCGCGCGCATCGATCCATCGCACCGGCCAGCTGAACCGCGCGGACGGTCGCGCGCGGGCAACGGCATCTCCGAGGTCGGTGTGCGCGCAAGCATGCGGCTCGTCCGGCGTCATCGATTCAATCCGCGCTGCTTGCGTGCGCCGGCTGAACCGGCAGCAGATACTTCTCGAACAGCACACCGGGAGGCGCGTCCTCGCCGAAATCGTGCGACGACAGCAACGTATAGCCGGAGGACCGGTAAAGGCCGACCGCTTCGGGTTGTCGCGGCCCGGTTCCCAGATGGACGCGCGTGTAGCCTTGCCGGAGCGCCTGCGCCTCGAGCTCGGCCAGTACGCGCCGCGCGAGCCCCTGACGACGATGCGCGTGACTGACCCAGATCCGCTTGAACTCCGCCGTGGCCGGTGTGTGATGGCGCATGAATGCACCGCCCGCGATGGCCTGGCCTGCTCTCAACAGCAGCAGAAACGCGCCTTGAGGCGGCGCAAACGCTTCGACCGGATAGCGCACGAGCTCCTTGTCGAGTTCCTCTGCAGGAATATAGGCGGCATAGCGGCTGCTGTATTCGTACGCCAGCTCGTCGAACAGCGGCCGCGTGAGCGGGTCCCTGGCCGACACATAGACGAACCGGTCACGCTGATCCAGCGAAGCTTCGACTTCAGACATCAAACGTCTCCTCACGAACCGGTGCCCGACTGTCGGGCCGGCAGTTGACTTGTCCATCGGTGGATGCTCATTGCGGGAGTCCGGCCCGCTGCGCTGTAGCAGGCCACGTGTACACGTGGGCGCTGCTCGCTTTCCGGCACGGAAATGAACGGACGGGAATGAGTCGGGATGTGCATGGTCCGGGCACGGGCGGACCGGTTGACGATACTGGCGTCCGCTCGAGGGCTTGATCTTAGTCAACCTCGATCACGCGCAAAATACCGATTGCTGCGATGCTTCGGTGCCGCGCGCAGATAACGAATCCCGTGCGGGTCGTGTAACGCGCGCAGCGTACGGTGCGAAATGCCCGGGCGTCACAGGTTGCCGGGCGCGCAAGAGTCAGCCGACGAGGCTCGCGTCGACGCCGCTGCGCACGATGAGGTCGAACCGTTCAGGCCGAACCGGGAACAGTGTGGATTCGCACGTGCGACCGTCGACCAGCCGCGACTTGTAATATCGACACGCCGTCGTTGTTTTCCACCCCTGAAATAACAAACGACTGCGCAACAGCACGTCATCGATTCGCACGTCACTCAATTTCACGCTCACGTATCGCTGTCCCCAGCGCGTTGCGCAAAACATCCGCGAGCCGCTGATTTTCGTCGATGCGCGCCTGTTCGATCGCAACGTCCTCGGCGTTTCCTGTGCGCTGCGCCCATTGCTGCCGTTCGCGCGCGAAAATGATGCGCTCGTGAACCGCCCGTATCGCCACCCATATCGCGTCTTCCGCCTCCTGGGCCTCCGCGTCGTCCAGGGACAGCGCGGAGAATGCATGCCCGGTATGGCACCGATACCGTAGCGGACGGTCGTCGCGCATGCGCCACAGCACGCCGGCACAACTGGGACAAGTGAGCGCGGACCGTTCGCCGATCGTATCGAGAAGCTCAGGCGCCACGACGCCTCCCTCTGCAATTCGGGTCTCGTCATCGAGACCGCGCAAGTCTGCCATTTTCTCGCCCTCCTTCGCGGGCGCGCCATGGACTGCTGCATGGATCGCCTGCGGCAACTCCTCCGCTTTTGCGACGGCATCGGCGCCTGCTGCAGCAAGCGCGCTGCGCGGCATCGAAGGCGCCTCGCAATCGGCCGGATCCTGGACGATACCGTAGCCGCCGCGTGCCCGGATCGCGGCCAGGCCGGCCGCGCCGTCATCCAGGTCGCCGCTGAGGACCACGCCGACCGCCCGCGGGCCGTATTCGCGCGCAATTGACCGGAACAGCGGGTCCGCGGCCGGCCGCGCGTAGTTTTCCGCGGCGGTATCGAGCAGCGAGAAATGCCCGCTGCGCAGAATCATATGGCGATCCGGGGGCGCGATATAAATGCGACCGGCGCACGCGCGTTCCCCGTGTATCGCCGCGCTCGCATTCAGGCTGCCCCATCGGGCCATCAGTTCCGGCAACATCGTCCGATGCCGGCCGATGTGCTGCACGATGCAAATCGGCACCGGGAAATCGGCGGCGAAGCCCTTCGCCAACGCCCGGAGGACGGTGAGGCCGCCTCTGGACGCGGCGATGGCGACAATATCTCGATGGTCCATAGCGCCTCCTTTGGGAAGGCGGCGCAAAATTCATGCCCGACGCGAGATACCGTCATGCACGCGATGCACGTCGCCCGACGCGGGTACGGTCGTCATGGTCCGCCCCCGCCGCGCTCCGCCATTCGATCGATGCGAAGCACGCGCCGGGCCAGCACGACGCAGACGACTTGCGGCGTCTCGCCGTCCGTGGCGATACGCGCGCGTGCGACTTGCTTCAGGCCGGTGGCTTCAGCGACGGCCGCCCAACGCATCGAGCAGCATCGCGAAATCGAGCGGCTTGGCGAGGTGCCGGTCGAATCCGGCCGCCGACGCAGCCCGGACGTCGTGCTGCCGATTGCGGCCCGTCAACGCGATCGCCTTGATGTTCGCCCATTGCGGGTTGGCTCTGACTTGCTGAATGAACTCGTAGCCGTCCATGTCGGCAAGGCCTATGTCGGACAAGATGACGTCGGTCGGCGTGTCCGGCAGCATCGCGAGCGCCGACGTGCCGCTGTCGGCTGCGTTGACCACCGCCCCGGCCAGCTGCAGCAGCGCCGTCAGCGACCGCGCCGTTTCCATGTCGTCCTCGACGAGCAGCACGCGCAGGCCGGCGATACTTCCGTCGGCACGGCCGCCGGCGACCACGGCACGCTCGTCCGACGCGGTCGGCAGCCATACCGTCATCGTGGCCCCCAGCCCCAGGCCGGCGGAAGCGGCGGAAATACGGCCGCCATGCATCTCGACGAGCTGCCGCACGAGCGCCAGCCCGATGCCCAGGCCGCCGCGCGCCCTGTCGCGGGGCGACTGGCGGAACATGTCGAAGATGTGCGGGAGCATTTCGCCGTCGATACCCTGGCCGTCGTCCGCGACGTCGACGCGCAGCATCGCGCCTTCCTGCGCCAGACGCAGCACGATGCGTCCGCGCGACTGGGTGAACTTGAGCGCGTTGGACATCAGGTTCCAGAAAATCTGCTCGCACCGAACCGGATCGGCGAGTGCGATCGCCGGTTCGGCGGGCAACTCGGTCGTGAGGACGAGGCCGCGCGCGTGCGCCTCGGCCTCGCACGTATCCGCGATGGTCCGCAGCACGGCCGACAGATCCACCCGCGACAGCTGCAGTGCGAGCTTGCCGGTCTGAATGCGCGACAGGTCGAGCAGGTCGTCGATGATCTGCGCCTGTGCACGTACGGCCTGCCGGATCGATTCGGCGGCTTCGCGAACGGCGGGAATGTCGCGCGTCTCGGGAAGGCGCGGCAGCATCTCCGACTTGACGCCGATCAGGTTGAGCGGATGCCTCAATTCGTGCGACAGCACGGCAATGAACTCGTCCTTCAACTGATTCGAGCTGAGCGCTTGCTCGCGTGCCGCCTGTTCCCGCGCGAGCGCTTCGCGATTCGCGTCGTCGCTCTCCTTGTGCTGCGTCATGTCGCGGACGATCTTCGCGAAACCGTTGAACGAGGTGTCGGAAATCGGCGCGACCACGCCGCTGCAGAAGATCCGGCGCCCGTCCTTGGTGCGGTGCCAGCGCTCGTCGTCCGCGCGTCCTTCGCGGGTCGCGACGTCGCGCTCGCGCGCCGGCGCTCGCGCCTGCCGGTCGTTCGGTTCGTAGATCAGCTCCACGTCCTGGCCGATCATCTCGTCTTCCGTATAGCCGAAGATGCGCTCGGCACCGGCGTTCCAGCTCACGATCGATCCGTTGTTGTCCTGGATGATGATCGCGTAGTCCTTGGTCGACTGCGCGACGAGCCGCAGGCGCTGCTCGCCCGCGCGGGCCACTTCTTCCGCGTGATGCCGGTCGGTGATGTCGATGAGCGTGATCACCGCGCCGTCGATATGGTCGTCCGCCGTACGATACGGCAGCAGCCGCATCAGATACCACCGGCCCGCGTCGCTCTCGATCTCTCGCTCGATCAGTCGCAGCGACTGAAACGACTGGCGGACATCGTCGGCCAACGTCGGATAGCGCAGCTTGTGAGTGATATGAAACAGCGAGCGGCCGAGATCGGTATCGATCAGATTGAAGATGGCCGTTGCGTTGGGCGTGAATCGCTTGACGCGGATCTCCTTGTCGACGAACACGGTCGCGATTTCGCTCGACGCGATGATATTGTGGAGGTCGTCGTTGGCCTTTGCCGTGTCTTCGATTCTCGCCTGCATTTCGGCATTCGCCGTCGTCAGCTCCTCGTTGACCGATTGCAGCTCTTCCTTGCTGCTTTCCAGCTCCTCGCTGGTGGAACGCAATTCCTCGTTGATCGCCTGCAGTTCCTCGTTCGACGCTTTCAGTTCCTCGACCGACGTTTCGTACTGCTCGATGATCGTCGCCAGCTGCTCCCGGCTATGCTGCAGTTCCTGTTCGAGCTGCGCGAGAACCGGATCCTGTCCGCTCGCTTCGGTCTGGTCCTCGTCGGTCATGCGGCCTGCCACCTCGTCGAATACGATGAGCAGAAACTCCGCGCTCGCGACCTTGTCGTGAAACGGCCTGACGGTCATGTTGATCCACGACACGCGCGCGTCGTGCGCCCATTTGACACGGCGCGCCTCGACGCTCGTACCGGTTTGCAGCGCCCGGAAGATCGCGGTGCGCAGATCGAGCCTCAGGTCGGGCAGCACCAGCGTCATGATGTTGCTGGACAACTCGCCCCCGACATGTCTCAGGAACCGCCCGGCATTATCCGACAGGTGAACCACGTTCGATTCGCGGTCGATGATGACGCTCGGCGGGGAATACGTTTCCAGCGCGCGCTGATGGAGTTCCGAATAGGAGAAATTGCGTTGCACCGGGCTGACGGGCACACGCAGTTGCGGCTGCGGCGACGCTCGCTCGTCGGACATGCCGGATTCGATCTGGAACATCGGCGGAAAGCCCGTGGCAGGCTTTGCACGATGCGTGACGATACGCGCGCGGTAAATCCGGCGCTTCTTGTCCACGACGGTAAACAGATCGTCGGCGGCGTCCGCGGATTCCGCGGTGCCCAGGAACAGGTAGCCATTGGGGCGCAACGCGAAATGGAACAGCTCCAGGATCTGCCGCTGCACCGCGCGCTCCAGATAGATCAGCACGTTGCGGCACGAGATCAGATCCAGATGCGAGAACGGCGGATCGCGCAGCAGGCTGTGCGCGGCGAACAGGATGCGTTCGCGCACAGCCTTCGCGATCACGTAGTGCGCGCCTTCGCGCGTGAAATACCGCTGCAGAAGCGCGGCCGGCACATCGCCCGCGATCGACAGCGGATAGGAACCGGTCCGCGCCCGCACGATCGCCGCATCGTCGATATCGGTGGCAAACACCTGAATGGCCTGGCTCGACATGGCCGCTTCTTTCGCACGCGCCAGCAGCAGCGAGATCGAGTACGCCTCTTCCCCGGTAGCGCACCCGGCCACCCACACGCGCACCTGCTCCTCGAGGGATTGCGATCCGAACAACGAAGCGATCACTTCGCGTTCGAGGTAATCGAAGGCTTCGCGGTCACGAAAGAACTGCGTGACACCGATGAGCATGTCCGCCAGCAACGCCGTGGCCTCGTCGGGTGCGGTCCGCAGAAAATCGCGGTACGCGAGGAGGTCGCGCTGCCCGTTGACCTGCATGCGTCGCTCGATGCGCCGCAGCACGGTCGCCCGCTTGTACAGCCTGAAATCGTGGCCGGTGCGCACCCGCAGGTGCATCAGGATATCGGCCAGCGCCCGTTCCGGGTCGTTCGCCGCGGGCCGGTCGACGCCGTGAAGCGCGTGTTCGGCCTCGAGGCTCTGGTGTTCGATGCGTTGTGCGTTCGCCCACAGATCGAGCAGCCGTTGCGGCATTTCAGACGCGGGAAGCACGATATCGACGCGGGCCGTCGAGATCGCGTGCTGCGGCATCTCCGCATACTCCGCGTCGTCCGGCGTCTGCGCGAGCGTGATGCCGCCCGCCGCCTTGATCGCGCTCAGGCCGGCGGCGCCATCGGAGCCGGTACCGGACATGACGATGCCGATCGCGCGCCAGTCGTGCGCATCGGCGAGCGTCCGAAAGAAGTGATCGATCGTGAGCGGCAGGCCGTCGGACGGTTCCCTATCGCGACAGCGAACGCAACCGTCGGACATTTCGAGTTGCACGCCGGGCGCGATGACGTAGATGTGGTTTTTCTCTATCGGTATGGTGCTCGTCACCTGATGCACCGGCATACCGGTCGTGCGCTGCAGCACACCGTCCATGTGGCTGACCTGCTCGGGCGCCAGATGCATGACGACGACGAACGCCATCTCCATGCCGGTCGGTGCGCTCTCGAAAAAGGTCTGCAGGGCCGTCGTGCCGCCTGCCGAAGCTCCGATGCCTACTACCGGAAACGACAGATCGCTCTTCAAGACTGCCGGGGATGGCAGCCGCTTCTGATCCGTAGGCTCGTGCCGTGCCATTGACTTCTCCTGATGGTGTGGTGGGATGTCGTGCGCCGGCAGTCGATCGATGCCGCTCGGATTGCGTCATCCGGGAGTTCCGCGCTCGCCCCGTGACGCTTCCTCGCGCCCGTGCGCATTGTACGGCAGCGCAATCGGTATCCCGACTCCCTGAAGCGACGTCTCGCCTGCCGCCGGTACCCCGTTCGCCCGAAAGTCGGCGGTCCCGACGCGGCTGTCCGACGGCGTCTCGCGCGTTCTTCCGCTGCGCGCCTCGGCGGTATCCGAGCGTCGAATCGATAGAGCGGCTGCAGGTCCGTCATACAATTCTTGACTGTGCCCATCCCGCGGACCTGTTAGGATGCCGGTCTCCTGGCCTGGATCGCAGGCAATGGGCGTTTGATCGCCCCCTTTTTTCGGCGCCCTGCCGGCCGACCCAGCGGTCACCCCGGTCGACACGGCGCGCCGAACGGCCTCCTGCCCCGTCAAACCCGCAACACCCCGGCGCCGGCCAATCCGGCCCGTTGCAGCAACCGTTGGAGTGGCGCACGTTGCGCCAGCAAGCATGAAGAAACTGAAGCGGCACATCCGTTCCCTGCGCGAGATGGACAGTACGCCCGTGGTACGCGCCGGCGCGCTGCTGCTGATGGCCGGCCTGCTGTACCTGCTGTGGCCGTCCGCCGAAGTCGCGCGCCTCGCGCTGGAATCCGTCGTACGCTGAAGCACACCCCGCCGGCGCTGCGCTATACTTGCGCGATGGAAACCCGACCTGCCTCCCCGAACATGCACTGCTGGTGGCGCGCCTGACCCAGGCGGCCCGTTTCCTTTTGCATGTCCCGAACGTGATGCCGCCAGCCATGGCGGCATTGTCGTTTCTGCGCGTGCGTCATGGCTGGTGGCTTCGATAACCCGGAGCCAACCCCTACCATGACGCACCCGACCCGCCCGATCATCCTCACCGGCGACCGCACGACCGGCCCGCTGCATCTCGGCCACTACATCGGCTCGCTGCGCGCCCGCGTGCAGATGCAGCACGAAGCGACGCAGTTCCTGCTGCTCGCCGACACGCAGGCGCTCACCGACAACATGGGCCGCCGCCAGCGCGTCACCGAGAACGTGATCGAAGTCGCGCTCGACTACCTCGCCGTCGGCATCGACCCGGCGATCTCGACGATCGTCGTCCAGTCGCAGGTGCCCGAGCTCGCCGAGCTGTCGCAATATCTGCTGAACCTCGTCACGGTCGCGCGCCTCGAGCGCAATCCGACCATCAAGGAAGAGATCCGGCTGCGCGGCTTCGAGCGCGACATCCCCGCCGGTTTTCTCACCTACCCCGTGAGCCAGGCGGCCGACATCACCGCGTTCAAGGCGACGCACGTGCCCGTCGGCGACGATCAGTTGCCGATGATCGAGCAGACCAACGAGCTCGTGCGCCGCTTCAACGCGACCGTCGACCAGCCGGTGCTGGTCGAATGCGAGGCCGTGCTGTCGGCGGTCACGCGGCTGCCGGGCATCGACGGCAAGGCGAAGATGAGCAAGTCGCTCGGCAACGCGATCACCCTCGGCTCGACGCCCGACGAGATCGCGCAGGCCGTGAAGGACATGTACACGGACCCGAACCATCTGCGCGTGAACGATCCGGGCCAGGTCGAGGGCAACGTCGTGTTCACGTTCCTCGACGCGTTCGAGCCGGACGTGCAGAAGGTCGACGAGCTGAAGGCGCACTATCGTCGCGGCGGCCTCGGCGACAGCGTCGTGAAGCGCGTGCTCAACGAGCGGCTGCAGGCGCTGATCGAGCCGATTCGCGCGCGCCGCCGCGAGTTCGAGGCGGACAAGGCCGAGGTGATGGCGATCCTGAAGCGCGGCACGCTGCACGCGCGCGAGGTGGCCGGGGCGACGCTGGCGGAGGTGAAGGGCGCGATGGGGCTCACGTATTTCGATTGAGTTGGGACGGTGGCGCGCATTGCGCCACGCGATGTGCGCCCGACATGCGCGTTGACACGGGACGCAGCCCGCAACAGTTGGAAAAGATTCCGTTCCCGTCGTTGCCTCGAAGAAAGTGCTCGATTTCGCGAGCGTTCCGTGTCGCTCGCCGGCCACCAGAGGGCTGCCACCGCCATCGTGCGGCTCGCGTGCGGATCGCCCGTCAGCACAGCCGCCGCGATCAGCCGGCTCCCGGCATTGACCCGTAAAGACCGCTTCGCTAACGTGGGCCGCTGACAACAACGACGGCGAACGGGGCGTATAGCGCGTGCGGCCTGCCTGGCCTGCATTTCGAGGACACGGCGTGACCACCTATCGTTACCAGAATCAGCAAAACCTGACTCCGATCGAGTTGTTCTTCCTGATTGCCGCAGACGAAACCTGCAAGCAGCCCAACATCGACGATGTCGAAGCCGTTGTTTTGATTCTGTCCGGGCTACCCATTCTTCCAACCCGAGCCAAGCCGTTGGGCACGACCCGAGGTACGTCCGTCGCCTCCGTCATGTCAAGGTCGATATTTCGGTATGAGTTCAAGCGCAAGGTATTGCCGACGGTCACGCTGAAAAGCATCAAGAGATTGCGGATAATCCTGACACATCGACTCGCCGTGTTTGTCGGACGAACAATACCGGGGGTCGGCTGGGTGCTGCTTGCCACGGATGTCTTCCATATTGTCCGAAGCACCGTTTACCGGTACAACCAGATTGTGAAACCCGAGGACAGGATTTTCTGATGGACGACCGCGAAAGCCGGGACACGCTGGAAGCATTCATTCGCAAGGAAGCAGCCATATCGGACCGTCACCCGATTACGGACAGCACCTCGATCGCGGATGATCTGGGGCAGACCGGCGACGACGCCGACATCTTGATGGAGCGTTTTTTCGACCGGTTCGGCGTCGATCGCGGGGACTACGATTTCGGTCGCTACTTCCTGATGGAGGGAGAAGGGCTGCTCTATCACGTGTTGAGAAAATACCTGCTCGGAAAGCCCCATACGTTCCAGCGACATGCGCTGACCGTCGGCATGTTGCGCAAATCGGTGTCACTCGGAACATGGCATTCCGAAACGATCGAAAGCTAGCTCCCGCGGGAATCGCGAGCCGATCGCGCCGCATTTGCCGGCATTGCCTGCAGCGTCGCCACGCAGGCCGCTTCCACGCCCGCCTCCGGCCGTGAGCCGCGCATCGCCACCCACGCTGCTCGGCGTCACTTCATCTGCATCAACTGCACGAGGTTCCCGCACGTATCGTCGAGCACCGCGACGCGCACCGGCCCCGCATCGATCGGCGCCAGCGTGAAGCGCACGCCGAGCGCGTCGAGCCGCGCGAACTCCGCGTCGAGATCGTCGACCTGGAACGACGCCGCCGGAATGCCGTCCTCGTAGAGCGCCTGCCTGTATGGCCCCGCGGCGCGATGATTGCACGGCTCGAGCAGCAGCTCGGTGCCGTCCGGCTGGTCCTTCGACACCACCGTCAGCCAGCGAAACTCGCCCACCGGCACGTTGTTCTTCAGCCTGAAGCCGAGCGTGCCGGTGTAGAACGCCAGCGCCTTGTCCTGGTCGTCGACGAAGATGCTCGTCACGTAGATACGCATTCGTTCCTCTCCGGATGACGCGCGCGGCCGCGCGCATTGCTGTTCCGCTTACGTGATCTGATACGTCGACGCCGGCACGAATTCCTCCGGCATCGCGCGATCGCCGAGCTCCAGCACCGAGCGCTCGATCGTGCGCGTCATCGCATCGAGCGCCAGCGCATTCGGCGCGAGACCGAACGGCTCCGCGACCTCGTTCGCGATCGCTTCGAGCGCGATCAGCGTGTACGCGATGAACACGCAGATCAGCGGCGTGAAGAACTCCGTCGAATCGACGAGACCGAACGGCAGCAGCACGCAGTACGCATACACGGTACGGTGCAGCAGCACGCTGTACGAGAACGGGATCGGCGTCGTCAGAATCCGCTCGCAGCCGCCCACCGACTTGCCGAGCTCGGCGAGTTGCGCGTCGAACATCCAGCACGTCGCGTCGCTGCCCGGCGCGCGACCGAGCGCGCGCACGATGCCGCCGCGCAACTCGTCGAGAATCGCGACCGGCTGGTAGCGCTTGTGTGCGAACGCGGCGGCACGTTCGGCGCCGAGGATGCGCTGCAGGTCTGCCGACGCATCGGTATGGCGCAGCTGATGCTTCAGCGCATACGTGAACGCGATCAGCAGATCGGCGAGCCGGTCGCGTTCGGCGTCGCCGACGCTGTCGGGCAGGTAGCGCCGCAGTTGCGACGTGACGGTGCGCGCCGCGATCAGCAGGTTGCCCCACAGATGCCGCGCCTCCTTGAACCGCTCGAAGCTCGCGTTGTTGCGAAACGCGAGGAAGATCGCGAGCGCGAGGCCGAACAGCGTGAACGGCGCGGTATTGAGCGGAATCTTCTCGCCGAAGATGCGCCCGTTCGTGAACACCGCCAGCGTACTGACGATCGCCATGAACACGAGTTGCGGAATGATCGATTGCAGCACGGAGCCGTTCCACACGAACAGCATCCTGAGCCAGTTTTGTCTTGGTCTGACGATCATGATCTTGTCTCGACTGCCAAAGGAATACGCAATGCACACCGTGCGCCCGATGCGAAACGGCCCGCGCGTGGCGGGCCGCTGTCGCGTCGATACCAGGCCTGATGACGGGATGCGCTGCGCGTGATGATACGCCCGCACCGGCCGTGCCCGTCACCGGGCCCGCGCGTCAGTGATAGCCGGCGTCGCCCTCGCGCACCTTGCCGCGGAACACGCGGTACTGCATCGCGTTGTACACGAGGATGACCGGCAGCACGATCACGGTGCCGACGAGCGCGAACAGCTGGCTCGAATGGCTCGACGATGCCTCCCAGATCGTCAGCGACGGCGGCACGATGTTCGGCCAGATGCTGATCACGAGCCCCGTGTAGCCGAGGAACACGATCGCGAGCGTCAGCAGGAACGGCGTCGCCTCGTGCCGGTGCTTCACCGTGTGGAAGATGCCCCACACGCATGCGACGACGAGCACCGGCACCGGCAGGAACCAGCCGAGATTGCCGCTGCCGAACCAGCGATGCGCGACCGCCGGCAGACCGATCACGGTCCACAGGCTGACCACGCCCATCACGGCCAGCAGCACGCCCGTGAGCGGCTTCATCAGGAGCCGCATCTTGCGCTGCAGCTCGCCGTCGACCTTCAGGATCAGCCAGCCGCAGCCGAGCGTCGCATAGGTGACGAGCACGCCGATCCCGCAGAACAGGCTGAACGGCGACAGCCAGTCGAACGGCCCGCCCGCGAACTGGTTGTTCACGATATGGATGCCCTGCAGCAGCGAACCGAGCGTGATCCCCTGGCAGAACGCGGCGAGCGCGGAGCCGCCGATGAACGCGAGATCCCACAGGTGCTGCGTGCGGTTCGCTTTCGCGCGCAGCTCGAACGCCGCGCCGCGGAAGATCAGCCCGACCACCATCAGGATCAGCGGCAGGTAGTTGGCCGGCAGCAGCGTCGAGTAGACGACCGGGAACGCGCCGTACAGCCCCGCGCCGCCGAGCACGAGAAAGGTCTCGTTGCCGTCCCACACCGGCGCGACGGTATTCAGCATGACTTCGCGTTCGACCTTGGCATCGAAGAACGGAAACAGCAGGCCGATGCCGAGGTCGAAGCCGTCCAGCATCACGTAGATGAACACGCCGAGGCCGATGATCGCGGCCCACACGACAGGAAGATCGATCTGCATGGCTTACTCCGCTTCGGTGACGTTCAGCGGCGTGGACAGCGCGCTCTTGCGCAACCCCGGATGCCGGTGCATTTCGATATACCCGGCGTGCGCGGCCGGCCCGCGCTTCATCAGTTTCAGCATGTAGTAGATACCCGTTCCGAACACCAGGAAATACACGACCACGAAGATCAGCAGCGACACGCCGACCTGCTGCGCGCTGAGCGGCGCGACCGAATCGATGGTACGCAGCACGCCGTACACGGTCCACGGCTGCCGGCCGACCTCGGTCGTGATCCAGCCGGCCAGCAGCGCGACGATGCCCGACGGCCCCATGCACACGACGAACCACTGGAACCAGCGCGTTTCATACAAACGCCCGCCCTTTCTCAACAGCAGCCCGAGCACGGCGGTGAGCAGCATCAGCATCCCGAGGCCGGCCATGATGCGGAACGTCCAGAACACGACCGGCGAATACGGGCGGTCCTGCGGCGGGAATTCCTTCAGCCCGCGAATCTCGCCGTCCCAGCTGTGCGTGAGGATCAGGCTGCCGAGGTGCGGCACCTGGATCGCATAGCGCGTCGTTTCGGCCTGCATGTCGGGCAAGCCGAACAGGTTCAGCGCGGTGCCGCCCTTCTCGGTTTCCCACAGCCCCTCGATCGCGGCGATCTTCGCCGGCTGGTATTCGCGCGTGTTCAGGCCGTGCGCATCGCCGACGACGATCTGGATCGGCGCGAGCAGCAGCAGCATCCACAGCGCCATCGAGAAGGTGCGCTTCACCGGCTCGTCGCGGCGCCCCTTCAGCAGGTGCCATGCGCCGCATGCGGCGACGATGAAGCCCGCGACGATGAACGCCGCGATCGTCATGTGCACGAGGCGATACGGGAACGACGGGTTGAAGATGATCTTGAACCAGTCGACCGGCACGACGAGGCCGTTCTCGATCTTGTAGCCTTGCGGCGTCTGCATGAAGCTGTTCGACGCGAGGATCCAGAACGTCGAGATCAGCGTGCCGACCGCGACCATCAGCGTCGCGAAGAAGTGCGCACGCGGGCTCACGCGCTGCCAGCCGAACAGCATCACGCCGAGAAAGCCGGCTTCCAGGAAGAATGCCGTCAGTACTTCGTAAGTCAGCAGCGGGCCGGTGATGTTGCCCGCGACGCGCGAGAAGCCCGCCCAGTTCGTGCCGAACTCGTAGGCCATCACGACGCCGGAGACGACGCCCATCCCGAAGCCGATCGCGAAGATCTTCGACCAGAACTGGAACATGGATTTGTAGGCGGCGTCGCCGGTGACGAGATAGCGCCATTCCAGCACCGCCAGGAAGCTCGCCATGCCGATGCTGATCGCGGGAAACACGATGTGGAACGACACCGTGAACGCGAACTGCAATCGGGCGAGATGGAACGCATCGAAGATTTCCATGACCGTAATTTGCTCGTGGTTGTGAGGACGTCAGCTCGAAGCAGGAAATCGCGCGACGGCTTCGCGACGGCACGTGCAACTTGGACGGATCGAACAGTGCACGGCAACGAAGCGTGAATGACGATATCGCGTTTCAGACGATACTCGCAATCGTGCAAACGTGCGCTGAAACTGTGCTTTTCCGGGCGCCGGAGATGTGTGTACGGAAAACCCATTTCGGCGCCGAAAGGCCGTCAGCTGTACTGCTTTGCGCAGTGCAACGCTGTATATCCGCGGGATGATCGCGCGCTCTTACCATCGTCCCGAAACCTGCCGGTGGCAAACGGGCGCGACGCCGCGCCCCGCCGCCGGCAGAACCCCGTTCCCGCCGGCTGGCGCACGCGCCCGCCGATCCCCTGGAGAAAACCGCATGGAGCCCAGCAACCGCCCCGACGCGCCCGCCGGCAGCAGCGCGTGCCACGTGATGCGCCATCGCGCCGGCGACGCGCGGGACGCCGTCGATCGCGTCGTCGACGAGACGCCGGTTGCACTCGTGTTCAACGGCATCGCGCACACGGTGATGATGGCGACCCCGATCGATCTCGACGCATTCGGCCTCGGCTTCGCGCTGAGCGAAGGCATCGTCGAGCGCGCGTCGGACGTCTTCGACATCGAAAGCGAATGCCGGCCCGGCAGCGCCGAAGTGCGGCTCACCGTGTCGCAGCAGGCGTTCATGGCGCTGAAGGCGCATCGGCGCGCGCTGGCCGGCCGCACCGGCTGCGGCGTCTGCGGAATCGAAAGCATCGCGCAGCTCGACCTGCATCCACCGCGCATCGCGGCGGCCGGCGCGGCGGCCGGCATCGGCGCCGACGCCGTCGCGCGTGCCGCACGCGCGCTGCCGGCGCAGCAGATCCTGATGCGCACGACCGGCGGCATCCACGCGGCCGCATGGTGCGACCGCGACGGCGCCGTGCTGGAAGTCTGCGAGGACGTCGGCCGCCACAACGCGCTCGACAAGCTGATCGGCCGGCTCGCGCGCCGTCGCGCCGATCTCCACGCGGGCTTCGTGTTCCTGTCGAGCCGCGCAAGCTACGAGCTGGTACGCAAGGCGGCCCGGGTCGGCATCCCGATGATCGCGACGATCTCGGCGCCGACCTCGCTCGCGATCGACGTCGCGCGCGAGGCCGGCGTACGGCTGCTCGGCTTCTGCCGCAACGACGGCTTCGTCGAATACGTGTCGCCCGACGCGCTCCCGTCACCCGAACCCACGCATGCACAACCGCATGCGCTCACCGCTCGATGAAACCCCTGATCGATTTCGATACCGCCCAACGGCAGTTCGCCGGCGCGTTCGCGCCGCTGCACACGACCGTCTCCATGCCGATCGCGCAAGCGGCCGGCCACGTACTCGCCGCGCCGCTGACCGCCGCGCTCGACCAGCCGCCCGCCGACCACAGCGCGATGGACGGCTACGCCGTGCGTCACACGGATCTTGCGCACGGCGAGCCGCTGCGCGTCGCGCAGCGGTGCTATGCGGGCGACACGCCGGCGCCGCTCGCGCCGCGCACGGCCGCGCGCATCTTCACCGGCAGCATGATTCCGCCCGGCGCCGACACCGTCGTGATGCAGGAGCACGCGCACGAGAACGACGGCTGGGTCGCGTTCGATGCCCCGCAGCGCAGCGGGTCGCATATCCGGCGCCGCGGCGAGGAAGTCCGCGCCGGCGATCTGCTGCTGCCGGCCGGCGTGCGGCTCGGCGCGATACACGTGGGCGTCGCCGCGGCACAAGGCTGCGCGCACATCGACGTGCGCGCGCCGCTGCGGGTCGGCATCCTGACGACCGGCGACGAGCTCGTGCCGTGCGGCCAGCCGCGTGCGCCGCAGCAGATCTACAACAGCAATGCGCCGATGCTCGCCGCGCTGGTCGCGGGAACCGGTGCCATCGTCGCGGCGAACGAGCACGCGCCCGACACCGCGATCGCCGTCGGCCGGACGCTGCACGGGCTGGCCGCGCGCTGCGACGTGGTCGTGTGCGTCGGCGGCGCGTCGGTCGGCGACAAGGACCTGCTGCGCCCCGCGCTGAGCGCGTTCGGCGCATCGTTCGTCGTGTCGGGCGTGCGGATGAAGCCCGGCAAGCCCGTGGCGCTCGCGCGGCTCGATGCGCGGCCCGTCGTGCTGCTGCCCGGCAATCCGGGCGCCGCGATGATCGCGTTCGCGCTGTTCGTCGCGCCGCTGATCCGCCGTCTGCAGGGCCGCGACGATTGCGTGCCGGACGTACCGTCGCTGCCGATCGACATCAACGTCGAGCCGGATCCGCAGCGCGAACGTTTCGTGCGCGTGCGCCGCACCGTCGATTCCGGCGGCGCGCCCGTGCTCGACACGCTGCGCGAGCAAGGCGCCGGCACGCTGCAGTCGCTCGTGCAGGCAAGCGGGCTCGCGCGGCTGCCGGCCGGACGACGCATCGCGCGCGGCGACGCGGTGCCGTACTACGATTTCGCGCAGTGGCTCGCATGAGCGCCGGCACGACGCGTGCTCGCCGCGCACGCACGCGCAGGAACTGTATTCCTGCATTTCGCTCGGGATTGTGTCTCTGCCGGGAAAGTCCGGCAGACTATCCTCACGATGAGGCTCGCCACGATCTGTGCGCCGACACGTCGGCGCAGTCGCGGCCGATCGGCGACGCCACCCCGCTCACTTCATGCAGGCAGACGCACCGATCGTGAATGCCATCGTTTCCGCCACATCGGCCGCCGCGTCATCCGGCGGCCCCTCGCCCGGCCCCTCGCCCGGCCCCTCGTCCCGCGCGCTCGACACGCTCGAGCGGCCGCTGCGCGATTTGCGGCTGTCCGTCATCGACCAGTGCAATTTCCGTTGCGGCTACTGCATGCCGCGCGACAGCTTCGGCGCGGACTATGCGTTCATGCCGTCGTCCGAGCGGCTGTCGTTCGCCCACCTGGAAAAGATCGCGCGGGCGTTCGTCTCGCTCGGCGTCGAGAAGATCCGCATCACCGGCGGCGAACCGCTTTTGCGCCGCAACCTCGAAGCGCTGATCGAACGGCTCGCGACGCTGAACACCGTCGACGGCAAGCCCGTCGAAATCGCGCTGACCACCAACGGTTCGCTGCTCGCCGCGAAGGCGCGCTCGCTGCGCGACGCGGGCCTCACGCGCGTGACCGTGAGCCTCGATGCGATCGACGAAGCCGTGTTTCGCAGGATGAGCGACGCCGACGTACCCGTCGCGCGCGTGCTCGCCGGCATCGAAGCCGCGCAGGCGGTCGGGCTCGCACCGGTGAAGGTCAACGCGGTGATCGAGCGCGGCACGAACGACGATCAGATCCTGCCGCTCGTGCGGCATTTCCTCCATAGCGGCGTGGCCGTGCGCTTCATCGAATACATGGACGTCGGCGGCGCGAATCAGTGGTCCGGCGACAAGGTCGTGCCGGCCGCGCGGATGCGCGAGCTGATCGAAGCACGCTATCCGCTCGTGCTCGTCGGCGAGCCGGGGCACGACGCAACCGCGATCCGCTGCCGGCACATCGACGGCTCCGGCGAAGTCGGTTTCATCGCGAGCGTGTCGCATCCGTTCTGCGGCACGTGTTCGCGCGCGCGCGTATCGGCCGACGGCCGGCTTTATACGTGCCTGTTCGCGACGCAGGGCACCGACCTGCGGCCGTGGCTCGACGACGCCGAGCCGCACGAGCGCCTCGCCGCCGCCGTGCGCGATCGATGGACGCAGCGCGACGATCGTTATTCCGAGCGGCGGGCCGCGCGCGCGGCCCGGCCATCGGGCAAGACCTATCCGACCGTGCGCATGTCGCTCGTCGGCGGCTGACCGGCCGCCGTGCGAAGCGCGATGCACCGCCTACTGGAGAATCTTCATGACGAGTTTCACCGAATCCCGTGCCGCGCCGCCCGACGATCCGTCGCGTGCCGGCAGCCATCCCGATGTCGCTGACCCGCACACCGAACCGTCGCCGTCGATTGCCGCCGGTTTCGAGGTACGCGTGCAGCATGCTGCGATCGACGCCGGCGCCGAACTCGCGCCGATCATTCGGAATCCGAATGTCGGCGCGGTCGTGAACTTCCTCGGCGTCGTACGCAATGAAGGCGACGTCGACGATGTCGTCGCACTCGAAGTCGAGCACTACCCGACGATGACCGAGCAGGCGCTATGGAGCATCGTCGAGGAAGCCAGCGCGCGCTGGCGGCTCGAAGCGGTGAAGATCGTGCATCGGGTCGGACGCATTCCGCTCGGTCACACCGTCGTCATCGTCGTGGTGGCCGCCGCGCACCGCGCATCGGCGTTCGACGCATGCGAGTTCGTGATGGACTTCCTGAAAACGCATGCACCGTTCTGGAAGAAGGAGATCCGGCACGACGGCGTGGCCGGCTGGGTCGAACCGAAGGCGCACGACGATCACGCGATGCGGCGATGGGGGTGAACGCGCCGGCCGTATTCGTTCGGCTTGCGCCGATTTCTCGGACTCCATCGATCACGCTCCGTACCTCGCCATGAAACTGACGATCAAATACTTTGCGAGCATTCGCGAACAACTCCATATCGACGAGGAAATCGTCGAGATCGATGCGCAGGAACTCACCGTCGACGCGTTGCGCCGCACGCTCGCCGCGCGTGACGCCCGCAGCGGGGAAGCGCTGCGGATGGACCGCCCCGTGCGGGCGGCCGTGAATCTCGAGATGGTGACGGGCGGGTTCGTCGTGCGGGAGGACAGCGAAGTGGCGTTCTTTCCGCCGGTGACGGGTGGGTGATCCGCTGCCCGGCATCTAGCGGCCGGGCGGCCGGCAGGCTGTCAGCCGGGCGATGCATCGCAAACGGCTAATACAGCCCGCGAAGAAAGTCCGGGACGGGATGGTCGATCGAGGCCAGATAGCCGGCCATCGCGCCGGCCACTTTTCGCACGGCCGGACGCGCGGTCATCCGTTCGCGCCAGGCCAGCAGATTCGGCGTCTCCGCCGTCATCGGCGCGCCCTTGCGCGCACCGAACAACTGCGCCATGTAAAACGCGATGTCCGCGTACGAAAAGGTTCCCGCGAGAAATTCCCGATCCGCCAGCACACGCTCCATGCGTCGGTAGTATTGCGCTGCTTCGTCGCGCGCGGCCTGCGCCGCCGGATGGTCCGGCGTGTCCTCCAGGCCCATCAGCCGGATCACGTGCGGAAAATACACTTCATCGCTGCAATGTTCGAGCTGACGTGCAACCGCGCGCGCCTTCGGTTGCGCGGGCCATAGCGCGGGGTCGGGCTTCAGGTCTTCGAGATACTCGAAGATCTGCGTGGAATCGAACATCTCGAGGTCGCCATCGATCAGCACCGGCACCTGACGCTTCGGGTTGATGCGCACGACGTCCGGATGCTTCGGGTCGTAGCCGCGCTGCTGGCTGAACGGCACCAGCACGCGCTCGAATTCGATACCCTTCTCGTGCGCGGCAATCTCGACCTTCGCGCCGAACATGCTCAGCGGACCGGTGATGATTTTCATTAGTCGCTCCTCGATGGATGTCGCTTCACGCCCCGGGCGCCGCACAACATCATTGCCCTGAATTTTTATACTCGGAGTATTTTCGCGAATCGCCCCGCACTTTGTCAGCAGGATACTTCGCGCGATTGATTTCCATCTTCTCCAGCACCGCTTGAAACAGATCGACATCCATCTTGTCCGCGAGGCGAATCAGATAAACCAATACGTCAGCCATCTCGTGACGAACGGCTGTCAGGTTAGCTTCGCCAAGCTCACTCTTTTCGCCCGAAACAAGCCACTGAAATGGCTCCAGCAATTCGCTTGCTTCGACGCTAAGCGCTGTAGCCAGATTCTTCGGCGTATGGAACTTGTCCCAGTCGCGCTCGTCAACGAACTGCCGGACGAGTTCGCGCAACGCCGCTAGATCATTTCGCAACTCGGACTTTTCCATGTGGCAACTCCCTACTGCATATCAGGAACGATTGATGCCGTCGGCGGCATGCGGGTATGAGAAATCTACTCTTGTACTTGCAAGCGCGGATACCCAGTACGGACTGCCGCAATGATATAGGAACCGGAATTCGCAGTTGACAGGCGCATTCGCCATCCAGCTCGAAGCGTCGATCCTCAGCGCGCGGCAACTCGCGCAAGGGCAGCAACCGCACACCCTGACACGCACCAGCTTCCGGCACCAGTACTGGACGCTCGGACAAATGATTGCGCACCATACGAAGGGAGGCTGCAACCTCCAGAGCGGCGACTTGCTCGGAAGCGGCACCGTTTCGGGCCCGGCGTCGAACGAAGCCGGTGCATTGATCGAACTGACGGTAGGGGAACACGCCCCGTAGACATCCGCAACGGTGAGGATCGCACGTTTCTGGAAGACGGGGATACCGTCATCTTCCGAGGCTGGTGCGAGCGCGACGGTTTTGCACGAATCGGTTTCGGCACCAACTATGGCACGGTATTGCCGGCGCCAGCCACGGAAAACGCAAGCCGATCGATCATTCTTTAACCGGTGATCACCAAGCGTGAGAGCCACGTAAGCGGTTCTCGCAGCACGATGGCCTTGCATGCATGGCCATCGGCGTAGACGCTTCGAACGTATAACCCTATGTGCGGGCACAGTCGCGAAGCCCGCGTCGGCAACCGTGGCTGGCGGGGGCTTCGATTCACGTCGTGCCGAAGGTGCCTAGAACAGGTGGCGAATACCGACAACACAACCCGTGCTGCCTCCGGTCGGTTCGTATAACGCACCGTTCACCGTAAACCCCGTATGCATCAACCCATGGTTATTCACAAAGGCCGCAGCGCCGTACAAGGTCGTCTGTTTCGACAGATAGTAGTAGAGCCCTGCCGACGTCAGCAGCGAATGATTGGAGGGATCGTTACTGTCCCGCATGTACCAGACACCCACGTCGGTAGACAGTGCCGGCGTGATGAAATACTCGCCTCCCACGGCGTACACCGTCTCGTTGAAGGAGCTGGCAATCTTGTAGCTCGTGTACGATCCTTTGAATGTCGCGGCACCCCATTTGTAGGCAGCGCCGACGGTACGACCGACGAATTCGACCGTCGACGGAAACGGGGTGGATTTGCTTGCCGAACCACCGGGGTTCCCGCTGAATAGCGCTGCGTTGACCACCAGATATCTCCACTCGTATCTCACACGAGCAGCGTACTGGCGGCCGGCCTGAAATCCGCCCGGATCTCCGCCCAGGGCGAGCAGTGCACTCGCCTGTATGCCGGCGATGGTCGGGCTCGTATACGACACGGCATTTGCAACGAAGATGCCCGTCGCAAAAAAGTTGCCCATGTAAATGCCGGCCTGGCTGCCGAAGAACGATGCATGCCTCGCATCCGTATCGACGATTGCGAGTCCGAACGGCGAGTATTGCGTGCCGGCCTTGATCGTCCCGAATTTCCCGGTCAGGCCGACGAATGCTTGTCGTCCGAACAGGTTCCCGTTCGAATTGCCGAGCGCTCCGTTGTTCGCGGTGTAACCGCTTTCCAATGTAAAGATCGCCTGTGTGCCCGCCCCAAGATCCTCCGTACCGGTTATTCCGAAGAGGGAACCCGAGATGCCCCCATCCGTTGCCGATATCTGGTGTGAGCCGCCCGCCCCCGATCCCATGTCGAAGCTGCGGCTCGCGTACATGATGCCAGCGTCGACGACACCGTACAGGGTGACACTACTTTGCGCATAGGCGCTCGACCAGCAAACCGACATCGCGATCGCAACTGGTGTCAGTAGAAGCGAATGGGCTCTCCTGTTGTATCTCATGATCCGGTGCCTCCCTTGATGAAATAGTTGTACTGATCAATTGAATCTGAACCTTGCGTCACACGATCGATGCCATCTTCCGCGCCACAGGTGTGCGGTGCGCCGCACGGCTCGCTCGAAACGAGCGAGCCTGCGAATGTCATGCACTCACGGAAAGCGCCAGAGGCATCAGATCGTCCGGTTGCGTCCGGGTGACGGCGTAAAGCTGGAACCAGTTGTACCACTCGACCATCAGGTGATCGGCGTGGCCGCGAACCAGTTCGTCCGGCGCGGTCGATGGCCAGTAGATTTCCAGCCGCGCATCGAACCCAGGAGACGTATCCCTGAATTGATGCAGCAAGTAGCCGACGGTCTCCCCGTCAGGCGATTCGATTCTTCCCATCATGCGATGTGGCATATCGCGCGCCAGTTCGATCGGGATGCCACTCCAGTTCTCCAGATGCCGCAACCTCAAAAGTGCCGGTGACTTCGTATGGCCTGGCACCTCGAGAATGCCCACACGTCCGTCGGAGAACGGCAGCGCACCGAGATGCTCGGGATGAGCGCGCAGCATCGCAGGACTGTTCGGACCGCCATAGCCCTCCCAGAACCACTTCACAAACGCTGCGCCGTCTCCGACCGCGACGTGCGCTTCGACAGCCGACGACCTGAAGTGCCCATTTGCCGTTAGCGCCCAGTCCCGTTCATTCGACTCGTGCTCCGCGATCTCCTTCGCGAATAGGCGCACCATGCCTTCCGCGCCCAATTTCTCCATCAACAGGGCCATCACATGTCTTGCCCTTTGGACTTCCATCCTGAGGATGTGCTCGCCGGCCACCTCTGTACCTGACTTGAAAAACGTCACTGACTTCACTCCACCCTCCTGAGCGCGATTGAACGAGTCGACATGTTTTCGCATCCCGCCCGCTAATGCAAGTAAACTTGCATTAGCGTTTACCGCAGGCCGCCCTGCCGTCGTCCGTTTGCGGCCCGGTTCGATGCGCTGGGCACCGCAAGCGTCAGCCGATGCCGCGTGTAAAATCGGCCCATGCCAAATTCAATCGAACACGAATCGCCATCGCCACGCCGCCGTCTCGGCGGCCGTAGCGCGCGAGTCCGCGATGCCGTGGTTGCCGCCACGATTGCGCAATTGCAGGTATCCGGTTTCGAGGGGCTCAGCATTGGTGCGGTCGCCGCGCTGTCGGGCGTGAACGAGAGTTCGATCTATCGTCGCTGGAAGAGCAAGGAAGGCCTGATGATGGAGGCCATCTTCGAGCTTTTCGCCGAAAACATCGTGATACCCAACCGAGGCTCGCTTCATGCGGATCTCGTCGCGCTCATGTCGGCGACCGTGCGCTATTTGCGAACGGGGGTGGGCAGGTCCGCTATTCAGTTCGTGCTCGCCACTTACAACGATGCCGGCGTAACCAGCGCGTTGCACAGGTTGTGGAGCAACCGTTTTTCAGCGGTCCAGCAGATCTTTGAACGCGCGTCGAAAAAGGGCGAGTGGCCTGCGGAAGCCGACCCGATGCCTTTGCTTCATTGCCTGATTGGCGCGGTCTACCTGCGAACATTCGTGCTGCGCGAACGCATCACGCCCCGCCAGCTTCGAGAACTGACGCTTTGGCTGTTGCGCGGGCGAGAAGCCTGATCCGGCGAGTTGGATCGGGCTCGAAAATAGGTACTCGCGCCTGCGATCAAATTGGGTTGGTCGTCGTCCGCAAAGCCATGTCAGGCAACGGTTGACATGAAATTCGGGTTCCTGAACGAAAAGCCATCCCGTCGAGCCAGGAGCCAATCAGGAAGGAGCCGGTGCGGCGCGTAGTCCCGCACTTCGGCCAGGTTGAGCATCTTGCGCAGGCATGCCGGAAGCCGGTTCGCCGTAGCGGCGATGCGTGCGGTGTCCCGCATCAGTGTGGCGACGCGCGCCCGCGTCACATCGGGTAGCTTGAGCTTGCCCGGAGCCGGAACGACGTGACGATCGATGAAGCGTTCGTCCCTCTCGACGGTTCGCGGCTTGGCGTATTTCTCGATGAGCTGTCCGCACAACGCCTTGGCCGTGGAAGCCATCCGCTCGGCCAGCTGGGCGGCGCTCGGGTCGTTGCACTCGTGCACGTCGGCCAGCCAGCCCTGCGCAACCGCGCGGGCGTTCTCGACGGTCAGCTCCCCGAATTGGCCGATTTTTGGTCGACGGCGCTCGCCCCCGGTCGTGCGGTACTGGAGCGTGAAGGCCTTGCGGCCGTGAGCGGTGACTTTGCAGAAAAATCCGGGGACCAGAGTGCCCCGCAGTTCGTCATCGTCCGCGCCGACAGCCGCCCACCTTCCCGTCACACCGACGTGCCAAGCTCGGCGAACCCGATCGTTCGGGCGCCGCAAGCCTGAGCCAATCGCAGATCGTGGCTCGAGAAAAACACCACGCGATCCTTCGACAACGTTTTGAACAGGTCGACCAGCACCGCGCGCGCACCGGCATCCAGCCCGTTGCCGGGCTCGTCGGCGATGACGACGGCCGGCTCGCCCAGCGAGACCGCGGTCAGAAATATCTTCTTGCGCGTGCCGAGCGACATCTGCTCGAAACGCTTGTCGAGATGCGGCGCGAGTCCGAAACGATCCGCGAGTTCCAGCGTCCTGTCGCCGACCACCGTCTTTTTGGCCGACGCGACCAGTTCGAGAAACGCCCGTCCGGTCTGGAACGGGTACGCCATGCAGTCGTCCGGCACATAGGCGAGCGCCGATTTCGCCTTCAGCGGCTCGGCGCGCAGCGAATGTCCGTCGAGCCAGACCTCGCCTTCATCGGCGTCGAGCGTGCCGGCCAGGATGCCGAGCAACGTGGTCTTGCCGCTGCTGTTTTCGTCGCAGAGCGCGACGCATCCTGCACCGAGATCGTGGTGCAGGCCGTGGAAAATGACACGTTCGCCGTAGCGTTTCGACAGGTTTTCGAATCGAAGCATGATGTATCGTCAGATGAAGATGGGCCACATGACGGCGACCCACAGTGCAGCCAGTGTCGCGCCGAGCAAGACCGCTTGCCGCGGCAGATGGCACTGCGGCCATCGCAGCAACGGCAACAGCGGCGCCGCGGACAACAGCACCGCAGCAGCGCGCGGGAGCGACAGCACGCCGTGCGCCGCCAGCATCATCGGCCCGACGGCCGCGAATGGCAATGCCAGCACCGCGACGGTCAGCACATCGGCGCCAACCTGTGCGGCTCTCGCGCGGGGCATGGACCGCATGAACGCGGCGGCATGCGCGTGCGCCGTACGCAGATCGCGCGACAACCGCATACCGCTTCTCGCGATGACGGATCGGCCTGCCGCCCCGCCCGATGACGATCGCACGACAACATGTCGGCTACGTGCCGCGAACGGCGCCGGATTCCGCGCGCACTCGCCGGAACGAATCTGTCCCCTTATGTGCGAACGCGTTCCCGCACACCGCCCGGCCCGTGTCGTGCGTCAAGGAACACGCCGATTTTCCGCGCTTCTGGATCAACTCTTATATAAGACATAAGACATTTGACGCTTCACCATATTGCGATTAGAATCCCGCTCAAAGTAGTGAAGTCGTGTCCGGAACAGCCTCGGCGTGCCTGGAAAGCCCTTCCCCTGAAACGCAATCTCAGCAGGTCCCCCCATGCTTGAAAACTTTCGTGCTCACGTTGCCGCCCGCGCCGCGCTCGGTATTCCTCCCCTGCCGCTGACGGCTCAGCAAACGGCCGAACTGGTCGAACTGCTGGCGAACCCGCCCGCAGGCGAAGAGCAGACGCTGCTCGATCTGATCACCCACCGCGTGCCCGCAGGCGTCGACGAAGCCGCTCGCGTGAAGGCCGGCTTCCTGGCCGCCGTCGCGAAGGGCGAGACGGCCTGCCCGCTGATCTCGCGCGAACGCGCGACCGAACTGCTCGGCACGATGCTCGGCGGTTACAACATCCAGCCGCTGATCGAGCTGCTGTCCGACGAAGCCGTCGCAGCGGTCGCCGCCGACGCGCTGAAGAAAACCCTGCTGATGTTCGACCAGTTCCATGACGTGAAGGAACTCGCCGACAAGGGCAACGCACACGCGAAGGCCGTGCTGCAGAGCTGGGCCGACGCAGAATGGTTCACGAGCCGTCCGGAAGTGCCGGAAAGCCTGACCATCACCGTGTTCAAGGTCACGGGCGAAACCAACACCGACGACCTGTCGCCGGCACCGGACGCCACCACCCGCCCGGACATCCCGATGCACGCGCTCGCGATGCTGAAGAACGCGCGCCCCGGCATCACGCCGGAAGAAGACGGCAAGCGCGGCCCGGTCAAGTTCATCGAATCGCTGAAGGAAAAGGGTCACCTGGTCGCCTACGTCGGCGACGTGGTCGGCACCGGCTCCTCGCGCAAGTCGGCCACCAACTCGGTGCTGTGGTTCACCGGCGAAGACATCCCGTTCGTCCCGAACAAGCGCTTCGGCGGCGTGTGCCTCGGCGGCAAGATCGCGCCGATCTTCTACAACACGATGGAAGACGCCGGCGCACTGCCGATCGAACTCGACGTGTCGCAAATGAACATGGGCGACGTGGTCGAACTGCGCCCGTACGAAGGCAAGGCGCTGAAGGACGGCAAGGTCATCGCCGAATTCCAGGTCAAGTCCGACGTGCTGTTCGACGAAGTGCGCGCCGGCGGCCGCATTCCGCTGATCATCGGCCGCGGCCTGACCGCGAAGGCACGTGAAGCGCTCGGCCTCGCGCCGTCGACGCTGTTCCGCCTGCCGCATCAGCCGGCCGACAGCGGCAAGGGCTTCTCGCTCGCACAGAAGATGGTCGGCCGCGCATGCGGTTTGCCGGAAGGCCAGGGCGTGCGCCCGGGCACGTACTGCGAACCGAAGATGACCTCGGTCGGCTCGCAGGACACCACGGGCCCGATGACCCGCGACGAACTGAAGGATCTGGCGTGCCTCGGCTTCTCCGCCGACCTCGTGATGCAGTCGTTCTGCCACACCGCCGCGTATCCGAAGCCGGTCGACGTGAAGACGCACCAGACGCTGCCGAACTTCATCAGCACGCGCGGCGGTATCGCGCTGCGTCCGGGCGACGGCGTGATCCACTCGTGGCTGAACCGCATGCTGCTGCCCGACACCGTCGGCACCGGCGGCGATTCGCACACGCGCTTCCCGATCGGCATCAGCTTCCCGGCGGGCTCGGGCCTGGTCGCGTTCGCGGCCGCCACCGGCACGATGCCGCTGGACATGCCGGAATCGGTGCTGGTCCGCTTCAAGGGCAAGATGCAGCCGGGCGTCACGCTGCGTGACCTCGTCAACGCGATCCCGCTGTACGCGATCAAGCAAGGCATGCTGACGGTCGCCAAGCAAGGCAAGAAGAACATCTTCTCCGGCCGCATCCTCGAAATCGAAGGCCTGCCCGACCTGAAGGTCGAACAAGCGTTCGAGCTGTCGGATGCGTCCGCCGAGCGTTCGGCCGCCGGTTGCACGGTGCACCTGAACAAGGAACCGATCATCGAGTACCTGAACAGCAACGTCACGCTGCTGAAGTGGATGATCGCGCAGGGCTACCAGGATCCGCGCAGCCTGCAGCGCCGCATCGCTGCGATGGAGCAATGGCTGGCCGACCCGCAACTGCTGTCGCCGGATGCCGACGCCGAATACGCGGCCGTCATCGAGATCGACCTCGCCGACATCCACGAGCCGATCGTCGCCTGCCCGAACGACCCGGACGACGTGAAGACGCTGTCCGACGTCGCCGGTGCGAAGATCGACGAAGTGTTCATCGGCTCGTGCATGACCAACATCGGTCACTTCCGTGCCGCGTCGAAGCTGCTCGAAGGCAAGCGCGACATTCCGGTCAAGCTGTGGGTCGCGCCGCCGACCAAGATGGACCAGAAGCAACTGACGGAAGAAGGCCACTACGGCGTGTTCGGCACGGCCGGCGCACGGACCGAAATGCCGGGCTGCTCGCTGTGCATGGGTAACCAGGCACAAGTGCGCGAAGGCGCGACGGTGATGTCGACGTCGACTCGCAACTTCCCGAACCGCCTGGGCAAGAACACGAACGTGTACCTCGGCTCGGCGGAACTGGCAGCGATCTGCTCGCGTCTGGGCAAGATCCCGACCAAGGAAGAGTACATGGCCGACATGGGCGTGCTCACCGCGAACGGCGACAAGATCTACCAGTACATGAACTTCGACCAGATCGAAGACTTCAAGGAAGTCGCCGACACCGTGCAGGTCTAAGCATGCTGCCGCGCTGCGGCGGGTTACGCCCGTCGTAGCAGCACGCAATGGCGCCGCGGGCTTGATGCCTGCGGCGCCATTTTTTTTGGTTCTACCTGAATTTCCGGGGAAACACCGGGGAGGAACGTCGGCTTTCCGCTAGAAGCAGTCCAATGCAAACGCGGACAAGAACCTTATGTCCAACCGCTTTCGCAGAGACAGCCGCCGCCTGCTGGTCCGTCTCGATCGGCGCATTGGACGACGCGATATGGGCATCCGATCGCAAGATCGTACAATCGCACGATACTCGGCCCGGATATCCTATTCCTCTCATGCGGAGCTGGACGGAGCCGCGCTCAGTGTTAGAAGCGGTGCCTGATTCCGGCGACCACGACGTTCTGGGTGCTGGTGGTAGACGGCGCATACAGGTAGACATCGGCAACGGCATGGGGACCGGACTTGCGTTGAAACGTGTCGAAGATGTATACGTCGGTACGTTTCGACAGGTTGTAGTCGATGCTGAGCTGAGCGCCGTTCCAGTGTGGGTTGGCGTCCAGACCGCCGTACCTGCCACTCGTGTAGCTATAGCCCGCCGCGAACGTCAAATCCGGCATTGCCATATAAGAGACAGACACGTCATAGTTATTCAGCGACAGACTGGTTCCATCACTATAGGTGTAACGGATCGCGTCGATCACGGCATTAAGCCGAACCCCATAACCAACATCGTAGCGGCCGCCGATCCCGTAGTTGCGTTGTCTCTTGACACCCGCAGTGGCATTGAGTGGACTCGTTCGGAACAGGAAGAAAGGTGCGCCCGCGTAGTCGTCGGTGACTGCGCCGTTCGCGTTGACGGTGCCGGGCTGATCTATCTCGACGTACGCCGCCGCAATCTGGAACGGCCCGTGTACAAGCCGCGCGCCTGCGCTGAACGCTCGATTCACCGAGAACTGACCGGCCGCATTGCTGAACGCATACATCGCCTCGACGTCAAAGCCGCCAAGGTTCGGGGAGCGATATTTGATCGCGTTGTTGTACCGCCAGCTTCCCATCAAATTGTCTGCGTCGCCGGGGGCGGCGAGCAAGCCGGTATTGGCGACGCCCGCGGCAAACGGGGTAAGGTAGTCCCAGAACATGTCGTACTGGCGTCCAGCCGTCAGCGTACCGAATCGCGCGTCCGACAGGCCTACGAAGGCCTGTCGCCCGAACATGCGACCGCCCTGGCCGAAACGGCCGTTGTTGATGTCAAAACCGTTTTCGAGTTGGGCGATGGCCTGCGTGCCGCCCCCGAGGTCCTCGTTGATCTTGAAACCGATACGGTTGTTCTGATTTGAACCGCTTAGAAGGCGATAACTATGGGCCCCGCCTTCATTATTTGCCCAGGTGAGCCCCTCGGAGATCAGGCCGTACAACGTCACGCTGCTTTGGGCGGCTGCATGGCCGGAGGCGCAAAGTGCGGCGACTAAAATCAGACAATGCTTGTTCATTCTGTGTCTCGTTATATTTGACGACATGGGTGTCGAAGAGATTGGCACCGATGTGCGCGGCGCTTCCGGCCGAAGTGCCGTCCAAAAGCGCTGCGCGAAAGGGCCGGCCTGCGGACAGGCGCGAGCCTCCGAGGCGCGGAGCGTGGCAGACGATTTACGAACAGGTTGCCCTTCGGCTCGGAACAAACAGAACCGGGGAGCGCGCCGTTGGGCGGCTACGTTGTTTCGCGGCGGTTGAATGCGACGTCACACGTCATGCGGTTTCCCGGCGGGCCGAGGTGGGCAGCAAACTTGCTTTCGGCAACGCAAAACTCGCGAGCAAGGCGATCGCGCATGCCCCGACGACGTAGTAGGCGGGCGCGATCAATGATCCTGTCTCACGGACCAGCATGGTGGCGAGCAACGGGGCAAAGCCGCTGAACACGACCACCGAGATGTTGTATGTCAGGGCGATGCCACTGAAGCGGACCTGGACAGGGAACTGATCGGCGAGGACGGACGGCCACGTACCGCTTGCGAGTGAAAAGACCACCGCGGCGAGCACGAATAAAACCACCGGATTGACGGTGTGATTCACAAGCGCCCAATAAAACGGGTAGCAGAGCACGATCAGCAGCGCCGCTGACGTTCGCAGCAGGTATCGGCGCGCAATCTTGTCTCCGAGCCAGCCCGCAGCGAGCAGACCGAAGGAGCTGACGACCAGATAGGCGTTCTGGGCGATTGCCGCCGTGCGGGGCGCATAGTGCAGTTGCTGGACCAGATAGGCCGGCATGTGACCGTAGAGGATGCCATTGACGCCGGCCATCACCGCGATCGTGAGCGCTCCTGCGACGACAGCTTTGTGATGATCCCGCAGGGTCTTCCGGAACGGCTGTTTGACGACCGCGCCCTGCATCTCCTTGAACTCGGGAGACTCGTCCAGATTGCGACGCATCCAGTAGGACAGGAGTCCGCAGAATCCGCCGAACAGGAACGCAATCCGCCAGCCATAAGCGGCCGCGTCGGCGCTGGAGAGGTAGCTTTGAATGCCGAGATTAACGAAGGTGGCGAGCAAGACACCCACGTTGACCGCGCAGATGATGATGCCAGCGGCTAGCCCCGCACGATGCGGCGCCGCTTCCACGGCATAGGTAATGGCGCCGGGCATTTCTCCGCCGACGCAAAAGCCTTGCAGCATGCGCAACAGGATCAGCAGGATCGAGGCCGCGATTCCCCAGCTCTGGAAATTGGGCAGCAGCCCCAGACAGATCGTGGCTGTGGTCACCACAATGATCGAGCCCAGAAACACCGGACGTCGGCCGTACCGGTCCCCCCAGCTGCTGAGGACGATGCCGCCGAGCGGCCGGATGACGTAGCCGATCGCCAGCACTGAAAATGCGGCCAGCATGCTGATCAACGACGACGCGTTCGGGAAAAACTGGGCCGCGATATGATGCGCGAAGAAACCGTAGACGATGAAGTCGTAAAACTCCAGCGAACCGCCCAGGCTCGCGATGAGAATCATCTTCCATTGCGCCCGCGATAAGCCGGTAGCGCGCGAGTGGTCAGCGACGCCGAGCGGGTGGCGAGATAGCTCCATGACTCCTCCAAGGATTGTTGGCTTTTTCGGCCAATCGGTTGTGTGCGTTGCCGCGATATGTCAGCGGTTTGACGCTGTCTGTGTGTCGTCCTGCCCGATCAGGCGGTGGCGGTCTGCAGTACGGGGAACGCGTGTTCGAGCAACGCATGCAACGATGCGCTATCGCGTGCGACGCCGTACACGTAGCGGTCGGGCCGGATTAGCGCCGCTGCGGCGCCCGTTGACGCTAACCATGTACGCACGGCGTCTGTGTCGTTGACGAGCTCGACGCCCGCCCGTTTAGCGCGCTCGGCAATGTCATCACATACGGCCAGCAGTTCGGGCAGCGCGACGAGCGCAAACCGATAGCCGATCACGTCATCCATCAGACGCCCGTCTGCCAGGCGGGGCTGCGGCGCGATCTGTCCCACCGCCGCTGACGAGGAAGCGTCGAGACAGGCCCCCGGTCCGAGCTTCGGTTGCGGCGTGACAAAGTTGCGAATCGCGGCGCTCATCTCGTTGTCCCGGCTAGTCGCGGCCTCGGAATTGGTCGTCTGAATGACTGACCCGAGTTGCACCGCGGTTTCGATAAACTCGCGCACATGAGGCGAACGTTCCGATTCGTACGTATCGAGCAGCGTATCGGGCGAAGCGCCACGAATGACGGCGCCGAGCTTCCATGCAAGATTCGACGCGTCGCGGATGCCGGCCGCCATCCCCTGGCCCATGAAGGGCGGTGTCTGATGCGCAGCATCGCCAGCCAGCAGCAGTCGTCCGCGGCGCCACCCATTCGCCACGACCGAGTGGAAGGTGTAAATCGCGGAACGCTCGAGCCGGGCGTCGGCGGGCGAAATCCAGCGGGCGAGCTTATCCCACAGCCATTCCGGGGACGCGAGTTGCGTCACGTCATCTCCCGGCATGACCATGATTTCCCAGCGGCGGCGATTTTCCGGGCCGCGGGTATAGGTCGTCGGGCGCGCCGGATCACAATACTGAATGGAGAAATCACCAAGGTCGGGGCGCGGCGTGTCGAGCAAGACATCGACGACGACCCAACGTTCGTGCGATTTCAGATCGGTGAGCTCGGTACCCATGAATCGTCGCGCAATCGAGCGCGCGCCATCGCATCCGACCACATAGCGAGCCGTCGCACGGCCAAGCTTGCCGCAGCGGGTGTCTTCGAAGCGGAGCTGGACGCCGTCGCCGGTCTCGTCAAGCGCGAACACTTCATGACGCAGCCGTACATCGACGTTTGCCTGACCCGCCAGGCGATCGCGCAGCGCGCTTTCGAGGTCGGGTTGATGAAACTTGTAGCTGGCGCACCAGCCGTGCGGCCCAATGCACGTGGGGCGTGGCCAGTCGATCAGGAGTTGGCCGGCGGCGTTGACGAATTTCATGCCGGGCGCGACAAACAGTTTGGGAAGCAGCGTATCTGCGAGCCCGATGCTCTGAAATACCCGCATGCATTCACCGTCAAAATGCACTGCGCGGGGCAACGCAAAAATGTCCTTGTCTCGCTCCAGCACGAGTACCCGCAAGCCCTCGATCGCCAGCAAGTTGGCCAGCGTCGCACCAGTAGGACCGAGGCCGATGATCGCGACATCGTAGTCGCATGCGTGCATCGAAATGGTTTTATCTGACATGTCTACATCCACTTGATGAGGCGCCGGACGCGCAGGGGCGCGCCCGGAAACGAATCTTCATGCTTCGTCGGCAATCGGATTGGAGAGCACGCCGATCCGGTCGACTTCTACTTCGACCCGATCGCCAGGCTTCATGAACAGGGGCGGATTGCGCTTTGCTCCGACGCCGCCGGGCGTCCCGGTGACGATGACGTCGCCCGGCGCGAGCGGCGTAAAGGTCGACAGGTAGGCAATCTGCCTGGCGATGCCGTGAATCAGCATCTGCGTGGTCGCGCGCTGCACCTCCTGACCATTCAGACGCGTGACGAGCGTCATGAGGGCGTTCGGCTCGATCTCGTCGCTCGTTACCATCCACGGCCCGAAGGCGCCCGTGCGATAAAAGTTCTTGCCCGGTCCCCACTGGGTGGTGTGACGCTGCCAGTCGCGCACCGAGCCATCGTTGTAGCACGCGTATCCGGCGATGTGATTCCACGCGTCGGCTTCAGCGATGCGCCGCCCACCGCGCCCGACGATCACGGCGATTTCACCCTCGTAGTCGAACTGCTGCGACTCGGGCGGACGCAACATTGGCTGTCCATGGCCCACTTGCGAGGCTGGAAGCCGCATGAAGATGACCGGCTGCTCGGTCGTTTCGCGATTGGTTTCCTTCACGTGTTCAGCGTAGTTGAGTCCGACGCAGAAGATCTGCTCGGGGTTCGGAATCACCGGCAGCAGCGTCACTTCCGACAGCGGATAGTCGCCCTTACCAGTCCGAGCCGCCTGCGCGGCCTCGCCCAGCGCGTCGGCGGCAATCAGTGCCTTCAGGTCGGCATAACGACCGTTCAGGCGTTTGCCAAGGTCGATGACGTCATCGTCGCGAAGGACACCGAACGAAGAGCCTTGATGGGTAGAAAAGCTGACGAGTTTCATTGATGCTCCAGAGGGATAAAAAGTCGGTTAGATCAACGCCGTCGACCGAAATAAAGTCGTGCATTTATCGTATTTTGAGAATAAGCTACATTTAACGATGAACACAACGTGTTTTTCCTTAGGGTTTATCACTACCGGAGACGAGCATGGATGGTATGAAGAAAGCGCGACGCGGCCTGTCGTTGAGCCACATGGGCTTCTACGTGTGCGACATGGCACGGGTGGAGGACTTCTATTCGCGGGTGTTGGAGTTCACAGTGACCGATCGTGGGATGCTGCAGACGCCCAACGGTGAGGTGCGGCTGGTGTTCCTGAGTCGTGATCCCGCGGTGCATCACCAGATCGTGCTGGCGAGCGGGCGGCCGGAGCAGCTGGCATTCAATCCGATCAATCAGATTTCGCTCGAAGCGGACAGTCTCGACACCCTCAGGCAGTTTCACGCGCGCTTTGTCTCGGAAGGCGTGGAGGAGATCCGCCCCGTCACGCACGGCAATGCGATTTCGATCTACGCGCGAGATCCCGAAGGCAACCGGCTGGAGCTGTTCGTCGACACGCCCTGGTATGTCGATCAGCCGATGCGCGTACCCGTGGATTTCGACTTGCCTGACGCAGCGCTGATGGCCGCCGTCGAACAACACGCGCGCGCATTACCGGGATTCAGGCCACGCGCCGAGTGGCAAGCGGAGATGGCTGTGCGCATGGGTCTTGCGTAAGCAAGCTGCTTGCTCGGTTGGCGGGCTATAGGGCCAGCACAAATCAGGGGCCGTGCACAAAGCAGGCTGTCGGGCGTGGCGCGCCCGAGCGCTTGCGGTGAGCCGGGAAGGCCGTCGGGAAAGCGCGCGAGTGGCATAATCCGCTTACATGACAGGAGTTCAGTGCCCAAATGTCGAGCATCACCCGGCTTTTATCCATCCTTGAACTGTTTTCGGAGAACAAGCCTTTTTTGTCCGCCGAAGACGTTGCTGCCGAACTCGATTGCTCGGCGCCCACGGCTTATCGCTATGTGCGTGAACTCGTGGATGCGGGTTTGCTCGTCCGGTTCACCGGCGGGGAATACGGTCTCGGCCCGCGCATCATCAGGCTGGATTACCATCTGCGCGCTTCCGATCCTCTGCTTGCCGTTGGCCAGCCGATCATGCACGAGTTGAGCGAGCATTCCGGCTTTGATGTGGTGATGTCGCGCTGGTACGGAAACGAGCTTGTCGACACGCACCGGGAGACTCACGACGCGACGCTTGATCTCCGATACGGCCGCGGCCGGCCACGCCCCCTGTTTCTCGGCGCCGCTCCGAAGGCGATACTTTCCACGTTCCCGAAGGCCAAGCTCTCGTTCCTGTTCGAACAATATCCCGAGGACATCGCGCAAAGCGGCCTCGGGACGACGCTGGAAGAGTTTAGAGCTTCGCTGTTCAAAATCCGGCGCGCGGGCTTTTATCTCTCGAGAGATGAGTTGGAACACGGCGTGTCGGCGCTCGCATCACCGCTATTCACCGACGACTCCGGCGAAGCGGTCGGATCGCTTGCGTTGATCATTCCGACTCAACGTCTCGAGTTCGCCAATCTGGAGCGTCTCGTCGAATCGCTACGGGAAGCCGCGGCGCGCATGTCACAACGCACGCGGGCGGCCATTGAAAGCCATGGAACTGCAACGGCTTCGCTGTCGCACACCGTGTCGCCAACCAGGCGTTCGGCATAATTCACGGCCATTTGCGCCGATGAGCGGTCGGTCCAGCTTCCGAAGGGCCGCTTCAAAACCGACTTGAGGCGGCTAGAGGACGTTCGTGAAAGGCAGGAACGAGTGCACAAGCGACGCCTACGGAAATCCACGAAGCACTATTTTTGCATAGCACCGAGGTCGCACAACGATCCGGCGCACACGTCAAACCATCTTCCTCAACCAGCCCAACAGCGCCGACTGCGCGCTACCGTCCTTCACCGGCTCCGGCGTCAGCAGGCAATACTGGGAACCATCTTCGACGAACCCCATCGGCGCGACCAGCACGCCGCTATCGAGATCATCGCGCACGAGATGCCACGGGCCGATCGCGACACCCAGCCCCGCGACGGCCGCCTGAAGGCTGAAATAGAAATGATCGAACGTCTGCCCGCGTCCGCCTCCCGGCGGTTGATGCGCGGCCGCCGCCCATTCCTTCCACGCGTGCGGCCGCGTGCGCGTATGCAGTCGCGGCACGCCGCGCTTCAACGCACAGTCGCCGCGACTGCCCGAAAACCACGTGTCGACCTTGTCCGGCCGACACACCGGCCCCACCCTTTCCGCGAACAGTCTCTCCGCGTGATAACCGGCGGGCCACGCAAAATCGTTGCGACGAATCGCCATGTCGATGCCGTTGTCGAACGAGAACGGGCCGCCCGCCGCCGCGAGATGGATATCGACGCCCGCGTAAGCCGCCTGGAAGTCCGGCCAGCGCGGAATCAGCCAGCGCATCAGCAACGTGGGCTCGCACGACAGCACCCAGCGCTGCGCACGGGCCGCGTCGGCCCGCAACTCGTTTGCGGCCTGCTTCATCAAATGCAGACCGTCATGTACCGCCTGCGCCAGCTTCCGCCCCGCATCGGTCAGGAACACACGCCGGCTGCGCCGCTGGAACAACGCCACACCGAGATCGTCCTCGAGCAGACGCACCGCGCGACTGACCGCGCCGTGCGTCAGATGCAACTCATCGGCGGCGCGGCTGAAATGCTCATGGCGCGCCGCCGCCTCGAAGCAGCGCAGCGCCATCAGCGACGGCAGATTGGCACGCATCTCATGTGAGTCGAACTCACCATTCTGGTCAGAAATCATCGCTTTTCCTGGCGAATCATGGTCCCTAATATTCGCTCATCACGATGAAAATCAAAAGGACGATGCAATGACGGAATGGATAGTCGTAGTCACCATCACTTTGCTGGCCGTCATCAGCCCGGGGCCGGATTTCGCGATGGTCACGCGCAACAGCCTGATGCTGTCGCGCCGATCGGGCTTGCTCACCGCGTGGGGGATCGGACTGGGCGTGACGATTCACGTGAGCTACACACTGCTCGGCGTGGGCCTGCTGATCCGCCAGTCGCTGTGGCTCTTCAACGCCGTCAAGCTGGTCGGCGCGATCTACCTGATCTACCTCGGCGTGAAGATGCTCGCGGCCAAGCCCGCCGACGATCGGCCCTCGACGCAGGCCGTGCCGCTGTCCGATCCGGCGGCGCTGCGCACCGGCTTTCTGACCAACGTGCTGAATCCGAAAACCACCGTGTTCATCGTCAGCCTGTTCATGCAGGCGGTCCGCCCTGAAACGCCATTGTTCGTGCAGATCGGTTATGGCTTGTTCATCGCGCTGGCGCACGCGGGCTGGTTCAGCCTCGTGGCCGTCTGTTTCTCGGCCGATGCCGTCCGCGATCGTTTGCTATCCTTACGTCACTGGATCGACCGGACCTTTGGCATCCTGCTCGTCGGCTTCGGCGTGATGCTGGCCATCGCGCGCGGCAGCCGTTGAGCGGCGAACTGCCTGCCCAACGTCAATCCGGCAGCAGCGCCCCGCTCACCCGCCCCGGTATCGCATCGCGGCCGGCAATCATCGCGATGCGCTGCCCGGCGAGCACGAACGGCACGTGCATCCTCGCGACCAGCATTCCCGGTGTGCGCGAGCGCACCGCCACGCGATGCTGCGCGCCGTCCGCGGCTGCGTCGACGATTTCCGCGATCACCGCATCGGCGTCGACGTGCTCGCCCACCGCCACCTTCCAGCACACGATGCCGGTACGCTCGGCCTTCACGTGATCGACGGCCTCCAGCGCAGCCACGGCCGGCGCCGCATGCGCGAGCGTCGCACTGCGATCGGCGACGATCGCCTCCGTTCGCAGGAACTCGATCAACCCGTCGGCATCGCGGCTGGCGAGCGCATCGGATACGTCGCGCTGCCCGCGCAATTCGACGACCGCCGAAAAACCCGGCCCCGCTTCATCGGCGCGCAAACCGGGCACGCCGTGCTTGCGCAATTGTGCCCACGCATCGTGAAACGCCTGGTCGAACGTGCCGCCGCCCGCATGCTCCTCGAGCAACAGGATCGACGCATCCACGCAGCGCGCCAACGCCGTCGCGCGTGCTTCGTGCGCCCAGTTGCCGTACACGTGCATCACTGCAGTCTTGTCGCAATGCAGATCGAGCGCGACGTCGTGCGCGAATGCGCGATGCAGCAGCATCGCCTTCAGATAGTCGACCGGATCGGCGGCGGCGGCCGGCGGCGCAGATAACGCCGTCAGCCACGCCTTCGCGTCGCGCACACTGCGCGGCACGTCGCCTGCCTCGATCCGCCGCGCGACCGCGGCCCGCATGTCCGGAAAGCGCCGATCGAAGTTGCCGCTTCCGGCGCAATCGAACCGCCCGGTCAGCGCGCCGCCGATGCACTGCTGCATGCCGATCGGATTGGCCCACGTCATGACGGCCACGCGGCCGCCCAGCATGCCGGCACGCTCGAGCGCAACGAGTCGTTCAAGCAGATGCTGGATAACCAGCAGCCCCGGCACCTCCCCGGCGTGCAGCGCGGCCTGAACGTAAAGCGAGCGCGCGGCGCCCGCGGGGCCGAACGTGTATTCGCGCAACGCGATGCGCATGCCCGGCGCCGTTCCCGGCAGCGGGATTTCCAGCTGTTCCATCCGGCACTCCAGTGTTCGGATCGATACGATTCGTGCGGCCGATATCAGAAGTCGAGCAGCAGGTTCCCGGGATCCCGCTCCGCCAGGATCGTGTCGCCGGCGATCAGCGCGGCGCGCTGCCCGGGCCGCACGAGCTTCTGCAGTTGCCGCACGACCATCACGCCGTCGATCGGGCTGACCACCGGCATGCGCGCGTTGATGCCGTCGCCGTCGAGACGCACGACTTCCGCGAACGTCTCGCCCGCGGCGATGCGATCGCCCGGTGCGCGCCGATAGGCGATCACGCCCGCACACGGGCACCGCACATGCGCGGCACCCTGCAGCGGTAACACGGCAGGGATGACGTCGGCCCGATCGTCGCCATCACCGATTTCCGGCAGCGACACGATCCCTTCGGCGTGCGCGAAGCGCAGCAGGTTGCGCGCATCGCGCCGCGCCAGCGCATCGTCGACATCGGCCTGGCCGCGCAACTCGATCGTCGCCGAGAAGCCGCCCTGCGCTTCGTCGAAGATGCCGGCCTGTTGCAGCGCGCCCCATGCGCTCGAATGCGTCTGGTCGAACGCGCCGCCGCCGGTGCCGTGCGGCTCCAGCATGACCACCGGCGCGCCGATCATCCGCGCGATCGTCTCGGCCCGCGTGCGCTGCAACGTCGACGCGTAGACATGCGCGATCGCGTCGGTGTCGCAATGCAGGTCGAGGACGATGTCGTGATCGACCGCCAGTCGCGCCAACGCGAGCTTCATCGCGGCCGCCGGCGTCAGTTCGCTGCGCGCGTCGAGCAACTCGCGGAACAAACGCTTCCAGTCCTGCCGCGTCATGTCGCGCGCGTGCGGCGCGTCGAGACGCTGCGCGACGGCCCGCTCCAGCAACGGGAAATTGCGATTGAAGTTCTCCCCGTTCTCGAAGTCGAAGCGCCCGACGACCGGCCCGAACAAGCGCTGCGACAGCCCGATCGGATTCGCATACGGCACGACCGTGACGGCCCCGGCGATGCGTCCCGCGCGCTCGAGTTCGTGCAATGCATCGAGCACATGCTGCAGCACGAGCAGCCCCGGATGTTCGTCCGCGTGCAGCCCGGCCTGCAGATACAGGCTGCGCCCGGCGTCGGGATTGCCGAATCGGTGTGCGGTCAGATGAAGCGCGACGCCGGGTGCCGGCGACGGCAAAGGCAGTTCGATACGTTGGTAGGTCACCTGCTGTCTCCTCGAACGGATGTCGGTGTGCAGTCGCGAGAGGCCCGAACGCGCGCTTCGCGGCGCGTCGACGCCCTCGTCACACCGTCCATAAAATGTAGATTTTTAGTCTACTATGGACAATTCGTTTTTTAAAGAAGATACTTGGCAGCACCATCCGTCATGGTCGCCTGTCCCGCTTCACGGTGCGCCGCAGCAGTTTTCACGGCTCCGGCCGGCCGCAGCAGGCAACGGTCGTCGTTCGATTCCCCTTATCGGAGCTGGCATGAACCTCAAGCATCTGGTCGTCGCAGTCGCGTTGTCCGCGGGCGTGTCCGGGCTGGCGTTCGCGGATAACACCGCGGCGCTCCGAATCGGCATCGAAGCCGCCTATCCGCCGTTCGAGAGCAAGACGGCGTCCGGCGAGTTGCAGGGCTTCGACATCGACATCGGCAACGCGATCTGCGCGAAGATGAAGGTTCGCTGCGTGTGGGTCGAGAACGTCTACGACGGCCTGTTGCCGGCGCTGCACGCACGCAAGTTCGACATGGTCAACTCGGCGATGAACATCACGCAAAAGCGCAAGCAGATCGTCGATTTCACGCCGCCGGTCTACGCAGTGCCGATGGTGTTCGTCGCGCGCAAGGATTCCGGGCTGCTGCCCGATCCGGCACGCCTGAAGGGCAAGCGCATCGGCGTATTGCAGGCATCCGCGCAGGAGGATTTCCTGAAGCGCAACTGGGCGCCGCGCGGCGTCACGATCACGTCGTATTCGGATCAGAATCTCGTCTATGCGGATCTCGCGTCCGGCCGCCTCGACGCCGCGGTACAGGAATCGCAGACGGCACAGGAAGGCTTCCTCGACAAGCCGCAAGGCCGCGAATTCGCGGTCCTCGGCGAGCCGATCCGCGACGCCGCGACGCTCGGCGAAGGCGTCGGGATGGCATTTCGCAAACAGGACGCCGAACTGCGCGGCAAGGTCACCGCGGCGCTCGACGCGCTGAAGAAGGACGGCACGCTGAGCCGGCTGTCGGTCCAGTATTTCAAGCGCGACATCATCGTCAGGTAGCGCGCGCCGCCACCGGCGCTGCCCGTTTCCCTCTCCATGCGGCGCGGACGTGCCGCACCCAACTCACCCGACAAAGGAACGAACATGAAGATCAAGGAATTCGGCGTCGAACGCTGGATGGACCTGTACGAAAACCGTTGTACGTACAACCTCGCGGAGACGTGCGTCGAATCGCTGACGGTCGACCAGTTGCTGACCATGACCGGCAAGCAGGACACGCTGCTCGACGAGCTGCGTCCGATGAAGCTGACGTACGGCGCGATCGAAGGTACGCAGCGTCTGCGCGACGTGATCGCGTCGACTTACGCGCGCCAGTCCGCAGCGAACGTGATCGTCACGCACGGCGCGATCGGCGGCAATGCACTGATCTACGAAACGCTGGTCGAAGCGGGCGATACGGTCGTGTCGGTGTTGCCGACCTACCAGCAGCACTATTCGATTCCGGAAAGCTACGGCGCAAACGTGAAGGTGCTGAAGCTGCGCGAGGAAAACGGCTTTCTGCCCGATCTCGAGGAACTCGCGTCTCTCGTCGACGACAAGACGCGCCTGATCGCGATCAACAACCCGAACAACCCGACCGGCTCGCTGATGGACGAAGCGATGCTCGGCAAGCTCGTCGACATCGCGAAACGGTGCGGCGCATACGTGCTGTGCGACGAGGTCTATCGCGGCACCGATCAGGTCGGCAGCGGCTACAGCGCATCGATCGCCGACCTGTACGAACGCGGGATCAGCACGGCGAGCATGTCGAAGACGTACTCGCTCGCCGGGCTGCGCCTCGGCTGGATCGCGGGCCCCGTCGAGCTGATCCATGCAGTGAGCGTGCATCGCGACTACAACACGATCAGCGTCGGGATGATCGACGACTATCTCGCGACGCTCGCGCTCGAACACCGCGACGTGATCTTGCAGCGCAATCACGACATCGTGCGCACCAACCTGGCCATTCTCGATGCATGGGTCGAGCGCGAGCCGGCGATTTCGTGGGTCAAGCCGAAGTCCGGCACGACGGCGCTGCTCAAGTATGCGTTCGACATGCCGTCGCGCGCGTTCTGCACGGAGCTGATCGAAGCGACCGGCGTGATGTTCACGCCGGGCAGCGCGCTCGACATGGAAGGCTACGTGCGGATCGGCTATGCGAACAACCGGACCGTGCTCGAGCAGGGGCTTGCGCGCGTATCGGAGTTTCTGCGCGCGAAGGCCAACTGATCCGAACCTCCGCACCGAAAGGCCGGTACGCGCTGCGTACCGGCCTTCGTTTCATCGCATGCACGACGCCGCGAGCTTGCCGACCGCGATCACGGCCTGCTCGATTTCCGGCGACCACGGGCTGCTGTAGTTCAGCCGGATGAAGTTCCGGTAGTTGTCCGTGATCGAGAACATGTAGCCCGGCCCGATCGTGATCCCCTGCTCCAGCGCAAGCTGATACAGCCGCATCGCATCGACCTGCGCCGGCAACTCGACCCACAGCACGTAGCCGCCCGCCGGGCTCGAGATGCGCGTGCCTTCGGGAAAGAACCGCGACACCATCGCCCGCATCAGGTTCGCCTGCTGCGCATACGCCTTGCGCAACCGCCGCAAGTGATGTTCGTAGCCGTCCCGTTCGAGAAACTCGGCGATCGCGAGCTGCGGTATCGACGGCGTCGCCAGCGTGTTCAGGAACTTCAGCTTCTCGACCTGATCCCGATAGCGTCCCGGCAATGCCCAGCCGATCCGGTACGCGGCCGTCAGGCTCTTCGAGAACGAAGCGCAATGCAGCACGATGCCGCTGCGGTCGTAGGACTTCAGCGTGCTCGGATGCGAATCGCCGAAATACAGTTCGTTATACACACCGTTTTCGATGATCGGCAGATCGGCCTTCGTTGCGAATTCAACCAGTTCGCGCTTGCGCTCGTCGGGCATCTGGAAGCCGAGCGGGTTCTGGAAGTTCGGCATCACCATGCACGCGGCGATCGGCTGCGACTTCGCGATCGCCGCCAGCGCCGCGATGTCGATTCCGTATTCGGGGTGCGTGGCCACCTCGATCGCCTTCATCCCCATCCGTTCGATCGCGTGCAGCATCGCGTAGAACGTCGGCGATTCCACCGCGATCGTATCGCCCGGCTTCGCGACCGCCTGCAGACACAGATTGATCGCCTCGGTCGCACCGACCGTCACGATGATCTCGTTCGGGTCCACCGACATCCCGTTCTCCAGATAGCGTCGCGCGATCTGACGGATCAATCGCGGATGGCCGGGCGGCAGCCCGTCCGTCACGCCCCATAACGACTTGTCGCGACCGGCCGCGTATGCATAGCGGTTCAGCTTCTCGAACGGAAACAGGCTCGGGTCCGGATACGGCGAGCCGAGCGGCACCGCGTCGTCCGTGCCGATCGAGCGCAGCGTCGACAGCACGAGCCGGCTCATGTCGACCGACGACGACACCGCGATCGGCTTCGAAGGCCGCAATTCGCGCACCGGCGCATGGCCGTCGTCGCGACGCAGGTTCACGAAGTAACCCGACTGCGGACGACTCTCCAGCAACCCGCGGCTTTCGAGCAGCAGATACGCATGCAGCACGGTCGTGATGCTGATCCGGTGCTGCTGGCTCGCCTGCCGCACCGACGGAATCCGGTCGCCGTGCCGGTACACGCCCTGGCGGATCAGGCGCTCGATGTCGTCCGCGAGTTTTTCGTAGAGCTTCATCGCGCGCTCCCTGCCGGCCCGCGCATGCGCGCCGCCGCGTCGTGGGCGTCCGATACGCGCGTGTTCTGCCCGCCGATCGGGCTGTCGTGATCCCTGATTGCTCCCTCCGGTTTTGCCTTTTCCATCGCAGTGGCTCGCTTTTGAAGATGCGCCGGGAGGCCCGTGATGTCTGGGCCCGCAGCACTGTGCACTTGATGGCTTGATCTTAAAAGCAGAACAGTTGCCCCGGGGTACACACATGGAACGCGCACACAAGAGTACAGTTCGGCGCCGATCGGCGATTTCTGACAAACTGTACGTCTTACGAAGCGGCGACGAGGCGGTGATCGGAGTCCAATACTGTGCGATCGCACGGTTTTATCGACGGCGTTCCGTATGCAGCACCCGATCGAACAGGCATCCGACCTCGGCGGCGTGATCCGCGCCGCCCGCAAGGCACAAAAATGGCGCCAGAACGACGCAGCCGAACACGCGGGCGTCAGCGAGTCGTTCATGGTCAAGGCCGAACGCGGCGCGGACACGTCGCGCGCAGTGAAGGATGGGCGCTGCGTGCTTACGACGACGGGCTCGTACGGGAGTTCGGCGACGTGCGCGCGACCTTCGGCGTCGACGCGCCGCTCTATCCGGGCGCGGGCAGCCACGGCACGTCGCGCCGGCTGCACGTCGAGCGCAGGCGCGAACGGCATTGGGCGCCGGTGCCGATCGGCGAGGTCGACCCGGTCGGGTTCTCTGAAATCGCGCGTGCAGTCGACCTGCTGGTGAGCGTCGCAGCCTTCGCGCTCGACGACGACGCAACGCGCACCGCCACGGCATCGCGCGCGACGGATCCGGTGCGCCGCCGCGCGCTGGAAACGGAACGCCGGGATCGTCTGAACCGGCTGTCGGATCTGCCGCTGGGCGTGATGGCGGCGCATCGCCGGCACGTGCTGTCGCTCGTGTTCGCCGACGCGATCGCGCAACGGCGAATCACGCTCGACGAACGCCATGTGCGCGTCGGCGGGTGGTCGGTGCATTGCGCAACCGGCCGCGTGATGCGCGACGGCGAGCCGGTCGATACGCCGATCGCGCCGCCGGCGTCGCCGCTGCGCGCGGTGCCGTGGCTGCCGTACGACGAAGCGCTGCTGCAGCGGATCGTCGATGTCGTCGCGGGGTTGCTCGACTGAGCGGGCGAGCGGCGAGCGGGGCGAGCGGCGCTGAACGATGCGCGCCGCGCCTATCGCGCCGTCTGCTGCCGCTGCGCTTCCTGCGCTTTCATCTGCAGATACGCGCTCCGGTCGAGCTCATGCAGCTGCTGCGGATACTGCTCGGTCGCGTCGAACCAGCGTGCGAAGCGCTGGTCGAGCGGCTTGTCGAGCGTCGCGAGATACGCGTCGATCGCGAGGTAGTAACGCATCGTGTTGCGCTCCAGCAGCCCGCGCACGCCGCCGATGTATTGCGGCTGCGCGGCCGACGCGCCGCTCGCGAGCGTGAACCCGACCTTGTCGCTGCCGATCGTCGCGAGGTAGGTCTTCATCGCCATGCGGCCGACCGTGCCGAAGCCATACGAATACGTGAGATGCAGGAACGTGCGCGATGCGCCGACGGGCACGGCCTCCAGCGCGATCCGGTAGTCCTTCGTGCCCATCGGGCCGCTGTCGGCGCTCAGGTCGACCTGGAAATAGTCGGGCGTCGCGGCAGCCACGCGGTAGCGGAACTGCACGCGATAGGTGTCCGACAGCTTCTGCTCGACCTTGCGGCCGAGATTCACGTCGAGCACCGGGCCGTTGCTGCCGGTCGACGCGTGACAATACTTCGTGTTCAGGTGCAGGATCAGCACCGCGCACCAGTTCGCGGGGCCCTGCGCGGGATCGTCGAGCTTGCCGCTCACGACCGAGTACGGATAGTCGACGACCGCGTAGATATCGCCCTTCAGCGACGAAGAGGCCTCGGACGATTCGAGGTACAGCGGACGATGGAACGGGTTGTTCTTGAGCTGCTCGCCGAGGCTGTGATAGCGGTCAAGCAGCGCCGCGCCGCCGTCCGCGCCGAACGACAGCGCGCTCCAGCCGACACAAAGCGCGCCAACGAGCGCGCGCCATGCGTGGCGGGCGAACCGTGGTCGTTGCGGGTGTTGGGATGTCTCCATTCTTGTGCTCCAGCGGAGTGCGCGATGCTCGCGCACCTCTTTCACCGACTATACGCGGCCGCGATCCGGATCAGCGCCGCCGGTCACTCGCGGTCGATTGCAGGCACAACGGCCGCGACGATGCGAGGCGCCGCTGCGTGGCCCGATAAACCGTCTGACCGCGACCGATGCCGTGTCGTTCCGTGCGATTCGCGTGCAGCGCCACACACCGCGTCATTTGTCTGCCGAAAATGCGCTCGACATCTGCCGCGCGCGCTTCACGTCGTCGCCGTGCAGATAGATCGACGTCGTCGAGATCGACGCATGCCGCAGGTTGTCGCGCACCGTCGTCAACTCCGCGCCTCGCGCGAGCGCGTGCGTCGCATGCGTGTGCCGCATCCAGTGCGGGCTCGCCTTTCGCAGCTTCTGCGCGAGCGCCGGGTTGTCCTCGTCGACGAGCGCGGCCGTCTGCGCGAAGAAGCGCTGCATCACCTTCCATAGCCGCACACTCGTGATCCCGGCCGCACCGTCTTCCGCGAGGCTCGCGATTAGCGGCGTATCCGGTCGCCAGCGCACCGGCGTCACCGGCAGCCGCCGCGCGACCAGATGACGATCGAGCGCCGTGCGCGCGAGCGGCGGCAGCGCGACGCGCGCGGCCTTGCTGCCTTTGCCGATCACCTTCAGCCACGCATCGCCGTGCGCGTCCGTCTCGATGTCGCCGAGCGTCGCGCCGACCAGTTCGCTCGCACGCAAGCCGGTCGCGTAGCCGAAATCGAGGATGAAGCGCAGCCGTTGCGCGGCGGCCGGCGTCCAGCCGGACTGCGGCGCGCTCGACGACGTGTCCTTGCGAAACTCGAGCCCGTCCGCGATCGTGCGCACGAGCAGCCACTCGCCTTCGGTGAACGCATGCGACGTGTCGAGCGCATTCGCGCCGCGCGTGTCGCGCACCTTGACGCCCGCGAACGGATTCGCGAGCAGGTAGCGCTGCTCGATCAGCCAGCGAAACAGCGCGCCGAGCACCGACAGCGTGTACGCGGCCGAACGCGCGGACAGCCCGCCCGAGAACGGCCGCCAGTCCGGCGCGCCGCGCGGCCGCACCGGGCCGACCCAGCGCTCGTGCGGCGTCGGGTTGCGCAAGAACGCGCGATACGCGACCGCGTCTTCGGTCGTCAGCGACGACAGCGCGCGCCCGCGCTGGACGATCGCCCACAGGATCAGCCGCTCGGCCTCCTTCCGGTACGCGCGCCGCGTCGCAGCCGACTCGTGCAGCGACAGCCACGCATGCACGGCCGCGTAATCGTTGTCCGCGTCGAGCGTGCTGGTCGCACGCGGTGCGCGAAACGTGCCGGCCGATCCGTCGACTTCGTGCGGCAGCTTCAGCTGCTCCCACGGCACGATGCTGCCGCGCGGCGTCGCGGCAATCAGCGCGCGGGCGCGCTCGGTCAATTCGGGATGCGCGGCGAAGAACGCCTCGACGTGCCGCGCGCTCGCCATGCCGAGCCCGTCGATCGCGCGCCACCACTGACGCCGGCGCGGAATCCGCACGGTCAGGTCTGCCAGCGTCGCGATGCCGTGCGCACGCAGCGCGGCCACGGCCCGCGCGGGCAACCACAGGCCGACGTCGTCGCTGATCTGCGGCACCGGCACGCGCGCATGGCGCAGCATGCCGATCGCGTCGGCCATCGCCCTGGCCATCTGCGTGCGTTCGCCATCGGCATGACCGAGCTGCTCCGCGAGATCGGGCCGCCCGACCTGCCGCGCGATACGCACGAGGCGGCGCCGAATGCCGCCGATCACGCCGCGCGCCGAGCGCCCGTCGCCGAGACGATCGGGCAGATAGCGCTCGACCGCCCGGCGCACGGTCATGCCCGCGTACCACGCACGCAGCGCGGCCAGTTCGTCGGCGTCGGGAAAGCCTGCGGGCGCAGGCGCGGAATCGGAGGAAGGCGGTGAAGCAAGGCGCGGTTTCATGGGCGCCAGTTTGACAGAACCGCGCGCGGCAGAAAACGCCTGCGGGGCGGTGAAACGCAGGCGAAGCACCGGCGCGATGCCGGCAATATCCGGCATCGCGCGAGCCCGTCGAACCGGAACGTTAGGCCCGTCGGGCGACCCGCCGCCCGGCAGCTTCCCGCACGGCCGCAACCACGAAGCGCTCGTGTGGTTCGATCGCGCGATCGCGATCTTCGCGAAGGATGAGTACGGCGACAGCGATGTGCGCGACACATGGGCGACCGGCCCTGACGCGCAAGGGTGAAGTGCTGTGGAAGCTGTGGAAGCCGGGGCGGCAGGAAGAAGCGCGAGATGCGGTCGCGCAGGCACGCAAGGTACAGCCGTAGAATGCCGAGCTGGTGGAAACGTTGAAGCGGCTGAACGTGCAGGCCGGCCCGGAGCGGGCGGCGGCGTCCGATACCGATACGCGCGGTACGTCACCGCGCACGTATCGCGGATCGCGTCACCCTTCTCCTTTCGGCCCCGGATTGAGCATCACGACAAAGCAGGCGACGCCGACGATCAACGCGATCGCACCGCCGCGCAGCGCGATCGCTTCATCGAACAGCAGGCCGCTCACGACGGCCATCATCCCCGCGAGCGACACGAACACGGCGATCGCCGCGACGACGATCCGGTACTGGCGACGTATCATCGCGCACCCGCCGTATCAGGCCGCAACGGCGGCTGCCGCGACGTCGGCATCGTCGCCGCGAATCAGCAGCACCGGGCACGTCGAGCCGCGCAGGAAACGCTCGGCGACGCTGCCGAGCAGCACGCGCCGAAGCCCGCGCCGCCCGTGCGTGCCGACCACCGCGAGATCGATGCCGCGCTCCTTCACGTAGCGCTGCAGGCGCTCGGCGATGTCCTCGCCGAGGCTTTCGGTCTCGACGAGCTCGGCTTCGCCCTTCGCGCCGGCCAGCGCGACGATCTGTTCGGCTTCGCGCAGCACCTTGATGCCGTCGCCGCGAATTTCCTCGACGAGCGCATGCGGGTCGAAACGGCCGGCATACGTGAACAGCACCGACTTGTCGACCACGTACACCACGCTGACGTGCGTGTCGCCCGCCAGCGCCAACTTCACTGCCTCGGCAAGGGCCTGCTTCGACGATGCGCTGCCGTCGACGGCCACCATGATCTTCTCGTACATGCGAACCTCGCTGGGGTGAACTGCCGCACGCGGGAGCGCGCACGGCCATGTCACCATCATCGGCGGGCGGCAGGTTCGAGGGTTGACGCCCGTCAAGTTCGCCGGAAACCACCCGTGCGACAAGGCGCCACAGGAGAAAACCGGCGTGCCCGGCGCGCGCTTGGGGCTTTCGCGACGGCCATTCGAGCGGCCGGCACGCCGAAGGCGCTATCATCGACGTTGCGACCTTCGTCCGGCCCTTTTTTGCCGACTCACTTTCAACTCGCTCAACCGACATGACAACGACTACCGAACGCGTGGACGGCGCCGCCCAGCATCTCGTCGCCGCCCGCCATGCCGGCGCGCCCGGCCCGCTGCTGCCCGACGCGTTGCGCCCCGACGACGTCGAGACCGCGCTCGCGATCCAGCGTCGCGTCGCCGACCTGCTCGGCGAATCCATCGGCGGATGGAAATGTGCGCTGCCGCCGCCCGACCGCGTGATCGCCGCGCCGATCTTCGCGTCGACGATCCGCGAAGCCGATGCCCCGTACCGCGTCGTCGGCGGCCCGATCGTGCGGATCGAGCCGGAAATCGCCTTCGTGCTCGATCGCGACCTGCCCGCGCGCGAAGAGCCGTACGACGAGAACGACGTGCGCGCCGCGATCCGCGAAGTGCGCATCGTGCTCGAGGTGCTGGGCTGCCGCTATGCGGAGCCCGCGCGTGCGTCGAAGTTCGAACTGCTCGCCGACGGGCAATTCAACCAGGGGCTGTGCGTGGGCCCCGTCGTGCCCGACGGGCTGAACGTACCGCTCGCGACGCTCGCGCTGTCGTTCGAAGGTGCGCTGAACCGGACGATCGACGGCAGCCATCCGGACGGCGATCCGCTCAAGCCGCTCGTGTGGCTCGTCAACTTCCTCGCGTCGCGCGGCGACGGCGCGCGGGCCGGCCAGATCGTGACGACCGGTTCGTATGCGGGCGCGATCGACGTGCCGCTCGGCGACGCACTGACGGTGCGTTTCGGCGAACTCGGCAGCCTGTCGGTGACGCTGACGGCCTGATGGCCCGACGCCCGGCGGCAGACGCTTCGCAGCAGACGGCGGACGACACGCAACGTCGTCCGCGTGCAACGCGTCGCCGACAGAAAGGCGCGGCGCGCAACGCCCGGCGCTGCGTGCTACCGTTGCACATCGAACGTCACGAACGCGCGACCCGCGTTCACAGCCGCCATTCGCCATGCCGCCGACACCGTTGCCCGCCCTGCTGGATGAAGTCCTGCGCACCGTCGACCGCCGTTTCCGGCTGCCGCCGCTCGCGCGCGCTGCGTCGCTGACCGACGCAGCGAATCCGGCCACCGTCATCGCGATCGTGATCGAGGAAGCGCGCCGCGTGCAGGCCGGCGGCCGCACGCCCGGCCCGGAACTGCAACATCGCTTCGTCGATGCGCTCGCACGAATGATCGGCGACGCCATCGACGCTCGATCCGGCGACCCGGCGTTTCAGGCCGCGGTGCTTCGGCACGGCGCGGCAGCCGTGCGCGAATACGCGTCGTTCGCCGCGCATGCGGAGCAGGACCGCCGCACGCTGCGCTCGGCCGTCAACACGATCGCGCATCCGGCGCGGCTCGAGCGCCACGCGCAGGCGTGGCAGCGCGCGCCGCTCGCGCGGCTGCATGCGGCGGCCACCGATGCGTCGTGGGACGATCTCGATGCCACGCTGCAACAGTTGCTCGCGCAACCGGAAATGGCGACCGACACCGCGTTCGCCCAGGACATCGTCAAGCTGAAGGACAACCCGGCGCTCGGCCGGCTGCAGCGTCTCGACGCACTGCTGTCGGATCCGGACGTCCGGCAATACCGCACGCTGTGGGAACGCCAGGGTCCGCTCGAAGGCAGCGCACTCGCCGTCGCGCAAGGTGCGACGTCGCAACAGCGCGGCGCGGCCGTCGAAGCGCTGGCCGCGCAGGCACTCGACGCATTGGCGGCCCAACTCGACGCGGGCGATGCGAAACGCACGTATCGCGTGGTCACGTCGATGCGCGTGCCGTCGTCGATTCCGGGCAAGCACGATCGCGCGAAGACCGAATGGGATGCGGTGCTGCTCGACCGCGCGCGCGGCGACGATCCGGCGGCCGCGTGGCACGTCCGCTTTCTCGTCGAAGCGAAAGCGTCGGCCGATGCGGCGACGACCGATCTGCCGCGCCTCACGCGCGGCCTGAGCCTGCTCGCGCAAGCCGATCCGAATACCGTGTACGCGTTCGACACGCGCGAAGGCGCGGTGCGCGTGCACGGCGCGTCGCTGCACGCGCTGACGACCGACGACGCGGCACTGCAACGCGAGGTGCTGTACTGCTGCGATGCATCGGCGGATCCGACGCCGCGCCTGCTGGGCGCCGCGAGCCGCATGCAGTTGTTGTCGGCACCGGCGAGCCTCGAATATGCGAGCGCGCTGGCGCAGCGAAAGGACGCCGATCGGCACGGCCTCGGTGTCATTTGGCAGGCGCTGCTGACGCTGCCGTCATGGCGCGCGGTGTTGCACCAGTACGAATCGCTGCGTCAGGTGCGCGCGCTGATGGTGGGCGTCGACGATCTGACGGCCGCGATCGAAGGCGACCTCGGCGACAGCGCCGCGAATGACGCGTGATACGCCGCGCAAGCTGCGCACCGGACGAACGCGCATGCGCCGCCGCTGTCTTGCTGCATGACGCACGCCCTGCAAACCCAGCGAAAACGAAACGGCCGGCATTGCCGGCCAACGCGGCGCAGCCCGCCGAAGCGGGCATGCGCCGCGCGCGCGCGTCACGACCGCACGAACGCCAGCAGGTCGGCGTTCAGCACATCCGCATTGACGGTCAGCATCCCGTGCGAATAGCCCGGATACGTCTTCAGCGTGCCGTTCTTCAGCAGCTTGATCGACTTCAGCGCGGCATCCGCGATCGGCACGATCTGGTCGTCCTCGCCGTGCAGCACGAGCGTCGGCACCGAGATCGCGCGCAGGTCTTCGGTCTGGTCCGTTTCCGAGAATGCCTTGATCCCTTCGTAATGCGCCTTCGCGCTGCCGATCATGCCCTGGCGCCACCAGTTCTGGATCACGCCCTGATGCACCGTCGCGCCGGGCCGGTTGAAGCCGTAGAACGGGCCCGACGGCACGTCGAGGAAGAACTGCGCGCGATTGTCGGCGAGCGCCTTGCGGAAGCCGTCGAACACGTCGAGCGGCAGGCCTTCCGGGTTCGCGTCGGTCTTCAGCATCAGCGGCGGCACCGCGCTGACCAGCACGGCCTTCGCGACGCGGCCGGCAGGCTCGCCGTGGCGCGCCACATAGCGTGCGACTTCGCCGCCGCCGGTCGAGTGACCGATATGAACCGCGTTGCGCAGGTCGAGCGCTTCGACCACCGCGAACGCATCGGCCGCGTAATGATCCATGTCGTGACCGTCGGACACCTGCGCCGAGCGGCCGTGGCCGCGACGGTCATGCGCGATCACGCGATAGCCGTTCTGCACGAAGAACAGCAGCTGCGCATCCCAGTCGTCGGCAGACAGCGGCCAGCCATGGTGGAAAACGATCGGCTGCGCATCCTTCGGGCCCCAGTCCTTGTAGAAAATGTCGACGTTGTCCTTCGTGGTGATGTACGGCATGGCTGCGGCTCCTTTGGGATAGGTGGGCACTGCGTACTGACCGGTCGCCCGGGCGGTGATCGGTGTCGGTGTCGGTGTCGGTGTCGGTGTCGGTGTCGGTGTCGGTGTCGGTGTCGGGCTGCGGCGCGGCGGCACACCGCGCGAGTCGACGCAACACTTCCACGTTGTAGCGGAAAACCGCGACGGTGTCATGAAGCGGTTCAGGTTTCCGGCATGGGCGGCATGCCGACAGCGCGTCGCGCCGCCAATATCGCGTCGGATTCACCGTTCCGGCCCGTTCGCGTCCGTCACCGGATGCCGCGCGGGCGGCATCACGCGCCGAAGGCCGATGACGGACGGCCCTCGCTCGCAACGCAACTCATCGTACAAGTGCCCGACGACGCACGGAAATTGCGCATCAACCGTCGGTGGAAACCGTCACCGCCTCCCATGCGCGGATTTCGTCTTCCAGTGCCGCCAACTTGCCGCGCACCAGCCCGAGCGCATCGCTACCGAGCAGCAGATGCGCCGGCGGCCGCGCCGCGCCGATGACCGCGAGCATCGCGCGCGCGGCCTTCACCGGATCGCCGAGTTGCCTGCCGCTTTTCTCCGCGCGGGCGCGGCGAATCGGATCGAAGATCGCATCGTAATCGGCGATCGCGCGCGGCGTTCGCGTCATCGAACGGCCGGCCCAGTCGGTGCGAAACGAGCCCGGCGCCACCGCGGTCACCGCGATGCCGAACGGTTCGAGCTCCTTGCCGAGCGCCTCGGAAATGCCTTCCAGCGCGAACTTGCTACCGCAGTAATACGCGATGCCCGGCATCGTGATGTGGCCGCCCATCGACGTGATGTTCAGAATGCGGCCGCGGCGACGTTCGCGCATGAACGGCACGACCGCCTTCATCATCGCGACGGCGCCGAACACGTTCACGTCGAACTGCCGGCGCATCTCGGACAGCGGCGACTCCTCCATGATGCCTTCGTGCCCGTAGCCGGCGTTGTTTACCAGCACGCCGACGGGCCCGACGCTTGCTTCGATCTCGGCGACGACGCCGTCGATGCGCTCGAAATCGGTCACGTCGAGCACGCGCGCGAAGGCCGCGTGCGCGGACAGCGCTTCGAACGCCGCGCGCGCCTCTTCGCTTCGCACGGTGCCGACCACCGTGTGGCCCGCGGCCAGCGCCTGTTGCGCGAGCGCACGGCCGAAGCCGCTGCTGACGCCGGTGACGAGGATGATGTTGCCGAATGCCATGTGAGCTTCTCCCGAATATCGATCGAAGCCTGCATGCTAGTCCGATGCGCTACGCTGAATAAGTCGGAATCCGCTGATCTTCTTGCACAAAACTATGAGTGCCGCATCCCTTTCCGCCCCATCGTCGTCGCTGTCCGCGCGCAACCGCAAACACCTGATTGCGCTGCTGAATGCCCTGGCGCCCGACGAAGGCTACAACCTGACGGCGCTGCCGAGCGTGCGCATCCTGCGCTCGAACCGCGCGCTGTCGCGCACCCCGGTGCTGTACGACCCGGGGATCGTGATCGTCTGCCAGGGCAGCAAGCGCGGCTACTTCGGCGGCGAGCTCTATCTGTACGACGCGGATCACTACCTGGCCGTATCGGTGCCCGTGCCGTTCAGCATGGAGACCGATGCAACGCCCGCGCGGCCGCTGCTGGCGCTGTATCTGCACCTCGATTTCACGATGGCGGCCGAGCTGGCCGCGCAGATCGGCGGCGAAGGGACCGCGGAACCCGTGCAGGCGCCCCGCAGCATGATGTCGACGCCGATGGACGGCGCGATGCAGACCAGCGTGCTGCGTTTCGTGGAAGCGATGCACCGGCCGCTCGAAGCGGCGGTGCTCGGGCCGGCGCTGCTGCGCGAGCTGTATTTCCGCGTGCTCACCGGCGCGCAGGGCAGCGCGATGAGAAGCGCGCTCGCGATGCGCGGACAGTTCGGCCGGATCGGCCGGTCGCTGCGCGCGATCCATACCGGCTACGCGCAATCGCTCGACGTGCCGCAACTGGCCGCGGAAGCCGGGATGAGCGTGCCGAGCTTCCACAGTCACTTCAAGGCGATCACGCAGGTGTCGCCGATCCAGTATCTGAAGTCGACGCGCCTGCATCAGGCGCGCCTGTTGATGGTGCGTCAGGACCTGACGGCGGAAGCCGCGTGCTATGCAGTCGGCTATACGAGCCCGTCGCAATTCAGCCGGGAATTCAAGCGGCTGTTCGGCCTCACGCCCGCGCAGGAGACGAAGCGCATGCGCGAACGTTTCGCCGTTCCGCAGGCGTTCGAGGATGCCGTTTATGTATCGTCGCATTGAGATCGGAAACGGCGTGGTGCCGCACGCATTGGTTGCGTCCGCATCGAAATCGCCGGCCCGATTCCACAGGCCGGCGGATCGCGGTCGCGCGACACCTGCTGCGCGCGTTCGACGCACAATGACGGATTACACGACGACAGCATCGGATCGAACGAACGCCGTTGCATCATGCCCCAACGAGAGATTCGAATGACCACGTACGCGTTCCGTCTGCTCAATGTATTCGCCGAGTCCACGTTCGGCGGCAACCCGTTATGCGTGTTCGAGGATGCGCGCGGCATGGACGACGCGACCATGCAGGCGCTCGCCGTGCAGTTCAACCTGTCGGAAACGACCTTCGTGCTGCCGTCGGAGCGCGCGCATGCGCGGGTGCGCATCTTCACGCCCGGCTACGAGATGGGCTTCGCGGGCCATCCGACCCTCGGCACCGCGCACGTCGTGCGCGACACGCTTGCGGCCAGCAATGCGCTGTCGCTCGAATTCAGGGCCGGCGTGGTCGACGTCAATGCGAACAAGAACGTGTGGACGTTCACCGCGCCGCACACGGGCATGCCGAAGACGGCGCCGTGCGCATTGCCCGATACCGACACCGCGGCCATGCTCGGACTGACGACGGACGACCTGTTCGCGCCGCCGCTGTGGGTCGATACCGGCGTCGATCAATTGCTGGTCGCCGTCAAGACCCCCGCGGCCGTGCGCCGCGCGCGGCCCGACAGCATTTACGTCGATCTCTGGCCGACCAACAGCCTCGGTCGCAAGACCGCCTATGTGTTCGCATTCGACACGCATCGCCCCGAGAAAGTGGTGGCCCGCTACTTCTCTGCGAAACAGGGCGGCGGCATCTCCGAAGATCCGGGCACCGGGTCCGCTTGCGCGAATCTGGGCGGCTGGCTGATTGCCGCCAGTCATGCGCTGCCCGCCGCGTTCGAGGTCGAACAGGGTGAAGCCATCGGCCGCCCTTGCCTGCTTCGGTTGTCGGTCAGCGAGCGTGGCGCGATCAGCGTCGGCGGCCGTGTGCTGGAACTCGGGCGCGGCGTGATCAACGTGTAGCGGCCGCTGCCCGCCATGCCGCGCGCGGCGCGGTGCCCGCTACCCGCGCGACACGCGTACTCCGGCGAACCGCCCGCTCACCGCGCGCCGACCCGCCACACCGTCACCTCGTGCAGCGTCTGCCCGCGCTTGAGCACGGTTGTCGGGAACGACGGATGATTCGGCGAATCGGGAAAATGCTCGGCTTCCAGCGCGAACGCATCCGTTTGCCGGTAGACCCTGCCGCCCTTGCCCGCGACGCTGCCGTTCAACCCGTTCGACGTATAGAACTGCAGCCCCGGCTGCGTCGTGTACAGCTCGAGAAAACGTCCCGACGCCGGATCGTAAGCGCGCGCAGCGAGGCCGACGCGGCCATGCACCTCGTCACGTTGTGCAAGGCGCTCGGCGGCGGCTGGGAAAGCCGCTTCGGAGCCGTCGCGAACGCCGCACATGCCGATACGGCGACGGTGGCGGCCCACGGCGCGATCGTGCAGACTTCCGGTAAGAACGGAGGCGATTGATCGATCATCGTCGTCCGTTGCGGAGCGCGTTCGCCGAACTGATTGCTGACCACATCGCGGACCGACTGCCCGCGCGTCATCAGATCACGACGTGCAGGCAGCCGGTCCCGGACGCTCAGGCCGCCATGCGGTCGGCCGACGTGCCAGTTACGATGCCCGGCATCTGTCAGCACGGACGACCGATCGCGGCCCACCTCATTGCGCCGTATCTTTCAGCTCGATCAGCAGATCCTTCGCCGCGACCCGCTCGCCGGGCTTCACATGCACGGCCGCAATTTCGCAATCGCGCTCCGCCGCGATGTGGGTTTCCATCTTCATCGCCTCGAGCGCGATCAGCGTCGTGCCGGCCGTCACGCGCTGCCCCGGCTGTACCGCGACCGTGACCACCGAGCCCGGCATCGGCGCGGCGATATGCAGCGGATTGCCCGGCTCGGCGCGCTTCAGCCCGTGCCGCTCCTGGCCCACATGCGCGACCGTCTTCTGCTCGACGAGCGCGGAACGCGACTGGCCGTTCAGCTCGAACTGCACCTTCACGATGCCGTCCTGCGCATCGGCGTGCTGACCCTGTAGCGACACGAGCAGCGTCTTGCCCGGCTCGATGTCGATCGCCACTTCCTCCTGCGGCTGCAGCCCGTACAGGAACGCGGGCGTCGGCACGACCGACGTGTCGCTGTACGCGCGAACGTGCGCGTAGTAGTCGATCGTCTGCTTCGGGTACATCAGGTACGACGCCAGTTGCCGGTCGTCGAGCGGCTGCTCGCACGCGGTCTCGGCCTGCTCGCGCACCGCGTCGAGATCGACCGGCGGAATCTGGTCGCCCGGACGATACGGCGCCGGCGGTTCGCTCTTGAGCACCTTGCGCGACAGGTCGGCCGGGAAGCCGTCGGGCGGAAAACCCAGCTCGCCCTTGAACAGCGACACGACCGACTCGGGGAATGCGATGTCCTTGTCCGGGTTGCGCACGTCGTCCACGCCGAGATCGTTCGCGACCATCATCAGCGCCATGTCGCCGACCACCTTCGACGTCGGCGTGACCTTCACGATGTCGCCGAACAGGCGGTTCACGTCAGCATACGCACGCGACACCTCGGTCCAGCGATGATCGATGCCGAGCGAGCGCGCCTGCTCGCGGAGGTTCGTGTACTGGCCGCCCGGCATCTCGTGGCGATAGACGTCGGCCGTGCCCGCGCGGATTTCCGATTCGAACGGCGCGTAATAGCGACGCACGCCTTCCCAGTACATCGACGCCTCGTGCAGGCGATCCTGATCCAGCCCCGGGTCGCGTTCGCTGCCGGCCAGCGCGGCCGCGATGCTCGACAGGTTCGGCTGCGACGTGAGGCCGCTCATCGCATCGAGCGCACCGTCCACCGCGTCGCAGCCCGCACCGACTGCCGCGAGCACCGACGCCGCGGCGATCCCGCTCGTGTCGTGCGTATGGAAATGCACGGGCAGCCCGGTTTCTTCCTTGAGCGCCTTCACGAGTGTCGCGACTGCCTGCGGGCGGCAGATGCCGGCCATGTCCTTGATGCCGAGCACGTGCACGCCGGCCTGCTGCAGCTCGCGCGCGATGCCGACGTAATACTTGAGGTCGTACTTCGCGCGCGACGTGTCGAACAGGTCGCCGGTGTAGCAGATCGCGCCTTCGCACAGCATGCCGCTGTCGCCCACCGCATCGATCGCCACGCGCATGTTGCGCACCCAGTTCAGCGAGTCGAACACGCGGAACACGTCGACGCCCGCGCGCGCGGCCTGCTGCACGAAGAAGCGCACGACGTTGTCCGCGTAGTTCGTATAGCCGACCGCGTTCGAGCCGCGCAGCAGCATCTGGAACAGGATGTTCGGCACGCGTTCGCGCAGCAGCGCGAGCCGCTCCCACGGGTCTTCCTTCAGGAAGCGCAGCGCGACGTCGAAGGTCGCGCCGCCCCAGCATTCGAGCGAGAACAGTTGCGACAGCTCGCGCGCATAGAACGGCGCGATCGGCAGCATGTCGGCCGTGCGCATGCGCGTCGCGAACAGCGACTGGTGCGCATCGCGCATCGTCGTGTCAGTGAGCAGCACCTGCTTCTGGTCGAGCATCCAGCGCGCGAATTGCTCCGGGCCGAGCTCGCGCAGGCGATCGCGCGTGCCGGACGGAATCGCCACCGCCGTATCGACCTTCGGCAGCACCGGTTTCGACAACGGCAGCGCCGGCAGCGTACGGCCCTTCATCTCCGCGTTGCCGTTCACGTTCAGCTCGCCGAGATAGCGCAGCAGCTTCGTCGCGCGATCGCCGCGCTTCGCGAATTCGAGCAGCTCCGGCGTCTTGTCGATGAAGCGCGTGGTCACGTCGCCCGCGATGAACGCCGGATGATTGATCACGTTCTCGAGGAACTGCAGGTTCGACGTGACGCCGCGAATCCGGAACTCGCGCAGCGCGCGATCCATCCGATGAATCGATTCGGCCGCCGTCGGCGCCCAGGTCGTCACCTTCACCAGCAGCGAGTCGTAGTACGGCGTGATCACCGCGCCGCCATACGCGGTGCCGGCGTCGAGGCGCACGCCGAAGCCCGCCGCGCTGCGATACGCCGTGAGCCGCCCGTAGTCGGGCAGGAAGTCGTTCTCCGGATCCTCGGTCGTGATCCGGCATTGCAGCGCGTTGCCGTTCAGCGGAATCGCATGCTGCTCCGGCACGCCGGCCGCGCGCGCGACGAGTGCGCCGTCGCCGTCCGTCGCGTCGTCGGCGAGGCCGATCCGGCCGCCTTCGGTGATGCGGATCTGCGCCTTCACGATGTCGATCCCGGTGATCATCTCCGTCACCGTGTGCTCGACCTGGATGCGCGGGTTGACCTCGATGAAGTAGAACTGGCCGGTGTCGGCGTCCATCAGGAACTCGACGGTGCCCGCGTGCGTGTAGCCGACCGCACGCATCAGGCGCAGCGCCGATTCGCACAGCGCGTGACGGCCGTCGTGATCGAGGTACGGCGCCGGTGCGCGCTCGACGACCTTCTGGTTGCGCCGCTGCACCGTGCAGTCGCGCTCGTACAGATGCACGACCGTGCCGTGGAGGTCGCCCAGCACCTGCACCTCGACGTGCCGCGCATTGCGCACAAGCTTCTCGACGTACACCTCGTCGTTGCCGAACGCGGCCAGCGCTTCGCGGCGTGCGACAGGCAGCAGCGTGTCGAGGTCGCGTTCGTTCTCGAGCACGCGCATCCCGCGTCCGCCGCCACCCCAGCTCGCCTTCAGCATCAGCGGATAGCCGACTTCCGCGGCCAGCGCGCGGCACGCGTCCAGATCGTCCGGCAGCGGCGCGGTCGCGGGCATCACCGGCACGCCGGCCGCGATCGCCGCATTGCGCGCGGCCACCTTGTTGCCGAGCGTGCGCATCACGTCGGGCGACGGCCCGATCCAGCGGATGCCGGCGTCGATCACGGCCTGCGCGAAATCCGGGTTCTCGGACAGGAAACCGTAGCCGGGGTGGATCGCGTCGACCTTCGCCTGCCGCGCGACGCGCAGGATGTCGTCGATGTCGAGATACGCGGCGAGCGGCTTCTTGCCCTCGCCGATCAGGTAGCTTTCGTCCGCCTTGAAGCGATGCAGCGCGAGGCGGTCTTCCTTCGAATACACCGCCACCGTACGCATGTTCAGTTCGGCGGCGGCACGCATCACGCGGATCGAGATTTCCGAGCGGTTCGCGATCAGGATGGACTGGATGGGAGTGGGCGTCACGGCAGCCATGGATAGTGAATAGTTGAATTGAGCATGCCGACGCGCCCTCTTCCGCCCGTTCGCTTCACTGGGCGACGTGGATCGTCGCATCGGTCATTCGCGGTTGCATCGTCCCGGCTTTCGCCAGTCAACATGTTCGTCATATCGCCCGACGGCCGCTATCACCGTCGCGACGACGAATGGTATCCAGCCGACCAACCGGGAACGACGGTCGGCTCACCGGCCGGTCGGTCGGCGGTCGACGCACGACGGACCCGCGCTACTGCCCGGCTCGGAACAGGATCAGTCGCGGTGATCGAAAAGCGGTGCGTGATCCATCCAATCGTAACCTGTCGTGCCTTTCGCCCAGGCCCAGTTCGTATCGCGGCGTCGTTCGCCGAACCATCCGGGTGGCGACGCGGAGGGATTCGCGTCCATCACTTGCCGCTCCTGCACAGCGCGACGCGCGTCGTCGCCACATGCCGTGTTTCGTTTGCCGTAGTCAGTCATTGCATCACCTTACGATTGGAAAGCGGGTCGTCCGTCGAGCTGTCGGGTTGCTTCCGTTCGGCGCGGAAAGACCGGTCAGACGAGCGGACATCGAGAATGTCGGTCCGGTAACGCAAAAAGCAGGCCACGCCGGCGATTGGACGGAGAGCGTTGATCTACGGGGGCCGCACGCGCGATCGGGCCCGACGCTGGCTCAGGGATGAAATTGAGATTTCAATTCTGAAATCGGCGCAGCCCGTCGCAACGTGTCGCGATGGTGGTCGCGGTGGCGGCGCGGGTTCTGGAATGGAGCGATCGGCGCGACTGTTACGGTGGAGCGTGGAATCGTCTCGGGCCCGATCGTCATCGACGCATTCGCGCCGGCGCGGCCCCGGCGGCCAACCCGGCCAGTTGGCGCGCAACTCGAACGCTCCCGCATCCTGTTGGTGCGGGGACATCATCGTGTGGCACAAGATGAACTGGCGCGCGTAGAGGATCCCGAACTAAGGCGCCGTGTCGGACAATGGCGCCCGCTCGGCAACGATCTGGATTACCTCGAACTACAGCCGCTTCGCGGTTGAACGCGCGGTCGAACATCAACGACAAAGTGGATGCGCATAGCCGTACGCAAGCCGTAGCGATCGCATGCGAGCCGGCCTGATCAGCCGAACGGAGCCCCGTACGAGGCCGGCCATGCCCGGCCGAACCTGCCGTCGAAACGCCGGCGCGATCAGCGCCGGCGCTCCCCTTTTCATGTCAGCCCACGCGCCCGTCAAACCCCATGCGCATTCAGCCGCGCCGCATACCAGCGCGAGAACTGGTCGACATAGGCTTCCGTGAAAGGCGAGAACACGCCCGGCGCATACGCCGGGTCCTGCGTTCCCGCATGCGTGATCTCGACGAGATGCTTGTCCTGCGTATTCGTCGCGACCCACACTTCGGTCAGATCCGACAGCGTGTAATCGACGCCTTCGACCGCGTCCGCATGCACGAGCCATTTGGTGCGGACGAGCGTCCGGTCCGGCGCGAGCGGGATGATGTACGAAATCACCGCGTGATCGCTCATCACGTGGGTCCACGAGTTGTGCGTCCACAGGTGCGTATCGCCCAGATCGCGCCGCTGCAGATTGCCGAGCAGCTTCGTGCTCGCCACCTTGGTGCTCATCGTCTGCGATTCACCCGCGCCGGCGATCACGAGCTGCTGCGTCCGGAACTGCGTGACGGCGTCCTCGTCGAGCCATTCGACGGTCGAGCCGATGAAGCCTTCGCTCTCCCAGTTCAGCTGGCAGGCCGCATTGCGCGCCTTGTACGCTTCGAACGCCTGAAGCTGCTCTTCCGTCAGGTTTTCCGGGCAGAAGCCGAAATCCTCGGGCAGGAACGACGCGGTCAGCTCGGGGTGAGTGGCCGCGCAGTGGTAGCACTCGCGGTTGTTCTCGATCACCAGCTTCCAGTTGCCGTTCTCGATGATCTCCTGCTCGAACGCGATCTTCGTATTCCGCAGGTCGTACGGTGCGAAGCGCGGCACCATCGTTTCCTCGAGCTTCGCGATGTCGGCCGGCGGATTGTCGTCGAGGCATACGAAGATGTGCGTGCCGATGATGCGCGTGTGCACCGGAATCAGGCTGCGGCATGTCGTGTCGAAGTCGCGGCCCATGTGCGTCGCGTGGCGCAGCGAGCCGTCGAGATCGTAGGTCCATTGATGATAAGGACACACGAGCATGCCGACGGTCGACTTCCCGGCCTCCTTCAACCGCGCGCCGCGATGGCGGCACACGTTCCGGTAGGTCCGCACGTTCTCGTCGTCGTCGCGCACGATGATGATCGACGCCTTGCCGATATCGACGGTCGACACGTCGCCCGGCTCCGGCACGTCGGCGGTCACGCCGACCAGGATCCAGTGCTTCGAGAAAAAGACGTCGACATCCGTTTCGAACACGTCCTGACGGCCGAACAGTTCGCCGGGCATCCCGTGCCCGGGCCGGCGGCTGCGAATCAGGTCCCCATGCGTGTTGACATGCACTTCAGACATCGTCTTTCTCCAATCCTGTGTTGATGAAATCGCGCGGCTTCGAACATTCCCGCTGTGATTCCAGTATTGGATTGGCGAAAAAGAGCGTCAACGCGCTTTATTTTCGTTCTGGCATTACCTGCGCTTATGCGAAAAGGAAGGGGCACGGCGGCGGGCGCGCCGCGTCAATCGTCCGCCACTCGGCCGCATCAGCCCTGGGCGTCCGCCCGCAGCCATGCGACGAGACCGTCGATCGCCGGCGTGATCGTCTTTCCGTGCGGCACCACGACGTAATAGGCGTCCGTCATCTGCAGGGAAGCGATCGGCAAGCGCACGAGTTCGCCCGCGTCGAGCAGTTCCTGGACGAGCCGCCCCCAGCCGAGCGCGACACCGTGCCCATATCGGGCGGCATCGATCGCATCGGTGTACAGGCTGCACCGCAGCGCGAAATTCAACCGGTCGGGCCGGTAGCCCGACGCATGGAACCACGCCTCCCACCCCATCCAGCCCTCGGACGTCGAATCCGACTCGATCAGCGCGACGGCGGCGAGATCGGCCAGCGCTTCGGGCGTGCCATGCCGCTGCAGCCACGCCGGCGAGCACACGGGGAACACGGTTTCGTCGAACAGCGGGATCGCGGTGCCGTCAGCCCAGCGGCCGTTCCCGTAGCGCACCGCGATATCGATTTCGTTGTGGCGCAGATCGGCGGTAAACATCAGCGTCGCGAGGCGCAGCTGCAGATCGGGTTGCGCGGCCTTCAGCGCGGCGAGCCGCGGCAGCAAGCGGAAATGCGAGAACGCGGACGTCGCGGCCAGCACGAGCTCCTGGCGAACCGGGCCGCTCGTCAGCCGGTCGAACACGCCGGCGATCTTCTGCATCGATTCCGCGACCACCCGGTACAACGCCTCGCCCTCGTCGGTCAGCGCGATCGAGCGATGCAGCCGATGGAACAGGCGCTGCCCGAGCAGATCCTCGAGAAACTTGATCTGCCGGCTCACCGCCGCCTGCGTCACGCCGAGTTCGTGCGCGGCAAGCGTAAAGCTGCCGAGCCGCGCGACGGCCTCGAATTCGACGAGGGCCGTGACCGACGGGATCAGCCGGCGATAGCCTTTCGGTGGTGCCGATGCGGGTTTCATCTGACGCTGGAGTCGTTCCACGGTCGCGCTATCGCTCGATCTCGACGCCCGCATCGAGCCAGCCGCGCATCATCACGCTGACCTCGTCGCTCAGCCATTGACGGAACAACCGGTATTCGGGGCGCGGCTGCGCATTGCGGTGCGTGATCAGATAGTGATAGCGATCGCGAAACACCAGCACGTCCTGCACCGGCCGCATCAGGATGCCCTGGTCGATCTGCCGGTGCAGCAGGTGATGCCAGCCCAGCAGCGTGCCTTCGCCGGCCTCGGCCTGCGCGACGAGCAGCCGGTAGTCGTTGCTTTCCAGAGACTTGTTCTCGGTCATCCTATCGGTGCCGTCGCTCTGCTGGAACCAGTTACGCCACACGCGCCAGTCGACGTGCTCGCACACCTGCGCGCGGCCGAGCATCGACAGGTTCAGGGTCGGGCTCGACAGCAGGTCCAGCGGCTTCAGCGACCGGCCATGGAAATGGCGTTCGTGAAACGACGGGCTGCACACGGGATAGACGATGTCATGAAACAGCGGCTCGGCTTCGAACTCGGGCTCGCGCGGCGGGTTCTTCGTGATGATCACGTCGGGCTCGATGAGCCCGTCCAGCTCCATGAAATGCTCGGTAACGATCACGTGCAGCTGGATATTAGGAAACCGCTCGCGAAACGCGGGCAACCGCGACGACAGCCACAGCGCCGAGAACGTATGCGACACGCACACCATCAGCGCATGCTTGTCGGTCCGGCGCACGGCTTCCGCCGCCTCGGCGATGTTCATGATCGACAGGTACGACGCGTTGTAGAGAATGCGCCCCGCATCCGTCAGCGCGATATGCCGGCCGGTACGCTCGAACAGCGCGACGTCCAGCGAATCCTCGAGTTCCTTGATCTGCCGGCTGATCGCCGCCTGCGTCACGCACAGCACCTCGGCCGCCTGAGTGAAGCTCTCGTAGCGCGCCGCCGTCACGAAACACCGCAGCGCCCGCAACGACGGCATCTGCGCGAGGAGTCGGTCTGCAAATAGTTGCTTCTTCAACATGGCTTTCACTCTCAAAACGGAACCGGGACGCTGCGTCGACGAACCCGTCGACGACAGTCGCGCAGGCTGGCCGCGGGCTGTTCCATCGCAAACTTTTCAATTATCCGAATATTGCAGCTTGCGCGTCGGCCGGGAGGCTGGCAAGGGCGGCTCCGCCGCCGCGACGGCGTCATGATGCCCCTATTGTCGATCGCTTGTGCACCGCGTCGCTATTATCGGAATCGATGACGGGGACCGCAACGCGAACCGCACATCGCAGCGCCGGGGGCCGCGCGGCTCGCAGCGCCGCGCGCTTGCGCAGCGCACCGCGACACGCCGGG
>NZ_JAPVQY010000026.1:0-46532 GCF_027257875.1 Burkholderia sp. IMCC1007
TGCGCACGCTCGCGAACGAAAGCCGCGAACCCGGCACGTTCCGCGCGACGCTGGTCGCGCAGCCGGTCGCGCGCCCGATGCTGCGCGGCGCGCGGCCCACGACGTTCTGGCAATTCGGCACGGGCACGCAAGGGCCGGTCGTTGGCCCGCTGATCGACGTGCGCGAGGGCGACACCGTCGAAATCCGTTTCGTGAACAAGCTGCCGCAGCCGTCGACCATCCACTGGCACGGGCTGCCCGTGCCGCCCGACCAGGACGGCAATCCGTCCGATCCGGTGGCGCCGGGCGCATCGCGCGTGTACCGCTTCACACTGCCGAAGGGCAGCGCCGGCACTTACTGGTATCACCCGCATCCGCACATGATGACCGCCGAGCAGGTGTTCCGCGGGCTGGCCGGCCCGTTCGTCGTGCGCGCCGCCGACGATCCGCTCGCCGGCTGGCCGGAGCGCAACCTGTTCGTGTCCGACCTGAAGCTCGCCCGTGACGGCACGATTGCGCCGAACGACATGATGGACTGGATGAACGGCCGCGAAGGCCAGTTCGTGCTGCTCAACGGCGCGCGCCGGCCGCGGATCGACGTGGCGGGCGACGAGCGCTGGCGCGTGTGGAACGCCTGCAGCGCGCGTTATCTGCGCGTCGCATTCGACGATGGCCGCACGTTCGAGCATGCGGGCACCGACGGCGGGCTGTTCGACGCGCCGCGCCACGTCACGTCGCTGCTGCTCGCGCCCGGCGAGCGTGCGGAGCTGCTGGTGCGTGCCGGTGATCGTGCGTCGCGCGCGGTGTTGCAGGCGGCCGAATACGACCGCCGCAAGATGGCGATGTCGCACGACGACGGCCACGGCAGCCTGCCGCCCGCTCCGGCGCTGGCGCTCGCCGACGTCGCGTTCGCGCCGGCGCCCGCCCGTGCGTTGCCCGCGACGCTGCGGGCGGTGCCGGCACTGGGCGAGCCGGTCGCGCGCAAGGCGGTCGAGTTCGGCGAAGAGATGGACATGGACGCGATGATGAGCGGCCCGGCGCACGGCCGTCCGGCGGGCATGCGCTTCATGATCAACGGCGCGACCTACGCGCCGCATCGCGCGACGCTGACGAGCCGCCGCGGCGACATCGAGCGCTGGGACATCCGCAACGCGACCGACATGGACCACCCGTTCCATTTGCATGGCACGCAATTCCAGGTGATCGAGCGTGCGTCGGATGGGGCGCGCACGCGCGAACCGTTCCGCGCGTGGCGCGATACCGTGAACGTGCGCAGCGGCGAAACCGTGACGATACTCGTGTCGCAAGACATGCCCGGCGAGCGCATGTTTCACTGCCACATTCTCGAACACGAGGATCTCGGCATGATGGGCACGCTGAAAGTCGTGTAACGCGACATCGAATTTGTTTCACGCGAATGGCAAACATTCGATCTGCGCGTGCAACAAGACAATATGCGTTCAATTATCGGGATTGAACGAAAAGGCCGGCCAATCGAATTAACGAATGGCCGGCCTGAAAAAAAAGAAACCCGGCGCAATGCCGGGTTTCTTCGTCCGATATCCGGTGCCTTTATGCGGCCTGGATGTTCGACGCTTGCTTGCCCTTCGGGCCTTGAACGACCTCGAAGCTCACCTTCTGGCCTTCCTTCAGGGTCTTGAAGCCCTGCATGTTGATGGCCGAGAAGTGCGCAAACAGATCCTCACCGCCCTCGTCGGGAGTGATGAAACCGAAGCCCTTCGCGTCGTTGAACCATTTAACGATACCAGTTGCCATTTCCTACTTCCCCTGTCACACAGTCGCTGCTACTTACCACGAGCACGCTCGAAAAGCTAAACGACCGGAAAATGCAGCCGTTCCCCCCTCACAAGCTCACCTTCGGCCTCTTTCAGTTCACTAACCGGCGAATTGAAAAAAGTGCCAGCTTGATTGTTGGCGCTCTTTATTTGGGTGTCAAGAGGAATTTTTAGACGGTTGGAGGGCCGTTGTAAAGAACCCATTTTCAGGGTTTTTCCGGCTTTGCTTTGCAGCATGCCGCCAAGCGCGCGGACTTGAAAAGTCGCATAATCGGTTCATATACCAGGCTCGAGTGACACGCGATCGAGTCGTCCCGGCTTGTGGGATACTGGACGCGGATGCGACGGTCCGGTGCGGTCTCCCCCTGACGGTTCGTGTTCTGCGCCATGCGTGAAAGCCGGCACCGCAGCCGGCTTTCGTATGGCACGAAGACGATGGCGTGTCGTCGGGAACCAGGGAGGGCGCCGACCGGTCGGTCGGGTAATGGCAGGATTGCGGGCCTGTCCGAGTTGTTTAGAATGGGTGTATGGCGATTATCCCGGACAAGCAGGACAGCACCGTCCTGGAACGCAAGCAGCAGAAGCTCAAGCCGCCTTCGATGTACAAGGTGGTGCTGCTGAACGACGACTTCACGCCGATGGAGTTCGTCGTGATGGTCGTACAGGAGTATTTCAAGAAGGATCGCGAGACGGCCACGCAGATCATGCTGAAGGTCCATCGCGAGGGGCGAGGGGTATGTGGGGTCTATACGCGGGACATCGCGTCGACCAAGGTTGAGCAAGTCGTTACCCATGCGCGGCAGGCCGGGCATCCGCTGCAGTGCGTGATGGAGGAAGCATGATTGCCCAGGAATTGGAAGTCAGCCTGCACATGGCGTTCATGGAAGCACGTCAGGCGCGCCATGAGTTCATTACGGTCGAGCATCTGCTGCTGGCTCTGCTGGATAATCCGACGGCAGCCGAGGTGTTGCGCGCGTGTGCGGCCAACATCGAGGACTTGCGTCAGAACCTGCGCAATTTCATCCACGACAACACACCGACCGTTCCGGGTACCGACGATGTCGATACCCAGCCGACGCTCGGTTTCCAGCGCGTGATCCAGCGCGCGATCATGCACGTCCAGTCGACGTCGAACGGCAAGAAGGAAGTGACCGGCGCAAACGTGCTGGTGGCGATCTTCGGCGAGAAGGATTCGCATGCCGTCTACTACCTGCAGCAGCAGGGCGTGACGCGCCTCGACGTGGTGAACTTCATTTCGCACGGCATCGCGAAGACGAACGGCGGCGAAGCCGCGAAGTCGAGCGACGCGAGCGCGGAAAGCGAAGACGCGAATGCGCAGAAGGAAACGCCGCTCGCGCAGTTCACGCAGAACCTGAACCAGATGGCGAAGGACGGCCGCATCGATCCGCTGATCGGGCGCGAGCCGGAGGTCGAGCGCGTGGTGCAGGTGCTGTGCCGTCGCCGCAAGAACAATCCGCTGCTCGTGGGCGAAGCCGGCGTCGGCAAGACCGCGATCGCGGAAGGGCTCGCCTATCGCATCACGCGCGGCGAAGTGCCGGACATCCTCGCGAACGCGCAGGTCTATTCGCTCGACATGGGCGCGCTGCTGGCGGGCACCAAGTACCGCGGCGACTTCGAGCAGCGTCTGAAGACGGTGCTGAAGGAGCTGAAGGAGCGTCCGCACGCGATCCTGTTCATCGATGAGATCCATACGCTGATCGGCGCGGGCGCCGCATCGGGCGGCACGCTCGACGCATCGAACCTGCTGAAGCCGGCGCTGTCGTCGGGCACGCTCAAGTGCATCGGCGCGACCACGTTCACCGAATATCGCGGCATCTTCGAGAAGGACGCGGCGCTGTCGCGGCGTTTCCAGAAGGTCGACGTGACGGAGCCGACCGTCGAGCAGACGGTTGCGATCCTGCGCGGGCTGAAGTCGCGCTTCGAGGAGCACCACGGCGTCAAGTATTCGTCGGGTGCACTGTCGGCCGCGGCCGAGTTGTCGGCACGCTTCATCACCGACCGTCATCTGCCGGACAAGGCAATCGACGTGATCGACGAAGCGGGCGCCGCGCAGCGGATCCTGCCGAAGTCGAAGCAGAAGAAGACGATCGGCAAGAGCGAGATCGAGGAAATCATCTCGAAGATCGCGCGCGTGCCGGCGCAGAGCGTGTCGCAGGACGATCGCAGCAAGCTGCAGACGCTCGATCGCGACCTGAAGAGCGTCGTGTTCGGCCAGGATCCGGCGATCGATGCGCTGGCCGCGTCGATCAAGATGGCGCGCGCGGGCCTCGGCAAGATGGACAAGCCGATCGGCGCGTTCCTGTTCTCCGGCCCGACGGGCGTCGGCAAGACCGAAGTGGCGCGCCAGCTCGCGTTCACGCTCGGCATCGAGCTGATCCGCTTCGACATGTCGGAATACATGGAGCGTCACGCGGTGAGCCGGCTGATCGGCGCGCCGCCGGGCTATGTCGGGTTCGACCAGGGTGGGTTGCTGACCGAAGCCGTCACGAAGAAGCCGCATTGCGTGCTGCTGCTCGACGAGATCGAGAAGGCGCATCCGGACATCTTCAACGTGCTGCTGCAGGTGATGGACCACGGCACGCTGACCGACAACAACGGCCGCAAGGCGGATTTCCGCAACGTCATCATCATCATGACGACGAACGCGGGCGCCGAGTCGATGCAGAAGGCGACGATCGGCTTCACGACGCGCCGCGAGACGGGCGACGAGATGGCCGACATCAAGCGCCTGTTCACGCCGGAGTTCCGCAACCGCCTGGATTCGATCATCAGCTTCCGCTCGCTCGATGAGGAAATCATCATGCGCGTGGTCGACAAGTTCCTGATCCAGCTCGAGGAACAGCTGCACGAGAAGAAGGTCGACGCGCTCTTCACCGACGCGTTGCGCAAGCATCTCGCGAAGCACGGCTTCGACCCGCTGATGGGCGCGCGGCCGATGCAGCGGCTGATTCAGGACACGATCCGTCGTGCACTGGCCGACGAGCTGCTGTTCGGCAAGCTCCTCAACGGCGGCCATGTGACGGTCGACGTCGACGAAAACGACAAGGTGCAGTTGTCGTTCGACAAGCTCGGGAATCCGCCGCACAAGCCGAACGAAGAGACGGTCGAAGTCGAGTAAACGATAATTCGTGGTTCATGCGAACGGCGCGGGAAGTTCTCCGCGCCGTTTCGTTTTATCTGGCGCCGGCGGCGCCGTGGTGGTGCAGGGGAGTGGTAACGCAGTGACACAACAACAACGGTCGTTCGACAACATCGTCGCGCGCGAACAAGGGTTGCGCCATGCGCTGACGTCCGGGCAGATGGCGATGATCGCGATCGGCGGCGCGATCGGCACGGGGCTGTTCCTCGGCAGCGGCTTCGCGATCGGGCTCGCTGGCCCGAGCGTGCTGGTTTCGTACGCGATCGGCGCGCTGATCGCGCTGCTGCTGATGGGCGCGCTTGCGGAAATGACGGTCGCGCATCCGACGGCCGGCTCGTTCGGCGCGTATGCCGAGCACTACGTCGGCCCGCTCGCCGGCTTTCTCGTGCGCTATGCGTACTGGTTCGCGGTGGTGTTCGCGATCGGCACCGAAATCAGCGCGATCGCCGTGTTCATGAAGTACTGGTTTCCGGCCGTGCCCGGCTGGTACTGGGTGATCGGCTTCTCCGCGCTGCTGGTCGCGGTGAACCTCGCGAGCGTCACGCTGTACGGTTCGGTCGAATATGCGTTTTCGCTGCTGAAGATCGCGGCGATCATCGTATTCATCGTGCTCGGCGCCTATCTCGTGTGGTCGGCGCCGGCGGCGTCGGGCATCGGTTTCGCGAACTACACCGCGCACGGCGGCTTCATGCCGAAAGGGCCGAGGGGAACGTGGGTCGCGGTGATCGTCGCGATCTTCAGCTACATGAGCATCGAGGCCGTCGCGATCGCGGCCGGCGAGGCGCGCGATCCGCAGCACGCGGTCACCCGCGCGTTCCGCTCGACGGTGTTCCGGCTCGTGCTGTTCTATCTGCTCACGCTTGCGCTGATGCTCGCGATCGTGCCGTGGACGCAGGCCGGCACCGACGAAAGCCCGTTCGTGAAGGTGATGGCCGCGACGCACGTGCCGTATGCGGCAGGCGTGATCAACTTCGTGCTGCTGATCGCGGCGCTATCGGCAATGAACAGCCAGCTCTACGTGACGACGCGAATGATGTTCAGCCTGTCGCGCGCGCGGCTCGCGCCCGCGGTGTTCGGCCGGCTCGGCGCGAACGGCGTGCCGCGTGCGGCGCTGTGGATCTCGACGAGCGGCGTCGCGGTCGCGGCCGTGCTCGTCGCGCTGTCGCCCGACACGGCGTTTACCGTGATGATGGCGATCGCGATGTTCGGCGCGCTGCTCACGTGGCTGATGATCTTCGTCACGCATCTGCGCTTTCGCGCGCAGTATCGCGGCCCGGCGCTCGCATTCCGGATGTGGGGGCATCCGTTCGGCAGCCTGCTCGGCGCCGGGCTCGTCGCGGCAATCCTCCTGACGACCGCTTTCACGCGCGAATTCCGGATGACGATGGTGGTCGGCGTCGTCTTCGTCGTGCTGCTGACGCTCGCGTATGCGCTGCATTATCGACACCAACACGCGCGCTGACCGCGCCGGCGTGGCCGTCCACGCCGCTTTTCGTAGTCGCTAAGGTTCCGTTAAGCGAGCGGCCAGTACATTCGAGCCTGTCTGCAATGCGCGCCGGTCCGTACCGGCGCGCCGCTTCTGCAAAAAGGGGTTCGAATGAACAAACTTCCTGAAATCACGCTCGCGTTCTGGATCATGAAGATCTGCGCGACGACGCTCGGCGAAACCGGTGGCGACCTGCTGTCGATGACGCTGAACGTCGGCTACGCGGTGAGCTCGATCCTGCTGTTCGGTTTCTTCCTCGTGACGCTGGGCGCACAGCTCAAGACGACGCGCTATCGCCCGGCGATCTACTGGGCCGTGATCGTCGCGACGAGCACGGCCGGCACGACGATGTCGGACTTCATGGACCGTACGCTCGGCCTCGGCTATGCGGCCGGCTCGTCGATCCTCGTCGCGATCCTGCTGGCGATCTTCGCGGTGTGGCGCCTGAGCGGCGAATCGCTGTCGGTCGACCTGATCCGCACGCGCAAGGTCGAGCTGCTGTACTGGATCGCGATCCTGTTCTCGAACACGCTCGGCACCGCGCTCGGCGATTTCCTCGCGGACAGCTCGGGCCTCGGCTTCGGCGGCGGCGCGCTGCTGATCGGCGGACTGCTCGCGGCGATCGTGCTCGCGCACTACTACACGCGGATCTCCGGCGTGCTGCTGTTCTGGGCCGCGTTCGTGCTCACGCGTCCGTTTGGCGCAACGGTCGGCGATCTGCTGACGAAACCGGTCGCGAAGGGCGGACTCGCGCTCGGCACGGTCGGCTCGTCGGCGGTGCTGCTCGGCGTGCTGGTTGCGATGGTGATCTACGCGAGCATCGCACAGGCGCGGCGACGCGAACTCGCGCCTGCACGGATTGCGCAGACGGCGGACCGGTGAGCGGAAGCGGGCCGCATCGGCTGTAATCGAAAAAGGGGCCGCGAGGCCCCTTTCTGCATTGTGCCGTTCAGTGACGGCCGGTGCTGCCGAAGCCGCCTTCGCCGCGATCGCTTTGGTCGAAGTCGTCGACGATGTTGAACTGCGCCTGCACGACCGGCACGATCACGAGTTGCGCGAGCCGTTCGAACGGGTTCAGCACGAACTCGGTCTGGCCACGGTTCCACGTCGAGACCATCAACTGGCCCTGGTAGTCGGAATCGATCAGGCCGACGAGGTTGCCGAGCACGATCCCGTGCTTGTGGCCGAGGCCCGAGCGCGGCAGGATCAGCGCCGCGTAGCCGGGGTCGGCGAGATGAATCGCGAGGCCGGTCGGCACCAGCGTCGTCTCGCCCGGCTTCAGCGTGACGGGTGCGTCGAGGCATGCACGCAGGTCGAGCCCTGCGCTGCCGGTGGTGGCGTACGCGGGCAGGTAGTCGCGCATGCGCGCGTCGAGAATCTTCAGGTCGAGTTTCATGCGTTCGTCGAATCGGTCGGGAAGGGCGCGGCGGTGCGTGCCGCCGCGCAAGGGATCAGATCAGGCGGTTGTCGGGCAGCCGCTTCGCGATTTCGGCCACGAGCGTGTGCGCGAGTTCGTCCTTCGGTGCACGCGGCACGCGCGTGAGGCCGCCCGCTTCGAACAGCACGACCTCGTTGTCGTCGCGGCCGAACGTCAGCGGGCCGAGGTTGCCGACCAGCAGCGGCACGTTCTTGCGCTTGCGCTTCTCGTCGCCGTGCACGTCGAGGTCGCCGCTTTCGGCCGCGAAACCGACGCAGAACGGCGGATCGGGCAGCGCCGCGACCGACGCGAGGATGTCGGGGTTCTCGACGAACGCGAGCGCCGGCATCTTGCGGTCGGCCGTCTTCTTCATCTTGTGCTCGGCGGGCTGAGCGACGCGCCAGTCGGCGACCGCGGCCACCGCGATGAAGATGTCGGCATCGTTGACGGCATGCATGACCGCGTCGTACATCTGCTGTGCGGTCTGCACGTCCTGGCGGTAAACGCCCCACGGCGTGTCGAGCGCGACCGGCCCGGCGACGAGGTGTACGTCGGCGCCGGCCTGCTGCGCGGCACGCGCGAGTGCGAAGCCCATCTTGCCGCTCGAGCGGTTGGTGAGGCCGCGCACCGGATCGAGCGGCTCGAACGTCGGGCCGGCCGTGATCAGCACGCGCCGGTGCGCGAGCACCTTCGGCGCGAAGTGCGCGACGATCGCTTCATAGATCGCTTCGGGCTCGAGCATGCGGCCGTCGCCGACTTCACCGCACGCCTGCGCGCCGGAATCGGGGCCGAGCACCGACACGCCGTCGGCGCGCAGCTGCGCGGCATTGCGTTGCGTGGCCGGGTTCTGCCACATCTGACGGTTCATCGCGGGCACGACGAGCAACGGACAGTCGCGCGCGACGCACAGCGTCGACAGCAGATCGTCGGCGAACCCGTGCGCGAGCTTCGCGAGGAAGTCGGTCGACGCGGGCGCGATCACGATCGCGTCGGCTTCGCGCGACAGGTCGATGTGCGCCATGTTGTTGCCGATGCGCGCGTCCCACTGGCTCGTGTACACGGGCCGGCCGGACAGCGCCTGCATCGTGACGGGCGTGATGAACTGCGCCGCGGCTTCCGTCATCGCGACTTGCACGGTCGCGCCGGCCTTCACGAGCAGCCGCGTGAGTTCGGCGATCTTGTAGCAGGCGATGCCGCCCGTCAGGCCGAGGACGAGGTGTTTTCCTGCGAGTTCTGCGTGTGCCAACTCAGGCCTCCAAGGATCAAACGGAACGGCCGGCGAGAAGCCGGCCGTCGACACGGAGTATGCGCGCTCAGCGCGTGCCGCGCACGCGGCGCAACTCGTCGTAGATCAGCAGCACTGCGCCGACCGTGATCGCGGAGTCCGCGAGGTTGAACGCCGGGAAGTGCCACCCACCGAGGTGGAAATCGAGAAAGTCGATCACGTGGCCGTAGACGAGCCGGTCGATCACGTTGCCGAGCGCGCCGCCGAGGATCAGCGCGAGCGACACGCTGAACAGCCGCTGATGGCCGTGGCGTTTCAGCAGGAAGCAGATCACGAGCGTCGCGCCGACGCCGAGCGCGGTGAACGCCCAGCGCTGCCAGCCGCTCGCCGTCGACAGGAAGCCGAACGCGGCGCCGCGGTTGTACACCAGCACGAGATTGAAGAACGACGTCAGCGCGTGCTGCGCGCCGTACGCGAACGTCTTGAGGATCGCGATCTTCGACAGCTGATCGAACAGGATCACGATCAGCGAAATGCCGAGCCAGGGCGCGAGCGCGCCGCTGGCCGGTTTCGACAAGGTCTTCGCCATATTTAAGCAGCGCTCCGGATTTCGCCGTTTTCAAACAGGTTCGAGAAGCAGCGGCCGCACAGCGTCGGATGATCGGCGTGCGCGCCGACGTCCTCGCGGTAGTGCCAGCAGCGCTCGCACTTCTGGTACTTCGACGCGGCCACGTCGACGCTTTCCTGCGCTTCGTCGTCGACCTTCACGACGGTTGCCGCCGACGTGATCAGCACGAACTTCAGGTCGTCGCCGAGGCTCGTGAGCGCGTCGTAGCGCGCGCCGCTCGCATGCACGGCCACTTCGGCCTGCAGCGACGAACCGATGCGGTTCGCGGTGCGTGCTTCCTCGAGCGCCTTCGTCACGTTGCCGCGTACTTCGCGCAGCAGCGCCCACTTCTCGATCAGCGCGGCCGAGCCGGCGACTTTCGGATACGCGTAGTACGTTTCCGTGAACACGGTGTCGCTCGCCGGCTGGAACACCTTCCACGCTTCTTCCGCGGTGAACGACAGGAACGGCGCGAGCACGCGCAGCAGGCCGTGCGTCAGGTGGTACAGCGCGGTCTGCGCGGAGCGGCGCGCGTGTGAATCGGGCGCGCTCGTGTACAGGCGGTCCTTCAGCACGTCGAGGTAGAAGCCGCCGAGATCTTCCGAGCAGTACGTCTGCAGCTTCGCGACGACCGGGTGGAATTCGTACTTCTCGTAGTGGCCGAGCAGTTCCGTCTGCAATTGGGCGGAGAACGCGACCGCGTAACGGTCGATCTCGAGCCATTCTTCCGCCGGCACCGCATGCTGCGCGAAGTCGAAGTCCGACAGGTTCGCGAGCAGGAAGCGCAGCGTGTTGCGGATCCGGCGATAGCCTTCGGTCACGCGCTTCAGGATTTCCTCGGAGATCGCGAGCTCGCCCGAATAGTCGGTCGACGCGATCCACAGGCGGATGATTTCCGCGCCGAGGCGGTTCGCGACTTCATGCGGGTCGATGCCGTTGCCGAGCGACTTGCTCATCTTGCGGCCTTCGCCGTCGACCGTGAAGCCGTGCGTGAGCAGACCCTTGTACGGCGCGCGGCCGTCGATCATCGATGCGGTCAGCAGTGACGAGTGGAACCAGCCGCGATGCTGGTCCGAGCCTTCGAGGTACAGGTCGGCCGGGAACTGCAGCTGATCCTTGTGCGAGCCGCGCAGCACGTGCCAGTGCGTCGTGCCCGAGTCGAACCACACGTCGAGCGTGTCGCGGTTCTTCTCGTACAGGTTCGCGTCGTCGCCGATCAGCTCGCGCGGGTCGAGCGACTGCCACGCCTCGATGCCCGCCTGCTCGACGCGCTTCGCGACTTCCTCGAGCAGCTCGAGCGTGCGCGGGTGCAGCTCGCCGGTTTCCTTGTGCACGAAGAACGCCATCGGCACGCCCCACTGGCGCTGGCGCGACAGCGTCCAGTCGGGGCGGTTCGCGATCATGCTGAACAGGCGCTGCTTGCCCCACGACGGGTAGAACGCGGTCGCGTCGATGCCTTCCAGCGCGGTTTCGCGCAGCGTCTTGCCGCCTTCGCGCGGCGTCACGTCCATGCCGGCGAACCACTGCGACGTCGCGCGGTAGATGATCGGCGTCTTGTGGCGCCAGCAGTGCATGTAGCTGTGCTTGTAGTGCTCGCTGCGCAGCAGCGAGCCGGCTGCGTTCAGCGCGTCGACGACCTTCGGGTTTGCGTCCCAGATCGACAGGCCGCCGAACAGCGGCAGGGATTCGATGTAGCGGCCGTCGCCCATCACCGGGTTGATGATGTCCGAGTCGGTCATCCCGTGCGCCTTGCACGACTGGAAGTCCTCGATACCGTACGCCGGCGACGAGTGCACGACGCCGGTACCGGTGTCGGTCGTCACGTAGTCGCCGAGGTAGACGGGCGCGGTGCGCTGGTAGCCGGGGTGGGCCGCCGCGAGCGGGTGGTGGAAGCGCAGGTTCGCGAGCTTCACGCCGGGCGCGGTCGCGACGACGCGGCCGGTCAGCTTGAAGTCGGCCATGCACGCTTCGACGCGCTCTTCCGCGATGATCAGCAGCCCGCGCTCGGTGTCGACCAGCGCGTAGACGATTTCCGGATGAAGGTTCAGCGCCTGGTTGGCGGGGATCGTCCACGGCGTGGTGGTCCAGATCACGATGCCGCCTTCGGCGCGCGGCAGCGCCGGCAGGCCGAACGCGTGCGCGGTCTTTTCCGGTTCAGCGAACGCGAACATCACGTCGATCGTCGGGTCGGTGCGGTCCTTGTACTCGACTTCCGCTTCCGCGAGCGCCGAGCCGCAGTCGAAGCACCAGTTGACCGGCTTCAGCCCACGGTACACGTAGCCCTTTTCGATGATCTTGCCGAGCGCGCGGATTTCTTCCGCCTCGTTCACGAAATTCATCGTCTTGTACGGATTCGCCCAGTCGCCGAGCACGCCCAGGCGCTTGAAGCCGACCTTCTGCTTTTCGATCTGCTCGGTCGCGTAAGCGCGCGCCTTGCTCATCACTTCGGCCGCCGGCAGCGACTTGCCGAACTGCTTCTCGATCTGGATCTCGATCGGCATCCCGTGGCAATCCCAGCCCGGCACGTACGGCGCGTCGAAGCCGGCCATGTTGCGCGACTTGACGACGATGTCCTTCAGGATCTTGTTGACCGCGTGGCCGAGGTGGATGTCGCCGTTCGCATACGGCGGGCCGTCGTGCAGGATGAACTTCGGCCGGCCCTTGCTGGCCGCGCGGATCTTCTCGTAGATGCCGCGCTCTTCCCACTCCTTGACCCACTGCGGCTCGCGCTTGGGCAGGTCGCCGCGCATCGGGAACGGCGTGTCGAGCAGGTTGACCGGATACTTGGCCTGCGGTTTCGAATCGGCTTTCTTGTTGCTCATGATGGGATCGCTATCAAATCGGGGGACGCTCGTGCGTCGTGAATCGGGGTGCGCGCGCGTCGGCGGCGCGAGGAAGGCGGTGCGGGGTGCCGCCGGCCGGATCAGCTAATTCGGTCGGTCGCCGACGTCGAGAAGCCGGTTGCACTGCTGCCCGGCGCGCGGTCGCGCTCGATGAAGTACGCACGCGCATTCGCGACGTCCAGCGCGATCGCGCGCGACAGCGCCTCGAGATCGTCGAACTTCGCCTCGTCGCGCAGCTTCTTCAGGAATTCGACGCGGATCAGCTTGCCGTACGCATCGCCGTGCCAGTCGAGCAGGTGGACCTCGAGCAGCACGCGGCCCGAATCGTCGACGGTCGGGCGCAGCCCGAGGCTCGCGACGCCCGGCAGCGGCGTGGGGCCGAGGCCGTGCACCTGCACGACGAAGATGCCCGCCAGCGCCGGCCGCTTGTGTGCGATCGGCAGGTTCAGCGTCGGGAAGCCGAGGTCGCGGCCGAGCTTGAGCCCGTGCGCGACGTGGCCGCTGATCAGGTAGCCGTGGCCGAGCGCCTGCGCGGCCGCGTGAAGATCGCCCGCCGCGAGCGCCGCACGCACGCCGGAGCTCGAGATGCGCGTGCCGTCGCTGCCGGCGACCGTGCCCATCTGCTCGACCTCGAAGCCGTACTGCTCGCCGGCTGCCTTCAGCGTGTCGAAAGTGCCCGCGCGCTTCGCGCCGTAGCAGAAGTCGTCGCCGACCATCATCCAGCGCGTGTGCAGCCCGTTCACCAGCGTGCGTTCGACGAACGCCTGCGGCGACTGGCTCGCGAACGTGTGGTTGAAGTGCTCGACGACGACGCGGTCGACGCCGTGATCGCGCAGCGCTTCCAGCTTGTCGCGCAGCATCGCGATACGCGGCGGCGCGCCGGCCGGATTGAAGAATTCGCGCGGGTGCGGCTCGAACGTCATCACGCACACGGGCAGGCCGCGCGCGTCCGCTGCGGCGCGCACGCGCGCGAGCAGGGCCTGGTGGCCGCGATGGACACCGTCGAAGTTGCCGATCGTCAGCGCGCAAGGCGCGCGGCTTTCGGCGTTGGGCAGGCCGCGGAAGACTTTCACGATAGCGGATGCAGCGTCGGGGGATGGGCGGTGGGATGCCGCAAAGCAGAAGATTATAAACGTTCGGGCGGCCCGGCGGCCGAGAAGGGGGGAAACGCGAGGGCGAATGGTAAAATTCGCGGATGAAAAAACTCGTGATCCTGATTTCCGGTCGCGGCAGCAACATGGAGGCCATCGTCCGCGCATGCGCGCAGGAACGCTGGCCAGCCGAGATTGCCGCCGTGATCGCCAACCGGCCCGATGCGGCCGGCCTGGCTTTTGCCGCGTCGCACGGGGTGGCGACCGCGGTGGTCGACCATCGCTCGTTCGACGGCCGCGACAGCTTCGATGCGGCGCTCGCCGCCGAAATCGACCGTTTCGCACCCGATCTCGTCGTGCTTGCCGGCTTCATGCGCATCCTCACGCCCGATTTCGTCAGACGATATGAGGGCCGGCTGCTGAACATCCATCCGTCGCTGCTGCCGAGCTTCAAGGGCATCCACACGCACCAGCAGGCGCTGGATGCCGGCGTCGCGCTGCACGGCGCGAGCGTGCATTTCGTCATTCCCGAACTCGACAGCGGCGCGATCGTCGCGCAGGGCGCGGTGCCCGTGCGCGCGGGCGACGACGCGGCCGCGCTCGCGCAGCGCGTGCTGACGGTCGAGCACGTGCTGTATCCGCGTGCGGTGCGCTGGTTCGTCGAGGGGCGCCTGCGCCTCGACAACGGGCGGGCGGTGGTGGCGCCGGAAGAGGCGCGCTGGATTTTCGCGGATCAACCGCATACCAAAACGAGCGAGGGCGTATGAAGCTGCACGGATTCCTGATTGGCCAGACCGAGACCTTGCTGGCCGAGGTGCTGAAATTCGCCGGCCCGGCCGACGCGACGACGAGCCGGTTCTTCCGCGCGCACCCGAAGCTCGGCCACGCCGAGCGCGGCGTGATCGCCGAGGCCGTATTCGCGGTGCTGCGCCGGAAGATGGAGTTTTCGCATCTCGCCGAAAGCGGCACGGGCACGCCCGCGCGGCGCCTCACGCTGCTCGGCCTGATGCAGACGGTCGGTCGCAATGCGCTGAAGCCGTTCCTGTCCGATACCGAGGCCGCATGGCTCGAGCACGTATCGAAGATCGATCCGGCGAGCCTGCCGGTGCGCGTGCGCACGAACCTGCCGGACTGGATCTACCAGGCGCTGTCGGCCCGCTTCGACGCCGAGGAGCTCGGGCAGCTCGCCGCCGCGCTGAACTACCCGGCGCCGCTCGACCTGCGCGCCAATGCGCAGAAAGCGACGCGCGACCAGGTGATCGACGCGCTGCGCGCGAACGGCATCGACGCGGGCGCGACGCCGTTCGCGCCGTACGGCGTGCGGGTCGTCGGCAAGCCGGCGCTCACGCGCCTGAAGCTGTTCGAAGAAGGCCAGATCGAGGTGCAGGACGAAGGCAGCCAGCTGCTGTGCTCGCTCGTCGCGCCGCGTCGCGGCGAGATGGTCGTCGATTTCTGCGCGGGCGCCGGCGGCAAGACGCTCGCGCTCGGCGCGATGATGCGTTCGACCGGGCGCCTGTATGCGTTCGACGTGTCGGAGAAGCGTCTCACGAAGCTGAAGCCGCGCCTTGCGCGCAGCGGTCTGTCGAACGTGAATCCGGTGCTGATCGACAGCGAGCACGATGCGAAGATCAAGCGGCTTGCCGGCAAGATCGACCGCGTGCTGGTCGACGCGCCGTGCAGCGGCCTCGGCACGCTGCGCCGCAATCCCGACCTGAAGTGGCGCCAGACGCGCACGTCGATCGACGAGCTCGCGCCGAAGCAGGCGTCGATTCTCGCGAGCGCGGCGCGTCTCGTGAAGAAGGGCGGCCGCCTCGTCTACGCGACCTGCAGCGTGCTCGACGCGGAGAACGAAGCGATCGTCGAGCAGTTCCTGGCCGACCATCCGGAGTTCGCGCTGGTGCCCGCGCAGAAGGTGCTGGCCGACCAGCGCATCGAACTCGAGACTGGCGACTACCTGTCGCTGTGGCCGCACCGCCACGCCACCGACGGCTTCTTCGCCGCGGTGCTGGAACGCCGCCCGCAGTAACGGACGCATGCACGGATGATGCAGAATCGTCTGCTGTCGCATCGGCTCGCGTCGGTCATCCGCGACTTCAACCAGCCGGTGATGATCTGGCAGGCGGCGATCCTGGTCGGCGCGCTGTGTTTCGCGTGGGTGGCCGCGCGCTTCGTGCACGGCCGCATCGACGCGCGCCGGCGGGCTGCCGGCCGCGTGCCCGGCGCCGGCGCGCAGAGCCTGAAGCGCGCGCTGTTCCCGCTGTTCGGCGGGCTGTTCGTGCTGGCGGCCCAGCTTGCGTTCGACCCGTTCATGTCGACGTCGCTGCTGTCGCTCGCGCTCGTGCCGCTGTTCGGCATCGGGTTCATCTACGTGCTGTTCTTCTTCGCGCGGCGCGTGTTCGCGCGCGACGGCCACACGCATGCGTGGTTGTCGGTCGTCGAGAAGATCGTGTCGGTGATCGTGTGGGCGGCGATGGTGTTCACCGTGCTCGGGATCCAGTCCGACGTGATCGCATGGCTCGACAGCGTGCAGTTTCGCGTCGCGAATGCGCACCTCACGCTGCTGTCGGTGATTTCCGGCGCACTGTGGGTCTGCGTGACGCTGATGGTCGCGATGTGGCTCGGCTCGGTGCTCGAGGAACGCCTCGCGCGCTCGAGCACGCTGGATGCGAACCTGAAGGTCGTGCTGTCGCGCGTCGGCCGCGCGCTGCTGGTGTTCGCGGCGATCCTGATCGGGCTGTCGCTGGTCGGCATCGACGTGACGGTGCTCGGCGTGTTCGGCGGTGCGCTCGGGGTCGGCCTCGGCTTCGGGCTGCAGAAGATCGCGAGCAACTACGTATCGGGCTTCATCATCCTGCTCGACCGCTCGCTGCGGCTCGGCGACGCGATCAGCGTCGGCGGGCTGCAGGGCATCGTCACGCAGATCCGCACGCGCTACACGGTCGTGCGCGGCCTCGACGGCAACGAGACGCTGATCCCGAACGAGAAGCTGATCACCGACGTCGTGCAGAACCAGTCGTCGTACCTGACGCGCGGTTACGCGAAGGTCGCCGTGCAGGTCGCCTATACGAACGACGTGGAGCAGGCGCTGTCGGTGCTCGCGCAAGCCGCGAAGGGCGTGCCGCGCGTGCTCGCCGAGCCGGCGCCGGCGCCGTACCTCGTCAGCTTCGGCGCGGACGGGATCGACCTGGAGCTCGGCTTCTGGATCGAGGATGCGGCGAAGGGCACGTCGGGCGTGCGCTCGGCGGTGAATCGCAACATCTGGCGGCTCTTCGGCGAACACGGGATCTCGATTCCGTTCCCGCAGCGCGAGGTGCGCGTGGTCGGCCTGCCGGACGGGTTTGCCGCGACCGGCGTGGTGGCCGAGGGCGTGCCGGTGGCCGGCAGCGGCACCGCCGACGGGCAGGTGTCGGCCGCTTAGGCACGCGTTGCCGGCGGGAGCGGCGTGAATCCGGCCGATTCGGGCCGTCGGGCGGCCAGAAGCGGATCGCGGCGCCTTCCTGGTCCGTCGATGGACTATCAGTCTTGCTTCATGACAAGAAAATATTCATTTTTTACAAAGACTTGGAACGGTTGAAGTAAAATTCCGGTCTACACGCGGTATGCTTTCATTTTTATGACGCCAGCGTGGCGTCGCTCTCATCACGGGTAACTGCCTTGTTGAATTCTGTGCTCGATTTTCTTTCCCACGGGCTCCTGCATTTTTCGTGGTGGCAGGTCGCGTTGTTCGCGCTCGCCGTCACGCACGTCACGATCATCGGCGTGACCGTCTACCTGCACCGCTGCCAGGCGCACCGCGCGCTGGAGCTGCATCCGATCGCGAGCCACTTCTTCCGTTTCTGGCTGTGGATGACCACCGGCATGCTGACCGGCCAGTGGGCGGCGATTCACCGCAAGCACCACGCGAAGTGCGAGACCGAGGAAGATCCGCACAGCCCGCAGACGCGCGGCATCTGGAAGGTGTTCCTCGAGGGCGCGGAGCTGTATCGCGCGGAAGCGAAGAACGAAGAGACGATGCGCAAGTTCAGCCACGGCACGCCGAACGACTGGGTCGAGCGCAACGTGTACTCGAAGTACCCGATTCTCGGCATCAGCATGATGATGGTGATCGACGTCGCGCTGTTCGGCGTGCTTGGCCTGACCGTGTGGGCCGTGCAGATGGTGTGGATTCCGTTCTGGGCGGCTGGCGTCGTCAACGGTTTCGGCCACTTCTGGGGCTACCGCAACTTCAATTCGGCCGATGCGAGCACGAACCTGTTCCCGTGGGGCATCGTGATCGGCGGTGAAGAACTGCACAATAACCACCACACGTTCGCGACGTCGGCGAAGCTGTCGAACAAGTGGTACGAGTTCGACATCGGCTGGATGTACATCCGCATCATGTCGGCGTTCGGTCTCGCGAAGGTGAAGAAGGTCGCGCCGACGCCGCGCCTGAACAAGCCGAAGACGGTGCTCGACCAGGAAACGCTGCAGGCCGTGTTGTCGAACCGCTACGAAGTGATGGCGCGCTACGGCAAGGCCGTGAAGCGTGCGTACCGTCAGGAGCTCGCGCATCTGAAGGAACTCGGTTCGAGCGAGAAGTACCAGCTGATGCGCGGCGCGCGCAAGTGGTTCCACAAGGATGCCGACGGCCTCGACGAGCCGCAGAAGAAGCTGCTGCCGGAGATCTTCGCCAACAGCCAGAAGCTGCATACGTACTTCCAGCTGCGCCAGGATCTGGCCGCAATCTGGGATCGCTCGACCGCCTCGCGCGAACAACTGCTCGCGCAATTGCAGGATTGGTGTCATCGCGCGGAACAAAGCGGGATCAAGTCGCTGCAGGAATTCGCAACGCGCCTGCGTCGCTACGCCTGATTCGAAATCGATTAGAATCTCAGGACGTCACAAACCCCGCGTTGGCGGGGTTTTTTCTTTTGGGCGGCCGGTTTTCAAAAGACGACCGGACGTGCCGGAATTGGTATGAGGCTTGGGGCTGCACCGACGTGGCACCCCGGGGGCGAGCGTAGCGGATAGGGCCGAAGCAGGCGCTGAGCACTGACTCGGGTCGACCGCGAAGCATGGGACCGGAGGCAAGCGCCAAAGCGCAACTCCGGTCGACAGGAGATATGGAGATGCAATCGACGATCAAATCCGTCGAGTACGACCGGCCGGTCTCGGCAGGGACCGTCTGTGGCGTCGGGCAGGCATGGGCGAAGGTGCCCGATGCACCGTCCGCCGAAGAACGCGCGGCACTGAAGGCACGCATCAAGGCGCTGCTCGTACGTGAAAAAGCCGTGCTGGTCGCCCACTACTACGTCGATGCCGAACTGCAGGAACTGGCCGACGAAACCGGCGGCTGTGTCGCCGATTCGCTCGAAATGGCCCGCTTCGGCCGCGATCACGACGCGCAGACGCTCGTCGTCGCCGGCGTGCGCTTCATGGGCGAAACCTCGAAGATCCTGAGCCCGGGCAAGCGCGTGCTGATGCCCGATCTCGATGCAACCTGTTCGCTCGACCTCGGTTGCCCGGTCGACGAATTCTCCGCGTTCTGCGATGCGCATCCCGACCGCACCGTCGTCGTCTACGCGAACACCAGCGCCGCGGTGAAGGCGCGCGCCGACTGGATGGTCACGTCGTCGATCGGCCTCGAGATCGTCGCCGACCTGCATGCGCGCGGCGAGAAGATCATCTGGGCGCCCGATCGCCATCTCGGCAGCTACATCCAGAAGAAGACCGGCGCCGACATGCTGCTGTGGCAGGGCTCGTGCCTCGTGCACGACGAATTCAAGGGCATCGAGCTCGACCTGCTGCGCGCCGAATATCCGGATGCGAAGGTGCTGGTGCACCCCGAGTCGCCGGAAAACGTCGTCGCGCAGGCGGACGTCGTCGGCTCGACCACGCAACTGATCGACGCAGCCGTGAAGTTCGACGCGAAGCACTTCATCGTCGCGACCGATCTCGGCATCCTGCACAAGATGCGGCTCGCGGCACCCGGCAAGACCTTCATCGCCGCGCCGACGGCCGGCAACAGCGCGACCTGCAAGAGCTGCGCGCACTGCCCGTGGATGGCGATGAACGGCCTCGCGAATCTCGCCGACGTGCTCGAGCGCGGCCACAACGAGATCTTCGTCGATCCCGCGATCGGCGAACGCGCGCGCCTGCCGATCGACCGGATGCTCGATTTCGCAGCCGCACACAAGAAACGCGTGCAGGCGAGCGGCGATCTGCAGCGCGACCAGCAACTGTTCGCGAACGTGGGAGCGGCGTAATGAACGTCCCCCACGCTCACATTCGTGCACTGCCCCTCGAGGGGGCGGCCTCCTTCGTTGGGGGCGGCCCGGCGGGAGCCGCCGCGACAGCAGTCTCCCCGCTGTTCGACAGCGTGCGTGCGCAGTACGGCGCGGCATTCGACGAAGCGATCGCGCGCAACGTCGCCGATGCGATCGCCGAAGACGTCGGCACCGGCGACCAGACCGGGCGGCTCGTGCCGGCCGACGAGCGTCGCCACGCGCGCATCATCGTGCGCGAAGAAGCGGTGTTGTGCGGCGTGCCGTGGTTCGAGGCCGTCATCGCACGGATCGACCCGTCGATCGTCGTGCAATGGCGCTATCGCGAAGGCGACCGGATGCTGGCGGACTCGACCGTGTGCGAACTCGAAGGGCCGGCGCGCGCACTGCTGACGGCCGAGCGCAACGGGCTGAACTTCCTGCAACTGCTGTCGGGCGTCGCGAGCGCGACGCGCCGTTACGTCGACCGTGTCGACGGGACGCGCGCGAAGATTCTCGATACGCGCAAGACGCTGCCGGGCCTGCGGCTCGCGCAGAAGTACGCGGTGCGGGTCGGCGGCGGCGAAAACCAGCGCCTCGCGCTGTACGACGGGATTCTGATCAAGGAGAACCACATCGCGGCCGCCGGCGGCGTCGGCGAGGTGCTCGACGCGGCGTTCGCGCTCGATGCGGGCGTGCCCGTGCAGATCGAAGTCGAGACGCTCGCGCAACTCGACACGGCGCTCGCACACGGCGCGCATTCGGTGCTGCTCGACAACTTCACGCTCGACATGATGCGCGAAGCGGTGCGCGTGGCGAACGGCAAGGCAGTGCTCGAAGTATCGGGCGGCGTCAATTTCGATACGGTGCGCGCGTTCGCGGAGACGGGTGTCGATCGCATCTCGATCGGCGCGCTGACGAAGGACGTGCGCGCGACCGACTATTCGATGCGGATCGTCGACTGATCGAACGTCGTCTGGTCAGATGAAAAAGCCGTTGGCGCGCAAACGCCAACGGCTTTTTTCTTGCGCTGCGGCCGCAGCTGCGAAAGGGCGGCGCGCTGCTCAGCGTCGCGCGCGCGGCGTGAGCACGCTCGGCAGCGCCTTCGGCAGCGTATGCGGCCAGTCGCGGCTGTAGTGCAGCCCGCGGCTTTCGCGCCGCGAATACGCGCTCTTCACGATCAGCGTCGCGACGTCGACGAGATTGCGCAGCTCGAGCAGGTCGCGCGTCACGCGGAAGTTCGCGTAGTACTCGTGGATTTCGTCGCGCAATAGCGACAGCCGGTGCTTCGCACGTTCGAGGCGCTTGTCGGTGCGCACGATGCCGACGTAGTTCCACATCAGGCGGCGCAGCTCGTCCCAGTTGTGGGCGACGACGACTTCCTCGTCCGCATCCGACACGCGGCTTTCGTCCCAGGCCGGCAGCGTGGCCGGCGTGGCGGCATCGTAGCCGGCCGCCTCGATCGCCTCGGCGGCCGCGCGGCCGATCACCAGGCACTCGAGCAGCGAGTTGCTCGCGAGCCGGTTCGCGCCGTGCAGCCCCGTGTACGACGTTTCGCCCACCGCATACAGGCCCGCGAGATCGGTGCGCCCCGCGAGATCGGTGACGACGCCGCCGCACGTGTAGTGCGCGGCCGGCACCACGGGGATCGGCTGTTTCGCGATGTCGATGCCGAATTCGAGGCAGCGCGCGTGGATCGTCGGGAAGTGTTCGCGCAGGAACGCTTCCGGCTGGTGGCTGATGTCGAGATACACGCAGTCGATCCCGCGCTTCTTGATCTCGAAGTCGATCGCGCGCGCGACGATGTCACGCGGCGCGAGTTCGGCGCGCGGATCGTGCGCGGGCATGAAGCGCGTGCCGTCGGGCAGCTTCAGCAGGCCGCCTTCGCCGCGCACGGCCTCCGAAATCAGGAACGACTTCGCGTACGGGTGGAACAGGCAGGTCGGGTGGAACTGGATGAACTCCATGTTCGACACGCGGCAACCCGCACGCCACGCCATCGCGATGCCGTCGCCGGTCGCGGTGTCGGGGTTGGTCGTGTACAGGTAAACCTTGCCTGCGCCGCCGGTCGCGAGCACCGTGTGCGGTGCCTCGATCGTGATCGTGCGGTCGTTGTCGACGTCGAGCGCATACAGGCCGTGACAGCGGCGGCCGGGCAGGCCGAGCCGGTCCGACGTGATCAGGTCGATCGCGTGGTGGTTCTCGAAGAAGGTGATGTTCGGATGCTGGCGCGCACACTCGGACAGCGTCGCGAGCACCGCATGGCCGGTTGCGTCGGCCGCATGGATGATCCGGCGGTGACTGTGGCCGCCTTCGCGCGTCAGATGGAAGCCGAGCTCGGCCGCGTCGTCCTTCGTGAACGGCACGCCCTGCGAGATCAGCCATTCGATCGCTTCGCGGCCATGTTCGACGATGTAGCGCGTCGCGCCTTCGTCGCAGAGTCCGCCACCGGCGACCAGCGTGTCGTCGACGTGGTTCTCGATGCTGTCCGCGGAGTCGAGGACGGCCGCGATGCCGCCCTGCGCGTTATCGCTCGCGCCCTCCATCATCGAGCGTTTCGCGATCAGCGCGACACGTCGCGTGCTGGCCAGGTTGAGTGCGACCGACAGCCCTGCCAGGCCGCTGCCGACGATCGCCACGTCGAATTTCATGCTGCATCTCCATCGTTACGCTTTAGATCTTGTGCGTTCCGTCGGCCGTGGCCGCGGAAAGGGGAGAGCATACCGCGTCGGGCTCATACGTGCGCGCAAAACCCGCGCAAAACAAAAAGCCCCGCATGTGCGGGGCTTTTTGGTCGCCGTCAGGCTCGCAGAAACCGGAGATTACTTGATCTTGGTTTCTTTGTATTCCACATGCTTGCGGACGACGGGATCGAACTTCTTGATCGCCATCTTTTCCGGCATGTTGCGCTTGTTCTTCGTGGTCGTGTAGAAGTGACCCGTACCAGCGGTCGACTCGAGCTTGATCTTGTCGCGTGCGCCTTTTGCCATGATAGTGCTCCTTGGGCTTAGGCTTCGCCGCGTGCGCGCAGGTCAGCGAGCACGGAATCGATGCCGTTCTTGTCGATCAGGCGCAGGCCCGCGTTGGAAACGCGCAGGCGCACCCAGCGGTTTTCGCTCTCAACCCAGAACCGGCGGTTTTGCAGGTTCGGGAGGAAGCGGCGCTTCGTCTTGTTGTTTGCGTGGGAAACGTTGTTGCCGCTCATCGGCGCTTTCCCAGTTACTTGGCATACGCGTGCCATGAGAGCACTCCTAATACGCTAAATTCGGGGTTCGATCGCCGATGAAGGTTCCATCGTACGGCCACGTGATCCATGGCTGCACTCAGAACGCCGAAGCCTTTTTACAGACAAGGCCCTTCGATGGCTAGAACTGGTTGGAAAAAAGACAGACGACGATTCTAGCAGAAAAAGTTCAGAAAAATCAAACCCAATTTCGCATCGTCGTTGCGGCGGCCCCGGGGCGGGTCGCCGGGCCACAGTCTACAGCCAACCGGCGCGTGCGAACGAAAATGTATCGGCCGTGCCGACCACGACGTGATCGAGCAGCTTCGCGTCGACGAGCTGGAGCGCTTCGTGCAGCGCGCGCGTGAGCCGGCGATCCTCCGCGCTCGGCTGCACCGCGCCGGACGGGTGGTTGTGCGCGATGATGAGCGCCGCGGCATTCAGCGTCAGCGCGCGCCGCACGATTTCGCGCGGATAGACGGCCATCCGTGTCAGCGAGCCGCGCGCGCTTTCTTCCACGTCGATGAGGCCGTGACGGGCATCCAGGTACAGCGTGACGAACACTTCATACGGGCGCGTGCCGATCTTCAGCCGCAGATAGTCTTCGACCGCGCCCGGCGAATCGATCTGCACCCGTACGCGCGCCTTTTCGGCCAGCGCGCGCCGCACGATTTCGGTCACGGCAATCAGCAGCGCCGACCGTGCGGCGCCGATGCCGGGGTGCGTGGCGAACACGTCGGGCTCCGCGTCGAGCATGTCGCGCAGCGAGTTGCCGAACCGCGCGAGCAGTGCGCTCGCGCTGGCGAATACGTCGAGGCCGCCGCCACCGGTGCCGAGCAGCAGCGCGACCAGTTCCGCATCGGTCAGCGCGGCCGGCCCGCGTTCCAGCAGCCGCTCGCGCGGCAGGTTCGGCTTCCAGTTGCGCGGGCGGCGCTTGCGCGGCCGGACAGCGGCCGCGCGGCGGGCCGCGGCGGCCGGGACATCGGCGGTATCGCGACATTCGGTCGCCACGACGGCGAGGCAGGATGACGGCATGCTGAACTCCATTGGCGGCAGGGCGTGCGCGCGACCTCGTCGCACTTTCAGCCTTGCGCGCTCAGGTGACTTACAATATTGGCTTTGCGCCGGGCCTTGCGGCCCATTTCGGGCGCCGACGAACACGAGTAATTCATGAGCCTCATCGATCTATCCGAAGTGAAGCCCGGTTCCCATGTCACGCTGCATTACCGGCTTGCACTGGCCGACGGCGCCGATATCGTCAATACGTTCTCCGACAAGCCCGCCACGCTGCTGCTCGGCGCGGGGCAGCTCGCGCCGTCGCTGGAACAGATTCTGCTCGGGCTGCGGGTCGGCGACCACTCGACTTTTCAGCTAACGCCCGAACAAGGGTTCGGTCCCCGCAATCCCGACATGCTCCAGCGCGTGACGCTGTCGACGCTGCGCGAGAACGGGATGGTCGGCGACGATTTCACGCCGGGCGAGCTGATCGAGTTCAACGCGCCGGACGGCGGTCGCTATGCAGGTGTGCTGAAGGAAGTCAGCGAAACCTCGGCGCTGTTCGATTTCAATCATCCGCTCGCGGGCCAAGCGCTCACGTTCGAAGTGAAAATCATCGGAATCCTGTAATCATGAGCACCACCGATACACTGTCCGGACAGACCGTCGCCGCCGACGCCGAAATCCTGCTCGCCCAGCCGCGCGGTTTCTGCGCGGGGGTCGACCGCGCGATCGAGATCGTCGAGCGCGCGATCGCGATGCACGGTGCGCCGATCTACGTCCGTCACGAGATCGTCCACAACAAGTACGTGGTCGAGGATCTGAAGAAGAAGGGCGCGATCTTCGTCGAGGAGCTCGAGGAAGTGCCGGCCGGCAACACCGTGATCTTCAGTGCGCACGGCGTGTCGAAGGCCGTGCGCGACGAAGCCGACGTGCGCGGGCTGCGCATTTACGACGCAACCTGCCCGCTCGTCACGAAGGTGCACGTCGAAGTGGCGAAGATGCGCCAGGACGGCGTCGACATCGTGATGATCGGTCACAAGGGCCATCCGGAAGTCGAAGGCACGATGGGGCAGGTCGAGCGCGGCATGCATCTTGTCGAGAGCGTCGAGGACGTGCAGAAGCTGCAGCTCGCGGATCCGGAGCGCATCGCACTCGTCACGCAGACCACGCTGTCCGTCGACGATGCGGCCGAGATCATCGGCGCGCTGAAGGCAAAGTATCCGAAGATTCGCGAGCCGAAGAAGCAGGACATCTGCTACGCAACGCAGAACCGTCAGGATGCGGTGAAGTTCATGGCGCCGCAGTGCGACGTCGTGATCGTCGTCGGCAGTCCGAACAGCTCGAATTCGAGCCGCCTGCGCGAAGTGGCCGAAAAGCGCGGCGTGGCCGCGTACATGGTCGACGCGCCCGACCAGATCGATCCCGCATGGGTTGCCGGCAAGCGCCGCATCGGCGTGACGGCCGGCGCATCGGCGCCCGAGGTGCTGGCCCAGGCCGTGATCGCGCGGTTGCGCGAGCTCGGTGTGCGCAATGTACGTGCACTCGACGGCATCGAGGAAAACGTGTCGTTTCCGCTGCCGCGCGGGTTGAACCTGCCGCCTGCCGCCTGATTGCCGCATCGCACCTGCGATACACCCGAAGCGCGCCTCCCCGGCGCGCTTTTTTTTGCACCGCATGATTCACATCGCAACCATTATTCACATTAATGGTGCAACCCGGTTGCTATGCTGCGGCCCAAGCGTCTCTCAAAATTGGTTGCAATGCAGGAAAACCCCATCGAATCAGGATTATTGGCGGCCTATAAATGGAGTTACAATGCGCCCGTTTTCAAGCCGGAATGGCTTTGAAATCGGGTTTTGGCAAGGCGCGGGAGACCTACTCGATGCATGTGAAGTTGGCTGACGCCATGTCTGTCGCCGCACCGGTTGCAATGCTTGGCCGATGCAGCAAAAAGAGCGACGACGGGGCGGGCAGGGAGGCTGCGGTACCCGCAGAACCGGCGGCCAGCGACGTGCGTGCTGCCACGACCGGTGGTGCGGTGCCGTCGGCATGCCGCATTGCGCAATCGGACACAGACAAGGATAACGGGGCACGTTTGGCGATCGAGGAATTCAACGCGCAGGACCCGAAGGTCGGCTTGCAGGCAGCACGGCACGCAGTACTCGCCGCCGCCGCCGCGGCCACCCGGGCAACGGGCACGCGAGTGACCCGACAACGCGCTGCCGGCCGCGATGCGGCCGCAGCGGGGCGCGCCGATCGACGGACGCCCGGGTTTCGGGGCAACGCAGGCAACGTGCAGATGTCGCTGATCCCCGACCATTTAGATTCGACGAAACAGCATGTCGCCGCGACCCGTCGCATTGCGGCAGGCGCGCTGCTTCATTCGACGGATTCCGACGGACTCCTGACGAAAGTCGGGTGCCGTCTTCACGATGCCGGTCACGGCGTCGTGCGGGCGGCGGACGGCGCGCTTGCGAAGCAGGCGGCGGCGTCCGGCATCGGAGCGCAAACCCTTGGCGGCAACGGCATGTGCGCCGCAAAGGTGGTCGAGCCCGCGGACGACGCGGCGCCGAACCTGATCTGCCCGGTTGCGGATTTCATCGCGGCCCGGACGGAAAAAGGCATGGACTTCGGGAAACCGGACGACGGCCGTTTTGGCACGCAGCCCTACGACTTCAAGGAGGCCAACACCACCGTCCTCGATGTCGTGACGATTTAGCGACGGGACTCATGATGGCACCGGAACAGTGCGGTGCCGTTTTTGTATCCGCTCCGGCGGCAGGTCCGGCCGTACAGGCCGGGCGGCGCGCGCCGGGACGATCCACCCTTACCGGTATCGACTAGTACCCGCAGTGTCGCCGAGAAGGCGCGATTCCTCGCTTACCCGCGGGGCGCAACGTCCTCCGGCAGCACGGGCCAAGGAGCTTTAAATGGATATCTTCGTCCAGCAGATCCTCAACGGGCTGGTGCTCGGCAGTGTGTACGCCATCATCGCGTTGGGATACACGATGGTGTACGGCATTCTCGGCATCATCAACTTCGCGCACGGCGACGTGCTGATGATCGGCGCGATGGTCGCGCTGTCTGCGATCACCGTATTGCAGAACCATTTCCCCGGATTGGGCGGCGTCGCGACGCTGACGATCGGCCTTGGCATCGCTGCAGTCGTCTGTGCGTTCGTCGGTTTCACGATCGAGCGCGTCGCGTACCGGCCGCTGCGCCGCGCGCCGCGTCTCGCGCCGCTGATCACCGCGATCGGCGTGTCGATCCTGCTGCAGACGGCTGCGATGATCATCTGGTCGCGCAACCCGCTGCCGTTCCCGCAATTGCTGCCGACCGATCCGATCAACGTGATCAAGGCCACCGACACGACGCCCGGCGCCGTGATCTCGGTGACTGAAATCGTGATCATCGCGGTCGCGTTCATCGTGATGGGCGGCCTGCTGCTGCTCGTGCACAAGACCAAGCTCGGCCGTGCGATGCGCGCGATCGCGGAAAGCCCGAACACCGCGAGCCTGATGGGCGTGAACCCGAACTTCGTGATCTCCGCGACGTTCATGATCGGCTCCGCGCTCGCCGCGCTGGCCGGCGTGATGATCGCGTCCGAATACGGCAACGTGCACTTCTACATGGGCTTCATCCCCGGCATGAAGGCGTTCACGGCAGCCGTGCTCGGCGGGATCGGCAACCTTGGCGGCGCAATGGTCGGCGGCGTGCTGCTCGGCCTGATCGAGCAGCTCGGCGCGGGTTACATCGGCAACCTCACGGGCGGCGTATTCGGCAGTAACTACCAGGACGTGTTCGCATTCATCGTGCTGATCATCGTGCTGGTGTTCCGTCCGTCGGGCCTGCTCGGCGAACGTGTCGCGGACCGCGCGTAACGGAAGGGAGCAAACAACATGACATCCATTCAACCGATCGAATCGTCGACGTCGCTCGTCGAAGAGCGCAACACCGCCAAGACCGTCACCATCGGCATCCTGACCGCGGCCCTCGTGATCGCGGCGCCGATCATCATCGGCTCGGCCGGCGGCAACTACTGGGTCCGCGTGCTCGACTTCGCGATGCTGTACGTGATGCTCGCGCTGGGCCTGAACGTGGTGGTCGGCTTCGCCGGCCTGCTCGACCTCGGCTACATCGCGTTCTACGCAGTGGGCGCCTACACGGCGGCGCTCCTGAGTTCGCCGCACCTGACCTCGCAGTTCGAGTGGATCGCGGCGCTCGCGCCGAACGGGCTGCACGTCCCGTTCCTGATCATCGTGCCGATCGCGATGGCGCTGGCGGCGACCTTCGGGATCCTGCTCGGCGCGCCGACGCTGCGCCTGCGCGGCGACTACCTGGCGATCGTCACGCTCGGCTTCGGTGAAATCGTCCGGATCTTCATGAACAACCTCGACCGTCCGGTGAACATCACCAACGGCCCGAAGGGGATCACGGGCATCGATCCGGTGCACGTCGGCGGCTTCAACCTGTCGCAGACGCACTCGCTGTTCGGCTTCCAGCTGCCGTCGGTGTACATGTACTACTACCTGTTCGTGCTCTGCTCGCTGCTGGTGATCTGGGTGTGTACGCGTCTGCAGCATTCGCGTATCGGCCGCGCGTGGGCAGCGATCCGCGAAGACGAAATCGCGGCGAAGGCGATGGGCATCAACACCCGTAACGTGAAGCTGCTCGCGTTCGCGATGGGCGCGTCGTTCGGCGGCCTGTCGGGCTCGATGTTCGGCGCGTTCCAGGGCTTCGTGTCGCCCGAGTCGTTCACGTTCTGGGAATCGATCGTCGTGCTGGCCTGCGTGGTGCTCGGCGGCATGGGCCACATCCCCGGCGTGATCCTCGGTGCGGTGCTGCTCGCGATCTTCCCGGAATTCCTGCGCTCGACGATGAGCCCGCTGCAGCATGCGCTGTTCGGTCATGACATCGTCGATACGGAAGTGATCCGTCAGGCGCTGTACGGCCTCGCGATGGTCATCATCATGCTGTACCGCTCGGAAGGCCTGTGGCCCGCGCCGAAGCATGAGGACAAGATCGCGAAACTGGCGAAGCGCAACAGCAAGAAGCCGGTGCGCGCTTAACCTACGGACAAGGGGATAAACACATGAGCGACAAGCAAATCCGACTGTCCGTCTCGGGCGTGAACAAGCGCTTCGGCGGGCTGCAGGCGCTGTCCGACGTCGGGCTGCAGATCAAGGAAGGCGAGATCTACGGCCTGATCGGCCCGAACGGCGCGGGCAAGACCACGTTCTTCAACGTGATCACGGGCCTCTACACGCCGGACTCCGGCGAGTTCAAGCTGGACGGCACGGAATACAAGCCGACCGCCGTGCACCAGGTCGCGAAGACGGGCATCGCGCGCACGTTCCAGAACATCCGCCTGTTCGGCGGGATGACCGCACTCGAGAACGTGATGGTGGGCCGTCACGTGCGCACCAAGCACGGGTTGCTCGGCGCGGTGTTCCAGACGCCGGCCGAACGCCAGGAAGAGCGCGAGATCAAGGAACGCGCGATCGAGTTGCTCGAGTACGTCGGCGTGCTGCAGTACGCGGACTACACGTCGCGCAACCTGTCGTACGGCCACCAGCGCCGTCTCGAGATCGCGCGCGCGCTGGCCACCGACCCGAAGCTGCTCGCGCTCGACGAGCCGGCGGCCGGGATGAACGCGACCGAGAAGGTCGAACTCACGCGCCTGCTCGACAAGATCCGCTCGGACGGCCGCACGATTCTGCTGATCGAGCACGACGTGAAGCTCGTGATGGGATTGTGCAACCGGATGACGGTGCTCGATTACGGCAAGGTGATCGCCGAGGGTCTGCCGCAGGACGTGCAGAAGAATCCGAAGGTGATTGAGGCATATCTCGGCGCAGGGGTGCACTGATGGCAGCGGCAATGTTGAAAATCAAGGGCTTGCAGGTCAACTACGGCGGCATCCAGGCCGTCAAGGGCGTTGACATGGAAGTCCGTCAGGGCGAGCTCGTGACGCTGATCGGCGCGAACGGCGCGGGCAAGACCACGACGATGAAGGCGATCACGGGCTTGAAGGCGTACTCGGCGGGCGACATCGAGTACGAAGGCAAGTCGATCAAGGGCGTGCCGTCGCACGAGCTGCTCAAGCGCGGCCTCGCGATGGTGCCGGAAGGCCGCGGGATCTTCGCGCGGATGTCGATCGTCGAGAACATGCAGATGGGCGCGTACCTGCGCAACGACAACGACCAGATCAAGAAGGACGTCGACCGGATGTTCGGCTTCTTCCCGCGTCTGAAGGAACGCGCGACGCAGCTCGCGGGCACGCTGTCGGGCGGCGAGCAGCAGATGCTCGCGATGTCGCGCGCGATCCTGAGCAAGCCTAAGCTGCTGCTGCTCGACGAGCCGTCGATGGGCCTGTCACCGATCATGGTCGAGAAGATCTTCGAAGTGGTGCGCGAGATCTCGAAGGAGGGCATCACGGTGCTGCTGGTCGAGCAGAACGCACGCCTCGCGCTGCAGGCTGCCGACCGCGGCTACGTGATGGACTCGGGCACGGTCACGATGGAAGGCGACGCGAAGCAGATGCTCGACGATCCGAAGGTGCGGGCCGCGTATCTGGGTGAATGAGCGGGCCCGGTGCGGCGCAGCGGCAGATGCCGGCGCGCCGCGCGAGGGCTTTCGAAAGGCTGTCACGGGAAACCGCGACAGCTTTTTTTTCGTCCGGCGCGCCCGGCGGCGAACTGTGCGCGCGGACGCGACTCCATTCATTCGGTTGTGACGCCGACCATGCGGTGCGCAAGGCGGGCACGTGAAGGCTTCCGCAACCGGCCGTCCGCAAACCGGCCGTCCGCAACCGGCCGTCCGCAACCGGCCGTCCGCAACCGGCCGTCCGCAAACCGACACGCGCGCTGCGTAGCATGGTCGATTCATCGGAACACGGAGAGCACGCATGAGTCTGGACTACGGTTTCGTGAAGGCGAAGGTGACGTCGGTGGCGCAGCTGAAGGGTTCGCCGCACGGCAGCGAGATCCAGTATCACATCCACCTGACGCTCGCGTTGCCGACGGGCGACTGGGACGTCGCGATCAACGTCGGCACCAGCGACGCGGACGACCTGCTGAACTACAAGCTCGTCTACGATTTCCATCATCCGGTCACCGCGACGCTCGCGGCCGCGGCCGAAGGCTATACGGATCTCGCCGGGCACGCCGCGCTGCCCGCGCTCGACTATCTGCGTAGCGACATCCTGAACGAGACGGGCGCATGGCGCGCCAGCGCGGTGATGGACGGCACCCAGAATCCGGAGCCGATCCCGTCGCTGCTGCGGCTCGTCAATGCGGCGCAATCGCAGGGGCTCGACGTCGTCGTGTTCGGCCGCACGTATTCGGAAGGCAACGGCATCCACGACACGCACATGAACCAAGGCTCGACAGGCCCGAACTACCTGCATCGCGCGGGCGACGACCACAACGATCACAACGACGTGTGGCAGGACGGCGCACTGATCGTGCGCGTGAGCGATACGCAGTGGGCCGCGTATTTCGCGGCGTTCGAGCAGCAGGCCGTGCCGACCGACGCGCTCGGCAATCCGTTGCCGGGCGCGGGGCCGATCACGCGCTGAGCCGCGTGGCTGCCGGCGGCGGTTTTACGCGGCCGGCAGCGTCTTGCCGAACGAGATGCGTTCCTCGACGCGATAGCCGAGCGCCGCATAGAAGCGGCACGCATCGTCGTTGCCGGGCAGTACCTGCAGATTGACCTTCAGGCAGCCGCGCGCGGCGAGTGCAGTTTCCGCATGCGCGATCAGTGCGCGGCCGATGCCGAGCCGACGTGCATCGTTCGACACGCCGAACGAGTAGAGCCAGCCGCGATGTCCGTCGAAACCCGCCATCAGCGTGCCGACCACCCGCGCGCCGCAGGTCGCGACGAAGAACAGCTCCGGCTGCGTCGCGCGCTTCAGCTCGATCGATCGCAGCGGATCGCGGTGCGGCGGCGCGCCGGCTTCGTCGTACTGCGGGAACGCGTCGCGCCATACCGCGAGCACGGCATCGGTGTCGGCGCGTTCGAACGGGCGGATCGCGACAGCATCGGCGGCGGCATCCATCGCGGCGATCTCCTTACAGCGTGTCGAGGATCGACCGCAGCATCGCCATCATCTGGTCGATCTCTTCGGTCGTCACGTTCAGCGCGGGCATGAAGCGCAGCAGGTTCGGCCGTGCGGCGTTCAGCAGCAGGCCGTCCGGCTGCATGTCGCGCGCCTTCTCGACGATCTGCGGGCCGATGTCCTTGCCGAGCAGCAGCGCGCGCAGCAGGCCTTCGCCGCGTTCGCCTTCGAAGCCGCGCTCCTCCGACAGCTCGAGCAGCTTGCGCTTCAGATACTCGCTGCGCGCACGCACGCCTTCGAGGAAGCCGGGCGCGACGAGCTGCGAGATCACCGAATAGCCGACCGCCGTCATCAGCGGGTTGCCGTTGTACGTGCCGCCCTGGTCGCCGGCCTCGAACACCGCGACATCGGCCTTCGACAGCAGCGCGCCGAGCGGTGCGCCGCCGCCGATGCCCTTCGCGAGCGTCATGATGTCCGGCTCGATGCCGGACAGCTCGTACGCGAACAGCGTGCCCGCGCGGCCGCAGCCGCTCTGCACTTCGTCGACGATCAGCAGCAGGTTGTGCTGCTTCGTCAGCGCGCGCAGCGCCTGCATGAATTCACGCGTCGCCGGGATCACGCCGCCTTCACCCTGGATCGGTTCGAGCATCACGGCGACGGTCTTGTCGGTGATCAGCTTCTCGACCGACTCGATGTCGTTCAGCTCGGCCTTCGGGAAGCCCGGCACTTGCGGCGCGTAGATCGTGTCCCAGCCCGGCTTGCCGCTGGCCGACATCGTCGCGAGCGTGCGGCCGTGGAAGCTGTGGTCGAACGTGATGATCTCGTATGCACCGTTCTTGAACTTGCGGCCCCACTTGCGCGCGAGCTTGATCGCGCCTTCGTTCGCCTCGGCGCCGCTGTTCGTGAAGAACACCTTGTCGAACACGCTGTGCTGCGTGAGCAGGCCCGCGAGCTTCGCCATCGGCTCGTTGTAGAACGCCGGCGACGGGTTCAGCAGCTTTTCGGCCTGCGTCTTCAGCGCTTCGACGATGCCGTCGTTGCAGTGGCCGAGGCTGTTGACGGCCCAGCCCTGGATGAAGTCGAGATAGCGCTTGCCCGTGTGATCGTAGAGCCACGAACCCTTGCCGTGCGTAAACACGATGTCGGGGCGGTTCGTGATGTACATCAGCGAGTCGATCGGGTAATCGTTCAGGGGCATGGCAGCAGACTCCAGCGGGCGTTGAAAAGGAAACGGGCAATAAAAAAGCCACGGAATGCCGTGGCTGGTGGATCGAACAGCTTGTGCGTAACCGGTGAAGCGGGAGCAGGGTTACGCGCGAGTCCGTGACGAGCCGGCGGCATCCGGGCGGAGCGGCGAGCGGCGACGTCGGAGAGCGGACAGGAAGCGGTTCATGTGCGCAAGCATAAGGCATCCCGCGCCCCACTGTAAACCGCCGCGATGCCACGGATGTGACATGGGCGGCGCGCAGCGTGGGACGCGGGCGCGCCCGGTGCTCAGACCGGATGCGCGAGATCGGCGGCGCTCGTGAACGAGTCCGCGTAGAACTCGTCGGCCGGCAGCGCGTGGTGCTGCGTGAAGTCGCGCTGCGCGGACTCGACCATCACCGGTGCGCCGCACGCGTACACCTGGTGGCCCGACAGATCGGGCAGGTCCTCGATCACCGCGCGGTGGACGAAGCCGGTGCGGCCGGTCCACTGGTCGGCGTCGTCCGGCTCGGACAGCACGGGCACGTACTTGAAGTTCGGAATTTCGCGCGCCCACTGCTCGGCGAGCTCGCCGAGGTAGATGTCCTTCTTGCGGCGTGCGCCCCAGTAGAGCGTCATCGGGCGCGTGATGCCCGAGTGCTTCACGTGCTCGACGATCGCCTTGATCGGCGCGAAGCCCGTGCCCGATGCGAGCAGCACGATCGGCTTGTCGGAATCCTCGCGCAGGAAGAACGTGCCGAGCGGGCCTTCGAAGCGCAGGATGTCGCGCTCCTTCATCGCGCCGAACACGTGATCGGTGAACTTGCCGCCCGGCATGTGGCGGATGTGCAGCTCGATCGGGCCTTCCTCGTGCGGCGCGTTCGCCATCGAGTAGCTGCGGCGCGAACCGTCCTTCAGGATGAATTCGACGTACTGGCCCGCGAGGTATTGCAGGCGTTCGTTGGCGGGCAGCTGCAGTTTCACGACCATCACGTCGTCGGCGCGGCGCTCGAGCGCGGCGATCCGGCACGGCAGCTTCTTCACCTGCACGCCGTCGACGCCGGCGATTTCACGCACGTCGATTTCGAGGTCGCACTGCGCCTTCGAGCAGCACAGCAGCGCGAGGCCGCGCGTGCGTTCGTCGTTGGACAGTGCCGACGCGGCGTGCGGGCCCTGTTCGATCTGGCCCGACACGATCTGGCCCTTGCAGGAGCCGCACGCGCCGTTCTTGCACCCGTACGGCAGATGGACATTCTGGCGCAGCGCGGCTGCCAGCACGGTTTCGTCCGACTCGACCTGGAACTGCCGGCCGCTTTGCTTGAGAGTAACGTTGAATGCCATAGAACCAAATAGAACAAAATGTGGGGACCGTGCATCTCGCGCACGGCAGCTACAATGCAAACCCGTTGCGCGCCGCGCAACGGTGGCTACTGATTTCGCAACCAACATGATCGCGACTCGAATCCTGCGCCGGCCGCGCGTGCTGATCGTCGGCTGCGGCGACGTCGGGCTGCGCTGCGTCGCCCAATGGCGCGACGCTCGCCGCAACCCGCGCATCGTCGCGCTGACGAGCCATCCGGGCCGCTGCGACACATTGCGCGCGGCGGGCGCGACGCCGATCGTCGGCAACCTCGACCGCCGGGCGACGCTGGGTCGCCTCGCCGGGCTCGCCCGTACGATCCTGCATCTTGCGCCGCCGCAATCCGACGGTCGCGACGACCTGCGCACGCGTGCGCTGATCGCCGCATTGTCCGTGCCCGCGCGGCGGCCGTCCGTGCCGGCGGTATCGGCGGCCGGCCGGCTTCGCACGCTGCGCGCCGCTGCCCGACAGGCTGGCGCGCCGCGTCGGGAAGCGCGTATTGTACCCGACGCCCTTCGTGCGCCGACGCTCGTCTACGCCAGCACGACGGGCGTATACGGCGACTGCGGCGGCGCGCGAATCGACGAAACCCAGCCGCTGCGCCCGGCCAATCCGCGTGCGTTCCGGCGCGTGTCGGCCGAGCGTCAACTGCGCGCCGCGACGGTGCGCGGCGTGCTGTCCGCGCGGATCGTGCGCATTCCCGGCATCTATGCGGCGAACCGGCTGCCGCTCGCGCGACTCGAGCGCGGCACGCCGGCGCTCGACGCGGCCGACGACGTGTACACGAACCATATCCATGCCGACGATCTCGCGACGATCCTGCGCCGGGCGGCCGTGCGCGGCAGGCCGGCGCGCGCGGTACATGCGTCGGACGACAGCGAACTGCGGATGGGGGAGTATTTCGACCGGGTCGCGCAGGCGTTCGGCCTGCCGCCGCCGCCACGCATCAGCCGCACGGATGCCGAGCGTCAGCTCGAGCCGACGCTCCTGTCGTTCATGCGTGAATCGCGGCGCTTGTCCAACGCCCGGCTCAAGGCCGAATTGTGCGTGACGTTGCGCTATCCGACCGTAGACGAATTCCTTCAAACGGTCGCGCCGCGCCGCGCATCAGGTCAGCGCGGGTAACGCCTCGATCAGCAGGAAGCACAGCAGCGCACCGATCACCGCGCCGATCAGGTTCGGCTGATATTTGTGCTTCAGATGCATCGTGCCCAACAGGCCACCGATCACGATGACACTGATGATTGCGAACGCAATCATCGCCGACGACAGTTCGAAAGAATGGTTGATATTCATGACGTCTCCCCTGCATCGCTGCTCGTGCAGCTTGTGATTCGAGTATAGCGGGGGAACCTGCGGCCGGGACGGGGGCGGCATCGAACGGTCGTGCGGATTTTCCCTTACAGGGTTTTGACCGGATTGCGCAGCATTGAAAGGTCGGCTTCGCCGAGCCACCGCCATGCGCCCGGCGCGAGGTCGTCCGGCAGCGCGAAGCCGCCGATACTTTCGCGGTGCAGCGCCTCGACGCGATTGCTGACCGCGGCGACCATCCGTTTCACCTGATGATATTTGCCTTCGAGCACGGTCAGCGCGAGCGCGTGCGTGTCGCGCGCGGCGGCGGCGACCGCCGCAATCGGCTTCGGCTCGCCATGCAGCCGGACGCCGGTGCGCAGTGCGTGCAACTGGGCGTCGTCGAGCGGGTGGCGCACGGTCGCGACGTAGGTCTTCGGCACCTTGCGCTTCGGCGACGTGTACGCGTGCACGAACTGGCCGTCGTCGGACAGTAGCAGCAGGCCGGTCGTGTCCTGGTCGAGACGGCCGACGCACTGCACGCCGCGCGCGACGAGCGGCGCGGGCAGCAGGCTGAACACGCTCGCGTGGTGTTGCGGGTCGCGCGAACACTCGTAGCCGGCCGGCTTGTTGAGCGCGAGATATGCGTGCGCGTGGAACGGCCACGCGGTGTCGTCGACCGTGAACACGAGGCCGTCGGTGTCGAACGATGCGTCGGGGTCGGTCGCGCTCGCGCCCGCGACGGTGACGCGGCCCGATTCGATCAGGCCGCGGCACTGGCGGCGCGAGCCGAAGCCCTGGGTGTAGAGAATGCTTTCGAGATCCATAGCGCGCGCATTCTATCAAGCGGCGGTGCATGGCCGGCATGAACGTGCATGCGCTGGTAAGCTGCCGGAACGCCGCGCGGCGCCCGTTCATTCTTCACGGACAGTCCATGCCTTTCGATTCATTCCCGTTCGGCCGCCACGCTGCCGCCGTCATTGTCGCCTCGACGGTTTCGTCGGCGGCGTTCGCGCATGCGCATCTCGCGAAGAGCGACCCGGCTGCGGGCGCGGCGGTGGCCACCGCACCGGCCGCCGTCACGATCAACTTCACCGAGCCGCTGGAGCCGGCATTCAGTTCGATCGTCGTCGTCGACGGCGCCGGCAAGACGGTGTCGAACGGCCACGCGCGTATCGATGCGTCGGACCGCAAGCGGATGACGGTGCCGCTCGCGGCGCTCGGCACCGGCGCCTATACGGTGAAGTGGGTGGCCGTCGCGACCGACGGGCATCGCACGCACGGCGCGTACGGCTTCAGCGTGAAGTGACGCAACGGCGGCGGCAGGCCCGCGCCAGCGTTGCCGCCGCCCTTATCCGACAGGGAGTCTCCTGCATGAATCCGACGACGCTCGACGCACTCGCCGATTTCCCCCGTCAGCTCGAAGCGCATTTCGCGGCCGTACCGGACGGCTATGCGCGCTGGACGCCCGACGACTGGAGCGGGATCCCGAGCGAGCAGTTCTCGCCGCTCGGGCAGCTCTGCCATGTGCGCGACATCGAGATCGACGGCTATCACGTGCGGCTGCGGCGAATGCTCGACGAAGGCCACCCGCTGCTCGTATCGATCGACGGCGACGCGCTCGCGATCGAGCGGCGCTACGACGACGCGTCTGCGTCGGACGTGCTCGCGGCGATTCGCGATGCGCGGCGCGAGACGCTGGCGCGGCTGTCGCGCCTCACGCCCGAACAGTTCGAGCGTACCGGCGAGTTCGACGGCTACGGTTCGCTGACCGTGCGCGGGCTCGTCCATTACCTGTGCAGCCACGACCAGCAGCATCTGGCCGGCATGCAGTGGCTGCTCGGCAAGATCGACGCGGCGATGTACGCGCGCTGAGCCGGTTCCCGTTCGCACGATCGACGGCGGAGTCCTGTGCCGCCGTCGGTGCGGCAGGCCACCTTGGCACGCTTCGACTGGATCGGCCGCCGGCTGGTATCGCGACGGCGATTTCGACGCGGCGCCCATCGCGGACGCGATTCTCCGGTTCTGCGAGCGCGACTGAACGCACGGCTTGCGCCGCGGCGCGAGGCCGGTCGAATCGCTCATTCGGTGCGGTGCGGGATGTTGTCCGGGAACGGATAGGGCGCATGCGGCCCCGGCCAGTCGGGCACCGGCGGCTCGCGCAGCAGGTCGCATCCGCCCACTCCGCCCAGCAAGATCGACAGCAGCGTGGCCAGCACGCCGCGGCAAATCGGGCTCGAAATGGCGCGCGTCGACATGGGCCGCCTCCGTGCTTGTGTTTCCTGATGCTTGGACCGCCGGATGGGCGCGCGCGTTGCGGTGCATCCGGCGCGCCGCCGAAAAACAAAAAACCCGCGAAGCGGCGAGCTTGCGCGGGTTTCGACGGTGCAGCGCATGACGCTGCGAAAGACTGGTGCCCAGGGCCGGAATCGAACCGGCACGCCTTGCGGCGGGGGATTTTGAGTCCCCTGCGTCTACCAATTTCACCACCTGGGCTGTGATACTGGCCGCGTATGCGATTGTGCAGAATCATGCGCGGCGAAAGGCGGATTATGGCGGAAATCCGGATGCCGGGCAAGCTATCCGGCATCCGGCGGGCAACTCACTGGCTCAGGTAGACGAAGCGGCCCTGCTTGACGATCCCCATCACGCTCGCGCGTTGATCGAGCCCGACGTGATCCTTGTCGCTCGTATTGACCACGCCGTTCGGCACGACGAGCTCGTGCGCGCGTTCCAGCTCGCGCCGCAGCGCCGTGCGAAACGCCGGCGTGCCGGGCTGCGCGGTCTTCAGCGCGCGGCCGACCGCGTCCGCGAGGCGCGGGTACACGCCTGCCGCGTCGCCCGCGAACTGCGTGACCGTGCCGGCGCCGTATTTCGCTTCATACGCGTCGACGAACGCCAGCGCGGCCTTGCGGGCCGGATGGTCGGCGGGCAGCGTGCGCGCGACGACCACCGGCTGGGTCGGGAACAGCGTCCCGTCGACATCCTTGCCGCCGAGCTTGATGAATTCCGGCGTCGCGATCCCGTGCGTCTGGTAGATCGCGCCCTTGTAGCCGCGCTCGATCAGCGTGCGTTGCGGCAGCACGGCCGGCGTGCCCGAGCCCGCGATCAGGATCGCATCGGGTTTCGCCGCGATCAGCTTCAGCGCCTGGCCGGTGACGCTCGCGTCGGTGCGGTTGAAGCGTTCGGTCGCGATCACGCGGATCTTGCGCACTTCGGCGAAGCGCGTGAACTCGTTCAGCCAGCTGTCGCCGTAGCTGTCCGCGAAGCCGATGAAGCCGACCGTCTTCACGCCGTGGTTGGCCATGTAGCGCGTCATCACATCGGCCATCGCGCTGTCGCTCTGCGCCATCTTGAACGCCCAGGTCCGCGGGCCTTCCTGCGGCTCGACGATCGCGCCGGAGCCGACCAGCGTGATCATCGGCGTCTGCGCGGCCGCCACCGCGTCGAGTGCCGCGAGCGCGGCGGGCGTGATGTTCGGACCCACCACGACGTCGACGTGATCCTCGTCCACCAGCTTGCGGATGTTGCGCACGGCGGCGCCCGGGTCGGACGCGTCGTCGAGCACCGTCACCTGCAGCGGCTGCCCGGCGATCGTCTTCGGCCACATCAGGATCGCGTTCTTGCTGGTGATGCCGATCACGGCGGCCGGGCCGGTCGACGACAGGTCGACGCCGACCTTCAGATCGGCATGCGCGGCCGCACACGCGAGCACGAGGGCGGCGCCGGCGGCTCGGCGCAACAGGGCGGGAAGCGTCATGTGGGAATCTCCGTCGGGCAACGAAAAAGGGGCGCGATATGTGCCCCCGTATTTATACACGCGGGCCCCGGCAAAACGCCAGACCGCGACGGGTTTTCCACGGCGTGGATGCTTCCCGCGGGCGACGCTTCGCGTCCCGGAAAGGCGGCGAGCGACGACTGGTCCGCGGCGCGGCTCAAAGCTCGTACGATTCGGATTCGCCCTTGAGCGCCTGCTCGATCAGCTTGCGGTTCAGCGTCGGCGACAGCAGCTCGACGAGCGTATACACATAGCTGCGCAGGTAAGCGCCCTGCTTGAGCGCGACGCGCGTCACGTTGCTGCCGAACAGGTGGCCGACCGGAATCAGCCGCAGGTTGCGGTCGCGCTCGGGGTTGAACGCGATGTCGGCCATGATCCCGACGCCGAGGCCCAACTCGACATAGGTCTTGATCACGTCGGCGTCGATCGCCTCGAGCACGATGTCCGGCGACAGCCCGCGCAGCGCGAACGCATGGTTGATCTTCTTGCGGCCCGCAAACGCGTCGTCGTACGTGATCAGCGGGTATTGGGCGAGATCGTCGAGCGTGACCGGCTTGCGTTCGAGCAGCGGATGGTCGGCCGGCACGACGGCCGCGTGATGCCACTGGAAGCAGGGCAGCGACACCAGCTCCTTGTAGTCGGAGATCGCCTCGGTCGCGATCGCGAGATCGGCCTGGTCGTGGATCACCATCTCGGCCACCTGTGTCGGGCTGCCCTGCAGGATCGACAGGTGCACCTTCGGGAAGCGCTTCTTGAATTCGGCGATCGCGGCCGGCAACGAATAGCGCGCCTGCGTGTGGGTTGCCGCGATGGTCAGGTTGCCCTGGTCCTGCGCCGCGTAATCTTTTCCGACCCTTTTCAGGCTTTCAACCTCCTGAAGAATCCGCTCGACCGACGCGAGGATGATCCGGCCCGGTTCGGTGAGCGAGCGCACGCGCTTGCCGTGCCGCGTGAAGATCTCGACGCCGAGCTCGTCCTCGAGCTCGATGATCGCCTTCGATACGCCCGGCTGCGACGTATACAGCGCCTTGGCGGCCTCGGTGAGGTTGAAATTCTGCCGGACGGCCTCGCGCACGAAGCGAAATTGGTGCAGGTTCATTTATAACCCTTCCGCATATCAACAGAATTTTTTAGTCGTTTGAAATATAAGGCGAGTTTATTACGATTCACCGGAGTTTTTCAAATATGGATATCTGTTTTCGTCATTAGCAATCCAGCCAGGCAGCGGAAGGCCGGCGGTGGCGGCGGAACGGAGATTCGGGCGCGACGTGGCTAGGACGTCGCGCGGTCACCACGAAAACCCTGGGGTCCCCGAATGTATCAGTACGACCAATACGACCAGACGATCGTCGACGAGCGAGTCGCGCAGTACCGCGATCAGGTGCGCCGCCGGCTGTCGGGCGAGTTGAGCGAAGAGGAGTTCCGTCCGCTGCGCCTGCAGAACGGCCTGTACATGCAGCGCCACGCGTACATGCACCGCATCGCGATTCCGTACGGCAACCTGCGCAGCGACCAGCTGCGGATGCTGGCGCGCATCGCCCGCGAACACGACCGCGGCTATGGCCACTTCTCGACCCGTTCGAACATCCAGTTCAACTGGATCGAGCTGGAAGACACGCCGGAGATCCTCGCGAAGCTCGCGTCGGTGCAGATGCACGGGATCCAGACGTCGGGCAACTGCATCCGCAACATCACGGCCGACCAGTTCGCCGGCGTCGCGCAGGACGAAGAGATCGATCCGCGCCCGTGGTCCGAGATCCTGCGCCAGTGGTCGACGTTCCATCCCGAATTCGCGTGGCTGCCGCGCAAGTTCAAGATCGCGGTGTCGGGCTCGAAGCACGACCGCGCGGCCGTGCAGATCCACGACCTCGGCGTGTACCTGAAGAAGAACGCGCAGGGCGAAGTGGTCGCGAGCATCCTCGCGGGCGGCGGCCTCGGCCGTACGCCGATCGTCGGCGCGGTGATCAAGGAAGACCTGCCGTGGCAGCACCTGCTCACGTACTGCGAAGCCGTGCTGCGCGTATACAACCGCTACGGCCGCCGCGACAACCTGTACAAGGCGCGGATCAAGATCCTCGTGAAGGCGCTGTCGCCGGCGAAGTTCGCGCAGCAGGTCGAGGAAGAGTGGCAGCACCTGAAGGACGGCCCGTCGACGCTCACGCAGGCCGAGCTCGACCGCGTGTCGCAGTACTTCCAGCCGCCTGCGTACGAGAAGCTGCCCGATACCGACGCATCGTTCGAACAGCACCTGCTCGAGAACAAGGCGTTCGCGCGCTGGGTCGAGCGTAACGTCGCGCCGCACAAGGTGCCGGGCTATGCGGCCGTCACGCTGTCGCTGAAGGACCACCGCGCGGCGCCGGGCGACGCGACCGACGCGCAGATGGATCTGGTGGCCGACTGGGCCGACGCATACTCGTTCGGGGAGCTGCGCGTGTCGCACGAGCAGAACCTGATTCTCGCGAACGTGAAGAAGCGCGACCTGTTCGCGGTGTGGGAAAAGGCGAAGGCGGCCGGTTTCGCGACGCCGAACATCGGCCTCTTGACCGACATCATCGCGTGCCCGGGCGGCGACTTCTGCTCGCTGGCGAACGCGAAGTCGATCCCGATCGCGCTGGCGATCCAGCAGCGTTTCGACGATCTGGACTACGTGTACGACCTCGGCGACCTGTCGCTGAACATTTCCGGTTGCATGAACTCGTGCGGTCACCACCACGTGGGCAACATCGGCATCCTCGGCGTCGACAAGGACGGTGCCGAGTGGTACCAGGTGTCGCTCGGCGGCGAGCAGGGCACGGGCCGCAACGGCGCGCGCCTCGGCCGCGTGATCGGGCCGTCGTTCTCCGCGGAAGAAGTGCCGGACGTGATCGCGAAGCTGATCGACACGTACGTCGAGACGCGCGTGGACGGCGAGCGCTTCGTCGACACGTACGATCGCATCGGCATCGCGCCGTTCAAGGAGCGCGTGTATGCGGCGCGCCAGGCAGTGAACGCGTAACCAACCGGGTAGAGGGAATTTGCAGATGGCTTCGATTATCAAGAACCGCGCAGTGATCGACGACGCATGGCAGGTCGTGCGCGCGGCGGAAGACGGTGCGCTGCCCGCGGTCGACGCATTGCCGGCCGGCAAGGTGCTGGTGCCGTTCGCACTGTGGCAGGCCGAGCGCGCCGCGCTCGTCGCCGCGAAGACGAAAGATGAACTCGGCGTGTGGCTCGCGCCGGACAGCGAGCCGGCCGATCTCGTGGCCGACTTCGGCGCGATCTCGCTGATCGCGGTCGACTTCCCGCGCTTCGCGGACGGTCGCGGCTACAGCATCGCGCGCCTGCTGCGCGAGCGCCACGGCTGGACGGGCGAGCTGCGCGCGATCGGCGACGTGCTGCGCGACCAGCTGCTGTACATGTCGCGTTGCGGCTTCGACGCGTTCGCGGTGCGTGCCGACAAGGACATCCACGACGCGCTGAATGCGTTCACGGAATTCACGCAGCGTTACCAGGGCGCGTTCGACGAGCCGGCGCCGCTGTTCCGCCGCCGTGCGGCTGCGCCCGACGTGGCGACGCCCGACACCAAGGTGAGCGCATGAGCACCGCGACCGCCACCGCGCTGACGCCGGAACTCGCCGCGAAGGTCGAACGCCTCGACGCGCTGCTCGCGCAGATCGGCGAGCGTCACGACAAGGTGAAGTTCGCGAGCAGCCTCGCCGCGGAAGACATGCTGCTCACGCACGCGATCCTGTCGAAGGGCGTGTCGATCGGCATCTTCTCGCTGAACACGGGCCGCCTGCATGCGGAAACGCTCGGCATGATCGACCGCGTGCGCGAGCGCTACGGCTACGAGATCGAGCAGTTCCACCCGCAGCAGGACGCGGTCGACCAGTACGTCGCCGAGCACGGCCTGAACGCGTTCTACGAAAGCGTCGAGCTGCGCAAGTCGTGCTGCCACATCCGCAAGGTCGAGCCGCTGAACCGCGCGCTGGCCGACGTCGGCGCGTGGGTCACGGGCCAGCGCCGCGAGCAGTCGGTCACGCGTGCGGAGCTGCACGAGGAAGAACAGGACGAAGCGCGCGGGATCGCGAAGTACAACCCGCTCGCCGACTGGACGGAAGCCGACGTGTGGGCGTACCTGAAAGCATTTGACGTCCCGGTGAATCCGCTGCACGCGCGCGGCTATCCGAGCATCGGCTGCGAGCCCTGCACGCGTGCGATCCGCCCCGGCGAGGACAGCCGGGCGGGCCGCTGGTGGTGGGAGTCGCGCGATACGAAGGAATGCGGGCTGCACATCACGACGATCACGCCGATTCCCGCGAATGCCGAAGCCGGCGCCGCGCACTGAAAGCCGACAAGAAACTGAATATTGCGCCGCCTGCGACAGCGGGCGGCACGAACCCAGAAGAGAAGGACTGAAATCATGAGCACGACGCTCGAGCAATCCGCCTTTGCCCCGCCCACCGGTGCCGACAACCGCATGGGCCACCTCGACTGGCTCGAAGCCGAGTCGATCCACATCCTGCGCGAGCTCGTCGCCGAGTGCAGCAAGCCGGCGCTGTTGTTCTCGGGCGGCAAGGATTCGGTCGTCGTGCTGCATCTGGCGCTGAAGGCGTTCGGCCTCGGCGCGAACCGCAAGACGACGCTGCCGTTCCCGCTCGTGCATATCGACACGGGCCACAACTACGAGGAAGTGATCGACTTCCGCGATCGCCGCGCGCAAGAGCTCGGCGCCGAGCTGGTGGTCGGCCACGTCGAGGATTCGATCAAGCGCGGCACGGTCGTGCTGCGCCGCGAAACCGATTCGCGCAACGCCGCGCAGGCCGTCACGCTGCTCGAGACGATCGAACAGCACGGCTACACGGCGCTGATCGGCGGCGCGCGCCGCGACGAAGAGAAGGCGCGTGCGAAGGAGCGGATCTTCTCGTTCCGCGACGAATTCGGCCAGTGGGATCCGAAGGCGCAGCGCCCGGAACTGTGGAGCCTGTACAACGCGCGCCTGCACAACGGCGAGCATCTGCGCGTGTTCCCGATCTCGAACTGGACCGAGCTCGACGTGTGGCAGTACATCGCGCGCGAGAACCTCGAACTGCCGTCGATCTACTACGCGCACCAGCGCGAGATCGTGCGCCGCAACGGGCTGCTCGTGCCGGTCACGCCGCTCACGCCGATGCGTGACGGCGAGACGAGCGAGCTTGCGCAGGTGCGCTTCCGCACGGTCGGCGACATCAGCTGCACGTGCCCGGTCGAGAGCGACGCGGACGACGTCGAGAAGATCATCGCCGAGACGGCGGTGACCGAGATCACCGAACGCGGCGCGACCCGGATGGACGATCAGGCATCCGAAGCCGCGATGGAACAGCGCAAGAAGCAAGGTTATTTCTGAAGCACACGAGGACATTCACATCATGAGCATCATCGAGAACACCGAAGACCTCGGCGTGTTGCGCTTCATCACCGCAGGCAGCGTCGACGACGGCAAGAGCACGCTGATCGGCCGCCTGCTGTACGACAGCAAGGCCGTGCTGTCCGACCAGCTGTCCGCGCTGTCGCGCGCGAAGAACAAGCGCACGGTCGGCGACGAGCTCGACCTCGCGCTGCTGACGGACGGCCTCGAAGCCGAGCGCGAGCAGGGCATCACGATCGACGTCGCATACCGCTATTTCGCGACCGCGAAGCGCAAGTTCATCATCGCCGACACGCCTGGCCACGAGCAGTACACGCGCAACATGGTGACGGGCGCATCGACCGCGCATGCGGCGATCATCCTGGTCGACGCAACGCGCATCACGGTCGAGAACGGCGTCGTGCAACTGCTGCCGCAGACCAAGCGCCACAGCGCGATCGTCAAGCTGCTCGGGCTGCAGCACGTGATCGTCGCGATCAACAAGATGGACCTCGTCGACTACAGCGAAGCGCGCTTCAACGAAATTCGCGACGCGTACGTCGCGCTCGCGAAGCAGCTCGGCCTGACCGACGTGCGCTTCGTGCCGGTGTCGGCACTCAAGGGCGACAACATCGTCGGCGCGAGCGAGCGCATGCCGTGGTATGCGGGCGAGCCGCTGCTGGACGTGCTCGAATCGCTGCCCGTCGAGACGCAGGCGCATGACGCGCTGCGCTTCCCGGTGCAGTGGGTCGCGCGCCAGGACGGCAGCTCGGCCGACGACTTCCGCGGCTACATGGGCCGGATCGAGTCGGGCGAGGTGAAGGTCGGCGATGAGATCGTCGTGCTGCCGTCGAACCGCACCGCCACGATCGCCGAGATCGTCGCGCCGGTGCCGGGCGGCACCGCATCGGTTGCGCACGCATTCGCGGGCCAGACGGTGACGATTCGTCTCGAGGAAGACGTCGACGTGTCGCGCGGCGACATGTTCGTCACGACCGCCGAGCCGGTCGCGCCGGCGAAGAAGCTCGAGGCCGACCTGTGCTGGTTCGACGAGACGCCGCTGTCGCCGCAGCGCAAGTATCTGCTGAAGCAGACCACGAGCACGGTGTTCGCGAAGATCGGTGCAGTCAAGGAAGTGCTCGACGTGCATACGCTGTCGCAGGCCACCGACCGTCAGGAACTGAAGATGAACGACATCGGCCGCGTGGCGCTGACGCTGCAGAAGCCGATCGTCTGCGACACGTACGACGCGCATCCGGGCACGGGCGCATTCGTGCTGATCGACGAGGCGACGCACCACACGGTCGCCGCGGGCATGATCCGGGCGTTCTCGGCATAACCGGCGTTGGGCGCCCCCCCCGCCGCGGCGCGCGCCCGGCGCCCGCCCCCCCGGGGCCACAAACCAACCGCCCAACCAGGGGCACGGT
>NZ_JAPVQY010000026.1:46542-99082 GCF_027257875.1 Burkholderia sp. IMCC1007
GGGCGGGGGGGTCTTGGGGGGGGGTTGCGGGACATCCCGGGGGGGGCGCGCCCCCCGCGGGGCGCCCCGCGCCGGTCGCCGTCCGCACGGGCGACACAAGCGAAGCGACAAACATGGGCAAGGTATATCTGATCGGAGCAGGGCCGGGCGCAGCGGATCTCATCACGGTGCGTGGCGCGCGGTTGCTCGCGCAGGCCGACGTCGTGCTGCACGACGCGCTGGTCGAGCCGGCGATGCTGGACTACGCGCCGAACGCGCGCAAGATCGCGGTCGGCAAGCGCTGCGGGCAGCGCTCGACCGCGCAGCACTTCATCAACAAGCAGATCGTCGATGCCGCGCGCGAGCATGCGTGCGTCGTGCGGCTGAAGGGCGGCGATCCGATGCTGTTCGGCCGTGCGGAAGAGGAAATGCGCGCGCTCGAGGCGGCCGGCATCGACTACGAGGTGGTGCCGGGCATCACCGCGGCGCTCGCGGGCGCCGCGACGCTGAAGCGCTCGCTGACGTTGCGCGGCGTGTCGCGCAGCGTCGCGTTCGCGACGCACAGTCGCGCGCCGGGCAGCGACGAGATTCGCGAAGCCGCGCGTGCCGATTCGATCGTCTACTACATGGGCCGCGACAGCGCGCCCGGCATTGCGCAGGAACTGATCGACGCCGGCCGTGCGCCGGCGACGCCGGTGGCGATCGTCGAGGCCTGCAGCACCGCGCGCGAACGCACGCTGACGCTGACGCTCGCGCAGATGGCGGCGGGAGATGCGCAGGCGTGGCTCGATCCGGCGGAACCGAGCCTGCTGATGATCGGCGATGCGTTCGCCGAACGTGCGCGGCTCGCGAAAGCGGGCGATGCGTTGCGCAATGCCGCTTGAGTGTTGCATGCGGCAGGCGACGTAGCGATTGCCGCAAGACTGCCGCCCGTTCGTGGGCGAAAAAAAAGCGCTGGCTTCCGAGGCCGGCGCTTTTTTGTTTGGGCTCGCCGCTTGCCGCCCGCGGGCCGCGGATTCGCTTACGCGTCGCGACCGACCTGGTCGACGCAGTAGCGCGCGATCGCATCGAGCACGCCGTCGTCTTCTCCGACCGCCGTCGCGCAGCGGATCTCGACACCCGGATGCGCGGCGCGGCAGGCATCGACGAGCTGCGGCAGGTCGCGGCGCACATGGCCGCCCTGGCCAAAGAACACCGGCACCACGGTGATGCGCGTGCAGCCGGCCGCGACCTGCGCGGCGACGGCCGCATCGAGCGACGGCGTCATCAGTTCGAGGAACGCGAGCGACACCTGCGCGGCAGGGGAGCCGGCGCCGCGCAGCCGCGCGGCGAGCCGCTCGAACGGCTCGGCCCAGCGCGGATCGCGGGCGCCGTGGCCGAACAGGACGATACCTTGCGAACTCATGTCGAAGCCTCCGTCGTGACGGCGCTCAGTGCCGGTCGACCCACTTCAGCGCGAACAGGCCGAGCGCGAGATAGATGAGGCCGGGCGTCGCGGCAGTGAGCGGCGCGGGCCACGTATTCAACGTGCCGATGTGCGAGAACAGCGTGTTGAGCAGCTGGAAGCTCATGCCGAGCATGATGCCGCCGAACACCTTCACGCCGACCACGCCCGCGCGCGTATGCAGGTACGCGAACGGCAGCGACAGCACGAGCATCACGAACACCGCGAACGGATACAGCAGCTTGCGCCACAGCGCGATGTCGTAGCGCTGCGTGTCCTGCTGGTTCTCGCGCAAATGCTGGATGTAGCGGAACAGGTTGATGATCGACATGCGTTCCGGCGACACGAGCAGCACCGACAGGATCTGCGGCGTCAGGTCCGAGCGCAGCCGGTATTCGGGCAGCGTGACCTGCTGCGACCGGTACACGGGGTTCAGCGCGTCGGCCGGCTGGCCGCTGATCGGCTTGATCGGCGTCAGGACCGTTTCCGTGACGCCCTTGAGCAGCCAGTGGCCGGGCGGCTCGTAGCGGCCCGTCTGCGCGATCCGCACGTTCTGCAACTGGAATTTCGAGTCGAACTCGTAGATGCGCACGTTGCTGATCGTCGAGTCCGGCGACAGGCTGCCGACGTTCACGAAGCGCGTGACCTGCTCGCCGTTCTCGCGCGCTGCGAGCGTGTCCTTCACCCACACGCCCGACTGGAAGTTCGACGACACCGACGCGCCGAGCGCCTGCAGCCGCACGCGTTCGGACAGCTGGTCGGCGTACGGGCCGACGAATTCGCCGATCAGGTAGGTGACGATCACGAGCGGCACGCCGATCTTCAGCAGCGAGCGCAGCGCCTGGTTGGTCGCGAGGCCCGACACGCGGAAGATCGTGAATTCGGAGTTCGCGGCCATCTGCGCGAACACGTAGATCGCGCTGATCAGCGCGGCGACCGGGATGATCTCGTAGAAGCGCGACGGCGTCTGCAGCGCGACGCGCAGCACCGCGTAGCCGAACTTGTAGTTGCCGTGCCCGACCGAGTTCAGCTCGCTGATCAGGTCGAAGAAGAAGAACAGACCCGAGAACGCGAACAGGATGAAGACGAACGTGACGTAGATCTGCCGCGCGAAGTATTTTTCATAGAGCCGCATCGATCATGCTCCCGAGCGGCCGAACAGCGCGCGTGTAAACAGCGGACGATTGCGCACGCGCAACCAGAAGATGAACGCGACGATCACCGCGACGATCGCATGCAGCCCGACGAGGCCGACGCCGAACGACATCTTGCCCTGTTCGATCTGCGACTGGACGACGTTCAGCAGGTTCGAGTACGTGAGGTAGATCAGCACGGCCATCACGAGGTTGATCGTGCGGCTGCGGCGCGGGTTCTGGTACGACAGCGGGATGCCGAGCACCAGCAGGTTGATCGCGATCAGCGGCAGCCCCGCGCGCCACGCGAATTCCGCGAGGTTGTCGCGCGTCGGGTTGCGCAGCAGGTCCAGCGTCGGCGTGCTGTTGGTGGTCGGCACGTTGCTGACCGGCGTGCTCGTGATCTTCACGCCGTAGCGCTCGAACTCCATGATCTTGAAGTTCGGCTGGCCGGGCGTGCCGTCGTAGCGGCGGCCGTCTTCCAGCACGACGAAGCGATCGCCGTCCTTCGTTTCCGTATGGCCCGTGTGCGACACGACGACGTTGACCTTGCCGTTCTCCGTCGACGTGACGAACACGTTCTGCACCTTGCTCTGGTCCGGCGACATCTTCTCGATGAAGAACACGCGATGGTTCGTCGCCGATTCGCGGAACTGGCCCGGCGCGAGCAGCGAGATTTCGTCGCGCTGCTGGAAGCGCGCCTTGATCATCTTGCTCTGCTGGTTCGACCACGGCCAGCCGACGAACGCGAAGAACGCGATCAGCACGATGATCGGCGTCGCGAACACGCCGATCGGCTTGATGAGGCGCGTGAGGCTCACGCCGGACGCGAGCCAGACCACCATTTCGGAGTCCCGGTACCACCGGGTCAGCACGAACAGGATCGACACGAACAGCGTGACGACGAGCATCACGGCGAGATAGCCGATCACGGTCAGGCCGATCAGCACGAGCACGTCGCGCGGATCGATTTCGCCGGACGCGGCGTAGCCGACGATGCGGATCATCATCGTCGTGAGCATGATCGTGAGCAGCACCATGAACACGGCGCCAGCCGTATACGCAAGCTCGCGCTGGAGGGAGCGTTCGAAGATCATTCTTGATGAGAAGAGGGCGGGAGGCTGCGCACGCGTGGTGGAGCGCTCGCGCCGCCACGGGAAAAATAGCGGATAATTGCGGCTTTCATCCTTAGCCCAGATTTTATCCGAGGACAAGCGCGATGGACTTTAGCATAAAAGGCTGTGATTGGAGCAAAGGCGAGGCCAAGGGGTTCCTGACCGGGAAGTCCGACTGCATCGTGCTCGGCATCTTCGAGGCACAGACGCTTTCGGGCGCGGCGCTCGACATCGACACGGCCACCAAGGGACTGATTTCGCGCGTGGTGAAGGCCGGCGACATGGACGGCAAGCGCGGCCGGACGCTGTTCCTGCACGAAGTATCCGGCATCGGCGCATCGCGCGTGCTGCTCGTCGGCCTCGGCAAGCAGGATGCTTTCAATCAGAAAGCCTACAACGACGCAGTGACGGCCGCATGGCGCGCGCTGCTCGCGACGAAGGTCGTGCAGGTCACGTTCTCGCTCGCGCAACTGCCGGTCGACGAGCGCGGCTCGGACTGGGGCGTGCGCGCGGCGATTCTCGCGCTGCGCAACGAGACGTACCGCTTCACGCAGATGAAGAGCAAGCCGGAACCGGCATCGCACACGCTCAAGCGTGTCGTGTTCAGCGTCGATCCGGCCGACGAGAAGGCCGCGAAGCTGGCGATCAAGCAGGCCGTCGCGCTCGCGAACGGGATGGACCTGACCCGCGATCTGGGCAACCTGCCGGGCAACGTGTGCACGCCGACCTACCTCGGCAACACCGCGAAGAAGATCGCGAAGGATTGGGGCCTGAAGGCCGAAGTGCTCGGCCTGAAGCAGATCCAGGCGCTGAAGATGGGCTCGTTCCTGTCGGTCGCGCGCGCCTCGGTCGAACCGCCGCAGTTCATCGTGCTGCATTACCAGGGCGCCGCCGCGAAGGCCGCGCCGGTCGTGCTGGTCGGCAAGGGCATCACGTTCGACACCGGCGGCATCTCGCTGAAGCCGGGCGAAGGCATGGACGAGATGAAGTACGACATGTGCGGCGCGGGCTCCGTGCTCGGCACGATGCGTGCGGTCGCCGAGATGGGCCTGAAGATCAACGTCGTCGCGATCGTGCCGACCTGCGAGAACATGCCGGGCGGCAATGCGACGAAGCCGGGCGACATCGTCACCAGCATGAAGGGGCTGACGATCGAAGTGCTGAACACCGACGCCGAAGGCCGCCTGATCCTGTGCGACGCGCTGACCTACGCGGAGCGCTTCAAGCCGGCCGCGGTGATCGACGTGGCGACGCTGACGGGCGCTTGCGTGATCGCGCTCGGCGGCCACAACAGCGGCCTGTTCTCGAAGGACGACGCGCTCGCGGGCGAACTGCTCGACGCGTCGCGCGAGGCGAACGACCCGGCGTGGCGCATGCCGCTCGACGACGAGTACCAGGATCAGCTGAAGTCGAATTTCGCGGACATCGCGAACATCGGCGGACGTCCGGCCGGTGCCGTGACGGCCGCGTGCTTCCTGTCGCGCTTCACCGACAGCTATCCGTGGGCGCACCTCGACATCGCGGGCACTGCATGGAAGGGCGGCGCGGCGAAGGGCGCGACCGGTCGTCCGGTACCGCTGCTCGCGCAGTTCCTGATCGACCGCGCCGGCCAGTAATGGCGGTGCACACGACGATGCAGGCGAGCGGGCAATGACGCGAATCGATTTCCATTCGAACGTCGGCGATTCGCTCGCGTACGCGTGCCGGCTGCTGCGCAAGGCCTATCAGGCCGGGCAGCCGGTCGTCGTGCTCGCCGAGCCCGCGCGCCTGCGTGCGCTCGACGAGCAGCTCTGGACCTTCTCGCCGCTCGATTTCATCCCGCATTGCGGCGTCGATAGCGCGCACGCGGCCAGCACGCCGATCGTGCTGGCTGCCGACCTCGACCAGGTGCCGCATCATCACGTGCTGCTGAACCTCGGTGCCGTCGTGCCCGCGCAGTTCGCCCGCTTCGAGCGCCTGCTCGAAGTGGTCGGCAACGCGCCGGACGAACTCGCCGCGGGCCGCGACCGCTATCGCTTCTACCGCGATCGCGGCTACGCGCTGAATAATTACAAGCAGGGCAGCTAGCCAAACCCGTCGACGGAGCGTTCCCGTGACACAAGCCGACTCATCCTCGATCCCGACGCTGACCGACGTGCTGGTGCCGGGCAAGCCGGTGCCGGCGCCTTCGTCCGCGGCCGATGCACCGTCGCCGCGCGACGATGCCGCGATTCCGGTGCTGACCGACGTGGTTGCGCCGGCCCGTGCCGCCGAAGCGCCCGGCGCGCCGCAGCACGCGCAAACCGACCCCGGATCGGTGGTGGTCGAGCCGGTGCCGACGCCGTACGTACCGGCCGTCGAACTGCCGGGCGACAGCGATGCGCCGGCCGAAACCCGCGCCGCGGAGCGCGTCGTCGCCGACGAGTCCGCGGCAATGCAGGCGCCGCTTCGTCAAGCGCTCGCCCCAGACGATTCGCACCCAAGCGATCTCGCTGCCGTGCCGCGCGAGCCGGCCGGGCACACCGACGAAGCAGCGCTGCCGGAGGCGCTTGCACCGGCCGCCGACGCGCCAGTTTCCGAGCACCTCGCCCGCGCGCCGCAGCCGGATGCGAATGCGGCCGGCGCGCTGACGCCGGAGGACGCGCAGCACATCGCCGAGCGTCTGCGCAACCGTCTGACGAATTATCTGACCGGGGAAGGGCGCGAGGTGATCGAGGCGCGTTGCCGCGACGCGCTGCACGACCATTCGGCGTGGCTGGTCGGCCAGATCACGCGCGAAGTGGCGCTGGCGCTCGAAACGGAAGTGATGGATTGGGTTCGCGACGCGGTCGATGACGAGATCGCCCGGCGCCGGGCCGGTCGTTCGGACTGATCGCGCGTTCGCTGCGGTGCGGGAGCGGCGGGGCGGTTCCGGTTGCCACCGACGAACCTGCCGGCGCGTGCGCGCGCCGGGTCATTCGCTTCAGTGCGGCTTCAGGACGGTTTCAGGACAGCTTCAGTGCAGCGATAGCGCCCACTGCGCGAGCGCGTGCGCTTCGGCGCTCGTCAGCTGCGTATTGGCGGGCATCGGCACGTTGCCCCACACGCCCACACTGCCGTTCACGATCGACTGCGCGAGGTAATTGGCGGCGTCCGCGTGTGCGGCGTACCGGCCGGCGATGTCGCGGAACGACGGACCCATCAACGGCTTGCCGACCGCGTGGCAGGCCAGGCAGTTCTTGCGCTGCGCGAGCGTGAGCCCGTCGGCGCCGGGGTCGGCGCGCGCGGCTGCGGCGCTGCCGGTCAGCAGCATCACGAGCAGCGCGCGCAATATCGTCTGTTTCATGCAGTTCTCCGCCGGCGGGACGGCCGGCTTCACGGTCCGCGTGCATTATAAGAGCAAAGGGAACGCGCGTTTTGCGCGTTGCCGCGGCGGCCGCCTGCATAGGGTCGCATCACGCTTGACGCGCATCAGCCGGTGACGGCCCCCTGGTTCGCCGGGCGGGCGAGGGCCGCGTACTTGGCGAGCACGCCGCGCGTGTAGCGCGGCGCCGGCTGCGTCCATGCGGCGCGCCGGCGCGCGAGTTCCGCGTCGTCCACGTTGAGTTGCAGCGCCAGCCGGTGCGCATCGATCGTGATCGAGTCGCCTTCCTGCACGAGCGCGATCGTGCCGCCGACGAACGCCTCGGGCGCGACGTGGCCGACCACCATGCCCCAGGTGCCGCCGGAAAAGCGGCCGTCCGTGATGAAGCCGACCGACTCGCCAAGCCCCTTGCCGATGATCGCCGACGTCGGCGCGAGCATTTCCGGCATGCCGGGGCCGCCTTGCGGGCCGAGATAGCGCAGCACGAGCACGTCGCCCGCGCGGATCCGGTCGGCGAGGATCGCATCCATCGCGCTTTGCTCGTCGTCGAACACGCGTGCCGGGCCGGTGATCACCGGGTTCTTCAGGCCGGTGATCTTCGCGACCGCGCCGTCTTCCGCGAGATTGCCCTTCAGGATCGCGAGATGGCCTTCCTTGTACAGCGCGCGCTCGAGCGGGAAGATCACGTGCTGGTCCGCGCGCGGCACGCGCGGCACGTCCTTCAGTTCCTCGGCGATCGTGCGGCCGGTGATCGTGATGCAGTCGCCGTGCAGCAGCCCCGCATCGAGCAGGAGCCGCAGCACCTGCGGGATGCCGCCCGCCTTGTGCAGGTCGGTCGCGACGTACTGGCCCGACGGCTTCAGGTCGCAGATCACCGGCACGCGTTTGCGGATGCGCTCGAAGTCGTCGATCGTCCAGTCGATCTCGGCCGCGTGCGCGATCGCCAGATAGTGGAGCACCGCGTTGGTCGAGCCGCCGGTCGCCATGATCAGCGACACCGCGTTCTCGATCGATTCGCGCGTGATGATGTCGCGCGGCTTCAGGTCGCGCTTCACGGCCTCGACCAGCACGCGCGCCGATTCGGCGGCCGAGTCGACCTTCTCCTGGTCGGGGTTGGCCATCGTCGACGAGTACAGCAGCGACATGCCGAGCGCCTCGAACGACGAACTCATCGTGTTTGCGGTGTACATGCCGCCGCACGAGCCCGACGTCGGACACGCGTTCTTCTCGACCCCTTCGAAATCCTCCTGCGACATCCGGCCCGCGGTGAATTCGCCGACCGCCTCGAACGACGACACGATCGTCAGATCCTTGCCCTTCCAGTGGCCGGGGCGGATCGTGCCGCCGTACACGTAGATGCCCGGCACGTTCAGGCGCGCCAGCGCGATCATGCCGCCCGGCATGTTCTTGTCGCAGCCGCCGACCACCACCACGCCGTCCATCCACTGGCCCTGCACGCAGGTTTCGATGCAGTCGGCGATCACTTCGCGCGACACGAGCGAGTACTTCATCCCCTCCGTGCCCATCGACATGCCGTCGGAGATCGTCGGCGTGCCGAAGATCTGCGGGTTCGCGTCGGCCGCCTTCACCGCCGCGACAGCCGCGTCCGACAGGCGCTGCAGGCCCGAATTGCACGGCGTGATCGTCGAGTGACCGTTCGCGATGCCGATCATCGGCTTGTCGAAATCGTCCTTCTGGTAGCCGAGCGCGTAATACATCGAGCGATTCGGCGAACGGGCCACGCCTTGCGTGATGTGCTTTGAGCGGCGGTTGTACGACATGGGGGGCTCCATCGTTGTTGTGGCGACGCCCGCGAACGGCGTGCCGGTTCGGATGAAACAAGAATGGAGTGTCTGGTTTGGGATGTCCAATATATTATTTGTGGCCTATTAAGTCATTTTGTGAATGAGTGAAGCATGGCCGATCCGACGCCCGACCTGCGCCAGTGGCGCTATTTCGTGACCGTTGCCGACGAGCGCCATTTCGGCCGCGCGGCCGAGCGGCTGTCGATGACGCAGCCGCCGCTGTCGCAGGCGATCCGCGCGCTCGAGGACGCGCTCGGCGTCGCGCTGTTCGTGCGCACCAAGCGCTCGGTTGCGCTGACCGCGGTCGGCGCCGCGCTGCTGCCCGACGTGCGCCGGCTGCTCGCGTCGGCCGATGCGCTGCCGCCGCTCGCGCAGCGCCTTGCGCGCGGCGAGGCCGGTTCGCTGTCGCTCGCGTTCGTGTCGACCGCCGATTACGGGCTGCTGCCGGCGCTGCTGCGCGCGTTCGGCGCGCGCTATCCGCAGGTGCGGCTGCAACTCGCGGAAGCGACGAGCGACGTGCAGATCGACGAACTCGTCGCGGGGCGCATCGATGCCGGGCTCGTGATTCCGCCGGTGCCGCCGCGTCACGCGGCCGGGCTGTCGTATCTGCCGGTCGTGCGCGAGCCGCTGGTGGTCGCGATGCCGGCGACCGCCGCGCCGGATGCCGGCGAGGACGAGCCAGTGCGTCTGGCCGAGGTGGCCGCGCTGCCGCTGGTGATCTTCCCGCGTCGTTTGGCGCCCGGCTTTTATGACATCATTACGGGCTGCTACGGCGCGGCGGGGGAAACCCCGCGCATCGGCCAGGAGGCGATCCAGATGCAGACGATCGTCAGCCTGGTATCGGCCGGCATGGGCGTCGCACTGGTGCCGCAGTCGTTGCGTAACCTGCGGCGTACCGGCGTGGTCTACCGGCCGCTTGCCGGCGACGCACCCGTCGTCGAGACGGGCCTCGTGTGGCGCACGGGCGACGTGAGCCCGGTGCTCGCCGGCTTCATCGACGTCGTGCGCGCGCACGGTCTTGCCACCTGATGCGAACGATGGCGCGCCGGCGCCGTCCAATGCGCGGTGCGGCACCTGTGCGAGTGCCGTACCGCATTCGAAAACTTCATCGCTAACCCATGATCATTCACCCGAATTTCGACCCCGTAGCGATTCACCTCGGGCCGCTCGCCGTGCGCTGGTACGGTCTCATGTATCTCGTCGGCTTCATCGCGGCGATCGTCGTCGGCCGGATCCGCCTGAAGCTGCCGCACGTCGCGGCGCAGGGCTGGACCGCGAAGGACATCGACGACATGATGTTCTACGGCGTGCTCGGCACCGTGCTGGGCGGCCGGCTCGGCTACGTGCTGTTCTACAAGGCCGACTTCTACTTCGCGCATCCGCTCGACATCTTCAAGGTGTGGGAAGGCGGGATGTCGTTCCACGGCGGCTTCCTCGGCGTGACGCTCGCGATGGTGCTGTTTGCGTGGCAACGCAAGCGCAATTGGCTGCAGGTCACGGATTTCGTCGCGCCGATGGTGCCGACGGGGCTCGCGGCCGGGCGGCTCGGCAACTTCATCAACGGCGAGCTGTGGGGCCGCGTGACCGATCCGAGCGCGCCGTGGGCGATGATGTTCCCCGGTGCGATGCGCGACGACGCGGCATGGCTGCCGAAGCATCCGGCGCTCGTCGAGCAGTGGCATCTCGCCGACGTGTTCATGCAGTACCAGATGTTGCCGCGTCATCCTTCGCAGCTCTACGAAATCGCGCTCGAGGGCATTGCGCTGTTCTTCGTGCTGTTCTTCTTCGCGCGCAAGCCGCGGCCGATGGGCGCCGTGTCCGCGCTGTTCCTGATCGGTTACGGCCTCGCGCGCTTCACCGTCGAATTCGCGCGCGAACCGGACGATTTCCTCGGCCTGCTCGCACTCGGCCTGTCGATGGGGCAGTGGCTGTCGCTGCCGATGATCATCGCGGGCATCGCGTTGATGGTGTGGGCGTATCGCCGTCACGCGAAGTATGCGGCTGCGTAACGGTCGATACCGGTGATGCAGCCGGTGCAATGCCGATACGTACCATCGGCATCGCATCGCATCGAACGCACGGTCACCAATGGAAACGCCGGCCCGAGGGCCGGCGTTTTCGCATCTGCGTGCAGCGGCGCGATGCGCGTTACTTCATCTGCACGGATCCGTTGACCGTCACCGAGACGGTCGCCTTGCCGCCTTCGACCGAGATCGGCGCGCTCATCTTCGCGCTGTCCATCGGCGCCGCGGCCATCGCCATCATGCGCGGATACGGTTGAACGTTGCGGCTGCCGCCGACGTTCACGTCGCGGATCGAATAGCTGCTGTAGCCGAACGCCTTTGCGGCTTCGTCCGCGCGTGCGCGGAACGACTTGATCGCGTCGGTGGTGAGCTTCTGCTCGGCTGCGCGCTGAGCTTCCGGCGACAGCGAGAACTCGACGTTCGCGACCTGCATCTGGTTCGACAGCTGGCCCGCGAGTTTGGACGCCGCCGCGAAATCGCGCGACTCGAGCACGACCTCGGTGCGGCCGCGCCATGCGGAAATCTTCCCGTCGCGATCGGTGCTCGGATACACGGAGAACGCGCCGGTATGCGCGGTGACGCCCGACACGCCCTTCGCCTGCGCGAGCGCTGCGTCGGCGCGCTGGTTCAGCGCCGACGTCAGGCTGCCCGGATCCTTCGCCTGCTGCTCGTAGAACAGCGTGATGTGGATGATGTCCTGCGGCACGTCGGCGCTGGCCTGCGACGACAGCGACAGCACGCCCGCCGGCTCGGGAAAGTGCGGGTTCGCGGTTTGTGCATGCGCGGCCGGCGCTGCAAGCGTCAGCGCGACGGGCACGGCCGCGGCAAGCACGAGCGACAGCGCGAGTGCGGATTTCTTGGTCATTGTTGGACTCCTTGTGCGAGGGCGCGCACGCGGATCACGCGTGCGCGACGCGCGCGTACCGCGCGACGAAAAAACCGCCGTCGGCCAGATCGGCGGACGGCGGTTGCTTAGGCTGCGCGAACGCGCAGCGAGTTCCGTGGCGGCGGCGCGGGTTGACCGGATTTGACGTTTCGCGCACGCCTACTTCATCAGCTTTTCGGTGATGAAGCGCCATTCAGCACGCGTGACGGGCGTGATCGACAACCGGTTGCCGCGCGCGAGCACGCGCATGTCGGCGAGCTCCTCGTGTTCGCGCAGCGCCGCGAGCGGCACGAGCGGCGACTTCTTCACGAAGCGCACGTCGACGAGCAGCCAGCGCGGCGTTTCCTGCGTCGACTTCGGGTCGTAGTACGGACTTTTCGGATCGAACTGGGTCGGATCAGGGTAGGGCGTGGACGACACTTCGGCAAGCCCCGCGATGCCCGGCTCGGGGCAGCTCGAGTGATAGAACAGCACACCGTCGCCGATCTTCATCGTGTCGCGCATGAAGTTGCGCGCCTGATAGTTGCGCACGCCAGTCCATGGCAACGAACGCTGCGGTGCGTTCGCGAGATCGTCGATGCTTGCTTCGTCCGGTTCGGACTTCATCAGCCAGTATTGCATGGATCGTAATCGACGCAGAAAGGGCACGAGGGTTGTTTGCATGCGGAACGCGCATGCGTTGCCACGAGAGCGGCGGCTCGCCAGGCGCGCGGCGCTGCCAATACTAGCGCATTCGCAGCGAGTGCAACGCGGCGAGCGGTCGTTCCCGTGGCAACTCGAGATAAAAAAAGCATGTCGTGGGAATGCGCGACATCGCCGGCATGGCGGCGTCGTTCGTCGCGTGTTTGACTTGCCAAACGGCACGCGTCACTGCTTGCCGTGCGAGTGATGTCGGGCATTCGCACGCGCGTTCCGCATGCAAACAGACCCTGAAAAAGGAAACGGCATCGGGAGTTCCCGATGCCGTTGAATAGGCCCCCGCCTTGGCCGCTAGGCCGGCATCCTGAACCTGGGGTTCAGAATTGGTCGCAGTTAGCAGCACTTCGGGTACATCAGACAGAGTGACGCGCGCGCCCGTGCTACAAATTTCCGCAACCGTGCACATGGCATTGGTTCAAGGAATATATGACCTTGGCGAACCAGGCAGGGAAGCTGACTGAACTGTGTTTCGTTGCGCCAATTTGACCACCGTTGATCGCCGAGATCAAGGGGAATCGACGCATCGATCAAACCTTACTGCGTCTCGTGCTGTGCGAGCACCGCGCCGAGCTGTTCGTTCATCTGGTGCATTGTACGACGGATTTCTTCCGCCGGAAATGCTTCACCGTGCCGCACGCTGGTTTGCAGTCGCAGCAATTCGGATGCGAGCGACAATGCGGCCATCACGGCGATGCGATCGGTGCCGCGCACCGAACTGTTCGCGCGGATTTTCGACATTTCGGCGTCGACGCGCGCGACGGCCTCGAGCAGCGCCGCTTCGGTTTCGGCCGAACAGGCGAGCCGATACGGCTGACCGAGAATCGAGACTTCGATCTGCTTGGTGCTCATGCATGTTCTCCGTGGCTGGCCGCGTCATCGCTATCCGTACGCGCCTGCGCGTCCAGCAGATCGAGCTGATTGTCGGCCTGCTCCGCGCTCTTCGAGCGCGGCAGCTTTTCGAGAATCGCGTTCAGTTTGACCTGCGCGTCGTCGATCTTTGCCGACAGGGTGTCGCGCTCGGCCGCGAGCGCATTGCGTTCCTCGCGCAGTTGCGCGAGTTCCGCTCGGACCGTGTCCGCTTCCGTGCGCAATTGCGCGACCTGCTCCTCGAGCGCGAGCCGTTCCGTGTGATAGCGCTTGTTCAGCGAAATCAGACGGCCAATATTTTGAGATAAGGTTTCGAGTTCGTTGAGCATCTGCTGCGTCCTCTAAAGACCCAGCATTTTAGCGCGGAATAACGCACATTCCGACATCTGTAACGTTTCCAGTCGTAACACCCCCGCTTCTTGCCTCGAATATGCGTGCCGAGCGTGCTCCGAAACGCGCGCTTGCCGCTTTCTTGACGCTCGTGCGGCCCGCTCCTAAACTGGCGCCGCCTCGGTGCTCGCGCGTGCGTCGCGCGGTTAAACGGGAAGCAGGGCGCGTACTCCGCCAGGACCTCGCCAACCTGCGCTGCCCCCGCAACGGTAAGCGGCCGCGTCGCAAGACGCAGGCCGGCTCGGGCGTGTCTGCGTGCAGGTTTCGCACGCGGGCACGGGCCACTGCGCGCGACACGCGCGGGAAGGCGAGCCGGTACGCTGCAGCCCGGATACCGGCCGAGGCGAGGGGCCCGCACGGGCTTCGTGACGCGTGGCCTGCGGGGAAGCGGGGCGCGCAGTGCTTCACGGGACTTCTTCGATGCTGACCCCAATCGTTCGCTCGACGCTCGGCGCGCAACGCGGATTGCCGCTCGCCGCCGTCGGGCGGACTACCGCACACGGCGATCCGGCGCGATTCACGGCGACGTGCGCCGTCGTGGCGACCGTGCGTGCCGCGTCGATCGCGTCGAGCGCGTCGAGCGCCAATGTGGCGTGGCCCGCGACGATCGTATCGCGCGTGCCGCGCACGCTCGCGAATGCCGACGCGCAGTGCACCGGATTCGATACGCCGGACCGCGCCGCACGCACGGACACTGACCCGATGTGGCGGCTTCCACTATATTGCGCAGAACGTACGCCGCAGAAAGGTGGCGCGCCTCGCCGGATCGTCGCAGCACCAACGCGCCACGGCCGACGCGCGGCTGGCCGCGGGTCGCGATGTCGCGGGATGCGGCTCGGCGATCACGAAATGGCCGACGTCGCGGTGCACGACGACATTGCCGCGTCGCGATACGTCCGTGAACGCTTCAACAACCCCTGTTCCACGAGGATGACGAGCTTGCGTATTCCCACAACACGCCGAAGCGCCGCGACCGTGTCGCGTTCGACCGGCACCGGCGGTCAGCGGATGCGTCGCGCGTGGTGCGCGATGCCGCGCAGCGCATGAGCGCCGTCCGGGCCGCCACGATCTGGGCCGTACTGGCGGCCGTGGTCGCCATGCTGTTCGTCGCGTCGCTGTCGATCGGCAGCGTGCCGATGTCGCCGTGGCAAGCGCTCGCATCGCTCGTTCCCCACGGCGGCGATGCGCTGTTCGCCGACATCGTGCGCACGCTGCGGCTGCCGCGCGCACTCGCCGGCTTCGCATGCGGCGCGCTGCTCGCGCTGGCCGGTGCGCTGCTGCAGGTGCTGCTGCGCAATCCGCTCGCGGAGCCGTACGTGCTCGGCGTGTCGGGCGGCGCGGCGGGCTTCGCGCTCGTCGCGATGATCGCGGGCGCCGCATGGTGGCTCGTCGATGCGTCGGCGTTCGCGGGCTCGCTCGTGTCGGTCGCGTTGGTGCTCGGGCTCGCGCGTCGCGAACTGTGGCGCGGCGAATCGCGCGATGCGTCGCCGCGGCTGCTGCTCACCGGTGTCGTGATCGCGGCTGGATGGGGCGCGCTCGTCACGCTGCTGCTGTCGCTCGCGCCCGACGGCCGGTTGCGCGGCATCCTGTTCTGGCTGACGGGCGACCTGAACGGCGTAAGCGCGCCGTGGTTCGCATGGGGCGCGCTGCTCGTGGCCGCCTGCATCGCGCTGCCGGCCGCGCCGCAACTGAACGTGCTGCTGCGCGGCGATGCAACCGCGCTCGCGCTCGGCGTGCCGGTCGCGCGGCTGCGGGTGCGGATCTATCTCGTCGCGTCGCTGGCCGCCGCGGCGGCGGTGACGACGGCCGGCACGATCGGCTTCGTCGGTCTCGTCGTCCCGCATGCGCTGCGGCTCGCGTTCGGCAACGACCAGCGCATGCTGCTGCCCGCGGCGATGCTGGCGGGCGGCGGCGGCGTGATGGCGGCCGATCTGCTCGCGCGCACCGCGATCGCGCCCGCGCAATTGCCGGTCGGCGTGATGACCGCGTTGATCGGCGTGCCGGTGTTCCTGTGGATGTTGCTGAGGAGACCGATGCGATGACGCTGACCGCAACGCGCAGCGCGGGTGACATGACGTACACGGCGGCCGGCGTGACGCTGAAGGCCGGCGACCGTACGCTGCTCGACGGCTTCACGCAGACGTTCCGGCCGGGCGAGATCTGGTGTGTCGCCGGGCCGAACGGCGCCGGCAAGACGACGCTGCTCGCGACGCTCGCGGGGCTGCAGCCGCCGGCCGGCGGCCACGTCGAGATCGACGGGCGGCCGCTTGCGGGATGGCCGCCGGAGCAGCTCGCGCAACGGCGCGCGTTGATGCCGCAGCAACTGCACGACGCATTCAGCGCGACGGTATTCGATACAGTGCTGCTGAACCGCTTTCCGTATCTGGGCGGCTGGGGTTGGGAGCGTGACGGCGACCGCGCGGCCGCGCGCGATGCGCTCGCGACGTTCGGGCTGACCGCGCTCGCATCGCGCGATGTGCTGTCGCTGTCCGGCGGCGAGCGTCAGCGCGTCGCGCTGGCCGCGACGCTGTGCCAGGATGCGCCGCTGATGCTGCTCGACGAGCCGCTCGCGCATCTGGACCTGCATCACCAGATCGATTGCCTGAGCGCGCTCGCCGCATGGCTCGACGCGGGCCCGCGCACGGTGCTGTTCTCGTGCCACGACCTCAATCTCGCGCGGCGTTTCGCGACGCACGCGCTGTTGCTCGACGGTCGTGGCCATGCATGGGCCGGCCCCGTGCACGACGTGCTGACGCCGGCGCGTGCGAGCGAGGCCTTCGGCTATCCGCTCGTGCTGATCCGCGAGAACGGCCGCGACGCGCTGCTGCCCGCGTGGCCCGAGCGGCGATGATCTTCCTTCTATCGATGCGCGGCACCGGCCGCGCCAACGAGGCAACCTTCCGATGACGAACCCGACCGACTTCCCGCCCGCGATCGCACCGCTCGACGACGCGCTGCGCAAGCGCCTGCAGCATGTGATCGATCACAAGACCAAGCCGCCCGGCAGCCTCGGCCAGCTCGAGGCGCTTGCGTTGCAGATCGGGCTCATTCAGCGCACCGAGCGGCCGCACGTGCAGCGTCCCGTGACGATCGTGTTCGCCGGCGACCACGGGATCGCGGCCGAAGGCGTGAGCCCGTATCCGCAATCGGTCACCGCGCAGATGGTCGCGAACTTCCTCGCGGGCGGCGCGGCGATCAACGCGTTCTCCGGCGTCGCGCAGAGCGCACTCGAGATCGTCGATGCCGGCGTTGCGTCGCCGCTGCCGGTATCCGACCGGCTCGTGTCGTTGCCGATCGCGCGCGGCACGCGCAACTTCGCGGTCGAGCCCGCGATGACGCGCGACGAGGCGAACACCGCGCTCGCGGCCGGCGCCGCACGCGTGCGGCTGCATGCATCGCTCGGCACGAACGTGATCGGCTTCGGCGAAATGGGGATCGCAAACACGTCGTCCGCCGCGTGCATGATGAGCCGGCTGCTCGACGTGCCGATCGACGCGTGCGTCGGCCGCGGCACGGGGCTCGACGACCAGGGGCTCGCGCACAAGCGCGCGGTGCTCGGCCGCGCGCTCGTCAGGCATTCGCATGCGATCGCGCCGATCGACGTGCTCGCGACGTTCGGCGGCTTCGAGATCGCGATGATGACGGGTGCGTATCTCGCGGCCGCGAGCGAACGGATGACGATCCTAGTCGACGGCTTCATCGCGACGTCCGCGCTGCTCGTCGCGGAACGCATCGCGCCCGGCGTGCGCGACTACTGCGTGTTCTCGCATGCATCGCACGAGGCCGGGCACCGGCGCATGCTCGAGCATTTCGGCGCGAAACCGCTGCTCGCGCTCGACCTGCGGCTCGGCGAAGGCACGGGCGCGGCACTCGCACTGCCGCTCGTGCGCGCGGCGGCCGCCTTCCTCGCCGAGATGGCGAGCTTCGAGTCCGCCGGCGTCGACAACCGTGACGCCTGAACGCGCGCGCGGCGCACGCGCCGAACTGCGCTACTTCTTCGTCGCGCTCGGCTATTTCACGCGCGTGCCGGTGCCGCGCGCGATCGGCTACGAGGCGGGCGATCTCGACCAGGCGGCGCGCTATTTCCCGCTGATCGGCGCGTGCGTCGGCGCGTGGGGCGCGCTCGTCTATCTCGCCGCGCTGCGCGTGCTGCCGGCGTCGATTGCAGTTGGCCTGTCGATGGCCGCGACGCTGCTCGCGACCGGCGCGTTTCACGAGGACGGCCTCGCCGACAGCTGCGATGCGTTCGGCGGCGGTTACGCGCGCGACGACGTGCTGCGGATCATGCACGATTCGCGGATCGGCACGTTCGGCGCGGTCGCGCTCGTGATCGCGCTTGGGCTGAAGTGGCAGGCGCTTGCAGCGATGCCGCCGCTGCGCGCCGCATGGACGATGATCGCCGCGCACGCGGCGAGCCGCGCGGCGGCCGTCAGCCTGCTGATATCGCTCGACTACGTTCGTCCGGAGGGCAAGGCGAAGCCGGTTGCGCAGCGCATGGGCGCGCGCGCGGCATGGGTCGCGGCCGTGTTCGGGCTGCCGTGGCTGTTCTGGCCGGACTGGCGCGCGGGCGTCGCCGCGCTCGCCGCGCTCGTGCTCGTGCGCGCATGGGCGGCCCGCTATTTCGTGAAGCGGATCGGCGGGTATACGGGCGACTGTCTCGGCTTCACCCAGCAACTGAGCGAGCTTGCAATCTACCTGGTGGTGCTCGGATGGATGTCGTCCTGATTCGCCATCCGGCCGTCGCCGTCGAACCCGGTGTCTGTTACGGATGCAGCGACGTGCCGCTCGCCGCACCGGCCGAGCGTGGCGCGCATGCCGTGCGCGATCATCTGCTGGCGCTTGGCGCGCCGTCGCCCGCACAGGTCTGGACGAGCCCGCTGACGCGCTGCGCATCGGTCGCCAATCGGCTCGCGAAGGCGCTCGACGTGCCGCTGCGGCGCGATGCGGACTGGCAGGAAATGGATTTCGGCGCGTGGGAAATGCAGCGCTGGGACGATATCGACCGCGCGGCGCTCGATGCGTGGGCGGCCGACCTGATGCACGCGTGCGCGCACGGCGGCGAGAGCGTCGCGCGGTTCGCCGCGCGTATCGAGCGAGCGGCCGACACGCTCACGCAGGTCGACGCACCGCACTGGGTGTTCACGCACGCAGGCGTGATACGCGCGTTCGCGTCGCACGTGTTGCGCGTGCCGCTCGATACGCTGCTGTCGCGCTCGGTGCCGACGGGCGGTGTCGTCTGGCTGCGTGGCGACGATGCGGCGCGCACTTGGGAAGTCGTGCACTGGGATGAGTAGGCGATCGCGCACCGGTGTGTCGCCGGTTCGCGATCATGCATGCATCGGCCGCCCAATGAGCCCAATGGCATGCCGAAATCAGTGTGCCGGCCGCCGTGCGCGCGCGGTATCGAGATCCTCGCACAACGCAGCCGCGCCCTGAGCGATCCGCGGCGACGGTCGCGTCAGCAGATCGCCGTCGATCGCGAACAGGTTGCTGCGCGCCACCGCCGTCATCGCGGGCCATGTGCGCCAGCGCGCGAGGCTCGGCAGCGGTGCGTCCGAGCGTGTCGCGCCGGGGCTCGTCGTCACGATCGCCTCCGGATTGGCGGCGAGGACGGCTTCGTCGGTGACGGTCGGCACGAGCGGCTTCAGCGCGGCGAACACGTTGCGGCCGCCGCACAGCGTGATCACGTCGTTGATCAGATGATCGCCGTTGAGCGTCATCAGCGGCCGGTCCCATACCTGGAAGAACATCGTGACGGGCGCACGCGTCGCGTAACGCGCGCGCAGCGCCGCGATGTCGCGCGAGAACGATGCGGCGGTTGCAGCGGCCGCCGGTTCCGTGCCGAGCAGCGTACCGAGCCGCAGCAGCGACGACGTCACGTCGTCGAGATGCTTCGGCTCGCTGAAGAACAGCGGAATGTGCAGCGCACGCAGCGCGTCGATCTGGCGTTCGGCGTTGCCGTGCCGCCAGACGACGATCAGGTCCGGCTTCAGCGCGGCAATGCGCTCGAGGTCGAGCGCCTTGTTGTCGCCGACGCGCGGCACGGCCTGCGCGGCGGGCGGATAGTCGCTGTACGTGACGGTGCCGACGAGCTTCGCGCCGCCGCCGGCCGCGTAGACCAGCTCGGTCGCGTGCGGCGCGAGACTGATCACGCGCCGCGCGGGAGCCGGCAGCGTGACGGTATTGCCGGCGTCGTCGCGCGTCGTGACGTCGGCGCGAGCGAGGGGCGCATGCGCGAGCGCGACCACCATCGCGAGCGGCGGCAGCCGGCGGAGCATGCGGGCGTTCATGCCGATTGCTGTTGCAACGTCGGCACGCACTGCGCGAGCGCCTCGATCACGCGCTGCCATTCGGCTTCGCTGCCCGGCAGGCCGATGCGCACGCTCGACGGCTGCGGGAAGTGTCGCGTCCAGATCCCGTGCGCAGCGAGCGCCGCATGCAGAGCGGTCGCGCGCGGGTCGTCGGTCCAGCTGAAGAGCGGTGTCGCGCGCACCGCGAAGCCGTGCGCGCGCAACAGCGCGGCGAGCCGTTCGCCGTGCGCGGCGAGCCGCTCGCGAGCGGCGGCCTGCCACGCGTAATCGCCGAACGCGGCGACGACCGCATGACGGGCGGGGCCGCTCACGGTCCATGCGCCGAGCAGGTCGCGCAACGCGGCGATATGCTGCGGGCAGCCGAGCACGAAGCCCGCGCGGATGCCGGCGAGACCGAAGAACTTGCCGACCGAGCGCAGTACGACGAGGCCCGCGCGATCCGCGTATTGCGCGAGCGACGGCGTGGCGCCGGTATCCGCGAACGCTTCGTCGACGATCAGCGTGCCGCCGCGCGCCGACAACTGCGCGTGCCAGCCAAGCAGGCGTTCGGCCGGAACGACATCGGCCGTCGGATTATTCGGATTCCCGATGATGACGTGACGCAGCGTCGCGGGCAGCACGTCCGCGCCGATGTCGAGCGGCACGACGCGATGGCCGTGACGCGCGAATGCCGGCGCGTATTCGCCATACGCGAGCGTCGCGACACCGGCGTCGCCGGCCGGCAGCAGCGCGGGCAATGCGCGGATCGCGGCCTGGCTGCCGGCGACCGGCAGCACGTGCGCGGCGTCGGGCGCGCCGTAGTAGCGGGCCGCGCAGGCGGCGAGCGCGTCGCCGTCGTCGGGCAAGCGCCGCCATGCGTCGGCCGGCACGGGCGGCACCGGATAGCCGAGCGGATTGATGCCGGTCGACAGGTCGAGCCAGGCGTCGTATGGGATGCCGTGGCGGCGTGCGGCTTCGTGCAGGTTGCCGCCGTGCGGGATGCGTGCGTCAGACATGATGGGTAGCGAGGATGAGGGCGCCGCTCGCGACGAGCAGCGCGAGCCACAGCGCGAGTGTGCGCGTGACGAGCGACAGCGCGGCGACGACGTGCGTGGCCGTCGCGGGCGCGCCGGTGCCGAGCGCGGGACGGTCCTCGATTTCGCCGTGATAGACGGCCGGGCCGCCGAGCTGCACGTTCAGGCTGCCGGCGCCCGCGGCCATCACGGGGCCCGCGTTCGGGCTGTCCCAGTGACGCGCCTGCGTGCGCCAGCAGCGCCACGCGGCGGCGGTGTCGCCGAGCAGCGCATAGCTCGCGGCCGTGAGACGCGCGGGAATCCAGTTCAGTGCGTCGTCCAAGCGGGCGGCGGCCCAGCCGAAGGTCAGGAAGCGCGGCGTGCGATAGCCCCACATCGCATCGAGCGTGTTCGCGAGCCGGAACAGCAGCGCGCCGGGACCGCCCGCGACGACGAACCAGAAGAGCGCGCCGAAGATCGCATCGTTGCCGTTCTCGAGCGCCGATTCGACGGCCGCGCGCGACAGCGCGCCTTCGTCGGCTTCGCTCGTGTCGCGCGATACGATGCGTGCGGTCAGCGCGCGCGCGGCGTCGAGGTCGTGCCGCAGCAGCGCGGCGGCGATCGGCGCGACGTGGTCGGCGAGGCTCTTCGCGCCGAGCGCGAACCACAGCAGTGCGACGTGCAGCGCCGCTGCGAGCGGCCAGGGCAGCACGGCAGCGAGCCACGCCGCGACGGCCACCGGCGGCAGCACGGCCGCGCCCCATGCGGCGACGCCGGCCACGCGGCCGCGCCGGCCCGTGTTCATCGCGGCTTCGATGCGCGCCGCGAGCCGGCCGAACGCGACGAGCGGATGCCAGCCGGCCGGTTCGCCGAACATCCGATCGACGATCGCGGCCGCGACCGCCAGCATCGCGACGATTGGCAGCGACAGCATCAGCATGACGGCGCTCCGGCCTTGAGCTCGAGCGGCAGTCCGGCGACCAGCAGCGTCACGCGCGTCGCCAGTGCGGCGACGCGCTGGTTCAGGCGTCCGAGTTCGTCGACGTAGCGGCGCGTGACCGAGCCGAGCGGCACGACGCCGAGCCCGATTTCGTTGCTGACGACGATCACCTTCGCGCGGGCACCGCGCAACGCGCGTTCGAGCTGCGCGACCTGCGCCGCGTACTGCGCATCGTCGAGCGGTTCGCCGTCGAGCGGGCACAGCAGGTTCGTGAGCCACAGCGTCAGGCAGTCGACGAGCAGGCACGCGCGCGGATCGTCGAGCCGTGCGAGCGTGCCGGCGAGATCGACGGGCGCGTCGGCGAAGCCCCAGTCGGCCGGCCGGCGTGCGCGATGATGCGCGATGCGCTGTTCGAATTCGGCATCGGCGGCCGTCGCGGCCGCGGTCGCGATATAGGTGACGGGGCGGCCGCTGTCGGCGGCGAGCCGCTCGGCATGCGCGCTCTTGCCCGAGCGCGCGCCGCCGAGGACGAAGGTGAGGTCGGGCGGAATCATCGCGTGATTGTAACGGCGCGCGCGTGCCGGCGCGGGCGATAATGCGGCCTTCGCTTCGCCACGACTTTGCACACGATGAACGCACCCGAACCGCTGCCGCGCGGCACGTTGATGATCCAGGGCACGACGTCCGACGCGGGCAAGAGCACGCTCGTCGCCGGCCTGTGCCGCCTCGCGCGCCGCGCGGGCGCGCGTGTCGCGCCGTTCAAGCCGCAGAACATGGCGCTCAACAGCGCGGTGACGGCCGACGGCGGCGAAATCGGCCGCGCGCAGGCGCTGCAGGCACTCGCCGCGGGTGTCGCGCCGCACACCGATTTCAACCCGGTGCTGCTGAAGCCGACGAGCGACCGCGGCGCGCAGGTGATCATTCACGGCAAGGCGCGCGCGAACCTCAATGCGCGCGCGTACCACGACTACAAGCCGGTCGCGTTCGACGCGGTGCTGGAATCGTACGCACGGCTGCGCGCCGGCTACGACACGGTGCTCGTCGAAGGCGCGGGCAGCCCGGCCGAGATCAACCTGCGCGACGGCGACATCGCGAACATGGGCTTTGCCGAGCGCGTGGACTGCCCGGTCGTGCTGGTGGCCGACATCGATCGCGGCGGCGTGTTCGCGCACCTGGTCGGCACGCTCGCGTGCCTGTCGGACAGCGAGCGCGCGCGTGTGCGCGGCTTCGTGATCAATCGCTTTCGCGGCGATTTCAAGCTGCTCGAACCGGGCCTCGACTGGCTGCGCGCGCAGACGGGCAAGCCGGTGTTCGGCGTGCTGCCGTACCTGCACGGGCTGCTGCTCGATGCCGAGGACATGCTGCCGTCGCAGGCGCGCAGCGCCGCCGCGCGCGGCGACGCCGGCGTGCTGCGCGTGGTGGTGCCTGCGCTGCCGCGCATCAGTAACCACACCGATTTCGATCCACTGCGCGCGCATCCGCAGGTCGAATTCACGTACTGGAAGAGCGGGCCGGTGCCGGATGCCGACCTGCTGATCCTGCCCGGCTCGAAGAGCGTGCAGCGCGATCTCGCGTGGCTGCGCGACGCGGGCTGGGACGCGCTGATTCGCCGCCATCTGCGCTATGGTGGCAAGGTGATCGGCATCTGCGGCGGGATGCAGATGCTCGGCCGCACGCTCGACGATCCGCTCGGCCTCGAAGGCGCGCCCGGCAGCGTGCCGGGGCTCGGGTTGCTCGACTTCGACACGACGCTGCAGCCGGACAAGACGCTGAAGAACGTGACAGGGCGTCTCGCGCTGCCGGGCGCGGCCGCGGCCGCCGTGCACGGCTACGAGATCCACATGGGCGACACGCGCGGGCCCGCGCTGGCGGCCCCTGCGCTGGAGCTGGCCGACGGCGACGCACCGGGCGGCGCGCGCACGGACGGCGCGGTGTCGGCCGACGGGCAGCTTCTCGCGACCTACGTGCACGGCCTGTTCGACGCGCCCGACGCGTGTTCGGCGCTGCTCGCGTGGGCCGGGCTCGACGGCGCGGAGCGGATCGACTACCCGGCGCTGCGGGAGGCGTCGCTGGAGCGTCTGGCCGACGCGTTCGCCGCGCATCTCGACCTGCGCGCGCTGTACGCGGAATTCCGCTGACGCGCGCACGCAGCGTGCCTGGCTTTTTCCGCCGGATCGCATACAACTCAGGTGGGCGGTGGTCCGCCCGGAGGAGGGTGACGATGAAGGCTCGATGGTGGTGGAGCATGCTGCTCGCGGCGCTGCTGGGCGCGTCGGCGATGGCGCACGCTTGCGACGGCTACGGGCCGGGCGGTGGCCCGGCCGGCTCGGGCGACGCGACGCAAGGCAAAAGTGGCGGCTGAGGTCGCTTCAGGGATTGGCTGGCGGGGCATGATCGGTCATGCCCTTTTTTGTTGCCCAATTCGTTCCTGTAAGGAATCAGTTAAAGCCAAGTGGCGCATTTATTGGCCGAATGGGTTGGAATACAGTGCGATCCATTCTCATCCATTTACGAAGGAATTCGCCATGAACCCCAATCGCCTGAACGATCTCGGCGCGACGCTGCTGCGCGTGGCCCTCGGCGTGCTGTACCTCGCCCACGTCGCGCAGAAGGTGTTCGTCTTCACGTTGCCCGGCACCGCGCAGTTCTTCGCGTCGATCGGCCTGCCGGGCTGGCTCGCGTACGTGACGACCTTCGTCGAGCTGGCCGGCGGCCTCGCGCTGCTCGCGGGCTTCCGCGTGCGCAGCGCGGCGCTCGTGCTGCTGCCGTTCATGCTCGGCGCGGTGTCCGCGCACCTGCCGAACGGCTGGAGCTTCGCGTCGCCGAACGGCGGCTGGGAATACCCGGCGTTCTGGGCGGTCACGCTGGCCGTGCAGGCGCTGCTGGGCGGCGGCGCGTTCGCGCTCGGCGCACCGCGGGCCGCGACGCGCGCCGCATAAACGGGGCGACATCGGCGCAACCCGTTCCGGTGACCCCCGGTTTGCCGATATCATCGCTCCCTGTATCCGCATTCGAGCGGCGCGTGGCACACGGCACGCGCCGCGCGGCTTTTTCGGGGGAATTCATGACGGTGATCGTGGTGGCGAATCCGAAGGGCGGCGTGGGGAAGAGCACGCTGTCCACCAATCTTGCCGGCTATTTCGCGGCGCAGGGCGCATGGGTCGCGCTCGCCGATCTCGACCGGCAGCAGTCCGCGCATGCGTGGCTCGACTTGCGCCCGGCCGGGCTGCCGGCGATCGAGGCATGGGAGCTCGATCCGGATGCGCCGTCGAAGCCGCCGCGCGGCCTCGAATATGCGGTGATCGACACGCCGGCCGGCCTGCACGGCAACCGGCTCAACGTCGCGCTGCAGCTCGCGGACAAGGTGATCGTGCCGCTGCAGCCATCGATGTTCGATATCCTCGCGACGCAGCAGTTTCTGGAGCGCCTCGCCGGCGAGAAGGCCGTGCGCAAGGGCAGCGTCGAGGTCGGGATCGTCGGGATGCGCGTCGACGCGCGCACGCGTTCGTCCGACCAGCTGCACCGGTTCGTCGAAGGGCTCGGCCTGCCGGTGCTCGGCTACGTGCGCGACACGCAGAACTACGTGCAGATCGCCGCGCACGGCCTGACGCTGTGGGACGTCGCGAAGAGCCGCGTCGACAAGGATCTCGAACAATGGCGGCCGATCGTCGAGTGGGCCGAGCGGCGTGCGCCGAAGGCGGAGAAGGCCGCGAAGGCGTCCTGATCCGCGCGACGGCCGAGCCGGGACGGCGAACGCGCTGCGAAGCGCGTCAACGGAAAGGGCCTGGTCCGGCATCGCGCCGGACCAGGCCCTTCGTACGTAAGCGGCTGCGCTGCGTCGGCCACCGACGCGCGCGAGGCATCGCGACAGCAATCGCGACAGCACTCCGGCGGGTCATGACCCGCCGGCGGCCGCGGGCGTCAGCTCCAGCTCTGCGTCGGCACGTGATCGCGGTGGCCCTTGATCTTGTTGCCTTCGTCGATGAACACGAGCTTCGGTTTCCAGCCGGCCTGCAGCTCGGCTTCGTCGACCATCGCGAACGCCGCGATGATCACGAGGTCGCCGAGTTGCGCGCGGCGCGCGGCCGAGCCGTTCAGCGAGATCATCCCGCTGCCGCGTTCGCCCTTGATCGCGTACGTCGAGAAGCGCTCGCCGTTGTTGATGTTCCAGATGTCGATCCGTTCGTTTTCGATGAGGCCCGCCGCTTCGAGCAGGTCTTCGTCGATCGCGCACGAGCCTTCGTAATGCAGCTCGCAGTGCGTGACGGCCGCGCGGTGGATCTTCGATTTGAGCATGTGGCGCTGCATGGGTGTCTCCGTGATGCGTGAGAGGCGCGGCCGGGCGGCCGTCAGATTTCCAGGTTGTCGATGAGGCGCGTCGCGCCGAGCTTGGCGGCCGCGAGCACGACGAGCGGCTCGCCGCCTTCGAGTTCGGCGGCGCTCGGCGCGATCAGGTTCGCGCGCCGGCGGATCGAGATGTAGTCGGGCGCCCAGCCGCGCTCGGCCAGGTGCGTGTGCGCGCTCTGCTCGAGCTTGCCGAGGTCGCGTTCGCCGCCGAGCACGCTGTCGCGCATCCGCTGCAGCGTCTTCGCGAGTTCGGGCGCTTCCCGGCGCTCGTCGGGCGTCAGGTAGCGGTTGCGTGACGACAGCGCGAGGCCGTCCTCGTCGCGCACCGTTTCGGCCGCGATGATCTCGACCGGCAGCGCGAGCTGCTGGCACATGCGGCGCACGATCATCAGCTGCTGGTAATCCTTCTTGCCGAACACCGCGACGCGCGGCTGCACGCACGACATCAGCTTCGTGACGACCGTGCACACGCCGGTGAAGAAACCGGGACGGAACTCGCCCTCGAGAATCCCGCCGAGGTCGTCCGGCGGCAGCACGCGGTACTCCTGCGGCTCCGGATACATGTCGCGCTCGGTCGGCGCGAACAGCACGTAGACGTTTTCCTTCTGCAGCTTCTCGATATCGTCCTGCAGCGTGCGCGGATATTTGTCGAAATCCTCGTTCGGGCCGAACTGCAGCCGGTTGACGAAGATGCTCGCCACGACAGGGTCGCCGTGCTGGCGCGCGAGGCGCATCAGCGACAGGTGCCCTTCGTGCAGGTTGCCCATCGTCGGCACGAACGCCGTGCGGTTCTGTCCGCGCAACTGGTCGCGCAGTTCCTGGATCGAGCTGATGACTTTCATGATCGGGTAGCGGGTTCCTCGCGCATGCGCGCGTTGGCGCCGCGGCTGCGGCGTCGGGGTCGAAGCGGAGAACGCCGGCGCGCGGGCCGCGCATCGGGCGTCGGCGGATTGTAGAGGATTTGGCCGCCGGACGCATCGAAAAAAGAACGATCGTTCACTTTTTAATCGGGCGCACCGCCGGCGGCGCGCGCAGCAGCAGCGCGCACACGGCGGAATCAGGTGGCGTGGTGGGGCTTTAAGCGGGCAGGTACGCGAGGCGCACGTAGATCGGTGCGAACGGTTCGGGCTGCGTGATCTCGACGAGCGATTCGCGCGCGAGCTCGAGCATCGCGATGAAGTTCACGACGACGACCGGCACGCCGCGCGACGTGTCGAACAGATCGGCGAACTCCATGAAGCGCGCGTTCTGCAGCTTGCGCAGGATCAGGCTCATGTGTTCGCGCACCGACAGCTCCTCGCGGGAGATCTTGTGGTGCTGGACGAGCTTCGCGCGCTTGAGCACGTCGGCCCACGCGGCGCGCAGGTCGTCGGCATCGACGTCGGGAAAGCGCGGCGTGATGCTCTGCTCGATGTAGACTTCGGCGCGCAGGAAGTCGCGCCCGAGTTGCGGCAATTGATCGAGGCGTTGCGCGGCGAGCTTCATCTGCTCGTATTCGAGCAGGCGGCGCACGAGTTCCGCGCGCGGATCCTCGGCTTCCTCGCCGGTGTCGGCCTTCTTGACCGGCAGCAGCATCCGCGACTTGATCTCGATGAGCATCGCGGCCATCAGCAGGTATTCGGCGGCCAGCTCGAGGTTCGACGTGCGGATCTGGTCGACGTAGCCCAGATATTGCGCGGTGACCTGCGCCATCGGGATGTCGAGCACGTTGAAGTTCTGCTTGCGGATCAGGTACAGCAACAGGTCGAGCGGGCCTTCGAACGTCTCGAGGAACACCTCGAGCGCATCGGGCGGGATGTACAGATCCTGCGGCAGCTTGAAGAGCGGCTCGCCGTACAGGCGAGCGAACGCCGCGACACCGTCGACCGTGTCGGGCGTCGAATCGGCGCCCGCGGGCGCGGCAATCGCGTCGTCCTGCCGGGCGGCGCTGGCCTCGTCGGCGGCGCTCACGTCGTCAGAAGTTCTGGTAGTAGACGTAGGACGTTTGCTTCACGCGCGATTCCTGCTGCTCGGCGCGCTCGTCGAGGTCGATCGGCTGCTTGTCCCACAGCAGGGAACGGCCCTTGCGCTGCTCTTCCTCGAGCGTCGGCTTCTGCTGCTTGAGCTGGTTCAGGAACTGCGTGACGTCGGACTGATACGGCATGGCTTGGCTTTCCGTTTCGGGCGGCGCAGGAGGCGCCGGATTCTGCGAATGCAGGATTTTACCGCATCGCGGGGAACAGCCGGCGCCAATCGCGCGTCGAATCCGCGGGTCGGCGCCCGGCGGGCCCGGGCACGGGCCGCGTTGCGCTGATGCGTCAAAGCGGCGCCCGCGCTGGCATGGCCGTCGCCCTGTGGTCAAATACAGGGTTTTCCACGAAAACACGACAACCGAGGGCGAGGTCATATTTGGCGGGTCAGGCGAACCAGCAAGCACACACGGCGCATGACGCGGGGCGGCGCACCGCGCGCCCGCGCGGACGACGCCGCGAAGCGGCCGTGGCCCTGGCCGCGGCGCGGGCGGCCCTCGTCGGTTGCGTCGCCGCGTTCGTCGCGCTGCCGGCCTACGCGAAGTACGACGTCGACATCGACGCGCCGCGCTCGATCCGCAAGCTGCTGAAGGCCCATCTCGATATTGCGCGCTTCGCGAAGCGCGACGACATCAGCGACGACCAGTTCGACTTCCTCGTGACCGCCACGCCGCAGCAGGTGCGCGACCTGACCGCGACCGCCGGCTATTTCTCGCCGATCGTGCGCACCGACGTGCGCACGCACAACGGCAGGCGCGACGTGCGCGTCGCGGTCGATCCGGGGCCGCAGACCATCGTGTCGACGGTCGACCTGACGTTCAAGGGGCCGGTGGATACCGAGGATCCGAAGCAGGAGGCCGCGACCCGGTTCGCGTTCTCGCTGAAGCCCGGCGACCCGTTCACGCAGTCCGACTGGGACGGCGCGAAGGGCGCGGCGCTCAAGCAACTGCAGTCGCGCCGCTACCTGGGCGCGAAGATCACGTCGTCGGAGGCGCGCATCGATCCGCGCACGCAGCGCGCGACGCTGGCCGTCACGTTCGACAGCGGCCCGACGTTTACGATCGGCAAGGTCGACGTCGACGGCGTGCGCCGCTATCCCGAGAAGATCGTCACCAACGTCAATCCGCTGTCGGAAGGCGAGATCTACGACGCGCGGCGGATTACCGAACTGCAACGGCAGCTGCAGAACACGCCGTACTACGCGAGCGTCGCGATCGACGTCGGCGACGATACGTCGAAGCCCGAGCGCACGCCCGTGCACGTGAAGGTCAGCGAGTTTCCGTACAACAGCATTCGCGGCGGCGTCGGCTATGCGACCGACACCGGCCCGCACGTGCAGGGCTCGTACACGTACCTCAATACGTTCGGCGCGGCGTGGCCGCTCACCGTGTCGGGCCGGATCGACCAGATCCAGCAGTACGGCCAGATCCAGCTGTCGATGCCACCGGGCCAGAAAGGCTGGACCAACAGCGTGCTCGCGTCGTACACGAACACCAACGTGTCGGACACGCGCATCTACAGCGCGCGGGTCGGCGTGCAGCGCACGCGAACCGGTCAGTTCATCGACTATGCGTATTCGCTGATGTACTACCAGGACCGGCTCGACCAGAACGGCGCCGGCCCCACCACGAGCCGCGCGCTGGTGCCGCAGTGGTCGTGGACGCGCCGCAACGTCGACGATCCGCTGTTCCCGCGCTCCGGCAACCTGATCCACGCGGAAGCCGGCTTCGCGATCAGGGGCGTGCTGACCGACCAGACCTTCATCCGCGGTTACGCGCGCGGCCAGCAGTACGTGCCGATCGGCCGGCGCGACCTGTTCGTGTTCCGCGCGGAGCTGGGAGGCGTGTTCACGAGCGGCAGCTCGACCGGCGTGCCGGCGTCGCTGCTGTTCCGCGCGGGCGGCTCCAACTCGGTGCGCGGCTACGGCTACCAGAGCATCGGCAACAACGTCGACGGCTCCGTGCTGCCGACCAAGTACCTGATGACCGGCACCGCCGAATACCAGCACTGGTTCAATCACGACTGGGGCGCCGCGACGTTCTTCGACATCGGCACCGCGACCGATGCGTGGGGCGAGCGGGTGTTCTACCCGGGCGTCGGCATTGGCGCGCGCTGGCGCAGCCCCGTCGGCCCGATCAACGTCGACGTCGCGTACGGGCTGCGCAACCGCACCGTGCGGCCGTACCTGACGCTCGGCATCGCTTTCTGACCTTGTTGCCCGACCCACGACGAACCGCATGACGAAGGACCCGAACGACACGCCGCCGCCAGACGATCCGGACTCGCCCGAACGCGCACCGGACGTGCCGCCGCGCGCGCGGCGGCGCGGCCGAGCGGGCCGGATCGTCGCGTGGACGCTCGTGACGGTCGTGCTGCTCGCGGTGCTGGCCGTCGGGCTCCTGCTGGCCGCCGCGACCTCCGAGCGCGGCACGCGGCTCGCGTGGCAGACGGCCGTGCGCGTGCTGGGCGGGCGGCTCACCGGCACGCTGGAAGGCGGCGCGCTCGCGACCGGCGTGCGGCTGCGCGGTTTCGCGTGGACGAGCCCCGGCGGCGCCGGTACCGAAGTGCGGATCGACCGGCTCGACGGCCGCTGGGCGCTGACCCGCGCGCCGTGGCGGCTGTCGGTCGCGTACCTGCGCGCGGGCACGATCGACGTGCGCATCGTGCCGGGGCCGTCGAAGCCGGCCACGGCGCCGCAGGACCTGAGCCTGCCGCTGCAATTGCGGATCGACGACCTGCGCGTCGATCATCTGGCGATCCACGAAGGCGCGTCGACGACGCAGCTCGATCATCTCGCGCTGAACGGCCGCAGCGACGGCCGTCACCACGAACTCCTGCTCGATGGCGTCGACACGCCATACGGCGCGCTGACCGCACGCGTGAAGCTCGACGGCGTGAAGCCGTTCGCGCTGAAGGGCGATGCGACCTATGCGGGCAAATTCTCCAACGAACCGGTGAACGCAAGCGCGAACGTGTCGGGTTCGCTCGAAGCGCTCGTCGCGGACGTCATCGCGAGCGGGATGAAGCTGAACGGGCGCGCGCACGTCGAGGCCGCGCCGTTCGGCGCGGTGCCGCTCACGCGCGCATCGCTCGTGTTCGATCACGTGAATCCGCAGGCGATCTCGCCCGGCGCGCCGGCCGCCGATCTCGCGGTGCGCGCGGAACTCGCGCCCGCGACCGCGCCGGCCGGCGCCGTACCGGCGAAGGGCTTTGCCGTGACCGGGCCGGTGTCGATCGTCAACGCGAAACCCGGTACGCTTGGCGAGCATCTGCTGCCGGTCGTCGACGCGCATGCGACCGTGAACCTCGACGCGCACGCGCAGCGGATCGATGGCCTCACGCTCAAACTGATCCGCGACGGCAGCGTGGCCGGCAGCGGCACGCTGACCGGCGGCAAGGGGCGCTTCGACCTGAAGGTCGCGAACCTCGACCTCAATGCGTTCGTCGCCGCATTGCGGCCGATGCGCCTGGGCGGCCCGCTCGGCGTGACGCTCGCGGGCGACGTGACGACCGTCGACTTCAACGTGAACGACCCGAAGCTCGCGCTCGGCGCACGCGCGAAGGTCGCGCTGACGCACGAGCAGACGGTGCTGAGCGACGCGCGCGTGACGGCGGGCAAGGGCCGGATCGACCTGACCGGCGTGTTCCGTCACGATGCGCACTCGAGCTACGACGCGAAGGCGACGCTGACCGCGTTCGATCCGCTGCTGCTCGCCACGATGAGCGCACCGAAGGCCGCTGGCGGCAAGCCGGCTGCGAAAGTCGCTGCCGGACCGGCTGCAACGCCGGCTGCAAAGCCGGTGAAGACACCGGCCAAGCACGGCGAGACGCGCGTGTCGGGCACGCTGACGGCATCGGGCGCGTTCGCGCCGCAGCTGTCGACGAAGGCGACCTTCAAGCTCGGCGACAGTCTGTACGACGGCGTGCCGCTGACCGGCGCCGGCGTCGTGCAGCTCGCCGGCACGCGGATCCTGCCGAGCAATGCGACGCTGTCGATCGCGGGCAACCACCTCGATCTGCGCGGCAGTTTCGGCGCACCCGGCGACCGGCTTCGCTTCGTCGTCGACGCGCCGGAGCTCGACCGGCTCGGCTTCGGCATGCAGGGGCTCGTGCAGGCGCAGGGCGACCTGACCGGCAGCTTCGCGCATCCGAACGTGACGGCTACCTACAAGGCGCAGCACGTCGTGATCGGTTCGAACCGCATCGGCGTCGCACAGGGCCGCGCCGACATCCGCGACGGCGCGAACGGCGCGCTCGTGTTCACGGCCGATGCCACCGACATCGCGCTCGGCTCGCTGCAGTTGAAATCGCTGCGCGCGAACCTCGACGGCACGCGCGCGAAACACACGCTCGATGCGTCGGCGCTCGGGATGGCCGGCGGCCGCGTGATCGACCTGACGCTCGCGGCGAACGGCGGCGTGGTCGAGAGCCGCGACGGGATGCGCTGGGACGGCACCGTCACGCGTCTCGCGAATCGCGGCACGCCGTCGGTCGCCCTGCAGTCGCCGCTCGCGGTGTCGGCCGGCACCGGCCGCGTGACGCTCGGCGCGACCCGGCTCACGCTCGAAGGCGCGGCGATCGACCTGAAGTCGTTCGTGTTCGATCACGGCCAGATGCGCTCGGCCGGCACCGTGCGCGATGCATCGGTCGCGCGTTTCCTCGAGATCCGCCAGGAACTCACGGGCCAGCGGCCGCCGGTGCGCACCGACGTCGTGCTCGATGCCGACTGGGACTTCTCGCTCGGCGCGAACGCGACCGGCTACGTGCAGGTGAAGCGGCGCGGCGGCGACGTGACGATCGAGACCGGGCGCGGGATCGCGTCGCTCGGGCTGACCGACCTGTCCGCGCGCGCGAGCTTCGTCCCCGGCAATCGGCTCAACGTGGTGGCGCTCGCGAAGGCGAACCGGATCGGCAAGCTCGACGCCAACGTGCTCGTGCCGTTCGCGCTGCGCGACGGCGTGTTCGGCGTCGTCGACGACGGCCCGCTGTCGGGCCGCATCGACGCCGACATCCCGTCGCTGAAGGCGACCGGCAACCTGTTCGGGCCGAGCTATCTGCTCGGCGGACGCGCGGCGCTGAACCTGACGATCGCGGGGACGCCGGTCAAGCCGAACGTGTCCGGGATGCTGACGGGCGACGACCTGTCGGCGACGCTGGTCGACCAGGGCGTGCAGCTGAAGGACGGCATCGTGCGCGTGAAGCTCGCGGAGAACCTCGTCGAATTCCAGCAGGTCGAATTCCACGGCGGCGACGGCACGCTGCGCGCGATCGGGCGCGTGCGGCTGGATGGCGAGGCGCCGGACCTGACCGCGAGCATCGTCGCGGACAAGCTCGAGCTGTTCGCGGCGCCGGACCGCAAGCTGTCGCTGTCGGGCAAGGCGACCGTCGCGAACGACGGGCCGCGCGGTGCGCTGTCGATCGACGGCAAGTTCGTCGTCGATCGCGCGCTGTTCGACCTGCCCGAGCAGTCGGCGCCGCATCTGTCCGACGACGTCGTGATCGTGCGCCCGGACGGCACGGTGCGCGGCGACGTGCAGACGGGTACCGCGGCCGCGAAGCCGCAGAAGGTCGCCGACAAGCCGGCGCCGTCGCTCGCGCCGCGCGCGAACATCGACATCGGCCTCGGCAACGACTTCCGCTTCAAGGGTCACGGCGCGGATCTCGGGCTGCGCGGCACGATCACCGTGATGAGCGCGCCGGGCGTGCCGCTGCGCGCCGTCGGCAACGTACGCGTGACGGAAGGGTCGACGTATACGTCGTTCGGCCGCAAGCTCGCGGTCGAGAACGGCTTCTTCACGTTCAACGGCCCGGTGTCGAATCCGGGCATCAACATCCTCGCGATGCGGCGCAACCAGGAGGTCGAGGCCGGCGTGCAGGTCGTCGGCACGATCCAGTCGCCGACGGTCAAGCTCGTGTCCGAGCCTAACGTGACCGACAACGAGAAGCTGTCGTGGCTGCTGTTCGGCCACGGCACCGACCAGGGCAACAACGTCGGCCAGCAGAACGCGATGACGGCTGCGCTCGCGCTGCTCGGCAGTGCAACCGGCAAGCGCGTCGCGCAGAGCATCGGTCTCGACGAATTCTCGATCGGCCGCAGCGACGTCGGCCTGACCGATTCGCAGGTCGTGCAGATTTCGAAGGCGATCAACGAGCGCTTCGTGCTCGGCTACGAGCAAGGGCTGCAATCGGCCAGCAACGCGTTCAAGGCGACGATCAACCTGACGCGCTTCTGGTCGGTGTCCGCGTATGGCGGCACGTTCGAGGGCGTCGACCTGAACTACACGCGGCGTTTCGATCGCTGGTTCGGGCAGCGTTGACGCAGGGCCGGCGCAGCCGAAGTAGGGCACGCTCGTCACGCATGGCGTGAATGGGCCGCCCGCGTCGCGCGCGGCAGTCTGCGTCGCGGCGCGGGCCACGCCCGCCACGCCGGGCAGAGCATCTCCGCGCCGCGGCATGAAAAAAACCCCGCACGAAACGTGCGGGGTTTGGTCTGGCAGGCAGCCGCGTGCGCTTACTTCACGCGCATGCCGGGCTTCGCGCCGCTGTGCGGCTCGAGGATGTACAGGCCCGGTTCTGCCTTCTCGTCGGCTGCCGACGCGGCGAGCACCATCCCTTCGGACAGCCCGAACTTCATCTTGCGCGGCGCGAGGTTCGCGACCATCACCGTCAGCTTGCCGACGAGCTGCTCGGGCTGGTATGCGGATTTGATGCCCGAGAACACGTTGCGGGTCTTTTCCTCGCCGATGTCGAGCGTGAGCTGCAGCAGCTTGTCCGACCCTTCGACGGCCTGGCACGCGACGATCTTCGCGATGCGCAGGTCGACCTTCGCGAAATCGTCGATCGAGATCGGGCCGTCGTCGGCGCCGTTCGCGGCCGCCGGCTTGGCGTTCGCCTTGGCGTTTTTCGCGTCCTTGGCGTCCTTGGCGGCGTTGGCACCCGCAGCAGCGGCGCCGGCGGCGTCGGCCTGCAGCGAATCGCGGTTCGCGGCGAGGAGCGCGTCGATCTGCTTCGCGTCGACGCGCGTCATCAGGTGCTGGTACGCCTTGATCGGCTGTGCCGACGACAGCGGCTTCGCGGCATCGGCCCACGTGAGCGGCGCGATCCCGAAGAACGCCTCGACCGATTCGGCGACACGCGGCATCACCGGCTTCAGTGCGAGCGACAGCAGGCGGAACGCCTCCAGGCTCACGCTGCAGGTTTCGTGCAGCGCGACCGCATTGGCCGGATCCTTCGCGAGTTCCCACGGCTTCGCGCCGTCGACGTACGCGTTCACTTCGTCCGCGAGCTCCATCGTGTGGCGCAGCGCGCGGCCGTATTCGCGCGCTTCGTAGTGCGCGGCGATGCCCGGAATCGCGTCGCGCAGCTTCGCGACGAGCGGATGATTCATCGCGCTGTCCTGCACGCGGCCGTCGAAACGCTTGATCAGGAAGCCCGCCGCGCGGCTCGCGATGTTCACGTACTTGCCGACCAGGTCGCTGTTCACGCGGGCCTGGAAGTCTTCGAGGTTCAGGTCGAGGTCTTCCATCGTCGCGTTCAGCTTCGCGGCGAAGTAGTAGCGCAGCCATTCGGGGTTCAGGCCCGTGTCGATGTAGCTCTGCGCGGTGATGAACGTGCCGCGCGACTTCGACATCTTCGCGCCGTCGACCGTCAGGAAGCCGTGCGCGAACACGTTGGTCGGCGTGCGATGGCCCGAGAACTCGAGCATCGCCGGCCAGAACAGCGTGTGGAAATACAGGATGTCCTTGCCGATGAAGTGGTACTGCTCGGCGGTCGAGCCCGCGCGGATCCACGCGTCGAAGTCGATGCCCTTGCGGTCGCACAGGTTCTTGAAGCTCGCGTAGTAGCCGACCGGCGCGTCGAGCCACACGTAGAAGTACTTGCCGGGCGCGCCCGGAATCTCGAAGCCGAAGTACGGCGCGTCGCGCGAGATGTCCCAGTCGGCGAGCTTGGCTTCGCCGGCGTCGCCGAGCCATTCGCGCATCTTGTTGGTGGCTTCGGGCTGCGCGAGGCCGCTCACCCATTCGCGCAGGAACGACTCGCAGCGCGGGTCGGACAGGCGGAAGAAGTAGTGCGTCGACTTCTTGCGCACCGGCGTCGCGCCGGACACGACCGAGTACGGGTTCAGCAGTTCGGTCGGCAGGTAGGTCGAGCCGCACACTTCGCAGTTGTCGCCGTACTGGTCCTTCGCGTGGCACTTCGGGCACTCGCCCTTGATGAAGCGGTCCGGCAGGAACATTTCCTTGACCGGGTCGTACGCCTGCTCGATCTCGCGCTCGGCGATCAGGTCGTTTTCCTTCAGCGCGAGGTAGATCTTCTCGCTCAGCACGCGGTTCTCGTCCGAATCGGTCGAGTAGAAGTTGTCGAACGACACGCCGAAGCTGTCGAAGTCGCGCTTGTGCTCGGCCCAGACGCGGTCGATCAGCTGCTTCGGCGTGAGGCCTTCCTTCTCCGCGCGCAGCATGACCGGCGTGCCGTGCGTGTCGTCGGCGCCGATGTAGTAGACCTCGTGGCCGTGCATTCGCAGCGTCCGCACCCAGATGTCGGTCTGGATGTACTCGACCAGGTGGCCGATGTGGATCTGCCCGTTGGCATAGGGCAGTGCGGACGTAACGAGGATCTGGCGGCTGCCTTGCGGCGCCGCAGCCTGCACGGAGGTGAGGTCGGATGCGGACATAGGATCGGTAGAAGAACGGCGGAAACGACGGAAACTGCGATTCTAGCAGGGGCGCGCGCAGGTCAGTCGGGGGCGGTGCCGCGGACGGGGCGGCGCAACGGGCGGGAGCGTCGGGCGGACGTGCGCGGCGGCGTTATGCTGCGGTGCCGCACGCGTTTTTCGGGCAAAAAAAACCGGGGCGGATACGGCCCCGGAGCAACAACGACAAGAGGAGAATGGTGACGCGCCGGCAGCGCCAGCCGCGTACCGTAAAGACAGACCGCGGGTCGCGACAGAAGTTCGAAATTTTTTTCGATTTGTTACGGATCCCGCGGAAAGCCTTGCGGGGCGGGGCTGTGCGCGATGCGCGGCCCCGTTTCCCCTCGTCGCGATGCTTACTGCTGCGCGGCGCGCAGGTAGATTTCGACGCGGCGGTTTTGCGCGCGGCCGGCTTCGGTCGCGTTGTCCGCGATCGGGTTCGACGGGCCCATGCCCTGTGCCGCCAGGCGGCCGCCGGCGACGCCGCGCTGCACCAGCGCGTTCACGACGCTCTGCGCACGGTTCTGCGACAGCGTCTGGTTCAGCTGCTGCGAACCCGTGCTGTCGGTGTAGCCGACGACCGAAGCCGTCACCTGCGGGTTCTGGTTCAGCGTCGTCGCCAGGTCGTTCAGCAGCGGCGTGAAGGCCGGCGTGATCGCGTACTGGTTGGTCGCGAACGTGACCGAGCTCGGCACGTTCAGCTTCAGCGAGCCGTCCGGCTGCTCGGTCACCTGCGTGCCCGTCTTGGCTGCCGACGGCGCGAGCTTGTTCTTGATCGCCTGCCAGTTGTAACCCGTCACGCCGCCGACCAGTGCGCCGACGCCCGCGCCGATCGCCGCGCCCTTGCCGCCACCGGCCAGTGCGCCGATGCCCGCGCCCAGCGCCGCACCCGTGCCGGTGCCGACGGCCGCGTTGTTGCCTTGCTGCGTGGCGCAGCCTGCGAGCAGTGCGCCGGCGAGTGCGAAGACGGACAGGCGAGTCGCGATTTTCATGTTCATCTTGGATTCCTCTCTCTTGGTTTGAACGAGTCGACAACAATGACAAACAACAGTTACGGCTCCCTGCACGGACCGCCCGAAAAAGGTGGGCGGGCCCGCGCGCGCGGCAGCCGCGGAGGCGGCCGCATGCCCTGTTCGCCAGCGTGGCTGTTCGGACAGGGCGACGCGTCAGCCTCTACAATATAGGCGGTTGGCGGCCGATTTGGCCCCATAGCATGCCGCACGCGAAGATTGCTCCGCCGCGCGCGTTCGCGCAATGGCGTGCAACAGATTCTTTCACTTTTCCCGCTTTTCGCAGCGTTATTTGATATTTCTTGACGTTTGCGCGGGGAAAAAACGATTTCACGGAGTTTCGATGAGCATTGACCGGGCACAAGTCGACGCCGCACTGGCGGCTGTCGTCGACCCCAATACCGGCCGTCCGTACGCGGCGAACAAGGGCGTGCGCAACGTCGCGATCGACGGCGACGCCGTGGCGGTCGACGTGGTGCTCGGCTATCCCGCACGCAGCCAGCACGACGACGTGCGCGCGCGCATCGCCGCTGCGCTGAAGGGCGTGGCGGGCGTGCGCGATGCGCGCGTCGCCGTGTCGCAGGAGATCGTCGCGCACACGGTGCAGCGCGGCGTGAAGCTGCTGCCGAACGTGAAGAACATCGTCGCGGTCGCATCGGGCAAGGGCGGCGTCGGCAAGAGCACGACGGCCGTGAACCTGGCGCTCGCGCTCGCCGCGGAAGGCGCATCGGTCGGCATTCTCGACGCCGACATCTACGGCCCGTCGCTGCCGACGATGCTCGGCATTCACGGCCAGCGCCCCGAGTCGCCCGATAATCAGTCGATGAACCCGCTCGTCGGCCACGGCCTGCAGGCGAACTCGATCGGGTTCCTGATCGAGGAAGACAACCCGATGGTGTGGCGCGGCCCGATGGCGACGTCCGCGCTCGAGCAGCTGCTGCGCCAGACCAACTGGCGCGAGCTCGACTACCTGATCGTCGACATGCCGCCGGGCACCGGCGACATCCAGCTCACGCTCGCGCAGCGCGTGCCGGTGACGGGCGCCGTGATCGTGACGACGCCGCAGGACATCGCGTTGCTCGATGCGAAGAAGGGCTTGAAGATGTTCGAGAAGGTCGGGATTCCGATCCTCGGGATCGTCGAGAACATGAGCATCCACATCTGCTCGAACTGCGGCCACGAAGAGCACATCTTCGGCGCCGGCGGCGCCGAGCGGATGGCGAAGGACTACGATGTGAACGTGCTCGGCAGCCTGCCGCTCGACATCGCGATCCGCGAGCGTGCGGACAGTGGCACGCCGACGGTCGCGGCCGAACCCGACGGTGCGCTGGCGCGGCGTTACCGCGACATCGCGCGCGGCGTGGCGCTCGCGATCGCCGAGCGCTCGCGCGACATGACGTCGAAGTTCCCGTCGATCGTTGTTCAAAATACGTAAAACCCTTGCGGGGCGGGGCCTCACGCTGTTTACGGCGCCGCGAGGCGCGGTATCATGGCGACTTTTACCGGGTCCCTTTACCCGCCCGGCATGGCCGCCGTGTCGAACGGCCGCCAGCCGGCATGAGGATCGAATGAACCAACGACATCACGGCGTGCGCGCCGGCCGCGCGCGGCGCGCGCTGCTGGCCGCCGCCGCGCTGGGCCTGCTGGCCGGCTGTACCTCTTTTTCCTCGTCGCACGAAAAGCGTGCCGACGCGCAGTTGCAGCCGACCGTCGGCTCGCAGACGCGCGGCGCGGTGACGTTCGTCGAGCGCCCGGACGGCGTCCAGGTCACCTACAACCTGGTCGGCCTGCCGCCGAACAGCGATCACGCGCTGCAGGTGCACGAACGCGGCGACTGCAACGCGGGCGACGGCTCGAGCGCCGGCCAGGTGTTCGCGCCGGCCGCCGACCGGCTGCGCGCGGGCGCGCGCGTCGCCGGCGATCTCGGCAACATCCATGCGGATGCGAACGGCGTCGCGGCCGGTTTCATTGTGGCTCCGGATCTGGCCCTCGATGGCGTGCGCTCCGCGCTGAGCCGTGCGGTGCTGGTCCATCGCGAGTCGAGCGATCCCGCGTTTCCGCAGCATGGCGCGGGGCCTGCGCTCGCGTGCGGCGTGATCCGTTGACGGCTGCTGCGTGCGCGAGCCGATGATCGCGTAAAATGTGCGCCTTTCTGGGTCGCTACCTCGCGGGAGCGGCCCCCACCCGACTGTCACGCAGCGTTTCCAGGCGCCCTGTTATGAAACGACCCCAACGCTCACTTCGTTCGCTGTCCCCCGAGGGGACGGCCTGCCGCCCACGGCCGGCTTTGCAAAGCCGGCCGGCTGCGCAGGCGCAGAGCGATGCTCTGCGAATTCCCTGCTACGCCCTTGGGACGGCCCGGCGGAGGCAGGCATGAGCATCAAGTCCGACAAGTGGATTCGGCGCATGGCCGAAGAGCACAAGATGATCGAGCCGTTCGTGCCCGATCAGGTTCGCGCGTCCGAGGACGGTCGCAGGATCGTCAGCTACGGCACGTCGAGCTACGGCTACGACATCCGCTGCGCGGACGAATTCAAGATCTTCACGAACATCAATTCGACGATCGTCGATCCGAAGAACTTCGACGAGGGTTCGTTTGTCGATTTCAAGGGCGACGTGTGCATCATCCCGCCGAACTCGTTCGCGCTGGCCCGCACCGTCGAATATTTCCGCATCCCGCGCACCGTGCTGACCGTCTGCCTCGGCAAGTCGACCTACGCGCGCTGCGGGATCATCGTCAACGTGACGCCGTTCGAACCCGAGTGGGAAGGCTACGTCACGCTGGAATTCTCGAACACCACGCCGTTGCCCGCGAAGATCTACGCGAACGAAGGCGTCGCGCAGGTGCTCTTCTTCGAAAGCGACGAGGTGTGCGACGTGTCGTACGCCGATCGCGGCGGCAAGTATCAGGGTCAGCGCGGTGTCACGCTGCCGAAAACCTGATCTGGTTGCATAACGTCTCACCAGTTTCCGGGTGACCGCTGCGCGTGACGCGCCGCGGTCGTTCTTTTTGGAGAATCGCCCATGAAGTTTCGTTTTCCCGTCGTCATCATCGACGAAGATTTCCGCTCCGAGAACATCTCGGGCTCCGGCATCCGGGCGTTGGCCGAAGCGATCGAGAAGGAGGGCGTCGAAGTCCTCGGTCTCACGAGCTACGGCGATCTGACGTCGTTCGCGCAGCAATCGAGCCGCGCGTCGTGCTTCATCCTGTCGATCGACGACGACGAACTCATGCTCGGCGAAACCGGCCCGGACGGCGAGCTGCCGGAACTCGCGACCGCGATCATCGAGCTGCGCGCGTTCGTCACCGAAGTGCGCCGCCGCAACGCGGACATCCCGATCTTCCTGTACGGCGAGACGCGCACGTCGCGCCATCTGCCGAACGACATCCTGCGCGAGTTGCACGGCTTCATCCACATGTTCGAGGACACGCCGGAGTTCGTCGCGCGCCACATCATCCGCGAGGCGAAGGTCTATCTCGACTCGCTCGCGCCGCCGTTCTTCAAGGAACTCGTCAAGTACGCGGACGAAGGCTCGTACTCGTGGCACTGCCCGGGCCACTCGGGCGGCGTCGCGTTCCTGAAGAACCCGCTGGGCCAGATGTTCCACCAGTTCTTCGGCGAGAACATGCTGCGCGCGGACGTGTGCAACGCGGTCGATGAACTCGGCCAGCTGCTCGATCACACGGGGCCGGTCGCGGCGTCCGAGCGCAACGCGGCGCGCATCTTCAGCGCCGATCACCTGTTCTTCGTGACCAACGGCACGTCGACGTCGAACAAGATCGTCTGGCACGCGACGGTTGCGCCCGGTGACATCGTGCTGGTCGACCGCAACTGCCACAAGTCGATCCTGCACGCGATCACGATGACGGGCGCGATCCCCGTGTTCCTCACGCCGACGCGCAACCACTTCGGCATCATCGGGCCGATCCCGCGCGACGAATTCAAGCCGGAGAACATTCGCAAGAAGATCGAGGCGAACCCGTTCGCGCGCGAGGCGATGCGCCAGAACCCGGACCTGAAGCCGCGCATCCTGACGATCACGCAGAGCACGTACGACGGCGTCGTCTACAACGTCGAGATGATCAAGGACCTGCTCGGCGACCTGCTCGACACGCTGCACTTCGACGAAGCGTGGCTGCCGCACGCCACGTTCCACCCGTTCTACCGCGACATGCACGCGATCGGCGACGGCCGTCCGCGCACGGGCGCGCTCGTGTTCGCGACGCACTCGACGCACAAGCTGCTCGCGGGCATCTCGCAGGCGTCGCAGATCGTCGTGCAGGATTCGGAGAACCGCACGTTCGACAAGCACCGCTTCAACGAGGCGTACCTGATGCACACGTCGACGAGCCCGCAGTACGCGATCATCGCGTCGTGCGACGTCGCGGCCGCGATGATGGAGCCGCCGGGCGGCACCGCGCTCGTCGAGGAATCGATCGCCGAGGCGATCGACTTCCGCCGCGCGATGCGCAAGGTCGACGCCGAATACGGCGACGACTGGTTCTTCAGCGTGTGGGGCCCGGATCAGCTGTCGGAAGAAGGCATCGGTTCGCGCGAAGACTGGATGCTGAAGCCGAACGACCACTGGCACGGCTTCGGCCCGCTCGCGGAAGGCTTCAACATGCTCGACCCGATCAAGGCGACGATCATCACGCCGGGGCTCGACGTCGACGGCGAGTTCGGCGAGACGGGCATTCCGGCCGCGATCGTCACGAAGTACCTGGCCGAGCACGGGATCATCGTCGAGAAGACCGGCCTGTACTCATTCTTCATCATGTTCACGATCGGCATCACGAAGGGCCGCTGGAACTCGATGGTGACCGAGCTGCAGCAGTTCAAGGACGACTACGACAACAATCAGCCGCTGTGGCGCGTGCTGCCGGAATTCGTCGCGCAGCATCCGCGCTACGAGCGCGTCGGCCTGCGCGACCTGTGCACGCAGATCCACGACGTGTACCGCGCGAACGACATCGCCCGCCTGACGACCGAGATGTACCTGTCGGACATGGAACCGGCGATGAAGCCGTCGGATGCGTTCGCGAAGCTCGCGCACCGCAAGATCGACCGCGTGCCGCTCGACGAGCTCGAAGGCCGCGTGACGAGCATCCTGCTCACGCCGTACCCGCCGGGCATCCCGCTGCTGATCCCGGGCGAGCGCTTCAACAAGACGATCGTGAACTACCTGCGGTTCGCGCGCGACTTCAACGAGCGTTTCCCGGGCTTCCACACCGACATCCACGGCCTCGTCGCGGAAGAGGTGAACGGCCGCGTCGAATACTTCGTCGACTGCGTGCGCGACTGATGGCGACGCGTGGACGAATCCGGACGATGCGCGCGGCGGCGACCGCGCTCGTTGCCTGGGCGGCGTGGTCGGCGGGGCCAGCGGGCGTGACGGTCGCGCATGCCGAAGTCGCCGCTGCCGACCCGATCGACGTCGCGATGCGGCAGTGTCTCGCGCGGCGCGACCGGTCGTCGACGGCCGGCCAGATCCAGTGCATGGGCGAAGCGCAGCAGCAGTGGCAGGCCGTGATGGACGGCGCATACCAGCGCCTGTCGACTGATGCGCCGGCCGACGCGAAGCGCGGCTGGCAGGACAGTCAGCGCCGATGGGTCACGTGGCGCAAGGATGAACTGCAGCTGCTGACGGCCGTGTACGACACGACGCGCGGCACGTCGTATGCGATGTCGAGCGCCGACATGCAGTTGCAGCCGGTACGCGATCGCGCGCTTGCGTTGCGCGCGGCGGCCGACCGGTATGCGCCGCCGCCGGCTGCTGTGCCGGTCGCGGCGACGAGCGGTACGCAGGGCGGCACGGGCGTGGTGCAAGGCGCTGCGGCGGCAGCCGGCGGCAAGCCGGCGAACGCCGCGCGCGATCCCGCGATCCAGCGTGTGCGGCCGTGCGTGCAGGATGCTGCGTGCGAGCACGCGGTATTCGACCTGAATCGGTATTACCAGAAGCTGCGTCGCAAGATGCCCGCGCATTCGGCCGCAACGCTCGTGCGCGCGCAGCGCGCGTGGGTGGCGTTCCGCGATGCGACGGCGCCGCTCGTCGGCGAGGACGGGCGCGTCGACCTGATCGGCGCGCGCATCGCGACGATGAAGCGGTTGTCGGAGACGGGTGGGAACAAGTAGCGGCGCAACGGCGCGGTTCAGGCTGCGGATTGCCGTCGGTATCGTGCGTGCGTCTTGATAGACGTGCGGTAGCCCCTTGGCTGGACATGCGCTATTTTGCTGGCAGGCCCGTGCTATTGGACGGCGCTCGGAATGGCATGTGCCCGGAATGGCATGTGCCCGCCCGACGATGCGGCTCGGGCTCGGTCAAATCGTTGATCATTCAGTGAATGATCAACCTCTCCCTCTCTTAGAGACAGCTTCAAAAAGACTAGCGGGCTCGCCGAAGATGCTTGGAACCTGCGGCCGCGCGATCGGCAGGATTGGCCCGGTTTTTGGGCTGGCCTAACGCACGAATCGATGATGAATCGACGGCGGCGCGTGCGAAGTCGATCTGATTCGCTGCGCGCAACTCTGCAAGCAGTAACTCGCACAAGCAATCCCGCACGCCGCCTGAAAAACCGTCGAATGCTGACCTGCGCCAACGATCGCAATCTCGCGCAGATTCTCGGATGGGAATCCGGTGCTCCGGCCTCAAACGTGAATACCCGGCAACGTTTCATCCGAAAGCAGTCGCCAAGGCACTCTACTTTCGGATTCGTCCAATAGACATCGATTTCGCAATAGTCAATCGTTGCTGCTTGGCATTCAGCGAGCAGCCCGACTATGGCTATCCAATCCGATCTGCGCTTTACCTTCACCGTTGGCGACGAGTCGTTCGAGGTCGTCGAGTTCACGCTGCATGAGGGGTTGTCCGAGACCTTCCTGTTGGAGGTCGAACTGGCCAGCCGCAACGCCGCGATCGACTTCGCTCAGGTGCTCGACCACAACGGCCTGCTGACGATCTGGCAAGGCGCCCGGCCGGTGCGCTACGTGCATGGCACGGTGTCGTCGTTCGAGCAGGGGGACACCGGCTTCCGGCGCACGCGTTACTCGGCCGTGATGGAACCGCGTCTGGCGCGCCTGAAGCTGTCGTCGGACTGGCGCATCTTCCAGACGCTCAACGTCACCGAGATCGCGAGCGCGGTGCTCAAGGCGCACGGCCTGACGTTGGACTATGAGCAGCGCATCACCAACGAACACTTGCCGCGCGAGTATTGCGTACAGGCCGGTGACACCGACTACGATTTTGTCGAACGCATCTTGCGCGAGGAAGGTTTCCTCTATGCGTTCCAGCATCGCGTCGACGGTCATCGCCTGATTCATAGCGACCGCTTGTTCATCCTGGAGCGGCAGACGGGCGAGCCGGTGCTGTACAACCCGACGCCGGGTGGTGATCAGCCGCAGCCCAGCCTGCATGCCTTCGCCTACACGGAAAACGTGCGCACCGCGCGTCAGGTGCAGCGCGACTACACGTTCAAGAATCCTCGTTTCAATCACGAGTATCCGCGCGACGGCACCGATCTCGATCATCAAGGTCGCGGCTACACGCGCTACGACTACCCGGGCCGCTACAAGCACGAAGGCAGCGGCAACGCGTTCACCCAGGACCGTTTGCGCGGCCACCGGCGCGATGCGCGTATCGCACGGGTGAGCGGCGACGACGCCCGCCTGCAACCGGGCATCGCCTTCGAACTCACCGGCCACCCGCGCGAAGACATGAACCGAAGTTGGCGCCCGGTCAATATGGTCCATCACGGCAAGCAGTTCACGAGCCAGGCCGAGGACAGTGCCGACGCGCAACAGGGCACCCACTACCGCTACGAGGCGGTGCTGGTGCCGGACGACACCGAATGGCGGGCCGAGCCGTTGCCGCGCCCACGTATCGACGGTCCGCAGCCGGCCACCGTGGTCGGGCCGGAAGGCGAAGAGATTTACACCGATGAATATGGCCGGGTGAAGGTGCAGTTCCCATGGGATCGTCAGGGCCGATACGACGAACACAGTTCGTGCTGGATTCAGGTCGCGCAGAACTGGGCGGGTGCGCTGTGGGGCCATATGGCGATCCCGCGCATCGGACAGGAAGTCATCGTCGGCTACCTGGATGGCGACGTGGACCAGCCGTTCATCCTGGGGAGGGCATACAACCGCCTGCAATTACCGCCGTACGAGTTGCCCAGGCACAAGACGCGGATGACGATCAAAAGTCAGACGCACAAGGGAGACGGGTTCAACGAACTGCGCTTCGAGGATGAGGCCGGGCAGGAGGAAATCTATGTTCACGCGCAGCGCGACCAGAACATCCACGTCAACCACGACGAAACCACGTTCGTCGGCAATGACCGCAGTGAACAGATCGAGCACGACGAAACAATCGTCATCGGCAACGATCGGAAGGAAACGGTGGGCCACGACGAGCAGGTCACGATCGGTCAGGACCGTCGGCATGACATTGGCCAGGACGACTTCCTGACGATCGGTCGCAATCACACCATCACGACGGGCAAGGATCGCACCGAAGAGGTGGGCAACCACCGCCGAGACAAGACCGTCGCCAACCACACGGTGGATATCGGCGGCCACTATGAACAGCGGGTGCAAGGGCGAGTAGAAGTCGAAGCGGGACAAGCCATTCAGCATCGCACCAAGATCTACGAAATCCGTGCATCCGAGAAGGTCGTCGTCAAGGGGCCGGGCGGTACTGTGCGCATCGACCAAGGAGGCATCACGCTGGATGGCGTCGCGATTCGCATCAAAGGGCCGATGACCCAGCAAAGCGGGGGAGCCAGCAATCCGTTTGCTCTTAAAGGCGCTCCGGCCTCGGGCAAGCCGGTTGATCGGCTGTGCGGTCGCCGCCCGGATGGTACTTGCCCGCTGGCCGATTGCACCTGCCTGCGAGGTCGAGCGAAATGATCGACGTACCGGTGTCGCCGTTGCTCACGTGGCAGCGCCAAAATCTTCGTGCGGATGAAGCGTTACCCGATAGCTCCTTTCGTCATCTTTTGCTCTTCACTATTACGTTGCAGAACTGGGCTTTCCGCCCGCCGCCGCAAGAGGGGGTATGGCGCCCTGCGTATGCACCGGGGGTACTGGATTTGGTCCAGGAATGGGATTCCCTGCCGCATCGTGCCTGGATCTGGCAGCGCGGCTCGCTTGATGACATTTATGACCAGGGCCCCCTGCTGGTGGACGCCACCCATCAGCCGACTCTGCTACAGCATGCGCTGGCGGAATGGGCACCCATTGGCGGTGCCGTTGTGATCGGCGCTGAGGCGGACCTGGACTCGCTCGCCGATCATCTCCGCAGTCTCGTGCAGATCAGCCTGCCGGACGGGAGCCGGGCGCATCTCGACATTGAACCTCATCACCTCATCGGGTGGCTTGATGCTCTGGACCAGGACCAGCGCGATGATTGGCTCGGTCCCATGGCGAGCCTGCTTTGGTGCACCCATTGGGGCCCGGTTCGGGCGTGGATGCGCATGGATCACGAAGCTACAGCCGCTCGCGATAGCACTGCTGAGCCGTTCGTCTTGCGTTCGCATGAACTGGACCGCTTCGATGCCAACACCTGCGAGCACTTTCTGCTTAGCCGCAGCTACGACGTACAGGCACTGCCGCAGCACGCACATCGCTCACTCGACGAAATCCGCACGTGGACCACTCAGTTGTTGGAGGTGGCTGAACGGCTTTACATCACGGATGACGAGGTTGCCACGCACTATGTCGATCTGGTGGCACGTCATCCCTGGTTGCTCGAGAGCAGGCAAGCCAGTGCAATCCTGAATGACCTTACCGAATCGCCGCAGGCGCGTCTGCATCTGCTCGCGGCCTTAGTGAAAGATAAGGAATCTTGAGATGACGAATCCCGCTGCCGGCAGCGCGGTTTCTGCCCCCTCATGCAGTTCGCGTGTACCTATCTTGCCAATTCGTTACGCCATCGTGCCGCGCGACGACAAGGCGCCACTCTATCGTTATACCGACGCCGGATTTGCATTGGAAAAAGGCTTCAAGCCGCTCGCGCGTTCTGCCTATACCCTGCGTGCATTGCGTCCGGGCTACGTCTACATTTTCATGAAAGGGGGGCGTGGCCAACAACTGGTTATCCACGAATATGACGGCGAGGGTCACTACAAGGAACTGAAATATCGCGGCCTGGAGCAGTACCATCGCAGGGATCGCTACAAAACCGGGAGCAGTATGGGCTGGGTCTGGGCTGATACCAGCCCTGACACCGCCAAGGAAGTCTGGATCGGCTATAGCCCACACTTGTGGACCAATGCCATGACCACCCACATTACGAGCGACCTGGCGATGCGTAAGCGCCACATGCGCCAGCTAGACATGGCCGAACTGACGTCGGGAGAGCAGTCGCCTTCGCGTCAGCAGCATGTGCTGCCTGCCACCGCCGTGAGTTCCTGGGTGGAAGACTTCAAGCCGCGCGACCAGCGCCTTCCCCTCGACTGGAGTAGCCATCACAGCAAGGACAACCTGAGCCTGAGCACCTTTTTGGCACAAGCCAACAACTACCGCTTTACCCGGCCACGCGTGCCGGTCGTGGTGGTGCTCAACGACGCCGAAGGCATCAGTCTGGATCTCGGTTTATCCGTTGCCGCGTATCAGCATCAACTGCGCGATATTTCGCCCGTACCCCGGGGCGGAAGTGCAACGAACCAAGGCAATGAGACGGATCAGGGCCACGCGTACAGCATTCCGGCTTGCTTCCGTCTCGACGTGGAGAACTTGAGCGCCAAGAGCAAGGATTATCACCACAAGAATTTGATCGCGACGTTGCTTGAGCAGACGCTGCAAAGCATGTATCCCGCAAACAAACCTGCGCCGGATACCTTGGCCAAACTACGTGACGAGCAACAGCGCAAACAACGCGGGGGCCCACCACGCCAGCTCAGTCCATCGCAACGACGGTATGAAGTGCTTACCGATGAAGGCGTGTCACCGGTCGGCGGACGCTTGGGCAAGCGCATCGACACCGTCAAGTACCAAGCCTTTCTGGCCGAGCGTGACCAGCACGCAGCGCAGTTGCGTAGCCATCTGAATACTGCGTTGCAGGCCTGCACCGATCACGATAACTGGTTGGCGACGGCCGAGCCGGAGCATCGCGATGAGCCTACCAGCTTGGCCGCCGCGTTGGCATCCTATGATCGAAACGAGCAATCTTCTGCGGGTGGGTTGGAAGCCTCGTTGGCGCTCATGATTCACCCGATGGGCCAGAGCCTGCCGGGTACCGAGGATGACGACCCGCGCTTCAAGCGCCTCAGTGCATGGCTGGACAAGCACGACAGTCCGTTGTACCTCGCGCTGGCTCCCTTCAATCCCTTCAAGGACAAGGCGGACGCCGTGGGCGTGTTGCTGGGCGCTGGCGACGGCGTCATCGAGGGCCTGGCCGGGCGCTTTCCGGCTGCTGCCGGCATCACCGATCTTACGGCTGAAGCGGTGACTACCGTGACGCTCAAACGCATGAAGGGCAAGGCGCGTTGGGACGCCAGCCGCAATCTGCGCCAGCAGGTGCTTGCCGCAGCGAGTGAGGCCAACGCTGAGAAGGCCCTCGGGTTGCTAGGTGCGCGCTATAACGTTACCAATACCAAGTCTCTCGCTGATCCTCTCACCAAGGAGATCGAGCAGTTCGTGAAGTCTGGTATGGCGGACTTCGAAGAGATCAAGCGCGTGCGTGTCAGTGGTAGCCGCAAGGTGACTGTCGAAGCGACGTTGATGAGGCGGGTGCGTCCCAACGTCGCTTCGCTGTTGACCACGAGCGTTGGCGGTGCGTTGAACGTCGCCATGCTTTACTTCAACGTGATCGCGCTCAAAAGCGCTTACGCCAGCTTGCGTAGCGACCCGTCGTTTGAGTATGCGGCGGCCTTTGTTTCCGCGATTTTTGCTGTGATCGGGGCCGTGGTCGCAACGGGAGCGAGCGCGAGGTCAGTCTATAAGATCCTTGTGCTGCGCTATACCGCCAGCGCGCCCGGCATCGCATTCGGTAACGGAGTGACGAGATTCGTCACCGGTAATTTGTTTAGTAGGTTGGTGGGATATCCGGCGATTTTGGCAGGATTTGCGTCGGATATAGGTAAGGTTCAAAGGCAATCCAGAAACGGGGATGAAATAGCCGCCGCCTACACAGCCGGAGGCGGTTTGCTTGTTATGCTTGGAAGCGCTGCAATTCTAGAGGGTGGGATGGCGATTGCAGGCACAACGTCGGTAATTCCCGTTGCTGGCTGGGCCGCCGCGGCCGTTGTGCTTGTTGGTGCCGGTGTGCTTTCCACTGGCGCTTACCTCCAATCCAAAGCATACGCTCGCATTCATAGCCCCATTGAACTCTGGGCGGCGCGGGGTATCTTTGGCAAGCGCGAGAACGATGGCGAACAACGCCCCGGCATTGTGTTGGGACCTGATAAGAGGCTGCCGCCATATCTCGGTGGCGTCAACGAAGAAATCAAAGCGTGGTATGCCAGCTACTATGCCCCGGTGCTGTTGACCGACAGTGATGCGAAGTCTCTCGGCCTGAAAGGCCTCGACAGTACGTGGCACCGCAACTTGTTGGCTTGGTCGCCCCCGATCTGGGGGGCGATTACCTCGAACCAGACTCCGATGCTCGCAACTGAAGTAGAGTTCACCGTGCTGTTGCGCGGGTACATCATGGGGCAAAGCAACTGGTCCGCGTTCCTAAATAATAAGCATGGCTCTGGAAAAAATGGCGAACGAATCGCCGGCACGCCAACCTGTTACCTTGTTGCTGGTGGCCTAGTGCTTAATTTCAAGCGAGAAGTCACGACGGAGATCTACAAGCTGGCCTTGAATGTCGATTACAAGCCCAATCAAGGATTGGACGAAGGTGCAGATGCCGCCGCCCAATTCGAACTGGAGCGCTGACCTAATGGCGATTGTATGGAAGTTTTTCCGTCAGGCAAAAAGCGGCGAAGCTTCGGCCATCCGTGACCAACTGATAAGCGTTGATCGAGTCATATTATGTCTGCGTAATCCGTGGGTCGCTGATTCGGTGTTTATGGCGAAGATGTATATTTCCATGACTTCTATCTTCGTTTTTATGATTACATTGATTTTATTATTGAATGGTGATATTGATGAGTTCTTGTTGTTGATCTACGCAATAATTTTTACTTTTCCAGTGTTTGTGGGCTTCATCGTTTGGCGTAGAATTTTTCTCATCAAAAGAATATCCGATTTTTACTTTAATCGTACGGCCCGAAAGATTTATTATCAGCGCAACAAGATCCTGATCAACTTTGACTGGGCGCAGACCGAGGGTGGTGTATTTTCACGCACGGAATTTGGCGGCCGCTCCTTCAGCACGAGCTATGCGTTGGCCTTTGGCCCACGCCCGGCACCCGGCGAAGAGAAGAATCGCACCGTCCTGTGGGTCGACAGTAACGCGCCTAACGATCCGGATCCGCGCTACATCGCCCAGGTGTGGGAATACATCCGTCAGTTCATGGAGCAGGGACCGGACCAGTTGCCGCCGCCTGGCGAACGCAACTGGTGGTACGTGCCGTTGCACCGCATTTGCCTGACCCCGGCCGAAGCCTGGCGCCACTACGCGCCGTGGCGCAGCGGTGAGCTTGGTGAGTGGCAGGGCAAGAAGAACTGGCTGCTGCCGATGTGGCTGATTCTCTTCCCTTACAACCTGTTCTCGGCCTTGTGTTGGTACGCCGTTTGCCGGCTGTTCAACGTGCGGAGCACACCACCGCCAGCGGAAGCGCTGCAGGCGGCGAGGGGCTGAACTCATGGCGATTGACTGGCAGTTTTCGAGTCGGGTACGTACTGGCTTGGTCCCGAATATCCGAGATCAATTGGTCAGTGTCGACCGGGATGAGCTGTGCCTGCGCAACCCTTGGATAGCAGATTCGGTGTTCGCGGGCAAAATGTATACATCCCTTAACATCCCGATGCTCGGGTATCTTTGTCGGGTCCTAATGGAGCAAAAGACTTTCGATATTCTGTTTTGGACACTTCTGGCTTGCGCCATGATTTTCAGTATTTTCACGGCTGCTTTTACCGGGTATCGTATTTTTTTAATCAAACGACTGTCGAACTTCTATTTTAATCGCACGACCCGAAAGATTTATTATCAGCGCAACAAGACCCTGATCACCTTTGACTGGGCGCAGACCGAGGGTGGTGTATTTTCACGCACGGAATTTGGCGGCCGCTCCTTCAGCACGAGCTATGCGTTGGCCTTTGGCCCACGCCCGGCACCCGGCGAAGAGAAGAATCGCACCGTCCTGTGGGTCGACAGTAACGCGCCTAACGATCCGGATCCGCGCTACATCGCCCAGGTGTGGGAATACATCCGTCAGTTCATGGAGCAGGGACCGGACCAGTTGCCGCCGCCTGGCGAACGCAACTGGTGGTACGTGCCGTTGCACCGCATTTGCCTGACCCCGGCCGAAGCCTGGCGCCACTACGCGCCGTGGCGCAGCGGTGAGCTTGGCGAGTGGCAGGGCAAGAAGAACTGGCTGCTGCCGATGTGGCTGATTCTCTTCCCTTACAACCTGTTCTCGGCCTTGTGTTGGTACGCCGTTTGCCGGCTGTTCAACGTGCGGAGC
>NZ_JAPVQY010000027.1 GCF_027257875.1 Burkholderia sp. IMCC1007
GGCCGCGCCGGCACGGCGAGCGCACGCGCCGCGGGCCGACGCGGCGGGCCTGCCCGGCGATCCCGTGCCGCCGGCCGGCGAAGCCCGCTAGCAACGTGCCGCTGCCGCGCCGGCCGCCGCAAAATCCTGTACATTGCGAGCCTTGTCCAGCCAGCTAGACGGAACGATTGCCGTGGCCCTGTTTTCTTCCGCCCGCCCGCCCAGAACCATCCTCGTCGCCGCCCCGCGCCGTATCGGCGACGTGCTGCTGACGACGCCGCTCGTGCGTTCGCTGAAGGCGCGCTGGCCCGACGCGCAGATCGACATGCTGGTATTCCGCGGCACCGAAGGCGTGCTGGAGCACAACCCGGACGTGCGGCGCGTGATCGTCGTCGCGCAGCGCGCGGGGTTCGGCGAGCGGCTGCGCGATGCGATGTCGATGTGGCGCCGCTACGATCTCGCGTGCGCGGCGCTGAGCTCCGACCGTCCGCGCTTCTACAGCTGGTTTGCCGGTCGCAAGCGCGTCGGCCTCGTCGATCCGAATCGCGTCACGTGGCTTACGCGGATGATGCTCGACGGAATCGCGATCAATCACCACGAATCCGCGCATACGGTCGTCAGCACGCTGGCGCTCGCGCCCGTGATCGGCATCGAACCGGTGTCGGAGGTCGTCGCGCCGGGCATCGGCAACGATCCCGCGCGACGCGCGCGCTTCGACGCGTGGCTCGCGGAATCGCCGGCGATCCGCGACGGCAAGCCGCTCGTCGTGCTGCACCCGTATCCGATGTTCCGCTACAAGCAATGGCGGCTCGAAGGCTGGGTCGAGATGATCGAATGGTTGCGCGCGCAAGGGTTTGCGATCGCGTTGTCGGGCGGCCCGGCCGATCGCGAGCGCGAGTACGCGGAGCAGGTCGCGACGATGGCGGGCGGCGACGTGCTGAACCTGGTCGGCCGCCTCACGTTCGGCGAAAGCGCGGAGCTCGTGCGGCGCGCGAAGCTGTTCATCGGGCCCGATACGGGCGCGACGCACGTCGCGGCCGCAACCGGCACCGACACGATCGCGCTGTTCGGTCCGTCCGATCCGGTGCGCTGGGGGCCGTGGCCGCAGCACTGGCCGGCGACCGAGAACCCGTGGGCGCTGCGCGGCTCCGGGCGGCATGGCAACGTGTGGCTGCTGCAGGGCGAGGGCGACTGCGTGCCGTGCCGGCACGAGGGCTGCGAGCGTCATGTCGAGAGCCGCAGCGACTGCCTCGTCAATCTCGGTACGCAGCGCGTGAAGGCCGCGGCCGCCGAGATGCTCGGGCTGAATCCGCCGGGCGCGGCCGCCACGGTCGTCGACACGTCGCGGCTGCATCGCGCGCGGCCGGACTGACCGCGCCCGCGCGTCGCATCGTCTTGCGCGGACGCGTGACGCGTTACGCGCTGCGCCGGATCGCCGACGTCTCGCGCGGCAGCGCTTCGCCGCGCTCGCCGCAGCCGAGCAGGATGCCGGTGAGCAGCACCAGCAGATGTCCTTCCGCGAAATCGAGCAGCAGCGAATTCGCGAGACTGCCGATCGCGAAGATCGCGAGCCAGCCGAGCAGCAAATGCCGGGAGCGCGGATCGAGCGCGCGGCTGCCGCGCGCGATCTGCACGATCAGGTTCACGAACAGCACGAGGCCGAGCGCGCCGAGCTGCACGGCCATCAGCAAGTACTCGTTATGCGGATTCGACGTGAGCTGGCCTTCCGCCGCCGTCTTGCCTGCCGCGAGCTTCTGGAACTCGAACTCGAGGCCGCCCGCGCCATAGCCGAACACCGGGCGCGCGCGATACAGCTCGAGCCCCTTCTTGTACCACTCGAGACGCAGCCCGGTCGACGTGGCCGCATCGCTCTGCCGATACTGCTGCACTTCGGAGACGACCTTCACGAGCCGGCCGTCGTGCACCGTGCACGCGGCCGCGACGAGCGCGACGCCGGCCAGCACCAGCGCGCCGGCGGCGAGCCCTGCGCGCAGCGCGGACTGGCGGCGCAGCAGCAGCACGAAACGCACGGCGACGACGAGGATCAGCAGCAGCGCGATGACCTGCCCGGTGCGCCCCTGCAGCATCACGAACACGTTGACCAGCGACCACGCGGCGACGCCGGCATACGCGGCACGCGCGCGCACGGTGCTGGCCGACAGCGCGAGGTCGGCTGCCTGGTAGAACAGCAGCGCGCCGAACATGCCGGCCGCGATGTGGTTCTTGAACACCCACGCGCGTGACAACGGCAGCTCGGTCGAATGCGCGGGCCCGATCGCGGTCAGCCCGAGATAGTTGGTGGTCGACAGCAGCAGGATCACGCACAGCGTGCCGAACCACGCGCGCCGCACGATCGGCGCCCAGTTCGAATGGCGGAACGCGAGGACGGCAAACGGCACCAGCAGCAGCTTGTCGTACTTGGCGACCCAGTTCCATGCCTTCGGGGGCGGTGCGACCGTGTACGCGACGCTCGCGGCCAGCGCCGCGAGGATCAGCAGCGCCGCGAGCGACACCGGTTCGGTGACGAACGTGCGCAGGTTGCGCCAGAATTCGGGGGAAATCACCAGCGCGGCCGCGAACAGCGCGCAGAACACGTTGGTCAGCGCGGTCGAGACGGGCACCATGCAGAGCGCGATGACGGCGAAGGTGCGGGCCGCAGTGAGGCGCCGCGTGGCGTGAGACGAAAACGAAAGCATCGGGACCTGTCGAATGGACGAATGCGGCATGCGGGCACCGTGCCGCGCGCCGCGCGCCCCGGCGGCACCCGGAGCGAAGCGCGCAGTATACGCGAAGCAGCGTGCGTTTCCGTGTCGTTTCCGGGGCCCGATCAGCCGAATGCGCGCTTGATCCGCGAGCGCAGCAGCGCACGCTTGAGCGGCCCTTCGACGGCCGGTGTGTCGAGCGCGATGCGCGAGCCGGCCGGCTCGCCGCGGTGCAGGTAATAGCGGTCGAACGTGGCCTGCGTCATGCCCCATTTGTTGAGAAACTGGCGGCGGCCGTCGTTCTTGACGATCTTGCCCGTGCTCTTCTGCTGGAAGTGGTAGACGAGGCTGTCGCCGACGCCGAGGAAGATCCGGCAGCCGGCATCCCAGAATTTCATCGAGAAATCGTTGTCGCTGCTCATCCCGGGCGACAGCTCGCTGCTATAGCCGCCGATGCGGTTCCACCAGTCGCGATGCACGAGCGTCGGCGGCCAGGTCGAGCCGAGCCAGTCCGCGCGCGCAAGCTTCGGCGTGGCCGCGACGAGGCCCGCGGCGTCGAACTGTTCGGCGTCGCGGCCGAAATTGCTGACGACGACGCACGGGTTGCGCGTGTCGACCGGCTCGACCATCGTGCCGGACAGCATGAAGAGATCGGTCGGCATTTGCTCGATGCGCCGCACGAGCGCCGCGTCCCAGCCGGGGCAGCAGTACATGTCATCGTTCATGTAGACGACGTAGTCGCGCGTCGCGCGCGCGGCGGCCAGGTTCACCGCGTGACAGATGCCGATGTTGGCCGGCGACGCGGTGTGCTCGATGCCTTCGTGGCGCACCCAGTCGAGCGTGCCGTCCGAGCCGTCGTTCACGTGCACGATGATCTGGTGGTCGTATGCGGAATGGCGGCGCAGGCTGTCGACGACGAGCTTGAGGTACGGCAGGTTGTTCCAGGTCGGGATGATGATGGAGAACATGGCGGTCGAATTCGGTGGTCGTCGTGGCGGCGGCGCGTGGCGCGCCGCCTCGGGCGGGCGCGGAGGGTGCGCGGGCAGCTCGGCATTGTAACGCCGGGCCGGGCGCATGCCGGCGGTGCGAGCGCGGCGCGCGCTCAGCGGGCCGGTTGGTGGCCGAGCTTCAGGAACCGGTAGTAGACGGTCTCCGCGTTGAACACGGCGATCATGAAGCCCGCGCGGCCGTCGAGAAACCCGCGCCGCAGCACGTAGGTCCGCACGAACGCCCACGCGCCGCGCGCGAGCGCCTTGCCGAAGCCGCCGCGCTGGCCGGCCGCGCGGCGCTGGCGCGCGCCGGCGGTCGAATACGCATCGAGCTTGCGCACGACCGTTTCGAAATCCTCGTACGAATAGTGCATCAGCTTGCCGGAGAGCCGCTGCGCGGGCGTGTCGAACACGAGGCGTTCGTGCACCAGATCGTCGGAGAAGCGGGCCGCGCCGCGCCGGAACAGGCGCGGGATCCAGTCCGGATACCAGCCGCTGTGGTGGATCCACTGGCCGCAGAAGCTCGACAGCCGGTCGATCGCGTAGACCTGCGCGGCCGGCGCGCGGATCGCGTCGCGGATCGATTGCGCGAGTTCCGGGCTGACCACCTCGTCGGTATCGAGCGACAGGATCCAGTCGGTGTCGAGCGCGTCGAGCGCGCGATTCTTCTGCGGGCCGAAGCCCGGCCAGTCGCGTTCCACGATCACGCGGGCGCCGTGCGCGCGGGCGATCGCGACGGTATCGTCGGTGCTGCCGCCGTCGATCACGACGACGTCGTCGGCGAAGGCCAGCGCATCGAGGCACTGCGCGAGCCGCGCGGCCGCATTGAGGGCGATGAGGGCGACGCCGAGAGTGGGTTCTGCCATGAAAATCGTCGAAAAGGCGGAGAAAACGGTGAGCGGCAGTATACCCGCGCGCCGGCCGGCGGCCGCCGGCCGCTTCGGCGGCGGCCGTGCCGGCGCAGGCGGTACGGCTATAATGTTGGGCCTTTTTCGGCACCCGCCGGACGGGGGCGAACCCCCGGACACCCATGCTCCGGGCGCCGCGTCGCGGCTCAAGAAGGATTGCCTTGGAAACCCAGAACACTCTTCGCAAACCGATGGACGGCACGAGTACGTCGCCCGTCACGGTCCTCAAGCGCCTGTGGCCGTACATCCGGCCGCTCATCGGCATCGTGGTGCTCGCCGTGATGACGATGGGCGTCGTCGCGGCCACGGAAGCCGGGATTCCGGCGCTGCTCAAGCCGCTGCTCGATCACGGGTTCGGCTCGCACGGCAGCGACCGCGCGAAATGGTTCGTGCCGATCGCGGTGATCGGCCTCGCGCTCGTGCGCGGCGTATCGCAGTACGCGTCGAATTACCTGCTCAACTACGTGTCGAACCGCATCCTGCTGCAGCTGCGGCTCGAGATGTTCCAGCGGATGCTCCACACGGGCGCGTCGTTCTTCCAGCGCGAAACCGCGAGCACCGTGATCAACGCGATCGTGTTCGAGGTCAACCAGATCCTGTCGGTGCTGACCGGCGTGATGGTCACGCTCGTGCGCGACTCGCTGACGGTGGTGTTCCTGCTCGGCTACCTGTTCTACCTGAACTGGCGGCTCACGCTGATCGTCGCGGTGATCCTGCCGGGCATCGGCTGGCTCGTCAGCAAGATCAACCGCCGGCTGCGCCGCCTGAACCGCGAGCACCAGACGCTGACCAACGAGCTGTCGTACATCGTCGAGGAGACGGTCGGCGGCTACAAGGTCGTCAAGGTGCACAACGGCGAAGCGTACGAGATGGACCGCTTCACGACGATGAGCAAGCGCCTGCGCGGCTACGCGATGCGCATGACGATCTCGGGCGGGCTCGCGCAGCCGCTCACGCAGTTCCTCGCGTCGATCGCGCTCGCGGTCGTGATCACGATCGCGGTCGTGCAGTCGAGCAACGACCAGACGACGGTCGGCGGCTTCGTCGCGTTCGTCACGTCGATGCTGCTGGTGATTTCTCCGCTCAAGCACCTGATCGACGTGAACCAGCCGCTGCAGCGCGGGATGACGGCCGCCGAGCTGATCTTCGGGCTCATCGACGAGCCGGCCGAGCCGCAGGGCGGCGGCCGCGCGTTGCCGCACGCGCGCGGCGAGATCGAGTTCCGCGACGTGACGTTCGATTACGGCGCGGCCGAGCGGCCGACGCTCGACCGCATTTCGTTCAAGGTCGCGCCCGGCGAGATGATCGCGCTCGCGGGGCCGTCCGGCAGCGGCAAGACGACGCTCGTGAACCTGCTGCCGCGCTTCTTCGACCCGACCGGCGGCGCGATCCTCGTCGACGGCGTGCCGGTGGCCGACTACGACCTCCACGCGCTGCGCGGCCAGATGGCGATGGTCAGCCAGGACGTCGTGCTGTTCAACGACACGATCGCCGCGAACGTCGCGTACGGGCAGACGCCCGACCGCGCGCGCGTGCAGGCCGCGCTCGAGGCCGCGAACCTCGCCGATGCGGTCGCCGCGATGCCCGACGGGCTCGACACGCTGGTCGGCGGCAATGGGATGCGCTTGTCGGGCGGCCAGCGGCAGCGGCTCGCGATTGCGCGTGCGATCTACAAGGACGCGCCGATCCTGATTCTCGACGAGGCAACCTCGGCGCTCGATTCGGAATCGGAGCGCCATGTGCAGGCGGCGCTCGAACGGTTGATGGAAGGCCGTACGACGCTCGTGATCGCGCACCGGCTGTCGACCATCGAGCGCGCGGACCGGATCCTCGTGCTCGAGTCCGGCAAGATCGTCGAGGAGGGCAGCCACGACGAACTGCTGCGCCACGGCGGGCTGTACGCGCACCTGCACCGGATCCAGTACCAGCAGCAGGCCGCGTGACGCCGGTGTGCGCGCGTGTGCTAGTCTTCATCGGGCAGGTGCAGTCGTTTCTGGTTCGACGTGACAACCCGGAGGGACGAACGATGAAGAAGACGCACGCAATGATGCTGGCCGCACTGATCGCTGCGGGCTTCGCAGCGCCGGTCGCGCTGGCGCAGGATCACGGCAACGACGACAGGCACGACAATCACGGCGGCCGCGGCATGCACCGCGGCCATGGCCCGCAGCACATGTCGCACGGCGACGCGATGCATCGCGACGACGACGTCCCGCAGCGCTGGGCCGACCAGCCGCATCGCGACTGGCACCGGGGCGACCGGCTTCCCTACGAATTCCGCGATCGCCAGTACGTGGTCGACGACTGGCGCGGCTACCACCTAAGCCCGCCGCCGCGCGGCTATCACTGGGTCGGCGTCGGCGGCGACTACCTGCTCGTGCAGATCGGCTCGGGCGTCGTGTTGCGCGTCGGCCCGTAACGCGTCGTTCGATCCTTCATCCGGCGGCCGGGCAGGTGCCCGGCCGTCGCGTCATTTGGCCGCCGTCCGGCGGACCCAGCGTCGCTCGATCCGCGACATCGCCCAGCACACGGCCAGCGCGCAGACGGTACCGAGCGCGACCTCGCCGAGCCGCATCAGCGGAATGTCCCAGAGCGGGCCGTTGCCCGGAAACAGCAGCACGATCGTCGCGGTCACGCCGCCGAGTCGTGCCGCGCTGCCGACGTTCAGGCACCAGCAGCTGACGATCACGATCGCGACGGTGATTGCGTAGGCAACGAGGCGATCGCCGCCGAGCGCCGCGCCGGCGAAGCCGAGCAAGCCGCCGACCATCGCGCCGATGAACTGGTCGCGCGACAGCGACATCGTGTCCGAGTAGTTGTGCTGCGTGACGGCGATCGCGGTGATGGCCGCCCATACGGCCTGCTCGGTGTGCAGCGCGCGGCCGATCGCATACGCGAGGCACGCGCCGCAGACGGCCTGCACCGCCATCAGCGCGCCTTGCGCGAGCCGTTCGCTGAACGAGAGCCCCTTGAACAGATCGAAGATCGACTGCTGGATCTGCTGGCGCGCTTCGTTGAGGGTCCTGATCGTATCCATCGTTCGTCGGTCGGGAAGCGGTTGTCGGTGCGACTGCGTCAGCGTGCCCGTTCGGGCGATGCGGCGGCCGGCTCGTCCGTGGGCGCGTCGCCGTTCTCGACGCGCGTTTCCGGCATCACGAGCCAGACCAGCAGCACCGCGAGCGCGCCGGCACCGGCGAGCCCGAAGAAGCTAGTCGCATTGCCGAAGTGATCGGCGACATAGCCGGCCACGGCCGTGCTGAGCGTCGCGCCGATCCCGGCCGCGAGCCCGAACAGCCCGATGCACAGGTTGTAGCGCCCCTTGCCGCCCGCGACGTCGGCCGCGATCAGCGGCAGCATCACGCCGAACACCGCCGCGCTGATGCCGTCGAGCATCTGCACCGGCACCAGCAGGTACGGGCTGCTCACGCCCGCGAACAGCAATGCGCGTACCGGCAGCGCCGAGAAGCCGAGCAGCAGGATCGGCCGGCGCCCCCAGCGTTGCGCGGAGCGGCCGACCCACGGCGACAGCATCGCGACGATCGCCTGCGGCACGATGATGCAGGCCGCGATCACGAGCTGCACGTTCTCGCCCATCCCGGCCGTCACTTCGCCGGCCGCGAGGTTGAGCATCGCCGCGTTCGACAGGTGGAACAGCACCACGCACGCCGCGAAGATCAGCATCCGGCGATCGCGCAGCAGTTCGAGCAGCGTTTCGCGTTGCTCGCCTTCGTCGCGATGGTCGTGATCGTCGGGCTTCGACTTGTGCGGGATCACTTCGTGCGTCGGCTGGATCATCGCGAGCGCGAACAGCGCCGGCAACGCGAGTACGGCAGTCAGCCAGAACACCGCGCGTGCGGAGAAATACTCGCCGGTGAGCCCCATCAGGCCCGCGGCGACCGCGCTGCCGATCGATGCCCAGCGCGCGTTGCGGCCGAGCCGGTCGCCGAGATCCGCGCGCCCGACCAGCGAGAACGAGATCGCGGCCATCGCCGGCACGAGCATGCAGCTCGCGAAGCCGTGGAACACTTCGGCCGCGATCACCGGCACGATCGTCGGGCTTGACGCGAGCAGCACCGCGGACAGGATGATCGCCGCGATCGCCCACGCGGCCGCGGCTTTCTTGTTCTTCAGCGCATCGACGGCCGCGCCGCCGGGCACCTGGCTGACCATCGCGCTGATCGTGCCGATCGACAGCACCATGCCGATTTCGCCCTGCGTCCATTTGTGCGATGCGAGGTAGGACGCAATGAACGGACCGAATCCGGTTTGAACGTTTGCGACGAAGAAGTTGAGCCAGTCGAGGGACCGCAGACTGCGAGCGGTGACGGAATGCTTGATCGTCATCGGGTCGTACTCGCAGAGGAAGCCGGTGCGGGGGCAACGGGCGGGAAGACCGCGACGATCGGCTTGTCGGCCGCGTACGGCGGCGATGCCTTGATCTGTGCGTCGTTCAGGTCGAGCTGCGGATGCAGCGCCTTGTCGCGCGTGACGAAGCGCAACGCGCCCCAGCTAGCGGCGATCGAGCGGCGATCGGTATTGACGAGGCCGCCGAGATCGAGCACGACAGCCTGCGGCTGCGCGGCGCGATCGATCAGGACGTCGACGACGCGGCCGATCTTCGTGCCGTTCGGGCGCTCGACGTCGCTGTCGAGCAGCGGCAGTCGCGTCGCGGGCGACGCCGCGGCCGAACCCGACAGCGGCACGGCCTTGGGCCGCGCGGCCGGCGGCAGCTCGCCCGACGGCACGTCGAGCACGATCGGCTCCTGTTTGCCGCCCGGCGTGAAGCGGAACACATTCCACGGGAAGATGACCTTGCGGTCGCCGACGCCCATGAAACCCTGCAGGTTGACGATCATCTCGCGCGGCTTGCCGCTCGCGTCGGTCACCATGTCGACCGCGCGGCCGATCACCTTACCGTTGCGGCGCGCGACTTCGCTGTCGAGCAGCGCGTGGATCTGGGTGCGGTCGAGCGAGCGGGTCGCGACGAGCGGGGGCGGCGGCGGGGGCGCCGGCGTCGGCGATTCGGGGCGCTGCACCGGCTTCGGGCGCGTGACCTCGCGGTGCGGCTTTTTCGGCGCCTCCGGCTCCTCCGGGTGCACGAGCGGCGGCACGGGCGGCATCGTGAGCGGCTCGCCGGCGGTTTCCTCGACGGGCTCGACGAGCGCCTCGCTGATCGGCGCGGGCGGATTCTGCGTCGGCAGCAGCCCGCAGCCGGACAGCAGCGCGGCGGCGAGAATCAGCAGGACCGTCGAAGACGGGGGCGACATGCGGGATGCGGGAAACGGAAGTCCGCCGCTCATTGACACTCACTCCATGGGTCGGTGGCGCGCACGAAAGCACGCGGCTGGCGATGGATGGCGGGTGCGGGCGGCGCACCACGCGAGGTGAGAGTTTAACGTGTCTTCCTTTCAGGACCCGATTTCTGCGGCTTTTTGCAGCAGCGTGCGGAGCGGGATGGTGGAGCGGGGCGCCGGTGGTGGAAGAAGGTGCGACCCGAAAGATGACGGGCAAGCGGGCCGCCGCGACGGCAGCGGCGCCCGACCGTCGACGACGGTACGGGCGCCGCGCGCGGTGCCGTTACTTGGCCAGTGCGCCGAGCGCCGTCGTCACCGGCGCGAGCAAGCCGCCGCCCGTCTTCGACAGCGCGCCGGCGCCGCTGCCGCCCGTCAGGCCGCCTGCGGGCGTGCTGCCGGTGGCGTTCGTCACGGTGCCGACCGCCGACGTCAGTGCGCCGATCGGATTGCTGCCGCCGGACGCGCCGCCGAGTGCCCCCGTCGACAGGAGCCCCGTCACCGGGGAGAGCGGGCTCGTCGCCGCGCCGCCGCCGAGCAGCGCCGTGCCCGCGGTTGCCACCGTGTTGCCGGTGGCCGTCACGACGTTGCCGACGCCGGTCGTGAGCGGATTGTTGCCCGTCTTCGCGATCGTCGTGCCGGCGTTCGCGACGCCGTTGCCGACGGTCGTCACGAGGTTCGTGACCGGTACGCCGAGCGGCGTGCTTGCCGCGACCGTCTGCGTGAGCGAGCCGACCGTCGACGTGATCGGCGTGATCGCCGAGCTGGCAGCGCCCGTGACCTGGGCGACCGGGCCGCTCGACAGTTGCGTGCCGAGCGTCGCGCCGCCGCCGGCGATCGTGTTGCCGAGCGTGGTGACGGCGCCGCCGACCGGCGACGTAACGGGCGCGAGCGGCGCCAGCGCCGAACCGCTCGCGCCGAGGCTCGAGACGACACCGCCCGTGGCGGCGACCGCGTCGCCGAGATGCGTGACCACGCCGCCCGTGCTCGCGACCGTCGTGCCGACCGGATTCGACGATGCACCCAGCTGGCCGAGACCCGAGCCGATGCCGGTGCCGAGCGTCGAGACCGCCGCGCCCGCATCCTGCACGACGGTGCCGAGCCCCTGCGTCGTCGCTGCGTTCGTGCCGGGCAGCGACTGGGCCGCGATCGTCGTGCCGACGCCCGAGACGGCGCCGCCCGCGGCCGTCACGATGTTGCTCGACGCGTCGGCCGTCTGGCCGACGTGCCGCCGGAACCGCTGCCGTTGCTGGTGCCGCCCGTCGACGCAGTCGTGTCGCCCGAGCCCGATCCGGAGCCGCCGGTGCCCTGGCTCAGCGTGCCGGAGCCGCCGCAGGCGGACAGCGACATCAGCGCCGCGGCGCCGGCCGCGATCATGATCGTTCGGAATCCTGCTTGATTGATGGGCGTGTTCATGTCGTCCTCGTCTCTGTTCTGGAAATGGTCAGGCGGCCTTCGTGCGCGCCGATGTGTCGTCGTCGCGGAAATGAAGCGTCGGGTGCATCGTTGTTGTCTCCCTGATCGACCTGTCGCCGTGTCGCGTTTTCGCCTGTATCGGAACCCGAATTGCGTGCAGGACGAGCGATTTGCATTCTTTCGTCTTGCTTGCGGATCGTGCCGTGATCAGCGGATTCCTTGCGAGCAGAGTAGGCGTGTCGACGGAAGACGTCTTTTAATGATCGTTAAATTGAAGTAAGCGTCCGATTCACTGCCGAACTCGGGGTAATCACGGTCGACGCGATGCGAATCGTGTGGGCGGCGCGGCGCGGCGGGTGCTCGGGACGGGGCGGAACGGTGGGGGCGTGCAGGCGGGAGAGGGGCGCGGCCCGCCATCATGGCGGGCCGGCGCGTACTGCTCGTGATACGCGGAAGCCGGGCGCTCAGGCCTCCGGATACCACGCGTCGGTGAATTCGCTGACCTGGACGTCGGTCAGCTCGGGGCGTGCGGCGAGCCATGCACGCACGCTCTCGCGGTCGGCGTCGGTCGTGGTGCCGCGCGGCGCGGCGGAGATCACGTACGCGCCGATCCCTTCGTCCGCGGACGCGACGGTGAGCAGACCGTTCGCTTCGACGAAATCGATGAACGAATCGATCAGCTGGCCGCGCTCGAGGTCGGACAGCTCGTTGCGGTATTGCGCGGTCGCGTTGAACGCGAGTTCCTGGAATTCGGCGATGTGGAGTTTCTTGCGCTGGCGGCGGTTATGGCGTTGGCTCATGGTGTGTGGTGAATGAACAAGAGGTGAGAAAGGATAGCGCGGCGGATGGCGCGGGCACCCTGTCGACGTGCGGCATGGGCGAGGCTGGAGGTGGAAGAGGGCGTATCGCGGGACCGTTCCCGAAACTGTTCTTGAACAATTGCGCGATGCGCTCTTCGCCGTGCGGCCTGGTCAAGCGGCCTATTGCGCGCTTGACCGAATGATACAGGGATGGCGAGCGCGTTCGGCTTTGCTAAGGTCTGCGGTCATGCGAACCACCACGAGGGCCGTATGTCGGACAATCGCTATTCGTACGAGGGGCGTGAGGATCTCACGCCGCGGGATCTGTTTTTCTGGGTTGCAGTCGGCGAGATCCATGCCCGCTTCGGGTTCGATGATCTCGTGGGCCGTCGCTAAACCAGAAGACAGGGTGTTCTGATCGTGCCGACCGATATGTGGGAAAAGCTGGCCTGATTCACGCGTGAAGAGCTGGGTCGACCGTTATTCGGCGGTCAGCTGAGGATCGAACCATTGTCGCGCCTCGAAGAGGATCTGGGCGTGACGGGAGTCGACGCAGTCGAGTTCATCGACAAATGGGCAGAAACGTTCGGCGTGCATGCCGCTGAATTCCCCTACGACCGCTACTTCGGTCCTGAGGGCCAAGACATGGTGACGACGTTTCTCGCGCTGTTTTCGGAGCGTTACCGTAAGCCGCCGCGCGTACCGCTTACGCTCGGCATGCTGGAAGAAGCGATGCGTCTCGGCCGATGGGATACCGACGCAATCGAGCGCTTCGCACGGAAAGCAACGCGCGACGAATAGCCGTTCGGCGATGCATGCGGGTTGCGCGAAAGCCGTGCCGCACCGGGCAGGAATCGCGCAACCGCACAAGGACGCACCGTTACATCAGCACGATGTCGTACTGTTCCTGGCTCAGGTTCGACTCGACCTGCAGCGACACCGGCTTGCCGATGAAGTCGATCAGCATCGCGAGATGCTGCGATTCCTCGTCGAGGAACAGGTCGATCACCTGCTGCGCGGCGATCACGCGGAACTCGCGCGGGTTGAACTGCCGCGACTCGCGCAGGATCTCGCGCAGGATGTCGTAGCACACCGTGCGCGATGTCTTCACCTGGCCCTTGCCCTGGCACGTCGGGCACGGCTCGCACAGCACGTGCGCGAGCGACTCGCGCGTGCGCTTGCGCGTCATCTCGACGAGCCCGAGCTGCGAGAAGCCGTTGACCGTCACGCGCGTACGATCGCGCGACAGCGCCTTCTTCAGCTCGGACAGCACCGCGTCGCGATGCTCGGCGTTCTCCATGTCGATGAAGTCGATGATGATGATCCCGCCGAGGTTGCGCAGCCGCAGCTGCCGCGCGATCGTATGCGCGGCCTCGAGGTTGGTCTTGAAGATCGTGTCGTCGAAGTTGCGCGCACCGACGTAGCCGCCGGTGTTCACGTCGATGGTGGTCATCGCCTCGGTCTGGTCGATCATCAGGTAGCCGCCCGACTTCAGGTCGACGCGGCGCGACAGCGCGCGCTGGATCTCCGTCTCGATGTTGTACAGGTCGAACAGCGGCCGCTCGCCGGTGTAGTGATGCAGCTTCGGGCTCACGGCCGGCGTGAACTCGCCCGCGAATTCCGACAGGCGCTGGTACGTCTCGCGCGAGTCGACCTGGATGCGCGTCGTGTCGTCGTTCGCGAAATCGCGCAGCACGCGCTGCGCGAGATCGAGATCCTGGTACAGCAGGCTCGTCGCCGGCAGCCGCTGCGCCTGAGCGACGATCGTCGCCCAGGTCTTGCGCAGGTAGGTGACGTCGCCGGCCAGTTCGTCGGAGGTCGCGTCCTCGGCGATCGTGCGCACGATGTAGCCGCCTTTCTCGTCCGGCGGGATCACGGCGGTCAGCCGCGCACGCACCGCCTCGCGCTCGGCCTCGCTCTCGATCTTCTGCGAGATGCCGATGTGCGGCTCCTGCGGCAGGTAGACGAGCGTGCGGCCCGCGATGCTGACTTGCGTCGACAGCCGCGCGCCCTTGGTGCCGATCGGGTCCTTGATCACCTGGACCATCAGCGTCTGGCCTTCGAACACGGTCTTCTCGATCGGCTGGTGCGGCGCGCTCGACTGCGGCTCGCCCGCGAGACGCGGATGCCAGATGTCGGCGACGTGCAGGAACGCCGCGCGCTCGAGGCCGATGTCGATGAACGCCGACTGCATGCCGGGCAGCACGCGCACGACCTTGCCGAGATAGATGTTGCCGACCCGTCCGCGCGACAGCGTGCGCTCGACGTGAAGCTCCTGCACCGCGCCTTGCTGCACGAGTGCGACGCGTGTTTCCTGCGGCGTGAGGTTGATCAGGATTTCTTCGTTCATGGTGCGATTCAGAAGGCGACGCGCGCGGTGCGCAGCAACGCGGCAGTCTCAAAAAGGGGCAGACCCATGATACCCGAATGGGACCCGTCGATTCGCTCGATGAATTCGGCCGCGCGCCCCTGGATCGCGTACGCGCCCGCCTTGCCGAACGGCTCGCGGGTTTCGACGTAACGCTCGAATGCGTCGCGCGGCGCGGCGGCGAAGCGGACCGACGAGCGCGACAGCGCGGGCGGCAGCAGTTCTCCGTCGGCGCCGATCACGGCGACGGCGGTCAGCACTTCGTGGTCGCGACCGGCGAGCCGGGTCAGCATCGCGAGCGCGTCGTCGGCGTCGGCCGGCTTGCCGAGGATCGCGCCGTCGATCGTCACGGTGGTGTCCGCCACCAGCACGGGCGCGGCGGGCTTGCCGCTCACGACGAGACGCGCGCGCGCGGCTTCCGCCTTCGCGACGGTCACGCGCTGCACGTACGCAGCGGCGGCTTCACCGGGCAGTTCGGCTTCGAGCGCTTCGGCGTCTTCGTCGGGGCGCGGCAGCAGCAATTCGAAGCGCACGCCGATCTGCTGCAGCAGCTCCTGGCGGCGCGGGCTTTGCGAAGCGAGGTAAAGCGTCTGGAAAAGCGGGGTCGGAAAAAGCTGGGAGGGCGTGCTGGACGGCATGGTGTCGTTATCTCGTTGAGCGCGCGCGGCGCGCGTCCCGAGGACGACGCGTCATGCGCGGTGATAAGGGTGATTCTGCGTGATGCTCCACGCCCGGTAAAGCTGTTCGGCGAGCAGCACGCGCACCATCCCGTGCGGCAGCGTCATGCTCGAGATGCGCAGCAGCACGTCGGCGCGCGCCTTCAGCTCCGGATCGAGCCCGTCGGCGCCGCCAATCACGAACGCGACGTCGCGGCCGTCCTGCTGCCAGCCGGGCAGCGCCTGCGCGAGCTGCATCGTGGTCCAGTCGCGGCCGCGCTCGTCGAGCGCGACGATGCGCGCGCCCTTCGGCAGCGCAGCCTCGATCTTCTGCCGCTCGGCGGCCATCACGCTTTCCGCGCTACGGCCGCCCGAACGCAGCTCGGGCTTGATCTCGCGCAGCTCGATGCGCAGCTCGGGCGGCATCCGCTTCGTGTATTCGTCGAAGCCGGATGCGATCCAGCCGGGCATCTTGTGGCCGACCGCGAGGATGAAAAGCTTCATCTGGACGTCACGACGCGTCAGCGGCGGCGGGCCGCCGTCTTGCGCGCCGGGCGTGCGGGCGCGGCTTCCTCGTCGTCGTCTTCTTCGTCGCTGGCCGTCGCGAAGCCGTTCGGGGCCTTGCCGCCGCCGAGCTTCATCCGCACGGGCTTGTCGCCCCAGATTTCCTCGAGGTTGTAGTACTGGCGCAGCGCCGGCTGCAGGATGTGCACGACTGCGTCGCCGCAGTCGACCAGCACCCATTCGCCGGTGTCTTCGCCCTCGGAGCTGACGATGTCGCCGCCGGCTTCCTTGACCTTGTCGCGCACGCTCGACGCGAGCGCCTTGGTCTGGCGGTTCGACGTGCCGGACGCGACGATCACGCGGTCGAACAGTTCGGTCAGGTGGCTGGTGTTGAACACCTTGATGTCTTGCGCCTTGATGTCTTCGAGAGCGTCGACGATCACGCGCTGCAGTTTGCGGATATCCATGGAATCAGGAATGGTAGAGACGATGTTGAAGAATATAGGCCCAGACGGCGGCCGGCACATGCTCGGCCGACGCATCGGGCATTTGCGCATGACGCGCGATGCATTCGCGCAGGTGCGCACGGATGTCGGTTGCGGCGATATCGAACGCCAGCGTCCTGTCGATCAGCAGATGGCCGCTCGGCGTGGCTTGCAGCACGTCGGCGCCGGCCTGCCGCCGCGCGATTTCTAGTGCGACGTCGGGCGGTGCCGCGTCGAGCTCGAAGCCCGGGCGCGTCGCCGCGCAGATGTGCGCGTAGTCGAACAGCTTGCGCCAGTCGCGCCACGTGTCGAGGCGTACCAGCTGGTCCGCGCCGATCAGCAGCGACAGCGACGCGTCGGGGCCGACGCGCTCGCGCCAGCGCGCGAGCGTCTCGACCGTATAGGTCGGGCCCGCGTGCTCGATCTCGTCGGTCGCGACGGTGACCGTCACGCCCGGCAGGGTCAGCGCGCCGGCCGCGGCGCGCGTCATCGCGAGCCGATGCTCGGCGGCCGACACGTCGCGCTTCTGGTACGGCTGGCCGGCGGGCAGCAGCGCGAGCTCGGTCAGGCCGAGCACGCTGGCGAAACGGCGCGCGAGCGCGAGGTGGCCGTCGTGGATCGGGTCGAACGTGCCGCCCAGCAGGCCGATGCGATGTGACAGCGGGCGCGGCAGCGGGGCGGAGCGGGCGGTAGTGTCCAGAAAAACGTGTCCTGTTCGTGAGACGGCGGTGCGCGGTGGGCTCAGACCCAGTCGCGCGGCACGAGGAAGTCGGTCAGGCGCGCTTCCGGCGAGCCGGCCTCGGGCTGCCAGTTGTAGCGCCAGTTCGCGACCGGCGGCATCGACATCAGGATCGACTCGGTCCGGCCGCCACTTTGCAGGCCGAATAGCGTGCCGCGGTCGAATACCAGGTTGAATTCGACGTAGCGGCCGCGCCGGTACGCCTGGAAGTCGCGTTCGCGCTCGCCGTACGGCAGCGCGACACGGCGCTCGACGATCGGCAGGTACGCGTTCAGGAACGCGTCGCCGACGCTTTGCATCATCTCAAACGAGCGTTCGAAACCGGGCTCGGAGAAATCGTCGAAGAAGATCCCGCCGATGCCGCGCGTCTCGTTGCGGTGCTTCAGGAAGAAATACTCGTCGCACCACGTCTTGAAACGCGGGTACAGCTCGGCGCCGAACGGATCGAGCGCATCTTTGCAGGTCTGGTGGAAATGCCGCGCGTCTTCCTCGAACGGATAAACCGGTGTCAGATCCATCCCGCCGCCGAACCAGAAGATCGGCGCTTCACCCGGCTTCGTCGCGATCAGCATCCGCACGTTCATGTGCACCGTCGGGCAGTACGGATTGCGCGGGTGCAGCACGAGCGACACGCCGAGCGCCTCGAAGCCGCGGCCCGCGAGCTGCGGGCGTGCCGCGCTCGCCGACGGCGGCAGCGCGTCGCCCGCGACGTCGGAAAAACCGATCCCCGCACGCTCGAATACACGGCCGCCTTCGAGAATCCGCGTGCAGCCGCCGCCGCGCAGGCGCTCTTCGGGCCCGCGCTGCCACGCGTCGGTCGCGAGCGGCGTGCCGTCGAGCGCGCCGAGCGCGTCGGCGATGCGTGTCTGCAGGCCCTGGAGGTACGTGCGCACGCGTGCCACGTCGTAGGTCGAATCGGTCATGTCTGGACTGGGTGCCCCCGCGCGAAGCGGGGGCCGTAAAAAAGGCGTCTGCCGGCATTCTATCGAACCCGGCAGAGGAGGCCGCCGCCCGTGCGGGCAGGGCGGCGGTCAGGGCAGCGATCGGGGCTTCAGGTGCTCTTGCGGTTCAGTGCACGAAAGCCGATGTCGCGGCGGTACTGCATCCCTTCGAAGTTGATCTGGTTGATCGTGTCGTACGCATGCTGCTGCGCTTCGCGCACCGAATCGGCGAGGCCGACCACGCACAGCACGCGGCCGCCCGACGTGACGAGCTTGTCGCCTTCGGCGAGCGTCGTGCCAGCATGGAACGTCACCGCCTGTTCGGTCTCGGCCGGGATCCCGTTGATGCGGTCGCCCTTGCGCGGCGCGTCCGGATAGCCGTGTGCGGCCAGCACGACGCCGAGCGCGGTGCGGCGGTCCCAGTCGAGCTCGACGGTGTCGAGCGTGCCCGCGATCGCCTGCTCGACGACCTTCGAGAAATCGCTCTTCAGGCGCGCCATGATCGGCTGCGTTTCCGGGTCGCCCATCCGGCAGTTGAATTCCAGCGTGCGCGGATTGCCTTCCTTGTCGATCATCAGGCCCGCATACAGGAAGCCCGTGAAGCGGATGCCGTCCTTCTCCATCCCGCGCACCGTCGGCATGATGATTTCGCGCATCACGCGTGCGTGCATCTGCGGCGTGACGATCGGCGCGGGCGAGTACGCGCCCATGCCGCCCGTGTTCGGGCCGCGATCCTCGTCGAGCAGGCGCTTGTGGTCCTGGCTCGAAGCCAGTGCCAGCGCATGCTTGCCGTCGACCATCACGATGAAGCTCGCTTCCTCGCCGTCGAGGAACTCCTCGATCACGACCCGCGCGCCGGCGTCGCCGAGCTTGTTGCCCGACAGCATCATGTCGACCGCGGCATGCGCTTCTTCCAGCGTCATCGCGACGACGACGCCCTTGCCGGCCGCGAGGCCGTCGGCCTTCACGACGATCGGCGCGCCCTTCGCGTCGATGTACGCGTGGGCGGCCGCCGCATCGGAGAAGGTTTCGTAGTCGGCCGTCGGAATGTTGTGGCGCTTCATGAACGCCTTCGCGAAATCCTTCGAGCTTTCGAGCTGCGCGGCTTCGCGGGTCGGGCCGAACACCTTCAGGCCGCGTGCGCGGAACAGGTTGACGATGCCGGCCGCGAGCGGCGCTTCCGGCCCGACGAGGGTGAACGCGACGCCTTCGCTTTCCGCGAAATCGGCGAGCGCGTCGAGCGACGTGATGTCGACGTTCTTCAGACGCGCGTCCTGCGCCGTGCCGCCATTGCCCGGCGCGACGTAGATCATCTGGACGCGCGGCGACTGCGCGAGCTTCCACGCCAGCGCATGTTCGCGGCCGCCGGAACCGACGACGAGTAGTTTCATGGGATTCCCCGCAGACTAGAAAACAGGGCGGCCGGCACGCTCAGGCGCGCCGGCCGCGAAATCGGGCGGGCCGCCGTCGCAACGCTGCGTACGGCGGCCGGCATCTCATTCCTCGACGATGACGGCGTTCGTATACACCTCCTGCACGTCGTCGAGGTTCTCGAGCGCGTCCAGGAGCTTCTGCATCTTCGCCGCATCGTCGCCGGTGAATTCGACTTCGTTCTGCGGCTTCATCGTCACTTCGGCGAGCTCGGCCTTGAAGCCCGCGGCTTCGAGCGCGTCCTTCACCGCCGAGAATGCCTGCCAGTCGCACAGCACTTCGATCGAGCCGTCGTCGTTGGTGCTGACGTCGTCCGCGCCGGCTTCGAGCGCGGCTTCCATCAGCGCGTCTTCCGACGTGCCGGGCGCGAACAGGAACTGGCCGACGTGATCGAACATGAACGCGACCGAACCGTCGGTGCCCATGTTGCCGCCGAACTTCGAGAACGCGTGGCGGACTTCCGCGACCGTGCGCGTGCGGTTGTCCGTCAGCGTGTCGACGATGATCGCCGCGCCGCTGATGCCGTAGCCTTCGTAACGGATTTCCTCGTAGTTCGCGCCGTCGGCGCCGCCGACGCCGCGATCGATCGCGCGCTTGACGTTGTCCTTCGGCATGTTGGCGTCGGCTGCCTTGTCGACTGCCAGGCGCAGGCGCGGGTTCGAGCTCGCGTCGCCGCCACCGAGGCGCGCCGCGACCTGGATTTCCTTGATCAGACGAGTCCAGATCTTGCCGCGCTTCGCGTCAGCTGCTGCCTTCTTGTGCTTGATGTTGGCCCATTTCGAATGACCAGCCATACCTTTCTCCGTGCCCGGGCGCGCTTGCGCGGGCGATTGTGCCAATGTGTCGTTGAATCGGCGGCCGTGTTGGCGGGCGTGATGCCGCGGGGCCGCGCGTGTCGAGTGGAACGAGATTTTATCACGCGGCGACCGTCGTTTCGGGGCCGCCGCGCATGGCCGAACGGCCAGGCGGCCGTCGTGGCGTGCCGGGCCCGCGAGGCCCGGCCGTGCGGTGCGTCAGTTCTTGGTGCCGAACAGGCGGTCGCCCGCGTCGCCCAGGCCCGGCACGATGTACGCGTGCACGTTCAGGTGCGAGTCGAGCGACGCGACGAACAGTTTCACGTCCGGGTGCGCGTCCTGGAACACCTGCACGCCTTCGGGCGCGGCGACCAGCGCGACGAACATGATGTTCGCGGCCGGCACGTTGCGGCGCTTGAGCACGTCGACCGCGTGCACGGCCGAATAGCCGGTCGCGACCATCGGGTCGCACAGGATGAAGATGCGATCCTCGAGATCGGGCAGCCGCACCAGGTATTCGACCGGGCGGTGGTCGTCGGCGCGGTAGACGCCGATGTGGCCGACGCGCGCGGACGGCACCAGGTCGAGCAGGCCGTCCGACATCCCGATGCCCGCGCGCAGCACGGGCACGATCGCGAGCTTCTTGCCCGCGATCACCGGCGCGTCCACCGCGACCAGCGGGGTTTCGACCCGTTTGGTCGTGATCGGCAGGTTGCGGGTGATCTCGTAGCCCATCAGCAGCGTGATCTCGCGCAGCAGCTCGCGGAACGTGCGCGTCGACGTGTCCTTGTCGCGCATGTGCGTGAGCTTGTGCTGGATCAGCGGATGATCGGTGATGAAGAGATTCGGGAAACGGCTGTCCTGTTTCATGACGGGGTGCCTTGGCGGCGAAAGGGGATCGGGGAGCGGCGGCGGGCGCGGGGCCGGCTGGCGCTGATGGCCGCAATTTTACCAAGGCGCGTCACGCGATCCGGATAATATCGACGTCTCACGACAATCCGCGCGCCGCGCATGTCCGTTGCTGCCCGTTCGGCGGCAACGGGGCCGCGCCGGCGCGCGTCGCCATAAAGGAATCGACGATGGATCTCGGCATCGAAGGAAAGACCGCGCTCGTGTGCGCGGCGAGCAAGGGGCTCGGGCGCGGCTGCGCGGAAGCGCTGGCCGCCGAGGGTGTGAACCTCGTGATCGTCGCGCGCACGCGCGACACGCTGGAGGAAACCGCCGAGGAGATTCGCGCCGCGTCGAACGTGTCGGTCACCGCGGTCGCGTGCGACATCACGAAACCGGACGGGCGGGCGGCCGCGCTCGCCGCGTGCCCGCAGCCCGACATTCTCGTGACGAATGCCGGCGGCCCGCCGCCCGGCGACTTCCGCGATTTCTCGCACGACGACTGGATCCGCGCGCTCGAGTCGAACATGCTGACGCCGATCGAGCTGATCCGCGCGACCATCGACGGGATGATCGGCCGCGGCTTCGGCCGGATCGTCAACATCACGAGTTCGGCCGTGAAGGCGCCGATCGACGTGCTCGCGCTGTCCAACGGCGCGCGTTCGGGGCTGACCGGCTTTGTCGCCGGGCTGTCGCGCAAGGTGGCCGGCCAGGGCGTGACGATCAACAACCTGCTGCCGGGGCTGTTCGACACCGACCGGATCGCGACGACGCTCGCCGCGTCGGCGAAAGCGCAGGGCGTGACCGTCGACGAGATGCGCGCGCGGCGCGCGAAGGAGATTCCGGCCGGGCGTCTCGGCACGCGCGCCGAATTCGGCGCGGCGTGCGCGTTCCTCTGCAGCGTGCATGCCGGCTACATCACCGGGCAGAACTGGCTGCTCGACGGCGGCGCGTATCCGGGCACGTTCTGACGGGCGCTCCCGCCCTATTCACCCCCACGACAACAATCGAAACACGAAGGAACCGGAGATGAGCAAACCCCGCATCGCATTGATTGCGCACGACGCGAAGAAGGACGAGATCGTCGCACTCGCGGGCCAGTACCGCACGACGCTCGCGCAGTGCCGGCTGGTGGCGACCGGCACGACCGGCGGGCGCATCGCCGCCGCGCACGGGCTCGAGGTCGAGCGCAAGCTGTCGGGGCCGCTTGGCGGCGACCTGCAGATCGGTGCGGAGCTGGCCGACGGCCGCGTCGACATCGTCGTGTTCCTGCGCGACCCGATGACCGCGCAGCCGCACGATCCGGACATCACCGCGCTGGTGCGTGCATGCGACGTGCACGACGTGCCGGTGGCGACCAACGTCGCGACCGCGCGGATGCTGCTCGACGATCTGGCGCGGAACATGCAGGACGTTTGCTAGCAAGCAGGTGAAGAACGCCCCGCTTCAACGGTCGAGGTGTTGATTAAGTGTGTTTCGTGTGCGATCGGCCACGGAGTTTCGGACGGGGCGCGCCGGGTGCTGCGCTGTCGAGTCAGGCGGTCGGTGCGCTGCCACGCAACGGCCCGGGGGCCGTTGCTTCAGCGCGCCGCTCCTGGCGGCACCGCTGCTTGGCGTGATGGCCGGCACGCAATCGAGCACGGCGAGCGCGCGTGCGCGTTCGGCGAACCGTCGGCTGGCCAGCTACACCGTCGACCAACGCGCGTGCGCGCGCGAGGTCTTGATCACGGTGAATTGCTTGTTCCGGCGAACGATAGAAGGGATTCAATTCCTTGTAGCAGTTCAGACAAGAAGGACTGATCCAGCCCACAATGCCCTTTAATGTATGCTCCATCGGGTGGTCTTGGCTGAAAACGCCAGTCGCCTATGATCGTGCCTCGATCAAGTGTTTCCAATATCAGTTCAAACCCCGGCTCAACGCCTGCCAACTCCGCTCGTTGACCGGATTGAAGCTGCGTTTGCATGGATTGAATCTGTTGCCGGAATTGTCGCAACTCGTCGGGCATAACACGCCATTGCCCTTCCGCCTGAATACCCGGTACCGTCAATTGGATTCGTACGTCGATCCATTCAAGATACGGGCCTCCCGGTTCCTCGCGTCGCGCAGCAACGGGCTCCATTCGAAGTCGAAAGTCATCTGTGTCAATGATTAGCATGTGCGCCATGTGGGAGCGATGGGGCAACCACAGCAAAAGCTGTATCGGTCATGCGTAGCGGAGAGAGTGAGAGAGACTTTCCAGCGTCCGTGCCGGAATAAGCAAGAGTATTCATAGGGTAGCGAAGCAACACCTGTCATGAACAAATGTGCGAACACTGATGCAAATTGTCGCTTCAATGTCAAAACGCCGCTTTCCGAAACGTTACGATCGGTTTACCACTCAACCCGCTAGTTCAGGTGAGGGGCTATGGTGTTTCCGGGACCGCTAACGGCAGGGGTATTTTTGTCGCAAGACACCGGTGACCAAGACTGCGGCACTTGCCTTCAGCGCGTCTCTTCGCTGTTTCCGGAGATCGCCGAGCACGTCCGAATCGATTTCCCCCGGTTTGACACGACCGCTGTCGCACCAGTCCTTCCCTTCCGTCGCATCGACGACGCCGGCCAGATACCCGGCCATTGCGTGGCGCTCGGCGTCGGCGTACGGACCGTTGTCGGAACGGCTCATGCCGTCGAGCAAACGGGCGCCGTCGACACGCGGTACCGGATCTGCGATTGCACTACCGATACTTGCCGATAACGACGCGATAACAAAACATGTTCCGAAAAAGAGGGCGGTTCATTGCTTGTACTTGGCGAATTGGGCAACGGGCAAAATAGCACGGTCGTCGTCTCACAAATGAGTACGGCGAGAGCCGGAATTGCTGGGGCGATCGGCGTCGATGGTCCCCGACGGCGCCGAGTGTGCCGACGTGGCACGGGAGATCCCTTGCGCAACGGGCGCAACGCCAAAACTCGCGGGGCGGCCCCGTTCGGTCATCGCGGACCGGAACGGAACGCCGCACAACCGGAAGGCCAGGATTCGAACGTGGCGAAGTGTGACGGACGTCGTTGATTGCGCGAACGACATGACCAAGCGCGGGGCGATTCGCCCGACACCGTGCCGTCCCGCGGCTTGCACGCCGGTGCCATCCATTTCCCGCGAAAACCCTATCAATGTGAAGGGATTGCGACGACGCGCTGCGTGACCGCGCACGACGCGCGAGAATCGTCTGCTACGACCCGTGTTCACACGCATCGCTGTAGCGGCAATGTCGATGCATTCGCCGAACCGGATTTCCAGAATCCAGACAGAAGAGGAGCAAACAATGCCGAAAGCAATCCGATACGACCAGCCGGGCGGCCCGGACGTGATGAAGTGGGTCGATGTCGAGGTCGGCGAGCCGAAGGCGGGCGAAGTCCGCATCCGGCAGCACGCGGTCGGGCTCAACTACATCGACGTGTATTTCCGCACGGGCCTCTATCCGCAACAACTGCCCGGCGGCCTCGGGATGGAAGCGGCGGGCGAGGTGACGGCCGTCGGCGAAGGCGTGACCGCGGTGAAGGCGGGCGATCGCGTCGCATACGTCGGGCAGCCGCCGGGCGCCTACGCGCAGGAGCGCGTAATGCCGGCCGAGCGGCTCGTGAAGCTGCCGGACGGGATCAGCTACGACGACGCGGCATCGGTGATGCTGCAGGGCCTGACCGCGCATTACCTGCTGCGCCGCACGTACCCGGTGAAGGCCGGCGACACGATCCTGATCCACGCGGCGGCCGGCGGCGTCGGCCTGCTCGTGTGCCAGTGGGCGAAGGCGCTCGGCGCGACCGTGATCGGGACGGTCGGCTCGGACGAGAAGGCCGAACTCGCGAAGGCGCACGGCTGCGATTATCCGATCGTTTATACGCGCGAGAACTTCACGCAGCGCGTGAAGGAGATCACGAACGGCGCGGGCGTGCCGGTCGTCTACGATTCGATCGGCAAGGACACCTACATCGGCTCGCTCGACTGCCTCGCGCCGCTAGGCTACTTCGTGAGCTTCGGCAATGCGTCCGGTCCGCTGCCGGCGATCGACTCGAAGGAATTCTCGTCGCGCGGCTCGCTGTTCTTCACGCGCCCGACGCTGTTCTCGTACATCGCGAAGCGCGCCGATCTCGAATCGGCTGCCGCCGAGCTGTTCGACGTGATCCTGTCGGGCAAGGTGAAGACGAGCATCAACCAGCGTTATCCGCTCGCCGAAGTCGGCCGCGCGCACGCCGACCTCGAATCGCGCAAGACGACCGGCTCGACTATCCTCGTTCCCTGACGCCTCTCATCGTGCCGGCGCCCCGCCGGCACATCGCGGGCAGCACCGGCGTGCTGCCCGTCCTGTCTGCTGTCCCGCCCGACACCCCGCCCCACGTCCCGCCCGCTGTCCCCCGCTTCCCGCGTTTACACGTTTTTTATACCCGCCCGAGCACCTTTGACCCGTCCTTTACGCGCGTTCCCATAAGGTTCTAGTCGTCCGATTTCGACGACGGAGAACACAAAAATGGATGGGGTTTTTGTCGGCGCACTGGTGGTCTTCACCGCGCTGATCCTCGGTTTGCTTGCCGGTTGCGAGAAGCTTTCGCAATACGGCCGCGGGGGGCGCGCATGACCTGGATGCTTTGGCTGGCGGGTGCCTCGACGGCCCTGCTGTTCGCGTATCTCGTCTTTGCGCTGCTGCGCGCGGAGGACATCGAATGAACGCGAACAACCTGTTGCAGACGCTGCTGTTCATCGTCGTGCTGCTCGCGGCCGCCGTGCCGGTCGCGCGCTACCTGACCGCGGTGATGGACGGCAGCTCGCGCGTCGTGCGCGTGTTCGGGCCGCTCGAACGCGCGCTGTACCGCGTCGCCGGCGTCGATGCCGGCACCGAGATGAACTGGAAGCAGTACACGATCGCGACGATCGCGTTCAACGCGCTCGGCGTGCTGTTCCTGTACGGGCTGCTGCGCCTGCAGGGCTTCCTGCCCGGCAACCCGCAGCAGTTCGGCGCGATGACGCCAGATGGCGCGTTCAACACGGCCGTCAGCTTCGTCGCCAACACGAACTGGCAGGACTACACGCCCGAGCAGACGGTCAGCTACCTGACGCAGATGCTCGGCCTGACCGTGCAGAACTTCCTGTCGGCGGCGACCGGCATCGTCGTCGTGATCGCGCTGATCCGCGGCTTCGCGCGCCATACAGCACAGACGATCGGCAACTTCTGGGTCGACCTCACGCGCGTGACGATGTATGTGCTCGTGCCGATGTCGGTGGTGATCGCCGCGCTGCTGATGAGCCAGGGCGTGCTGCAGAACATGAAGGCGTACCAGGACGTGCCGGTGCTGCAGACGAGCACCTACGCGGCGCCGAAGCTCGACGCGCAGGGCAACCCGGTGAAGGACGACAAGGGCAACGCGGTCACGGTGCCGACGCCGCTCACGAAGCAGACGCTCGCGATGGGGCCGGTCGCATCGCAGGAAGCGATCAAGATGCTCGGCACCAACGGTGGCGGCTTCTTCAACGCGAACTCCGCGCACCCGTACGAGAACCCGACGCCGTTCGCGAACTTCATCGAGATCTTCGCGATCCTGATCATCCCGGCCGCGCTGTGCCTCGTGTTCGGCCGCATGATCGGCGATCGCCGGCAGGGCATCGCGGTGCTCGCGGCGATGACGGTCGCGTTTGCGGTCGCGACCGTCATCGAGGTGAACGCCGAGCAGGGCGGCAACCCGACGCTCGCCGCGCTGCACGTCGACCAGTCGGCCGGCGCGCTGCAGCCGGGCGGCAACATGGAAGGCAAGGAAACGCGCTTCGGGATCGCACAGACCGGCATCTTCACGGTCGCGACCACAGCCGCGTCGTGCGGCGCGGTCGACGCGATGCACGATTCGCTGACGCCGATCGGCGGCCTCGTGCCGATGCTGCTGATGCAACTGGGCGAAGTGGTCTTCGGCGGCGTCGGCTCCGGTCTCTACGGGATGCTCGTGTTCGCGCTGCTCGCGGTGTTCGTCGCCGGCCTGATGATCGGCCGCACGCCCGAATACGTCGGCAAGAAGATCGAGTCGTACGAGATGAAGATGGTGTCGATCGTCGTGCTGCTCACGCCGCTGCTCGTGCTGGTCGGTACGTCGATCGCGGTGCTGGCGGACGCGGGCAAGGCCGGCATCGCGAACCCGGGCCCGCACGGTTTCTCGGAAATCCTCTATGCGTTCAGCTCGGCCGCGAACAACAACGGCAGCGCGTTCGCGGGCCTGACGGTCGGCACGCCGTTCTACAACTGGATGACCGCGATCGCGATGTGGTTCGGCCGCTTCGGCACGATCGTGCCGGTGCTGGCGATCGCAGGCTCGCTCGCCGCGAAGAAGCGCATCGCGGTGACGAGCGGCACGCTGCCGACCCACGGCCCGCTGTTCGTCGTGCTGCTGCTCGGCACCGTGCTGCTGGTGGGCGCGCTGACCTACGTGCCGGCGCTCGCGCTCGGCCCGGGCGTCGAGCACCTGATGATGTGGCTGGGCGCGTGATGCGCGCCCGCATCGCGACACACTGAAAAGACTGAAGAGCTTGAAGAGATCGCAATGACTCAACATTCCGCAACACGGTCCATGTTCGATCCGGCGCTGCTGCGCCCGGCGATCGTGGATTCGTTCAAGAAACTCACGCCGCGCACGCAGTTCCGCAACCCGGTGATGTTCTGCGTGTACGTGGGCAGCATCCTGACCACGATCCTGTGGATCGCGGCGCTCTCCGGCCAGGCCGAGGCGCCAGCGGGCTTCATCCTCGCGATCGCGCTGTGGCTGTGGTTCACGGTGCTGTTCGCGAACTTCGCCGAAGCGCTCGCCGAAGGGCGCTCGAAGGCGCAGGCCGCATCGCTGCGCAGCGCGAAGAAGGATGTGATGGCGAAGAAGCTCAACGAGCCGCATCCGAAGTCGCCGATCCGCATCACGACCGCGTCCGACCTGCGCAAGGGCGACGTCGTGCTGGTCGAGACCGGCGACGTGATCCCGGCCGACGGCGAGGTCGTCGACGGCGTCGCGTCGGTCGACGAATCGGCGATCACCGGCGAATCCGCGCCGGTGATCCGCGAATCGGGCGGCGACTTCTCGTCGGTGACGGGCGGCACGCGCGTGCTGTCGGACTGGATCGTCGTGAAGGTCACCGCGAACCCCGGCGAGGCGTTCCTCGACCGGATGATCGCGATGGTCGAAGGCGCGAAGCGCAAGAAGACGCCGAACGAGGTCGCGCTGACGATCCTGCTCGTCGCGCTGACGATCGTGATGCTGCTCGCGACCGCGACGCTGCTGCCGTTCTCGATGTTCTCGGTCGAAGCGATGAAGGCCGGCCACGTGGTGACGATCACCGCGCTCGTCGCGCTGCTCGTGTGCCTGATCCCGACGACGATCGGCGGCTTGCTGTCCGCGATCGGCGTGGCCGGGATGAGCCGGATGATGCAGGCGAACGTGATCGCGACGTCGGGTCGCGCGGTCGAAGCGGCCGGCGACGTCGACGTGCTGCTGCTCGACAAGACCGGCACGATCACGCTCGGCAACCGCCAGGCATCGACGTTCGTGCCGGCGCCGGGCGTGACCGAGGAAGCGCTGGCCGATGCCGCGCAACTGTCGTCGCTCGCCGACGAAACGCCGGAAGGGCGCAGCATCGTCGTGCTCGCGAAGGAACGCTTCAACATCCGCCAGCGCGACATGGCGCAACTGCATGCGACGTTCCTCGGCTTTTCCGCGCAGACGCGGATGAGCGGCGTCGATCTGCCGGGCCGCGAGATCCGCAAGGGCGCGGCCGACGCGATCCGCCGCTACGTCGAAACCCACGGCAGCCGCTTTCCGGAAGAAGTGCGCCGCGCGGTGGACGACGTCGCGCGCCGCGGCAGCACGCCGCTCGTCGTGGCCGACCTGCAGGACGGCGCGGCGCGCGTGCTCGGCGTGATCGAGCTGAAGGACATCGTGAAGGGCGGCATCAAGGAACGCTTTGCTGAGTTGCGCAAGATGGGCATCAAGACCGTGATGGTGACGGGCGACAACCGGCTGACGGCCGCGGCGATCGCGGCGGAAGCGGGCGTCGACGATTTCCTCGCGGAAGCGACGCCGGAAACCAAGCTCGCGACGATCCGCGAGCACCAGGCGGCGGGGCGCCTCGTCGCGATGACGGGCGACGGCACCAACGATGCGCCGGCGCTCGCCCAGGCCGACGTGGCAGTGGCGATGAACACCGGCACGCAGGCGGCGAAGGAAGCCGGCAACATGGTCGACCTCGACTCGAACCCGACGAAGCTGATCGAGATCGTCGAGATCGGCAAGCAGATGCTGATGACGCGCGGGTCGCTCACGACGTTCTCGATCGCGAACGACATCGCGAAGTACTTCGCGATCATCCCGGCTGCGTTCGTGACGACCTATCCGCAACTGCGCGTGCTCGACATCATGCATCTGACGTCGCCGGCGTCCGCGATCCTGTCCGCGGTGATCTTCAACGCGCTGATCATCGTCGCGCTGATTCCGCTCGCGCTGAAGGGCGTCACGTACCGGCCGCTCGGCGCGGCGTCGCTGCTGCGCCGCAACCTGCTGGTGTACGGCCTCGGCGGCGTGCTGCTGCCGTTCCCGTTCATCAAGCTGATCGACATGACGCTCGCCGCGCTCGGCTGGGCCTGATGCGCCGCCTTTGAAGGAAGATCCATCATGAAAACGTTGATTCGCCCGCTCGTCGTGATCTTTGTCGTGCTGACGGCCGTGACAGGGCTCGCCTACCCGGCCGTGATGACCGTGTTTGGGCAGGCCGTGTTTCCGTCGCAGGCCAACGGCAGCCTGATCGAGCAGAACGGCAAGGTCGTCGGCTCCGCGCTGATCGGCCAGTCGTTCGATGCGCCGAAGTATTTCTGGGGCCGGCTGTCGGCCACCACGCCGATGCCGTACAACGCGGGCGGCTCGGGCGGCTCGAACCTCGGCCCGCTGAACCCGTCCCTTACCGACCAGGTGAAGGGCCGCATCGCCGCGCTGCGCGACGCGGGCACCGACATGTCGAAGCCGGTGCCGGTCGACCTCGTGACGGCGTCCGCCAGCGGTCTCGATCCGGAGATCACGCCGGCCGCCGCCGCGTACCAGGTCGAGCGCGTCGCGAAGGCGCGCAACCTGACGCCGGACGCGGTCGCGCAGCTCGTCGCCGCGAACACGACGGGCCGCCAGTTCGGCGTGCTCGGCGAGCCGCGCGTGAACGTGCTGAAGCTGAACCTCGCGCTCGACGCGGCGCAGGCCGCGCACTGAGCACACGGCAACCGGCATGCGCGCGGTGTGCGGCCGGCTGCCGGCCGGCTGCGCGCCGGCCCCGATTTCCCCGACGGCGCATGCGCCGTCTTTGCCTTTTGCCGCGATTTGGAACAACAATGCCCGTACTCGCGCGCCATCCGGCGCATGGTTTTCCCGACGCATGAACCGCCCCGATCCCGACCAACTCCTCGACAAGCTGCAGCGCGATGAAGAAAAGCAGCGGCGCGGCCAGCTCAAGATCTTCTTCGGCGCGTCGGCCGGCGTCGGCAAGACCTACGCGATGCTGCAGGCCGCGCGCCAGCGCGTGCAGGAAGGCGTCGACGTCGTCGTCGGCATCGTCGAGACCCACGGCCGTGCCGAGACCGCCGCGCTGCTCGACGGCCTCGACGTGCTGCCGCCTGCCCGCATCGAGTATCGCGGCCGCACGCTCGCCGAATTCGATCTCGACGGCGCGCTCGCGCGTGCGCCGCAACTGATCCTCGTCGACGAACTCGCGCATTCGAACGTGCAGGGCGCGCGGCACCTGAAGCGCTGGCAGGACGTCTACGAGCTGCTCGACGCGGGCATCGACGTGTACACGACCGTCAACGTCCAGCATCTCGAAAGCCTGAACGACGTGGTCGGCGCGATCACCGGCATCCGCGTGTGGGAGACCGTGCCCGATCGCGTGTTCGACGCGGCCGACGAGGTCACGCTCGTCGACCTGCCGGCCGAGGAATTGCTCGAGCGGATGCGCGACGGCAAGGTCTATCTCGCGCAGCAGGCCGAGCGGGCGGTGCGCAACTTCTTCCGCAAGGGCAACCTGATCGCGCTGCGCGAGCTGGCGCTGCGGCGCACGGCCGACCGCGTCGACGCGCAGATGCGCGAGTACCGGGCCGACCGCTCGATCCAGCGTATCTGGCAGGCGCGCGAGCGGCTGCTCGTGTGCGTCGGCCCGGGCCCCGAAGCGCCGACGCTCGTGCGCGCGGCCGCACGGCTCGCCGCGAGCGTGAAGGCCGACTGGATCGCCGTGTATGTCGAGACGCCGCGGCTGCAGCGGCTGCCCGACGCGCAGCGGCAACGCACGCTCGATGCGCTGAAGCTCGCGGCCGAGCTCGGCGCGGAGACGGCCACGCTTGCCGGCGACGATGCGGTCGCCGCGCTGATCGGTTATGCGAAGGTGCGCAACGTGTCGAAGGTCGTCGCGGGCGGCTCGCCGAAGGTCGGGCTCGCGCGCCGCTTCGCGCGGCCGTTCGGCGAGAAGCTGGCCGAGCGTGCCGGCGACGTCGACCTGATGCTGATCCGCGCGTCGGCGAGCGACGACGCGCGCGCCGCGCCGCTCGACCCGCGCGTGCGCGACTGGCGCAACGCGTTCGCGCAGTTCGCCACGCACCGTTCGCCGCCGCGCCACTACGCGTACGCGGCCGCGATCTGCGCGGCGATCACCGTCATCGCGAGCGTCGTGTCCGAGCGGCTCGACCTCACGAACCTCGTGATGCTGTACCTGCTCGGCGTCGTGTTCTCGGCCGTGCGGCTCGGGCGCGGCCCGGGCGTGCTGCAGTCGTTCCTGTCGGTCGCCGCGTTCGACTTCTTCTTCGTGCCGCCGCGCATGTCGTTCTCGGTCAGCGACACGCAATACCTGCTGACCTTCTTCGGGATGCTGCTGACGTCGCTCGTGATCAGCCACCTGACGTCGACGCTCACGCGCCAGGCCAGCGTCGCGCAGCACCGCGAGCGCCGCACCGGCGCGATCTATGCGATGGCGCGCGAACTGGGCGCCGCGCTGACGACCGAGCAGATCGTCGAGATCGGCAGCCGCCACGTCGGCGAGGTGTTCCGCGCGCGCGTGGCGATCCTGCTGCCCGACAGCGCGGACCAGGTGCGGCAGAAGATCGAGGATCCCGACGCGGCCGTCACGCTGACGGGCGCGGACCTCGACAGCGACGTCGGCCAGTGGGTGTACGACCAGCAGAAGCCGGCCGGCCGCGGCACCGACACGCTGCCCGCGACCGCCGCGCTGTATCTGCCGCTGAAGGCGCCGATGCGTACGCGCGGCGTGCTCGCGGTGGCGTCGCGCGAGCCGCGCGAACTCGAGGTGCCCGAGCAGCAGCGAATGCTCGACGCGTTCGCCGCGCAGATCGCGCTCGCGCTGGAGCGCGTGCACTACGTCGAGATCGCGCGCGATGCGCTCGTCAACATGGAGTCCGAACGGCTGCGCAACTCGCTGCTGTCGGCGATCTCGCACGACCTGCGCACGCCGCTCACGACGATCGTCGGCTTCTCGTCGATGCTCGCGAACGGGCGCGCGGCGGCGGCGCCCGCGCACGTCGACGCCGCCGCGGCCGAGCGCGGCGCGCAGCGCGAAGGCGAGCTCGTCGATGCGATCCACGACGAGGCACTGCGCATGACCGGCATCGTCACGAACCTGCTCGACATGGCGCGGCTGCAGGCCGGCAGCCTGCAGCTCAAGCGCCAGTGGTCGCTGCTCGAGGAAACCGTCGGCGCGGCGCTCGCCGCATGCAAGCGCGTGCTCGCGCACCATCCCGCGCGCGTGTCGCTGCCGGCCGACCTGCCGCTGTTGCGGATGGACGCGGTGCTGATGGAGCGGCTCTTCACGAACCTGTTCGAGAACGCGGCGAAGTACACGCCGCCCGGCGCGCCGCTCGACATCGGCGCGGAGCGCGTGACCGACGACGGGCAACCGTTCGTGCGCGTGCACGTCGACGATCACGGCCCGGGCCTGCCGGCCGGGATGGAGACACGGATCTTCGACAAGTTCACGCGCGGCGAGAAGGAATCGGCGACGCCGGGCATCGGGCTCGGCCTCGCGATCTGCCGCGCGATCGTCGAGGCCCACGGCGGTAAAATCGGCGCACTCAACCGCACGGGGCCCGACGGCCGCGTGACGGGGGCGCGTTTCTGGTTCACGCTGCCGGTCGATACGCCGCCTGCCGTGCCCGCCGTACCCGAAGACGATATCGAAGCGCCCGCCGCATCGTCCCCATCCGAGCCCTTGCCAGACCATGAGTGAACCGAGCCTGACCGTCGTCCTGATCGAGGACGAAAAACAGATCCGCCGCTTCGTGCGCGCCGCGCTCGAAGAGGAGGACATCGCCGTATTCGAGGCGGAGACGGGCAAGCAGGGGCTGATCGACGCGGCGACGCGCAAGCCCGACCTGGTGATCGTCGATCTCGGCCTGCCCGACACCGACGGCCTCGACGTGATCCGCGAGCTGCGCGGCTGGTCCGAGGTGCCCGTGATCGTGCTGTCGGCGCGCACGCAGGAAGAGGAGAAGGTGGCCGCGCTCGACGCGGGGGCCGACGACTACCTGACCAAGCCGTTCGGCGTGTCCGAGTTGCGTGCACGGATGCGCGCGCAACTGCGCCGGCGCAACCAGGGCGGCGCGAGCGAGTCGCCGAAGGTGAGTTTCGGCACCGTGACCGTCGATCTCGCGCTGCGCCAGGTGTGGCGCGACGGCGAGATCGTGCACCTGACGCCGCTCGAATACCGGCTGCTCGCGACGCTCGTGCGGCACGCCGGGCGCGTGCTCACGCACCGCCAGTTGCTGCGCGACGTGTGGGGGCCGTCGCACGTCGAAAGCCATCACTATCTGCGCATCTACATGGCGCATCTGCGCCAGAAACTCGAACGCGATCCCGCACAGCCCGAGCACATCGTGACCGAGACGGGCGTCGGCTACCGGCTCGTCGGCGCTGCATGACGTTTGCGGCCGAAATGCAAGTACGCTCGGTGTCGAAGTTGCATCGGCGCGACATTGACCGCGCGCGAGCCGGCCGCGCACACCGGTCGCGGATTCCCCGCTATGCTGACCGTTCCGAGAACGACATCGAGGAGCGTGCAATGTCCGTCCGTCTGGTCGTCATCTGTGCGCTGGCGCTCGCCGCGCCCGGCGCGTTCGCGCAGCCGCTTCCACCCGGCCAGCAGCCTTCGTCGTCGCAGGCCGCGCTCCCCAATCCGGCATCGCTCAACTGCGAGAAACTCGGCGGTCGCCACGTGGTCCGCAGCCTGCCGAGCGGGCAGGCCGGGATGTGCGCGTTCAAGGACGGCCGCGTATGCGACGAATGGGCGCTGTATCGCGACGACCGCTGCGTCGGCGGCAATGCAGCCAAGCGCGTGTCGAACTGAACGGTTGAACGGTTGAACGGCCGAACGGCCGAACGTCCGAATAGCCGGACAGCCCGCCCCGGCAGGCAGATCGATGCCTGCCGGGCCCTGCCGCGCCCGGATTCTCCATGCGATGCGGGCCGGCAGCCTCCGGCGTCCCCGTAAGCATTTTGTTATACTCGGCGCCGCCCGGGGACGACCCCGGGTCATTCGCTTCAACGGGGACGGCCCCATCCGATCCGGAGTACGTCGAGATGGCGTGGGTATTGTTGTTGATCGCCGGTTTGCTGGAAGTGGCCTGGGCGGCCGGCATGAAATCGTCCGAGGGTTTCACGCGGCTCGGACCGTCGGTGTTTACGATCGTGACGGCGCTGGCCAGCTTCGGCCTGCTCGCGGTCGCGATGCGCCAGTTGCCGCTCGGCACGGCGTATGCGGTGTGGACGGGCATCGGCGCGGTCGGCGCGTTCGTGTTCGGCATCGTGATGATGGGCGAGGCGCTGACCGTCGCGCGCGTCGCGAGCGCAGCGCTGATCGTGCTCGGGCTGATCGGTCTGAAGCTGTCGTCGGCCGCCTGAGGGCGGCATGCCGCGCGCGTTCGCGCCGGGTCGCCCGGCCGTGACGCACTGCGGAATTGCGCCGGCCATCCTGATAGCCTGTCTATAATGGAACGCATTCGGGCCTGAATGCCGTTGCGCCTTTTCCGGCGGGCGGCGCCGGTCGCCACGCGCCACGCGGCTGGTCATGCGATCCGATCCGATCAATCGGCAAAGCGCACGGAAAGTGCAAGGAGAGGGCCATGATCGAAGCCATTTCGCTTGGCGCGGGGCTCGCATGGGCGAGCGGGCTACGCCTTTACCTGACGGTACTGATCGCCGGCCTGCTCGCGCGTGCCGGCTGGCTCCATCTGCCCGATACGCTCGCCGTCCTCACGTCGCCATGGGTCATCGGCGCCGCAGCCGTGCTCGCCATCACCGAATTCCTCGCCGACAAGATTCCCGCGTTCGATTCGCTGTGGGACGCCGTGCACACGTTCATCCGCATTCCGGCCGGCGCGGTGCTGGCCGCCGGTGCGCTCGGCCATACTGACCCGGCCGTGCTCGCGATCGCCGGGCTGGCCGGCGGTTCGCTCGCCGGTGCCGCGCACATCACGAAGGCCGGCACGCGCGCACTGATCAACCTGTCTCCCGAACCGGTGTCGAACTGGATCGCCTCGTCGACCGAGGACGGTCTCGTGTTCGGCGGCCTCGCGCTCGCGTTTTTCGTCCCGCTGGTGTTCCTCGTGCTGCTCGCCGCGTTCATCGTCGCGTCGGTGTGGGCGCTGCCGCGTCTGTGGCGCGGCGTGTCGGGCGGGTTCCGCGGGATGGCGAACCATATGGTGTCGCGGCTCAATTCGATCGGGGGCAAGCGCGATTGAAGGCGCAGTCGTCCGTCGACCGGCAGCATGCTGACCCGTCCCCCACCAGCGCGCGCGGCCACGCGGGCCGCTTCGGCTGGCACGACCTGATCCGCCAGGCCGCGCGGATGACCGCGCGCGACTGGCGCGCCGGCGAGCTGACGCTGCTCGTGCTGGCGCTGGTGCTCGCGGTCGCGGCGCTGACGAGCGTCGGCTTTCTCGCCGACCGGCTGCGTCAGGGGCTCGAGCGCGACGCGCGCCAGATGCTCGGCGCCGACTTCGTCGTGCGTGCCGATCGTCCCGTCGATCCGTCGTTCGATCGCGAGGCGCATGCACTCGGGCTGCGTACCGCGACGACCGCGATTTTCCCGAGCATGATCGCGGCGGCCGGTGGGCAGGCGAGCGATGCCGCGCCCACCCGCCTCGCGGCCGTGAAGGCCGTGTCGCCCGGGTATCCGCTGCGCGGTGCGGTCGAGATCGTGCCCGCCGGCGCCGCCGCCGCGCACAAGGCGACCGCGATTCCGGCGCCCGGCACCGTGTGGGCCGATCCCGCGCTGCTCGACGCGCTGCATCTGCGAGCGGGCGACACCGTGCGCGTCGGGCTGCGCACGTTCACGGTCGCGGCAGCGATTTCCCGCGAGCTCGATCGCGGTTTCTCGTTCGTCAATTTCTCGCCGCGGCTGATGATGCGCGCGGACGAACTCGCGGCGACCGGGCTCGTCGGCTATGGCAGCCGCGTCACGTACCGGCTGCTCGTCGCCGGCGACCCGCAGGCCGTTGCGCGCTTCGACGCGTATGCGCGCGGGCGCGTCGACGGCGGCAAGCTGCGCGGCGTCGGGCTCGAATCGCTGCAGGAGGGGCAGCCGCAGGTGCGGCAGACGCTCGATCGCGCGCGCCATTTCCTGACGCTCGTTGCGCTGCTGACCGCGCTGCTCGCGGCGGTCGCGATCGCGATGGCCGCGCAGCGCTACATGCGGCGCCATCTCGACGGCTGCGCGACGATGCGCTGCCTCGGCGTGAGCCGCCGCACGCTCGGCGCGCTGTTCGCACTCGAATTCGCCGGCATCGGTGTCGTCTCGGGCGTCGCCGGCGCGCTGCTCGGCTACGGCGGCCACTGGGCGCTGCTGGCCGCGCTCGGCAGCCTGATCGAGGTCGTGCTGCCGGCGCCGACGCTGTGGCCCGCGCTCATCGGCATCGGCGCCGCGCTCGTGCTGCTGCTCGGCTTCGCGCTGCCGCCGCTCGCGCCGCTCACGCGCGTGCCGCCGGTGCGCGTGCTGCGGCGCGACTGGGGCGACGCGTCGCGCACCGCGTGGGCCGCGTATGCGCTCGGCGTCGTGCTGTTCGCCGGGCTGCTGATCGTCGCCGCGGGCAACCTGAAGCTCGGGCTGATCGTCGCGGGCGGGTTCGCCGGCGCGCTGGTCGGTTTCGCGCTGATCGCCCGGCTCGTGCTGTACGTGGCGGCGCGTGCGGTGCGCAACGCGCGCGTGGCCGCGGGCATCGGCTGGCGCTATGCGCTCGCGTCGCTGCACCGGCGCGGCACGGCGAGCGCGCTGCAGATTACCGCGCTCGCGCTGGGCCTGATGTGCCTGCTGCTGATCGCGATTACCCGCAACGACCTCATCGCCGGATGGCGGGAGTCGACGCCGCCCGACGCGCCGAATCAATTCCTGATCGACATCCAGCCCGAGCAGCGCGACGACGTCGCGGCGTGGCTGGTCGCGCACGGCGTGCGCGATGCGGTGCCTGCGCCGATGGTGCGCGGCCGGCTCGTCGCGATCAACGGCAAGCCCGTGAATCCGGATGCGTATCCGTCCGACGAAGCGCGCCGGCTCGTCGACCGCGAATTCAACCTGTCGTACACGACCGAGCTGCCGTCCGACAATCGGATCGTCGCCGGCGACTGGTTCGGCGCGTCGGCCACGCCGCAGATCTCGATCGAGGCGGGGCTCGCGAACACGCTGAAGGTGAAGCCGGGCGACGTGCTGCGCTTCGACGTGACCGGGCTGACGGTCGATGCGCCGATCACCAGCGTGCGCAAGCTCGACTGGGGCACGTTCCGCGTCAACTTCTTCGTGCTGATGCCGCCGCCCGTGCTGAAGGATTTTCCGGCCGTCTACCTGACGAGCTTCCATCTGCCGGCCGAGCGCGCGGCGCTGCTCGACCCGCTGATCGCGCGCTACCCGAACCTGACCGCGATCGACGTCGCGCCGATCCTCGCGCAACTGCAGCGGATGATGCTGCAGGTGGTGGGCGCCGTGCAGTTCCTGTTCGCGTTCACGCTCGCAGCCGGCGTGCTCGTGCTGTACACGGCGCTTGCCGGCTCGCGCGACGAGCGCGTGCGCGAGGCCGCGCTGCTGCGCGCGCTCGGTGCGTCGCGCGCGCAGGTCAACGCGGTGCAGCGTGCGGAGTTCATCGTCGTCGGCACGCTGGCTGGCGCGCTGGCGTCGGCGGGCGCTATCGCGGTCGGCTGGGTGCTCGCGTCGCGCGTGTTCGATTTCCGGCTCGCGGTCGATCCGTGGCTCGTGCCGGCCGGGATCGCGGCCGGCGTCGCATGCGCCGCTGCGGCCGGCTGGCTGAGCCTGCATAATGTGTTGCGGCGCCCCGCGCTGCAGTCGCTGCGCGACGCCTGAGCGTTGCCGGCGGCCCCGACCATCCCGTTTCCGATTATCCGTATGACCGATGTGAATGATGATGCGCCGTCGCAGCCGACGGCGTTCGAGCTCGTGGGCGGCGAAGCCCGCGTGCGCGAAATGGTGGACCGCTTCTACGACCTGATGGACCTCGAGCCCGAGTTCGCGGAGATTCGCGCGCTGCATCCGGCGTCGCTCGACGGCTCGCGCGACAAGCTGTTCTGGTTCCTGTGCGGCTGGCTCGGCGGCCCCGACCACTACATCGACCGCTTCGGCCATCCGCGGCTGCGCGCCCGGCACCTGCCGTTTCCGATCGCGTCGGTCGAGCGCGACCAGTGGCTGCGCTGCATGGCGTGGGCGATGGACGACATCGGGTTGCCCGAGCCGCTGCGCGAGCGGCTCATGCATTCGTTTTACGACACGGCCGACTGGATGCGCAACCGGCCCGGTTGATCGACCGGTACGCTGCTGTCCGGGCGCTGGACGATCTGCGTCTGGGCGCCTGTGCGGTGTGACGCGACACTGATCGTTTCCCCATCGATACGAGGCTCGCCCGATGACGACCCACGCACTGTTTCGCGAAGACGCCTACCTCACGCAATGCGACGCCGTCGTCGCGGCCATCGACGATGACGGCATCCGGCTCGACCGCACCGTGTTCTATCCGCTCGGCGGCGGGCAGGCCGGCGACAGCGGCACGCTGACGCTGTCCGACGGCAGCACGATCGCGATCGCCGACACGCGCAAGGCGAAGTTCGACGGCGCGACGCCCGACGATGCCGTGCACGTGCCCGCGGCGGGGCAGGACGCGCGCCTGGCGGCGCTCGCGCCCGGCGCGCGCGTGGTCGCGGACATCGACTGGCTGCGCCGCTACCGGCACATGCGATTGCACACGGCCGCACACCTGATGTGCGCGGTGCTGCCGTACCCGGTCGACGGCTGCAGCGTGACGGCCGACTACGTGCGGCTCGATTTCGCGACGTCCGACGCGATCGACCGGCAGGACGTCGAACGCCGGCTCGCGGCGCTGGTCCGCGGCGCGCATCCGGTCACGATCGAATGGATCACCGATGCGGAGATGGCCGAGCGGCCCGAACTGGTGCGCACGATGAGCGTGAAGCCGCCGACGGGGCTGGGCCGCGTGCGGCTGCTGCGCATCGCCGGCGTCGACCTGCAGCCGTGCGGCGGCACGCATGTGCGCAATACGTCGGAAATCGGCGAGCTGCGGGTCGCCAAAGTGGAAAAGAAGAGCGCGCGCACACGGCGCCTCGTACTGGAGTTTGCATGACGATCGACAACCCGACGGGTCGCGCGGCGGCGCTCGATCCGCAAGCACGCGAGATTCTCGATTTCTGGTTCGGTGCGCCGGATTCGGCCGAGTTCGGGCGGGCGCGCAAGGTATGGTTCAACGGCGGCGCGGCGTTCGACGACGTGCTGCGCACGCGCTACGGCGCATTGCTCGACGCCGCATGCGACGGTGCCTGCGACCGCTGGGCCGACTCGCCGTCGGGCGCACTCGCGCTGATCGTGGTTCTCGACCAGTTTTCCCGCAACATTCATCGCGGCACGCCGCGCGCGTTCGCTGCCGACCCGAAGGCGCTGGCGCTTGCTCGCCGCGTCGTCGCAGCCGGCTGGGACGCGCTATTGCCGAGCGGCCATCACCGCGCGTTCGCGTATCTGCCGTTCGAACATGACGAATCGCCCGAGAGCCAGCGCGAGGCCGTGCGCTTATGTGCGGGCATTCGTGATGAAGCGGGGTGCGAAAGCTATCACGACTTCGCATTGCGGCACGCGGCCGTGGTCGCGCGCTTCGGGCGCGCTTTCCGCACCGGAACGCGATTCTCGGCCGTGCGTCGACCGACGAGGAAACGGCATTTCTGCGCGAGCCGGGTTCGTCGTTCTGACGAGTGGGGGCAGCGGCGGGGCGGGCATGAAGCCGCGTTCGCGCGGCCGATGCGGGCCTTCTGCCGAAAATGACGACGGCGCCCCGGGGGCGCCGTCTCGCGTTACGGTTTCACGTGCTCTTCGGGCGTGCGCACGTATACGCGCAGCAGTTCCTCGTTGTCGCCGGGCCGCGCGCCAGTCCAGAACAGTTTCCATTCGCTGCCGGGTGCGGGATCGACTGCCCGCACACCCTGGACGATCATCCACGTGCAGCGCGTCGCCTTCGCGTCGTCGATCGGCGTGTGCTGGATGCCCGAGAAGTAGTACAGCATCGGCGCCTCCGACTCGCCGAGCCCGTGCAAGCTGGCCATGCAGTCGCCGTCGTTCCATTCGAGCGCGAGATGCGCGTTCAGGTCTTCGAACACCGAGCGGTAGCTCTTCGCGACGTCGAGCCACGGCAGCAGCAGCGTGTACACGAGCCCCCACGCGACCAGCGCGCCCGCGCCCCACGACAGCGCGCCGCGCCACCGGCCGGTCGTGCGCAGCTTCGGCAGCAGCCACAGCCAGCCCACGGTCAGCACGAGCGCGCCGATCACGAAGCCGGGCACGATCGGCATCGTCCAGTCGAGCGGCAGCCAGCGGCCGAGCGGCGCGAGATCCGCGTGCGATGCGCCCGGATCGGCCATGACCGCCCAGATCACCCACGCGAGTGCGACGACGGTGCCGAACAGCAGGCGGCTCAGGTAGTCCCACGCGAGATGCAGGCCGCGCGGCAGCCGCTCGATCGCCTGTGCGGCGACCAGCGCGAGCGGTGCGAAGAACGGCAGGATGTAGAGTTGGCGCGAGGTCGCGGACACTTGCAGCACCGCGAGGCCGATGCCGGTGAACAGCACGGGCAGGGCGATGCGCGGCGTGCGCCAGTCGCGCCAGGCGCCGCGCGCCAGTGCCGCGATCGCGAGCGGCGCGACCGGGAAACCGACCAGCAGGAACGCACGCAGGATGAAGAACGGCTTGTCGTTTTCCGCGCCGAGCTCCGGCACGGAGAAGCCGAAGAAGCGACCGACGTTGTTGTCCCAGAACCACGTCATGAACAGCGTCTCGGAGCGCAGGAACAGTGCGGTCGGCCAGATGAGTGCGAACGGCGCGAACACGAGCGCGGCGACGCCGAGCGAGCGCGCGAACGCGCGGGTGCGGCAGGCCGGGTAGAGCATGAGCGCGCCCGCGAGCGTGGCCGCGAACACGAGCGGCACGAACAGGCCTTTCGTCATCAGCGCGATGCCGACGCCGGCGCCGAAGATCGGCGCGGCCCAACTGTCCGACGGCCGCACCGGCAGCCCGTGCCGCATGTGCTGCGCGCGCGTGACGTGCTGCTTCACGAGTTCGAGCATGCCGCAGAAACCCATCGCGGTGCCGGCGAACAGCGCGACGTCCGTCATCATGTCGTGCACGTGCTTGATCACGACGAGCGTGCCTGCGCTCAGCACGACGGGGCCGATCACGCGCAGATCGAGCCAGCTGTCCGCGCGGCTTGCGCTGCGTGCCGCGCGCGCGATGAAACCGAACCCGAGCGCGGCGAACAGCGCGCTCGCGAGCCGTGCCGCGTCGTGCAGCGGCATCACGCGCTGCAGCAGCCACGCGAGGCTCGTCGCGACCCACGCGTAGAGCGGCGGCTTTTCCATGAACGGCAGGCCGGCATTGGTTGGTACGACGAAATCGCCGGTCTCGAGCATGTGCTGGATGATGCCGAACGTATAGGTCTCGTCCTGTTTCCACGGATCGTGGCCGAGCACGCCCGGCAGCGTGTACGCGCAGACCAGCGCGGCGACCAGCAGCCACGCCTGCCAGCCGAGCCGGGCGACGCGCTCACGTGCCGCGTGGGTTGCGCCGACGCCCGCGCCGGCCGCATCGAGCGTCGCGCCGAAGTCGGAATCGGGGGCTGATCGGGCATGATGGGCCGGAGCCGGCACGGACGTGCGTCGCCGGCCGGGCGCTGCGGAACCTGGCATGGAAAAGATCTCGGTCGGGTCAAGCCGGTCCGGCGACATGGGCCGGCACCGATAAGGGGCGCGTCGAGGCGAATGACAGCCGGATGACGTGGCTGTTTGACTTGGCGCTAGTAGAGCACGGAATTGTTACTGACGTTTACTGAAAATGTCACGATATTGTGGAGATTTGTGGTGTCGCGACGACGAATCGCTTGAGTAGGCGATTTTTTACCGCGCGGCGGCACGGCTAGCGGCCACCGCCGACGTCGAGCAGCGCGCCCGTGGTATAGGACGCCGCGTCGCTGAGTAGCCAGACGACGGCTTCGGCGATTTCCGGCGCCTCGCCCGCGCGGCCGAGCGGCGTCTGGGCGCCGAGGCGGGCTGCTCGGCCCGGCTGGCCGCCGCTCGCATGGATTTCGGTCTCGATCAGGCCGGGGCGCACCGCGTTGACGCGCACGCCGTGCGGGCCGAGTTCCTTCGCGAGGCCGATCGTCAGCGAGTCGACCGCGCCCTTCGAGCCGGCGTAGTCGACGTATTCGTTCGGCGAACCGAGCCGGGACGCGATCGACGACACGTTGACGATCGCGCCGCCGCGGCCGCCGCGGTCGGTGGACAACCGGCGGGCGGCTTCGCGCGCGCACAGATACGCGCCGAGCACGTTGGTGTCGAACATCCGCCGCAGCCGGTCGACCGGCATGTCGGCGAGCGGCATCGACGGCGCGACGATACCCGCGTTGTTGACGAGTGCGTCGAGGCGCCCGAACGCTGCCGTCACGGTGTCGAACATCGCGATGACGTCGGCTTCGTTCGCGACGTCGCCGGCGACGATGCAGGCGCGGGCGCCCGCGTCGCGAACGGCCTGTGCGGTCAGTTCGGCCGCGGCGGCGTCGCGCGCATAGTTGATGCCGACGTCCCAGCCGCGCTCGGCGGCGAGCACGGCGGTCGCGCGGCCGATGCCGCGGCTTGCGCTGGTGATGAGGACGGCCTTGCGATCGGACGGTGCGGTCATGGGCTGCCGGGGAGCGTTACTTGGCTGCGTCGGGCGCCCACTTGTCGAGGGCGGGCGGCTGATAGTGGCGCAGCCGGTCGATCAGCGCGACGGGTTCGGACGCCACGCACAGCGCGTCGAAATAGGTCGCGCGCATGAAGCCTTCGTCGACCGTATGGCGCAGCAGCGCGATCAGCGGATCGTAGAAGCCATCGATGTTGTACAGCGCGACCGGCTTGCGGTGATAGCCGAGCTGCGCCCACGTATAGACCTCGAACAGTTCCTCGAGCGTGCCGGCGCCGCCGGGCATCGCGACGAACGCATCCGACAGGTCGGCCATCATCTTCTTGCGGTGGTGCATGTCGGGCACGACGTGCAGCTCGGACAGCCCCGTATGGCCGACTTCCTTGTCGACGAGCAGTTCGGGGATCACGCCCACGGCACGGCCGCCGGCCGCCATCACTTCATCGGCGATCACGCCCATCAGCCCGACGCGGCCGCCGCCGTACACGAGCGTGAGGCCCGCCTCGACGAGTGCGCGGCCGAACGCGCGCGCGGCGTCCGCATAGACCGGCCGCACGCCGGATGACGAGCCGCAATAAACGCAGACGGCCTTCATTGTTTCGTGTCCTTCGTCGCGGATCGGGCCGCGACCGGGCTGCCCGCGGCGCGCGGCGAACCGTCGCGCGGCGGCAGGTAGTCGGTGAATTCGCGCTTGGGCAGCTTGCCGGACACGAGATCGTCGAACAGCTGCCGCGAGCGGCCGCGCAGGTAGGGCGCCATCACGGAGATCACGTGCATGCTCACCTGGTGCAGCTCTTCGCGGATCGCATCCTGGTCGTTGTATTTGCGCGGATGCATCACGTACTGATACGACAGCCAGTACGTGGAGATCACCGCCATGTTGGTGGCGATGACTTCGATCTCGGCGGGCGTGGCGACCATTTCGGCGTCGGAGACGAGCAGCTCGCACATGTCGTGCGCGAAGCGCACCTTGTGGCTGATGATCTGCTTGAAGTGCGTCTCGAGCGTGCGGTTGCGCGCGAGCAGGTCGTTGAGGTCGCGATACAGGAACCGGTAGGTCCACATGAAGTCGGCCATGTACTGCAGGTACGACCAGGTTTCGTCGATCGTCGGACGGTGATCTTCGGGAAAGCGCAGCCGCCGTTCGATCTGCTGCTCGAACTGCGCGAAGATGCTGTTGATGATGTCGTCCTTGTTGCGGAAATGGTAGTACAGGTTGCCTGGACTGATTTCCATTTCCTCGGCGATCGTCGTGGTCGTGACGTTCGGTTCGCCGATCTCGTTGAAGAGTTTCAACGACAACTCGAGAATCCGTTCGCGCGTGCGGCGGGGAGGTTTCGCTTCCATGTCGTCCGGCCCTGTGTATGCCGGACTGGCGGGCGCTGCAATCGATGCTGCGGGATTCGTCCGGCGCGGGTTGCTGTTCTAAGATCCAGCGGACGATTATAAACCGCGGTTTCCGTGCATCGGGCGCATTTCGTCATTGCAATGCGTGCGGCCCATGGTGCGCCGCCGCATGCGGGCGGGCGGGCGCTAGAAGCCGAGCCAGTGCGCGACCGTCGGGCCGAGCACGAAGCCCCACGTCGTCACGCATGCGAACAGCGCGACCGTCACCGCCGCGCTGCCGAGATCCTTCGCGCGCTTCGACAACTCGTGGCGCTCGAGCGAGATGCGGTCGATCGCGGCCTCGACGCTCGAGTTCAGCAGCTCGACGATCAGCACGAGCAGCACCGAGCCGATCAAGAGCGCGCGCGACGCGGCCGGGACCGGCGAGAACGCGCCGATCGGCAGCATCACCGCGGCGAGCGTCAGCTCCTGGCGAAACGCGCTCTCCTCGCGGATCGCGACGCGAAAGCCGTTCAGCGAATGCTTGAGCGCGTACCACGCGCGGGTGATGCCGCGGTGGCGCTTGTACGGGTTCGGTGCGAGCGGCGCCAGACGATCGTCGGGGCCGAGCGGCTCGTGCGGATGCACGTCTGCATCGGCGTGCGGCTCTTCTTCGTCGAACGGACGATGCAGTTGCGCCGCGATGGCAGGGGGTGGGATCTTGTCGTTCAGGTCTCGTTTCAAACGGCGGCACCTTCGGTGGGCGAGTACGCAGTCTTCGGCAGCGGCTTCAGATGCGACGCGAACTGCTCGGACGCCGCGCGCCACGAGAAGCGTTCCGCCCATGCGCGCGCGGCTTCGCGTTCGATCTTCAGCGCCTCGAGGCAGGCTTCCTGCAGGTCCTCGTGCATCGCGCCGGCGGCGCCGCCGCCGAGCACGTCGATCGGGCCCGTCACGGGGTATGCGGCAACCGGCGTGCCGCATGCGAGGGCCTCCAGCAGCACGAGGCCGAACGTGTCGGTGCGACTCGGAAACACGAACACGTCGGCCGCAGCATACACCTTGGCGAGTTCGGCTTGCGACAGCACGCCGAGATAGTTTGCTTCCGGGTAGCGCGACTTCAGTTCCGCGAGCGCGGGGCCTTCGCCCGCAACCCATTTCGAGCCGGGCAGGTCCAGCCGCAGGAACGCCTCGACGTTCTTCTCGATCGCGACGCGGCCGACGTACAGGAAGATCGGCCGCGCGGTATTGAGCACCTTCGACTCCATCGGCCGGAAGATGTCGAGGTCGACGCCGCGCGTCCACAGCACGACGTTCGTGAAGCCGAATTTCTCGAGGTCCTGCTTCACGACCGGGGTCGGCGCCATCACCGCGAGCGACGGCCCGTGGAACCAGTGCAGGAACTTGTAGGTCGCCGACAGCGGGATCCCGAAGCGCGCCTGCACGTATTCCGGAAAGCGCGTGTGGTAGGCGGTCGTGTACGGCAGCTTGCGGGCGCGCGCATAGCGCCGCGCGGCGAGGCCGAGCGGGCCTTCGGTCGCGATGTGCAGCGCGTCCGGCCCGAACGCGTCGATCCGCGCGCGCAGCTTGCGGTACGGCAGGATCGACAGGCGGATCTCCGGATAGGTCGGGCAGGGCAGCGTGCGGAATTCCAGCGGCGTCAGCATTTCGACCCGGTGGCCGAGCGCGGTGAGTTCGTGGGTCGTGCTCTTCAGCGTGCGCACGACGCCGTTGACCTGCGGTTCCCACGCGTCGGTGACGATCATGATCTTCATCGCGGCATGTGTCCTGTAAGTGGGGTTGTGTCAGGCGGTGGCCTTGGCTTTGCGCGACGGCGCCGCGGTCGGCGCGGTGTGCATCGCCGTCCAGTAGACGATCTTCAGCTCGCCTTCCATCGTTTCGACGAGCGCGGACAGGCTTTCGACCCAGTCGCCGTCGTTGCAGTACAGCACGCCGTCGATGTCGCGGATCTCCGCCTTGTGGATGTGTCCGCACACGACGCCGTCGCAGCCGCGGCGGCGCGCTTCGTCGGTCATCACGGTCTCGAACTGCGAGATGAAGTTGACCGCGTTCTTCACCTGGTGCTTCAGGTACTGCGACAGCGACCAGTACTGGAAGCCCAGGCGGCTGCGGATCCGGTTGAACCAGCGGTTCAGCACGAGGATCAGCGTATAGAGCGTGTCGCCGAGGTACGCGAGCCATTTGGCATGCTGGATCACGCCGTCGAACAGGTCGCCGTGCACGATCCACAAACGTTTGCCGGCGAGCGTCGTGTGAAATGCCTCGCCGCGCACCTGGATGTCGCCGAACGCGAGGTCGCAGAACTGGCGCGCGCCTTCGTCGTGATTGCCGGGGATGTAGACGACCTGGGTGCCCTTGCGCGCCTTGCGCAGGATCTTCTGCACGACGTCGTTGTGCGCCTGCGGCCAGTACCAGCCCTTCTTCAGTTGCCAGCCGTCGATGATGTCGCCCACCAGGTACAGGTATTCCGAATCGTTGTGGCGCAGGAAATCGAGCAGGTACGGCGCCTGGCACCCGCTCGAGCCGAGATGGATATCGGACAGCCAGATGGTGCGGTAGCGATGAGTGGACGCGTCGGGATCGTCGTGCCGCGCGGCATGCGCGGCAGGCGGCTCATCCGACGACAGCACGTCGGTTGCGGCCGATCCGGACAGGAAGGCGGTAGCGGCGCGGGCGCCGAGCGGTTGACGGAACAGGGAGGTCGCGGACGTTTTCTGGCCCATGCATGACTCGCGCCGGTTGAGAGTACACGCATTGCGCCATGCGGCCGTGACTGTGCCGTGACAGTCACGAGACGTTCTTATTACCGCCGTAGCGGCGTGTTTAGCAGTGAATGCTGCGAGGTTGCGTAAGCTGCCGAACCGACGGGTTTTTCGTCGGCGGGCAAGGCGTGGTGGCACGGCCGTGCAGGCGTTTTGGCGAGGTTTTTGTCTGATAAAAACGGGCGGGCGGCGGCGCGGCCCGCGCGACGCGTCGGCGCGTGAGCAGCTCAGCGCGGAATGGCGACGATGCGCGTACGGGCGATACGGTCGTGCGGGAACTGGCGATCGCCGTGCAGCCGGGCCGCAGCGGCCCACGCCGCGATCCAGATGCCGGTGAGCGCGAGCGTGACCGGCACCGACAGGCCGAGCAGTGGATGCAGCGCGAGCGGCGGCAGGAACCACAGCCAGCCGAGCGCATAGCGGACGAGCGCGTGCACGGCATTCAGCGGCCGGCCGCTCGACGATTCGAGCCGCAGCCGCCACGTCTTCATCGGCAGCGTCTGGCCGCCGTGGGTCCAGAACCAGACGAAATACGCGCCGACGACGAGCGCGATCCAGGCGGCGAGCAGGTTGTGATGCACGAGGCCGTTGCGCTGCTGCGTCGCGAGACTGAACGCGAGCCCCGCGAAGAACACGACGCCGAACAGCAGCACGGCCTCGTACAGCAGCGCCGCGAGGCGCCGCCGCACGGACGGCGTGGCGATGGCGATGGACTGGGGCGCGGGGGCGTTCGCCACGGCCGCTCAGGACCCCTTGAAGAGCGACGGCGCGTCGGCGGGCGACACGGGCGTGACGGCAGCCGGCGCCGGGGCAGTCCCCGACGTGGACGACGCGGCGACCGGCGACGCGCCGGCGCCGGCCGACGCGGGTACGGACGCCGGTGCAGGATTGCCGGCCGGATGCTCGTGCGCATTGACGAGGCGGCGCACGTCGCGGTCGGCGACGGTGGGCGGCGCACTGACGACGCTCGGCCGGCGGCGGCGCTCGGCCGCCGCGAGGCGTTCCTTCTGTTCTTCGGGCAACTGCTGGTAGGCCTTCCACGCGCGCTCGCGCGCCTGCGCGGACAGCTCCTTCGCGCTCTGGTAGTTCTCGCGCGCGACGCGGCGCTGCTCGGGCGTCATCCGCACCCACTCGGACATCCGATCCTGCAGGCGCTTTTGTGCATCAGGCGTCAATTTCGCGAAACGCGATGCGATCTTCAGCCATTTTCGCTTGCGTGCGTCGCTGAAGCCGTCCCATTGATCGGCGAACGGCGCGAGCGCCTCGTGCTGCGCGGGCGTCAGGCGCGCCCACGACAGCGGGCCGTTGGCGGCCGGCAGCGGCAGCGGCAGCGGCGGGAGTTCGGTGGTCAGCCCGGCGGCGGCCGAGGTCGGCGCGGGCGCGCTGCTGGCCGCGGAGGAGACCGTCGCGGGGGGCGGGTTGAATCGCGAATAGGTGGCGACGTAGCAAACGGCGATCGCGATCACGCATCCGAAAAATACGGCCAGGCCGCGCTTCTGACTCACCCGTGCGATCCCCTCGTTATTGTCTGTTAGCGTGTGTGCGAAAGATACGCGTTGAACCCGTGATCGAGATACGCGTTCAGCGGCAGGTTGTCGCTGAGCATCGCCGCGTCGATGTCGGCGAGTTCCGCGGTCCGCTGCATGTCTTCCCAGTACGCGATGCCGACGAGCCCCGCGAGCAGCAGCGCGAGCGGCCATGCGCGCAGCAGGCGGCGCGCGAACGACGCGTGCGGGCGGCCGGCCTGCGGGCCGCTCGCGGGTGTCGTGCCGTATGCGCCGGCCGCGCCGGCGAAGGCGGGCACGAACACCGGCGCGGTCGCGGCTTCGGGTTTCTTGCGCGCGAGCGCGGCCCGGCGCGCGACGGCCAGGCGGTCGGTGGTCGCGGCAGGCAGCGCCGCGGCACGTTCGTCCAGCGCGCGGCGGACCTTCAGCGCGAATTCATGTTCTCGATTTACGGGAGAGCTCATAGCGTGATTCCTTTGGCCTTGAGCGCTTGCGCCAGGGTGTGGGTAGCTCGCGAGCAGTGCGTCTTGACGCTGCCTTCGGAGCACCCCATTGCGGCGGCAGTCTCGGCGACATCCATATCTTCCCAATAACGCATCAGGAACGCTTCCCGTTGACGTGCCGGAAGTTTCTGGATTTCTTCGTCGATCAGGGCCAGAACCTGCTCGCGTTCGAGGCGGTGCTCGCTGCTCTCGACGCCTATATTGTCGTCCGCCGATTCGAGCGTTTCCAGTGGATCGAAGTCGTCGTCGTCGGTGTTGTTCAGCGACGAGAAGAGCGTGACCCAGGTATTGCGGACCTTCTGCCGGCGGAACCAGTCGTGAATCGCGTTCTGCAGGATCCGCTGGAACAGCAGCGGCAGCTCGGCCGCCGGCCGGTCGCCGTATTTCTCCGCCAGCTTGATCATCGCGTCCTGGACGATGTCGAGCGACGCGTCGTCGTCACGCACGGCGTATGCAGCCTGCTTGAACGCGCGCCTTTCGACGCCCGCCAGAAAGTCGGCGAGTTCCTTGTCTGATGCCATTCCGTAAAGGTATGCGCTGCGGACCGCGGCGGCGTGTGAAAGGTCGAAAAATTTCGTAAAACCCGCGGATGCTAACAAATTTTCGCGTGACTTGGCACCGGTTGCAGCGCGCCACGTTGCGCGCGAGCCGCGTCCGCGGGCCGCCGGGCGGGGCGCATGATGCGCTGCGGGATATTTTGCTTGACGACCCAATCATGACCCGCTATCGTCAGCGATTCGCAACATGAAGTGATGGTCTCATTTGAGGCTGGCCCAAGAAGCCCGCCCTTCAACTGGACGCGCCGCTTGAACCCGAGCCACAAGCCCGGCAGAGAGCACCCGATCAATTTTTTGCCGAAAATTCGAAAGGTCAAAATGAACATGCCCAGCGCGGAATTCTCCACGTCGGAACCCCTTTCCCCTCCCGATAGCGACTCCATTGGCGGCACCGTGCTCATGAAGGCACTCGCCGACGAGAACGTCGAATTCATCTGGGGCTACCCCGGCGGCTCGGTACTCTACATCTACGACGAGCTTTACAAGCAGGACAAGATTCAGCACGTGCTGGTGCGCCACGAACAGGCGGCCGTGCACGCAGCCGATGCGTATGCGCGCTCCACCGGCAACGTCGGCGTCTGTCTCGTGACGTCCGGCCCCGGTGTCACCAATGCGGTGACCGGCATCGCAACGGCCTACATGGATTCGATCCCGATGGTCGTGATCAGCGGCCAGGTGCCGACTGCCGCGATCGGCCAGGACGCTTTCCAGGAATGCGACACCGTCGGCATCACGCGTCCGTGCGTGAAGCACAACTTCCTCGTGAAGGACGTGCGCGACCTCGCGGAAACCGTCAAGAAAGCGTTCTACATCGCCCGTACCGGCCGTCCCGGCCCGGTGCTGATCGACATCCCGAAGGACGTCTCCAAGACGCCGTGCCAGTACGAGCCCGTCAAGAGCGTGTCGCTGCGTTCGTACAACCCGGTCACGAAGGGGCATTCGGGCCAGATCCGCAAGGCCGTGTCGCTGCTGCTGTCGGCGAAGCGTCCGTACATCTACACGGGCGGCGGCATCATCCTCGCCGATGCGGCGCGCGAACTGAACCAGTTCGCCGACCTGCTCGGCTACCCGGTCACGAACACGCTGATGGGCCTCGGCGGCTATCGCGCGTCGGACAAGAAATTCCTCGGCATGCTCGGCATGCACGGCACCTACGAAGCGAACATGGCGATGCAGCACTGCGACGTGCTGATCGCGATCGGCGCCCGCTTCGACGACCGCGTGATCGGCGACCCGGCGCACTTCGCGTCGCGCCCGCGCAAGATCATCCACATCGACATCGACCCGTCGTCGATCTCGAAGCGCGTGAAGGTCGACATCCCGATCGTCGGCGACGTGAAGGAAGTGCTGAAGGAGCTGATCGAGCAGCTGCAGACGGCCGAGCATGGCCCCGACACCGAGGCGCTCGCGCAATGGTGGAAGGACATCGAAGGCTGGCGCGCGAAGGACTGCCTGAAATACGACCGCGAAAGCGAGATCATCAAGCCGCAATACGTGGTCGAGAAGGCGTGGGAGCTGACGGACGGCAACGCGTTCGTGTGCTCGGACGTCGGCCAGCACCAGATGTGGGCGGCGCAGTTCTACCGTTTCAACAAGCCGCGTCGCTGGATCAACTCCGGTGGCCTCGGCACGATGGGCTTCGGCCTGCCGGCAGCGATGGGCGTCAAGATGGCGCACCCGGACGACGACGTGCTGTGCATCACGGGCGAAGGCTCGATCCAGATGTGCATCCAGGAACTGTCGACCTGCCTGCAGTACGACACGCCCGTGAAGATCATTTCGCTGAACAACCGCTACCTCGGCATGGTCCGCCAGTGGCAGCAGATCGAATACAGCAAGCGCTATTCGCATTCGTACATGGATGCGCTGCCTGACTTCGTGAAGCTCGCCGAAGCGTACGGCCACGTCGGCATGCGGATCGAAAAGACTTCCGATGTGGAGCCGGCGCTGAAGGAAGCGCTGCGCTTGAAGGACCGCACCGTGTTTCTCGACTTCCAGACCGATCCGACCGAAAACGTCTGGCCGATGGTACAGGCCGGCAAGGGCATCACCGAGATGCTGCTCGGATCGGAAGATCTGTAACGGCGCGACGCGCGCGCAGGCCCGCAGCGGCCGCCTTCACGAAGGGCGGTGCGGCACCGGGCGGCGCGCGGCGCGAGTGAATCGACACGGCACATTCTGGAAGAAGCGAACATGAGACACATCATTTCCGTCCTGCTGGAGAACGAACCGGGCGCGCTGTCGCGCGTGGTCGGCCTGTTTTCCGCACGCGGCTACAACATCGAAACCTTGACGGTGGCGCCGACCGAAGACCAATCGCTGTCGCGGCTCACCATCGTTTCCATTGGCTCGGACGACGTGATCGAACAGATCACGAAGCATCTGAACCGCCTGATCGAGGTGGTGAAAGTGGTGGACCTGACCGACGGTGCACACATCGAACGCGAGCTGATGCTGATCAAGGTACGTGCAGTGGGCAAGGAGCGCGAAGAAATGAAGCGGATGTCGGATATTTTCCGCGGCCGCATCATCGACGTGACTGAAAAGACCTACACGATCGAATTGACGGGCGCGAGCGACAAGCTCGACGCATTCATCCAGGGGCTGGACGCGAGCGCGATCCTAGAGACCGTGCGTACCGGCAGCTCCGGCATCGGACGCGGCGAGCGCATCCTGAAGGTGTGATGCCGAAGAGGCACGCCGGGTGCGCCGTCATGTCCCGGCCCGCAGTACCCAATCCGAACGAATTGTTGAATTTTTGAATTAGCGAAGGAACCATCATGAACGTTTTCTACGACAAAGACGCTGACCTCTCCCTCATCAAGGGCAAGCAAGTCACGATCATCGGCTACGGCTCGCAAGGCCATGCACACGCACTGAACCTGAAGGACAGCGGCGTGAACGTCACGGTCGGCCTTCGCAAGGGCGGCGCGTCGTGGAGCAAGGCCGAGAACGCAGGCCTGTCGGTCAAGGAAGTCGCGGAAGCGGTGAAGAACGCGGACGTCGTCATGATGCTGCTGCCGGACGAGCAGATCGCCGACGTGTACGCGAAGGAAGTGCACGCGAACATCAAGCAGGGCGCCGCACTGGCGTTCGCACACGGCTTCAACGTCCACTACGGCGCGGTGATCCCGCGCGCGGACCTCGACGTGATCATGATCGCGCCGAAGGCACCGGGCCACACCGTGCGCGGCACGTACTCGCAAGGTGGCGGCGTGCCGCACCTGATCGCGGTTGCGCAGAACAAGTCGGGCGCGGCACGCGACATCGCGCTGTCGTACGCGGCAGCGAACGGCGGCGGTCGTGCCGGCATCATCGAGACGAACTTCCGCGAAGAGACCGAAACCGACCTGTTCGGCGAGCAGGCCGTGCTGTGCGGCGGTACCGTCGAGCTGATCAAGGCCGGTTTCGAGACGCTGGTCGAAGCGGGCTACGCGCCGGAAATGGCGTACTTCGAGTGCCTGCACGAACTGAAGCTGATCGTCGACCTGATCTACGAAGGCGGCATCGCGAACATGAACTACTCGATCTCGAACAACGCCGAGTACGGCGAGTACGTGACGGGCCCGCGCATCGTCACGGAAGAGACGAAGAAGGCGATGAAGCAGTGCCTGACCGACATCCAGACGGGCGAGTACGCGAAGAGCTTCATCCTCGAGAACAAGGCAGGCGCGCCGACGCTGCAGTCGCGCCGCCGCCTGACGGCCGAGCACCAGATCGAGCAGGTCGGTGCGAAGCTGCGCGCGATGATGCCGTGGATCGCGAAGAACAAGCTCGTCGACCAGACGAAGAACTAAGCACCGATAGCAGCAAAACGTGCTGTTCCGGCCCTTCGAGTGGAGGGTCGGTATCAAAAAGCCGCCCGAAGGCAGCAGTGCCCCGGGCGGCTTTTGCTATGCTACGGGCTTTGCAATTCACCGAACACCGAACGAATCCATGAACTATCCTCATCCGATCATCGCGCGCGAAGGCTGGCCGTTCATCGCGATCGCAGCCGTCCTCGCGTTGTTGATCCACGCCGTCGGGGGCTTCGGCTTCGCGTGGCCGTTCTGGCTGCTGCTCGTCTTCGTCGTCCAGTTCTTCCGCGATCCGCAGCGCCCGATCCCGGCGCAGCCGAACGCCGTGCTGTGCCCGGCGGACGGCCGCATCGTCGCGGTCGAGACCACACAGGACCCGTACGCGAACCGCGAAGCGCTGAAGATCAGCGTGTTCATGAATGTCTTCAATGTCCATTCGCAGCGTTCGCCGGTCGATGGCGCGATCTCCAAGGTCGAATACTTCCCCGGCGCGTTCCTGAATGCGGCGATCGACAAGGCGTCGACCGAGAACGAGCGCAATGCGGTCGTGATCCAGACGGCGAGCGGCAAGACCGTCACGTCCGTGCAGATCGCCGGCCTGATCGCCCGCCGGATCCTCTGCTACGTGCGCGCGGGCGAGCCGCTGTCGCGCGGTCAGCGCTACGGTTTCATCCGCTTCGGTTCGCGCGTCGACGTGTACCTGCCGCTCGGCAGCCGCGCAAAGGTGTCGATCGGCGAGAAGGTCTACGCGTCGTCGACGATCCTCGCCGAGCTCGAACAGTAAGCGGCGGGACGCACGATGGCCGCATTCAAACCGCGCCGGCCGCGTAACGGCGCCAACCAGACCCCGCGCCCGTTCCGCCGCAACAAGGTGATGGCGTCCGATTCGGTGCCCACCGAAAGCCGCCGTGCCGCGCGCCAGCGGTTCCTGAAGACGCGCGGCATCTACCTGCTGCCGAACGCATTCACGACCGCTGCGCTGTTCTGCGGCTTCTTCGCGGTCGTGCAGGCGATGAACGTGCGTTTCGAGATCGCCGCCATTGCGATCTTCGTCGCGATGGTGCTCGACGGGATGGACGGGCGCGTCGCGCGAATGACCCATACGCAAAGCGCATTCGGCGAGCAGTTCGACAGCCTGTCGGACATGGTGTCGTTCGGCGTCGCACCCGCGCTCGTGATGTACGAGTGGGTGCTGAAGGATCTCGGCCGCTGGGGCTGGCTCGCCGCATTCGTCTATTGCTCGGGCGCCGCGTTGCGCCTCGCGCGCTTCAACACGAACATCGGCAGCGTCGACAAGCGCTTCTTCCAGGGGCTGCCGAGCCCGGCCGCCGCCGCGCTGATCGCCGGCTTCGTCTGGCTCGCGACCGACAACCGCGTGCCGATGAAGCTCGGCTGGCTGCCGTGGGTCGCGTTCGCACTGACGATCTACGCGGGCGTAACGATGGTGTCGAACGCGCCGTTCTACAGCGGCAAGGCGCTCGACGTGCGGCACCGCGTGCCGTTCGCGGCGATCCTGCTGGTCGTCGTCGCGTTCGTGCTCGTGTCGTCGGATCCGCCGTTGATGCTGTTCTGCCTGTTCGTGCTGTACGGGCTGTCCGGCTACGTGTTCTGGGCCTACATGGCCGTGCGCGGGCGCGCGAATCCCGCGCGATCGTCGCAGCGCGAGCACTGACGCGCAACTTGCTCCGCAACGGCGGCCCCCGGTTTCGAGGCCGCCGTTTTCATTTGCCCCTTTTTCGGATCGAGCAGCCAGGCATCCCGGGTGCCGTCCGATTGCGCACCCAGCGGAATGCCGCTATAGTCGTCGGCATGACTGCATTTCCCCGCCTTTCCCTCCTTCTAGCCGGTGCGCCGCTACGCGCGCTAGCTTTGGCGCGCCTGCCGCGCTGACCATTCTCGCCCTCCGTCAAGCCTCGTCTGTTGTTGAGCGTCGCCAGCGGTGGCGCGATCTCATTACGTTTGACTTCCATATAAAGCCCCCTGGAGCTCCCCATGACAGACAAGCTGATCATTTTCGATACGACGTTGCGTGACGGCGAACAATCGCCCGGCGCGTCGATGACGAAGGAAGAGAAAATCCGCATCGCGAAGCACCTCGAGCGGATGAAGGTCGACGTGATCGAGGCCGGCTTCGCGGCCAGCTCGAACGGCGACTTCGACGCGATCCACACGATCGCCGGTCTCGTGAAGGACAGCACGATCTGCTCGCTGGCGCGCGCCAACGACAAGGACATCCAGCGTGCGGCGGACGCATTGAAGCCGGCCAACAGCGCGCGGATCCACACGTTCATCGCGACGTCGCCGCTGCACATGGAGAAGAAGCTGCGGATGACGCCGGACCAGGTGTTCGAGCAGGCGCGTCTCGCGGTGCGCTTCGCGCGCAAGTTCACCGACAACGTCGAATTCTCGCCGGAAGACGGCAGCCGCTCGGATCTCGACTTCCTGTGCCGCGTGCTGGAAGCGGTGATCGCCGAAGGCGCGACGACGATCAACATCGCCGACACGGTCGGCTACGGCGTGCCGGAACTCTACGGCAACCTCGTGAAGACGCTGCGCGAGCGCATCCCGAATTCGGACAAGGCGATCTTCTCGGTGCACTGCCACAACGACCTCGGGATGGCGGTCGCGAACTCGCTCGCCGGCGTGAAGATCGGCGGCGCCCGGCAGGTCGAGTGCACGATCAACGGTCTCGGCGAGCGCGCGGGCAACACGTCGCTCGAGGAAATCGTGATGGCCGTGAAGACGCGCAAGGACTACTTCGGGCTCGACGTCGGCATCGACACCACGCAGATCGTGCCGACGTCGAAGCTCGTGTCGCAGATCACCGGGTTCGTCGTGCAGCCGAACAAGGCCGTGGTCGGCGCGAACGCGTTCGCGCACGCGTCGGGCATTCACCAGGACGGCGTGCTGAAGGCGCGCGACACCTACGAGATCATGCGCGCGGAAGACGTGGGCTGGACCGCGAACAAGATCGTGCTCGGCAAGCTGTCGGGCCGCAACGCGTTCAAGCAGCGCCTGCAGGAGCTCGGCGTGTCGCTCGACAGCGAAGCCGAATTGAATGCCGCGTTCATGCGCTTCAAGGATCTGGCCGACCGCAAGGCCGAGATCTTCGACGAAGACATCATCGCGATCGTGTCCGAGGAATCGGCGCTCGCGCACGAGCAGGAGCACTTCAAGTTCGTGTCGCTGTCGCAGCGTTCGGAGACGGGCGAGCAGCCGCAGGCGAAAATCGTGTTCGCGGTCGAAGGCAAGGAAGTGACCGGTGAAGCGCGCGGCAACGGCCCGGTCGACGCGACGTTCAATGCGATCGAAGGCGAAGTCGGCAGCGGGTCCGAACTGCTGCTGTACTCGGTGAACGCGATCACGACCGGCACGCAGGCGCAGGGCGAAGTGACCGTCCGGCTGTCGAAGAGCGGGCGGATCGTCAACGGCGTCGGCACCGATCCGGATATCGTCGCCGCATCCGCGAAGGCGTACATTTCCGCGCTGAACAAGCTGCACTCGAAGGACGACAAGGTCAACCCGCAGCGCTCGTAAGCGCCGCGCGTCAAGCAGCCCCGAAACGCCCCGTGCGGCCCTGCGCCGCCCGGGGCGTTTTTTCATTGGCCGCTCATTCCGCGGCCGGCGCGCGGAACAGCCAGCGACGCGCCGCCGCGCGTGGCGCCGGATTGCGCCGGCGGAACTCGACCGCGATCCCGCGCCGCGGCGCATCGGCGACGAATGCATCGAGCAGTTCGAGCACGTCGTGATCGATGTAGTCGGCGCGCGTCGCGTCGATGATCACCGCCGCCCGGTCCGGAATGTGCCGCAGGTGGTGCTTGACCTGCACCTTGCCGATGAACGACACGTCCTTGCGGAACGACAGCAGGAAGTGGTCGTCGTGCTGCGCGAGTGTGACGGGGCTCTTCAGGTTGGCAACGGCGACCGCGAGCACGCTGCACGCAAGGCCCAGCGCGATGCCGAACAGCAGGTCGACGGCGAGCACGCCGACGATCGTCGCGGCGAACGGCACGAACGCGGCCGGCCCCTGTTGCATCACCGAGCGGAACAGCGCCGGTTTCGCGAGTTTCAGGCCGGTGTGGATCAGGATCGCGGCCAGGCTCGCGAGCGGGATCAGGTTGATCAGGCCGGTGAGCGCGAACACGCTCGCGAGCAGCAGGATGCCGTGCACGATCGCGGACATCCGGCTTTGCGCGCCGGCGTTGACGTTGGCCGAACTGCGCACGATCACCGACGTGATCGGCAGGCCGCCGACGGCGCCCGCGACGAGGTTGCCGACCCCCTGTGCCTTCAGCTCCCGATCGGGTTGCGTCGGCCGCCGCTTCGGATCGATCTGCTCGACCGCTTCGAGGCACAGCAGCGTCTCGAGGCTCGCGACGACCGCAAGCGTGATCGCAACGCGCCATACGTCGGGGTTGACCAGTTGCGCGAGGTTCGGGCCGAGCTCCGCATGCTTGAGCGATGCCGCGAGCGCCGCGAACGAGTCGAATTCGGGCAGCGTGACGCGATGCGCGGCGCCCGGTGCAGCTGCCGGTGCGATCACGCCGAGCACGAGCGTCGCGCCGATGCCGAGCACGACGACCGCGAGCGGCGCGGGTACCGAACGTACCCACGCGAAGCGCTTGAGTGCCGGCATGTCCCACGCGATCAGCAGCGCCAGCGACACCAGCGCGATGGCCGTGGCGGCCCATGCGGTCGGCAGCGCCGGCCAGTTCGCAAACGATTGCGAGGCCTGGCCGCCAATGCCGAAGGCGAATGGGATCTGCTTGACGATCAGCAGCAGGCCGATCGCGGCGAGCATGCCCTTGATGACGGGCGACGGCACGTACGCGGCGAAGCGGCCGGCGCGCAGCATGCCGAAGCCGAACTGCAGCACGCCGGACAGCAGCACCGCGAGCAGGAATGCGGAGAAGCTGCCGAGTTGCGCGATCCCTTCGACGACGATCACGACGAGGCCGGCCGCCGGCCCGCTCACGGACAGCGACGAGCCGCTCAGCAGCGCGACGACGATGCCGCCGACGATGCCGGATACCAGCCCGGCAAACGGCTCGACGCCGGATGCATTGGCGATGCCTAGGCATAGCGGCAGCGCGACGAGGAAAACGACGATGCCGGCGACGATGTCGCGCGGCAGGGTGGACAGGCGCTCGTTCAGTTTCATGGTTGGGGCGATTTCATGGGCGTTGGGGTAGGGCGCGGGTCAGCCGAATGCGACGGCCGCGGCGGCGTGCTCGGGGTCGGCCGCGGCTGCGGCGGGTGGCGCCGTATAGCCGGAATCGAGCTCCGTCAGGCGGCCGTCGGCGACGGAGAAGATCCAGCCGTGTACGAGGGGCGGCCGCGGTCGGCCCTGCACGATCGGCGACGCGCGCAGCAGTTTCACTTGTTCGAGCACGTTCAACTCCGCGAGGCGGTCGGCCGCGGCCGCGTCGTCGAGTTCGCCCAGCGTGTCGCGATGGCGCCGTGCCAGCGCGCACAGCGGTGCGATGCGGCGCGCGACGTGCGGCAGGTCGGTCGGCGGCGGCAGCAGCGATGCGCGTACGCCGCCGCAACCGTAGTGGCCGCACACGATGACGTGATCGACCTCGAGCACGCGCACCGCGTACTCGAGCACGCTCGCCGCGTTGTCGTCGTCGGGATGGAACAGGTTCGCGATGTTGCGATGGACGAACAGTTCACCCGGCGCGCAGTGCGTGATGGTTTCGGCCGGCACGCGGCTGTCGGCGCAGCCGATCCACAGCACGCGCGGATTCTGGCCGCGCGCGAGCGCGTCGAAGAAGCCGGGCGTGTGTTCGCGTGTCTCGCGGGCCCAGGCGATGTTGGCGACCAGCATGCTCTTGGGGCGGTTCATGAGGACTCCTTTTAAATAAGGACGGACAACGATCGCTCGAAATGGCGTCGTCGAATACTTTCTGAATTGAAAGGTTTATTCCGCCCGATATTAGGGGTATGCCCTAGCGCCCGGTGCCACTGATACAAATTGTTTCAACTGGGAATATCGAGGTGCAGCGCATGCACCAATGCGACGCATGACATGCATCGCGCATGCCGGTTACCCGTCCGGTAAGGGATTCCGCGCGACAGCGTCGTGACGGGCACGGATCGGAACGAATTGCCGCCCGCTTTCCGGATCAGCCGAATAGGGCGGCAAAAACGAAATGGCCATTCACGCGCTTATTCGTGAATGGCCATTGAGAAATTGCGCGGAAATCGCGCAATCGGTCAGAACAGGTTCCGGCGGTCGGGGTCGTGCAGCGGGTCCGGCGTCTTCTGCGTGGTGCGCAGGATCCCCTGCGGATCGAAGTAGAAGCTGTACATCATGTACCAGACGTTGTCTTCCAGATACCGGTAGGTCCACACCTCGCGCTTCATCAGCGGGAAGTAGGACGTCTCGACCGGCCGGCCGAAATTGACCAGCACGTCGGTCTTCGTCCACGTGCCGATCTCCGCGCGATAGAACTCGCTCGGCTGCAGCACCTGGCGCACGTTGACGATCCTGTGCGCTGCATCGACATCGGCCGCGATGGTGATCTCGCCCATTGGCTGGGTCGGCCACATCAGGCGCTTGCCGCCGCCGGGCAGATCGTAGATCTCGCGCGGCGGGCCCATGCGCGCGACGATCGCCGACTCGTCCTGGCCGGCCTGGTATTGCTGCCACGGTTGTGCGCAACCGGCGAGCAGCGCCGCCGCACTGGCGACCAGCACCGGCAGGCGCACGGGAATGCGAATGCGCATGGGATCCTCCAGAACTCTCTGACTGTTCAGTTGTATCACGGACGGCGCACGGCAGCGCATCGCGCCGAAAAAATCGGTGCGGATCGCAGCCGGCGGGTCGCGTATGTGTCGTGTGTCGCCATGCTTGCGGGCGGCGGGGCCGGCGGCCTATGATCCGCGCTTCTCGAACGAATCGAAGGGCAGGTAGCCGATGCAGCTGTGGAAGCGATGCGCGCTCGCGTTGAGCGCGGGGTGGATGCTGGCGTCGTCCGCGTACGCGGCAGGCGAGCCGGTGCGGATCGCGCTCATCGAGGGCATGTCCGGCCCGTTCGCGAACGCGGGCGCGGCCGTCGAGCGCAACCTGCGCTTCGGCGTCGAACAGGTCAACGCGGCGGGCGGCGTGAAGCTGCGCGACGGCGCGCATCCGCTGGAGCTGGTCGTGCTCGACAGCAAGGGCAGCCCGGAAGAGGCGCTCGTGCAATTGCGCATCGCCGCGGACCGGCACATCGGATTCGTCGCGCAGGGCAACAGTTCGGCGGTCGCGGCGGCGCTCGTCGCGGCGCTCGACAAGCTGAACGCGCGCAATCCCGACAGTCGGATGCTGTTCCTCAACTATTCGGCCGACGACCCGGCGCTGACCGGCGCGCATTGCAGCTTCTGGCATTTCCGTTTCGACGCGCACGCGGGGATGCGGATGGCCGCGCTGGCCGACGTGATGGCGCGCGATCGTACCTTGCACAAGGTCTATCTGCTGAACCAGGACTACAGCTTCGGCCACGACGTCAGCGCGCTGGCGCGGCAGGCGCTGGCCGAGCGGCGCCCCGACGTGGCGATCGCCGGCGACGAATTCCATCCGATCGGCCGGATCAAGGATTTCTCGCCGTATATCGCGAAGATCCGCGCGAGCGGCGCGGACGCGGTCGTGACCGGCAACTGGGGCAACGATCTCACGCTGCTCGTGAAGGCGGCGCGCGAGCAGGGGCTCAACGCGAAGTTCTATACGTTCTACGGCAACAGCCTCGGCGCGCCGGCGGCGCTGGGCGACGCGGGCGTCGGGCGGGTCGTCGCCGTCGCGGACTGGCATCCGAATGCGGGCGGCGCGAAATCCGACGCGTTCTATCGTGCGTTCCGAACCCGTTTCCCGGCGCCGCAGGACGACTATCCGGTGCGCCGCATGAGCCTGATGGTCGAGATGCTCGCGGCCGCGATGAACCGGGCCGGCTCGGCCGACCCCGTCGCGGTGGCGCGCGCGCTGGAGGGGCTGTCGTTCGACGACGGTTTCCATGCGTCTACCCTGCGCGCGCAGGATCACCAGCTGTTCCAGCCCCTTTACGTGATGGAAATGGACAAGGTCGGCACGGCGGGCGTGCGTTTCGACAACGAGGGCTCGGGCTTTGGCTTCCGGACGGTTCTCGCGGTTCCGGCGCAGCGCACGCAGATGCCGTCGACCTGTTCGATGACGCGCCCGTGACAGGGACGGTAGGAACGCCGTGCAGTTGTGCTACAATGCCCGCCGGTTGTAAGTCACGGCACGGCCATTCTTCCGTGTCCGCCTGTTAGCTAGCAATTAGGAAACCAAGGAAATCACATGTCTGTTGCAGATATCAAGAAGTCGGAAGTCGTTGCTCAGTTCGCCCGCGGTACCAACGACACGGGTTCGCCCGAAGTCCAGGTCGCGCTGCTGACCGCACGTATCGTCGAACTGACGGGTCACTTCAAGACCCACGCGAAGGATCACCACAGCCGCCGCGGCCTGCTGCGCATGGTGAGCCGCCGCCGCAAGCTGCTCGACTACCTCAAGGGCAAGGATGCCGACCGTTACCGCGCATTGATCGAGAAGCTGGGTCTGCGTAAGTAATCGAGGCGATTGCCGCCAGCAAGATGCCTGTGTCAGTCCGCTGATGCAGGCATTTTGTTTTTGCGCGGTGCGTAGCGTCACGCGCACCGCAGGTCGTTCGGCACGTGGATGCCGGACTGCCGGAACGGCTGATGCCGGGGTCGGGATTTGTGTCATTCCAGCGCGCTGCTCGGCGAGCGACGCACTGGAATGGCATAAAAAACACACCTTGCTCCGGGTGATTCAGTCGGGACGCCGCCGCGCGGGATGGCCCGGGCGGCGAATGAAATGAATGAATTCAAAGGAGCAACCATGTCCATGTTCAACAAGGTCGTGAAGGAATTCCAGTGGGGCCAGCACAAGGTGCGCCTCGAAACCGGTGAAGTCGCCCGTCAGGCGAGCGGTGCCGTGATCGTCGACGTGGAAGATACCGTCGTGCTGGCAACCGTCGTCGGCGCGAAGTCGGCGAAGCCGGGTCAGGATTTCTTCCCGCTGACCGTCGACTACCTCGAAAAGACCTACTCGGCCGGCAAGATCCCGGGCGGCTTCTTCCGTCGCGAAGGCCGTCCGTCGGAGCACGAGACGCTGACGTCGCGCCTGATCGACCGTCCGCTGCGCCCGCTGTTCCCGGAAGGCTTCTACAACGAAGTGCAGGTCGTGATCCACGTGCTGTCCGTGAACCCGGAAATCCCGGCGGACATCCCCGCGCTGATCGGCGCATCGGCTGCGCTCGCCGTGTCGGGCCTGCCGTTCAACGGTCCGGTCGGTGCCGCGCGCGTCGCATACATCAACAACGCATACGTGCTGAACCCGACGCGTGACCAGATCAAGGCATCGAGCCTCGACCTCGTCGTCGCCGGTACGGAGCGCGCGGTGCTGATGGTCGAATCGGAAGCCGACCAGCTGCCGGAAGACGTGATGCTGGGCGCCGTGGTGTTCGGCCACGAGCAGATGCAGATCGCGATCGACGCGATCCACGAACTGGTGCGCGAAGGCGGCAAGCCCGAGTGGGACTGGCAGCCGGCCCCGAAGAACGAAGCGCTGATCGCGCGCGTGACGGAACTGGCGCACGGCGACCTGCTCGCCGCTTACCAGCTGCGCGACAAGCAGGCACGTTCGACGAAGCTGAAGGAAGTCTACGCAGCGACCTCGGCGAAGCTCGAGGAAGACGCACTGGCGGCCGGCACGGTCGCGGCCGACAAGGCCACGGTCGGCAACATCCTGTTCGACATCGAAGCGAAGATCGTCCGTTCGCAGATCCTGAACGGCGAGCCGCGCATCGACGGTCGCGACACGCGCACCGTGCGTCCGATCGAGATCCGCACGGGCGTGCTGCCGCGCACCCACGGTTCGGCGCTGTTCACGCGTGGCGAGACGCAGGCGCTGGTCGTCGCGACGCTCGGCACGAAGGGTGACGAGCAGATCATCGATGCGCTCGAAGGCGAATACCGCGAGCGCTTCATGCTCCACTACAACATGCCCCCGTTCGCGACCGGCGAAACGGGCCGCGTCGGCTCGCCGAAGCGCCGCGAAATCGGCCACGGCCGGCTGGCCAAGCGCGCGCTGGTCAAGTGCCTGCCGAGCGCCGACGAATTCGGCTACTCGATCCGCGTCGTGTCGGAAATCACCGAGTCGAACGGTTCGTCGTCGATGGCATCGGTGTGCGGCGGCTGCCTCGCGCTGATGGACGCCGGCGTGCCGATGAAGGCACACGTCGCGGGCATCGCGATGGGCCTGATCCTCGAAGGCAACAAGTTCGCGGTGCTGACCGACATCCTCGGCGACGAAGATCACCTCGGCGACATGGACTTCAAGGTGGCCGGCACGGAGCAAGGCGTGACGGCACTGCAGATGGACATCAAGATCCAGGGCATCACGAAGGAAATCATGCAGGTCGCGCTCGCGCAGGCGAAGGAAGGCCGCATGCACATCCTCGGCAAGATGACGTCGGCGGTCTCGGGTGCGAACACGCAGCTGTCGGAATTCGCGCCGCGCATGATCACGATCAAGATCAACCCGGAAAAGATCCGCGACGTGATCGGCAAGGGCGGTTCGGTGATCCGCGCGCTGACCGAAGAAACGGGCACGACCATCGACATCTCGGACGACGGCGTCGTGACGATCGCGAGCACGAACAGCGAAGGCATGGCCGAAGCGAAGAAGCGCATCGAGCAGATCACGGCCGAGATCGAAGTCGGCCAGGTGTACGAAGGCACGGTGCTCAAGCTGCTCGATTTCGGTGCGATCGTGAACCTGCTGCCGGGCAAGGACGGCCTGCTGCACATCTCGGAAATCGTCAACGAGCGCGTGAAGGACATCAACGACTACCTGAAGGAAGGTCAGCAGGTCAAGGTCAAGGTGATCCAGACGGACGAGAAGGGTCGCGTGCGCCTGTCGGCGAAGGCACTGCTGAACGAAGCCGCTGCCGCGTCGCAGTCCGATACGCCGCCGCAGCAGTAAGCGGACAGACATGAAAACGGCCGGCAGTGCGAAAGCGTGCCGGCCGTTTTTTCTGTAGCATCGTTGTGCGGCGCAGCAGCGCCGGCGAATTGCCCGTGCCGCGCACGGGTTCGTCCCCGATTCCGATCCTGGAGCGACTGCCATGAAAGCCATCGAAATCACCGAATTCGGCGCGCCCGACGTGCTGAAGCTCGCGGAGCGTCCGCGCCCCGAACCGAAGCGCGGCGAGGTGCTGATCAAGGTGTCGGCTTCCGGCGTGAACCGGCCCGACGTATTCCAGCGCAAGGGCGCATATGCGCCGCCGCCGGGTGCGTCGGACCTGCCCGGCCTCGAAGTGGCGGGCGAGATCGTCGGCGGCGACCTGTCGGATGCCGCGTCGAATCCGTTCGGCCTGAAGCTCGGCGATCGCGTCTGTGCGCTGCTCGCGGGCGGCGGCTATGCCGAGTATGCGGTAGCGCCGCTGCCGCAATGCCTGCCGGTGCCCGAAGGGCTCACCGACATCGAAGCCGCATCGTTGCCGGAAACGTTCTTCACGGTGTGGAGCAACGTGTTCGATCGCGCGCAGCTCGGCGCGGGCGAGGGCGGCGAGCAGGAAACGCTGCTCGTGCAGGGCGGCTCGAGCGGCATCGGCGTGACGGCGATCCAGATCGCGCACGCGCTAGGTTTTCGCGTGTTCGCGACGGCCGGCAACGCCGACAAATGCCGGGCATGCGAGGCACTCGGCGCCGAACGTGCGATCAACTACAAGACCGAGGACTTCGTCGGGGTCGTGAAGTCGCTGACGCACGATCGCGGCGTCGACGTGATCCTCGACATGGTGGCGGGCTCATACGTGCCGCGCGAATTGTCCGCGCTCGCGGACGGCGGCCGGCTCGTGCTGATCGCGCTGCTCGGCGGTGCGAAGGCCGAGGTGAATCTCAACGAGATCCTGCGCCGCCGGCTGACGGTGACGGGTTCGACGCTGCGTCCGCGTCCGGTCGAGTTCAAGGCACGGATCGCTGCGCAGTTGAACGCGCGCGTGTGGCCGCTGCTCGCCGACGGGCGCATCAAGCCGGTCATCTACCGCGTGCTGCCGGCCGGCGAGGCCGCGCAGGCGCATGCGCTGATGGAAAGCGGCGAGCACATCGGCAAGATCGTGCTCGATTGGGGCGCGAACGCGTGAGGGCCCGTGCAGCGGGCTTGACATGCGCGGTTTGACCGGTTCAAGCCGTGCGCAGTAAAATCGCGGGTTTGCTTCGCCAGATCAAACCTGACGGCCGTTGAGCGGCGCGTTAATGACACGTTAGTGACACGATAGTGACGAGACAGACACGATGTCGAAACAAAGAACAAAGCGAGTGATCGGCAACTGGAAGATGCACGGCCGGCTGGCCGGCAACCAGGCATTGCTGAACGAAGTGGTGCAGGGTGCGGGCGCGGTGGTGGCGGAAACGTCGATCGGCGTGTGCGTGCCGTTCCCTTACCTCGCGCAGGTTCAGGCGCAACTCGGCGATGGCCGTGTCGTGTTCGGCGCGCAGGACGTGTCCGCGCACGAGCAGGGCGCGTTCACCGGTGAAGTGGCGGCTGCCATGGTTGCGGAGTTCGGCGCGCGTTATGCGATCGTCGGTCACTCGGAGCGTCGTGCGTATCACGGCGAAAGCAGCGAGACGGTTGCGGCGAAGGCGCAACGCGCGCTCGCGGCGGGCCTCACGCCTGTCGTGTGCGTCGGCGAGACGCTCGACGAGCGCGAAGCGGGCGCGACCGAGCAGGTGGTCGGTGCGCAGCTCGACGCCGTGCTGGCCGTGCTGACGGCCGACGAAGCGGCGCGCATCGTCGTCGCATACGAGCCGGTCTGGGCGATCGGCACTGGCAAGAGCGCGACGTCGGCGCAGGCGCAGGACGTCCACGCATTCCTGCGTGCGCGTCTGGCGGCGAAGGGCGCGGCCGACGTGTCGGTGCTGTACGGCGGCAGCGTGAAGCCGGACAACGCGGAAGAGCTGTTCGCGCAGCCGGACATCGACGGCGGCCTGATCGGCGGCGCGTCGCTGAAGGCGGAAGATTTCCTGGCGATCTGCCGGGCTGCACGTTGAGCGGCTCGGGATCGAATTGAACCATGATGGCGGCCGGTCGGTCCGGTTGCCTGATCCAATCGGATGGATGTGATGCTGTTATTCAAGACGCTGATTATTGTGGTGCAGGTGCTGTCTGCACTCGGTGTGATTGGTCTCGTGCTGCTGCAGCACGGCAAGGGCGCCGACATGGGCGCCGCATTCGGCAGCGGCGCGTCGGGCAGCCTGTTCGGTGCGACGGGCTCGGCGAACTTCCTGTCGCGCACGACGGGCATTCTCGCGACGATCTTCTTCGTTGCGACGCTCGCGCTGACGTATCTCGGCTCGTACAAGTCGACGCCGTCGGCGGGCGTGCTGGGTGCGGTCGCGACCGCACCCGCATCGGCGTCTGCCGCGTCGGCACCGGCTGTCGCCGCGTCCGCCGCTGCGTCGTCGGGTGCTTCGGCCGCGAGCGCGCCGGGCCAGGACGTCCCGAAATAAAAGCTGAAATATTTCCCGTTGTGCGTTGAACAATTCTGAAAGACAGGTTAGAATTTAATTCTTGAAGCGATTCGCGGGAAACAGGCAGTACGACCCGAGTTGCATGCAGTGCCGACGTGGTGAAATTGGTAGACACGCTATCTTGAGGGGGTAGTGGCGAAAGCTGTGCGAGTTCGAGTCTCGCCGTCGGCACCAAAGTTACTCAATGCCAGCCGCTTCCGAGTGGCTGGCATTTTTCATTTCTGGGGTGTGTCTTGCGATTGTCTTGTGATCGCAGGCACTCCGAAATGATTCCTTTCGCCGGAAGTGGTATTCTCCGGACGCTCAGAACTAACCGATAGAGGATTGCCTTGAACCTCGCAGCCTATTACCCCGTCTTGTTGTTCCTCCTCGTGGGCACTGGTTTAGGTATAGCGCTGATCAGCATCGGCAAGCTTCTTGGTCCCAACAAGCCGGACGTCGAGAAGAACGCACCATACGAGTGCGGCTTCGAAGCCTTTGAAGACGCCCGGATGAAATTCGACGTCCGGTACTACCTCGTCGCCATCCTGTTCATCATCTTCGATCTCGAAACCGCATTTCTGTTTCCGTGGGGCGTCGCGCTGCGGGACATCGGCTGGCCCGGTTTCATCGCAATGATGATTTTCCTGCTCGAATTCCTGTTGGGCTTTGCCTACATCTGGAAGAAGGGCGGCCTCGACTGGGAGTGATGGGCTAATCGCCGGTTTGCATGGGCGGCCACGCTGGGTCGCCCGTCTGGAGTGGAAAGCAAATGAGTATCGAAGGGGTCTTGAAGGAAGGGTTTGTCACCACGACGGCTGACAAGCTGATCAACTGGACGCGTACCGGCTCGCTGTGGCCGATGACGTTCGGACTCGCATGTTGCGCCGTCGAGATGATGCATGCGGGCGCCGCCCGTTATGACCTGGACCGGTTCGGTGTCGTGTTCCGTCCGAGTCCGCGTCAGTCCGACGTGATGATCGTTGCCGGCACGCTCTGCAACAAGATGGCGCCCGCACTGCGCCGCGTGTACGACCAGATGGCCGAGCCGCGCTGGGTGATCTCGATGGGGTCGTGCGCGAATGGCGGCGGCTACTACCACTACTCGTACTCGGTGGTCCGCGGCTGTGACCGGATCGTGCCGGTCGACGTCTACGTGCCGGGTTGTCCGCCCACCGCCGAGGCGCTCGTGTACGGCGTGATCCAGCTTCAGGCGAAGATCCGCCGCACCAGCACCATCGCCCGTCAATAAAGCCCCGAGCGTCCCCTCAATATGGCAAGCAAAATCGAGACCCTCAAGGCAAACCTCGAAGCCGCGCTCGGCGCGCGCGTGGTGAGCCTCACCGAAGCGATCGGTGAACTGACGCTCGTCGTGAAGGCGAGCGATTACCTCGAAGTCGCAAAGACGCTGCGCGACGATCCGAAGCTCCGTTTCGAGCAGCTGATCGACCTCTGCGGCGTGGACTACCAGACCTACGGCGACGGCGCCTACGACGGCCCGCGTTTCGCTGCCGTGTCGCACCTGCTGTCGGTCACGAACAATTGGCGCCTGCGCGTTCGCGTATTCGCGCCGGACGACGATCTGCCGATCGTGGCATCGGTCGTCGACATCTGGACCTCCGCAAACTGGTATGAACGCGAAGCGTTCGACCTGTACGGCCTGGTGTTCGAAGGGCACCCCGATCTGCGCCGCATCCTCACCGACTACGGCTTCATCGGTCACCCGTTCCGCAAGGACTTCCCGGTGTCGGGCTACGTCGAAATGCGCTACGACCCGGAAGAGAAGCGGGTGGTCTACCAGCCGGTGACGATCGAGCCGCGCGAAATCACGCCGCGCGTGATCCGCGAGGATCGCTATGGCGGTCTGAAACATTAAGGGGGCGTCATGGCAGAAATCAAGAACTACACCCTCAACTTCGGCCCGCAACACCCGGCAGCGCACGGTGTGCTGCGCCTGGTGCTCGAGCTCGACGGCGAAGTCATCCAGCGCGCCGATCCGCACATCGGCCTGCTGCATCGCGCGACCGAGAAGCTCGCGGAAAACAAGACCTTCATCCAGTCCGTGCCGTACATGGATCGTCTCGACTACGTGTCGATGATGATCAACGAGCACGGCTACGTGCTCGCGATCGAAAAACTGCTCGGCATCGACGTGCCGGAGCGCGCGCAGTACATCCGCGTGCTGTTCGACGAGATCACGCGCGTGCTGAACCACCTGATGTGGATCGGTGCTCACGGGCTCGACGTCGGCGCGATGGCGGTGTTCCTGTACGCATTCCGCGAGCGCGAAGACCTGATGGACGTGTACGAAGCGGTGTCCGGCGCACGGATGCACGCGGCGTACTACCGTCCGGGCGGCGTCTATCGCGACCTGCCTGACGCAATGCCGCAATACAAGGCGTCGAAGATCCGCAACGAGAAGGCGCTCGCGAAGATGAACGAAGCGCGCAGCGGCTCGGTGCTCGACTTCATCGACGACTTCTTCACGCGCTTCCCGAAGTGCATCGACGAATACGAAACGCTGCTGACCGACAACCGGATCTGGAAGCAGCGTCTGGTCGGGATCGGTGTCGTCAGCCCGGAACGTGCACTGCAGATGGGCATGACGGGCCCGATGCTGCGCGGCTCGGGTATCGCGTGGGACCTGCGCAAGAAGCAGCCGTACGAAGTGTACGATCGCCTCGACTTCGACGTGCCGGTCGGCGTGAACGGCGACTGCTACGACCGCTATCTGGTGCGCGTCGAAGAAATGCGCCAGTCTGTCCGTATCGCGAAACAGTGTATTGAGTGGCTCCGCAAGAATCCGGGCCCGGTGATGACCGACAATCACAAGATCGCGCCGCCGTCGCGGGTCGGCATGAAGACCAACATGGAAGACTTGATTCACCACTTCAAGCTCTTCACCGAAGGTTTTCACGTGCCGGAAGGCGAAGCGTACGCGGCAGTCGAGCATCCGAAGGGCGAATTCGGCATCTACCTCGTGTCGGACGGTGCCAACAAGCCGTATCGCCTCAAGATCCGCGCACCGGGCTTCGCGCATCTCGCGTCGCTCGACGAAATGGCGCGGGGTCACATGATTGCCGACGCCGTCACGATCATCGGTACGCAGGACATCGTGTTCGGCGAAATCGATCGCTAAAGGTCGCGCCGCCTGCGCGAGCGGGCGGCGAGCAGCAAGTCACGCGAAGTCACATGCGGTTGCGCTGAACCGGCGCGGCTTCGCAAGCTGTCAACAGTGAGCGCCAGGTCTGCCGTGCATGCACCGCAGTGCGGCAGGTTGTTCGTTCGGTAGGAATTGAAAGAGTCGTGTCTGAAAATGATCTCAGCTGAAGGCCTGAAGGAAATCGATCGCGCGTTGACGAAGTATCCCGCCGATCAGAAACAGTCCGCCGTGATGTCGGCGTTGGCCGTCGCTCAGGAAGAGCACGGCTGGCTGTCGCCCGAACTGATGCAGTTCGTCGCGAACTATCTCGGCATGCCGGCCGTCGCGGTGCAGGAAGTCGCGACGTTCTACACGATGTACGAGCTCAAACCGGTCGGCAAGCACAAGATCACGCTCTGTACGAACCTCCCGTGCCAGTTGGGGCCGCACGGCGGCGCCGAAGCGACGGCCGACTACCTGAAACAGAAGCTGGGCATCGACTTCGGCGAGACCACGCCCGATGGCAAGTTCACGCTGAAGGAAGGCGAATGCATGGGCTCGTGCGGCGATGCGCCGGTGCTGCTGGTGAACAATCACAGAATGTGCAGCTTCATGAGCCGCGACAAGATCGACCAGCTGCTTGAGGAGCTTTCGAAATGACGTCCCTCCACGACCGTCACATCAAACCGCTGATCCTCGCTGGTCTGAACGGCGAGAACTGGCACCTCGAAGACTACGTTGCGCGCGGCGGCTACAAGCAGCTGCGTCGCATTCTCGAAGAAAAGATCACCCCTGAGCAGGTCATTGCCGACGTGAAGGCGTCGGGCCTGCGTGGCCGTGGCGGTGCGGGCTTCCCGACCGGCCTGAAGTGGAGCTTCATGCCGCGTCAGTTCCCGGGGCAGAAGTACCTCGTCTGCAACTCGGACGAAGGCGAGCCGGGCACGTTCAAGGATCGCGACATCCTGCGCTGGAACCCGCATGCGCTGATCGAAGGCATGGCCATCGGCGCGTACGCGATGGGCATCACCGTCGGCTACAACTACATCCACGGCGAAATCTTCGAAGTGTATCGACGCTTCGAGGCAGCGCTCGAGGAAGCGCGCGCCGCGGGCTTCCTCGGCGACAACATCATGGGCTCGGAATTCTCGTTCCAGCTGCACGCGCACCACGGTTACGGCGCGTACATCTGCGGCGAGGAAACGGCGCTGCTCGAATCGCTCGAAGGCAAGAAGGGCCAGCCGCGCTTCAAGCCGCCGTTCCCGGCGAGCTTCGGCGTGTACGGCAAGCCGACCACGATCAACAACACCGAGACGTTCGCCGCGGTGCCGTTCCTGCTGTCCATCGGGCCGCAGAATTACCTCGAGATCGGCAAGCCGAACAACGGCGGCACGAAGATTTTCTCGGTGTCGGGCGACGTCGAGCGTCCGGGCAACTACGAAGTGCCGCTCGGCACGCCGTTCGCGACGCTGATGGAGCTCGCCGGCGGGATGCGCGGCGGCAAGAAGATCAAGGCCGTGATTCCGGGCGGCTCGTCGGCGCCGGTGATTCCGGGCGACATCATGATGCAGACGGATCTCGACTACGACTCGATCGCGAAGGCGGGCTCGATGCTCGGTTCCGGCGCGGTGATCGTGATGGACGAGACGCGCTGCATGGTGCGTTCGCTGCTGCGCCTGTCGTACTTCTACTACGAGGAATCGTGCGGCCAGTGCACGCCGTGCCGTGAAGGCACCGGCTGGCTGTATCGCGTCGTGAATCGTATCGAGCACGGCGAAGGGCGCCAGGAAGATCTGGACCTGCTGAATTCGGTGGCGGAGAACATCATGGGCCGCACGATCTGCGCGCTCGGCGATGCAGCGGCGATGCCGGTGCGCGGGATGCTCAAGCACTACTGGGACGAATTCGCATACCACGTCGAGCACAAGCATTGCATGGTCGGCGGTCACGCACACGCGGCAGCGGCCTGAAGCGAAGCACCGGGTTGCGGAATTTGAGCGCACGGTCGGGCCACGGCGCGAGCGGGCGAAAATAGGTTAAGGACCATTCACCATCATGGTTGAACTTGAAATAGACGGCAAGAAGGTCGAGGTGCCCGAAGGCAGCATGGTGATCCAGGCTGCACACAAGGCTGACACGTACATTCCTCACTTCTGCTATCACAAGAAACTGTCGGTTGCGGCCAACTGCCGGATGTGTCTCGTCGAAGTCGAGAAGATGCCGAAGGCCGTGCCTGCCTGCGCGACGCCCGTGTCGGCCGGCATGATCGTTCGCACGCAGTCCGAGAAGGCCGTGAAGGGTCAGCAGGCGGTGATGGAATTCCTCCTCATCAACCACCCGCTCGACTGCCCGATCTGCGATCAGGGCGGTGAATGTCAGCTGCAGGATCTGGCGGTCGGCTACGGCAAGTCGTCGTCGCGCTACTCGGAAGAAAAGCGCGTGGTGTTCCACAAGAACGTCGGCCCGTTGATCTCGATGGAAGAAATGTCGCGTTGCATCCACTGCACGCGCTGCGTCCGCTTCGGCCAGGAAATCGCCGGCGTGATGGAGCTCGGCATGCTGGGCCGCGGCGAGCACTCGGAAATCACGACGTTCGTCGGCAAGACGGTCGATTCCGAACTGTCGGGCAACATGATCGATCTGTGCCCGGTCGGCGCGCTGACCAGCAAGCCGTTCCGCTACAGCGCCCGGACGTGGGAACTGTCGCGTCGCAAGTCGGTGAGCCCGCACGATTCCGTCGGCGCGAACCTCGTCGTGCAGGTGAAGAACAACCGCGTGATGCGCGTGCTGCCGTTCGAGAACGAAGCGATCAACGAATGCTGGATCTCGGACAAGGATCGTTTCTCGTACGAAGGCCTGAACAGCGAAGAGCGCCTGACCAAGCCGATGCTGAAGCAGGGCGGCCAGTGGCTCGAAACCGACTGGCAGACCGCGCTGGAATACGTCGCGAAGGGGCTCAAGGGTATCGCCGCGGATCACGGCGCGAACGCGCTGGCGATGCTCGCGAGCGCGCACAGCACCGCTGAAGAGCTGTTCCTCGTGAAGCAGCTCGCCAACGAACTGAAGACGCCGAACGTCGACTTCCGTCTGCGTCAGCAGGATTTCTCGGCGCCGGTCCAGGGCGCACCGTGGCTCGGCATGCCGATCGCCGATCTGTCGAACGTGGATGCCGCGTTCATCGTCGGTTCGTTCCTGCGCCGCGACCATCCGCTGTTCGCCGCACGCCTGCGTCAGGCCGCGAAGAACGGCGCGAAGCTGCATTTCCTGCACGCGACCGCCGACGACTCGCTGATCCGTACCGCGAAGCGCATCGTTGCCGCGCCGTCGGCATGGCTCGACGAACTGGCCGGCATCGCTGCAGCCGTCGCGCAGCTGCGCGGCGTCGCGCTGCCCGACACGCTCGCGGGCGTCACGGCATCGGCGGCGGCGCAGGCTGTCGCGCAGTCGCTCGCGAACGGCGAGCGCCGCGCGGTGCTGCTCGGCAACGTGGCCGTCCGTCATCCGGAATTCGCGAAGCTGCACGCCGTCGCTCAGTGGATCGCCGAGAACACCGGCGCCACGTTCGGTTTCCTGACGGAAGCGGCGAACACGGTCGGCGCGCACGTCGTCGGCGCGCTGCCGGGCGATGGCGGCCTGAACGCTCGCGAAGCGTTCGCGCAGCCGCGCAAGGGCTACGTGCTGCTGAACGTCGAGCCCGAATTCGACACGGCCGATCCGGCGCAGGCGCTTGCCGCGCTGAACCAGGCTGAAATGGTCGTCGTGATGTCGCCGTTCAAGCACGGCCTCGATTACGCGGACGTATTGCTGCCCGTCGCGCCGTTCACCGAAACGGCCGGCACGTACGTCAACGCCGAAGGCTCGGTGCAGAGCTTCAACGGCGTCGTGCGCCCGCTCGGCGACACGCGTCCGGCGTGGAAGGTGCTGCGCGTGCTCGGCAGTCTCCTCGACCTGCCGAACTTCGAATACGAGACCGCGGAAGACGTGCGTGTCGCGGCGCTCGGCGACGCGGGCGTCGCGAGCCGTCTGTCGAACGCGACGTCGGTCGCGCCGGTGCGCGTCGCGGCGAATGCCGCAAACGGCAGCTTCGAGCGCCTCGCCGATGTGCCGATCTATCATGCCGACGCACTCGTGCGCCGCGCCGGTGCGCTGCACCTGACGGCTGCCGCGAAGGCGGCGAACGTCGCAGCCCTGCCGGCCGCGCTGTTCGACAAGCTGGGCTTGAAGGAAGGCGACGCGGTGCGCGTGCGCCAGGGCGAGCGTGCGGTGCAGTTGCCGGCCGTGCGCGACGCGAATCTTGCGGAGACGGTCGTTCGCGTGTCGGCGGCAACGCCTGCCGGCGCAGCGCTCGGCAGCCTGTTCGGTGAACTGGTGGTGGAGAAGGCGTAAATGAGCTTGTTCGATACGATCAACGCGGGCGGGACCCAGCTTCTTGGCTTCGCGTGGCCGACGGTGTGGGCACTCGTGCGCATCCTCGTCGTCGCCGTCGTCATCCTGCTGTGCGTCGCGTACCTGATTCTGTGGGAACGCAAGCTGATCGGCTGGATGCACGTGCGTCTCGGCCCGAACCGCGTCGGCCCCGGCGGCCTGCTGCAGCCGATCGCCGACGTGCTGAAGCTGCTGCTGAAGGAAGTCATTCAGCCGACCGCCGCGAGCCGCTGGCTCTACCTGGTCGCGCCGATTATGACCGTCGTGCCGGCGTTCGCCGTGTGGGCAGTGATCCCGTTCCAGGCCGAAGCCGTGCTCGCGAACGTGAACGCCGGCCTGCTGTACGCGATGGCGATTTCGTCGATCGGCGTGTACGCGGTGATTCTCGCCGGCTGGGCGTCGAACTCGAAATACGCGTTCCTCGGTGCGATGCGTGCCGCGGCGCAGATGGTTTCGTACGAAATCTCGATGGGCTTCGCGCTGGTGCTCGTGCTGATGACGGCCGGCAGCCTGAACCTGTCGGAAATCGTCGGCTCGCAACAGCACGGCTTCTTCGCCGGCCACGGCGTGAATTTCCTGTCGTGGAACTGGCTGCCGCTGCTGCCGGCGTTCGTCGTCTACTTCGTGTCGGGCATCGCCGAAACGAACCGTCACCCGTTCGACGTGGTGGAAGGCGAGTCGGAAATCGTCGCGGGTCACATGATCGATTACTCGGGTATGGCGTTCGCGCTGTTCTTCCTCGCCGAGTACATCAACATGATCGTGATCTCGGCGCTGGCTGCGACGCTGTTCCTCGGCGGCTGGGATGCGCCGTTCGAATTCCTGTCGTTCATTCCGGGCATCTTCTGGCTGGTGCTGAAGGTATTCGCGCTGCTGTCGGTGTTCATCTGGGTCCGCGCGACGTTCCCGCGCTACCGTTACGACCAGATCATGCGCCTGGGCTGGAAGGTGTTCCTGCCCGTCACGGTGATCTGGGTGGTCGTGGTCGGCTTCTGGATGATGTCGCCGCTGAACATCTGGGTGAAGTAAGGACGAAATCATGACGGCAATCCAACACTTCTTTAAGACTTTCTTCCTGACCGAGCTGCTGAAGGGGCTCGCGCTGACCGGCCGTTACACGTTCAAGCGCAAGTTCACCGTGCAGTTCCCGGAAGAGAAGACCCCGATTTCGCCGCGTTTCCGCGGGCTGCATGCACTGCGCCGCTACGAGAACGGCGAAGAGCGCTGCATCGCGTGCAAGCTCTGCGAGGCCGTGTGTCCCGCACTGGCGATCACGATCGAATCGGAAACGCGCGCCGACAACACGCGCCGCACGACGCGCTACGACATCGACCTGACGAAGTGCATCTTCTGCGGTTTCTGCGAAGAGAGCTGCCCGGTCGATTCGATCGTCGAGACGCAGATTCTCGAATACCACGGCGAAAAGCGCGGCGACCTGTATTTCACGAAGGAAATGCTGCTCGCAGTGGGCGATCGTTACGAGAAGGACATCGCAGCGGCGAAGGCTGCCGACGCGCCGTATCGTTGATTGTGTTTGCAGTGCCGGCCCGGCATCGACGGGCCAGCCGCCGCGACGGGTGCGGGCGTCCCGCAAGCCGCGCCTGACTATGGCCTAACGATGAACCGGTAATCATGGAATTCACGACCGTACTGTTCTACATCTTCGCGCTGCTCCTGGTGGTATCAGGGCTGAAGGTGATCACTTCGCGCAACCCGGTGGCGTCTGCGCTTTTCCTTGTGCTGGCGTTCTTCAACGCCGCCGCGATCTGGATGCTGCTGGAAGCGGAGTTCCTCGCGATCCTGCTGGTTCTGGTCTACGTGGGCGCGGTGATGGTGCTGTTCCTGTTCGTCGTGATGATGCTGGACATCAACATCGACTACCTGCGTCGCGACTTCAAGCGCTTCGTGCCGATGGCAACGGTGGTCGGCGCGATCATCGTGGTCGAGACCGCGCTGATCCTGTGGCGCGGCTACGGCGATACGCAATCGGCGCACGCGATGGCGACGGGCGCGATGGCCGACTGGTCGAACACGCGACTGATCGGCAAGGTGATCTACACCGACTACATCTTCGCGTTTGAAATCGCCGGCCTCGTGCTGCTGGTCGCGATCATCGCCGCGATCGGGCTGACCGAGCGCAAGGGCAAGGACAGCAAGCGCCAGCGCGTGTCGGATCAGGTCAAGGTGCGTCGCGCCGACCGCGTGCGCCTCGTGAAGATGGAAGCGGAAAAGCCGCAGCCGGAAACGGCGCAGAGCGAAGCCGATACGAGCACCAACGGCTAAGCGGAGGAAAAAGAAAACCATGTTGACTCTTGCTCACTACCTCGTGCTCGGCGCGATCCTCTTTGCGATCGCGATCGTCGGGATCTTTCTCAACCGCCGCAACATCATCATCATCCTGATGGCGATCGAACTGATGCTGCTGGCGGTGAACACCAACTTCGTCGCGTTTTCTCATTACCTCGGCGATGTGCACGGCCAGATCTTCGTGTTCTTCGTGCTGACCGTCGCAGCAGCGGAAGCGGCGATCGGTCTGGCGATTCTGGTGACCCTGTTCCGTAAGCTCGACACGATCAATGTCGAGGATCTCGATCAGCTCAAGGGCTAATTTCAGGTAACGCTGTTATGTCAACGACACTCAATGAAAACCTGCTGCTGGCGATTCCGCTCGCTCCGCTGGCCGGCTCGCTGATTGCGGGGCTGTTCGGGAACGCCGTGGGGCGTAAGGGCGCACACCGGATCACGATCCTCGGCGTATTGATCGCGTTTCTGCTGTCGGCGAAAGTCTTCGTCGACGTGATGGGGGGCGCGAGCTTCAACGCGACCGTCTATCAGTGGATGAACGTCGGCTCGCTGAAACTTGAAATTGGTTTCCTCGTCGATTCGCTGACCGCGATGATGATGGTCGTCGTGACCTTCGTCTCGCTGATGGTGCACATCTACACGATCGGCTACATGTCGGAAGAGGACGGCTACCAGCGCTTCTTCTCGTACATCTCGCTGTTCACGTTCTCGATGCTGATGCTCGTGATGAGCAACAACTTCCTGCAGCTGTTCTTCGGCTGGGAAGCGGTGGGCCTCGTGTCGTACCTGCTGATCGGCTTCTACTTCACGCGTGAAAGCGCGATCTACGCGAACATGAAGGCGTTCCTCGTGAACCGCGTGGGCGACTTCGGCTTCCTGCTGGGCATCGGCCTGCTGCTCGCGTTCGCGGGTTCGATGAACTACGGCGAAGTGTTCGCGAAGCGTGCGGAGCTCGCGAGCCTGCACTTCCCGGGCACCGACTGGGGCCTGCTGACCGTCGCGTGTATCTGCCTGTTCATCGGCGCGATGGGCAAGTCGGCGCAGTTCCCGCTGCACGTGTGGCTGCCTGACTCGATGGAAGGCCCGACGCCGATCTCCGCGCTGATTCACGCGGCGACGATGGTGACGGCCGGCATCTTCATGGTGTCGCGCATGTCGCCGCTGTTCGAGCTGTCGGACGCCGCGCTGTCGTTCATCACGGTGATCGGCGCGATCACGGCGCTGTTCATGGGCTTCCTCGGGATTGTCCAGAACGACATCAAGCGTGTCGTCGCGTACTCGACGCTGTCGCAGCTCGGTTACATGACGGTGGCGCTCGGCGTGTCCGCTTACCCGGTCGCCGTGTTCCACCTGATGACGCACGCGTTCTTCAAGGCACTGCTGTTCCTCGGCGCCGGTTCGGTGATCATCGGCATGCACCACGACCAGGACATGCGCAACATGGGTGGCCTGCGCAAGTACATGCCGATCACGTGGATCACGTCGCTCGTCGGTTCGCTGGCGCTGATCGGTACGCCGTTCTTCTCGGGCTTCTACTCGAAGGACTCGATCATCGACGCGGTGAAGCTGTCGCACCTGCCGGGTTCGGGCTTCGCGTACTTCGCGGTGGTCGCGAGCGTGTTCGTCACGGCGCTGTACTCGTTCCGCATGTACTTCCTGGTGTTCCACGGCGAAGAGCGCTTCCGCAAGCCGAAGCATCCGGAATCGCCGATGGGCATGGCGGCCGCTCACGGTCACGACGATCACGGCCATGGCCACGGTCATGACGATCACGCGCACGAGCCGCACGAGACCCCGTGGGTCGTGTGGGTGCCGCTCGTCCTGCTGGCGATCCCGTCGGTGATCATCGGTGCGATCGCGGTCGGCCCGATGCTGTTCGGCGACTTCTTCCAGCATGGTGTCGCGTTCGACAAGGTGATCTTCGTCGGCGCGAATCATCCGGCACTGGCCGAGATGGCGGAGGAGTTCCACGGCTGGGTCGGCATGGGTCTGCACTCGGTGTCGGGCCTGCCGGTGTGGCTGGCGCTCGCCGGCGTGGTCGTCGCGTGGTTCCTGTACCTGAAGCGTCCGGAGCTGCCGGCTTCGATCCGCCGCACGTTCGGCCCGATCTACACGCTGCTCGACAACAAGTACTACATGGACAAGATCAACGAGGTGGTGTTCGCCCGTGGTTCGGTGGCGATCGGCCGAGGCCTGTGGAAGGAGGGTGACGTCGTGGTGATCGACGGCCTCGTGAACGGCAGCGCCCGGTTCATCGGCTGGTTCGCCAGCGTGATCCGCTTCCTGCAATCCGGTTACATCTACCACTACGCGTTCGCCATGATCATCGGCATGCTGGGGCTCCTGACCCTGTTTGTGACGCTGGGCGGCAAATAAGACGGGGAATAACTAATGCACGCTTTTCCGATTCTCAGTACCGCGATCTGGCTGCCTATCGTTTTCGGCCTCCTCGTGCTCGTGGTAGGTAACGATAGAAAGCCGGCGACGGCCCGCTGGGTCGCACTGATCGGTTCGCTGCTCGGGCTCGCGGTCACGATTCCGCTGATCACGGGCTTCGACTCGAGCACGGCAGCGCTGCAGTTCGTCGAGCATTCGGTCTGGATCGAACGCTTCGACATCTCGTATCACCTTGGCGTCGACGGCCTGTCGATGTGGTTCGTGGTGCTGACCGCGCTGATCACGGTCATCGTCGTGATTGCCGCGTGGGAAGTGATTACGGAGAACGTCGCGCAGTACCTCGCGGCGTTCCTGATCCTCTCGGGGATCATGGTCGGCGTGTTCTCGTCGGCCGACGGCCTGCTGTTCTACGTGTTCTTCGAAGCGACCCTGATCCCGATGTACATCATCATCGGTGTGTGGGGCGGTCCGAATCGCGTGTATGCGGCATTCAAGTTCTTCCTGTACACGCTGGCCGGCTCGCTGCTGATGCTGGTTGCGCTGATCTACCTGTACACGCAGACGCATTCGTTCGACCTCGCGACGTGGCAGGACGCGAAGATCGCGATGACGCCGCAGATCCTGCTGTTCATTGCATTCTTCCTCGCGTTCGCGGTGAAGGTGCCGATGTGGCCGGTGCACACCTGGCTGCCGGACGCGCACGTGGAAGCGCCGACGGGCGGCTCGGTCGTGCTGGCCGCGATCATGCTGAAGCTCGGTGCGTACGGTTTCCTGCGTTTCTCGCTGCCGATCACGCCTGACGCAAGCCACTTCCTGGCGCCGGTCGTGATCACGCTGTCGCTGATCGCGGTGATCTACATCGGCCTCGTCGCGATGGTGCAGTCCGACATGAAGAAGCTGGTCGCGTATTCGTCGATCGCGCACATGGGCTTCGTCACGCTCGGCTTCTTCATCTTCAACCAGCTCGGCGTCGAAGGCGCGATCATCCAGATGATCTCGCACGGCTTCGTGTCGGGCGCGATGTTCCTGTGTATCGGCGTGCTGTACGACCGCCTGCACTCGCGCCAGATCGCCGACTACGGTGGCGTCGTGAACGTGATGCCGAAGTTCGCGGCGTTCGCGATGCTGTTCTCGATGGCGAACTGCGGCCTGCCGGGCACGTCGGGTTTCGTCGGCGAGTTCATGGTGATTCTCGCAGCCGTCCAGTACAACTTCTGGATCGCGTTCGGTGCAGCGTTCACGCTGATCCTCGGCGCCGCCTACACGCTGTGGATGTACAAGCGCGTGTACTTCGGCGCGGTTGCAAACGATCACGTTGCCAAGCTGAAGGACATCGGTAACCGCGAGTTCCTGATGCTGGCCGTGCTTGCCGCGTTCACGCTGCTGATGGGCCTGTATCCGAAGCCTTTCACCGACGTGATGCACGTTTCCGTGGAAAACCTCCTCTCCCACGTCGCGCAGTCGAAGCTGCCGCTGGCGCAGTAATCGCGAGCGGAGGAAATCAAAATCATGAATGCTCCTATGAATGTCCTGTTGCCTGACGCGCTGGTGATGGTCGCCATCGTCGTCGCATGGCTGAACGACACCTTTACGGGTGCCGCCGGCCGCCGCCTCACTTATCTGATCGCGGTGGTTTCGTCGGTCGTCGCCGGCGTATGGTTCGCCGTGCAGGCGCTGGATCCGCAGCAGTACTACTTCTTCTCGCGGATGGTCGTCGTCGACTCGTTCGCGAGCATGATGAAGGCCGTCGTGTCGATCGGCTTCGCGGTCTCGCTCGTTTATTCGCGCAAGTACCTCGAAGACCGCGACATGTTCCGCGGCGACGTGTTCCTGCTCGGCATGTTCTCGCTGCTCGGTCAGCTGGTGATGGTGTCGGGCAACAACTTCCTGACGCTGTACCTCGGCCTCGAACTGATGTCGCTGTCGCTGTACGCGATCATCGCGCTGCGTCCCGACGCGCCGCAGTCGAGCGAAGCCGCAATGAAGTACTACGTGCTGGGCGCGCTCGCGTCGGGCTTCGTGCTGTACGGCATCTCGATGCTCTACGGCGCGACCGGCTCGCTCGAGCTGGGCGAGGTGTACAAGGCGGTCGGCGGCAACACCGACGCCGCCGTGCTGATGTTCGGCGTGATCTTCATCGTCGCCGGTATCGCGTTCAAGCTCGGCGCCGTGCCGTTCCACATGTGGGTGCCGGACGTCTATCAGGGCGCACCGACCGCGATGACGCTGTTCGTCGGCGGCGGCCCGAAGGTTGCCGCGTTCGCGTGGGGCCTGCGCTTCCTGGTGATGGGCCTGCTGCCGCTCGCGCAGAACTGGCAGACCGCGCTCGTGATCCTCGCCGCGCTGTCGCTGATCGTCGGTAACATCACCGGTATCGTCCAGCGCAACATCAAGCGGATGCTCGCGTACTCGGCGATCTCGAACATGGGCTTCGTGCTGCTCGGCCTGCTCGCAGGCATCGTGAAGGGCGACGCGGCCGCACCGGCGAGCGCGTACAGCTCGGCGATGTTCTACGCGATCGTCTATCTGATCACGACGCTCGGCTCGTTCGGCGTGGTGATGCTGCTCGCACGCCGCGATTTCGAAGCGGACACGATCGACGACTTCAAGGGCCTCAACAAGCGCAGCCCGGTGTTCGCGTTCGTGATGATGGTCATGATGTTCTCGCTGGCCGGCATTCCGCCGACCGTCGGCTTCTACGCGAAGCTCGCGGTGCTCGAGGCGACCGTCAACGCAGGCCTGACTTGGCTGGCCGTGCTGGCCGTGATCACGTCGCTGTTCGGCGCGTTCTACTACCTGCGTATCGTCAAGCTGATGTACTTCGATGCACCGCAGGACACGGCTCCGATCACCGGCGACTTCTGCAAGCGCACGCTGCTCGTGGCGAACGGCCTTGCGGTCGTCGTGCTCGGCCTGATCCCGAGCCCGCTGCTGACGGCCTGCCTGCAGGCGATCCGTCACACGCTGCCGCTGTAATGTCGGCAGCCGGCTGGTTCATTGTGCTGTTGGCGTTCGTCTGCGCCAACGTGCCGTTCCTGAACCAACGCGTGTTCGCCGTCGTGCCGATCGGCGCGACGAAGAAGAACGCGTGGGTTCGGATCGGCGAGCTGATCGTGCTGTATTTCGTCGTCGGCGCACTCGGCTTCTGGCTCGAGTCGCGCGCCGGCAACCGCTTCGAACAAGGCTGGCAGTTTTACGCGATCACGTTCAGTCTGTTCGTCGTGTTCGCGTTTCCCGGCTTCACGTTCCAGTATCTAGTCAAACGACGCTGACGCGCCTTCGGCCGTCGCGTGCCCATTTCCCCGGAGCAGCCCGATGGCCGAACTACCCAATCACGATGCCGCACTGACCGAAACCTGCGTCGAGAGCGAGGCGATTTTCGAAGGCTCGTTCCTCAAGCTCAAGCGCGATACCGTCCGCCTGCCTGACGGCAAGCAGGCCACGCGCGAATACGTCCAGCACCCGGGCGCGGTGATGGTGATCCCGCTGTTCGACGACGGCCGCGTGCTGATGGAAAGCCAGTATCGCTATCCGATCGGCAAGGTCATGGCCGAATTTCCGGCCGGCAAGCTCGACCCGAACGAAGGCGCGCTCGCCTGTGCGGTGCGCGAGCTGCGCGAAGAAACCGGCTACACGGCCAACGAATACGTATTCCTGGCCCGGATTCACCCGATCATTTCCTATTCGACCGAATTCATCGACCTGTACCTCGCACGCGGGCTGACCGCCGGCGAGCGCAAGCTCGACGAAGGCGAATTTCTCGAAACCTTCACGGCGACGCAGGCCGACCTGCAGGAATGGGTGCGCACGGGCCAGATCACCGACGTGAAGACGATCATCGGCGCGATGTGGCTCGACAAGGTGCTGTCCGGCACGTGGCCGCTCGGCCCGGTCCAGAACCCCTGACCGCGCGTCAGCGGCGGGCGGGGCGCCGCGTTACAATCGTGTGACGCGGCCGCTTCCGGCCGCGCAATCCTGGTTTAGCACGATCGTTCACAAAAGCGTTTTTTGCGCTACACTCGTCACACGCCCTGATTCAGCATGAAGGTCCTCGATTTACAGTGCCCGCACGGTCATCGGTTCGAAGGCTGGTTCGCTTCCGCCGATGAGTTCGAAGCGCAGTTGTCTCGCAAGCTGGTCGAATGCCCGGTGTGCGGGACGACCGAGATCAACCGGATGCCGTCCGCGCCGCGCCTGAACCTGTCGGGCGCGACGCAGGCGAAGCCGGCCGATCCGCGTGCGCTCCAGGCGCAGGCGATGCGTGCGCTGCGCGAGGTGCTGGAGAAGACTGAAAACGTGGGCGAGCGCTTCGCCGAGGAAGCGCGGCGCATCCATTACAACGAGGCGCCCGCGCGCAGCATTCGTGGCGTCACGACGCCGGAGGATGCGCAATCCCTCGCCGAAGAAGGCATCGAAGTGATGCCGTTGCCGATTCCTGCCGCGCTGAAAGAACCGCTGCAATGACATACGCAGCGTGTCCTCGCCGGGCCGGACGGCCGCGGCCAGGAGACACTGCGCATGGATCTGGATTATTCCCCCGCCGACGACGCATTCCGCGTTGACGTCCGCGTCTGGCTCGAGGCGAATCTGCCTCACGCGCTGCGCGCCAAAGTACTCGATCACAAACGACTCGACCGCGAGGACTTCGCGAGCTGGCACCGGATTCTCGGCCAGCGCGGCTGGTCCGCGCCTGCGTGGCCGACCGAATACGGCGGCCCGGGCTGGAATGCGACGCAGCGGCACATCTGGGATGAGGAGTGCGCGCGCATCGGCGCGCCGACCGTCTTGCCGTTCGGCGTGTCGATGGTCGCACCGGTGCTGATGAAATACGGCAGCGAAGCGCAGAAGCGCCATTACCTGCCGCGCATTCTCGACGGTACCGACTGGTGGTGCCAGGGCTACTCCGAGCCGGGCTCCGGGTCGGACCTCGCGTCGCTGCGCACGCGCGCCGAGCGCCACGGCGACCACTACATCGTCAACGGCCAGAAGACCTGGACGACGCTCGGCCAGTATGCGGACATGATGTTCTGCCTCGTACGTACCGACCCGGCGGCGAAGAAGCAGGAGGGCATCTCGTTCCTGCTGATCGACATGAAGACGCCCGGCATCACGGTGCGCCCGATCATCACGCTCGACGAAGACCACGAGGTCAACGAAGTGTTCTTCGAGGACGTGAAGGTGCCCGTCGAGAACCTCGTCGGCGACGAAAACCGCGGCTGGACCTACGCGAAGTACCTGCTGGGTCACGAGCGCACCGGCATCGCGCGCGTCGGCGCGTCCAAGCGGGAGCTCGTGTTCCTGAAGCGGGTGGCGTCGAACCAGCGCAAGAACGGCAAGCCGTTGCTCGCTGACCCGGTGTTTGCCGCGAAGGTCGCGGCGCTCGAAGTCGAGCTGATGGCGCTCGAGGTGACGGTGCTGCGCGTCGTGAGCCGCGAGACGAGCGGCAAGGGCCCGGGCCCCGAGGCGTCGATGCTGAAGATCAAGGGTACCGAAGTGCAGCAGGCGCTCACCGAGCTGATGTTCGAGGCAATCGGGCCGCTCGCCGCACCGTTCGACGTGCCGTTCCTCGAAGCCGAGCGCGAGCACAGCATCGCGGGCGACGACGATGCGGCGCCGCTCGCCGCGTACTACTTCAACTATCGGAAGACCTCGATCTACGGCGGTTCGAACGAGATTCAGAAGAACATCATCGCGCAGATGATTCTGGGGCTGTGAGCCGCGACGCATCGGGCGAGAGCCGGGCGCGGAAACGCCCGCTCGGGCCAACAGGAGACAACGATGGATTTCAGCTTTACCGATGAGCAGCAGCAATTCGCCGACGCGCTGCGTCGTTATCTCGGCGAGCAATACGGGTTCGACGCGCGCCAGGCTATCGTGCGCAGCGACGCGGGCGTGTCGGACGCGCAATGGAGCGCGTTCGCGGAGCTCGGGCTGACCGCGCTGCCGGTACCGGACGCGCAAGGCGGCTTCGGCGGCGGCCCGGTCGACATGCTGGTCGCGATGCAGGAGCTCGGCCGCGCACTCGTCGTCGAGCCGTACTGGGCGACGGCGGTCGGCATCGAGGCGCTGCGTGTCGCGGGCACGGGCGCGGGCGACGATGCCGCGCTGCTGGAGGCCGTCGCGCAAGGGCAGAAGCGGCTGGCGGTCGCGTTCCACGAGCCGCGCGCACGCTACGACCTGTACGAACTCGAGACGCACGCACGTGAACAGGGCGGCACCTACCGGCTGACCGGCACCAAATCGATCGTTCAGCATGGCGCACAGGCGCATGCGTGGATCGTACCCGCGCGCGTCGAAGGCGGCGGCATCGGCCTGTTCGTCGTCGAGCGCGATGCAGCGGGTGCGAAGGCGACCGACTACCGGACCATCGACGGGCAGCGCGCCGCGACCGTCGAACTGAACGAAACGGCTGCGCGGCTGCTCGCGGGCGGTGTGCGCGATGCGGCCGCACTCGAGCAGATCGCCGACTATGCGACCTTCCTGCTATGCGCGGAAGCGGTCGGCGCGCTCGACGAACTGAATCGCGCGACGGTCGAATACACGAAGACGCGCGAGCAGTTCGGCGTACCGATCGCGCGTTTCCAGGCACTGCAGCACCGGATGGTCGACATGCTGATCCATGCGGAGCAGGCGCGCTCTCTGACTTACCTGGCCGCGGTGCGCTACGCGGCCGGCGACGCCGATGCACGCCGCAAGGCGGTGTCGGCCGCGAAGGCGCGAGTGGGTGCGGCAGCGCGCTTCGTCGGCCAGCAGGCCGTGCAATTGCACGGCGGCATGGGCGTGACCAACGAAGTCGCTGCCGCGCATCTGTTCAAGCGACTGTCGATCATCGAGACGACCCTCGGCGACACCGATCATCACCTTGCGCGCATCGCGGCACTGCCGGATTTCGCGCAAGCCGACGCGGCATGACGGCGACGCGCGAGCGCGCCACAGGAGACCTACGGTGGGTATCAGTTACGAAGATCTGGTGGTAGGCAGCAACACGGAGATCGGCAGCTACACGTTCGAGGCCGACGACATCAAGGCGTTCGCGCAACGCTACGATCCGCAGCCGTTCCACGTCGACGAGGAAGCCGCCAAGGCATCGCCGTTCGGCGGGCTGATCGCGAGCGGCTGGCATACGTGTTCGGTGTTCATGAGCCTGCTCATCAAGAAGCTGGGGCCGGATTCGACCAGCATGGGTTCGCCCGGCATCGACTCGATTCGCTGGCTCAAACCCGTGCGCGCGGGCGACACGATCACGATGTACCAGAAGATCCACGACAAGCGCGTGTCCGCGAGCAAGCCCGATCGCGGCATCGTGTCGGCGGAGTGGATCGGCATCAACGCCGACGGCGAGACGGTGATCACCGTGCATACCAACGTGATCTTCGGCTTGCGTCATCCTGCAGGGGCGAACGCATGACGGACGTGACATTGCCGCTGATCGCGTCGATCGACGCGCTGCATGCGCGGGTGGGCGCGGAGCCGCTCGCGAGCGGCTGGGTCGAGATCGATCAGCAGCGCGTGGACCGCTTCGCCGATGCGACCGGCGATCACCAGTGGATTCACGTCGATCCCGAGCGCGCACGCAAAGAATCGCCGTTCGGCGGTCCGATCGCGCATGGGTTCCTGACGCTGTCGCTGATTCCGGCGCTGATGGTCGACGCGATGCGCTTCGAGCAGAAGATGGGCGTGAACTACGGACTCAATCGCGTGCGGTTCCTGAAGCCGGTGCCGGTCGGCGCACGCGTGCGCGCGTTGTTCGCGGTGAAGGAAACCGCCGAGGCGGCGCGGGGCGGCGTACAGGTGACGTGGTCGGTGTCGGTGCAGGCCGAGCGCGCCGATGCACCATTGCTCGTGTGTGCAGCGGAGTTCATCACGCTGCATTACTTCTGACGCACGCAGCGGCATCCACGGATGCCGCTGCATCGTGCGGCGCGTGGTCGGTCAGTGCTTCGCGTATTGCGTCGCGCCGAACAGCACCTCGCGCGCCTTGTCGTCCTGCAACGCCTTGCGCAACGACGCGAGCACTTCGACGCCGCGCTGCACGGCCGGTCGCGCGGCGATCGCCTCGTGCCAGCGCTTCACGTTCGGCAGTTCGTCGAGCACGATGCCCTGGTTCTGCCATGAGCGCGTCCACGGGAACGTCGCGATGTCGGCGATCGTGTACGCGTCGCCGGCGAGATATTCGGATTCGCCGAGGCGTTTCTCCATCACGTTGTACAGGCGCTTCGCTTCGTTTGTGTAGCGATTGACCGCATAGTCGATCTTCTCCGGCGCGTACATGCGGAAGTGGTGCGCTTGTCCGAGCATCGGGCCGACGCCGCCCATCTGGAACATCAGCCATTCGAGTGTCGCGTAGCGCGCGGCCGGATCGGCCGGCAGGAACTTGCCGGTCTTTTCCGCAAGGTAGACGAGGATCGCGCCCGATTCGAACAGCGAGATCGGCTTGCCGCCGGGGCCATCCGGATCGACGATCGCGGGGATCTTGTTGTTCGGGCTGATTTTCAGGAATTCGGGCTTGAACTGGTCGCCGGCGCCGATATCGACCGGATGTGCACGATACGCGAGGCCGGTTTCCTCGAGCATGATGTGCACCTTGTGGCCGTTCGGGGTCGCCCAGCTGTAGACGTCGATCATCGTCAACTCCTTCATTGCATGCGCGAAAACGGCGCCGACGGGGCGCCGCAACAGGCGGTCATTAGAGCATGGATCGACGCGCGCTGCAGACGGCGCGAGCGTGCGGCCGCCCGGCTGCGCGTGCATGCCGCTGCGGCAGCGCCGACGCCGTTCGAACGGCGTCGGCGTGCCGGGTCAGCGCTTGTAGCGCGGCTGGCGTTTCTCGAGAAATGCGGTGATGCCTTCGAACGCGTCCGCGTGATGCAGCGATGCGACGAAGTGATCGCGCTCGGTACCGAGATGCGCGTCGAGCGGCTGCGCGGTTGCATCGTCGAGCAGCGACTTGATACGCGTGAGTGCGTTCGGCGAGATGCCGGCGAGCGAGTCGGCCCATGCGAGCGCGTCGGACAGCGCCGCGCCGGGCACGGCGAGGCGATTGACGACGCCGAGCGCATGCAGGCGTTCGGCGGCGACCGGCTTGCCCTCGAACAGGATTTCGGCCGCAAGCGCGCGCGGCAACGCACGGGCGACGAACCACGAACCGCCGCCATCGGGCGTGAGGCCGACGCGCGCATACGACATCACGAACTTCGCGTCATGCGCGGCAACGATCAAGTCGCATGCGAGTGCGAGCGAGAAGCCGGCGCCGGCAGCCGCGCCTTCGACGGCCGCGATCACGGGCTTCGTCGATGCACGGATCGCGCTGATCCACGCAGCGAGCTGGTCGATGCTGTCGGCCTGATAGGACGGGTCCTTCGAGCGGTTGTCGAGCAGCCGGTTCAGGTTGCCGCCCGCGCAAAAGAAACGATCGGCCCCTGTGAGCACGACTGCGCGAATCGCGGGATCGCGCTCGGCGGTCGCGAGCGCTTCGACGCCGGTCGCGTACATGTCGGGATGCAGCGCGTTGCGCGCACCGGGATTGGACAGCGTGAGGACGAGCGTCGATTCGCTCCCGTGCGGACGTGAGGCCAGCAGTTCAGCGCTCATGCGAGTGTGTCTCCATCGAATGGTGCGGCTGCGGTGCCGTGCATGGCACGCGTGTTCGCGCATGCACGTGACGGTGGTGCTGCAGCGGATGCAATGTTGTCATGGCGGATACGAAACTGCTTTAGACTAGCACGAACGTGCTTTTCAGCGTGACACATCCCGATGCGGCCGGTATCGCGGCGGCCGCGCTTCGCAACGAAGGAGACTCCGATGCTACAGCTGTGCGGTATTCCGTTGTCCAACTACTACAACAAGGTGAAGTTCGTTCTGCTCGAGCACGATATCCCGTTCGAGGAAGTGACATGCGGTCTGCCGATCAGCGATCCGGCGCTCCTCGTCGATTCGCCGCTCGGCAAGATCCCGTTCGTGAAGACTGAAGAGGGCCCGCTGTTCGAATCGCAGGTGATCGTCGAGTACCTGGCCGCGCGTCATCCCGAGAAGGCCATCTTTCCGTCGAGCCCGTTTGCCGCCGCGAAGGTGCGCGAGCTCGTCGAGACGCTCGAGCTGTATCTCGAATGGACCGCACGCGAGATCTACACGGAAGCGTTTTTCGGCGGCAAGGTCAGCGACGGAATGAAGGCGCATGTCGAGAAGCGCCTGCCGCGCGCGATCGATGCGTTCAAGCGGATGGCGCGGTTCTCGCCTTACGTACTCGGCGATTCGTTCAGCGTCGCCGACATCGCCGCCGCGATGCATCTGCCGGTGATCGGGATGGCGACGAAGGCGATATACGACCGCGATTTCCTGGTCGACGCGGGTATCGACTGGAAGGCGCACGTGAAGATGGTCGGCGAGCGATCGGCCGCGCAGCGCGTGGCGGCCGATCGCAAGGCGTATATGGACGCGATGAACGCCGCGCGTTCGTAAGCGCGGCCCGCGCGCGGCGCAGTGCAGCGCCGCGCCGCACTTACAGGCGCGCGAGGCGTTCGAGTGCGGACGCGAGCGTGCTTTCCCGCTTGGCGAAGCAGAAGCGCACGACGCCCGATTCGTGCGGCTCGTGATAGAACGCCGACACCGGAATCGCGGCCACGCCGATCTCCGACGTGAGCCACTTCGAGAACTCGGCTTCGGGCAGGTCGCTGATCGCCGAATAGTCGACACACTGGAAGTACGTGCCCGTGCACGGCAGCAGCTTGAAGCGCGTGCGCTCGAGGCCGGCGCGGAAGAAGTCGCGCTTCTTCTGGTAGAAGTCGGGCAGCGTCAGGTACGGCGCCGGGTCGCGCAGATAGTCGGCGAGCCCGATCTGCATCGGCGTGTTCACCGTGAACACGTTGAATTGATGGACCTTGCGGAACTCCGCGGTCAGTGCGGCAGGCGCCGCGACATAGCCGACCTTCCAGCCCGTCACGTGGTAGGTCTTCCCGAAGCTCGACACGATGAAGCTGCGCGCGGCGAGTTCGGGGTAGCGCGCGACGCTCTCGTGCCGTGCGCCGTCGTAGACCATGTGCTCGTAGACCTCGTCCGACAGGATCAATACGTTGGTGCCGCGCACGATCTCCTCGAGCTTGCGCATGTCGGCCTCGCGCCACACGGTGCCGGTGGGGTTGTGCGGCGTGTTGATCATGATCATTCGCGTCTTCGGCGTGATCGCGGCGGCGAGCCGGTCGAACAGGATCGCGTAGTCGGGCGCCTCGAGCGTAACGAATACCGGCGTGCCGCCCGCGAGTTCGATCGACGGCAGGTAGCTGTCGTAGGTCGGCTCGACGACGATCACTTCATCGCCCGGGTGCACCGCGCACAGGATGGCCGTCAGCAGCGCCTGCGTCGCACCGGCCGTCACCGTGATCTCGGTGGCCGGATCGTAGCGCCGGCCGTAGACCTGCGCGATCTTGTCCGCGATCGCGTCGCGCAACGGTGCGACCCCGGCCATCGGCGGATACTGGTTGTGACCGTTGCGCATCGCGGTCGCGACCGCGTCGACGATGCGCGGATCGCAGTCGAAATCGGGAAAGCCCTGGCCGAGGTTCACGGCGCCTTTCTCGGCGGCGAGCGCGCTCATGACCGTGAAGATCGTCGTGCCGACGTTCGGCAGGCGCGAGGGAAAAACGGGAGTCGTAGGCATGTCGGAAGGAGCGTTCATCGATACGGTCGCAATCGGTGGCGCCAGGCGCGTCAGGCCGGCGTGGTGGTGTTGGTGTCGGCCGGCGCGTCGTCGAGCGCGCAGGCTTCGGTAAACGGGCCGGGTTGTGCGATCCGGAAGCCGAAGTCGCGGGCGGTGCGCTTCGCGAGCTTGAGCAGCGCACGGTCCTTCGATACGAGCCATTCGGCCTGTGCGGCGCGCGCAAGCTCGAGGAACTTCTGATCGTCGCGATCCTTGCACTTCGGCAGCGGCGGCGCGTCGGCGCCGACGGGCGGCGGCTCGACGAGGCTCGCCAGGCGGGCGACGGTCGCGAGTGCCGAGGCCTTGTCGACAGCGCGCGACTGGAACTGCGGATAGTCGAGCACGAGTTCGAGTTCGTTCAGGCAGCGGCCGTCGATCACGGCGGCCAGCGTGCCGCGTTCGAGTGCCGCCCGGATCGGGCGTGTGGCAGGGTCGTCGAATACGAGTATGTCGATCCAGACGTTCGAGTCGAGTACGACGCGATGTGCGGCGTGCGGGGCGAGGGAGCGGGTCATTCGTTACAATCGGTGGTTTTCGTCTGACCGCAAGGCACGGCGTGCCAGCGAGCCTCTATGATAATCGTTCTCTCTCCAGCCAAATCCCTCGACTACGATACGCCCGCGCACGTGCCGTCTTACACGAAGCCTGCATTCGTCGACGACGCGTCGGAATTGATCGACGGCCTGCGCAAGCTGTCGCCGCAGGACATCGCGACGCTGATGGATATTTCCGATCCGCTCGCACGCCTGAACTTCCAGCGCTACGCCGACTGGTCGCCGGTCTTCACGCCGGCGAATGCGAAGCAGGCGGTGCTCGCATTCAACGGCGACGTGTACGAAGGGTTCGACGCGAAATCGCTGTCGGCCGCCGATCTCGACTACGCGCAGCAGCACGTGCGCGTGCTGTCGGGCCTGTACGGGCTGCTGCGTCCGCTCGACCTGCTGCAGCCGTACCGGCTCGAGATGGGCACCCGTTTCGCGAATGCGCGCGGCAAGGATCTGTATGCGTTCTGGGGCGACCGGATCACGCGCGCGCTCAACGAGCAGCTCGACGCGCGCACCGGTGCCGCGCGCGTGCTGATCAACTGTGCGTCGACCGAGTACTTCAAGTCGGTCAAGCCGAAACTGCTGGCCGCGCCCGTCGTTACGCCGGTATTCGAGGACTGGAAGGGCGGCCGCTACAAGATCATCAGCTTTCACGCGAAGCGCGCACGCGGCCTGATGGCGCGCTATATCGTCGAGCATCGCATCGCCGACCCGGCGGCGCTGAAGGATTTCGCGGTGGAAGGGTACGCGTTCGATGCAGCTGCATCGAACGATTCGACTTACGTATATCGCCGGCGAATCGGCGAGTGACCGTGCCGGCCGTTCACGAGACGGCCGGCGCATGCATGCGGCCGGACAGGCGGCAAACAGTCCGTTGCGGTCGCGCTTTGCGGGCCCAGAGTAAGTGCTGAAGCACTCACTCTGGTCTCAACTGGAGAGACAGATGACCCTTTCTATCACCAGCAATTTCGACGCGGGCGCAATCGACGTCGTGTCGTGCGACAGCCCGGACGCGATCCGACTGCGCGTGCGCGGCGACAGCCGCTCGGAATTCGCGCAGTGGTTCTACTATCGTGTGACGGGCGCGCGCGGCGAGCGCTGCGTGATGTCGTTCGAGAATGCGGCCGAGTGCGCGTATCCGTCCGGATGGCGCAACTACAGCGCAGTCGCGAGCTACGACCGGGTCGACTGGTTCCGCGTGCCGACGACGTTCGACGGCAAGACGATGACCATCGACCATACGCCCGAATTCGACAGCATCTACTACGCGTATTTCGAGCCGTATTCGGAAGAGCGTCATGCGGCGTTTCTCGGCGCGGTTCAGCAGTTGCCGCAGGCGAGCGTCGTCGAACTGGGGCGCACGGTCGAAGGCCGTCCGATGTCGCTGCTGACGCTCGGCACGCCGGAGGTCGACGTCGCGCCGAAGAAGAAGGTGTGGATCATCGCACGGCAGCATCCCGGCGAGACGATGGCCGAGTGGTTCGTCGAAGGGCTCGTCAAGCGCCTGGCCGGGTGGGGCGACTGGGCGGGCGATCCGGTGGCGCGCAAGCTCTACGACCGCGCGACGTTCTACATCGTCCCGAACATGAATCCGGACGGCAGCGTGCATGGCAACCTGCGCACCAATGCGGCGGGTGCGAACCTGAACCGCGAGTGGATGGAGCCCGACGCCGAGCGCAGTCCCGAGGTGCTGGCCGTGCGCGACGCAATCCATGCGATCGGCTGCGACATGTTCTTCGACATTCACGGCGACGAGGATCTGCCGTATGTGTTCGTCGCCGGTTCGGAGATGCTGCCGAGTTTCACCGAGCAGCAACGCAAGGAGCAGACCGCATTCATCGAAGCATTCAAGGTCGCGAGCCCGGACTTCCAGACCGAGCATGGTTATGCGGCGAGCAAGTACAAGGAAGATGCGCTCAAGCTCGCATCGAAGTACATCGGTCATCAGTTCGGCTGCCTGTCGCTGACGCTCGAAATGCCGTTCAAGGACAACGCGAACCTGCCCGACGAACGCGTCGGCTGGAACGGCGAGCGTAGCGCCGCGCTCGGTGCGGCCATGCTGGCGGCGATCCTCGTGCACATCGAGAAGTTCGCGTAAGCGCGCTGTCGTCGAAATGAAAAAGGCCGGGGCATCATCCGATGCCCCGGCCTTTGTGCTTCTGTCGTTGCCGCTTCGTCGTATCAGGCGCTCTTCGCGGTTCTCTTCTTCACGACTTTCTTCTGGCCGCCTGACTTCTTCGTTGCAACGGCCTTCTTGCCGGTGCGGCCGGTTGCCTTGACCTTGCCGCGGTGCGATTTACCCTTGAATTTCTTCGTCGACGACGACGGGCGTTCAACGCGCGGCTTCAGCGGCGGAACGGGGTCGTTCCAGCTGAACGCGAGCATTTGCTGGCCCACATAGCCGCAGCGGAACTTCAGCGGTGTCGGATCGCTGCCGTCGCTATGGATGCCGAGGCCATTCACGGTAACGATGTTGTCCACCTTCACGCGCTGCTTGCCCTGATCGAACGAGTCGTTCCACGGCGTGATCGTTGCGTTGCCGCTTTCGAATGCGTTCGGCGCGAAGTCGACACGATCGAAGGCCGACGACGTGCTGGCGATGAAGCTGCCGTGCGCCGCACAATCGGCGACGATCGGGTCGGCATGCATCTCGTTGACGAATTTGTTGATCAGTTCGGAGCGCTGGTCGAGGAGGTCGGCGAATACCGGTGCCGGAAGCGCAAGCGACAGGCCCGCGACACAGGCCGCCAGCTTGCCGAGCGCTCGGAAAAACCGGAGCGAGGCAGGAGAGCTGTCCATCTGGTTATTGGTGAGGAGCGAATGAGGCATCGGGCAGGTATAGATGCCCGATGGAGAACAGGAGTTCAATCTTAGCGTAAAAAAGATGTGCGGCAGTAGACGCCGCACTCTGCCGCACTGCGGGAGACGGGCGCAGCACGTGTTGCTCGCACTGCGACACGTAGCGCACTCACGCGCGCGGACCGCCGAGACGATAGCGCCGAACGTCGAACGTCGTGACCCATGCCGGGCGATATACCGCGATGAGCGCGGTCGCCATGCCGGTGAACCAGGCTTCGCCCAGCGCGAGCAGCGCAGTGTTCAGCAGATAGCCGGACGGAATCACGACGGGCACGCCGTCCGCGAGCGCGAGTTGCACGCCGGCGGCGGCCGCGGCGACCGCGATGATCGCGATGGCCGGCGACAGAAATCCCTGGCCGGTAATGAACGACGCGAGGTTATGCGGCAGCCATGCGATGGCAGCGCGCTGCAGCAGTGCGGACACGCCGACCGGTAGCGCGCCGTAGACCAGATAAGTGAGCCCGATGCCCTGCCACGGCGCATCGAAGACGATCGCGGCGACGGCCGTGACCGCAGCCATCCCGAGCAGCGCGAGCGTCCAGTCGAACAGTGTGACGAGCAGCGTCGCGCCGAGCAGATGCATGACGATGCCGTCCTCGAGCCACGCATTCGAGGCCCAGAGAACCGTGATCGCGGTGACGAGCGCGAGCCACACGTGCTGGAGCGTTGCGTCCTGCAGTCGGACGAACGGGCGCTTCCAGATCGCGAGCGCGAGCAGCGCCACGGCGACGATCCAGCCACCGACGCCAACCCAGAACGGAAGCGGTGTGAAGAGAAAACCCATGCGTTCATATTACTCGTTGAGCATCAAAGGTGGGAATCCGGACACGCCGACCGTCGCAATATCGATACGACTAGCGTTCGCGCCGGAACCGTGGCGTGGGCTCGGCCGCGAGCGGCAAATCCGGCGCGCCTGCGCTCGCCGCAGGCAACGGGTACGGACGATTCTTCCGTTGCGCACGCAGCGGAACCGGGCCGCGCTCGCCGATGACGGGCTTGCATGCGCGATCGCGGTTCGCCAGCAGTACCTCGAGGTGCGGCGACAGCCAGCCGTTGTAGATCGCGACCGCGGCCGCGCGGTTTGCCGCACCGAGCTGCTGGAAGATGCTGGCGAGGTGGATTTTCACCGTGCCTTCGCTGATGCCGAGCGTACGGGCGATCATCTTGTTGGTACTGCCCATATGAACAAAGCGCATGATCTGCGCCTGCCTTGGCGACAGCAGGCCGGTTGGCGGGCGGCGCGGCAGCGATCCGGCGAGCGTCTGGAAATGGGCGTCGTGGCGTGCTGCCGCTGCGGACGGCAACAGGCTGAGCGCGATGGGCGGAATGTAATGACCGCCCAGCATCACCATTTCGAGGGCGCGCACGATCAGGTGCGGTCGGGTCGAGTGCGGGATCACGCCCGCGACGCCATAGTTGAAGAAGCGCTGGATGGCTTCCGGCGTGGATTCGTCGATCAGTACCGCGGCCGGCGTCGGCGAGCAGGCGCTGCAGAGCGCCTGGATTTCGCTGAGCCGGCCGACGTCCGGCCAGTTGATCGCCACGAGGTCGAAACGCTGGGTACGCAGCAGCCGGCGCGCCTGGAAACCGTCGGGTGCATCGTTGATGCTGGCGTGACGGTCGATTTGCCGCAGCAAGGCCTTCAGTCCGTCACGCCGCTCGGCGTCTGAGTTCAACACCAGGAACCGCATATTCAACCTCCTAAGATGAGTCATTGAGATGCCGTCGGCATGCCGTGGGCCCCGATAATGACAAAGACCTTACACGATGTCTCCTTGGCTGAAAGGCTTAGGAAAAGTCTGAAAAACTGCGACGCCGGAAATCCGGGCGAGAAAAAAGCCGCTCCGGATGGAACCGGGAGCGGCTTCGTGCGGGCAGGCGGTGCAGGCCTGCGGGGTCGATCAGTGAAAGTGCGGCTGCGCGGGGGACGCGTCTTCCGGCATTTCCGCGTGGACGATTTCACCGAGCGGATCGGCGTAGAGCGGCACGCCGCAGTCGTCGCAGTACTCGGGTTCGAAGCGGCCAGCGTGCCGCCGGACGTCGGTTACACCGCATTCCTTCAGCAGACTCACGATTTCTTCGAGCGGCCCTTCGATCGGTGCTTCGCCTTCGAGCGTTGCGCTGTCGATCGACACGTCGCCGTTCTCGCGGCCGTAGAGCGGCCACACGACACCGTAGATCACGTCGTTGCTGGCGCGGCGCGTGAAGCCGACGCGATACTCGTCGATCCGCCGTTCACCGAAGCCGGCGACCACGGCGCGCAGTTCCTGCGGCGCTGCACCAAGTGTGTCGAAAAGATAACGGATGGCCGTTTTGACGGTGTGCGGACGAATCCGTTCGTCCGCATCGCGGCAGGCCGAATAGTACGCGTCCGGAAGCAGGCATTCGAACTCGCAGCCGGGGAGGGCGACCGACAGGTTCGGGCCGCCCTGGGCGGTCCACTGCTCGAGGCACTGGCCGCGTTCGATCCGGTTGCCGTGCTCTTCTTCCTGCCAGCGGAACAGCGGCGCGCCGGCCGGTGCGGCGACGACGGCGAGCAGAAAGCGCGGGTCGGCCAGAATCGGCGACGTTTCGGGCAGGTCGCCGAAGCTCAGCTTCGCGGCATGCTGACCGATCGCCGCATGCGCGAGCTGCTGCGCGAGCCGGTAAGTTTCGACGTGGTGCCGCGGCAACTGGTCGATGCTGTACAGGAACGGAGCGAGTCCGACGAGCGTGCCGTCGGCGAGCACGTGCGCCTGCAGCTGGGTGCGCAGCGCATCGGCGACGTCGCCCTTCAGCGGGCCCGACGGAATCATGTAGCGCGTCCAGGCGAGCACGGGGACAGCGACCAGCAGCGCATCGTACGGTTGGCCGTCGTGCTCGATCACCATCGATTCGCTGTGCGTTTCCGCCATATCGGCAAGCGCGCCGTAGGCATCGGGATGATTCTGCTGCAGATGGTCGAGTGCGGCATCGAGCGTGGTCTGGTTGCCGTTGCGCACGATCTTGGCAAGCAGCGCGTCGAGTTTCGCTTCCCAGAAGCGATCCTCGATGCGGCTGCCCGAGGCGAAGAGCGCGAGCGACAGGCCGACCAGTTTGTCGGCGTCGGGGGGGAGGCGTTTGGCGATTCGCTGGCGCATATTAAATACGTATAGAAAGAGGCGAAGAACCTCACATTCTAGTCCGTTCTTTGCACCATAAGCGCTGTCGTGCGCGGGCATGGCCGGAAGGCCGAAACGAGGGTCATTGAAAAAAATGCAGCGAAACCCCTTGCGCGATCAGCGGGCGGTGCTTAGAATCACGCCTCTTTCGCGCTAACGGAAACGCAGCGCGGGAGAGAAGAAGGGAAGCGGTGCGGTCGAGGTTGCTGTCGAGCCTTGGCGCACAAGGTGTTGAACCCCAACCGTCGCAACGAAGTAGTTCAAAAAGTTGTTGACGAGTTGAAAAAGACGGTTCATAATCTCGCTTCTCTGCTGCTGAAAACGCAGCGCTGCTGAGAAACGCGAAGTTTCTCGCAGACATGTTCTTTAAAAATTAACAGCCGATAAGTGTGGGCGCTTGATGGCAGCGAGCTGATCCTCGGATCA
>NZ_JAPVQY010000028.1 GCF_027257875.1 Burkholderia sp. IMCC1007
TCGACCGCGAGTGCGACGCCCATCCCGCCGCCGATGCACAGCGACGCCAGCCCGCGCTTCGCGTCGCGCTTGACCATCTCGTGCAGCAGCGTCACCAGGATCCGGCAGCCCGATGCGCCGATCGGGTGGCCGATCGCGATCGCGCCGCCGTTCACGTTCACCTTCGACGTGTCCCAGCCCATCTGCTTGTGCACCGCCAGCGCCTGCGCCGCGAATGCCTCGTTGATTTCCATCAGGTCCAGGTCGCCCGGCGTCCAGCCCGCGCGCTCCAGCGCACGGCGCGACGCCGGCACCGGGCCCATGCCCATCACGCTCGGATCGACGCCCGCGTTCGCGTATGCCTTGATCCGCGCCAGCGGCGTGAGGCCAAGAGCCGCCGCCTTCTGCGCCGACATCACCAGCACCGCCGCCGCGCCGTCGTTCAGGCCCGACGCATTCGCGGCCGTCACCGAGCCGTCCTTCGAGAACGCCGGCTTCAGGCCCGACAGCGATTCCGCCGTCACGCCGTGACGCACGAATTCATCGGTCGCGAACTGCAGCGGCTCGCCCTTGCGCTGCGGAATCGACACCGGCACGATCTCGTCGTTGAAACGGCCGGACTTCTGCGCGGCTTCCGCCTTGTTCTGCGACAGCGCGGCGAATGCGTCCTGCTCTTCGCGCGTGATCCCGTATTCCTTCGCGACGTTCTCCGCCGTGATGCCCATGTGGTACTGGTTGTACACGTCCCACAGGCCATCGACGATCATCGTGTCGACCAGCTTCGCGTCGCCCATCCGGAACCCGTCGCGCGAGCCCGGCAGCACGTGCGGCGACGCGCTCATGTTTTCCTGACCGCCTGCGACCACGATCTCCGCGTCGCCCGCGACGATCGCGTTCGCCGCCAGCATCACGGCCTTCAGGCCCGAGCCGCACACCTTGTTGATCGTCATCCCCGGCACTGCATTCGGCAGGCCGGCCTTGATCAGCGACTGGCGCGCCGGGTTCTGCCCCGAGCCGGCCGTCAGCACCTGACCCATGATCCCTTCGCTCACCTGATCGGGCTTCACGCCCGCGCGCTCCAGCACCGCGCGGATCACCGTGGCGCCCAGTTCCGGTGCTGCAATCTTCGCAAGCGAGCCGCCGAATTTGCCGACCGCGGTCCGCGCGGCCGATACGATCACTACGTCCGTCATTTCCCTTTCCTCCAGGCCCGCACGACACGGCGCATCGCTACCGGCCCTGTTAAAAAAACTGCGGTGCGCCGGACAGCGTGCACCGCTGTCCGGTTTTCGTCAATCGCGCTGCAACACGTAACGGCCCGGCGCCGGCTCGATCACCGGGAACTGCGCCGAACCGAGCTGCGCGGGCGCCGCGACCTTGCGGCTGCCGTACTCGTCGAGCCATTCGACCCAGGTCGTCCACCAGCTGCCCGGCTGCTCGGTCGCGCCGGCAAACCAGTCGTCCGCGGATGCGGGCAAATCGCTGTCGTTGACCCAGTAGCTGCGCTTCTTCTTCGCCGGCGGATTGATCACGCCCGCGATGTGACCCGACGCGCCGAGCACGAACTTCAGCGGCCCGGTCAGGATCGACGTCGATGCGTAGGCCGTCTGCCACGGCACGATGTGATCCTCGCGCGACCCATAGATGAAGGTCGGCACGTCGATGCGCGACAGGTCGACGGATTCGCCGCACACGGTCAGCGCGTTCGGCACGCGGAGCTTGTTCTCGAGATAGGTATTGCGCAGGTACCACGCGTACATCGGGCCCGGCAGGCTCGTCGAGTCGCTGTTCCAGTACAGCAGGTCGAATGCGGCGGGCGTGCGACCCTTCAGGTAGTTGTCGACGACGTAGTTCCACACGAGGTCGTTCGGGCGCAGGTACGAGAACGTGTTCGCGAATTCGACGCCGCGCATCAGCCCCGGCGGCGTGCCGTTCTTGCCGCCGATGGTCTGCTCGCGCATCTGCACGTGCGCCTCGTCGACGAACACGTCGAGGATGCCGGTGTCGGTGAAGTCGAGCATCGCGGTCAGCAGCGTCATCGATGCGGCCGGATGTTCGCCGCGCGCGGCGAGCACCGCGAGTGCGGTCGCGAGCATCGTGCCGCCGACGCAGAAGCCGAGCGTGTTGATCTGTTCACGGCCGCTGATCTGCTGCACGGCGTCGATCGCCGCGAGCAGCCCTTCGTTCATGTAGTCGTCCCACGTCTTGTGCGCGACCGACGCATCGGCATTGCGCCACGATATGAGGAACACCTGGTGGCCGCTCGACAGCGCATGCGCGACGAGCGAATTCTCCGGCTGCAGGTCGAGGATGTAGAACTTGTTGATGCACGGCGGCACGATCAGCAGCGGCCGCTCGAACACCTGTTCCGTCTTCGGCGTGTACTGGATCAGCTGGATCAGATCGTTCTCGTAGACGACCGCGCCTTCGGTACAACCCAGGTTCTTGCCGACGACGAACTGCGATTCGTCGGTCTGCGAAATCTTGCCGCGCTGCATGTCGCCGAGCAGGTTCATCATCCCCTGGCGCAGGCTTTCGCCCTGCGTCTCGAGAATCGACTTCTGCGCATCGGGATTGAGCGCGAGGAAGTTGCTCGGCGCGGCGGCCGCCGTCCATTGCTGCACGGAGAAACGGATGCGTTCGCGCGTCTTCGGATCGGTCTCGAGCGCGTCGGCCAGTTCCTGCAGGTAGCGCGCATTGAGCAGATACCACGCCGCCGCGAACGCATGCGCGGGCGACGCCTTCCATGCATCCGCGCTGAAGCGGCGGTCCTTCAGCTCAGGCCCCTCGAGCTTCGCGGCGACGGCCTGCTGCATCAGCGTCATGCAGTCGCGCGCATAGTCGGCCTGCAGCTTCTGGAGCCGTTCGGGCGGAATCGCCGCAACCGGCAGCTTCAGGCCCGCGAACGGCGACGCGAGATTGCCGAGACCAGCGAGGCCGCCGAGGCTGCCGAGATCGGGCATCGACGGCATCTGGAACGGAACCGAGGTCGGAAACTGGAACGCCGCGAACGGATTGGCGCTGGTCGCCGCCGTTGCGGCACGCGCCGGATCGGCGAAACCGCGCCAGGCGTTCAGCCATGCCTCGAACATCTGCTGCATCGGCTGCGCAGCCTGGCCGAATCCGGTGCTGCCTGCGGAAGTGCCCGCCTGAGCGGACGTCGACGAATTTTTCGATGCTGTCATTACCTGCCTTACCGGTGATTCGTGAGCGTCAATCGTGAAATCCTGCTCGCGCGCGGCGTGCCGGCAGCGAGCCGGGCCGTCATGCTCTGGAGAGGCGTCTCCAGATTCTGCCGCAGTGCGGTAGTTTTATCATTATCGTTTTCCCCATGTGAAGCACCGCGTCAAACCACTGAACATTTCCGCTCGAAGATAATCCACGCGCAACAGACGGGACAAGGCTTCCGGCGAAACGTCAAACATTTTGATCGACTTGACTGCGCAATTATTTATTCGGTTGCCCACGCAACGTCCCATTGCCGCGTCAATATCGAGATAAGTCGATTTTGCAGCGCAACAAAGCGGCGCGCAAGTACCCGCGACCGGCCCATTGGAAGCCGTCAATCGGCCAGCCAGATCGCGGCCGCCATGCGGCCTGTCACGCGATCACGCCGATACGAATAGAAGCGCGCGGGTTCGGTGACCGTGCAGGCAGTCCCGCCGCTCACGTGCGCGACGCCCGCGCGCGCGAGGCGCAGGCGCGCGAGCGCATAGAGATCGGCGAGGAACTTGCCGGGCGCGCCGTCGATCGCGACGAACGCGTGCCGCGTCTCATCATGCTCCGACTGCGGAGCCGTGTCGAGAAACGCCGCGCGCACGTCGGCGCCGACTTCGAACGCCTGCGGGCCGATCGCGGGCCCGAGGTACGCATGGAGCTCGGCGGTCGCGCCGCCGGCGAGCGCCGCGACGCGCGCCGCGGTCTGCTCGACGATGCCGGCCGCGAGCCCGCGCCAGCCCGCATGCGCGGCGCCGACCGCGCGGCCCTGTGCGTCGCACAGCAGCACCGGCAGGCAATCCGCGACCATCACGACGCAGACCGCATTCGCGCGGTCCGTCACGCTCGCGTCGGCCTGCACGGGCGCCGTGGCATCCGGCGCGCCTCCGATCACCTCGTCCGCGCGCACGATCCGCGCACCGTGAACCTGCTCGAGCCACGCCGCGCGCGACTGGCCCGCGAGCGCGAGCACGCGTGCGCGGTTCTCGGCGACATGGGCCGGATCGTCACCGGTATGCAGGCCGAGATTCATCCCGCCCGGCAACGCGGCACCATCCCGCCAGCGCCCGTACGGGCCGTCGCTCACACCGCCGTCACGCGTCGTGATCAGCGCGCGCACGCGGGGCGACACCTGCCAGTCGGGCTGCACGCAGTCCTGCCACGTCAACGGCGCCAGGTTGGTCATCGGCACTCACTCCTCCTCTTCGTCCGGATCCGACTCGTCGTCGTAATCTTCGTCGTGATCGTGATACTCGCCGGCGAAATCGTCATCGTCGTAGATGCCGTCTTCATCGCCGAAGTCTTCTTCGCCCTGCCCGAACCCGAGCGCCGCGACGAGCGCGTTCATGTCGTCCGGCAACGGGCAGCGCCACTGCATCGTCCTGCCCGTGACCGGATGCACGAGGCCGAGCCGCCATGCATGCAGCGCCTGCCGCGCGAACCCGTCCGGCAGCGGCGCCACCGAGCGCTTGCCGCGCGCGCGTCCGTACACCGGATCGCCGAGCAGCGGGTGCCCGACGTGCGAGCAGTGCACGCGGATCTGGTGCGTGCGGCCGGTTTCGAGATCGCACTGGATCGCGGACACCGGCTGACGTTGCCACATGCATGTGTCAACCGTGCGGAAATGCGTGCGAGCCGGCTTGCCCGACGCGCCCGTGACGACGGCCATGCGCGTGCGCTCGCGCGGATCGCGGCCGATCGGCGCGTCGATCGTGCCGTCTTCGGGCATCGTCCCCCAGACGAGCGCGAAATAACGGCGCTTCACCGTGCGCGCCTGCAGCTGGCGCACGAGGTCGGTCTGCGCGGCGAGCGTGCGTGCGACCACCATCAGGCCGGACGTCTCCTTGTCGAGCCGGTGGACGATGCCGGCGCGCGGCAGGCCGGCAGCGGCGTCGCCGTAGCGATGCAGCAGGCCGTTGAGGATCGTGCCGCTCCAGTTGCCGGCGGCCGGATGCACGACGAGCCCGGCCGGCTTGTTGATGACGACGAGCGCGTCGTCCTCGTAGATCACGTCGAGCGGCACGGGCTCCGGCGTAAACGCCAGCTGCTCGGGCAGCAGGTCGGGCACGAGTTCGATCTTCGCGCCGAGCGGCACCGGCTGGCGGATCTTCGCCGGCGCGCCGTCGATCAGCACGCGCTGCGCCTCGATCCAGCTCTGCAGGCGGCTGCGGGAGAATTCGGGGAACAGCTGGGCGAGCGCCTTGTCGAGGCGTTCGCCGGCAAGCGACAGCGGCACTTCGACGATACGCGGCGCCTCATCGGCCGCCGCGGAAGGCACGACGGGCGGCTGCATCGCGCGTGCGGCGAGATCGTCATTGGGGGAATCCCCCGACGCAGCGTCGGCGGGCCGATCGCTTGGGCTATAATCTTCGCGATTTGGCTTGCCCCGCGGGGCATTCTGCGAACTTGAACGGGTCATTTAGACTGGGTCACCGAGACTTGAAGCTAGGACATGCGAGCATGATGAATTCGACCACACGTACGGCCAAGACCGTCGCCGCCCGAGCTGCGGCGGTAGCGGCCGCGGCCCTCATCGCCGGCTGCCACGGCTTGCCGCAGAAGCAGGACGAGACGGCTACCTGGTCGAACAACAAATTATACTCAGAGGCCCAGGATGCACTGTCCGGCGGCGACTGGGGCAAGTGCGCGAAGTACTTCGAATCGCTGCAAGGCCGCGATCCGTTCGGCCATTTCGCGCAACAGGCGCAGATCAACGTCGCGTACTGCAACTGGAAGGACAACGAAGCGGCAGCCGCCGACCAGGCCGTCGACCGCTTCATCCAGCTCCACCCGGATCACCCGGACATCCCGTATGCGTACTACCTGAAGGGGATGATCCACTTCAACGACGATCTGGGCCTGTTCGGCCGCTTCTCGGGCCAGGACATGAGCGAGCGTGATCCGCAGGCACTGCGCGAATCGTACGATGCGTTCAAGATCGTCGTCGACCGCTACCCGAAGAGCAAGTACGCACCCGACGCCGCGGCCCGGATGCGCTACATCGTCAATGCGCTCGCGTCGCACGAAGTGCACGCGGCCGACTACTACTATCGGCGCGGCGCGTATGTGGCGGCAATCAACCGCGCGCAGCTCGCGATCAAGGATTACAAGGGCGCGCCGGCCATCGAGGACGCGCTGCACATCATGATCCTGTCGTACGGCAAGCTGAACCAGCCGGAACTCGCCGAGGACACCAAGCGCGTGCTCGCCGGCACGTTCCCGGACAGCCCGTACGTCACCGGCCATTCGCGCCCCGGCGCGAAGAAGTCGTGGTGGCAGTTCTGAGCCGCATCCGCAGCAGATAGAAAAACCCGGCGATCGAGCCGGGTTTTTTATTGGCACCGCGTGCGGTACAAGCCCGCGCGGCATGCGCTCACGCGCGCTTTTGCGCGCGATGCTCGTCGAAGAAGTCCTGCACGACCGCGATCTCGCGGGTGCGCTTGAACGGCGGCAGGCTCTGCCAGATCCGCCTGCCGTACGGCTTGTCGACGAGCCGCGTGTCGCAGATCATCAGCACGCCGCGATCCGTCTCCGCGCGAATCAGGCGCCCCGCGCCCTGCTTCAGCGTGATCACGGCCTGCGGCAACTGGTGAACCGCGAACGGGCTCAGGCCCTTCTTGGTGAGCGCATCGAGCCGCGCGGCGAGCACCGGATCGTCCGGCGGCGCGAACGGCAGCTTGTCGATCACGACGAGCGACAGCGCGTCGCCGCGCACGTCGACGCCTTCCCAGAAGCTCTGGCTGCCGACGAGGATCGCATTGCCGTACGAACGGAAACGATCGAGCAGTTCGGTACGGCTCGCATCGCCCTGTACGAGAAGCGGCGTGTTCCAGCCACGCGATTCGATCACGTCGCGCAGCTTCGACGCGATACGGTCGACCGCGCGCAGCGTCGTGCACAGCATGAAAACCCCGCCGCCCGACGCCTCGATCGCCGGCAGCGCGGCGTCGAACACCGCATCGGTAAACGCCGGCGAAGACGGCTGCGGCAGATTGCGCGGCACGTACAGCAGGCCCTGCGTCTGATAGTCGAACGGGCTCGCGAGCGTCATCGAGCGCCGCGAACTGAGACCCATCTGCGCCGCATAGTGCGTGAAGTCGCCGCGCACCGACAGTGTCGCCGACGTGAAGACCCATGCGCGCGGCACGCCGGCGCGCTGCTTCGCGAAAATCGGCGCGACCGACAGCGGCGTTTCGTGCAGTTGCACGGTATGCGCGAACACTTCGACCCAGCGCACCTTCTCGTTCGGATCGCCGTCGGCGGCTGCGTTGTCGCCGGCTGCCGCGGCGTCGGCCTTCGCCGCTTCCGCCGCGCCGGGCGTCACCCAGCCGGCCAGCAGGTCCTGCAGCTCGCGTGCGCGCCGCAGGCACGCACCGAGCGACTCCGCGCGCTCCGCCTGGCTCGCCAGCGCCGATGCAAGCGCATCGAGCGCCGTTTCGAGCGCGTCCAGCGCGCCGAACATCGGATGATCGTCGCCGAGCTGCGCGAGCGACATGCGCACGATCTGGTCGTTCGCGAACGCGAGGCGCAGGTCGCGCGCCGCGCGCTCGAGATCGCCGCCGAGCTTCACCCACTCGACCGCGTCGCGCGCATGGCTCAGGCCTTCGGCCACCGTGTCGCGCGCGAGTTCGAGGATCTGCGTGGTCGACAGCGTCTCGCCGAAGAACAGCGTCGCGGTCTCGGGCAGCTGGTGCGCTTCGTCGAAGATCACCGTGTTCGCGTTCGGCAGCAGTTCGGCCATCCCCGTGTCGCGCAGCATGATGTCCGCGAAGAACAGGTGATGGTTGACGACGACGATGTCGGCCTGCTGCGCCTCGCGTCGTGCCTGCATCACGAAGCACTCCTTGTAGTGCGGGCACTCCTGGCCGAGGCAGTTGTCGCGCGTCGACGTGACCATCGACCACACGGGCGCCGTTTCGGGCACGCTCGCGAGTTCGGCCTTGTCGCCGCTCTTGGTGACTTTCGCGAAACGGACGATTTCCTGCAGATAGGCGGTGTCCTGCCGCGACGGCAGGCGACCGTTGTCGGCCGTGCGCTGCAGGTAGTAATGGCACAGGTAGTTCGAGCGGCCCTTGAGCATCGCGACCGTCACCGGTACCGCGAGCGCGTTGCGCACCGTCGGGATGTCGCGCTGAAAGAGCTGGTCCTGCAGGTGCTTCGTGCCGGTCGACACGATCACCTTGCCGCCCCACAGCATCGCGGGCACCAGATACGCGTAGGTCTTGCCGGTACCGGTGCCGGCCTCGACGATCAGCGTGTTGTCGCCGCTGTCGCTGTCGGACTCGGCCGCGACCGCGCCGTCCGCGGCCGCTTCGGCCGCCTTGTCGCCGTCGCCGAGCCGGCGCGCCGGACGCTTGCGCGTTTCGAAGATTTCGGGCTCGGGCATCCGGCGCGCGGACGCCTCCATCGCGGACGCGACGGCGCGCGCCATTTCGATCTGCGACAGGCGTGGGTGATATCCGTCCAGCGCGCGCGAGAGCAACCCGCCTTCACCGAAGATCGTGTCGAGTTCGTCGACACGCTTGCGGCTCAGCTCAAAGGTGCCTTCGGGCGCACGCGCGCGTCCGGCGGACGACGCGTCACGCCGGGCATCGGGGGTGGCTTCAAGCGGTGAATTCAAGGCGAGCGTTCCTGTGTCCAGCGCCCGGGCGGCGCCGGCGCTCGCCAGGCCGCGCTCAGGCGCGCTTATCCGGTTCCAGCTGCGATTGCAGCAAAATGATTTTGTCCTTGGCAGCCAGCTTTTCCTTCTTCAGCCGGTGCAGCGTGACGTCGTCGATGTCGGAGTGCCCTTCTTTCAGCTCGATCTCCCGAGCGAGCTGCTGGTGCTGCTCCTGCAATGCAGCCAAACGGTTGTGCAATTCCTGCTGCTGTTCCGTGTGACGGTTTTGCATACTTGCCTCCTCATCGAAGCAGCGCGCCGGCTGGCGTGCCGACACGCTCGAGACTGATTCCGGGTCAATCCAACACGTTACTGCCCCTGCTGTTGCTGCTGCTTGGCCTTCTCGGCCGCTTCCTGCTGACGCCGTTCGACATCGGCCTTGTGCTGTGCGGCTTCCTGCTGCTTCTGCCGGTAGCGCGCGGCGTTGTCCGCCCGCTCCTGCGCCTTCTGCGCGGCCTGCTGGTGCGCCTGGTCGAGCTTGCGCTGGAAGTCCGCCTGCTTCTGGTCGTATGCCTGCTTGTTCGCGGCATGCTGCGGCCCTTCCGCGCCGCGCTGTGCCTGCTTCAGTGCATTCTGCTCCTGCTTGTCGCGGAACGCAGCCGCGTTCGCCGCATCGGTCGCCGCGCGCTGCGGCGCTTCCGCCGCATTCTGCGCCTGCTTCAGCGCCTGCTGCTGGTCGCGCTGCTGCGCACGGACCGCGCGCTGCTCGTCGTCGAGCGCGAGCTGCTCCTGGCGGATGCTCGCCCGCTCCTCGCGCATCTGGTCGCGTGCCTTGCCGAGACAGTGATTGACGAAGAACTTGCTGTAGCAATCGTGCTCCGCCACCGCATAACGATAATCGTTTTCTGCGGAACGTTGATTGAGCACTTTTTGACGGGCGTCAAAATCCTGCGTGGCGGAAGCCGCAACGGGCGCGGCTGCAACGGCGTGGGACGCAGCTGCGCCCGATGCCTGCGCGTACGCGGCTAAAGGCCCGGCGGACAAAGCCGCGGCAAGCGCTGCGCCGAGCGCGACGAGAGAAATGCGGGAAGTTGGCAACGTCGTAGGAAAGCTGCGGGACATGTGCGAAATTCTATCATCCCCGGCTGGACGCTCCGCCATTTATGGCAAAATGCCCCGCTTCACTCACCCGCGGCATCTGGTCCGGCGGGCCCGTCACGCAGCCCGCAGCGCGCGGCCTGCCGGCCCGCGCCGCGATTTCAGCACGCAGATCATCCACGACATGACGGAAACCGTAGCACTCAAGATCGTACAGCGCATCGCCACCGAACTGTCCGTCCAGCCGCGCCAGGTCGCGGCGGCCGTGCAACTCCTCGACGAAGGCTCGACCGTTCCGTTCATTGCCCGGTACCGCAAGGAAGTGACCGGCAACCTGGACGACACGCAGCTGCGCCAGCTCGAGGAACGCCTCCTGTATCTGCGCGAGCTCGAGGATCGCCGCGCATCGATCCTGTCGAGCATCGACGAGCAAGGCAAGCTGACCGACGAGTTGCGCGCCGCGATCGACGCGGCCGACAGCAAGCAGGTGCTCGAAGACCTTTATCTGCCGTACAAGCCGAAGCGCCGCACGCGCGCGCAGATCGCCCGCGAAGCCGGCCTCGAGCCGCTCGCGCAGGCGCTGCTCGCGAACCCGCTGCTCGACCCGCAGACGGAAGCCGCCGCCTACGTCGACGCCGACAAGGGCGTCGCCGACGTGAAGGCCGCGCTCGACGGCGCGCGCGACATCCTGTCCGAGCAATTCGGCGAAACGGCCGAACTGCTCGGCAAGCTGCGCGACTACCTGCACAGCCAGGGCGTCGTGTCGTCGGCGGTGGTCGAAGGCAAGGAAAACGAGGAAGGCGAGAAGTTCCGCGACTACTACGATTACGCGGAAACGATCCGGACCGTGCCGTCGCACCGCGCGCTCGCGCTGTTCCGCGGCCGCAACGCCGGCGTGCTGACCGTCAAGCTCGGCCTCGGCGAAGAGCTCGACGCGCAGGTGCCGCATCCCGGCGAAGCGATGATCGCGCGCCATTTCGGGATCGCGAATCAGGGCCGCCCGGCCGACAAGTGGCTGTCCGACGTGTGCCGCTGGTGCTGGCGCGTGAAGGTGCAGCCGCACATCGAGAACGAACTGCTCACGCAGCTGCGTGAAACGGCCGAAGCCGAAGCGATCCGCGTGTTCGCACGCAACCTGAAGGATCTGCTGCTGGCCGCGCCGGCCGGCCCGAAGGCCGTGATCGGTCTCGACCCCGGCCTGCGCACCGGCGTGAAGGTTGCCGTGGTCGACCGCACCGGCAAGCTGCTCGCGACCGACACGATTTACCCGCACGAGCCGCGCCGCGACTGGGACGGCTCGCTCGCGAAGCTCGCGCGCATCGCCGCGCAGACGCAGGCCGAGCTGATCAGCATCGGCAACGGCACCGCGTCGCGCGAAACGGACAAGCTCGCGAGCGAGCTGATCGCGAAGCACCCCGAACTGCGGCTGCAGAAGATCGTCGTGTCGGAAGCCGGTGCGTCGGTCTATTCGGCGTCCGAGCTGGCCGCGAAGGAATTCCCGGATCTCGACGTGTCGCTGCGCGGCGCCGTGTCGATCGCGCGCCGCCTGCAGGACCCGCTCGCCGAGCTCGTGAAGATCGAGCCGAAGGCGATCGGCGTCGGCCAGTACCAGCACGACGTGAACCAGCGCGAACTCGCCCGCTCGCTCGACGCGGTGGTCGAGGATTGCGTGAACGCGGTCGGCGTCGATGCGAACACCGCGTCGGTCGCGCTGCTCGCCCGCGTGTCGGGCCTGAACGCGACGCTCGCGCGCAACATCGTCGACTACCGCGACGCGAACGGGCCGTTCCCGTCGCGCGAACACCTGCGCAAGGTGCCGCGCCTCGGCGACAAGACCTTCGAACAGGCAGCCGGCTTCCTGCGCATCAACGGCGGCGAAAACCCGCTCGATCGCTCGTCGGTGCACCCGGAGGCCTATCCGGTCGTCCAGCGGATCCTCGCGAAGATCAGCAAACGGATCGACGACGTGCTCGGCAGCCGCGATGCGCTGTCCGGCCTGTCGCCGGCGGAATTTGTTGACGAACGTTTCGGCCTGCCGACCGTGCGCGACATTCTGTCCGAACTGGAGAAGCCGGGTCGCGACCCGCGTCCGGAATTCAAGACCGCGACGTTCCGCGACGGCGTCGAAAAGGTGTCCGATCTGATGCCCGGCATGCTGCTTGAAGGGGTCGTGACCAACGTCGCGGCATTCGGCGCATTCGTGGACATCGGCGTGCACCAGGACGGTCTCGTCCACGTGTCGGCGATGTCGACGAAGTTCATCAGGGATCCGCACGAAGTCGTGAAGGCGGGCCAGGTCGTCAAGGTCAAGGTGATCGACGTCGACGTGAAGCGCCAGCGCATTGCGTTGACGATGCGCCTCGACGACGAAGCGGCCGCACCCGGTCTCGCACCGCGCGGCGGCCAGGATCGCGGCAACGCCGGCCGTGGCGCGGCACGCCCGCAGCGCTCGCGCGAGCCGGAACCGGCCGGTGCAATGGCCGCGGCCTTCGCGAAGCTCAAGCGCTGAGCACGCGAACGCTGTCGACCGACGACAAAAAGCCCGCCGAATGGCGGGCTTTTTGTTGCGAACGGCAAGCGCGCGCGGCCTGCGATCGGCATGGGCGGCATGCGCGGCCCGCGCGCGGCGTTCAGATCTCGATCTTGGTGCCGAGCTCGACGACGCGGTTCGCCGGAATCGAGAAGAAGTCGGTCGGCTTCGCCGCGTTCTGATGCATCCACGCGAACACGCGTTCACGCCAGATCGACATGCCCGGCAGATGCGTCGGCACGACCGTCTCGCGCGCGAGGAAGAACGACGTGTCCATCAATTCGAACGTCATGTCGTGCGTGCGGCCGAATTCCTCGAGCACCGCCTTCACGTCCGGCGTCTCGTTGAAGCCGTACTGGGCCTTGACGATGTAGAGGCCGCCGGTCGCATCGCGTGAACTCAGGCGCTTGTCGTCTCGCACGTAAGGAATGTCGCGCGTGACGAAGGTCAGGAAAATGGTGCGCTCGTGCAGCACCTTGTTGTGCTTCAGGTTGTGCAGCAGGCTCACCGGCACGAGCTTGTCGTTGCCGGTCAGGTAGATCGCGGTGCCCGACACGCGGTGCGGCGGATGCGCGAGCAGCCCCTGCAGGAACGGCTCGAGCGGGATACCGTCGGCCGCCGTGCGTTCCTTGACGATGTGCCGCCCCTTGTACCAGGTCATCAGCAGGAAGAACAGCAGCGCGCCGATGCCGAGCGGCAGCCACCCGCCCTGCGCGACCTTCAGCAGGTTCGCGCCGAAGAACCCGAGGTCGATCGCGAGGAACACTGCGATGATCGCGCCGACCAGCAGCCGGTTCCAGTTCCACACCTTCACCATCACGACGCATGCGAGCACGGTGGTGATCACCATCGTTGCGGTCACCGCGATACCGTACGCGGCCGCGAGGTTGTCGGAGCTCTTGAAGCCGACCACGATGCAGAGGATCACGAACAGCAGCAGCCAGTTCACGACCGGCACGTAGATCTGGCCGATCGCCAGCTCGGACGTGTGCAGCACCTTCATGCGCGGCACGTAGCCGAGCTGGATCGCCTGCGACGTCAGCGAATACGCGCCCGAGATCACTGCCTGCGACGCGATCACGGTCGCCACCGTCGACAGCACGACGAGCGGCAGCAGCGCCCAGTCGGGCGCGAGCAGGAAGAACGGGTTTTCGATCGCCTTCGGATTCTGGATCAGCAGCGCGCCCTGGCCGAAATAGTTCAGCACGAGCGACGGCATCACGAGCCCGTACGCGGCCAGCCGGATCGGCTTCGCGCCGAAGTGGCCCATGTCCGCATAGAGCGCTTCCGCGCCGGTCAGCACCAGCACGACCGAGCCGAGCACGACGTAGGCCTGCAGCAGGTGGTCCGCCATGAACGACGCCGCGTAGTACGGGTTGATCGCCCTGACGATGCCCGGCACGCGCAGGATGTGATACACGCCGAGCGCCGCGATCGCGATGAACCACAGCACCATGATCGGCCCGAACAGCTTGCCGACCGTCGCGGTACCGTGACGCTGGATCCAGAACAGCGCGATCAGGATCACGATCGTGATCGGCAGCACGAGATGGGACAGGTGCGGCGTCGCGATTTCGAGGCCTTCGACCGCCGACATCACGGAGATCGCCGGGGTAATCACCGCGTCGCCGTAGAACATGCACGCGCCGAAGATGCCGAGCGCCATCAGCGCGCCCGCGACGCGGGTTTTCGAATCGAGCGGCCGCAGCGACAGCGCCATCAGCGCGAGCACACCGCCCTCGCCGTTGTTGTCGGCCCGCATCACGAACAACAGGTATTTGACGCCGACCACGAGGATGATCGCCCAGAACAGCAGCGAGATCACGCCGAGGATCGAGCTTTCGGTGAGCGGAATGCCGTGTGCGGGGCTGAACGCCTCTTTCAGCGAATACAGCGGGCTCGTGCCGATATCGCCGAACACGACGCCGATGGCTGCAATCGCCAGCGCCCGCATCGAATGTTGGTGTGTCGAATTCGCGTGGGCCGCGTCGGTCGCCTGGATCGTGTCGTTCATATGAAGCGTAATAATCGGGTCCGATTCGGACAAAACGAGCGCTATTCTACTCGCGCCCCCATGAAACGCCCTCTTGCGCTGTTGCCCTGAAACCACGTGACCCTACGCTGCGCATGCAATCCGGCGCGCGCTGTGGCAGGGCTGCCATCATAGCCGCCGCCGCGCCGTCTGCCTACCGCGTATGCCGAGAGCCGTGCCGGCCAATCCGCTTCGCCCATGAAAAACGGCGCCGCAAGCGGCGCCGTGCAAGGCTTTCGTTCGATCGGCCGGGCGCTTACGCGCCCGAACCGTCGCGCTGCGCGCGACCGCGCTTGATCCACGCCTCGAGGTTGTGCGGACGAACCGTGTCCCACTCCTCGAACGGCTGATGAATCCACGGATTCGTCGGCAGATACTGCGTGTGATAGTCGGGCTTGACCTTCGAGCAGCCCTTGTACCAGAGCACGGCCGAACGGACGGCGGTGACCGACGGATAGCGCTCCTTCAGATGCTCCTGCACCCGCGCGAGCGTGACGCCCGAGTCGACCAGATCGTCGACCAGCAGCACGTTGCCCGCGAGGTTGCCGCGCGTCATCGTGATGTACTGCGCGATATCCAGCTCGCCCTGCTCGGTGCCGGCCGCTTCACGGTACGAACTCGTCGCGAGGATCGCCAGCGGCACGTCATAGATCCGCGACAGTTGGTCGCCAACCCGCAGACCACCGCGCGCGAGGCACAGGATCTGGTCGAACTTCCAGCCCGAAGCATGCACCTGGAGCGCGAGCAGTTCGATCAGACGATGGTATTCGTCCCAGCCCACCCACAGGTTCTTGTCGTCGTTGCGCGGATCAGTCATCAAGTCTGCCGCCGTGATCGTGATTTGCTGCGTCATTCTGAAAAATTAAACCTTGAACGGATGGCGGAGCAGGATCGTTTCGTCGCGGTCCGGGCCGGTCGACACCATGTCCACCGGCACGCCGGCCACTTCCTGGACGCGGGTCAGGTATGCCTGCGCATTCGCCGGCAGTGCGTCCCACGTCTTGATGCCGACGGTGCTTTCCTTCCAGCCTGCGAACGTTTCGTACACCGGCTCGCAACGCGCGACGTCCGCTGCGCCGCGCGGCAGGATGTCGGCGTCCTTGCCGTCGATCTTGTAGCCGACGCACAGCTTCACTTCGTCGAGACCGTCGAGCACGTCGAGCTTCGTCATGCACAGGCCCGACACGCCGTTGATCTGGATCGAGCGGCGCAGCGCGGCTGCGTCGAGCCAGCCCGTGCGGCGCGGCCGGCCGGTGACCGAGCCGAATTCCTTGCCGACGTTCGCCAGCGTGACGCCGACCTGGTCCTGACGCTGCGGATTGTCCGCATCGTACAGCTCGCTCGGGAACGGGCCCGAGCCGACGCGCGTGCAGTACGCCTTCGTGATGCCGAGGATGTAGTTCAGCTTCTGCGGACCGACGCCGGCGCCGGCCGACGCCGCACCCGCGACGCAGTTGCTCGACGTGACGAACGGATAGGTGCCGTGGTCGATGTCGAGCAGCGTGCCTTGCGCGCCTTCGAACAGCAGGTTCTGACCGGCGTTGTTCGCGTCGTACAGGCGGCGCGACACGTCGGCCACCATCGGCTTCAGGCGATCGGCATAGCCGAGCATCGTGTCGAGCGTAGCCTGGAAATCGACGGCCGCGGCGCCCAGGTACTGGGTCAGCACGAAGTTGTGGAAATCGAGGTTTTCGCGCAGGCGATCGGCGAAGGTCTTCGCGTCGAACAGGTCCTGCACGCGCAGCGCGCGGCGGCCGACCTTGTCTTCGTACGCGGGGCCGATGCCGCGGCCGGTCGTACCGATCTTGCCGGCGCCCTTGCGCGCTTCGCGCGCCTGGTCGATCGCGATGTGGTACGGCAGGATCAGCGTCGTCGCTTCGGAAATGAACAGGCGGTCGCGCACGTTCACGCCGGCCTCTTCCAGCTCGCCGATTTCCTTGAACAGTGCCTCGGGGGACAGGACGACGCCGTTGCCGATGTAGCAGGCGACGCCTTCACGCATGATGCCCGACGGAATGAGGCGCAAGATCGTTTTCTTGCCGCCGATGATGAGGGTGTGGCCGGCGTTGTGGCCGCCCTGGAAACGCACGACGCCCTGAGCGTGGTCCGTCAGCCAGTCGACGATCTTGCCCTTGCCTTCATCACCCCATTGCGTTCCCACGACGACGACATTGCGCCCGGGAGTCACGTTCACTGCGCTGGCAGACATGTTGATTCGTTAGCTGGTTAAAAACGTATTCTACCTATGTTCGCGGGCGATTCCGAATTTTTCCGTTTCGCTTCAACGATATGCACGCCGAACGACGGCCCGCGAACGCCTCTTTATCGGGGCTCGACCACCCACGCGCCGTTGCGCTCGACGAGCGAACGGTCGCACGCGAATTCGTCGAGCACATGGTCGTGCCCCGGCAATGCCTGGATCACGACCTCGCCCGCGTCGCGCAGCGCCGCGACGGCCGCGCGCAGCGCATCGTCCTGCGCCCACGGCGCGAGAATCGCGGTGCCGCGTGCCTCGATCGGCGAAATGCGCGCGAGTTCGCGCAAATCGAGCGAGAAGCCCGTCGCCGGGCGGGCGCGGCCGTATGCCTGGCCCACGTGGTCGTAACGACCGCCGCGCGCAATCGCATTCGGCACGCCGTCGATGTACGCCGTAAACATCGCGCCGCTGTGGTACGCATAGCCGCGCAGGTCGGCCAGATCGATCGCCACTTCGACACCCTTAGCCTGTGCGGCGAGCTGGGCGAGATCGTCGAGCGCGCGCGTGATCTCGGGCAGCACCGGCAGCCGTGCGCGCGCCTCGTCGAGCACGCTCGCGTCGCCGTACAGGTGCGGCAGCGCACGCAGCGCCGCGCGCGTGTCGGCGCCGAGATCGTCGGTGAGTTCGTTCAGCAGCGGCACGTCCTTGCCGGACAGCGCGTCGTACAGCGCCTCGCCGCGCTCGGCGGCCTGCGCGTCGCGCGCGAGCAGTGCCGCGAACACGCCGGCGTGGCACAGATCCAGACGGATCCGCGACAGGCCCGCGAGATGCAGCGCGTCGACCATCAGCTGCTGGATCTCGAGGTCGGCCTCCAGCCCGGCATGCCCGTAGATTTCGGCACCGATCTGGATCTGTTCGCGCGTCGCGTGCAGGCCGCGCGGACGCGTATGCATCACATGGCCCGCATAACAGAGACGCGTCACGCCCTCGCGATTCAGCAAGTGCGCGTCGATACGCGCGACCTGCGGCGTGATGTCCGCGCGCAGGCCGAGCGTGCGGCCCGACAGCTGGTCGACCAGCTTGAAGGTGCGCAGGCGCAGGTCGGCGCCGCCGCTCGTCAGCAGCGACTCGAGATATTCGAGCAGCGGCGGCATCACCATTTCGTAGCCGTACGAACGGAAGCGGTCGAGCAGCCTGCGGCGCAGCTCCTCGATCTTGCGCGCTTCCGACGGCAGTACGTCGGCGATATTCTCGGGAAGTAACCAGGTCGACATCGGTACGGTCCTACGACGGGAAACAGGGCGCGACACGCGCGCCGCAAAATGAATCGGAAATCGCAATCGGGCGGAACGAACGGCGGATGCGCCGTCCGGTCAGGTGGCGAGCAGCAGCAGGACGAGCCCGAGCGCCATCACGATGAGCCCGCCGATCCGGATATGATGCGGCGGCCGCTCCGCTATTCTACGAAACGTGTCGCGCCAGGCGACGGGAAACACGAAGGGGAACGCCCCCTCGATGATCAGCATCAGTGCTACCGCGAGCAACAACGAACCAGCCAGATCCATGCGAGCGACGGCGCCGCTCGTCGCGGCGCCCCAAGTCAGTGTTTGCGGGGAGCGGGTGCCGCCGGTGCGGCACTGCCCGTCGGGCTGCGCATGAAACGGAAGAACTCGCTGTCGGGATCGACGACGATGATGTCGTTGCGCTTGAAGGTATTCCGGTAAGCCTGCAGGCTCGCGTAGAACTGGTAGAACTGCGGGTCGCGGCCGAACGCATCGGCGGCGATCGTCGCGGCCTTCGCATCGCCCTCGCCCTTGATCGTCTGCGCGGACTTGTACGCATTCGCGAGCACGGCCTGCTGCTCGCGTTCCGCATCGGCCTTGATCTGTTCGACGTCGGCTGCGCCTTCGGCACGCACCTGGGCGGCCTGGTCGCGCAGCGCGGCAATCATCCGCTGATAGACGGCGTCCGTTTGCGCGGCCGGCAGGTCGACACGCGTGAGCTGCACGTCGACCACGTCGACGCCGAAGCCGGACGCCTTCTCCCGCACCGCATCGCGCGCCGCATCGGCGATGTCGCGCTGGCCGCCGAGCGCGTCGTCGAGCGCGCGCTTGCCGAACGCGTCGCCGAGCGCACTCTTCAGCGCACCGGCCAGACGTTCGCCGGCGGCCGCCGGATCGCCGCCCGTTGCCGTGAAATACTTCAGCGGATCGCTGATCCGATACTTGACCGCATACGCGACGAGCAGGTCGTGCTTGTCCTGCGTCGCGAGCTGCAGCGGATCCGACGATTCGAGCGACTGCAGGCGCGTGTCGACCAGCGTCGCCGTCTGCAGCGGCGGCGGCAGCTTGAAGTGGATGCCGGGGCCCGCGAGTTCGGGCTGCGCGCCGTCACGGCCCGACAGCACGGCCGCATGGCGCGGATCGACGGTCAGCACCGTCGACGACGCCGCGAAGGCAACGATCACGATTGCGACGACGAGCGCAATGATTCGGTTCATGTTCTGCGCTCCCCGTTACTTCGTATCGTCTTCGCGCGAGCGGCTGCGGAACGCTTCGCGCGACCGCAGCACGTCGCTGCTCGCTGCCGGCGCGGCGGCGGCCGAAGCCGCGCTGGCCGGCGCACTCGCCGTGCCGTCGGCCGGTGCCGACGCCGAGGCCGCATCGGGCGCGGATGCGCCGGCGGACGCCGCGGCATTTTGTCGCCCCTGTTCGACGATCTTGTCGAGCGGCAGATACACGACGCTGTTGCCGCCCTTGTTGCCGACGAATACCTTCGTCGTTTTCGAATAGATCTCCTGCATCGTCTCGAGGTACATCCGCTCGCGAATCACCGCGGGCGCCTTCGAATACTGTGCATAGACCTGCTTGAAGCGGTCGGCGTCGCCCTCGGCCTCCGTCACCACGCGATCGGCATAAGCCTTCGCTTCGTCGACGAGTTTCGCGGCATCGCCCTGCGCCTTCGGCAGCAGGTCGCTCGCGTAAGCCTGAGCGGCACGCTTCGCGGCTTCGCGCTCATCGCGCGCCTTCGCGACTTCCGCGTACGCGCCCTGCGTCTGCTCCGGCGCCGCGACGCTTTGCATCGTGACGGCCGTGACTTCGAGCCCCGTCTGGTAGCGGTCGAGATCGCGCTGGATTGCGGCCGAAAGCTGCTCGCGCAGCGCGTCGCGGTCCTGGTTCAACATGTCGGCCGCACTGCGCGTGCCGACGATCGCGCGCACCGCGGCCTGCGCGGCCTGCGACACGCTGCGCTCGGGATCGACGTTGCGGAACAGGTAATCGGTTGCGGAACGAATCCGGTACTGGACGATGAAGCGCACGTCGACGATGTCGGCATCGCGCGTGAGCATGGCCGCTTCCTTCACGTTCGCGAGACGCACGACGTTGTTGCGGCCGATCTCGATCGAACGGACCTGCGACGTATCGACGATCTCGTGCGACGCGAACGGATACGGCGCGCGCCAGTGCACGCCCTGACCCACCGTGCCCGACAGCTTGCCGAGTTGCAGCACGACACCCGTCTGGCCTTCCTGTACGACGAACAGCCCGCTGCCCGCATAGACCGCAACCAGCACGCCGATCACGATGCCGACGCCGACGCGCGCGGCCCGGCCGTTGTCGGGCCGGAAACCGTTGCCGCCCTTGCCGCCGAACAGGCCGCTCAGACGCCGGTTGAAGTTGCGCCACATCTCGTCGAGATCGGGCGGACCGTCACCGTCGCCGCCGGGCGGACGCTTCGATTCGTTCGTACGCGGACGGGATCCGTCGTTGCCCTTGCCTTCGCTACGTCCCCACCGGGGATCGTTGATCGACAGCAAGGCGCGCATCCGCCGCAAGGTACTCCGCTCGTTGTATTCGTTCACCAGAGTTTGTTCACCAGATTGGACGCCGGCTAACCGGCCGGGGCCGGTTAGCGCCCGTGTTCGGAAATCGTGCGGTCTTCGTGTGGTTCAGCGGGTGCGCCGTCGAGCGCGTCGTCGGATAACGTCGCGCCGGAAAGCTGCTCCCCGGAGGCGATTTCGGCGATGGCGGCACGCAACGTATCAAGACCCTGGCCGGTGCGCGCGCTCAAAAAGACGCGCGAAATATTACCATATTCGTCCCGCTCGACCGCGTCGCCGCGGGCCGCCAGCTCGGGCACGGCGTCGATCTTGTTGAACACCAGCACCTGCCGGATCGTGTCCGCGCCAATCTCGTGCAGCACGCCGTTGACCTGCTCGATCTGTTCGAGCCGCACCGCGCTCGATGCATCGACCACGTGCAGCAGCAGATCCGCATGGATCGTTTCCTCGAGGGTCGCGCGGAATGCGGCAACCAGCTGGTGAGGCAACTCGCGGATGAACCCGACCGTGTCGGACACGACGATCTGGCCGACTTCGTCGCCCAGGTACACGCGCCGCGACGTCGTATCGAGCGTCGCGAACAGCTGGTCGGCCGCGTAGGCCTGTGCTTTCGTCAGCGCATTGAACAGCGTCGACTTGCCCGCGTTGGTATAGCCGACGAGCGACACCGATATCGTGCCGCTGCGTGCGCGCTGGCGACGCTGCGTGCTGTGCTGCCGGCGCAGCCGATCGAGCCGCGACTTCAGCATCTTGATGCGTTCGCCGATCAGCCGGCGGTCGGTTTCGAGCTGCGTTTCACCGGGGCCGCGCAAGCCGATACCGCCCTTTTGCCGTTCCAGGTGGGTCCACGCGCGGATCAGCCGGGTCGACAGGTACTGCAGCTGCGCGAGCTCGACCTGCAGCTTGCCTTCGTGGCTGCGGGCGCGCTGCGCGAAGATATCGAGGATGAGGCTCGTGCGATCGACCACACGCCGGTTAAGCGCCTGCTCCAGATTGCGTTGCTGGGCCGGCGCAAGTGCGTGGTTGAAGATGACGATTTCGACGTTGTGCGCGTCGCACGCAAGCCGCAGTTCTTCGGCTTTGCCGCTGCCGATGAACATCTTGGCATCGGGACTGGCGCGACGACCCGTGAGGGTGACGGCGGGACGGGCCCCCGCACTGGAGGCGAGAAGACTGAGTTCTTCGAGACTGGCTTCGAAATCGGTCTTGCCGAAATCGATGCCGACGAGTGCTGCGTTGATCAAATTTTCGGGTGTCAAGATAAGGCGGCTGGCATCGGTCGCTCGCGGCGACCGGGTGCCGGCCGCTGCGATAGGTTAGGACGAGGCTTCCGCGTCCGGGTGGAAATTCACCGGGCGCGCCGGCACGACCGTCGAGATGGCGTGCTTGTAGACCATCTGGGTCACCGTATTACGGAGCAACACGACGTACTGGTCGAACGATTCAATGTTCCCTTGGAGCTTGATGCCGTTGACGAGATAGATCGAAACGGGAACGTGCTCTTTGCGCAGTGCGTTCAAAAACGGGTCTTGTAACAATTGCCCTTTGTTGCTCATGGCGTACTCCATCTTTTTTTGCAGGTTGATCTGGATTGGCGACGAAGAAAAAGAGATCCGGCGCCAATCGCTACACTATAGCTGATTTTGCCTGCCCCGCCCGGGGCTAGGCCATACGGCCGAGGCCTTGCGGGGCGTGCTTCAGCCCTTGTCCGCGTACGGGTTGTTCGACGAACGGAACTCTATGCGCAATGGAGTCCCGGTCAGTGAGAAAGTTTCGCGGAATCGGTTTTCCAGGTAACGCTTGTACGTTTCCGTCACGGCATCGAGCGCGTTGCCGTGGATGACGATCAGCGGCGGATTCTGGCCGCCCTGGTGCGCGTAGCGCAGCTTCGGACGCACCGGGCCGCGACGGCGCGGCTGCTGGAATTCGACGGCCTCGATCAGCGCGCGCGTGAGCTTCGGCGTCGGCAGCTTCGCCATCGCCGCCGCGTAGGCGTCGTCGACCGAGCGCATCAGCGCGCCGATGCCCGTCTTCTTCGCGGCCGAAATGTAGTGCGACTTCGCGAAGTCGAGGAATTTCAGCTTGCGGGTCAAATCCGCTTTCGCGCGATCGCGCGCGTGATCGTCGAGACCGTCCCACTTGTTGACGCCGATCACGAGCGCACGACCCTGCTCGACGACGAAGCCGGCGATGTGCGCGTCCTGGTCGGAAATGTCCTGCTGCGCATCCAGCAGAAGAATGACGACGTTCGCGTCGGAGATCGACTGCAGCGTCTTCACGACCGAGAACTTCTCGATCGCCTCGAACACCTTGCCGCGGCGCCGCAGGCCCGCGGTGTCGATCAGCGTGTACTTCTTGCCGTTACGTTCGAAGTCGACGTAGATCGAATCGCGCGTCGTGCCCGGCATGTCGAACGCGATCACGCGATCCTCGCCGATCAGCGCGTTCACGAGCGTCGACTTGCCGACGTTCGGGCGGCCGACGATCGCGATCTTGATGCCGCGCGACGGATCGTCCTCGTCCGCTTCCTCCGGCTGGCCCGCGTACGCGACTTCCAGCGCCTCGTTGATCATGTCGGTCACGCCGTCGCCGTGCGCGGCCGAGATCGCGCGCGGGTCGCCGAGCCCGAGCTCGTAGAAGTCCGTCGCGACCGCCGTGTACTTCATCCCCTCGGCCTTGTTGACGACGAGGAAGATCGGCCGGCCGGTCTCGCGCAGGTAGTCGGCGATCGACTTGTCCTGCGGCGCGAGGCCGTTGCGGCCGTCGACGATGAACACGACGACGTCGGCTTCCTCGACCGCCTGGCGCGTCTGGCGCGCCATTTCGTGCAGGATGCCGTCCTTCGCGACGGGTTCGAAGCCGCCGGTGTCGACGACCAGGTACGGCCGCGCGCCGACGCGCCCTTCGCCGTAATGGCGATCGCGCGTGAGGCCCGGCAAGTCGGCGACCAGCGCATCGCGCGAGCGCGTGAGCCGATTGAACAGCGTGGATTTCCCCACATTGGGGCGCCCAACGAGGGCAATGACCGGTTTCATCTGTGTTTTCTACGGTGATGCGCAGCAGCGGGAGGCCCGCTGCTGCGGGCGGCTGCGCTGAATGAAAATATCACGAATTCGCGCCGCGTCGGATGCGCGCGCCGGGCGCGCGTTGCACGCCGTCGTCTTTCGTTTCGAACTGCCTTTCAAATACCGAGCGGCCGGGGACACCGGCCGCCTTCATGTCGCACGGCCCGCGGTGCGCGGGACAAGCCCGCCGCGCCGCGGCCGCGCATGTTTCGCGCGCGTCAGCGCGGACGGAACCCGTACAGGCCGCCGTCCTTCGTCTGCACGACGAGCGTGTTGCCCGCGAGGACCGGCGCCGCCGTAATCGCGCTGCCGTCAGTCTTCATCCGCGCGATGAAGCTGCCGTCCTCGCGCGACAGGAAGTGCACGAAGCCCTGGTAGTCGCCCATCACGACTGCATGACCGAGCAGGTACGGCACGCCGACGTCGCGGCTCTTCAGTTTGTCGTTGCGCCAGAGCGGGTTGCCGGAGCCGGCATCGTACGCCGTCACGATCGACCAGTCGTCGCCGCCGGCGACCACCGAATCGTCCTGCGCCAGACCGCTGCGGCTCGAGAACGGCTTTTCCCACAGCGGGCGGCCCGAGTTCGCATCGAAGCAGCCGAGCTGACCCTGGAACGTGACCGCGCAGGCTTCGGCGCCCACGAGCGTCGGCGGACCGCTGACGTCGTTGATCCGCTCGACTTCGGTCACGCCCTTCGGGAACGACACGGGCGTTTGCCAGTACGGGTCGCCCGTCTGCAGGTTGATCGCGACGAGACCGCCGCCGGGGAAGCCCGCCAGCACGGCCGCGTCGCCCGCGAACGTCATGCCGGCCGACACGCGCAGGTTCAGCGGCACCGCACGGTTGCGGTAGTTCCACTTCTGCTCGCCCGTCTGCGCATCGAACGCGATCACCTGGCCGTCGATCGTGCGAACGATCACGAGGCCGTTGCCCACGAGCGGCGGCGAGAAGATCTCGCCCTGCACGGCGGTCTTCCACAGCTGCTTGCCGTCGGGACCGAGCACGAACACGCCGCCCTTCAGCGCGCCGACCGCAGTCAGGTTGCCGTCGCTGCCGACACCGGCCGACAGGTCGGAATCGACCTTGGTGCGCCACAGCGTCTGGCCCGTCTTCGCGTCGATCTTCTCGACCGAACCGTTTTCGCCCGCCGCGTAGACGGCGTCGCCCACGGCCACCGGCGAGAACAGGTAGCGGCCGCCCTTGCCGACGCTCGCCTTCCAGACCTGTTGCACGTCCATGACGGGCTTGAACTCGGTGAGTGGCGTCGGCACGCGGCGCGCGTCCTTCGACGACGAGCAGGCCGCCAATGCCAGGACAGCCGCCGCGCAGGCTACGGGCACAGCGTAACGTTTCAGCAAATTCATCGGTTAGCGAAGCAGAGTTAAGAGGTTGAGGGGGCCGGGATCAGCCGCCGAGCGCGTCGAGCTTGAACTGCACGAGCTGGCGCGCGGACTGATCGTCCTTCGACAGGCCGTCGAGCGCGAGCTTGTAAGCGCTGCGCGCATCGTCGGTCTTGCCTTGCGCGGCAAGCAGGTCGCCGCGGCGATCCGCCACAAGGCCCTTGAACGCATCGACCGGGGTGCCGGAGAGCAGCGCGAGGCCTGCGTCGTACGCCTTCTCGTCGAGCAGCAGCGACGCAAGACGCAGCTTCGCGATCTGCTTGTACTCGTCGTCCTTCGCGTGATCGGCGGCCCATTGCAGCTGCGCCTTCGCGCCTGCGGCGTCGCCGGCCGCATAGAGCGTCTTCGCGGCAGAGAGCGCCGTCATCTGCGCGTACGGCGTGCTGCCGTACTTGTCTTCCATGTCGGCAGCCGCGCGGGCCATCGTCGCCTTGTCGTTCGCGGCGGCAGCCTTCTGGACCTGCTCGTACAGCCCGGACGCCTCGGCGGCCTGACGGCGCTGCCAGTAGTTCCAGCCGTTGAAACCGGCCGCGACGACCAGCGCCGCGAGCACGATCCACGTGGTGAGGTTGCCCCAGCGGGCCCACCACGCTTTCACACTTTCAATCGATTCTTGTTCGTCGTGATAACTCATCGGCGAGCGATTCCTTCCTGTTCAGGCTTTTCTTGTCAGCGAATGCCAGCGCGATCAGTCGTCGCCGTCTTCGGCGGATGCAACCATCGCATTGATTAGGAATTCGGTCAAGCTTTCGACCGGTACGGTCTGCTGAACGCTCTTTTCCCCTTCCTGGCCCGCACCGCGCAGCGCTTTCACGCCCACCGTGCCGTTCGCGATCTCTTCTTCGCCGAAGATCACCGCGAACGCGGCGCCGCTCGCATCGGCCCGCTTCATCTGCGACTTGAAGCTGGCCGGCGCGCCGTCGGCGCTGCAGTGGAAAATCACGTCGAGGCCCGTGTCGCGCAGACGCTCGGCCGCGATGAACGCCTGTTCGCGTGCGGCCTCGCCCTGGTGCACGACGTATACGTCGACGCCTTCCTGCTCGGGCGCGAGATCCTCTTCCTTCAGCAGCTCGAGAATGCGCTCGATGCCCATCGCCCAGCCGCATGCGGCCGTCGGCTTGCCGCCCAGCTGCTCGATCAGCGGATCGTAGCGGCCGCCGGCCGCGACCGTGCCCTGCGCGCCGAGCTTGTCGGTCACCCACTCGAACACGGTCAGATTGTAGTAATCGAGACCGCGCACGAGACGCGGGTTGATCTTGAACGGGATGTTGTTCGCGAGCAGCAGGCGCTGCAGCCCTTCGAAGTGCGCGCGCGACTCGTCGCCGAGGAAGTCGATCAGCTTCGGCGCGTTCTGCGCGATTTCCTGCAGCGCGGGGTTCTTCGTGTCGAGCACGCGCAGCGGGTTCGTATACAGACGGCGCTTCGCGTCCTCGTCGAGCACGTCCGCGAACTGCTCGAGGTACTTGATCAGCTCGACACGGTGCGCGGCGCGCTCTTCGGCGAGGCCGAGCGAGTTGATCTCGAGCTTGATGCCGGTCAGCCCGAGGTCGTCCCACAGGCGCTGGCACATCATGATGATTTCCGCGTCCGCGTCCGGGCCCGCGAAGCCGAGTGCCTCGACGCCGACCTGGTGGAACTGGCGGTAGCGGCCGCGCTGCGGACGCTCGTGACGGAACATCGGTCCGATGTACCACAGGCGCTTCGGGCCGTCGTACAGCATGTTGTGCTCGATCGACGCACGCACGACGGCCGCGGTGTTTTCCGGGCGCATCGTCAGGTTCTCGCCGTTCAGCGCGTCGGTGAAGCTGTACATCTCCTTCTCGACGATGTCGGTGACTTCGCCGATGCCGCGCGTGAAGAGCTGCGTATGTTCGACGATCGGCGTGCGGATGTTCTGATAGCCGTATGCGCGCAGCAGCGATTTCACGGTAGCTTCGAAGAATTCCCACAGACCGGCATCCTGCGGAAGGATGTCGTTCATGCCCTTGACGCCGGTGAGCTTCTCGATCTTGCGTTTCTGTTCAGTCATCGTTCGTGTATGTGGACGAATTAGTTCAGGGCCTCGGTGCGGCCGTAATTGCGTGCGACGTAGTCGCTGACGATCTGCTGGAATTCCTCGGCGATCCGCTCGCCGCGCAGCGTCTTGACCTTCTCGCCGTCGATGAAGACGGGCGCGGCCGGGTTCTCGCCCGAACCCGGCAGGCTGATGCCGATGTTCGCGTGCTTCGACTCGCCCGGGCCGTTGACGATGCAGCCCATCACGGCCACGTTCATCTTCTCGACGCCCGGATATTCCTTGCGCCACGCCGGCATCTGCTCGCGCAGATACGTCTGGATCTGCATCGCGAGTTCCTGGAACAGCGTGCTCGTCGTGCGGCCGCAGCCCGGGCACGCGATCACCATCGGTGCGAACGAGCGCAGGCCCATCGTCTGCAGGATTTCCTGGCCGACGATCACCTCGCCCGTGCGCGACGCGCCCGGTTCGGGCGTCAGCGAGATGCGGATCGTGTCGCCGATCCCTTCCTGCAGCAGCACGCCGAGCGCGGCCGTCGACGCGACGATCCCCTTCGAGCCCATGCCGGCCTCGGTCAGCCCGAGGTGCAGCGCGAAGCCGCAGCGGCGGCCGAGCTCGCGGTACACCGCGATCAGGTCCTGCACGCCGCTGACCTTGCACGACAGCACGATGCGATCGCGGCCCAGGCCGAGCTCGACCGCGCGCTCGGCCGAGCCGATCGCCGACTGGATCAGCGCCTCGTACATCACGCTCTGCGCGCCCCACGGCTGCGCACGCGCGCCGTTCTCGTCCATCATGCGTGCGAGCAGGTCCTGGTCGAGACTGCCCCAGTTCACGCCGATCCGCACCGGCTTGTCGTACTTGGCCGCCGCCTCGATCATCTGCGCGAACTGCGTGTCGCGCTTCGCGCCCTGACCGACGTTGCCGGGGTTGATCCGGTACTTCGACAGCGACTCCGCGCAGCCCGGATAGTCGCGCAGCAGCAGATGGCCGTTGTAGTGGAAATCGCCGACGAGCGGGACGGTCACGCCCATCCGGTCGAGCTGCTCACGGATCGCCGGCACGGCGGCCGCGGCTTCCGGCGTGTTGACGGTGATACGCACCAGTTCGGAGCCCGCATTCGCGAGTTCCTTGATCTGGATCGCCGTGCCGATCGCGTCGGCCGTGTCGGTGTTCGTCATCGACTGCACACGCACCGGCGCATCGCCGCCGATCGTCACGAGCTGCCCGCCCCAGCGGACATCCACCGCATGCGATACGCGGCGTGGCTGATGCCCGCCGAACACCGGCTCGGTTGAACAAATCTGACTGCTGCGTGGGGATTGAGCTTCGGATTGCATCGATAGATCCATTTACGCGGAATGCGCCGCGATGCGGCGCATGAATTGAAAAAGCGCCGTGCCGTCGCGGCCTGTCGGCGACAGGCCTTCGTCACGGCGCTTGACGTCAGGGCAACGTGAACCGCGCCACGTTCCCCCGCGCTGCCGAATATTTTGCCGGATCGACGGGTTTTCCGTCGAACGCGACCGAATCGAGGCCCGCCTTGTTGCCGATCGTGACCTTGAACGGCCCGTCGCCGGCGACCTGCTTCGCTTCGCCGGCCCGCACCAGCCCCGAGAACAGCTCCTTGCCGCTCTTGTCGCGCACGCTGAACCAGCTTTCCTGTTTGACCTTCAGTTCGACCATCGACTGACCTGCCGCCACCACGACGCTCGCGGGCTGAGCCGGCGCGGCAGCGCTTGCCACGGCGGCCGTCGCGACGACGGGTTGTGCCGGTTGTGCCGGTTGTGCCGGTTGTGCCGGTTGTGCCGATTGCGACGCGGATGCAGCCGTCGGCGCGGGTGCTGCCGGCGCCGGTGCCGCCGACGCCACCGCTTGCGGCGCTGCGCCGGACGCTGCCGCCACGGCCGGAGCCTCATTGCCGGCCGCCGCCGACGCAGCGCTCGCCGCCGCGTCGACAGACGAGCCCGCAGCGGCGCTGGCGGCCGGCGCATGCCCGGCATCGCCGCCCTTGAAGCGCGCGAGCCAGCTCGACGAATCGCCGCCAGTGTGCCACATCAGTACCGCGACCACCGCGACGACGACGATCGCCGTGCCCCACAACCACGGGTGGTGGTGCGACGAGCCGCCAAGCGGAATCGACACGCGGCCGCGCGGCAGATCCGTGCCCGACGACGCAGGCATCGACAGGTCGACTTCCGGCGCGCCGCGCTCGCGGCGCAGCGCCTGCGCGAACGGCTCCGGATCGACGCCGAGCATCTTCGCGTAGCTGCGCACGACGCCAATCGCGAACGTCACGCCGGGCAAATGACTGATGTCGCCGGCCTCGAGCGCACGCAGCTTCTGCGGGGCGACCTTGAGCCGTGCCGACACGTCGTCGACCGTCCAGCCCTTCGCCTCCCGAAGCTGCGCCAGCCGACCGCCGACTGCCGCCAGCGTTTCCAGTCCCGCCGGTGCCGGCTGCGCGGCATTCGTCTCTGCGCCGTTTGACGGCTGCGGCTCACTCATCCTTGTCCTCGCGTCGATTCTTCTTCACTGGCGGACGCCGCCGGCTCTTGCCAGCCGGCATCCGCACCTTGTCATGCCATGCGCGGCGCCGAGGCGCCGCGACCGATCGCTATTCGCGTGTTGTACCGCCAAAAGATTCGGGCATCCCCGGCCAGGCGCGCCAGCGAGGCGCCCCGTCACACCGCCCGAACTTCGATGATTTTTGCTGCCGCGCCCGTTCGCTCCGCCAGACGCGTACGATCCTTCACGGCGCCGGCCAGCTGGCCGCACGCGGCGTCGATGTCGTCGCCGCGCGTCTTGCGCACGGTCGTGACGACACCCGCGTCGATGAGAACCTGCGCAAAGCGCTTGATCTGCTCCGGCTTCGAGCGGATGAGGCCCGATTCCGGGAACGGGTTGAACGGGATCAGGTTGAACTTGCAGGGCACGTCACGCGTGACGGCCAGCAGTTCGCGCGCATGCGCTTCGGTGTCGTTGACGCCGTCGAGCATGCAGTATTCGAAAGTAATGAAGTCGCGCGGCGCGACTTTCAGATAGCGCTGACACGCGGCCATCAGCTCGCGCAGCGGATGCTTCTTGTTGAGCGGCACCAGTTCGTCGCGCAGCGCATCGTTCGGCGCGTGCAGCGACACGGCGAGCGCGACCGGCAATTCGGCGCCGAGGCGGTCCATCATCGGCACCACGCCGGACGTCGACAGCGTGACGCGGCGGCGCGACAGGCCGTACGCGTTGTCGTCGAGCATCAGCCGCATCGCGGGCACGACCGCGTTGTAGTTCAGCAGCGGCTCGCCCATGCCCATCATCACCACGTTGGTGACGACCCGTTCGGCCTTGCCGTTCGGACCGGGCGCGCGACCGAGCGACGCACGCAGTGCAAATTCGGCCATCCGGAGCTGGCCGATGATTTCGGCTGTCGACAGGTTGCGGGAGAAGCCCTGCTTGCCCGTCGAGCAGAAGCGGCAGTTGACCGCACACCCGGCCTGCGACGACACGCACAGCGTGCCGCGCGTCTCTTCCGGGATGAACACGGTTTCGACCGCATTGCCGTTTCCGACGTCGATCAGCCACTTGCGCGTGCCGTCGGTGGAAACGTGGTCGCTGACGATATCGGGCATCACGATCGACGCGCGGCCCTTGAGCTTTTCTCTCAGGGACTTCGCGAGATCGGTCATGCCGTCGAAATCGCCGGCGTTGTACTGGTGGATCCAGCGCTGCAACTGCTTGGCGCGGAACGGCTTCTCGCCGAGACTGCCGCAGTACGCGACAAGACCCTCGGCATCGAAGTCGAGAAGATTGACGGAAGTTTCGCTCGTCATGATGTGCTGCCTTGCCGCGTGCGCTGAATCCAGCCTACTTGTTGCCAGCCGGAGCTTAGCGCGAGTAGACGTTCATTTCCGGGAAGAAGAATGCGATTTCGACCGCTGCCGTTTCCGCAGCGTCCGAGCCGTGCACGGCGTTCGCGTCGATGCTGTCGGCGAAGTCGGCGCGGATCGTGCCCTTTTCCGCCTTCTTCGGATCCGTCGCGCCCATCAGGTCGCGGTTCTTCAGGATCGCGCCTTCACCTTCCAGAACCTGGATCATCACCGGGCCCGAGATCATGAAATCGACGAGGTCCTTGAAGAACGGACGTGCTGCGTGCACTGCGTAGAACTTCTCGGCGTCTGCACGCGACAGGTGCGCCATGCGCGATGCGACGATCTTCAGGCCGGCGCCTTCGAAACGGCTGTAGATCTGGCCGATCACGTTCTTTGCCACCGCATCCGGCTTGATGATCGACAGGGTGCGCTCGATTGCCATAAAAACTCCAAGAAATTAAGAAGTTACAGGTTCAAATGAATCCGCTATTGTAGCACGATCCCGTGTATCATTGCGATTGAACCCTTACACGAGTGAAAGGTTCCGAATCCATATGTTTTTGCGCTGCCCGGCCATTGAAACCAAGCGGCGCGGAACGTATCTTAGCCATAGCTGCTCCGGTTTGCTGCGCCGCACACCGCTCGCGCCGAGCCGGCCCCGGACGCCCACGCGTTCAATGTTAGGAGAAACCATGAACGACTATCCGTACAATTTCGGCCGCGGCGGCTCCGTCAGCACCGCGGAGGTTCGTAACCGCGTGCTGCGGAACACGTACTGGCTGCTCGCGCTGTCGATGGTTCCGACGGTGCTGGGAGCATGGGTCGGCGTCGCGACGGGCTTCTCGCTGTTCGCGGCCACGAGCCCGATGATGAGCCTGCTCGCGTTCTTCGCGATCGCGTTCGGCTTCATGTTCGCGATCGAGCGGACGAAAAACAGTGCAGCCGGTGTTTTCGTGCTGCTCGGCTTCACGTTCTTCATGGGCCTGATGCTGTCGCGGCTGCTGAGCTTCATCCTCGGCTTCTCGAACGGCCCGTCGCTGATCATGCTCGCGTTCGGCGGCACCGGCATCATCTTCGCCGCGATGGCGACGATCGCCACGGTCAGCAAGCGCGATTTCTCCGGCCTCGGCAAGTGGCTGTTCATGGGCGTGATCGTGATCCTGCTCGCGTCGGTCGCGAACATGTTCCTGCACCTGCCCGCGCTGATGCTCACGGTGTCGGTGCTCGCGATCGCGATCTTCTCGGCGTACATGCTGTTCGACGTGCAGCGCGTCGTGAACGGCGGCGAGACGAACTACATCTCGGCCACGCTCGCGATCTACCTCGACCTGTACAACGTGTTCACGAACCTGCTCGCACTGCTCGGCATCTTCGGCGGCAACCGCAACTGACGCTCGCTGCGCACCAGGAAAAACCGGCCCGCGGGCCGGTTTTTTTACGTCCGCCGTCCACGCCGCTCAGTCGCGCTCGAACAGCGCGATCGATTCGACGTGCGACGTATTCGGGAACATGTTCACGACCCCGGCACCCTTCAGCCGGTAGCCGGCCTCGTGCACGAGCAAACCCGCGTCGCGCGCAAGCGTCGACGGATTGCACGACACGTAGACGATGCGCTTGGGCAGCGGGCCTGCGCCGCTCTGCGCGATTTCGGCCAGCGCCTTCGACACGGCAAGCGCACCTTCGCGCGGCGGATCGATCAGGAACTTGTCGAATGCGCCGAGCGCGCGGATGTCGTCGCCCGTCACTTCGAACAGGTTCCGGCACGCGAACGTCGTATGCCCGTCCACGCCGTTCTCGCGCGCATTCGCGAGCGCGCGCGTGGTCAGCGTTTCGCTGCCTTCGATGCCCATCACCTCGCGCGACAGGCGCGCGAGCGGCAGCGTGAAGTTGCCGATCCCGCAGAACAGGTCGAGCACGCGATCGTCGCGCGACGGCGCGAGCAGGCGCAGCGCACGCCCCACCAGCACACGGTTGATCTGATGATTGACCTGCGTGAAGTCGGTCGGCTTGAACGGCATGCGAATGCCGAACTCCGGCAGCGTGTAGTCGAGCGATACGTCGAGCGGATAGAACGGCGTCACCGTATCCGGGCCCTTCGGCTGCAGCCAGAACTGCACCTTGTGCTCGTCCGCGAACGCGCGCAGCAGCGCTTCGTCGTCCGCATTGATCGGCTCCAGCACGCGCAGCACGAGCGCCGTGACTTCCGAGCCGACCGCAAGCTCGATCTGCGGCATCCGGTCGCGGATCGACAGCCCTTCGACGAGCCGGCGCAGCGGCACGAGCATCGCCGACACGTGCGGCGGCAACACCTCGCAGCTCGTCATGTCGGCCACGTAGCTGCTCTTCTTCTCATGGAAGCCGACCAGCACGCCGCCCTTCTTCGCGACGTTGCGCACGGTCAGGCGCGCACGGTAGCGATAGCCCCACGACGGGCCGTGGATCGGCGCGAACATCGTCTCGGCGCGCAGCTTCGACAGGTGCCACAGGTTGTCCTCGAGCACGCGCTGCTTGATCGCGACCTGCGCGCGCATGTCGAGATGCTGCATCGAGCAGCCGCCGCAGGTGCCGAAGAACGTGCATTTCGGCTGCGTGCGCAGCACGCTCGGGCGCAGAATGTCGACAACGGTCGCCTGCTCGTAGCTCGGCTTGCGGCGGTAGCTCGAATAAGTCACGCGCTCGCCGGGCAGCGCGCCTTCGACGAAGATGACCTTGCCCGGCGTGCCGTCCTCGGTCGCCGTGCGGCCGACACCGCGCGCTTCCATGTCGAGCGATTCGATCTCGAGAACCGGGGCGGGCCCGGGCGCGACGGGCGCATTTTTCGATTTGCGCGCAGAAGTGGGGACGGCTTCGGACACCAGCTTTTCCTGACAAAACGTTGAAGAAGGCGAGATTGTAGACGACGACAGCCCGCCTCGCCCGCTTTCGTCGCGCAAGCGCCGCTGCCGATGCGCATGGCGCGCCACGCGGCGCGAGAATGGTTCGCAGACAGGCGCTCGGCCACCGCGCCACCGGCATGGACGCACCGCACCGCGCACGGCCGACCGGGCGGCACGGGTTCTGCTCGCAGGCAAGAATCTCAGGAGACTAGACCATGCGACTGATCGACTGGAACATTCAATGGGGTCGGGATGCGGACGGCGTCGTCGACCTCGCGCGCACGATCGCCGCCGCCCGCCTGCTCGGCGACTTCGACGTGCTGTGCATGCAGGAAGTCACGCGCGGTTTCGGCGCGCTGCCCGGCCAGCCGGGCCCCGACCAGTTCGCCGAACTGGCCGCCTTGCTGCCCGGCTATGCGATCGTCGATGCGATCGGGGCCGACCTGCCGGCGCTCGATCCGGGCGCACCGCGCCGGCAATTCGGCAACGCGATCGCGACCCGGCTGCCGGTCGCGCGCGTGCTGCGCCAGCTGCTGCCGTGGCCGGCGGACGCCGCTGCACCGTCGATGCCGCGCGTCGCGGTCGAGGTGGAGCTGGCCACGTCGAAGGGCCCGGTGCGCATCGTCGCGACACACCTCGAGTTCTATTCAGCGCGCCAGCGACTCGCGCAAGTCGATGCGCTGCGCGCCCGGCACCGCGAGGCCTGCGCGCACGCCGACCATCCCGCTCCGGCCGAGAATGCGACCGGGCCGTTCACCCCGACCACCCAGCCGCGCGATGCGATCATCTGCGGCGACTTCAACAGTGCGTTCGGCAGTGATGCGTACCGGCGCCTGCTGGAGCCGATCGCCGATGCGCCGACGTTCGTCGATGCATGGGTCGCCCGGCACCCGGGCCGCACGCCGCCGCCGACCGCCGGCGTCTACGACACCGCGCAATGGTCGGACGGCCCGCTCGCATGCGATTTCGTGTTCGTGACCGATACGCTGCTGCCGCGCGTCACGCACTGCGAGATCGACGGCGACGTGCGCGCGTCGGATCACCAGCCCGTCATACTCGAACTCGATTGAGTGCGGCCGCAACGCGGGCGGCCAAGCTCACGCGTCGAAACCGGCCAGGTATTCGGCCCAGTGCGACGCGGGCTCCTGCGCGAGCGAATTCTTCACGAGCAGGATCTCGTCCGCGTACTCGCTCGCGGTCAGGCCGCCGCGCATCAGCTGGAAGCGGCAATACAGCAGATACGTATTGACGACGTCGGTCTCGCAGTAGTTGCGGATCTCTTCGATCCGTCCGTCCTGGAACGCCGTCCACACCTGGCTGCCGTCCATCCCGAGCTTGCCCGGGAAGCCGCACAGTTTCGCGAGCGCATCGAGCGGCGCATTGGCGCGCGCCTGATACATCGCGAGCACGTCCATCAGATCGGTATGGCGCGAGTGATAGCGCGAGATGTAGTTGTTCCACTTGAATTCGCGGTCGTCCTCGCCGAGATCCCAGTAGCGGGTCGCGGGAATCCCGTGCACGAGCGCACGGTAATGGAGCACCGGCAGATCGAAGCCGCCGCCGTTCCACGACACGAGTTGCGGCGTGTATTTCTCGATCACGCGGTAGAACGACTGGACCAGCGCCGCCTCGTTGTCCTGAGGCGTGCCGAGCGAGCGCACGCGAAAGCCGTTGTTGTCGCGGAACACGCAGGAGATCGCCGCGATCCGCTGCAGGTAGTGCGGCAGGAAATCGCTGCCGGTCTTCTCGCGGCGTGCGGCGAATGCATGTTCGGCCACCGCGGCATCGTCGAGCGTCGCGGGCAGGCTTTCCAGACGGCGAATGCCGTCGACATCGGGAATGGTCTCGATGTCAAAAACGAGAATCGGAGTCATCAGTTACAGAACGGCGTCCTTGCGCACGCCATTGGAGGCGAAGAACCGCTTGAGGCGCACCAGCGCTTCCTGCTGGATCTGCCGCACGCGCTCGCGCGTGAGCCCCATCTCGTCGGCCAGCTCCTCGAGCGTGGCCGGCTCGATGTGATTCAGGCCGAAGCGGCGCTCGATCACGTGCCGATGCTTGTCGGACAGCCGCGACAGCCACGCGCGCGTGAGCGTCTCGAGCTCGCGGTGCTGCACTTCGGCGTCGGGCGACTGGCTCTGATCGTCGGGCAGCAGGTCGAGCAGGCTGCTCGCGGGATCGAGATCGAGCGGCGCATCGAGCGATGCGGTGTGCTCGTTGAGCGCGAGGATGTCGGTGACTTCCTCGGCGGTCTTGCCGGTGAGGTAGGCGATGTCGTCGATGCTGGCTTCGCGGCGTTCGGCCGCCTCGCCCGTCGACATCGAATTCTTTTCGAGGTGGCGCTTCGCGCGCAGCACCTGGTTCAGTTCGCGGATCACGTGCACGGGCAGCCTCACGGTCCGCGCCTGGTTCATGATCGCCCGCTCGATGCTCTGCCGGATCCACCACGTCGCATAGGTGGAGAAGCGAAAGCCGCGCGTCGGGTCGAATTTCTCGATCGCATGCATCAAGCCGAGGTTGCCTTCCTCGATCAGGTCGAGCAGCGGCACGCCACGGTTCAGATAGCCCTTCGCGATGCTGACGACGAGCCGCAGGTTGCGCTCGATCATCACCTGCCGCGCCTCGAATTCGCCGGCCTTCGCGAGACGCGAATAGCGCTGCTCCTCCTCGACGGTCAGGAGCGGCTTCACGCTGATGCGGTTCAGGTAATGCTGGATCGTGTCGGCCGTGAGCTCGGCCTGGAGCAATGCGCGGAAATCGTCGACGTCGGGCGCCGCCTCCGCGCGCTCCTCGCGCTCGTCGCCACCGTCCGCATCGGCGTCGCGCGCCTCGACGTCACGTTCGTTTTCCGCGACGTCGTCTTCGTCGTCCGTCGAAGCGCCAGCTCGGCCCACCGATGCTTGCGTGGCACGACTGATCTTCTCAGACTCGGCTTGCGGCTCGTGGCGCTTCGATTTCGGCATGGTCGTCTCGGTTATTGAGGCGGCAAATACTTCAGCGGATCGACAGGCTTACCCTGCCGGCGAACCTCGAAATGCAGCATCACGCGGTCGGCATCGCTGTTACCCATCTCGGCGATCTTCTGCCCCTTCGTCACCGCGTCCCCCTCTTTTACCATCAAAGCGCGATTATGTGCATACGCCGTGAGGTAAGTTGCATCGTGTTTGATGATAATGAGGTTGCCGTAGCCACGCAGGCCGTTGCCGGAATAGACGACGCGGCCGTCGGCCGCTGCCTTCACGGACTCGCCGGCCGTGCCGCCGATATTGATGCCCTTGTTCTTCGCGTCGTCGAAACCGTTCAACACCGGGCCGCGCGCGGGCCACGAGAACGTGACGGGGCCGCTCGGCGCGGCGGCCGTGTCGCTCGATGCGGCGGCAGGCGGCGGCGTGATCGCAGACGACGTGCCGGCGGCCGGCGTCGCGGGCCCGCTGCTCAGCGGCGCGGTCGCCACGGCTGCGCCGCCGATCGGCGGGGCAACCGGCGCACCCGCGACCGCCGCGCCACCCGGCGGCGCGACGCGCAGCAACTGGTCGACTTCGATCTGGTTCGGGTTCGCGAGATTGTTCCACGCGGCGATGTCGCGATAGTTCTGCCCGTTCTCGAGTGCGATCCGGTACAGCGTGTCGCCCGGCTTCACACGGTAGAAACCCGGCGGCGGCGGGCCGAGCGGCACCGCCGGCTGTGCGGCAGCGGTGGTGCCGAGCGTACCGGAGCGGTCGACGACAGGCGCGTTGTCGAGCCGCGTCGCACAGGCGGCCAGAAGCGTGGAGAACGCAGCAACACAGATCGCGCGCTGCGCGAACGTGAGCGGTTCCCTGGATCGGTTGTTTTGCATCGCGCGCAACATACTCATCGGTTTCAAATCACTCCGGATTTTAAAGGGACAAAGAAAACGCGATCAAGCCGGGACTCCCGCCATTGCGCGTGCGCGACGCGCTCGATCAGCGTGAGCACCTGGGGCTGCCCGCTTTGCGCGCCCACCGGCGCGACGAGCCGCCCGCCGATCGCGAGCTGCTCGAGCAGCGCCTGCGGCACGTCGAGCCCCGCCGCCGCGATCACGATCGCGTCGAACGGGGCCGCGGACGGCAGGCCGACACGCCCGTCGCCGTAATGCAGACGGATGTTCGGCACGCGCAGCGGCCGCAGGTTCAGCTTCGCGCGCTCGTACAGCGGCTTGATGCGTTCAATCGAATACACGTCGCGCGCCACATGGCTCAGCACGGCGGCCTGATAGCCGCAACCCGTGCCGATCTCGAGGACGCGCTCGAGCGTGCGGCCGGCCATTGCGAGCTCGATCATGCGCGCAACGACCGACGGCTTGGAAATCGTCTGCTGGTGGCCGATCGGCAACGCGGAATCCTCGTAGGCCTGCGTCGCGAGCCCGGGATCCACGAACATGTGACGCGGCACCGCGGCCATCGCATCCAGCACGCGCGCGTCGGTCACGCCGTTCGCGCGCAGGCGTTCGACCATGCGCTCGCGTACACGTTCCGACGTCAATGCAAACGCGCCAGCCGGCGCGATGCTCGGCGCGGCCGGCTTCGGCATCGCGGGCTTCAGCACGGTCGGCTTCGGCGCACTCGCCGGCTTCGCCGTCGCCGCGCCGGGCAGCGTCGCGCGGGCCCCATTCCCATTCACCACGACCGGCTTCGGCACGGCGGCGGGCTTGTCGACGGGCTTCGGCAGCGCGACCGCCGCATGGCGTTCGCCGACCCGGCCGTCCGATTTGCGTGGCGCTCGCTTGAGATCTTCGAGCGCGAGCGGGAACCGCTTCGCGCGCTCGCCGCTCATGAAGCCCGCCCGCCTGCGCGCGCCCATTCGCGCGTTGCAGGCAGCATTTGCGTATGCGTGAGATCGAGCTGCAGCGGCGTGATCGAAACGAAACCGTTTGCCACGGCGTGGAAATCGGTGCCCTCGCTCGCGTCCAGCGCCGCGCCCGCGGCCCCGATCCAGTAGATCGGCTCGCCACGCGGGTCGGTCTGGCGAATCACCGGCTGCGACGGATGACGCTTGCCGAGGCGCGTGACCTTCCAGCCTTTCAGTTCGTCGTACGGCAGGTTCGGAATGTTGACGTTCAGCAGCGGCTGCCCCGACAGCGGATGCGCGAGATAGTGCTCGACGATTTCCGCGGCGACGCGCGCGGCGTCCGCCAGATGGGCCCAGCCCTTGTCGACCAGCGAGAACGCGATGGCCGGCACGCCGAACATGATGCCTTCGGTGGCGGCTGCAACTGTCCCTGAATAGAGCGTGTCTTCGCCCATGTTCTGGCCGTTGTTGATGCCCGAAACGACGAGGTCCGGCTTCGCGTCGGCCAAGCCCGTCAACGCGACGTGCACCGAATCGGTCGGCGTGCCGTTCACGTAGAAGAAACCCGTATTCGCCGCGCACTGCACCGACAGCGGGCGCGACAGCGTGAGGGAATTCGATGCGCCGCTGCAGTTCTGCTCGGGCGCGATCACCGTGAGCTCGGCGAGCGGCTGCAGCGCTTCGCTGAGCGCGGCGAGACCGGGGGCGAGATAGCCGTCGTCGTTGCTGAGTAGGATTCGCATCCGGCGATTGTAACCGAGGAAAGATGGCGCGAGAGCGACAGTCCGGCCGCGGCGGACAAGCCGGCATGCATGGGCAGACACGGCGCGCCGCCGCATCGCGCGGCGGCGTTCTGCTCGCTCAGGAAAACGCCGTGTCGCGCCGGGTTTTCACGCCGAAGGGCGCCCCCGTCCAGGGGCGTTCAGTGGGCAGGCCCGACGCCAAACGCGCGGCGCGCGGCGTTCAAATTGCGCCGGCCTCTCGCAGCGCGGCAATCGCCTGCGCGTCGTAGCCGAGGCCGCGCAGCACCTCGTCCGTATGCTCGCCGAGCTCGGGCCCGAGCCAGCGCGTTTCGCCCGGCGTGTCGGACAGTTTCGGCGTGATGTTCGGCAGCGGAATGTCGGTGCCGTCGGCCAGCTTGAAACGCTGGATCATCTGCCGAGCGATGAACTGCGGATCGGTGAACATGTCGGCGGCGCTGTAGATGCGTCCGGCCGGCACGTCGGCCGCATTGAGCACGACGAGCGCCTCGTCGATCGTGCGCGGTGCGAGCCATGCGGCGATCGCGTCGTCGATTTCCTGCGTGCGCGGCACGCGCCCGTCGTTGCGCGCGAGCGCGGGATCGTCGGCGAGGTCGTCGCGCTCGATCGCCTTCATCAGCCGCTTGAAGATCGGGTCGCTGTTGCCGCCGATCACGATGCTCCCGTCGCGGCACGCGTAAGTGTTCGACGGCACGATGCCCGGCAGCGATGCCCCCGTGCGCTCGCGCACCATCCCGTACACGCCGTATTCGGGCACGACGCTTTCCATCATGTTGAACACGGCTTCGTACAGCGCAACGTCGACCACCTGTCCCGCGCCGCCGTTGACCTTGCGATGGTGGAGCGCCATCAGCGCGCCGATCACGCCGTGCAGCGCGGCGATCGAGTCGCCGATCGAAATGCCGATGCGCGGCGGCGGCAGATCCGGATAGCCCGTGATGTGACGCAAGCCGCCCATCGATTCGGCGATCGCGCCGAAACCCGGCCGATCGCGATACGGGCCCGTCTGCCCATAACCGGACAGGCGCACCATCACGAGACCCGGGTTGTCGGCCGACAGCACGTCGTAGCCGAGGCCGAGCTTCTCGAGCAGGCCCGGGCGGAAGTTCTCGATCACGATGTCGGCCTCGGTCGCGAGTTGCCGCGCGATCGCCTTGCCGGCATCGGATTTCAGGTTCAGCGTGACGGACTTCTTGTTGCGCGCCTGCACCGACCACCACAGCGACGTGCCGCCCTGCTCCGGATGCAGCTTGCGCCACTTGCGCAGCGGGTCGCCGCCGTTCGGATCTTCGATCTTGATCACTTCCGCGCCGAATTCGGCAAAGAGGCGCGACGCGAACGGCCCCGCGATCAGCGTCCCGAATTCGAGCACTTTGACGCCCGCGAGCGGGCCCTGGCTGGTGCTCATGTGTCTCCCTGACATGAGGAACGGCGCCGCCGGCCGGCAGCGCCAGACTTACATCGTGCGGCGGTCGAGCATCGCGCGGGCGATCGTGCCCGCGTCGACGTATTCGAGTTCGCCGCCCACCGGCACGCCGCGCGCGAGGCGCGTGACCGCGAGCCCGCGCGCCTTCAGCGTCTGGCCGAGGTAGTGCGCGGTGGCTTCGCCCTCGTTCGTGAAGTTGGTCGCAAGCACGACCTCCTTGACGATGCCGTCGGACGCGCGCCGCACGAGGCGGTCGAAATGGATTTCCTTCGGGCCGATGCCGTCGAGCGGGCTCAGGCGACCCATCAGCACGAAGTACAGCCCGCGGTACGTCATCGTCTGCTCGAGCATGATCTGGTCGGCAGGCGTCTCGACGACGCACAGCAGCGTCGGATCACGTTCGTCGTCGCTGCAGACCTCGCAGATCTGCGCTTCCGTGAACGTGTTGCACTTCTCGCAGTGCTGCAAGTGCTCGGTGGCGAACAGCAGCGACCGGCCGAGCCGCTCCGCGCCCTCCCGATCGTGCTGCATCAGGTGGTACGCCATGCGCTGCGCGGATTTCGGCCCGACACCGGGCAATACGCGCAGCGCTTCGACGAGCGCGGACAGGGCGGACGGCTGTTTCATACGGCGGCAAAGGCGGAACGGACGCTTCGTTCAGAACGGCAGCTTGAAGCCCGGGGGCAGCGGCAAGCCTGACGTCATGCCGCTCATCTTTTCCTGCGACGTCGCTTCGGCCTTGCGCACGGCGTCGTTGAACGCAGCGGCGACGAGATCCTCGAGCATGTCCTTGTCGTCCGCGAGCAGGCTCGGGTCGATCGCCACGCGGCGCACTTCGTTGCGGCAGGTCATCGTCACCTTGACGAGGCCGGCACCCGACTGCCCTTCGACTTCGATCTGCGCAAGCTGCTCCTGCATCTTCTTCATGTTTTCCTGCATTTGCTGCGCTTGCTTCATCAGTCCGGCGAGGTTGCCTTTCAACATGGGAATACTCCTTCTGATCGTGTGAAACCGGCACGCGGCGCGTGCCGGTCAATGTGTGCGGGCGTGATTGTGCCTGTTGCGGTGCGATTCGTTCAATGCAGCGTTGGCGGCGTCGCGTCCGGCGCCGAATCGGCAAGCGGCCGCACCGAGCCTTCGACGATACGCGCGCCGAAGTCGCGCACGAGTTGCTGGACGAACGGATCGCCGTGGATCTCCTGCTCGGCCTCGCGCTGGCGCGCCGCGCGTGCGGCCGCATCGAGCGCCGCTGCGGTGCGTCGTGCGGGCCCGACCTCGACCGCGACCTCGACCGGCCTGCCGAGCGCGTCGGCCAGCGCAGCCTTCAGTTTCGCGACCTGCGCGGCGTCCGCGTACTGCGGCACCGGCACGGAAAGTTTCAGCGTCGTCGCATCGACGGCCGTCAGCTCGCTGTTGAACGCCAGCTGATACGCGACGCCCTTGAGCGGCAGCCGGGCGGCCAGTGCCGGCCAATCGCCGTCGAAACCGACCGGATCGAGCGCGATCGCGGGCGGCAGCGGACGCGTGTCGACCGATGCGGACGGACGGGCCTCGGCCGGCTTCGGCGCAATGCGCACGTCGTCCGGGCCGCTGTCGAACACCGGCACGAAGCCGTCGTCGGCCGCGCCGCCGAACATCTCGTCCGCACTGAGCGGCACGTATTCGTCCGGCGGGATGTCCTCCCACGGCGGCAGAGCCTGACGCGTGTCGGCGGCCTGCGGTGCGCGGGCCGCCGCGCGCGGCGTCGGCACCTGCACGGCGGGACGCGACGCAGCCGGTTTCTCGGCGGCCGGCTGAGCTGCCGCCGGCTTTGGCGCAGCGCCGGCCCGCGAGCGCTCGGACGACACGCGCATGCCGGCATTGCGCAGCACGTCGAGTGCGGCCGCCGCGCCACCGCGCGGCGCGGAACGCGCGGCCGGCGCAGCACGCGGCGCCGGTTCGGCCGGCACATCGACCGCAACCGGTGCGGCCGCAGGCTTCACGGCAGCGGCGCTTGACGTATCGGCGGACGGCGCAGGCGCCGGACGCGCCGCTGGCGCAGCCGGGGCGACAGCAGCTTGCGGGCGCACTCCCTGCGCAGGCGCTGCCGGCTTTTTGGCCAATGCCGCCGGCGCGGCAACCGCTTCCGTGCGCGGCGCGGGCACGGCACGCGGCGCGGCCGGCTGGCCGCCGGGTGCACTGCCGGCAGCGACGGCCGGCTCGAACGCGAGCATCCGCAGCAGCGTCATCGTGAAGCCGGCGTACTCGTCCGGCGCAAGGCCGAGTTCCGCGCGTCCGACCGTCGAGATCTGGTAGAACAACTGAACCTGCTCGGGGCTCAGCGTTTCCGCGAAGCGCCGCAGGTCGGCCGCTTCCGGCCATTCGTCCAGCACCGAACCCGGTGCGAACTGCGCCCATGCGATCCGGTGCAGCAGGCTCGCGAGATCCTGCAGCGCGGTGGAAAACGACAGGCTGCGCAGCGACATCTCGTCGGCGATCGCGAGGATCTCCGGGCCGTTGCCGGCGGCGAGCGCATCGAGCAGGCGCACCATGTAGGTCTGGTCGAGCGCGCCGAGCATGCCCGACACGGCCGCCTCGGTCACTTCGTTCGCCGAATAGGCGATCGCCTGGTCGGTCAGCGACAGCGCATCGCGCATGCTGCCCTGCGCCGCACGCGCGAGCAGACGCAGCGCCTGCTGCTCGAACGAGATATGTTCTTCGCCGAGGATGCGCTCGAGGTGCGACACGATGTGCCCGGCCGGCATCTGCTTCAGGTTGAACTGCAGGCAGCGCGACAGCACGGTGACGGGAATCTTCTGCGGATCGGTCGTCGCGAGGATGAACTTGACGTGCGGCGGCGGCTCCTCGAGCGTCTTCAGCATCGCGTTGAACGCATGGTTCGTCAGCATGTGCACTTCGTCGATCATGTAGACCTTGAAGCGCGCATCGACGGGCGCGTACACCGCGCGCTCGAGCAGCGCGGCCATCTCGTCGACGCCGCGGTTGCTCGCCGCGTCCATCTCGACGTAGTCGACGAAGCGGCCTTCGTCGATCTCGCGGCACGCGCGGCACACGCCGCACGGCTGCGACGTGACGCCGGTTTCACAGTTGAGCGCCTTCGCGAAGATCCGCGACAGCGTCGTCTTGCCGACGCCGCGGGTTCCGGTAAACAGATAGGCGTGATGGAGACGCCCGCCGTCGAGCGCGTGCGTGAGCGCCCTGACGACGTGCTCCTGGCCGACGAGCGAAGCGAAATCCTTCGGACGCCACTTGCGTGCGAGAACTTGATAGGTCATCGGGAAATTGTATCAGTAACGCTGCGTCGCGCCGACACGCGAAACGGTGCGGAATATGGGCAAAGCGCGGGGAAAACGGAGAGTGACGCAGCGGAGAACGACGCAGAAATAAAAATCGCCCGGCGAACGGGGCGAGAGGGAAGGTGACGAGCCCAACCCTCGGCACTGGCAGAAAACGATTGTGGCTGCTTCGTTCCCGACCTGACCAGGTTCACCGCCCCACCATGCGAGGAGGCCCGTCACGGCATATTCTATCACCGCTTCCAGCCGAATGCGATCGTTTGTTCGCAACAATGCGCAGGATTGCACGAACCGGCGCGCGATGCGGTCGCACAGTCCGCGCGAGCACACGTATATACAACGGGGTTATGGACAGCGGCTCTTGTATTTCGCGCACAGGCCTCCACCTTCGAAACGCACCGGTCGAACGGCGCGTCGTACCCCTACTCGCGAAGCGGCTACTATCGCCGCCCGCAGCAGATAGCAATTTAGGCTAATATGACGCCCGAACGACCCGCGAGCCGCGGCATGCAGCGCTTACGCCCCTCCTTTCCGGAAAGGCGGAGTGACCTGCCGCAGCGGCCGGCAGCCTACGGCGGCCGGTACCGCTGCAACGCGCAAGCAGGCAGTCCCCGAACCGTAAGAGGTATTGACCCAATGAGCGAACAGATCAAACACATCAGCGACGCATCGTTCGAACAGGACGTCGTCAAATCCGACAAGCCCGTGCTCGTCGACTTCTGGGCCGAATGGTGCGGCCCGTGCAAGATGATCGCCCCGATCCTCGACGAAGTCGCGAAGGACTACGGCGACAAGCTGCAGATCGCGAAGATCAACGTCGACGACAACCAGGCAACGCCTGCGAAGTTCGGCGTGCGCGGCATCCCGACGCTGATCCTGTTCAAGAACGGCGCGGCCGCCGCGCAGAAAGTCGGCGCGCTGTCGAAGTCGCAGCTCACCGCATTCCTGGACAGCCACCTGTAATACCGGCAGTCCCGCGGACGTGTTGTGAAACCGCAACACCGACCCCCCCGAGCCACCCCACCGCCGCGCAGGCGCGCATTCCGGGTCCCCCACCGTTAAACCGGGTCTGCCCGGGTGTGTTTTTTAAACCCAAAAACCCGCCCCCCGCCGAGCCACCGATCGGCCGCTCAGGCGCGAATCGGCATATGCTAGAATCAAAAAACGTCTACAAGACGCATTAAGTCTCAGAGCGCCTCCGCTCGCCCTCCTCCCTTTATTTCTTTTCGTCGCTTCTCCTCCCTGGCGGGTTCTCCGTATGCATTTATCCGAGCTCAAGTCTCTGCACGTCTCCGAACTGATCGAAATGGCCAACGGCCTGGAGATCGAAAACGCGAACCGCCTGCGCAAGCAGGAGCTGATGTTCGCCATTCTCAAAAAGCGCGCCAAGACGGGAGAGACGATCTTCGGCGACGGTACGCTCGAAGTGCTGCCGGACGGCTTCGGCTTCCTGCGCTCGCCGGAAATGTCGTACCTCGCGAGCACCGACGACATCTACATCAGCCCGTCGCAGATCCGCCGCTTCAACCTGCACACCGGCGACACCATCGAAGGTGAAGTCCGCACGCCGAAGGACGGCGAGCGCTACTTCGCGCTGGTGAAGGTCGACAAAGTCAACGGGCAGCCGCCCGAGGCCTCGAAACACAAGATCATGTTCGAGAACCTCACGCCGCTGCACCCGAACAAGCCGCTGTCGCTCGAGCGCGAAATGCGCGGCGAGGAAAACGTCACGGGCCGCATCATCGACATGATCGCGCCGATCGGCAAGGGCCAGCGCGGCCTGCTCGTCGCGTCGCCGAAGTCGGGCAAGACCGTGATGCTCCAGCACATCGCGCACGCGATCAAGCAGAACCACCCGGACGTGATCCTGTTCGTGCTGCTGATCGACGAGCGTCCGGAAGAAGTGACGGAAATGCAGCGTTCGGTCGCCGGCGAAGTGATCGCATCGACGTTCGACGAACCGGCCACGCGCCACGTGCAGGTCGCCGAAATGGTGATCGAGAAGGCCAAGCGCCTCGTCGAAATGAAGCACGACGTCGTGATTCTGCTCGACTCGATCACGCGTCTCGCCCGTGCGTACAACACCGTGATCCCGGCGTCGGGCAAGGTGCTGACGGGCGGTGTCGACGCGAACGCGCTGCAGCGTCCGAAGCGCTTCTTCGGCGCGGCGCGCAACATCGAGGAAGGCGGCTCGCTGACGATCATCGGCACCGCGCTGATCGAAACCGGCAGCCGCATGGACGACGTGATCTACGAAGAGTTCAAGGGCACCGGCAACATGGAAGTGCACCTCGAGCGCCGTCTCGCGGAAAAGCGCGTGTATCCGTCGATCAACCTGAACAAGTCGGGCACGCGTCGCGAAGAAATGCTGATCAAGCCCGAGATCCTTCAGAAGATCTGGGTGCTGCGCAAGTTCATCCACGACATGGACGAAGTCGAGGCAATGGAATTCCTGCTCGACAAGATCCGCCAGACGAAGAGCAACTCCGAGTTCTTCGACCTGATGCGCCGCGGCGGCTAAGCGCCCCCGCCCGCAGCAACGGCCGCCCGCGCGTTTCGCCGGCGGCCGTTTTTTTGCCTCAACCTGAACGTGAACGTACAGGTTGATCTATAATCGCGTCATCCCGCTGACTAATTCCCGCCCTGCCCCGATGCCGAACGACACCTCTCCTTCGCTGCTGACCGTAAGCGACGCCGCCTCGCGGCTCGGCGTCACGCCCCGCACGCTGAAGTACTACGAAGAGCGCGGGCTCGTCACGCCGTCGCGCAGCGGCGGCCGCTACCGGCTGTACGACGAGGCCGACCTCGAGCGCTTCGCCCGCATCCTGCGGCTGCGCTCGCTCGGCTTCTCGCTGCACGGCATCACCGAGATGCTCAAGCGCCCGCTCGAAGAAACGGGCGACGGCCGGCGCCGCTATTCGGACACGTCGCTGCGCGAGATCCGCGCCGGCCTCGCCGAACAGATCGACACGCTCGACGAACGGATCGCGGCCGTCCAGCGCGAGCTGAAGGATGCCGTCGCGCTGCGCAAGGAGCTGCAGCACGATATCGACTACATCGAACGGCGTCTCGCCGGCGAAAACGCCGATACGCTGATCGCGCAGCGGCAGGCCGAAGCCGGCACGCGCCGCACGCGCAACGCGCGCACATGAACGTCGCGCCCGACCGCTCGCCGCTGTGGAGCCGCGCGAACCTGCGTGCGGACCTGTTCCCGTGGGCGCTCGCGCTGGTCACCGGCATCGACTATTTCGACAACGCGGCCTTTTCGTTCTTCGCGAGCTACATTGCCGGAGGCATCAACGCGTCGCCCGACGAGCTCGTGTGGTCGTCGAGCGCGTATGCGGTCATGGCCGTGCTCGGCATCCTGCAGCAGCAATGGTGGGTCGACCGGCTCGGGCATCGCCGCTACGTCGCCGGCTGCATGCTGATGTTCTCGCTGGGCGCGATCGCGGCCGCACTCGCCGACACGTCGCTCGAACTCGCGTTCGCGCGCGGCTTTCAGGGCTATTTCATCGGGCCGATGATGGGCGCGTGCCGGATCCTGATCCAGATCAGCTTCAAGCCGCAGGAACGGCCGCCTGCGACGCGCGCGTTCCTGATCATGATCCTGCTCGGCAGCGCGCTTGCACCGATCGTCGGCGGGCTGCTCGTCGCGCATTCGACGTGGCGCGCGCTGTTCGCGTGGACGGCGCCCGCCGGCATCGCGTTCGCGATCCTCGCGCTGCTCACGCTGCCCGATTCGGGCAGGACGCCCGACGACGAACGCGGCTCCGGGCACTTCTGGCCGTACGTCGTGTTCGCGCTCGCGCAAGGCGCGCTGCAGATCGTGCTGCAGCAGGTGCACTACCAGCTCTACAGCGGCTCGCCGACGCTGATCCTGCTGACGATCGCAGGGCTCGGCGCGCTCGCGTGGTTCGCGTATCACCAGTGGAACCATCCGACGCCGCTGGTGCGGCTGCATGCGCTGCGCGAGCGCACATTCCAGGTCGGGCTGCTGCTGTACATGTTCTATTACTACGAGTCGACGGCTTTCAGTTACCTGACCTCGCGGCTGCTCGAAGGCGGCCTTGGCTATCCGGTCGAGAATGCAGGACGGCTGGTCGGCACGATGTCGCTGATCTCGGCCACCGCGCTGTTCGCCTATCTGCGCTACGCGAAGCTCGTCACGCACAAGAAATGGTTCGTCGTGCCGGGGTTCGCGATCGCGATCGTCGCCGCACTGTGGATGACGCGGATGACGCCGCAGGTCGGCGAGGCCGCGCTGATCGGCCCGCTGCTGCTGCGCGGGCTGCTGCTGCTGTTCATCGTGCTGCCCGTCGCGAACCTGACGTTTCGCATCTTCGCGATCGACGAATACACGCACGGCTACCGGCTGAAGAACATCGTGCGACAGCTGACGATTTCGTTCGCGACATCGTCGGTGATCATCGTCGAGCAGCACCGCGTGGCCGTGCACCAGACGCGGCTCGTCGAGCGCGCCAACGTGTTCGAGCCGGCGTTCCAGCAAACGGTCGACGCCCTCACGCGCAGCTATGCGGCGGCCGGCCACGCGCTGGCGGAAGCGCACGGCCTCGCGATCGGATCGATCGCGCGGATGGTCGCGCAGCAGGCGTCGTTCCTCGCATCGCTCGACGGCTTCTATTTCCTCGCGGGCGTCGCGCTCGTCGGCGGCCTTTTTGCGGCATGGCAAAAAGAGATCGATTGAGTTAAAAGACAGGCTTTGGATTTCCGCACCCCGCCTCCATGCTTTCGAAACTGACCCGCTGGTTCGATGATCGCCGCCGCGACCGCGCGCTGCGCAGCCATCCGATTCCTGATGCGCTGTGGCAGCAAACCGTCGAGCGGCTGCCGTTCCTCGCCGCGCTGCCGCCGGGCGACATCGGCCGGCTGCGCGAGCTGACGAGCCTGTTCATCGCGAAGAAGTCGTTTTCGACCGCGCACGGGCTCGAGCTCACCGATGCGATGATCGTCGCGATCGCCGCGCAGGCCTGCCTGCCGGTGCTGAACCTCGATTTGTCGCTGTACGACGGCTGGGTCGGCGTCGTCGTGTATCCGGGCGAATTCTTGATCCGCAAGACCGTGCAGGACGAGGACGGCGTCGTGCATGAAGTCGAGCAGGATGCCAGCGGCGAGGCCTGGGAAGGCGGCCCCGTGATCCTGTCGTGGGAAGACGCGCAGATGACGGACGGCCGCGACGCGTACAACGTCGTGATCCACGAGTTCGCGCACAAGATCGACATGGTGAACGGCGCAGCCGACGGCTATCCGCCGCTCTTTCGCCGCTGGCACGCGCCGCACCTCGATTCGCAAGCCTGGGCCGACGTGTTCGAACACGCGTACGATCAGTTCTGCGCACGGGTCGACGCGGTGCCGGACCGCGCGTGGGCGCGCTTCGAGCGCGACTCGCTGATCGATCCCTATGCGGCCGACCATCCGTCGGAATTCTTCGCGGTATGCAGCGAAGCGCTGTTCGTGCGCCCGAAAGCGTTCGAGTCCGAATTTCCGGAGCTGTACCGGCTGCTCGCGCACTACTACCGGCAGGATCCGGCCGGCACCGGCGCGCTCGACGCACCCTGAAAATTATTCGTCAACCGTCTGATTTTCTGGCATAATCGCCGTTTTTCGACCTTAGGCAAGTGGCTCGCGCCGGGCTTGACGTCCGCTGATTTGCGCAAATTGCGCGATCCGGCACGGCAAGCGGCGGGTTGGCTACCGCTCTCACCAAGGAAAGACCATGAAAGAAGGCATCCACCCGAATTACCGCGAAGTCGTCTTCCAAGACATGTCGAACGGCTTCAAGTTCATCACGCGCTCGACGATCCAGACGCGTGAAACCATCGAGCACGAAGGCAAGACCTACCCGCTCGCCAAGATCGAAGTGTCGTCGGAATCGCACTCGTTCTACACGGGTCAGCAAAAGATCATGGACACGGCAGGCCGTGTCGAGAAGTTCAAGAACAAGTTCGGCGCACGCGCCAACGGCAAGGCTGCAGCGAAGTAAGCTTTGCACCGATCCGGCGGCGGCAACGCACCGGTTCCGCACGAAAGGGCAGCCCAGGCTGCCCTTTTTTGTCTCCGCTCGCCGGAAAGCCGTCTGTCGGCACCGGGGCAATCGTCTGACGCGCACCGTCCGGCGCGTCTACAATGCCGGATGCTCGAAATCGGCGCGCCCGCGCACGGTTGCGCCGGCCGCCCGCTCATAACAAATCGCTCATCTGCATGAAGCCTGTCGTTCGTCTGACCGCCTCCGCCACGCGCGCGCTGCCGCGCTGGCTGCTGCTCACGCTGTGCCTCGTCTACGCGGCGTTCGGCCTGTTCGGCCGCGACCCGTGGAAAAACGAGGACGCGGCGGGCTTCGGCGTGATGTGGACGATGGCCACCGGCCAGTGGCACGACTGGCTGCTGCCGAATCTCGTCGGCAAGTTCATTACGACGGACGGCCCGCTCGGCTACTGGCTCGGTGCGCTGTCGATCCGCGCGCTCGCGCCGTGGGTCGACGCGAGCAACGCATCGCGCGTCGACACGGGCGTGCTGTTCTGCATCGCGTGCGCGTTCGTCTGGTACGCCGCCTACCTGCTCGGCCGGCGCGCCGAAGTCCAGCCGTTCAAGTACGCATTCGGCGGCGAGCCCGAGCCGCGCGACTACGGCCGCACGCTCGCCGACGGCGCGCTGCTGATTCTCGTCGCCTGCTTCGGACTCGCGGAACGCGGCCACGAGACGACGCCGCAGCTTGCGCAGTTCGCGTGGATCGCGATGCTCGTGTACGGGATCGTGCGCGGCATCGACAAGCCGATGCAGGGCGCGCTGTGGTGGGGCGTCGCGATCGGCCTCGTCGCGCTGTCCGGCAACCCCGTGCTGGTCGTCGCGCTGCTCGCCGGCACGGCCGCGCTGTGGCTCGTCACGCCGGAGATGCGCAATCTGCGCCTGCCGCTGATCGGCGTGCCGGTCGCGGCCGCGATCTTCGCGCTGTGGCCGCTCGCCGCGCTCCACGCGGCTCCCGACGACGCCGCATGGTTCTTCAACCAGTGGATCCACGGCAGCCTGATGCGCTTCTCGGGCCCGCCGACCGCGGTACTCGGCTATGCGGCGAAGAACCTGCCGCTCTTCACGTGGCCCGCGTGGCCGCTTGCGATCTGGGCGTGGTGGAGCTGGGCCGGCATGCGCCGGCGCGCGCACATCGCGATTCCGCTGTCGGTCGTGGTGCCACTCGTCGCGCTCGTGATCCTGCAGAGCCAGCAGTCGAACCGCATGTACATGCTGCTGCTGCCGCCGCTCGCGGTGGTCGCGACCTTCGCGCTGCCGACCCTCAAGCGCGGCGCGATCAACGCGATCGACTGGTTCGCGGTGCTGAGCTTCACGATCCTCGGCACCTTCGTGTGGCTGGTGTGGCTCGCATCGCTCACCGGCTTCCCGCACCCGCTCGCGCGCAACCTCGCGCGCCTCGTGCCGGGTTACGAGCCGCACTTCAAGATCCTGTCGTTCGTCTGCGCGGTGATCGTCACCGTGTGCTGGGTCCTGCTCGCGCGCTGGCGCATCTCGCGCCAGCCGAAGGTGCTGTGGCGCAGCGTCGTGCTGTCGGGCGCGGGCACCACGCTGATGTGGGTGTTGCTGATGACGCTGTGGCTGCCGATCGTCAACTACGGCCGGACCTACAGCGACGTCGCGCAACAGATCGCATCGCATCTGCCGAAGGACTACGAGTGCATCGCGCCCGTGCGGCTCGGCGATGCGCAGATCGCGACCTTCGCGTACTTCGGCGACATGCACTTCGAATTCTCGGGCGACTGCGACGTGATCCTGCGCCAGGACCGCTCGGACTTCGGCGAACCGAGCGCGATGTCGGAATACGTGTGGCGTCTCGTGTGGGAAGGCCGCCGCGTCGCCGACCGCGACGAGCGCTTCCGCCTGTACGAGCGGATCGAACGGCCGAAGGCGCCGATCAAGCGGCGCGGCGCGCGCCATCGGGTGGTCGATTGACGATGTTCGCCGACATCCGCCGGATCGTCGGCCTCGCATGGCCGGTACTCGTCGGCCAGCTCGCGATCATCGCATTCGGCGTGATCGACACGGCCATGGTCGGCCGCTACTCGGCCACCGACCTGGCCGCGCTCGGGCTCGGTTCGTCGATCTACGTGTCCGTCTACATCGGCATGACGGGCATCTTGTCCGCGCTGCAGCCGATCACCGGCCAACTGTACGGCGCGCGGCGCTATGCGGAGATCGGCGAGGAAGTGCGCCAGGCGCTGTGGCTCGCGCTGATGCTCGCAATGCCCGGCTTCCTCCTGCTGCATTTTCCCGAACCGTTGCTGCGTATCGCGCATGCGCCGCCCGCGCTGCACGACCGCACCGTCGATTACCTGCGCATCCTGTCGTACGGCCTGCCGGCGAGCCTCGTATTCCGGATCTACAACGCGCTGACCAACGCGGCCGGCAAGCCGCGCCTCGCGATGATCCTGCAGATCGGCGCGCTGCTGCTCAAGTTTCCGCTGAACGTGTGGTTCATCTTCGGCGGCTACGGCGTGCCGGCGCTCGGCGGCCCCGGCTGCGGGCTCGCGAGCACGCTGATCAACTGGGCGCTCGCGCTGATCGGCTTCACGCTGCTCGCGAAGCTCGACGTATTCGCGCCGCTGTCGATCTTCTCGCGCTTCTGCTGGCCCGTGTGGATGCGCCAGAAGGCGATCCTGAAGCTCGGGGTGCCGATGGGCCTGTCGTACCTGATCGAAGTCACGTCGTACACCTGCATGGCGCTCTTCATCGCACAGTTCGGCACGACCACGCTTGCCGGCCACCAGATCGCCGGCAACATCGGCGCGGTGCTGTACATGACGCCGCTGTCGATCGGCGTGGCGGCGTCGACGCTCGTCGCGCGCGCGCTCGGCGCGGGCCGCCCCGACGAGGCACGGCTGCTCGGACGCCACAGCGTGATGCTCGCGTGCGGGATCGCCGCCGCCTACGGCGTGCTCGTGTTCACGCTGCGGCCACTGATCGTCAGCGGCTACACGCCGAATCCGGCCGTCGCAGCCGCCGCGCTGCCGCTCGTCGCGATCGTCACCTGCTACCACTTCTTCGACGCGCTGCAGATCACGTCCGCGTTCGTGCTGCGCGCGTACAAGGTCGCGGTCGTGCCGACCGTGATCTACGCGGTCGCGCTGTGGGGCGTCGGGCTCGGCGGCGGCTACGTGATCGGCTTCGACGTCGGCGGCATCGCACCCGCATGGCTGACGGGCGCGCGGGGCTTCTGGTTCGCCAACACGATCAGCCTGATGCTGGCGGGCGCGGGGCTCGCGCTGTACCTGCGCCGCGTAAGCGGCGCCCACCTGCCCGTGCGCGCGTGACGCGCGGCCGAGCCTACGCGTCCTCCAGCACGTCGGCCGCGTGATACGACGAGCGCACGAGCGGGCCCGCCACCACTTCCCTGAAACCGAGCGCAAGCCCCTCGGAGCGCCACGCTGCGAACGCGTCCGGACTCACGTAGCGCCGCACCGGCAAATGGTGCGCGGACGGGGCGAGGTACTGGCCGAGCGTGAGCACGTCGACCTCGTGCGCACGCAGCTCGCGCAGCGTGTCCCGCACTTCGTCGTCGCGCTCGCCGAGCCCGAGCATCAATCCCGATTTCGTCACGAGCGTCGGCCGCGCGGCCTTCGCCTGCGCAAGCAGTTCGAGCGAGCCGCGATAGTCGGCGCCCGGCCGCGCCGCCCGATATAGCGACGGCACCGTCTCGATGTTGTGATTGAACACGTCCGGCCACGCCGCCGACAACGCGTCGAGCGCACGCGCGACGCGGCCGCGGAAGTCGGGCGTCAGCACCTCGACGCCGATACCCGGCACGCTCGCGCGCACCGCCGCGATGCACGCGGCGAAATGCGCGGCACCGCCGTCGCGCAGGTCGTCGCGATCGACCGACGTGATCACGACATAGCGCAGCCCGAGCGCCGCGACCGCGTCGGCGAGCCGCGCGGGCTCGTCCGGGTCGAGCGGCTCGGGACGGCCGTGCGCGACGTCGCAGAACGGGCAGCGCCGCGTACACAGGCCGCCCATGATCATGAAGGTCGCCGTGCGCTGCGCGAAGCATTCGCCGATGTTCGGGCACATCGCCTCCTCGCAGACGGAATGCAGCCGGTGATCGCGCAGCACGGCCGCCATGTCGGCGACCGCCCCGCTCATCATCGGCCGCGCCCGCAGCCACGGCGGCTTCGGCAGCGCCGCGCCGGCCGCGGGCTCGACGCGCACCGGAATGCGCGCGAGCTTGTCGCGGCTCCGCGCGCCCGGCTGGCCGAGCGCGGTGAAGCTGGGTCGTTCGAGCGCGGCGGCCATCGTCAGTCTCCGAGGAAGGCGACGATCAGGCGGTTCACGTCGGCAGCCGCCTCCATCTGCACCATGTGACCGCTGCCAGCGATCACCTCGGCACGCACGCCGTCCGGCAAGCCCTGCGCGTGCTGCGCGGGAATCACCTGGTCGCGCTCGCCCCAGATCACGAGCGTGCGCGGCGCAAGCGACGCGAGCCGGTCGCGGAACACGCGGCGCTGCGCGGCGCCGTCGAACGCAGCGTTCGCGATCTTCTCGAGCGCCGCCTGCACGCCTTCGAGCCGCTTGTACTTGACGAGATCCTCGACCAGTTGCCGCGTGACGAGCGCGTTGTCCGCGAACAGCGCGCCGAGGTGCGGCTTCAGCGTGTTGCGGCTGTTGCCGGCGACGAAGCCGTCGATGTAGCCGCGGTTGATCTCGGTGCCGAGCCCGGCGCTCGCGATCAGCGTCAGCGATGCGACGCATTGCGGCGCGCGCTCGGCCACCGTCATCGCGACCGCACCGCCCATCGAATGGCCGATCAGGTGCACGCGCTCGATGTGCTGCGCATCGAGCAGCGCGAGCACCGCGTCGGCCAGCTCGTCGAGGCTGCCGGTCTCGACCGCCTTGCCCGATTCGCCGTGGCCGGGCAAGTCGAGCGCCCATACGGGCCGATGCGCGGCGAGCTCTGCGTGGTTGAACAGCCAGTTGTTCAGGTCGCCGCCGAAGCCGTGGATCAGCACGGCCGGCGTGCCCGAACCGTCGCCCAGCTTCAGGAAGCGGATCGTGCGCCCGCCGATCTGCGCCTTCTCGGGCTGCGGGCCGGCCGCGTCGTCGGAAGCCGCGCTCGGCACGAAGTCGCGCTGGAATTCGGCAATCGCCGCATCGATGTCGGCGTCGCTCGCGTCGGCCGCGGCGACCACGCCGAGCAGCGCACCGACCGGCAGCGTCTCGCCCTCCTGCGCGACCTGCCGGCGCAGCGTGCCGTCGAACGCGCATTCGACGCCCGACGAGATCTTGTCGGTCTCGACGTCGAGCACCTCGTCGCCCTTCGTCACGCGCTCGCCGATCGCCTTCAGCCAGCCGTTGACCTGCCCCTGCTCCATCGACAGCCCCCACTTGGGCATCGTGATCATGTGAATCGACATCGTGTCAGCTCCTCGTCTTGAGTACCGCCTGCGCGATCGCATCGGCGGACGGGATGTACAGGTCTTCCAGCACGCCGGCGAACGGCGTGGGCGTATGCGGCGCGGTCACGAGCTCGATCGGCGCCTTCAGCGAACGGAATGCGCGCTGTGCGACGAGCGCGGCGATGTCGGTCGCGATCGAGCAGCGCGGGTTCGCTTCGTCGACGACCACCACGCGCCCGGTGCGCGCCGCGCTTTCGAGGATCGTTTCCTCGTCGAGCGGCGACGTCGTGCGCAGGTCGATCACGTCGCACTGGATGCCGTCCTTCGCGAGCTTCGCGGCCGCGTCGGTCGCGAGATGCACCATCCGGCCGTAGGTGACGATGGTCGCGTCGTCGCCGTCGCGGACGATGTTCGCCTCGCCGAACGGAATCGCATAGGATTCCTCAGGCACTTCGCCTTCGCGGGTATAGAGCAGCTTGTGCTCGAGGAAAATCACGGGATCGTTGTCGCGAATCGCCTGGATCAGGAGCCCCTTCGCGTCATACGGCGTCGCCGGGCACACGACCTTCAGCCCCGGGATGTGCGTAAACAGCGACGTGAGCATCTGCGAGTGCTGCGCGGCCGCGCGCAGGCCGGCGCCGTACATCGCGCGGATCACGACCGGCGTCACGGCCTTGCCGCCGAACATGTAGCGGAATTTCGCGGCCTGGTTGAAGATCTGGTCGAAGCACACGCCCATGAAATCGATGAACATCAGTTCCGCGACGGGCCGCATCCCGCACGCGGCGGCGCCGACCGCCGCGCCGATGTAGCCGCCCTCCGACAGCGGCGTATCGAGCACGCGGCCCGGAAACTTGTGGAACAGCCCCTTCGTCACGCCGAGCACGCCGCCCCATGCGTCGTCCTCGCCCGGCGCGCCCGCGCCGCCCGCATTGTCCTCGCCCATCACGATCACGCTGTCGTCGCGCGCCATTTCCTGCGCGAGCGCCTCGTTGATCGCCTGCGAATAAGTGATCTTCCTTGCCATGTCTGTCTCCTGGAATGTTCGGTTCGCCGTGCCGGCTTGCTGGGTCAGCCCGCGCTCACGGGTACGACACGTAGACGTCGGTCAGCAGGTCGGCCGCATCGGGCAGCGGCGCGGCCTTCGCCTGCGCGACCGCGTCGTCGATCAGCGCCTTCACCTGCGCGTCGACCGCGCGCAGGTCGTCGGTCGTCAGCGCTTCGGCGCGCACGACGCGCGCTTCGAAATGCTTCAGGCAGTCCTTCTCGTCGCGCAGCTTCTGCACTTCGCCCGGCGCGCGGTAGGTTTGCGCATCGCCTTCGAAGTGGCCGAAATAGCGCGTGAACTTCACCTCGACGAGCGTCGGGCCGCCACCGTTGCGCGCGCGTGCGACCGCTTCGCCGAGCGCTTCGTGTACCGCGAAGAAGTCGAAACCGTCGACGATCACACCGGGCATTCCGAAGCCGTTCGCCCGATCGGCGATGTTGTCGGTCGCGACCGACCAGCTCGACGACGTCGCTTCCGCATAGCCGTTGTTTTCGGCGACGAAAATCGCGGGCAGCCGCCACACCGACGCGAGGTTCATCGATTCGAAGATCACGCCCTGGTTCGACGCGCCGTCGCCGAAGAAGCACACGCCGACGCCGCCCGTCTTCTTGTGCTTGGCCGCGAGCGCCGCACCGCACACGAGCGGGCCGCCCGCGCCGACGATCCCGTTCGCGCCGAGCATCCCCATCGCGAGGTCGGCAATGTGCATCGAGCCGCCCTTGCCGTGACAGACGCCCGTCTTCTTGCCGTAGATCTCGGCCATCATCCCGTGCACGTCGACGCCTTTCGCGATGCAATGGCCGTGGCCGCGGTGCGTGGTGGCGACGTAGTCGTCGAGGCCGAGGTGCAGCATCGTGCCGACCGCGGACGCCTCCTCGCCCGCGTACAGGTGAACGAAGCCGGGAATCTCGCCGGTCGCGAATTCCACGTGCAGACGCTCCTCGAATTCTCGGATCGTGCGCATCAGCCGGTAGGCGTCCAGCAGTGTGTCCCTGCTGAGCTGTGTCGAAGCGGTCATGTGTGTCTCCTGGGTAGGTCTGACTGCGAATGCCGCCGCGGCGACGCCCCGGCGACGGATTGCACGGCCTGCGGCCGTCAGTGGAACGTGAAGCCGCCGTCGACGTTCACGGCCTGGCCCGTCACGTTGTCCATCGTCGCGAAGAACAGCGCGAGCCGGCCCATGTCTTCCGGCGTCTGCGCGCGGCCTTGCGGAATCAGCGTCAACTGGTGCCGCTGCCACGACTCCTCGACCGATTCGCCGTCGGTCTTCCATTCGTCGGACAGCCGGTCCCACATGTAGGTACGCACGATGCCGGGGCAGATCGCGTTGACGGTCACGCCGTCGCGTGCGAGTTCCTTCGCCAGCGCGTTCGTGAAGCCGACCACCGCGAATTTCGATGCGCTGTAGTGGGCGAGATTCGGAAACCCTTCCTTGCCGGCGATCGATGCGACGTTGATGATCCGGCCGCTGCGCTGCGCCTTCAGATGCGGGAGCGCTGCGCGGCAACCGAGGAACGTGCCCTTCGCATTCACGTCCATCACGAAATCCCAGTCGCGCTCGGTCAGTTCGGACACCGGATGAATGCTGATCACGCCCGCACAGTTCACGAGGATGTCGAGCCGGCCGAGGTCGGCGAGCGCCTGCGCGACCATCGCGTCGACCTGCGCGGCCTGCGTGACGTCGACCTTCGCGACCGCCGCGCGCCGGCCGAGCGCGCGCACCTCGCGGGCCGTCGCGTCGAGCGCGTCGTCGAGCAGATCCGCGAGCAGGATGTCGGCGCCGGCGCCCGCAAGCGTCAGCGCAATGCCGCGGCCGATGCCGCGCGCGCCGCCGGTGACGATGGCGACCTGTCCTTCGAGAATGGCTGTCATGGCGATGTCTCCTTGTTGCTTGTTTGGAATGAAAGCGCTGCGTCGTCGAAAAAACGCGCGTTCAGATACGCCACGCACCGACGTTGCGCAGCAACTGCCGCGACGACGCGTAACGCAGCGTGCGGCCGACGTCGACCGTCAGCGGCCCCCGCCAGTCGAGTGCGATCTCGTAGCGATCGCCGCGTGCGACCTCGATTTCGCGTTCGCCGTCGAACGCGAGCGTGCCGTGCTCGAACGGGATCGTCTGCCACGTGCCCGGTTCGAGCCGCTCGCAACTGCGCATCACGACGCGATCGACGCGCCCCGGCGCGATCGGTGCGACGAGCGGCGTGCCATCCGTCTTGCCGTCGCCGGCAAAACGCATCGCAAGCCCGTGCGGCGCGCTGCGCTCGAGCGGCGCCCACGCACCGCCGAGCGCGGACAGCCCGATGCCGTCCGGTTCCGCGAACGTCAGGTACAGCGTGTCGATGTCGTCGGGGCCCGAGATCGCCCGCGCGCCGATGAAGCGCTGACGCGCCGCGCACACGTCGACGAGCGCGATCTCCTCGCGTCCCGCGTTCGAACCGGCCGTGCAGCGCACGACGAGCCGCTTGTTGCGCGTGAATGCGACGTCGGCCGGCACGGCGCCGGTCGCGGCGAGCCCGGCCGCGACGCCTGCGACCGTCGCCTCGCGCTGTTCGGGAAACGCGTTGTTGGTGCCGGTGGACAGCGCGACGAGCGGCGTCGCGCCGCAATGCGCGGCGACCGCGCGATGCGTGCCGTCGCCGCCGAGCACGACGATCAGCGCGACTTCCATCCGGCGCATGCAGACGGCGCCGGCATGCGTATCGGCGACCGTATCGGAGATCGGCAGGTCGATGAATTCGACGTCGGGCCAGCGCTCGTGCGGCGCGACCGCGCGATGCGTATCGAGCGCTCGCATCAGCAGCGTCGCGATGCCCGTCTTGTCGCGCAACGTCAGTACGCGCTCGACGCCCATCGCGCCGAGGCCGGCGAGCAGGCGCACGACCATGTTGGCCTTTTCCGCCGTCGGGAACACGGATGCATGCGTCGTCAGACGGCGAATGTCGCGCCCCGATGCGGGGTTCGCGATCACGCCGACGGTCACGGGCGTCGTCACGGGCTTGTCTCCATCCAGTGGGCCGGCGCTTGCGCGTTGGCACGCGCGCCGGTCCTCCATGTGTCGTCCGCCGTCATCGAGAGCAGCGGATCGTCGTCGCCGACGCGATTGCGCCCGGCTTGCCGGCGATATCTGCAAGCGGCGTGCCAGCGTGTGTGCAACGACCGCCCAACCCGCGTGCGGACGGGCTCGGCGGCGGTGCGCGGGCTCGGCATGGGCTGCCATGACGCGCGTACGCGTCGCGAAATCGCGCATGCGTCTCACCGTGTCGATCTCGCGGCGCGCATGTTTCGGCAGCGTGGCTCGCACGCCGATCCATCCGGCAGGCCACGCGGAACGCGGCACGGCGTGCGCGACCGCGATCCGGGCTGCAACCGCGTGCGGCCCGCCGCTGCGTCTCAGCCGCGCGAGACCCGTTGAGATGCGGGTGAGACGAACGTCTCATGCATCGCGCATGCTGCGATGCAATGTGATCCGCCGAAGCGGATGTGCTACAAGAACAGCGAATTCCCTGCCGTACGGAACCGGAGCCGACCATGCCCTATGCCGTCCCCCAGGCCCAGCACGCCGACCGTGTGCTCGGCGCGCTCGCCGGGCGCCTGCCCGCGCCGGCCGACTCGTCGCGCCTCGTGTCGTCGTGGCAGCGCTCGCTCGAGCGCTATGCGCTCGATCCGGCTTCGTCGATCGGCCCGCGCGTGCTGACCGCCGCCGAGCTGCGCGAGGTGCGCGACAAGGAGGAAGCGTTCCTGCGCGCGTCGGGCCAGTGTCTGACACGCCTGCACGACATGATTCGCGTTGCCGACTATTGCGTGATGCTGACCGACGCGCACGGCGTGACGATCGACTACCGGATCGACCGCGAACGCCGCAACGACTTCCGTCATGCGGGCCTGCACATCGGCTCGTGCTGGTCGGAGAGCGAGGAAGGCACGTGCGGCGTCGCGAGCGTGCTGACCGATCTCGCGCCGATCACCGTGCACAAGACCGACCACTTTCGCGCGGCGTTCACCACGCTCACCTGCAGCGCGGCGCCGATCTTCTCGCCGGGCGGCGAACTGATCGGCGTGCTCGATGCATCGGCGGTGCAGTCGCCGGACAACCGTGACAGCCAGCGCCTGGTGTATCAGCTCGTGCGGCAAAGTGCCGGACTGATCGAGGACGGCTACTTCGTGCACAGCACCGCGCAGCACTGGATATTGTTCGGGCATCCGAATCGTCATTACGTCGAGGCGCAGCCCGAATGGCTCATCGCGTTCGACGAATGCGGCAACATCGTCGCCGCGAACCGCCACGCGCGCGAAGCGTTGCCGGCACTGCGCGAACCGCGCCATATCGACGAGATCTTCGACGCGACCGAGATGCCGCTGCGCGATGCCGCGCGGCTCGACGCGATCGTCGCGCTGCGGCTGCGCGCCACCGGCGCCCCGCTTTATGCACGGCTGCGCGCGCCGCTACGGCGCGCCGGCCGCGATACCGGCACGGTACGGGCCGCCCCGGTATCGCGCCGCCCCGGCACCGCGCAGCGCCATGTCGGTGCGCTCACGCCGTTCCTGCACAGCAGCGACGCGCGCATCGCGCAGCAGGCCGAGCTCGCGCTGCGTGTCGCGAGCAAGCGGCTGCCGATTCTCGTGCTCGGCGAAACCGGTGCGGGCAAGGAAGTGTTCGCCCGCGCAATCCACGACGCCGGTGCGCGACGCGCACGGCCGTTCGTCGCGGTCAACTGCGGCGCGCTGCCCGAGGCGCTGATCGAAAGCGAACTGTTCGGCTACGCGGCCGGCGCGTTTACCGGCGCGCGCAAGCATGGCGCGCGCGGCAAGATCGCGCTCGCCGACGGCGGCACGCTGTTTCTCGACGAAATCGGCGACATGCCGCTCGCGCTGCAGACGCGCCTGTTGCGCGTGCTCGCCGACGGCGAAGTCGTGCCGCTCGGCAGCGACACGCCGGTGCGTGTCGATCTGGACGTGATCTGCGCGACGCACCGCGATCTCGCGCAGATGGTGGCCGACGGCACGTTCCGCGAGGATCTGTATTACCGGCTGAGCGGCGCGACATTCGAGCTGCCGCCGCTGCGCGAGCGCGCGGACGTGGGCGACGTGATCGCCACGGTATTCGCGGAAGAGGCGCAGGCGACCGGCCACGTGCTCACGCTCGACCCGGCGCTCGCCGAGCAACTCGCCGCCTACCCGTGGCCCGGCAACGTGCGGCAGCTGCGCAACGTGCTGCGCTATGCGTGCGCGGTGTGCGACGCCGCACGCGTGACGCGGCGCGACCTGCCGGCCGATCTCGCCGCACAGCTCGGCGCCGGCCCGGCCGGCGCGCTGCCGGACGACGAGCGCGGCCGCATCGTCGCGGCGCTCACCGCGCATCGCTGGCGGCCCGATGCCGCGGCCCACGCGCTCGGCATTTCGCGCGCGACGCTGTACCGGCGCATCGCGAAGCACCGGATCGTCGCGCCGCACCGCATCTGACACATCGAGCGCATCGACACCCCGCGCATCACGCGGCGTGCGCAGCCGCTTCGGTCGAGCGGCCTTCGTGATTGACCGCTTCGTCGCGCCGCGTCAATACTTCGTGCGCGGCGAACAACGCGTTGAGCGCGGCCGGAAACCCTGCATACACGGCCATCTGCATGAACACCTCGACGATTTCGTCGCGCGTGCAGCCGACGTTCAGCGCCGCCTCGATGTGTACCTTCAGTTGCGGCTGCGCGTTGCCGAGCGCGGCCAGTGCGGCAATCGTCGCGATCTCGCGCGATTTGAGGTCGAGCTGCGGCCGGCTATAAATGTCGCCGAAACCGAATTCGACGAGCAGACGCCCGAAGTCGGGCGCGATCGGCGCGAGCGCCGCGATCACGCGTTCGCCCACTTCGCCGTCGATTTCCTTCAATTTGTTCCAGCCGCGCGTATAGCGATCGTCAACGAGTCGTTCCATGATGTCCGTCCTGTTCCGAGGATGATTGAGCAGTGTTCGCCCGTCGCTCCGTCTCGCGCTCCTGCGTCTCGTAGTACGCGATCTTGTCGCCGATCGCGTCGAGGCTCGCCTGCAGCTCCGCGATATGCGCGCGCACCGCGTCGCGATGCGCGGCCAGCAAGCGCCGCCGCGCGCCGAACGTCGACTCGCCTTGCGCGCGCAATGCCGCGAACTGCTGCATCTGCGCGATCGGCATGCCGGTCGCTTTCAGACGCATCACGAAGGCAAGCCAGTCGAGATCGGCCGGCGCATAGAGCCGGTGCCCTGCCGCCGTGCGCGAGATCGCGCGCAGCAGCCCGGCCTGCTCGTAGTACCGCAACGTGTGCGTCGACACGCCCGTCAGTTCGGCGACTTGCCCGATCGTCAGCGGGCCGGCAGAGGAAGGTGCGGATACGGTTTTCGACATGGCAGGAGCAAGGTTAGGAGTTAGAGTTCACTCTAAGTCAAGCGTTGTCGAACGACCAGCGCGTCAATGTGCGGCCGTCGCGTCCGCTACCGTCGGACATCGGCGAACACCGTAAAGAATGGTCAAAATCGCGGCCCGGCAGCGCGTTCCGTCTTTACAGCGACGCAAGCGTTCAGCAAGATTCGGACAGCTTGTCTCAAAAAGGGCACGCATTTGTCCTATGCTTAACGGCGGCGCTCGGACACGCGTCGCCCCGCCGTCCGTTGCAACAACCATTCATCCGTCGGAACCTGGGAGCCTTTGCCATGCTGAAAAAGCTGCTGATGCTGTTCGTTGCGCTGTCGCTGTCGCTCGCCGCCGGTCTTGCCGCGGCCGTCGAAGTCAACACGGCCGATCAGGCCGCGCTCGAATCGGTGAAGGGTCTCGGGCCCGTGAAGTCGAAGGCGATCATCGACGAACGCACCAAGAACGGCCCGTTCAAGGATGCGGACGATCTCGCGAATCGCGTCAAGGGCCTCGGCACGAAGTCGGTCGGGCATCTCGAGGAAAACGGCCTGACGATCGGCGGCTCGTCGGCGCCGCCGAAGGGCGTGAAGCTGTCGAAGCCGGCCGCGACGACGTCGGCCACCCCGTCGACCACGACGTCGGCGGGCACCGCATCGACGTCCACGATCGCGGCGCCCACGCCGGCGGCGAGCGCACCGGAAGCGGCCAGCAAGCCGGCCAAGAGCAAGCGTGCATCGAAGAAGGAAAAGGCGGCAGCGGCTGCCGCGGCATCCGCCGACGCGGGCGCGAGCGCACCGGCCGCTGCGTCGTCCACGAAGGCGACGAAGGGTTCGAAGAAGAAGAGCAAGAAGGACAAGGCCGCCTCCGCCGCCGCGGCGTCGGGCGCCTGATGTGCGCCGCGCGCGCGACGGCGTGCGCGCGGCATTCGTTCAACGGGCGCCGTCGGCACGGCGCCCTTTTCAGTGAAGGTGAAGAACCATGGGTCTCCTCGACATCGTTGGCGGTCTGATCGGCGGCCAGGCCGGCGGCAACTCGCAAAGCGCGCTCATCACGACCGCGCTCGAATTCATCAACAACCAGCCGGGCGGCCTGAACGGGCTCATCGAGAAGTTCAAGGCCGGCGGCGCCGGCGACGTGATCGGCTCATGGGTCGGCAACGGCGAAAACCAGCCGATCTCGCCGGACACGCTGCAGAACGTGCTCGGCTCGGACGCCGTCGGCGCGCTCGCGAGCAAGGTGGGCATCGATCCGTCGCAGGCATCGTCGATCCTCGCGCAGGTGCTGCCGCACGTCGTGAATCACGCGACGCCGAACGGCGAAGTGCCGGCCGACGGCCAGGTCGACACGTCGAACGTGCTCGGCGCGCTGTCGCAACTCGCCGGCATGTTCGGCGGCAACAAGCAGGGCTGAGCCGCTCCACTGCGCACGACATCCGCGGCCGCCGCTTCATCCGTTTCGGCCGCTCCATATGCAAACACCCCGCCTGAGCGGGGTGTTTGTTTTTGCGCGCCCGGCGCGAACCGGACACGCGGCCGATGGCCGGCGATCAGTGCACGACGCGGTCGAACACGAACTGGCCGTCGTTGACGTCGACCGGGATCACGTCCTTCGGACCGAAGCGGCCGGCGAGGATTAGCTTCGCGACCGGGTTCTCGATCTCCTGCTGGATCGCGCGCTTCAGCGGCCGCGCGCCGAACACCGGATCGTAGCCGACCTTCGCGATCTGCTCGAGCGCCGACGGCGACACGTCGAGTGCCATGTCGAGCTTCGCGAGCCGGTCGTGCAGGCGTGCGAGCTGGATCTTCGCGATCGACTCGATGTTGCTGCGGTCGAGCGCATGGAACACGACGACGTCGTCGATCCGGTTCAGGAACTCGGGGCGGAAATGCTGCTTCACCTCGAGCCACACCGCGTCCTTGATCTCGTCCTGCGGCGCACCCGTCATCGCCTGGATCACCTGCGAGCCGAGGTTCGACGTCATCACGATCACCGTGTTCTTGAAGTCGACCGTGCGCCCCTGCCCGTCGGTCATGCGGCCATCGTCGAGCACCTGCAGCAGCACGTTGAACACGTCCGGATGCGCCTTCTCGATCTCGTCGAGCAGGATCACGCTGTACGGCTTGCGGCGCACGGCTTCCGTCAGGTAGCCGCCTTCCTCGTAGCCGACGTAGCCCGGCGGCGCGCCGATCAGCCGCGCGACGCTGTGCTTCTCCATGAACTCGCTCATGTCGATGCGGATCAGATGCTCTTCCGAATCGAACAGGAACGACGCCAGCGCCTTGCACAGCTCGGTCTTGCCGACACCCGTCGGGCCGAGGAACAGGAACGAGCCGTACGGACGGTTCGGATCGGCGAGACCCGCGCGCGAACGACGGATCGCGTCCGCCACCGCACTGATCGCCTCGTCCTGGCCGACCACGCGCTCGTGCAGTTTTTCCTCGATGTGCAGCAGCTTCTCGCGTTCGCCCTGCATCATCCGCGACACGGGAATGCCCGTCGAACGCGACACGACTTCCGCGATTTCCTCGGCGCCGACCTGCGTGCGCAGCAGGCGCGGACGCGTCGGGTTGTGCTGCTCCTGCTCTTCGGCCTGCGTGACCTGCTTCAGCTGTGCCTCGAGCTGCGGCAGCTTGCCGTACTGCAGCTCGGCGACCTTCTCCAGCTTGCCTTCACGCTGCAGGCGCGCGATGTCCGCCCGCACCTTCTCGATCTCTTCCTTGAGTTGCGCGCTGCCCTGCACCGCGGCCTTCTCGGCGGTCCAGATCTCTTCGAGGTCCGAATATTCGCGGCCGAGGCGGTCGATCTCTTCCTCGATCAGCTGCAGGCGCTTCTGCGACGCTTCGTCCTGCTCCTTCTTCACGGCTTCGCGCTCGATCTTCAGCTGGATCAGACGACGGTCGAGCTTGTCCATCTCTTCGGGCTTCGAATCGATTTCCATCTTGATCTTCGAAGCGGCTTCGTCGATCAGGTCGATCGCCTTGTCGGGCAGGAAGCGGTCGGTGATGTAGCGATGCGACAGCTCGGCCGCGGCGACGATCGCCGGGTCGGTGATGTCGACACCGTGGTGCAGTTCGTACTTCTCCTGCAGCCCGCGCAGGATCGCGATCGTCGCCTCGACGCTCGGCTCGTCGACGAGCACCTTCTGGAAGCGGCGTTCGAGCGCGGCGTCCTTCTCGATGTACTTGCGGTATTCGTCGAGCGTGGTCGCGCCGATGCAGTGCAGCTCGCCGCGCGACAGCGCCGGCTTCAGCATGTTGCCCGCATCCATCGCGCCTTCGGCCTTGCCCGCGCCGACCATCGTGTGGATTTCGTCGATGAACACGATCGTCTGGCCTTCGTCCTTCGCGATGTCGTTGAGCACCGCCTTCAGGCGTTCCTCGAACTCGCCGCGATACTTCGCGCCGGCGAGCAGCGCGGCCATGTCGAGCGACAGCACGCGCTTGCCCTTCAGCGTCTCGGGCACCTCGCCGTTGACGATGCGCTGCGCGAGCCCTTCGACGATCGCGGTCTTGCCGACGCCCGGCTCGCCGATCAGCACCGGGTTGTTCTTGGTGCGGCGCTGCAGGATCTGGATCGAGCGGCGGATTTCGTCGTCGCGGCCGATCACCGGATCGAGCTTGCCCGCGCGGGCGCGCTCGGTCAGGTCGACCGTGTATTTCTTCAGCGCCTCGCGCTGGCTTTCGGCGTCCTGGCTGTGCACCTGCGAGCCGCCGCGCACCGCGGCGATCGCGGCTTCCAGCGCCTTGCGCGTGAGGCCGTGCTGGCGCGCGAGCTTGCCGGCGTCGCCCTTGTCGTCGGACACGGCGAGCAGGAACATCTCGCTCGCGATGAACGTGTCGTTGAGCTTCTGCGCTTCCTTGTCGGCCTGGTTCAGCAGCCCGGCCAGCTCACGGCCGATCTGGATGTCGCCGCCCGTGCCCGTCACTTGCGGCAGGCGCGAGATCGCCTCGTTCAGCGCGCCTTGCAGCGCCTGCACGTGAACGCCCGCGCGCGACATCAGCGAGCGGGCGGAGCCGTCCTGCTGCGCGACCAGCGCCGCGAGCACGTGAACGGGTTCGATGTATTGATTGTCGCGGCCGGCCGCGAGGCTTTGCGCGTCCGCGAGTGCTTCCTGGAACTTGGTGGTGAGCTTGTCGATTCTCATTTGGTTGAGACCTCCAATTTTCGATTAACACCAAGATGAGGATGGTTATGCGGCTTTCAAGCGAAATTCGGGTTGATTCAGCGCAAAAATCGATGGACGGCGACAAGCGGCCTGCAGGCGCCCGGCAGCCGGATCACGCGGTCACGGCGCCGGCGTGTCAGCCGGCCTTCGACGCGGCTTCCGCGGACGCCGGTGCATCGGCGCTGGACGGCTCGCCACGCGCGCGCGCGACCGGCCGAATGCCGAGCAGCGCGACGAGCGGCGACGCGGGCGTCGCCAGCTCGCCGACCGTATGACGATCGAGTTCGGCGAAGAATGCATCGCGTGCGGCCGCGAGCACGCCCTTCAGCCGGCACTGCGGCTCGATCACGCAGCCGCGCGACTCAGCACCGTCCGCGGGAAAGCAGCCGACCAGCGCGAAATCGCTCTCGGTCGCGCGCACGACCTGGCCGACGGTCAGCGCCAGCGATGCCGGGAAGAGCCGCAGCCCGCCGTTGCGGCCGCGAACGGTGTCGACCCAGCCGAGCTCGCCGAGCTGCTGCACGACTTTCATCAGATGATTCTTCGAGATGCCGTAGGCGTCCGAAATTTCCTGGATCGTCGCGAGCCCGTCGCCGCGCACGGCCAGGTACAGCATCACGCGCAGCGAATAGTCGGTGTAGTCGGTGAGTCTCATGAGCGAATACGGAAAATGGTCGATCGTGCCCCGATATGCGGCCCGTCACCGGGAACGCGTGCCGGGCGGGCTTTTCAGTGCCGCGTGACGAGCCCGGGTTGCCTGGATGGCCTGCGCGCAATAAGATGCACGGGATCCGCACATTTTTCAGGCGTTGGTGGACGCTATTTTGCGTCAAAATCCCGTCGGCGTCCTGCGCATCGGCCGCGCGTGCATCATGCCGTCGCGTCGCCGACACCCGCCAATGCCCCGATTTTCCCGGCCTTTCCTGTCATGACCGCCCTGCCCGCCTCGCCCGATACCGCACCGGCCCGCCCCCGCGACGCCGAACCGACCGAAGACAACATCCGCGACCTCGTCTACGCGTTCTACGACCGCGTGCGCGCGGATCCGCTGCTCGGGCCCGTGTTCGACGCGAAGCTGAACGGCCGCTGGGACGATCATCTGCCGAAGATGGTCAGCTTCTGGTCGAGCCTCGTGCTCGGCACCAAGGGCTATCGCGGCAACGTGCAGCAGGCGCACCAGCCGCTCGACGGGATCGAACCCGCGCACTTCAGCCGCTGGCTGTCGCTGTTCCTGAAGACCGTCGACGCACGCTACACGCCGCCCGCGGCGATCCGCTTCATGGAACCCGCGCTGCGGATCGCGCAAAGCCTGCAGCTGAGCCGTTTCGGCTGGGACTACGAGATTCCGCCCGAGCAGCAGGCGCTGCTCGATGCGATCGCGCCGCGCCGCCGCGATGGCGGCGACGACGCGCATGCGCTGCCGTCACGCGCCCGCGGCGAGCCGTTTCCGACCAAGATCATCGGGCGCGGCAGCGATCCGGACGCGTAACGCGGCAATCCGGCGCCTGCGGCAGATCGCCGCAACGACGGCGCCGCGCTCAACGCGGCGTGTTGCTCGATTCGACGCCCCAGCGCGCCAGCGCGGCGTCGTCGGCACTGCGGGCATCGACCCAGCGCTCGCCGTCCGGTGTCGTTTCCTTCTTCCAGAACGGCGCCTCGGTCTTCAGATAGTCCATCACGAACTCGCACGACGCGAACGCATCGCCGCGATGCGACGCGACCGTGGCGACCATCACGATCTGGTCGAGCGGCAGCAGCCGGCCGACGCGGTGCACGATCGCGACATCGATGCCGGGCCAGCGCCGGCCGGCCTCGGCGGCGATCTTCTCGAGCGCCTTCTCGGTCATCCCCGGATAGTGCTCGAGCTCCATCGCGGCGACCGACTCGCCTTCGTTCAGGTCGCGCACCGTGCCGACGAAGCATGCGATCGCGCCGATCTTCGGGTTGCGCGCACGCAGCGCCGCCACTTCGGCGTTCAGGTCGAAATCGCCGGTCTGGACTCGTACCGTAGCCATGATGCCCCCGTCAGCCGCCCGTCACCGGCGGAAAGAATGCGACCTCGCAGCCGTCGGTGACGCGCGTGTCGGGGCCGGTCATCTCGTGGTTGCACGCCATGCGCAACGCGCGCCCTTCGGCGAGCGTCTCGGCCCACGCGCCGCCGCGCAGGCGCAGCCATGCGCGCACGTCGCCGACGGTCGTCACGCCGTCCGGCACGTCGGCCTGTTCGTCGGACACGCCCAGCGCCTCGCGCACGCTTGCAAAGAATTTCAGTTGAATCTTCATGGATCGGGAAGCCGTCGCGTTACGACAGCAGTTCGGAAAACGGAATGAAACGCACGGTCTCGCCGGCGCTGATCGCGTGCTGCGGCGGATTGTCGATCAGGCCGTCGCCCCAGACGGTCGACGTCAGCACCGCCGAGCTCTGGTTCGGGAACAGATCGAGGCCGCCGGCCGCATTGACGCGCGCGCGCAGGAATTCGTTGCGGCGATCGCCCTTGCTCTGCGAGAAGTCCGCGCGCAACGACAGCGCGCGCGGCGCGACGTCGCGCACGCCGGACAGGCGCAGCAGGAACGGCCGCACGAACAGCAGGAACGTGACGAAGCTCGACACGGGATTGCCCGGCAGCCCGATGAAATGCGCATCGGCACGCGCGTCGCCGCGGCGCACCGCGCCGAACGCGAGCGGCTTGCCGGGCTTCATCGCGATCTGCCACAGCGCGAGCCGCCCTTCGGCCTCGACGGCCGGCTTCACGTGATCCTCGTCGCCGACCGATACGCCGCCGCTCGTCAGGATCACGTCGTGATCGCGCGCGGCCTCGCGCAGCGTGTCGCGGGTCGCCGCGAGCGAGTCGGGCACGATCCCGTAGTCGGTCACGTGGCAGCCGAGCCGCTCCAGCAGCCCGCGCAGCGTGAAGCGGTTCGAGTTGTAGATCGCACCGGGCTTCAGCGGCTCGCCGGGCATCGTCAGTTCGTCGCCGGTGAAGAACACCGCGACACGAATCCGCCGCGCGACCGGCAACTGCGCGCAGCCGACCGACGCCGCGAGGCCGAGCGCCTGCGGCGTGAGACGCGTGCCGGCCGGCAGGATCACCGAACCCTGGCGGATGTCCGCGCCCTGCGCGGTGATCCATTCACCGGCCTTCGGCGTGTGCAGGATCTCGACCGCGTCGCCGTCGGCCGATGCCTGCTCCTGCATCACGACGGCGTCGGCGCCGGGTGGCACGGTTGCGCCGGTGAAGATCCGCGCGGCCGTGCCCGCGGCGAGCGGCGCGGCCGGATGGCCGGCCGGAATCCGCTGCGACACGGGCAGGCGGCGGTCGCCGTGCAGCAGATCGGCAACGCGCACCGCATAGCCGTCCATCGCGCTCGTATGCATCGGCGGCACGTCGAGCGGCGAGGTCACGTCGGCCGCGAGCACGCGGCCGAGCGCATCGAGCGTCGCGACGGTTTCGGCGCCGGCCAGCGGTTTCGCGGCATCGAGCAGTGCGGCGAGCGCTTCGGCGGTCGACAGCATCGGCGCGCGCGGCGCCACGGAATTCGGGTTCGACATCGATGGAATCGGGGATCGGTGGAATCAATACGTCATTGTAGCGACGCCGTCGCACGCACGCGCGATATGGCCGACATGCGAAAACTGTGATCGGCGCGAACGTGCGGGGCTGATACGTGTTTCGTGATGCCCCGGGCGGCCGCCACGCGCACGGGCCCAGCCGATGCTTCGGCCGCCGCGGCACCAAGCAAAACGGCCGGAACCCCGATCCGTGCGACGAATCGGCATTCCGGCCGTCCTGCGGGCACGCCGGGCTCACGCCCGGCGGCACTCATGCGCCCGTATGGGCGGCGATGAAGTCCTTCACCTGTTGCGCGTCGGCCTTCACGACCTCGAAACGCTGCGGCAGCGCCTCGAGCCCGTCGAACGCGGCCGGCCGCTCGGCTTCGCGATCGAGCGCTTCGCGGATCGTCTCGCCGAACTTGATCGGCTGCGCCGTCTCGAGCACGACCATCGGCACGCCGGCCTCCAGATGCTCGCGCGCGACCTTCACGCCGTCGGCCGTGTGCGTGTCGATCATCGTGTCGTAGCGCGCGAACACGTCGCGGATCGTCGCGATGCGGTCGGTGTGGCTGCTGCGGCCCGACACGAAACCGAATTCGGCGACGCGCGCGAAATCGCCGCTCGCCGCGAGATCGAAGCCGCCCTTCTCCTCGACGTCGCGGAACAGTTGCATCACGCGGGCCGGATCGCGGCCGAGCAGGTCGAACACGAAGCGCTCGAAGTTCGATGCCTTCGAGATGTCCATGCTCGGGCTGCTCGTGTGATAGGTGTTCTCGGCGCTGCGCACGCGGTATGCGCCGGTGCGGAAGAACTCGTCGAGCACGTCGTTCTCGTTGGTCGCGACCACCAGCTTGGCGATCGGCAGCCCCATCATCCGCGCGATGTGGCCCGCGCAGACGTTGCCGAAGTTGCCCGACGGCACCGTGAACGACACGCGCTCGTCATTCGACTGCGTCGCCGCGAAGTAGCCCTTGAAGTAGTACACGACCTGCGCGACGACGCGCGCCCAGTTGATCGAGTTGACCGTGCCGATCTTCTGCTGCGCCTTGAACGCGTGATCGTTCGATACGGCCTTCACGATGTCCTGGCAGTCGTCGAACACGCCTTCGACCGCGAGGTTGAAGATGTTCGGATCCTGCAGGCTGAACATCTGCGCGGTCTGGAACGCGCTCATCTTCTTGTGCGGCGACAGCATGAACACGCGCACGCCGGCCTTGCCGCGCATCGCGTATTCGGCCGCGCTGCCGGTATCGCCCGACGTCGCGCCGAGGATGTTCAGCGCTTCGCCGTGCTTCGCAAGCGTGTACTCGAACAGGTTGCCGAGCAGCTGCATCGCCATGTCCTTGAACGCGAGCGTCGGGCCGTTCGACAGTTCGAGCAGCGACAGCGCCGTGCCGTGCTCGGTGCCGAGCGTTTTCAGCGGCGTGATGTCGGACGCGTTCTCGCCGTGGCGCGTGTTGCTGTACACGGCGGCCGTGTACGTGCGGCGCGTGATCGCGCGCAGGTCGTCGGCCGGCACGTCGTCGCAGAACTTCGACAGGATCTCGAATGCGAGATCCGCGTACGACAGCGTGCGCCAGCGCGCGAGCTCGTCGGCCGACACCTTCGGATACTCGGCCGGCAGGTAGAGCCCGCCGTCCTTCGCGAGACCGCCGAGCAGGATGTCGGAGAACGTATGGCGCTCGCCGATGCCGGCGCCGCGCGTGGAGATGTAGTTCATGTCGTTCCTGGTCCTCAGTTCAGCGCTTCCATGCGCAGCTTCGTCACCTTCGAGACCACCGTCGCGAGGCTTTCGATCTGCGCGATCGCCGCATTGACGTTCTTCTCGACCGTCTCGTGCGTGATCAGGATGATGTCGGTCTCGCCGTTCGCGCCGTCGACCTGCTCCGATTCCTTCTGCAGCAGCGCGTCGATCGAGATGCCCGATTCGGCGAGGATGCGCGTGATCGCGGCGAGCACGCCCGTCTGGTCGGCCACGCGCAGGCGCAGGTAGTAGCCGCTCGTCACTTCGTCGATCGGCAGGATCGGCGTGTTCGACAGGCTGTCCGGCTGGAACGCGAGGTGCGGCACGCGATGCTCGGGGTCGGCCGTGTGCAGGCGCGTGACGTCGACGAGATCCGCGACGACCGCCGACGCGGTCGGTTCCGCGCCCGCGCCCTTGCCGTAGTACAGCGTCGTGCCGACCGCGTCGCCGTGCACGACGACCGCGTTCATCGCGCCTTCGACGTTCGCGAGCAGGCGCTTCTCGGGGATCAGCGTCGGGTGCACGCGCAGCTCGATGCCGTGTTCGGCGCGGCGCGCGATGCCGAGCAGCTTGATCCGGTAGCCGAGCTCCTCCGCGTAGCGGATGTCGGTGGCGTCGAGCTTGCTGATGCCTTCGACGTACGCGCGGTCGAACTGGACCGGCACGCCGAACGCGATCGCGCTCATGATCGTCGCCTTGTGCGCGGCATCGACGCCTTCGATGTCGAAGGTCGGATCGGCTTCCGCGTAGCCGAGTTCCTGCGCGGCCTTCAGCGCGGTCGCGAAGTCGAGGCCGCGGTCGCGCATTTCCGACAGGATGTAGTTCGTCGTGCCGTTGATGATGCCCGCGATGTACTGGATGCGGTTCGCGGTCAGGCCTTCGCGCAGCGCCTTGATGATCGGGATGCCGCCGGCGACGGCCGCCTCGAACGCGACCATCACGCCCTGCTCGCGCGCGGCTTCGAAGATCTCGGTGCCGTGCACCGCGAGCAGCGCCTTGTTCGCCGTCACGACGTGCTTGCCGTTCGCGATCGCGCGCAGCACGAGCTCGCGCGCGATGCCCGTGCCGCCGATCATCTCGGCGATGATCGCGATCGACGGATCGTCGACGACCGCGTTGAAATCGTCGGTGATCTGCGCGCCGGCAGCGTCACCGCCGAGCGCAGCCTGCGCCTTGGCCGGGTTGCGCACCGCAATGCGCGCGACCTCGATGCCGCGCCCCGCGCGTCGCTTGATTTCTTCCTGGTTGCGGCGCAGCACCGTGAAGGTGCCGCTGCCTACGGTGCCGAAGCCCAACAGGCCAACTTTGATCGGTTCCATGCTGCGTGTGATCGATGAGTGAGATTAGAGAATGGGGGAATGCCGTGTGATCCTGTCCGCTCAGACCGAGTGGCGCTTGCGGTAGCCGTCGAGGAAGCGCGCGATCCGGTTGATCGAATCGGTCAGGTCGTCGAGGTTCGGCAGGAACACCACGCGGAAGTGATCCGGCGCCGCCCAGTTGAAACCCGTGCCCTGCACGAGCAGCACGCGCTCCTCGAGCAACAGGTCGAGGATGAACTGCTGGTCGTTCTGGATCGGGTAGATCTTCGGATCGAGGCGCGGGAACATGTACAGCGCGGCCTGCGGCTTCACGCAGGTCACGCCGGGAATCGACGTGAGCATGTCGTACGCGAGTTCGCGCTGCTTGAAGAGGCGCCCGCTCGGCACGATCAGCTCGTTGATGCTCTGGTAGCCGCCAAGTGCCGTCTGGATCGCGAACTGCCCCGGCACGTTTGCGCACAGCCGCATCGACGACAGGATCCCGAGCCCTTCCAGGTAATCCTTCGCGCGCCGGCGGTTGTCGCCGCCGAGGCCCGACACGGCCATCCAGCCCGCGCGATAGCCGCACGAGCGATAGCTCTTCGACAGGCTGTTGAAGGTGACCGTGATCACGTCCTCCGACAGCGAACCCAGCGCCGTGTGCTCGAGCCCGTCGTAGACGATCTTGTCGTAGACCTCGTCGGCGAACACGATCAGCCCGTGCTGGCGCGCGATCTCGAGCAGTTCGAGCAGCAATTCGTCGGAATAAAGCGCGCCGGTCGGGTTGTTCGGGTTGATCACGACGATCGCCTTCGTGTTCGGCGTGATCTTGCTGCGGATGTCGTCGAGGTCGGGCATCCACGCGTTCTGCTCGTCGCACACGTAGTGCACGGGCGTGCCGCCGGACAGGCTCACGGCGGCCGTCCACAGCGGGTAGTCGGGCGCCGGCAGCAGCACTTCGTCGCCGTCGTTCAAGAGCGCCTGGGTGGCCATCACGATCAGCTCGGACGCGCCGTTGCCGATGTAGATGTCGTCGAGGCCGACGCCGACGACGCCCTTTTCCTGCGTGTAGTGCATCACGGCCTTGCGCGCCGAGAACACGCCCTTCGAATCCGAATAGCCGGACGACGCGGGCAGGTTGCGGATCATGTCCTGGATGATTTCGTCCGGCGCGTCGAATCCGAACGGCGCGAGGTTGCCGATGTTCAGCTTGATGATGCGGTGGCCTTCTTCCTCGAGGCGCTTCGCGTGCTCGAGCACCGGGCCACGGATGTCGTAGCACACGTTGAGCAGCTTGTTCGACTTCTGAATCGGTTTCACGACGACACGGTTCCTGGGTTGGCCTCGCGGCCGGGGGACGGGATCAAAACTGGAGAGCGGCCGGTCTGTGCGCGCTGTCTAGACTGGGGAAAAAGCGGGCGGTCGGACGCGGCTTGTGGCGACGCTCGACGCAAGTGGCGCCCGGGGGCAACCAAAAAGTTATAATTTAGCGGATTTTGGCCGACTTTCGCAATGCACCATAGCCGCGCCGGGCCCGCGCCGTCGGGCGTCCCGCGCGCGGCGGCGCGCGAAACCGGCCGCCCGGGGCCGTGCGGCCCTTGCCAGACATTCCCCCTACGGAACGCGGAATACCGATTTGAAACTGCACCAGGACACGAGCGGCGCGCTCAATACCGTCACCGGCTACGGCCCCGATTATGTCGACGTCAACCTCCAGCGCCACGAGGGCAGCGTCATCGTGCTGCCCGGCGCGCCGGTCCGAGCGTGGCCCGTGTCGTCGTTCGACGCGCTCACGCCCGAGCATTTCGCGATGCTGCTCGAGCCGGCGCCCGAGCTCGTCATCTTCGGCAGCGGCGCGCGATTGCGCTTCCCGCACCCGCGCCTCGTGGCCGCGCTCGCGGCCAAGCGGATCGGCGTCGAGACGATGGATTTCCAGGCCGCGTGCCGCACCTACAACATCCTGATGGCCGAGGGCCGCAAAGTCGCCGCCGCGCTCTTAATTGAACGTTAATCCGCGATGCGGTAAAACTCGGGCCGGCGCAGCGGTCGATCCCCCGATCGACACGCGGCAGCCCGCCCGCCCCCGGCGCGACGCGCCGGCGGCCCGTCATAACAACCAACAGGCTCAAAACCCATGAACGATACGCCGTCGAGGCTACCGCTCAATCGCATCACGCTCGTCCTCCTGCTCGTCGCGCTCGCGATCGTCTGGTTCGCGCCGCTCGGGCTGCGCCACTTGATCCCCAGCGACGAAGGCCGCTACGCCGAGATGGCGCGCGAGATGTTCGTCACCGGCGACTGGATCACGCCGCGCTACAACGGCTACAAGTACTTCGAGAAGCCGCCGCTGCAGACCTGGCTGAATGCGCTGACGTTCGCGTGGTTCGGCATCGGCGAATGGCAGGCGCGGCTCTACACCGGGCTCGCCAGCTTCGCCGGCGTGCTGCTGGTCGGCTTCACGGGCGCGCGCCTGTTCAACCCGCTGTCCGGCTTCCTCGCGGCCGTCGTGCTCGCGTGCTCGCCGTACTGGAACCTGATGGGCCACTTCAACGCGCTCGACATGGGGCTCGCGTTCTGGATGGCGCTGTCGCTCTGCTCGCTGCTGCTCGCGCAGCGGCCCGGCCTGCGCGCGGGCGCCGTGCGCGGCTGGATGTGGGCGTGCTGGGCCGCGATGGCGTTCGCGGTGCTGTCGAAGGGCCTCGTCGGCCTGATCCTGCCCGGCGCCGTGCTGGTGCTCTACACGCTGATCGCACGCGACTGGGCGCTGTGGAAGCGCCTGTACCTGGTGAGCGGCGTCGTGATCTTCTTCGCGATCGTCACGCCGTGGTTCGTGCTCGTCCAGCAGCGCAACCCCGAATTCTTCAACTTCTTCTTCATCGTCCAGCAGTTCCGCCGCTACCTGACCCCGGAACAGAACCGGCCGGGCCCGTTCTACTACTTCGTGCCGGTGCTGCTGGTCGGCTTCCTGCCGTGGCTGTCGGTCGCGTGGCAGAGCCTGCGCCATGCGCTGCGCATGCCGCGCCAGCCCAACGGCTTCGCGCCGATGCTCGTGCTGCTGATCTGGAGCGCCTTCATCTTCCTGTTCTTCAGCGCGTCGCATTCGAAGCTGATCTCGTACGTGCTGCCGGTCGCGCCGGCGCTCGCGCTGATCATCGGTGCGTACCTGCCGCTGATGAGCGCCGACCGGTTCCGCCGTCACCTGCTCGGCTACCTCGTGTTCCTCGTCGTGGCGGCGTTCGGGATCATCTTCCTTGCGTACCAGGGCGACGCCCGCACGCCGAACGCGCTGTATCGCGCGTTCCAGCTGTGGCTGTACGCGGGCCTCGCGGTCGCGGCCGTCCTGACGCTCGCCGCCGCGTGGCTGAACCGCCGCACCGGCGTCGCCGCCGCGATCGCCGCGTTCGGCGCCGCATGGCTCGCGTTCGGCACGATCGGCGGCACCGGCCACGACGAGTTCGGCCGCTACAGCTCGGGCGCGCTGCTCGCGCCGGCCGTGCGCGCGGAGCTCGCGAAACTTCCGGCCGACACGCCGTTCTACTCGATCGACATGCTCGATCACACGTTCCCGTTCTATGCCGGCCACACCACGATCATGGTCCACCGCCAGGACGAGCTCGCCTTCGGGATCTCGGTCGAGCCGAACAAGTGGATCCCGACCGTCGACGAATGGATCACGCGCTGGAACCAGGAAACCCATGCGCTCGCGATCATGTCGCCCAGCGAATACGACACGCTGGTCAAGCAAGGCCTGCCGATGCGCGTGATCGCGCGCGACAACCGCCGCGTGATCGTCGAAAAACCGCAATCGTAAGGATCCGTACTGCATGAATCCCGTTTCGCTCGTCTGTATCGTCACCGGCGTGATGCTGAACGCCTGTGCGCAACTTCTGCTGAAAGCCGGCGTCAACGCTGTCGGGCACTTCGAATTCACGCCGTCGAACATCGTCCCGGTCGGGCTGAAGATCGCGACCCAGTTGCCGATCATCGGCGGCCTGAGCTGCTACGTGCTGAGCGTCGTCGTCTGGATTGTCGGGCTGTCGCGCGTCGACGTGTCGATCGCGTACCCGATGCTGTCGCTCGGCTACGTGGTCAACGCGTTCGCGGCGTGGTACCTGTTCGGCGAGGTGTTGTCGATGCAGAAACTCGTCGGCATCGGCATCATCCTGGTCGGCGTGGTCGTGCTCGCACGCAGTTGAGCGGCCGCCGCGCGCGTTAAGCGTTCGCCTACAAAAAATCACGGTACGAATCGGCCAACCGGTGTTTAATGCCGGTTTCGGGCCGGATCGCCCGACCCCTTTATTACACGCCATTACGAGCCAAAGCGTTCATGAGCCAGACTACCGCTCCGTTTCTGCCGTTCACCCGCCCCGAAATCGATGAGGAAACCATCCAGGGCGTCGTCGACGTGCTGCGCTCGGGCTGGATCACCACCGGCCCGCAGTGCCAGAAATTCGAAGCCGCGCTGTCCGAGTACTGCGGCGGCCGGCCCGTCCGCGCGTTCAATTCGGGCACCTGCACGCTCGAGATCGGGCTGCGCATCGCGGGCGTCGGCGCCGGCGACGAGGTGATCACGACGCCGGCATCGTGGGTCTCGACCAGCAACGTGATCCTCGAGACGGGCGCGACGCCCGTGTTCGCCGACATCGACCCGATCACGCGCAACATCGATCTCGACAAGCTCGAGCAGGCGATCACGCCGCGCACGAAGGCGATCATCCCCGTGTATCTGGCCGGCCTGCCGGTCGACCTGGACCGGCTGTACGCGATCGCCCGCGCGCGCAACCTGCGCGTGATCGAGGACGCCGCGCAGGCGCTCGGCTCGACGTGGAACGGCAAGCGCATCGGCGCGATCGGCGACATCGTGTCGTTCAGCTTCCACGCGAACAAGAACCTGACGACGATCGAGGGCGGCGCACTCGTGCTGAACAACGACGACGAGGCGACGCTCGCGCAGAAGTACCGGCTGCAGGGCATCACGCGCACCGGCTTCGACGGGATGGACTGCGACGTGCTCGGCGGCAAGTACAACCTGACCGACGTCGCCGCGCGCGTCGGCCTGGGCCAGCTGCCGCACCTCGAGCGCTTCACCGCGCAGCGCCGCGCGCTCGCGCGCGCGTATTTCGCCGCGCTCGCCGACGGCCCGGCCGTGAAGCTCGGGCTCGGCCTGCCCGTCGCCGATTTCGAGAACAGCAACTGGCACATGTTCCAGGTCACGCTGCCGCTCGACCGGCTGTCGATCCCGCGCGCCGATTTCATGGCGCAGATGAAGGAACGCGGGATCGGCACGGGCGTGCACTACCCTGCCATCCACCTGTTCACGCTGTATCGTGCACGCGGCTTTACCGAGGGCATGTTCCCTCACGCCGAACGCTACGGCGCGTCGACCGTCACGCTGCCGCTCTTCACGCAGATGACCGAGGACGACGTGCGTCGCGTAGCCGACGCCATCAACCAGATTTGCGAACAATACGGAAAATAAGCGTACATGAGTCACCTTGAAGCACGCGCCGGGCATCCGGGCGCCGCGAATCCGGAAGTATCGATCATCATTCCCGTGTACAACGAGGAAGATGGCCTGGCCGCGCTGTTCGCGCGGCTGTACCCGGCACTCGACGCACTCGGCACGTCGTACGAAGTGATCCTGATCAACGACGGCAGCCGCGACCGCTCGGCCGCCATGCTCGCCGACCAGTTCCACGTGCGCCCCGACACGACGCGCGTCGTGCTGCTCAACGGCAACTACGGCCAGCACATGGCGATCCTCGCCGGCTTCGCGCAGTCGCGCGGCGAGATCGTCATCACGCTCGATGCCGACCTGCAGAATCCGCCCGAGGAAATCGGCAAGCTGATCGCGAAGATGCACGAGGGCTATGACTACGTCGGCTCGATCCGCAAGCAGCGCCAGGACAGCCTGTGGCGGCGCAAGGCGTCGCAGATGATGAACCGGCTGCGCGAGCGCATCACGCGCATCAAGATGACCGACCAGGGCTGCATGCTGCGCGCGTACAGCCGCCGCATCATCGACACGATCAACGTGTGCGGCGAAGTCAACACGTTCATCCCGGCGCTCGCATACACGTTCGCGCAGAAGCCGACCGAAATCGAGGTCGCGCACGAGGAACGCTTCGCGGGCGAGTCGAAGTACTCGCTGTACAGCCTGATCCGGCTGAACTTCGACCTCGTGACGGGCTTCTCGGTCGTGCCGCTGCAGTGGCTGTCGTTCATCGGCGTGATCCTGTCGCTCGGTTCCGCCGCGCTGTTCGTGCTGCTGCTCGTGCGCCGCTTCATCGTCGGCGCGGAAGTGCAAGGCGTGTTCACGCTGTTCGCGATCACGTTCTTCCTGCTCGGCGTGATCATCTTCGCGCTCGGCCTGCTCGGCGAATACGTGGGCCGGATCTACCAGCAGGTGCGCGCACGGCCGCGCTACCTGATCCAGGCCGTGCTCGAGCAGCACGACGGCGTGCCGGCAGCGCCGCCGGCGCCGGCCGCCGCGAACCGCCCGGGAGCCGCGCAATGAAGCCGCGCGCCGTCGTCTTCGCGTATCACAACGTCGGCGTGCGCTGCCTGCAGGTGCTGCTTGCGCGCGGCGTCGACGTCGCGCTCGTCGTCACGCACGCGGACAACCCGAACGAGAACATCTGGTTCGGCAGCGTCGCGTCGGTTGCCGCCGAGCACGGGATCCCGGTGCTCACGCCGGCCGACCCCGCCGATCCGGCGCTGCGCCGCGCGGTATCCGACGCGCAGCCGGACTTCATCTTCTCGTTCTACTACCGTCACATGCTGCCGGAGGACCTGCTCGCGATCGCGCCGCGCGGCGCGTACAACATGCACGGTTCGCTGCTGCCGAAATACCGGGGTCGGGTACCGACCAACTGGGCCGTGCTGAACGGCGAAACGGAAACCGGCGCGACGCTGCACGAGATGGCCGCGAAGCCGGACGCCGGCGCGATCCTCGGCCAGACCGCGGTGCCGATCCTGCCGGACGATACGGCCGCGCAAGTATTCGACAAGGTCACGGTCGCCGCCGAGCAGACGCTCTGGCGCGTGCTGCCCGCGCTGCTCGCGGGCGAGGCGCCGCACCTGCCGAACGATCTCGCGGCGGGCAGCTACTACGGCGGGCGCAAGCCGGAGGACGGTCGCATCGACTGGTCGAAGCCGGCCGCGCAGGTCTACAACCTGGTGCGCGCGGTCGCGCCCCCGTATCCGGGCGCGTTTACCGACGTCGGCGGCACGCGCTTCGTGATTGCCCGCGCGCGCGTGGCCGCGCCCGGCAGCGCGGCTGCGGCGGCCGCGGCAGATTTGCCGCCCGGCCTGCACGTAAGCGATAATGCGCTATTCGGCGTCTGCGGCGACAGCCGCGCCCTATCCATTCTCGAGCTGTGGCAGCAGCGCGACGGCAGCGAAAGCGTCGTGACGCCCGCGGAATTCGCGCAGTTCATTCATTCTTCCCGTCATTCATGAAAGCAAAAAAAGTCCTGATCCTGGGTGTGAACGGCTTCATCGGCCATCACCTGTCGAAGCGCATTCTTGAAACCACCGATTGGGAAGTGTTCGGCATGGACATGCAGACCGATCGGCTGGGCGACCTCGTCAACCACGAGCGGATGCATTTCTTCGAAGGCGACATCACGATCAACAAGGAGTGGGTCGAGTATCACGTGAAGAAGTGCGACGTGATCCTGCCGCTCGTCGCGATCGCGACGCCCGCGACCTACGTCCAGCAGCCGCTGCGCGTGTTCGAACTCGACTTCGAGGCGAACCTGCCGATCGTGCGTTCGGCCGTCAAGTACGGTAAGCACCTCGTGTTCCCGTCGACCTCCGAGGTCTACGGCATGTGCTCGGACGAGCAGTTCGACCCGGATGCATCGGCCCTCACCTACGGCCCGATCAACAAGCCACGCTGGATCTACGCGTGCTCGAAGCAGTTGATGGACCGCGTGATCTGGGGCTACGGGATGGAAGGCCTGAACTTCACGCTGTTCCGCCCGTTCAACTGGATCGGCCCGGGCCTCGACTCGATCTACACGCCGAAGGAAGGCAGCTCGCGCGTCGTCACGCAGTTCCTCGGCCACATCGTGCGCGGCGAGAACATCAGCCTCGTCGACGGCGGCTCGCAGAAGCGCGCGTTCACCGACATCGACGACGGCATCAGCGCGCTGATGAAGATCATCGAGAACAAGAACGGCGTCGCGACGGGCAAGATCTACAACATCGGGAATCCGAAGAACAACTTCTCGGTGCGCGAGCTCGCGCACAAGATGCTCGAACTGGCCGCCGAATTCCCGGAATACGCCGACTCCGCGAAGCAGGTTCAGCTCGTCGAAACGACGTCGGGCGCCTACTACGGCAACGGCTACCAGGACGTGCAGAACCGCGTGCCGAAGATCGACAACACGATGCAGGAACTCGCGTGGGCGCCGCAGTCGACGTTCGACGAAGCACTGCGCAAGATCTTCGAAGCGTATCGCGGCCATGTCGGCGACGCGCGTGCGCTCGTCGAGCAGCAGAGCTGACGGGACGCTCGCTTGGCTCGTATCGTCCTCAAGATCGACGTCGACACGCTGCGCGGCACGCGCGAAGGCGTGCCGAATCTCGCGCGCATCTTCGACCGTTTCAACGCGCGCGCGACCTTCCTCTTCAGCCTCGGGCCCGATCACACGGGCTGGGCGCTGCGGCGCGTGTTTCGCCCCGGCTTTCTGAAGAAGGTGTCGCGCACGTCGGTGGTCGAGCATTACGGCGTGAAGCAGCTGATGTACGGCGTGCTGCTGCCCGGCCCCGACATCGGCCGCCGCGCGATCGCCGACATGCGCGCGATCCACGAAGCCGGCTTCGAATGCGGAATCCATACGTGGGATCACGTGTACTGGCAGGACAACGTGCGCGTGCGCGATCGCGACTGGACCGCGCGTGAAATGCAGAAGAGCCATGCGCGCTTCGTCGAGATCTTCGGCGCGCCGCCCGTCACGCACGGCGCGGCCGGCTGGCAGATGAACGACTCGGCGTTCGAGCAGATCGACGCGTGGGGGATGCGCTACGCATCCGACGGGCGCGGCCATTCGCCGTACCTGCCGGTGGTCGGCGGCCGCACGCTGTCGCACGTGCAGATGCCGACCACGCTGCCGACGCTCGACGAGGTGCTCGGCGTCGACGGCGTCGACACGCACAACGTCGCCGCGCACATCCTCAAGTTCACCGAAACCAATCCGCACGACCAGGTGTTCACGCTGCATGCGGAACTGGAAGGCCAGAAGCTCGCGCCGGTGTTCGAGCAGCTGCTCGCCGGCTGGCGCGCGCAAGGCCATACGTTCGCGACGATGGGCGACTACCACGCGACGCTGGACCGCGACTCGCTGCCATCGTACCCTGTCACGTGGGGCGAGATCCCCGGCCGCTCCGGCGAGCTGATCGTCCAGCCCGACTGAGTTCGCGCGCGCCGCGCCGCCCTCCGCATTTGCGGCGTGCCGCCACGACGCGCTGCCGAACGCGCCGCCGCGGCGGCGCCTTTCCATAACAACAGGAGAAACACGTGTCCGTCGAAGTTGACCGTCAAGTTCCCGATTTCACCGCACCGGCCACGGGCGGCGACATTTCGCTGTCCGACCTGAAGGGCAAGAAGCTCGTTCTGTATTTCTATCCGAAGGACAACACGCCGGGCTGCACGACCGAAGGCCTGCAGTTCCGCGATCTCTATCCGAAGTTCAAGAAGGCCGGCGCCGAAGTGATTGGCGTGTCACGCGACAGCCTGCGCTCGCACGACAATTTCAAGGCCAAGCTCGAACTGCCGTTCCCGCTGATTTCGGATGCCGACGAAGCGCTGTGCGCGCTGTTCGATGTCATCAAGATGAAGAAAATGTATGGCAAGGAAGTACGCGGAATCGAGCGTTCGACGTTCCTCATCGATGCCGACGGCGTGCTTCGCCAGGCATGGCGCGGCATCAAGGTACCGGGTCACGTGGACGACGTGCTAAAGGCTGTACAAGCGCTTTGAGGCGCGTTATATTGGGCCGCAATGAATGCCAGTTCGCCCCATATTTCTCGTAGCTGCGCCGGTGCCCGTTGCGATGCTTTCCGGCACCTGACGCGCATCACGACGGTATCAGCCGAGCCGCATGTCCCGGTCCACGGGGCAGCGGCTTTTTTTATGGATTGGGCGCCGGCTCTCGGTCCGGTGTTCACCCCGTCAAGGAGTTGACCGACACTTAGGCGAACCGGCTAGACGAAATTCCTGTGCGCCACCGCGCGCAAACTGCATGCGTCTACGTCACGCAGGATGCGATCAGCGGCGCACTTCATGCGACACGATTCCTCCCGAGGGACACCATGCCTTTGCCTACTCCCCCCAGCAAGCTCGGCAGCCTTCTGCCGCCCGACGAATACAAGGCGAAAGCGCGGCCCGCGAAAGCCGCGAAGAAATCCGCCGAAGGGGACGCATCCACAGCCGGTGACTATGGCCCGGCCAGCGTGGCCCAACCGATGACCGAAGCCGCGAACACGACCGCGCCGTTGCGCGCCGTCGCGCCGTCGGCGCAGGAAAGCGCGAGCGCGCCCGCACGCGGCCGCAAGACCCGACAAACCGCCGCGCTGCTGCAACCGATGCCGCAGCCGGTCGAACCCGTCGCACCTGCCGCCCCGGCAACGCCAGCAACACCCGCAACGCCCGTCGTCGCACGCAACGACAAGCCGGCTGCCGGCAAGCCGGCCGCCGCACCCGCGCGCGATGCCGGCGCCGCGACGAAGTCGCGCAGCCGCAAGCCCGCCGAGGTCGAACAGCAGAAGCTGTTCGTGCTCGACACCAACGTGCTGATGCACGACCCGAGCAGCCTCTTCCGCTTCGAGGAACACGACGTCTATCTGCCGATGATGACGCTCGAGGAACTCGACAATCACAAGAAGGGGATGTCCGAAGTCGCGCGCAACGCACGCCAGGTCAGCCGTACGCTCGACGCACTGGTTGCCGACGGCGGCCCGATCTCGGCCGGCATTCCGCTGTCGCGTCTCGGCAGCCGCGAGGCGCTCGGTCGCCTGTACTTCCAGACGAAGCTGGCCGACATCGCGCCCGTCGAAGGCCTGCCCGAAGGCAAGGCCGACAACCAGATCCTCGGCGTCGTGCGCGCGCTGCAGCGCGACCGGCCGGATCGCCAGGTCGTGCTGGTGTCGAAAGACATCAACATGCGGATCAAGGCGCACGCGCTCGGCCTGCCGGCGGAAGACTACTTCAACGACCAGGTACTCGAGGACAAGGATCTCCTCTATAACGGCGTGCGCGAATTGCCGCAGGACTTCTGGACCAAGCACGCGAAGGGGATGGAGAGCTGGCAGGACACGAAGACGGGCACCACCTACTACCGCGTGACGGGCCCGCTCGTCGCGTCGATGCTCGTCAACGAGTTCGTCTATCTCGAGCCGCAGAACGGCGAGCCGACGTTCCATGCGATCGTGCGCGAGCTGAACGGCAAGACGGCGCTGCTGCAGACGCTGCGCGACTACAGCCACCACAAGAACAACGTGTGGGGCATCACCGCGCGCAACCGCGAGCAGAATTTCGCGCTGAACCTGCTGATGAACCCCGAGATCGACTTCGTCACGCTGCTCGGCCAGGCCGGCACCGGCAAGACGCTCGTCGCGCTCGCGGCCGGCCTCGCGCAGGTGCTCGACGACAAGCGCTACAACGAGATCATCGTGACGCGCGCGACCGTGCCCGTCGGCGAGGACATCGGCTTCCTGCCCGGCACCGAGGAAGAGAAGATGCAGCCGTGGATGGGCGCATTCGACGACAACCTCGAAGTGCTGCAGAAGACCGACGACGCAGCCGGCGAATGGGGCCGTGCGGCGACGCAGGAGCTGATCCGTTCGCGCCTGAAGGTCAAGAGCATGAACTTCATGCGCGGGCGCACGTTCGTCGACAAGTACCTGATCATCGACGAGGCGCAGAACCTGACGCCGAAGCAGATGAAGACGCTCGTCACGCGCGCGGGCCCCGGCACGAAGATCGTGTGCCTCGGCAACATCGCGCAGATCGACACGCCTTACCTGACCGAAGGCAGCTCGGGCCTGACGTACGTCGTCGACCGCTTCAAGGGCTGGGGCCACAGCGGCCACGTGACCCTCGCGCGCGGCGAACGCTCGCGCCTGGCCGACTACGCGTCCGACATCCTGTAACGCGACCGGCGCCGGCCGCGCGGCCGGCTTTCGACGCCACACGGCGCTCCGTTCCCGGAGCGCCGTTTTTATTTTTGGGGTCGGAAACCTTGGTCACGCTTCGTTACCGAACAGCGCCACTTACACGCGAAACTTCAAGTAAATTCTCAGGAATGGTTGCCTAACGCCCGCCGGTGCGTCTACCATCGGGTCTGTCTGTTGTCATACGATTCATGAGCGCGCCGCGCTCGTCCGCCTTGCCATGCTTCGAATCTGCGTTCCCGTCGCCGTCGTTGCGCTGCTCGCGGCCTGCTCCAGCGTGCCGCCGCAGTCGGCGTCGCGCACGTCGGGCATGAAGATCACGACGCCGCGCGCGTTCCCCGCCCCCGCCAATTTCCCGAAATTCGTCGACCACAGTGTCGGCCAGGAAGAAATCTCGATTCAGGCGATGAGCCTCGTCGGCGTGCCGTATCGCTGGGGCGGCAATACGCCGACGAGCGGCTTCGACTGCAGCGGGCTCGTGCGCTACGTGCTCGGCCGCGCGGCCGACGTGGACCTGCCGCGCACGACCGCCGACATGAGCGACCGCGGCATGTCGGTCGAACCCGACCAGATCGCGCCGGGCGACCTGATCTTCTTCAATACGACCGGGCGGCCGCATTCGCACGTCGGGATCTATGTCGGCAAGCTGCGCTTCGTGAATGCGCCGTCGACCGGCGGCACCGTACGGCTCGACTATCTGACGAATCCGTACTGGGCGAAGCGCTTCGACGGCATTCGCCGCGTCGCGCCGCCGCGTGCGACGCCGGCGCCGTTCGATGCGCCGACCTACGAGGCACGGCGCGATGCACCGCGCACTGCGCCGGCGGCGGCCTCTGCTCGCGCCCCCGTCGTAACGGCCGCCGCGCCGCGACAGCAGGTATATGCCGCGCCACAGGCCGGTGCGACACCGCCGCCGTCCCCGATCGTGCCGACCGCGCCGGCCGTGGCGACCGCCGCGACTGCGCCGGCCACTGCGGCAGCCGATCCGGATGAACCGCCGCCGCCGCGCATGCAGGCCGCTCAACAACAGGCCACCGCGACGAATGGCGGTATGGACGCCATGACGGCGAATGCCGCGCCTGCCAGCCCGGCCGAGACCGGCTCGCAGATTCCGACGACGGCGCTCACCGCCGCGCAGGCTGCCGCGTTCGATGCCGAACCGCCCTCCGCGGCCTCCGCGCCGTCGCCGCGCAATGGCGAGCCCCTGCGTGCGTCGACGCAATCCGCGCCCGCCGGCGCGCGCACCAGCACGGCCGACGATCCGATCGCCCGCTTCGCGACCGGCAGTTACTAACCCGCCTCGCGTTCCGTGCGGCGACTTCGAGCCCGCATCGGCCGTTCGCCGTTCGCCGTTCGCCGTTCGCCGTTCGCCGCGCCGTCGCATTGGCTCACCCCAAAAGAAAATGCGCCGCAGCCTTTCGGCTTGCGGCGCATTTCATGTCGATCCGGGGCGTGCCGGAATCGGAAGATCAGAAGATCTGGTGTCCGAGCCACCATCCGCCGGCAGCGAACAGTGCGGCCGCCGGCAGCGTCAGCACCCACGCCCACACGATGTTGCCGGCCACGCCCCAGCGCACGGCCGACAGCTTCTGCGTCGCGCCGACACCGACGATTGCGCCGGTAATCGTGTGCGTGGTCGACACTGGAATGCCGAGGAACGACGCGATGAACAGCGTGATCGCCCCGCCGCTTTCGGCACAGAAACCGCCGACCGGCTTGAGCTTCGTGATCTTCTGTCCCATCGTGCGCACGATGCGCCAGCCGCCGAACAGCGTGCCGAGACCCATCGACAGGTAGCATGCGCCGATCACCCACGCAGGCGGCGCATCGGCCGTCGCTGACGCATAGCCCGACGCGATCAGCAGCATCCAGATGATACCGATCGTCTTCTGCGCGTCGTTGCCGCCGTGGCCCAGGCTGTACAGCCCCGCCGACAGCAGCTGCAGCCGGCGGAACCGCCGGTCGACCTTGCTGGGCGCGGTACGGAAGTACAGCCACGACACACCAAGCATGAACAGCGAACCGAGGATGAAACCGAGCAGCGGCGAAATGAAGATGAACGCGATCGTCTTCAGCAGCCCGTCGATATTCAGCGAGCTCCAGCCCGACTTCGCGAGCGCCGCGCCGACGAGGCCGCCGATCAGCGCGTGCGACGAGCTCGACGGGATCCCGTAGTACCACGTGATCACGTTCCAGCCGATCGCACCGACCAGCGCGCCGAACACGACGTAGTGGTCGACGATCTCCGGATCGATCGTGCCTTTACCGACGGTCTGCGCGACCTTCAGGTGGAAGATGAAATACGCGATGACGTTGAATGCGGCCGCGAACACGACGGCCTGCTGCGGCTTCAGCACCCCGGTGGACACGACGGTGGCGATCGAGTTCGCCGCGTCGTGGAAGCCGTTCATGAAGTCGAATACGAGCGCGACGAGCACCAGCGTCGCGACCATCCATAGGGCGAGTTGTATCGAATGCATCGTGGTCCGCTCAGGCGTTTTCCAGCACGATGCCTTCGATGATGTTCGCGACGTCCTCGCACTTGTCGGTGATCTCTTCGAGCAGCTCGTAGATCGCCTTCAGCTTGATGAGCGTCTTCACGTCGTCTTCCTCGCGGAACAGCTTCGACATCGCCGCGCGCAGCACGCGATCGGCCTCCGATTCCCAGCGGTCGATGTCCTCGCATTGCTTGAGGATCTGTGCCGACTGCTTCATGTCGGACAGCAACCCGACGGCCTGCTGCACGTGTTGCGCCGACTGCGTGACGATGTGTGCGAGCTGGCTCGCCTCGGACGTGACCGATTGCACGTCGTACAGCGACACGGCGGTCGCGACGTCTTCCATCAGGTCGAGGATGTCGTCCATCGTCGTGATCAGCTTGTGGATCTCGTCGCGATCGAGCGGCGTGATGAAGGTCTTGTGCAGCAGATCGATCGCTTCATGCGTGAGCTTGTCTGCGGCCTTCTCGGCGGTCTGCACGTTTTGCTTGTGAATCTCGGCGTCGGCGAGATTGTCGATCAGCAATTCGAGTTCGCGGCCACCGGAAACGATGTGCTTCGCGTGCGCGTTGAAGAGTTCAAAGAACTTGCCCTCGGTGGGCATGAATCGACCGAACATGGGATTCCTGAGAAATTGTCAAACGACTGTCACGAAAACGGGCGACATTGTACCGTTTCCGGTCGCGACGCGACGCGCGCATATGCGCGCGCCGGGATGGGATACAACGTTGGCTAAATAAGGGTTTACATCCGGCGTTACTCGCCGTAGAAGTTCTGCGCCCCCGCGAAATTATCGAACTTCGTGTATTGACCCAGGAACGTGAGTCGAACGGGCCCGATCGGACCGTTACGCTGCTTGCCGATGATGATCTCGGCCGTCCCCTTGTCCGGGCTGTCGGGATTGTAAACCTCGTCGCGATAAATGAACAGGATCACGTCCGCATCCTGTTCGATTGCGCCGGATTCACGCAAGTCGGACATCACCGGCCGCTTGTTCGGACGCTGCTCCAGCCCGCGGTTCAGCTGCGACAGCGCGATCACCGGCACGTCCAGTTCCTTCGCCAGGCTCTTCAGCGATCGCGAGATTTCCGAGATTTCGGTCGCCCGGTTCTCGCCCTGCGACGAACCCGACATCAGCTGCAGGTAGTCGACGATGATCAGGCCGAGCTTGCCGCATTGACGCGCGAGACGCCGCGCACGCGAGCGCAATTCCATCGGGTTCAGGCCGCCCGTCTCGTCGATGAAGATCTGCGCCTCGCTCATCTTCTGCACGGCATGGGTCAGCTTCGGCCAATCCTCGTCCGTCAGGCGGCCCGTACGCATCCGGTGCTGATCGAGCCGGCCGATCGAGCCGAGCATACGCATCACGAGCTGGGTGCCCGGCATTTCCATCGAGAACACCGCCACCGGCAGCCCGTACTCGACCGCGACGTATTCGCCGATGTTCATCGAGAACGCGGTATTGTGCGTGACGACGAAATCGTCGGTCACGTACAGGCGCGACGGATGTGAAACCGAGATGCACTGCGTGGCAGTCCGGCGCGACGGCTCGATGCCTGTAATCACCGGCAGCTTGCGGCGCGCTCGGCCGGCCGTGAGCCGCTCGCGCTTGCCCTCGAACAGGAACAGGCTCTGCGGATCCGGGTGGCTGATCGTGCACACGTATGCGGTCACACCCGACTGGCGTTCACCGCGCGACGTAAAGGACGTCGCCTTCTCGGAAATCGCGCACCACGCGCCCAGCGAGCGCGCGAGTTCCTGCACGTCCCGCGCGAGTTGCGGGCTGGCCGTCGAATAACGCACCGTGCCCCACGATTCGACCCAGCCGTCCGTATCGAGCAGCCCGCGCAGCAAGTCGATGCGCACTTCCCGGCATGCATCGAGGTAGCGCCGCGGCACGAAGTTGTCGTAGCTGGTTCGGCCCCATAAGCCGAGGCCTTCGAGTGCTGCCTTCAGCGGATTGACGCTCGGGCGTGCACCCTGCTCCGCGGAACGGCGCTTGATGCGCCAATCGTACTGGCCCGCATGCTCGAGTTCGAGCGTTGCATCGACCCGTGTGCGCATCCGGTTCAGCGTCTCTTCGGCTTTGACGCTGAAGCGCACGGCCGTGCCGCCCAGCGCGCCGTCGCCGAGCAGCGCGCCAAGCACCCACGGATCGACAGGCAGTGCGTCGCCATGCCCGAAGTCACCGGTCGGCATGTCGATCCACAAACGACCCTGATAACGCTGACGCGTCAGCAGCGTCCTGATCTCCGCCGTGCTCAGAATGCGCGGTTTCTCCCATTCGCGATAATGGACGCACCACAGATGTTCATCGCAGCACTCTGCCGAACGACCGTCCGAGAAGCGCACGCGGTATACCTGCCGCTCGCCCTGCGGATAGATCCCGGTGACCATCGACGGCGCGCCGTCGACGGATGCAAGCGCGTCACCGACCGTGAGTTCGCCCATGCGCTTCCAGCCGCTCAGCGTCTTCACCCTGGCATCGAGCGGCTGCGCCTTACCCATCGACGGCCGTCCGGCCACGATGATCAGTTCCCCGCCATGCATCCCGGACGTCATCCGGTCGAGATCGACGAAGCCCGTCGGCGTGCCCGTGACGTCGCTCGGGTTGGCCGTGTGATACAGCGTGTCGATGCGCTCGACCACCTGCGTGAGCAGCGGCCCGATTTCGAGAAAGCCCTGATTGCCGCGCGCGCCTTCTTCGGCGATCGAGAACACCTTCGACTCGGCTTCGTCGAGCAGCTGGCGCACTTCCTTGCCCTGCGGATTGAACGCATCGGCCGAGATTTCATCGGCGACCGACACGAGCCGGCGCAGCACCGCGCGGTCGCGCACGATCTCCGCGTAGCGGCGGATGTTCGCCGCGCTCGGCGTGTTCTGTGCGAGTGCGTTCAGATAGGCGAGCCCGCCGACGTCGTCGGCCTTGCCGGACGTGACCAGCGCTTCGTACACGGTCACGACGTCGGCCGGACGCGTCGACGCGATCAGCCGGCCGATGTGCTCGTAGATGATCCGGTGGTCGTAGCGATAGAAGTCGCCCTGCGACAGAAAGTCGGCGATCCGGTCCCAGGCCGCGTTGTCGAGCAACAGGCCGCCGAGCACCGACTGCTCGGCTTCGACCGAATGCGGCGGGACTTTCAGCGATTCGATTTGAGGATCTTGCGGCGCGTTCATGGGTTGGGATTATCGCGAATAGATCGCGGCAGCGCTACCACCGCTTGCCGGCGATCAGGCAATAAAAAAGGCAGGCCCCGGTTGCCCGGGCGCCTGCCCTTGTCCGGACGGCGGAAGCCGCCCGGAAAGCTTTGCGTACGCTTACGCGTGGTCGCCGATCACGTTGATCGTGACGTCGACGACGACGTCCGTATGCAGCGCGACTTGAACGACGTGCTCGCCGATCATCTTCAGTGGGCCTTCCGGCATGCGCACTTGCAGCTTCTCGACTTCGTAACCTGCCTTCTTCAGCAGTTCAGCGATGTCGCCGTTCGTGACCGAGCCGAACAGACGGCCGTCAACGCCCGACTTCTGCGTGATTTCGAACGACTGGCCGTTCAGCTTCTCGCCGACTGCCTGCGATGCCGCCAGCTTTTCAGCGGCGATCTTTTCGAGTTCAGCGCGGCGCACTTCGAATTCGGCGATCGCTTCCTTCGTTGCACGGCGAGCCTTGCGGTTCGGGATCAGGAAGTTGCGAGCGTAACCGTCCTTGACCTTGACGATATCGCCGAGGTTGCCCAGATTGGCGACTTTTTCCAACAGAATGATTTGCATTCGAATTCTCCTTATTGCGTCGCCTGATTACGCCTTGTGCTGATCGGTGTACGGCAGCAGCGCGAGGAAACGCGCACGCTTGATTGCCGTGTCCAGCTGACGCTGATAGTGCGCCTTCGTACCCGTCAGACGAGCCGGCGTGATCTTGCCGTTTTCGCCGATGAAGTCCTTCAGCGTTTCCGTGTCCTTGTAGTCGATCTGCTCGACGCCGGCAGCCGTGAAACGGCAGAACTTCTTGCGCTTGAAGAGCGGGTTTTGTTGCTGACGACGCTTGTCGAATTTCTTACCAGTCGGGCGGGGCATGATTTCAGTCCTTTCCAATGTCCTGCAATGCTGTGATGTGAAACACCAAGGTTCTCGCGTTGCGGCTTTTCTTGGCCAGGAAGCCCGTGAACAGCGTTTCGACGCCCATTTCACGACTTTCCAGCTTGCCGCTCGCCTCACCGGCCGCCACCGCGTCGATCGTCATTTCGACCTGACGGGGAATGCCTGCTTCGACGACTTCCGTGCGGTGATGCAACGTGGCGCTTGCGATCGGAACACCTGCCGGCGTATATCGCACCGGTGCGCGTTCGACGACGCTCGCCGTCAATTGCAACCTGTTCACGTGAGTGACGCGCTCCTTGATGGCTTAATGAATGACGAACTTAAGCCTGCGCTTCGGTCGGCTGAGCTGCAGCCGCCTTCTTGGCTTCTTCGCGCTGAACTTCCTTCATCATCGGCGACGGGCCGGTCTCGGCCTTCTTCATCTTGACGATGAGGTGACGCAGCACGGCGTCGTTGAACTTGAACGCGTGTTCGAGTTCGTCGAGCGTCGTCTGGTCGCACTCGATGTTCATGCAGACGTAGTGAGCCTTCGCGAGTTTCTCGATCATGTAGGCCAGTTGGCGACGGCCCCAGTCTTCGACACGGTGGATCTGACCGCCGTGCGACGTGATCGTGGTCTTGTAACGCTCGATCATCGCGGGCACTTGCTCGCTCTGATCGGGGTGCACGATGAATACGATTTCGTAATGACGCATTACACACTCCTTGTGGATTAAAGCCACCCGGGCGTCTGAACCGGTGTGGCAAGTGAGAAGCCGAAGATTCTAACCCGGATACGGGGCACGCGCAACACCGATCGGCAATTTCCGACCGGATTCGGCCGTGTTTTCAACGACTTGAACGGGCAACGGGCATTGACGGCCGCCCCTCGCATCCGCAAGAAAAGCGGGGGCGGAACATCACGCGCGCAATTCGAGGCCGGCAGCGAGTCTGGCGCCTACTCGCTGCGCGCCCCGCCCAGCCGTGCGTCGAGCGCAGTCCTGAACGCCGTCAGCGCCGCCGGTTCGGCGTCCGTCACCGCCCACCACGTCATGCCCGCCGCGTCCCAGCGATCGAGCGCATAGCCCTGCGACACGGTTGCGTACGGCGAACCCTGCCCTTCGCCCGCCGGCCGCACGTACACGTCGATCACGTGCTGCCGGTAACGGTAGACGAGCACCGCGACGCGGCGCCGCCCGACGTAGTCGAGCCGCCCGCCCGCGAGCGGAAAGCCGCTCGCCGACAGATCCTCGACCGGCGGCGCATAGTCGAGCCGGCCGTTGAACCACGGCTTGACGGTATGCCGGTCGGTCGAGATTACGTCGATGTCGCGCGCCGACAATCCGGCCCGCACATGGCTCGACACCAGTTCGTCGACCGTGCGGTCGGTTTGCGCGTGACGCGCGGACAGCGCCATCCCGCCTGCCGCCGCGAGCGCGACCAGCAGCGCCACGCCCCAGCCGAGCCCGGGTAGCGGCGCGACGCGCGGCCGCGTGCCGGAAGCTGCCGGGCGAGCCGGGCGCGCCCATGCGCCGCGATCGCCC
>NZ_JAPVQY010000029.1 GCF_027257875.1 Burkholderia sp. IMCC1007
CGTGCTCGTCGAACGCATGAGCCGCGCCGTGCTGCTGGCCAAGATGCCCGATGCGACTGCTGCATCGGCGCTCGCTGCCTTCACGACCAAACTGCAATCGCTCGTCGAGCCGCTGCGTCAAACGCTGACCTACGATCAAGGTCGCGAAATGGCGCGACATGCCGAACTGACGGCCGCGACCAACGTGCGTGTCTACTTCTGTGACCCGCACAGCCCTTGGCAGCGCGGCACGTGCGAAAACACCAACGGGCTGCTGCGCCAGTACTTGCCCAAGGGCACCGATCTGTCCGTCTACTCTCAAGAGGACCTCGACGAGATTGCTGACAACCTCAACACGCGACCGCGCGCCACGCTGAACTGGCACACGCCTCTGCAAATCCTCGCTCAGGTTCTGGCTAACCCCACGGACCGAGTTCCTGTTCAGTAACCCGCGAGGTGTTGCACTTCACTCTTGAAACCGCCCAGGTTTGGTCGTTCGACCTGCAATCATTAATCTTGCGTCGCGGCGAGACGCTGGAACGGCAATAGATTCATTCCCCATGCCTATTATCTCCATCCATCTCCAGAAAAATAGTGACATATCTCGCGAGGAATTATCTCAAATATAGCACACCGAAATAAATTGTTTACTTTCTCGATCCCATCTATATACTTACGATTGCATTTCAACCGCAACACCTGAAGTGCAACATCAAGAACAGTTGTTTTCGCAAATGCTTCCTTACTGAAGGAGAGTGAAATGAATACTGTCTCGATTCAACCCACCAAAGTCGTCGCCTATGGCTCGTTTCTTGCCGTCATTCTTTCCAAGAAATCTATTCCAGGCGATGGACTCTACGGGCGCGGCGTGAAAGGTATGTAACAGTAGCGCGCTGAATCACACGATGATACGAGGCACGCGCCCAAGTATCGGCTGGGCGCGTGCCTCGCGAATGCTCTCATGGTGGGCATGCATGTCACACAAGCACTCGACAGAACAAGACGCGAAATTGCTTTATCCGAACTATTCGCTCGAATGCGTTTTACTTGATGGTGAGACGATCTTCTATAGCGAGACAAAGAATAGTTATTTCGGTCTGTCAGGGGTAGCAGTCGATATTTTGACAATCTCTCGGAGATTGCACACGGGGCTACGCGCGGAGGATTTTATTAATGAGATTGCAGGCAGCCGAGCACTAACGACCACCGATAAGAAATTGATTTTAGATGCAGTCACCACATTAATCGATCTGGGCGCCCTTTATGAAAAATGACGGCGCGTACATCTTTCTCACCCATAGCCTCGTGCGAGCCATGTTGCTTGGTCGGCCGGTCAGCGACGCCTATCTCGGTATTTTCAAGTCGATCTTTCCCGGCGCGGTTAGAGGCAGGTACGTGGGCGCGGTCGGCCGTATCGACCAACCTTATCTTCAGGAAGTCTGCGATTCCATTTACCAGGCCGACCTGCTCGAAATGGGTGGCGCGTCGTGCTATTCGGCCAGCATCGTCGTGCAGGCCCTGGCATTTCTGCATGGCATTCCAAGCGACCTGGTGATCGGCGTCAAAAGGCAGGATGAGAAGGTCGTCGGACACGCGTGGATCGAATTGTGTCGCACGGGATCCGTGCCGGAAATCGTCAATCCAGGGCGCATGGATTTGAACGAATATCGGGCGCTGACGCGCATGAATCCTGAAACGGCTGTCACGGGATGGGTTGCCTCGCTATGAAACTCTGGACGATAGTGGTGAACGGCACAACGGTGGACGTCGACGCCTACATCGACGACCTCCTCGATGCTTTGGGCGATGTTCAGGTCGACAGCGCGAAGCGGATGGCGCACGGCTGGGCGACTCTGATCGAGATGGATATACGCCTGTGCGAAGCCGAATGCCGGAGCCCCCGACGGATCGACACATCGGCCGGCGACACCGCGTATAGCGGTTGGTTGCGCGACCTGCACAGCGGCACGCTCCATTCGTCGTTCCGCCAGGACGCGCTTGCGCTCGATCCATCGAAAAACGTCGTGCTCGGCGAGTTCAGCTACGCGTCGATCCGGCCCGAACGCGTGATCCTGATGACCGACCATTATGCGACGCACCCGATTTACTACTGGCGCGGCAAAAACGGGCAATGGGTGGCGAGCAACGATCTGCGGCTGCTCTTGCTATGCCGCCTCGTGCCGCTGAAAATCAGGCGCGAGTCTTGCATCGAGTTCCTGACGCAATCCGTCATGGTCGGCGAAAACGAATTGGCCGGCGAAGCGACATTCTTCGCAGAGGTACTGAAGATGCCGGCGAGTGGCGTTCTGAGCATCGACAGAACAGGCCAGACGTTCGAGCTGACGCAGGCGCGCGACGATGTCGCTTTCCGGCTTGACAGCGCGATCTCCCGTCGGGAGGACTTCGAGCAGGTGTTTCGGGCTCGCCTCGACGCCTGCGTGCTCGACCGCATCGAAGCCGGCGCGGGCGGGATCATGCTGAGCGGCGGCGTTGACTCCAATACCGTCCTCGGGGCGACCCTCTCGGTGCACGGGCGCAGCGCGCCCTTCTGCGCCAACATGGGCTTCAGGGATGCGGATCTCGCGATGAGCCAGGATGACAAGCTCGTCGAGGCGCTCGTTCGGCACTGCGACGTTCCTCATCGGATCATCTACGCCGACGATTTTTTGCGTCTTCCGGCGTTGGACGATGCCTGCGCCTATGTCGACGGGCCCGACGCAGCCGCCAATCCGCTCGCCAAGGAAGCCTGCGCACGCGTGTTCCAGGATCACGATGTTTCGCTCGTCATGACAGGCGAAGGGGGAGACGTCATTCTTGGCGAGTCGACGCATCCCTGGATTCTCGATTCCATTCGCGAGCATGACGGGATCGAAGCACTCCACGACTACGTGACGGAAAACCTCGGCATTCGAGCCTTCTCGCGAGCCTACTTTCACAAGATGCTGACCTCGCTGTCGCCACGCCTGGGGCGACGCGAGTGGCTTGAGAAGGAATCGACCGAAGGGCGCGCGATATTGCCCGACTATCTCGGAAAGTGCCTGCTCGCGGGAGCGCGGCGCCATGCGCGCGCCGGAAAGGGGTACGCGAGGCATTCGCGGACGCGATACCTGGGCCACGACTACATCAGGGCAATGCTGTTTCCGCGGGCGACTTACTTCGACACCTTGAATGTCTACTGCACCCACTCCCATCCGTTCCTCGACCCGCGGATGATCTCGTTCGCACTCGCGTGTCCGCCGCATCTTCACCACGACTATAGACGCCTGAATCGCGCGAATCCCTACGCGACGTCGAAAATGCTGGCGCGAAACGCCTATCGCGGAGCGCTGCCGGATTTCGCCACGGAGAAAAAGAGCAAGACGAGCTATGCGCTGATGGCACGGCGAATGTTTCGCAATAGCGCGGGGGCGCTGCTGCGCCTGACCGATCGCCCCATGATTCTGAATGACTGGGGACTCGTCGATCAGGCTCGTTTCCGCCGCCACCTGACGGCCTATATTGTCGCGACGGAAGACCCTAACGCACAGCTCGGCACTCAGTACCACTATATTCGCGGCGTGACCGATCTTGAAGCCTGGCTCGTAAGATTCTCCGGAGCGCGGGCTACTGTCGTCAAGCATTTGAAATTCCGTCCACTACGTGCCCTTGCGGGCTGAGCCAGCCGCCATGAAAGTCTGGGAAATCCTGCACAATCTCGGCGAGACGCTATTGCTGCTGTGGCGAGCGGCGCCGCGGGCGCTGAGCCTCGCCATCATGTCGAACCTCGTCGTCGGCGTCATACCGAGCGTGCTGCTCTACATCAACGCGCAGCTCATCGAGCGCCTGACGTCCAATGCGGCCGCAGCCGCTGTCATGGCGCTCGTCATCGCCTACTTCATACTCGGCGGCTTTCACGATGGATTGAACGCGATATCGAGCTTCATCGTCGACTCGCTTGGAGATTCGGCGCGCATGCTGCTGAAGCGAGATGTGAACTCGATCGTCGCGACGTTCCCGAACCTCGGCATACACGAGGATGCCGATCTGCGCGAAACGGCGATTCTCGCGGCCGGCGCGAGCGACCAGGTGGGTGACCTTGTGCTGCATCTTTATGCAGTCTGCATTGGAACCGTGATGATCATTCCGATCCTGCTCCTGACGGGGCAAACGGCATGGTGGATTCCCTTCCTCGTGTTGGCTGGCATGGTGCCGCCCCTCCTGTTCCGGGCGCGGGCCGAACGCGAGAGCTGGAATGTCCAGGAGCATCATGCGGCAACGTTCAACGATCTGCGCCTTCTCGAGCGGGTTCTGACGCAGCCCGAATTCGCCAAGGACTTGCGCATCTACCGCATGCAGGAGCGTCTGCTGGCCAAGTGGCAGGGTCTCTACGACAACTATCTCGAGACCATCAAGCGAGTACGCACGCGCAACGCGCTCAAGCTCGCCGCGACGTCGCTGGCGGCAAGTGTCTGCCTCGGACTGCCGCTCTATGCCGTCATCGACGGATTTCAGCTCGGCAAGTTCAGCATCGCCCAGCTCGCGTTCCTGCTCGGCGCGCTCGTTCAGTTGAAAGACGGGTTAGCCGCGATCGTCTACAACTTCGGCGATCTGTTGCGCGTTTCCTATGCCGTGCGCCCGTTCCGCAAGCTGATCGCCCTTCACGCTGCGCAGCAGAAGCAGACAGTCGCCCCTGCCCGCCGGCCGCCGCCGGTGCGCGAAACGTCGGCGGCCGCACCCTGCGTAACGCTGCGCAACGTGGGTCTGCGGTACCGCGACGTCGAACATGCCGCGCTTGATCAGATCGGTCTGGAGATTCGCGATCGAGAGGTCATCGCGATCGTCGGCGAAAATGGCGCCGGCAAGACGACCCTGCTCAAATTGCTGTGCGGTCTCTACGAGCCGACGACAGGTGTGTTGGCGTGGTCGACGGCCCATCATCCTCCGCGTGTGGTCGGTGTGTTTCAGGACTTTGCGCGCTTTCCGCTCGACGTGCGCGAGAACCTCGTCGAGCACGACATGCAGCAAGCCGACGAATACCTGAAGGCGGTCGGCCTCGAGTTCCTGGGCCGCCGCCCGGACACCCCTCTGACCACGGAGACGGCGGGCGGAACCGATATTTCAGGGGGGCAGTGGCAGAGGCTAGCCATCGCGCGTGCGATGGCACATGCCGACGAAGCCGACCTGCTCGTCTTCGACGAACCCACTTCAGCGCTCGATCCGGAGTCCGAAGCGGACATCATGCGACTCATTCTCGAACTGGCCGAGCAACGGACGACCGTCATCGTTAGCCACCGTCTCGCGTTGACGCGATTCGTCGATCGCATCGTCGTGCTCGACAAGGGCCATCTCGTTGAGGAGGGGTCTCACGACGAACTCATCGCCCGAAACGGGAAGTACGCGCGGATGTTTCATAGTCAAGCCATGTTCTATCACGACAGCGTTCCGGATGGTCCTGCCGCAATACGGCGGTCCGATGTGCTGGTGGGGAGGAACTCGAAGGGATTCGATCGACGACGCCCGCGCTGAATTCGCCCCGGAACCCAGAAACTCCGAAGCTTTCTGCATTTCAACCAGTCCATTTCCATTTCATTACAGACGGCCGCTCGTACACCCCCGAAACACATTGCTCTCATGAAGAAATCCCCCCAACGCGGGTGCTACGTGGCTACCGGCCTCGCCGTCACCGTCTTGCTCATTGCGTTCGCGTGGCGCTGGCTCGCGCCGGACAAGCGTCCGCAATACCTGAGCGCGAAGGTCGAGCGCGGCGATCTCGAGAGTGCGGTGCTCGCGACGGGCACGCTGCAGGCCTTCAAGGGGGTCGACGTCGGCGCGCAGGTGACCGGCCAGCTCAAGTCGCTGAAGGTCAAACTCGGCGACAAGGTCAAGAAGGGGCAATGGCTCGCGGAGATCGACCCGGTGCTCCCGCAGAACGCGCTGCGTCAAGCGAAAATCAGCGAGCAGAACCTCGTCGCGCAAAGACGCGCGACGGCCGCGCAGCTCGCTCAGGCCGAGCTCGCATTCCGCCGCCAACGGCAAATGCTGCCGGACGACGCGACCTCACGGCAGGACTACGAAGCTGCGCAGGCCACACTCGACGTGCAGCGTGCAACCCTTGCGTCGTTCGACGCACAGATCCGCGCGGCCCGCATCCAGATCGAGACCGAGCAGGCCAACGTCGGCTACACGCGAATCGTCGCGCCGATGGACGGCGAAGTCGTCGCGATCGTCACGCAGGAGGGGCAAACCGTACTCGCGCAGCAGCAGGCGCCCGTGATCCTGAAGCTCGCCGACGTCGACACGATGACCGTCAAGGCGCAGGTGTCCGAAGCCGACGTCATCCGCGTGCACCCCGGCCAGACCGCGTACTTCACGATCCTCGGCGACCCCGACAAGCGCTACTACGGCAAGCTGCGAGCAATCGAGCCCGCGCCGCAGAACTTCCTCGACACGCAGAGTTCGCTCGGCGGTATGGGCGGCGGCTTGTCCAAGCCGAATACTGCGGTGTTCTACAACGCACTGTTCGAGGTGCCGAATCCCGGCCATCGGCTGCGCATCTCGATGACCGCGCAGGTCAGCGTGGTGCTCGACACCGCGCGCCAAGCGCTTAGCATTCCCGTTGCCGCGCTCGGCGCGCAGGCGCCGGACGGCCGCTATGCGGTGCGCGTGATCGGCGCCAACGACAAGGTGGTCACGCGCCAGGTCCTCACCGGACTGAACAACAACGTGAAGATCGAGGTGCGCGACGGCCTGAAGGCCGGCGAGCGCGTCGTGATTGGCGAAGCGGCAGACGACACTCCCGGTTCGGAAATTTAGCGATGACCCGGCCGCTGCTGCAGTTCACCAACGTCATACGGCGCTTTCCGGCCGGCGATCGGGATGTGATCGTGCTGAAAGACGTCAATCTGTCGATCGACGCTGGCGAGATCGTCGCAATCGTCGGCGCGTCGGGTTCCGGCAAGTCGACGCTGATGAACATGCTCGGCTGCCTGGACCACCCGAGCGCTGGCAGCTACCGGGTCGGCGGCCGCGAGACGCGCGACCTCGACGCGGACGAGCTCGCTCAATTGCGGCGCGAGCACTTCGGCTTCATCTTCCAGCGTTACCACCTGCTGCCGTATCTCAATGCGGCGGCAAACGTCGAGATGCCGGCTATCTATGCGGGGAGCGCGCATGCTGCCCGGCGCGCGTGCGCCGAGCACCTGCTTGCTCGCCTCGGGCTTACGGAACGCGCCGGCCACCGGCCGAGCCAGCTGTCCGGCGGCCAGCAGCAGCGCGTCAGCATCGCACGCGCACTGATGAACGGCGGCGAAGTGATCCTTGCCGACGAGCCGACGGGCGCACTCGATTCGAAAAGCGGTCAGGACGTCATCCGGATCCTGCGCGAACTGAATGCGCTCGGCCATACGGTGATCATCGTCACGCACGACGAGCAGGTCGCCGCGCACGCGCGCCGCATCATCGAGATCCACGACGGCGAGATCGTCGCGGACCGACCAAACTCGCCGGTCGAGGATGGCTCGCCGGCCCCGGCGCATGCTGCCGACGTGTCGTCCACCGTCGCCGGCGACCGAACCGCGCAGGCGAACGCATCGGACGATCGCGGCGTCCGAGCCGCCTCAGCGGACGCACTGGCTGCCGCGCCGCTTCGCCCGCGCCAGTGGTCCGCGAGTGCCGGCAGCTTCGCCGAGGCGTTCCGGATGGCCTGGCTCGCGCTCGTATCGCACCGGCTGCGAACGATCCTGACGATGCTCGGCATAATCTTCGGCATCACGTCGGTCGTGTCGATCGCCGCGATCGGTGAAGGCGCGAAGCGTTACATGCTCGACGAAATCGCCAGTATGGGCACCAACACGATCAGCATCTACCCGGGCCGCGACTGGGGCGACAGCCAGGCGGGCACGATCCAGACGCTCGTGGCCGCCGACGTGGCCGCCCTCGCCGAGCAGCACTACATCGACGGCGCGACGCCCGAAACGGCGCGCAGCCTGCTGCTGCGGTACCGAAATATCGACGTGAATGCGCTCGTGAGCGGTGTCGGCGAGCGTTTCTTCCAGGTGCGCGGAAGGAACTTCGCACTGGGTGTCGGTTTCAGCACGGATGACGTGCGTCGTCAGGCGCCGGTCGCGGTGATCGACCAGAACACGCGCCGCAAGCTGTTCGGCGCGAACCCGAATCCGCTCGGCGAGGTGATCCTCGTCGACAACCTGCCGTGCATCGTGATCGGCGTGACGGCGGACAAGAAGAGCGCGTTCAGCGACGTGAAGGACCTGAACGTATGGGTACCGTACACGACCGCGAGCGGCCGGCTGTTCGGCCAACCCCATTTCGGTAGTATCACCGTACGCGTACGCGACGGCCAGCCAAGCAAGGCCGCCGAGAACAGCCTTGTGAAACTGATGACTCAGCGCCACGGGCGCAAGGATTTCTTCACGTACAACCTGGACAGCGTAGCCAAGACGACCGCGAAGACCGGCCAGTCGATCGCGCTGCTGCTGTCGCTGATCGCGGTGATCTCGCTCATCGTCGGCGGGATCGGAGTGGTGAACATCATGCTCGTGTCGGTCACGGAGCGCACGCGCGAAATCGGCATCCGGATGGCGGTCGGCGCGCGGCAGAGCGATATCATGCAACAGTTCCTCGTCGAGTCCGTGATGGTATGCCTGATGGGCGGCGCGATCGGGATCGTGCTGTCGTTCGGCATGAGCTTCATCTTTTCGCTGTTTGTCACCCAATGGAAAATGGTGTTCTCTGTCGGCTCGATCGTCACCGCAGTCCTGTGTTCGACGCTGATCGGCATCGTCTTCGGCTTCATGCCCGCGCGCAACGCGGCGCGGCTCGATCCGATTGATGCGCTCGCGCGCGATTGAGGTCGCGATGATCTGCATCCCGACCGCCCCTCGCAGCGTGCTCGCGCTCTCATGCGCAGCCGCGCTGCTCGCCGGCTGCGCAAGCGAGCGTCGCCAGCCGCTACCCGCCGTGAACCTGCCCGCGCAATGGACCACGTACGACGCGGCCGGCACGGCGCCCGCTTCCGCTGCGTCGAGCGCATCCGCGCCCTTTGCTACCTCGCCAATTCCGGCCGACTGGTGGCGCGGCTTCGGCGACCCGGTGCTCGACCGGCTGATCGCCGACGCGCTCGATGTCAACAACGACCTCGCTGCTGCCACGATCCGCGTCTATCGTGCACGCCTGCAGGCGGGGCTCGTCGCGACCAATCAGACGCCGAACGTCACGCTCGAGGGCGCCGGCAGCGTGTCGCACTCGCTCGGTGGCAACGACGGCATGTCGCGCAATTTTGACGAAAATGGCAGCGTGCCGCGCACGCTCGATTCACATCGAACGTCGCGCATGAGCAATCTGTCCGGCATGCTCAGCTACGAACTCGACCTCTGGGGCAAGCTCGCCGCGCTGCGCGACGCGGCGCGCTGGAGCGCCAATGCGACACAGGCCAATCGCGACGCGGCGCGGCTCTCGTTGATCGGCACGACGGCCGCGCTGTACTGGGAGATCGGCTATCTGAACCAGCAGATCGCGCTCGGCGACGCAAGCATCACGTATGCGGAGCGCACGCTTGCGCTGGTGCGCGCGCGCCATGCGGCGGGCGCGGTGTCCGGGTTCGACGTTGCGCAGGCCGAGCTGAGCGTGTCCGCGCAGCGCGCGGCTCAGACGCATCTGATCCAGCAACGCACCGTGAAACGTCACGCGCTTGCGATCCTGTTCGACAGGCCGCCGCAGGCGAAAGCCGCGGAGCCGACCGCGCTGCCCGACCGGCCGCTGCCAGCGGTGCCTGCGGGCGTGCCTGCGGATCTGCTTGGTCGACGCCCGGATCTCCGTGAAGCGGAGTTCCGGCTGCGCGAATCACTCGCGAACCTCGACTTCACCCGCACAAGCTTCTATCCCTCGTTCACGCTGACAAGTTCCTTCGGCACGTCGAGCGCGAGTCTCGAGCGCGTGCTGTCGAATCCGATCGCGATGCTCGGCCTCGGGCTCTCGCTGCCGCTCATCGAATGGAATACGATGCGACTGAAGATCAAGGTGTCGCAGACGGAGTACGAGGAAGCAGTCGTCGCTTTCCGCCAGCGGTTGCACACCGCGCTCGGCGAGGTCGAAAACGTATTGTCTGCACGTGCGCAGCTCGAACGTGAAGGCGAACAGCACACGCTGTCGCTCAAGTGGGCACAGCATGCGGAAGCGCTGGCGCGAGTCCGCTTCGTGACCGGCGCGACCGACGTACGGCCATGGCTCGACCAGCAGCAGCGGCTGCGCGACGCGCAGAGCGCCGTCGCGCTGAACCGCTTGCATCGACTCAACAACCGGATGGACTTATACAAGGCGCTGGGCGGTAGTGATCACTGACCTGATTCCAACCCGTGCGAACAGACTTGTCGATTGCGAAGTGGGAGACGGCGGGTGACGGGCACGCGATTCCGTTTCGAAAAAGCAAGAAAACGCCTGATGGGCGGGAGTTTTGGACAGGCGTCCGGAGGACTCGAACGCGGCACAAATCGGCCCGGCGCACTTCCCAAAGCGGATATTGCCGCCATCGCTCGCTGCGTAAATTTCGATGTTCCGCCGTGGAAAGACTGCCCGGAGCGCCAAAATCTTGTAACCCTTGTGGCGGAAGGCAGCAGGAGTCGAACCTACCCGGGAGTGTCTGACACCCCCAACTGGATTTGAAGTCCAGCCGTACCACCGGATACGAATGCCTTCCGTAGGGGAAAAACCAAAAGAACGAAAAGAACAACGATCGCCTACGCCTGAATACCCACCCAACCGCTGTCAGGCCGCAGGAAGTGAAGATCGCGGTGGAAGCGAGTATACCCAACCCGATCGAAGAACTCGAGAATCTGGATCGCCCGCTTGCGGCCGAGCCCGGTCGCATCGCGAAACGTCGCCGCATCGAGCCCGCCGCCGCGCGTCGGCGCGAGATGCGCGACCAGCCCGGCCAGCTCGCGCACGACATCCGCGTGATAGAACAAGTCGCGCACGATCTGGTGCACGTCGCCGCGCCGCGCGAGCTTGCGCAGCAGCGCGCGCACGGCGTCCTCGGCCGCGCCCGTGTCGCGCGCCAGATCGCGCACCCACGGCGGATCGAAGCGTCCCGCATGAATCAGCGGCAGCAGTTGCTGCGCGAGCGCCTCGTCGCGCGCATCGAAGCTCACCGAATGCGACGGCAGATGCAGCCACGGCCCGCTTCGCGCGACGTCGCCGCCCGCCACCAGCGCATCGACGAGCGCGCGCCACAGCGCATCGCCGGCGAGCGGCGCCGCCATCCGTCGCAGACGTGCCGCATCGAGCCCCTGCTCGTCCGGCATCCGCTCGTGATACGCGCGCAGCGTGTCGATCGCCCGCGCCTGCAGCGCATGCCAGTGCGTGCGCGCCATCACCGTGCCGTCGTTCGACGCCGCATCGCGCTGGCCGATCGCCAGCGCATCGTCCGGCAACGCGAGCTCATCCGGCGCGAACCCCGTCAGATGCATCAGCGTCGCGCGCGGAATGCCGAGCGGCGCCTGCGCGAGCAGCGCATCGAGCCGCCGTTCGTCGAGCCACACGGCCAGCGCATCGAGCCATGCGCGGCGCGCAGGCGTACGCCGCTTGCGTGCAGGCCCGAACGGATCGAGCACGCGGCCGCCGCCGACGGTGCGCGTCGCCTGCGGATTGCGCACGATGAAGCGATCGCCCGGTAGCGCGAACACCGGCTCGTCGAACACCAGTTGCACGCGCATCTTCTGTCCGCCGGCGAGCGTATCGCCGTCGAGCAGCGCGACGTGCGCGACGCGGTGCAGCGTGCCGAGATGCACGTGCAGCGGCGCCCAGTGCGTCAGCGTCAGCCCCGCATCGGCCAGCAACGTGAGTTCGACGTCCAGCCGCGGCGACGTCGCCGCAAGCCGCGCATCCGCGACGGTATCGCCGCGCTCGATGTCCGCCTTGTCGACGCCTGCCAGGTTCAGCGCGCAGCGCTCGCCCGCGCGGCCCGTGTCGACCGGCCGGTTCTGTGCATGAATGCTGCGCACGCGCGCGGCATCGCCGGTGCGCACGATCGCGAGTGTGTCGCCGGTCGCGACGCGGCCCGCGAACGCAGTGCCCGTGACGACGGTGCCCTGCCCGGCAAGCGTAAACACGCGATCAACCGCCAGCCGGAACAAGCCATCGTCGCGACCCGCCCGCCATGCGAGCGCCGCCTCGGCGAGGTGCTGCTTCAATGCGGCGACGCCCGGATCGTCGGCCCGCGTCGCGCAGGTTTCGAAGATCGGTGCGCCATCGAGCGTCGACCCGTGCAGCCACGCGGCGATCTCGTCGCGCACCGCCGACAGGCGTGCGGCGTCGACGCGATCGCATTTCGTCAGCGCGACCGCGCCGTGCGTGACGCCGAGCAATTGCAGGATCGCGAGGTGCTCGCGGGTCTGCGGCATCACGCCGTCGTCGGCGGCGATCACGAGCAACGCGAAGTCGATCCCGGACGCGCCGGCCGCCATCGTATGAATCAGCTTCTCGTGGCCCGGCACGTCGATCAGGCCGAGCACGTCGCCGTTCTCGAGCGGCGTGTACGCGTAGCCGAGCTCGATCGAGATGCCCCGCGCCTTCTCTTCCTTCAACCGGTCGGTGTCGACGCCCGTGAGCGCCCGCACGAGCGTCGTCTTGCCGTGGTCGATATGTCCTGCAGTACCGACGATCATGCGGCCGGCCCCGCGATCAGCGCGCATTGCGCGACGAAGGCCGCTTCGTCCGCGCCCTCGAGACAGCGCAAATCGAGCCGCAGCGCGTTGTCGGCAACGCGGCCGATCACGGCGCGCGGCCACGCGCGCAACCGCTTCTCGAGCTGCGCGAGCGCACGGCCGCCGCGCTTGCCGTCGGGCGTGCGCACGACGAGCCCGGCGCTCGGCAGCTGGTCGACCGGCAGCGCGCCGCTGCCGATCTGGCTGAACATCGGCTCGACGCGCACGTCGAAGCCGCTGCCGAGCGCGGCCTGCAACGCCGGCCGCACGCGCTCGGCGGCCTCGGCGATATCGCGCTGCGGCCGCGTGAGCAGACGCAGCGTCGTGAGCCGCTCGCGCAGAAATTCCGGCGCCTGGTAGAGCCGCAGCACCGGTTCGAGCGCGGCGAGCGTCAGCTTGCCGACACGCAGCGCACGCTTGAGCGGATGCTTCCTGATCTTCGCGACGAGCGCGCGATCGCCGACGATCAGGCCGGCCTGCGGGCCGCCGAGCAGCTTGTCGCCGCTGAACGTGACGAGGTTCGCGCCGGCCGCGACGGTTTCCTGCACGGTCGGCTCGTGCGGCAGGCCCCACTGCGACAGGTCGACGAGCGTGCCGCTGCCGAGATCGACCGCCACCGGCAGCCCATGTTCGCGCGCAAGCGGCGCGAGTTCGGCGAGCGTCACGTCCTTCGTGAAGCCGCTGATCGCATAGTTGCTGCAATGCACCTTCATCAGCAGCGCCGTGCGCGGGCCGATCGCGTCCGCGTAGTCGTGCAGATGGGTGCGATTGGTCGTGCCGACCTCGCGCAGCTTCGCGCCGGCGCGGCTCATGATGTCGGGAATGCGGAACGCGCCGCCGATCTCGACGAGTTCGCCGCGCGACACGATCACTTCGCGTTTCGGCGCGAGCGCGGACAGCGCGAGCAGCACGGCCGCCGCATTGTTGTTCACGACCGTCGCGGCTTCCGCGCCGGTCAATTCGCACAGCAAACCTTCGATCAGGTCGTCGCGGTCGCCGCGGCGGCCGGTCGACAGATCGTATTCGAGGTTGACGGGTTGCGTGAGCACGTCGACCACCGCGCGCACCGCGTCGTCGGGCAACAATGCACGCCCGAGGTTGGTGTGCAGCACGGTGCCGCTCAGATTGAACACCGCGCGCACGGCGCTCGCGCTTTGCGCGGCCAGCGTGCGGGCAACGGCGGCCGCGATACGCGGCTCGTCGAGCGGCTCGGCCGCCGACGGATCCTGCTGCGCGGCGGTGCGCCAGCGTTCGAGCTCGGCGCGCACCGCGTTCAGCACGCGCGTGCGGCCATAGTCGGCGAGCAGCGGCTGCAGCGGCGCCGACGATAGCACGCGTTCGACGGACGGCACGCGCGCGAGGACGGCATTCAGTTCATTCAAACCCGGTTCGGTCACGTAATCGTGGCTCCCTTTCGATGTATCGCAGACGACCGGCGCCGGTGCTCGCGCACCCGCGCCGGCTCCGTGCCGTCAGTCCGCGTCGGCCTCCGCTTCGCGCGACATGTCGGGCCACAGCAGCGGGTTCGGCGAACTGCGCTGGTAACCGGCCTCGTTCATCAGCAGATCGAGCGTGAGGCTCGCGAGATCGTCCGCCAGCGGCTCGAACTCGTAGTCCTTCTCCTGGTAGCCGATCTTGCGATAGGTCTTGCATTCGTCGCACGATTCGGCCTTGACGGCTTCGCTGCCGCCCTCGATCCCGTGATACGCAATGCCTTTCGTCGAGTCGCAGTGCGAACATTTCGTGCGCACCATGTGCCACTCGGTCGTGCAGAGCCCGCACTGCAGGAAACGGTAGCCCTGGAACTGGCCGCCGACGCGCACGACGCTCGCGACCGGATGCGACCCGCACACGGGGCACAGCCCCGGCTGGTCGAGATACGGAAGGTCGGACGGCGCGACGCGGCTGGCGAGATCGGTCCACACGACCTGCAGCGCGGCCATCAGGAACGGCGCGGTGGCCGGATCGACTTCGGCGAAGCGCAGCGCGAGGATCGCGTCGGCCTGCGCGTCGAGTTCGGCGGGCGACATCAGGCGCAGCCGGTCGAGCAGCTTCGCGAGCGACGGATTGACGAGCCCGGCGCTGTCGACACGGTCGAGCAGTTCATACAGCACGGCCCGCCACTGCGGGTCGCGCTGGCCGTCGAGCGCCGGCACGAGCGGCATCGAATGCTGCTGCGCGCGTGCAATCGCTTCCGGCGACGGCAGCGGCAGGTTCAGCGGCTGCAGCGTCGCGTGCTGCGCATCGGCGACGGTGGCCATCAGCCGCAGGTAGCCGCTGATCGGGTTCAGGTCGGCGAGCTTGCGCAGCCGCGTCGCACGCGCCGCGAATACGGTGCCGCGCTCCGGCAGGCGAAAGCGGGGAATGGCGGAATGATCGAGCGCCGAGATCTCGGTCGGTTCGAGAATGCGTTGTGTCACCAAAATGTCATCCAAAAAAACAAGCGCCGACGGAGCGGCGCTTCTGGCAGTTCCGACGGTGGCGGAACGGTACGCCGCGATGGCGCGCCGCCCCGCTCCGGTGCGCTACTTCACGCTTTCACGGAACCACTTCGAGTGATGCTTGCGTGCCCAGCCGAGCGTGACGGTGCCGCGCACCATCGCGCCGATCGAACCCTTCACCCACAACGCCGCGTAAATGTGCACGATGATGCTCGCGATCAGCACGAACGCCGCGGCTGCATGCACGACGGCCGCCGCGCGGATTACCTCGATCGGAAAATAGAACGAGAAGTAGCGCCGCCAGATCACGATCCCGGACAGCAGGAGCAGCAGCAGGCACGCCACCAGCGTGAAGAATAGCAGCTTCTGCCCGGCGTTATACCGGCCGACGGGCGGCAGCTTGTCTTCCTGGTTGGTCAGCACGTCGTCGATCTGCCTCAGCCATTGGCGATCGTCGGCGTCGAGCACGTTGTGGTGCCAGAACCGCGCCACGAGAATCGCGAACGACACGAACATCACGAGGCCGACGAACGGGTGCAGGATCCGCGTCCACTGGCCGCCGCCGAACAGCGCGGTGAGCCAGAACATCGACGGATGGAACAGCGCGAGCCCGGACAGCGCGAGCAGCACGAACGTGATCGCGGTGATCCAGTGGTTCGTGCGCTCGTTCGGCGTGTAGCGGACGATCAGGTTGGGGTCGTCGTGATTCATTTTCCGTCCTCCTTGATGCGTCGCGCCTCGTCGCGGGCGGCGGCTTCTTCGTCGTCGCTGACCTCGTTCGGACCGACCCGCGTGTAGTGGAAGAACCCGGCCAGCGCGGTCAGCGCAAGGCCGGCGAGCGCCAGCGGCTTCGCGATCCCCTTCCACAGCCGCACCAGCGGGCTGATCGACGGATTGTCGGGCAGGCCGTGATACAGCGACGGTCTATCCGCGTGGTGCAGCACGTACATCACGTGCGTGCCGCCCACACCCTGCGGGTCGTACAGCCCCGCATGCTCGAAGCCGCGCTCCTTCAGGTCCTCGATCCGCTCGGCCGCGTGCTGCTTCATGTCCTCCTTGGTGCCGAACACGATCGCACCGGTCGGGCAGGTCTTCACGCAGGCCGGTTCCTGGCCGACCGCGACGCGGTCGGAGCAGAGCGTGCACTTGTACGCACGATGATCCTGCTTCGAGATCCGCGGGATGTTGAACGGGCAACCGGTCACGCAGTAGCCGCAACCGATGCAGTTCTCCTCGTGGAAATCGACGATCCCGTTGTTGTACTGCACGATCGCACCCGGCGACGGGCACGCCTTCAGGCACCCCGGATCCTCGCAGTGCATGCAGCCGTCCTTGCGGATCAGCCACTCGAGGTCGCCGGCCGGGTTCTCGTATTCGGAGAACCGCATGACCGTCCACGAATGCTCGGTCAGGTCGGCCGGGTTGTCGTACACGCCGACGTTGGTGCCGACCTCGTCGCGCAAGTCGTTCCACTCCATGCATGCCGTCTGGCACGCCTTGCAGCCGATGCACTTCGATACGTCGATCAGCTTCGCGACGCTCCCGGTCACAGGTGCGCGCGCCGTGGGCGGCGGCGTCGTGGTGGCCGAGACGCGCTTGATATCCAGCGATTGCAATGCCATCTCGTCCCCCTTACGCCTTTTCGACCTTCACCAGGAACGACTTGAATTCCGGTGTGTACGAGTTGCCGTCGCCGACGGACGGAGTCAGGGTATTGGCGAGATAGCCGGGCTTCGCGAGACCCTTGAAGCCCCAGTGCAACGGGACGCCGACCGTCTGGACCTTCTTGCCGTCGACCGTCAGCGGCTTGATCCGCTTCGTGACGAGCGCGATCGCGATGATGTAGCCGCGCTTGGACGACACCTTCACGCGCTCGCCGTGCGCGACGCCGACCTCCTTCGCGAGGTCTTCGCCGATCTCGACGAATTGCTCGGGCTCGATGATCGCGTTCAGCCGCGCATGCTTGGTCCAGTAATGGAAATGCTCGGTGAGCCGGTAAGTCGTCGCGACGTGCGGGAACTCGGACGCCTTGCCGAACGACGCGCGGTCGTCCGCGAACACGCGGGCGGCCGGGTTGTTCAGCGCGAGCGGGTTGTCCGGGTGCAGCGGGTTCGCGGCGAGCGGCGTCTCGAACGGCTCGTAGTGCTCGGGGAACGGGCCTTCGTTCATCCCCGCACGCGCGAAGAAGCGCGCGACGCCTTCCGGGTTCATGATGAACGGATTCATCCCGTTCTCGGGCGGCTCGTCGACCTTGAAGTCCGGCACGTCGGCGCCCTTCCATGCGCTGCCGTTCCAGCCGATCAGCGTGCGGGTCGGGTCGAACGGCTTGCCGCTCACGTCGCACGATGCGCGGTTGTAGAGAATCCGCCGGTTCGCCGGCCACGCCCACGCCCAGTTCAGCGTCTGGCCGATGCCGGTCGGGTCGGAGTTGTCGCGCCGCCCCATCTGGTTGCCGGCCTGCGTCCACGCGCCGCAGAAGATCCAGCAGCCGCTCGCGGTCGTGCCGTCGTCCTTCAGTTGCGCGAACGCGGCCAGCTGCTCGCCCTTCTTCGCGAGCGTCTTGGTCGGATCCTTCGGGTCCGGCAGATCGGCGAGCGCCTTCCCGTTGAACTCCATCGCCAGCTCTTCGGGCGTCGGGCTTTCCGGGTTCGCGTACGGCCACGTCAGGTTCAGGATCGGATCCGGATACTTGCCGCCGTCCGTCTGGTACATCTTGCGCATGCGCAGGAACAGCCCCGACATGATCTCGAGGTCGCTCCTGGCCTCGCCCGGCGGCGCCGCGCCCTTCCAGTGCCATTGCAGCACGCGGCTCGAACTCACGAGCGAGCCGTTTTCCTCCGCGAAGCAGGTGGTCGGCAGGCGGAATACCTCGGTCTGGATCTTCGTCGGGTCGACGTCGTTGAAGTCGCCATGATGCTTCCAGAACTCGGACGTCTCGGTCGCGAGCGGATCCATGATCACGAGCCACTTCAGCTTCGCGAGGCCGGCGGCCGTCTTCACCTTCGACGGCGCCGCCGCGAGCGGGTTGAAGCCCTGGCAGATGTAGCCGTTCATCTTGCCGGCATTCATCAGCTCGATCGCCTGCAGCAGGTCGTACTGCTTGTCCAGCTTCGGCAGGTAGTCGTACGCCCAGTTGTTCTGGGCGGTCGCCGCATCGCCCCACCACGACTTCATGAAGCTGACGTGGAATGCTTTGTAGTTCTTCCAGTAGCTGAGCTGGTTCGGCCGCAGCGGTTGCTGCACGCGCTTCTTGATGTAAGCGTCGAAGTCCTGCTCGGCCTGCATCGGCAGCGTCATGTAGCCCGGCAGCAGATTCGACATCAGCCCGAGGTCGGTCAGCCCCTGGATGTTCGAGTGACCGCGCAGCGCGTTCATCCCGCCGCCGGCGATGCCGATGTTGCCGAGCAGCAGCTGCACCATCGCGCCGGTGCGGATCATCTGTGCGCCGATCGAGTGGTGCGTCCAGCCGAGCGCGTACAGCACCGTGCCGGCGCGGCCGGGCACGGCCGTGGTCGCGAGCATCTCGCACACCTTCAGGAATTTCTCCTTCGGCGTGCCGCAGATCTGCTGGACCATGTCGGCCGTATAGCGCGCGTAGTGCTGCTTCAGCAGGTTGTAGACGCAGCGCGGATGCTGCAGCGTCGCGTCGACTTTCGCGAAGCCGTCGTCGCCGAGCTCGTAGTCCCAGCTCGATTTGTCCGGGTACGTGCGCTGCTCCGCGTCGTAGCCGGAATAGATGCCGTCGTTGAACGCGAAATCCTCGCGCACGATGAACGAAAAGTCTGTGTAGTTCTTTACGTACTCATGCTGAATCTTGTCGTTCGTGAGCAGATAGTTGATGACGCCGCCCAGGAAGACGATGTCGGTGCCGGTGCGGATCGGCGCGTAGTAATCGGCCACCGAGGCCGTACGCGTGAAGCGCGGGTCGACGACGATCAGCCGCGCCTTGCGGTGCGCCTTCGCCTCCGTCACCCACTTGAAACCGCACGGATGGGCCTCGGCTGCATTGCCGCCCATCACGAGAATCACGTCCGCGTTCTTGATGTCGACCCAATGGTTCGTCATCGCTCCACGGCCAAACGTCGGGGCAAGACCTGCCACCGTCGGGCCATGTCAGACACGCGCCTGATTGTCGAATACGAGCATCCCGAGGCTGCGGATGGTCTTGTGCGTCAGGTAGCCGACTTCGTTGCTGCCTGCCGACGCGGCCAGCATGCCGGTCGTGAGCCAGCGGTTGACCTTCGCGCCGTCGGCCGTCTCGACGAAGTTCGCGTCGCGGTCGGCCTTCATCAGCTTCGCGATGCGGTCGAGCGCGTCGTTCCACGAGATCGGTTCCCACTTGTCAGAACCGGGCGCGCGATACTCGGGGTGCGTCAGGCGGCTCGGGCTGTGGATGAAGTCGATCAGGCTCGCGCCCTTCGGGCACAGCGTGCCGCGATTGACGGGGTGATCGGGATCGCCTTCGATGTGGATGATGCTCGACTGCGCGTTCTTCGCGCCGTCGCCGAGGCTGTACATGAGGATGCCGCAACCCACTGAGCAGTATGGACAGGTGTTGCGCGTTTCGGTGGTGCGCGCCAGCTTGTACTGTCGGACTTCGGCAAGCGCTTCCGTCGGAGAAAAGCCCAGCAGGGCAAGACTCGATCCGGCAAGCGACGTGGCCGTCACCTTCAGGAACTGGCGCCGGGACATTTGTAGCATGATGGTCTCGGCGGTTTTGTGGGGTAAGGAGAGACTGAAAGAATTATAGACATTCAGCGCAACTATCATGAAATCGTCAGATCAATACCCATTCGTTTGAATCCGCCGGTATCCCGCGTTCAGCACACACCCGAACCGCCATGAAACGACAGATCACCTCGGAAGCCACCCGTCTTGCGCAACGACAGGCCAACTGGGCGCTCAACGCATTCAAGCGCTTCTCCTCCGACCGCTGCCTGGCGATGGCCGCGAGCATCGCGTTCTTCTCCGCGTTCTCGCTCGCGCCGACGCTCGTGATGGTGATCGCGGTGGCCGGCTGGTTCTACGGCGACGATGCCGCGCGCGGCCAGGTGTTCGAGCAGGCGCATCAATTGATCGGCGACGATGCCGCGGCCAGCATCCAGACCATCGTGCAGAACGCGCATCGCGCGGGCGAGCGCGGCGGCATCGCGACGCTGATCTCGTTCGCCGCGCTCGCGATCGGCGCGTCTGCAACGTTCTCGTCGCTGAACACGGCGCTGAGCGTGATCTGGCCGAGCACGGAAAACCGCTGGTCGAGCGTGCTCGGGCTCGTGCGCGTGCGGCTGATCTCGTTCGGGCTCGTGCTCGGCGTCGCGTTCCTGCTGATCGTGTCGCTCGTGCTCGATACCGTGATCACGTTCATCGGCACCTGGCTGCTCGGCGATTCGCCGTATGTGGCCGTCACAAACGCGCTGCAGCTCGCCGTGGGCATCGTGGTGCTCGCCGGCGCGTTCGCCGCGCTGATGAAGTTCCTGCCCGACGCGCGCGTCGCATGGCGCGACGCCGTGGTCGGCGGGATCGTGTCGGCGATCCTGTTCTCCGGCGGCAAGAAGCTGTTCGCGCTGTATCTCGCGCGCGCGGGCACGGCCAGTGCATTCGGCGCGGCCGGATCGTTCGCGGTGCTGTTGATGTGGCTGTACTTCTCCGCCGCCGTGCTGCTGCTCGGCGCGGAATTCGCGGCCGCGCGCGGCGTCGCGCACGGCCGCACCGGCACCGGTGCGGCCGTCGCCGCGCCGGCCGACCACGCCGCCGATCACACGCGGGACAGGTGAGTCCACGCACGCTGCCGCGCATGCGGGCCGCGCATCGCGCGCGCCGCACCGCCCTACGCAACCGTTCTCGTTTTCGCAACCACACCGCGCGGTCCACGTTCGAGCGCGTTGACGCCCGCTTTGCACCCGGCCGCGATGCGCGCTGCAACGGCAAACGTTTGCTCACCCCGATTTCCGCACGCCGGCCCGCGAAATCCGCCCGTCCGTTGCCGGACCCACCAATCGGCGCAACAATCGCAACGCAACAATTGTCAACTATCTCAAATATAGGAACAGTCGTTGATGTGCTTGATATATATGGACTTTTTCCCGCTGTTACCTTTTTGAGACACTTTATTTTTTAAGCTTTCTTGCATGGATGGCACTGAGCTATTCTCCAATCCGCAACAAATAACGAACGAATCACGATTCATTTGCGTGGAGATACTCAACGATGAAGAAACTCGCTCTCTCGACCCTCTCGCTCGCCCTGCTGGGCGCCGCCGGCGCTGCTCATGCTCAGTCGAGCGTGACGCTGTACGGCGTGATCGACACGTCGATCGCGTGGGTTCACGGCAACAACGGCCAGGCCAACAACTCGTGGCAAATGCTGTCGGGCAACCTGCAAGGCAGCCGTTGGGGCCTGAAAGGCGCTGAAGACCTCGGCGGTGGCCTGAAGGCGATCTTCCAGTTGGAAAACGGTTTTGATCCGGGCACCGGCCACCTGAACCAAGGCGGTCGCATGTTCGGTCGCCAGGCATTCGTCGGCCTGGAAAGCAACCAGTTCGGTACGCTGACGCTCGGCCGCCAGTACGACCCGCTGGTCGACCTGGTCCAGGCAGTGACGGCTGACAACTACTTCGGCAGCGTGATGGCAACGCCGGGCGACGTCGACAACAACGACAACTCGCTGCGCGTCAGCAACGCGATCAAGTACACGTCGCCGGTCTGGGGCGGTCTGCAAGTCGAAGGCATGTACGCACTCGGCGGCGTGGCAGGCAAGACGGGCGCGGGCCAAACGTGGTCGGTCGCAGCGGCGTTCAACAACGGCCCGGTCGGCGTTGCAGCAGGCTACTTCTACGCAGCGAACCCGTCGCCGGCGACGCCGGTCGGCCGCGGCGGCTGGGGCTCGACGACGTCCGACGCGATCTTCGACGGCCCGATCAACACGGGTTACGCAACGGCGAAGTCGATCGCCATCGCGCAAGTCGCAGGCCAGTATGCAATCGGCCCGGTGACGGTCGGCCTCGGCTACAGCAACGCACAGTACAAGCCGGACGCATTCTCGGGCTTCGGTTCGACCGAGAAGTACAACACGGGCCGCGCGTTCGTGACGTACCAGGTCACCGCACCGCTGCTGCTGGGCCTCGGCTACTCGTACACGAAGGCGAGCGGCGATACGGACGCGAAGTACCACCAAGTCGGCGTCGGCGCGGACTACTCGCTGTCGAAGCGCACGGACGTCTACCTGGTTGGCGCATATCAGCACGCGAGCGGCACGCAACGCGTCGACGCAACCACGACGCAAGCCGCGCAAGCATCGATCGCTTCGTACGGCTACGCTGGCAAGAGCTCGGCCGAACTCGTCGCAGTCGGCATCCGCCACAAGTTCTAAGAAGTACGTTTCCGGTGTGCGTGGCGTCTCCGACGCCATGCCGCCGAACTGCAAAACCAGTCATCGGTTTCGGCCGTGGCTGGTTTTTTTTTGGTTCATCGCCGGCGGCGCGGTGGCCGGCGATGGCCGTGGCCGGCAGCGACCGGGTACGACAACCGGCCGGAGATGGTTCCGGGCCGCCTGTCGCACGCAGGAAGCCCGTTTGAAGGCATCCCGGACACGTGCGCGGCCCTCACGCCAACCCGCGTCGAACAGGCCGCTGGACGACGTCACTGAAGCCCTTGGCTGAAGCCCATCGCTGGCGTCCATGGCTGACGTCCCTTGCTGGCACCCCTCGCTGGCACCCCGCCCGCCGACGTCCCTCCGACCGTCGCGACGGACACGCGCCGCTCGCGTCGTCGATCGCGCGGCAGCGATACGCCGACATTTCGATACGAAGCACCTATGCTTCGACATGTCGATTTCGACGCCCCTCATCCGTCGTATCGATGGCAGCATCCCGATTGCACCGCCCGTCACCGACACCCGACAGGAGACACCCCATGACGATTCAAAAGATCACGCCGTTCCTCTGGTACTCGACGGAAGCCGAAGAAGCCGCGGCGTTCTATGCGGGCATTTTCCCGAACTCCCGCGTCGTGCGCGTCACGGCGGTGTCCGGCACCGCCGGTACGCGGATGGTCGAATTCGAGCTGTTCGGCCAGCCGTTCATCGCGATGAGCCATCCCCGCACGGAGACGTTCAACCACGCGATCTCGCTGATGATCAGTTGCGCCGACCAGGCGGAACTCGACCGCTACTGGAGCGCGCTGCTCGACAACGGCGGCACGGCCGACGGTTGCGGCTGGCTGCGGGACCGCTACGGCGTGTCGTGGCAGATCGTTCCGGACGCGCTGATCCCGATGATGGCCGACCGCGACCAGGTCAAGGCCGCGCGCGTGGCCGCCGCGATGATGCAGATGACGAAGTTCGACGTCGCCGCGTTGAAGGCGGCCTATGAGGGCGCGGCGGGCTGACATCGGGCTATCGAGCTATCTGGCGATCGGCGCAACGCCTGCGTCGTGACGCGCAGGGGCGTTCGCGCGGCGCGGGTCGATTCGTTCATGGTCGTCGGCGCGGGACGCCGCTGTAGACGCGTTGCGTCGCACGGCGAGGCAATCTCGCGCGATGGTTGCGTGCCACGCCGACAGCTTCGGTTCGACCGCCCATTGATTGCACGTCGTGCATCGCGCGTCGCGAACGCATGCGGCGGCGGGGTCGCCGGAGATCGACGCGTCGTCGCCGTCACCGCGCAACCCGTCGGCGCGTGTGACCGCGACGATCGGCGCGTACGTATCGGCGAGACACGTCACTCCAGTCGTCGCGGCGACGCTGTCGATCGATGATTCCGCAGATCGCGGCGCTGTTTCGAACGCGTGCGCAACGGCGAGTGCGGGCACGGTGTCGCATTCGACGCATTCTTCGCCGCGTCAGCCCGGTTGCGCATCCCGCTGCGCGTCGGTAGCGAGAAGCGAGGCGAACGTATCGCACACGGACATCGGCTCGAACGACCGGGCGACGAGCGGCGCATCTCTTCATCCGCAGAATCGCCGTGTCGCGATCGATGCACGTCAGCCCGGCAATGCCCTCGACGCAATTTGCAGCGTGACGACTCGCCGAATTGCAGTGCGCGCCGCGCGCCGGATGATGTCACGACACGACGCTGCCGCGTACGGTGATGGCTGCTCGCGTCCAGCGTACCCATACGCTGCGCTGCTCATCCTGCGGCACCGGCGCAACAAGCGAGTCGATCATCGGCGAGCAGCGCGGACAACTTCACTGCGAAATGCCGGAACAGCGACCGGCACGTCGATGGCGCTGTTCGATCTCTGCTTGGCATCGAGCGCCGGGCGAATCGCGTACAACGTCGCGCCGAGATGTCGTCGATCGCGGAGCACGGAGCACGGAGCACGCAACGCGCAGCACGCAACACTCAATACCCAGCACTCAAGCTGCCGCCGAACTCGACGCGAGCGGTCACGTTGCGACTCGTAAAACGAGGCGCGCGCGACGACGCATGAACAACCGCCCGCGCAACAAACCACCCCGCGAGCGCAAACGCCGCGCCCACCATGCGCGCTTACGACACGCGACACACGAGACGCGGCAGGCGGCAGGCAACACGCGACACACGACACGCGTCGCACGACACGCAGCACCGAATCCGCATCGCTCGACACGACGTCGCACACCGCGCCGCTGCCGCCACCCAGTTTGCGCAGCGCAATAAAAATCCCCGCACGCTTTCGCGTACGGGGATCGTCGGACATCGCAACGGTCGCCGACCTGCAGTCGGCAACCGTGACGGGGCATTACGCAGCCGCGTCCTTCAGCTTCTTCAGCGCGCGTGCCTTCACGCGCACGCTGGCCGGCTTTGCCGGGAACCAGCGCTCTTCGCCCGTGAACGGATCCTTGCCGAAGCGCTTCTTCTTCGCCGGCACGACTTGCGCCGTGATCTTCAGCAGACCCGGCAGCGTGAACTCGCCTGCGCCCTTCTTGTGAACCGAGCCCAGCACGACGTTTTCGAGTGCGGTGAGCACTGCCTTGACCGCCTTCACTTCGACAGCTGCGCGCTCAGCGATGTGCGTTGCGAGCGATGCCTTCGTGAACTTGTCCTTCAGCGGCGTCGGAGCAGCCGGTGCTGCCTTTGCGACAGCCTTCTTGGCCACTACTTTCTTCGCGGGCGCAGCCTTTTTGGCAGCCACTTTCTTGGTGGCCGGTGCGGCAGCCTTCTTGGCCACCTTTTTTGCGGAAGTCGCCATGTTTCTCCTACCAGGTGTGGTCGTTGGATACACGAAGCGTGCAACGCGCGCGCTTCAACGCCGGATTCTACAAGCGCCTTGACGCTTCGTGCAGTACTTTTATGCGTTTTCGCGGGGTTTCCCGCAGGTTTTGTTGCGCGCGACCGACTTCGCCGACGCTCGAGCATCGAAAAACGTCGTCACGTATGCGTCCAAACCGGAATTACGTTCGATATTTGCGCACCTATACTGACCGCGCTCAGTGCCCGGATGCCTTCATGCGCGAAGTCAGATACGTCAAAGGACTCGACGGCCTGCGAGCCATCGCCGTCATCCTCGTTTTCCTGTCCCACAAGGCCCACGTCCTCGCTGTCGACGTGGGCAAGCTCGGTGTGTGGACGTTTTTCTTCATCAGCGGCTTCCTGATCGTCGGCGAGCTTCATCGCAACCGTCAGGCGATCGAGCGCGGCACGATGACGCGCCGCCATGCGCTCGCGCTGTTTCTCGCAAAGCGCGCGCTGCGGATCTTTCCCGTCTACTACCTGCTGCTGGCCGCGCTCGCGATCGCGCACGCGCTGTTCTACCAGCGCGGCGTCAATCTCGGGCTCGCGTGGCACGCCACGTTCCTGTCGAACTACTGGATCGGCGTCGTCAAGGACGGCTGGCCGGGCTCCACGTCACACTTCTGGAGCCTCGCGGTTGAGCAGCAGTTCTATCTGATTGCGCCGCTGACACTGCTCGCCGTGCCTGCGGCGCGACACGTTCTGCTCGGTATCGCGACCGTCGCGGCATGCGCGCTCGCACATCTCGCGCTCTACGCGGTCGACGCATCGCCGGTGCTGATCTACGCGTTTTCCCCGTGGAATTTCGCGCTGATCGCGCTCGGCGGCATCGGCGCGATGGCGCTCGCCGATCGCGGCCCGGCCTTCGCGCGCCGCATTCCGCCCGGCTGGCTCGGCGCCGCCGGCGTCGTGTTCTTCCTCGTGCTGCCCGCGCTCACGACGCTGCCGGATCTCGTGACGGGGCTCGCGGATCTCGGCCTGTCCGCGTCGCTCGGCGCGCTGATGCTGTGGATCGTCACCGAACCCGACCATCCGGCCGTGTCGCTGCTCGACTGGGCGCCGCTCGTCTATCTCGGCACGATCAGCTACGGCTTCTACCTGTTCCACAACCTGATTCCGGCGCACTTCGGCGTGTTGCCGGCAACGTTCGCGCACGTGCCGATCCCGGCAATCGTGCGCGACGTCCTGCCCGAAATGCTGCAGTTCGCGCTCGCGGTGCTGCTCGCACACCTGTCGTGGCGCTATCTCGAAAAGCGTCTGCTCGACTTCAAGAAACCGGTCGCCGCGATGCTGGCGCGGTACTTCGTCGGGCGGCCGGGCACGTCGCCACGCTGAGCGGGAAGCCGGCGTCGATGATGTCGAACGGGAACCGCGCGGCGCAATGCGCCGCGGTGCGGGTACGCAGAACGGACGTGGTGCCGGTACGCGGAAACGGCGCCGGAAACGCGTTGCGCCGGACGATCATCGCTCAACCGCGCCGCGTCGACATCGACCCCGCATCGACATCAAGCACACGCGGGCAGCGGCTATACCCCCCCCAACGTCGATCAAACCACGAGCAGCCAACGCATCGGCACCGGTTTCAATCGAAGCTGGAATCCCGGCCGAACGCGATCGGCGCGCACCGCAAGCCGAGCCGCGTGCCGGTACGTCAGTAGCGCACCCGCCCTCGCTCGCCGTGCATCCGCCCGACTTCAGTCCGGCCGATCATCCGACATCGACCACCCGCCCCGCTTCGCGCGGACGCAAAAAAGCCCCGGTGCGCAAGGCAGCCGGGGCCAACGGAACAACCACCACCTGAAACAACCACCACCTGAACAACGAAGCAGCGGCTGCTTATGCGACAGCAGCCAGCGCGGGCAGACAGGTACGCAGATACGCCTCGAATTCGCGGCTCACTTCCGGATGCTGAAGCGCGAGCTCGACGGTCGCCTTCAGGTAACCGATCTTGCTGCCGCAATCGAACCGCGTGCCGTAGTAGCGATACGCGAGCACCTGTTCGTGCGCGAGCAGCGACTGGACGGCGTCGGTGAGCTGCAGTTCGCCGCCCGCGCCCGGCTTGAGCTTGCGCAGATGCTCGAAGATCGTCGGCATGAACACGTAGCGGCCGACCACGCCGAGGTTCGACGGCGCATCTTCGGGCGCCGGCTTCTCGATGATGCCGGACAGCTTGATGACGTCCTCTTCCCATTCGCGGCCTTCGACGACGCCGTACGAACGACTGTCCTCGCGCGGAATCGTCTCGACCCCGATCACCGAGCTGTGATAGTGGTCGAACACGTCGACGAGCTGCTTGAGCACGGGCTGCTCGCCATGCAGCAGGTCGTCGGCCAGAATCACCGCGAACGGCTCGCCATGCACGAGCTTTTCCGCGCACAGCACCGCGTGGCCGAGGCCGAGCGCTTCCGGCTGGCGCACGTAGAAACAGTTCACGTGGCTCGGCTTGATGCCGCGCACGAGTTCGAGCAGCTTTTCCTTGCCGCGTGCCTCGAGTTCGGCCTCGATCTCGTACGACTTGTCGAAGTGATCCTCGATCGCGCGCTTGCTGCGCCCGGTCACGAAGATCATCTCGGTGATTCCGGCGTTGATCGCTTCCTCGACCGCGTACTGGATCAGTGGCTTGTCGACGACGGGCAGCATTTCCTTCGGGCTCGCCTTCGTTGCCGGGAGGAACCGCGTGCCGAGACCGGCGACGGGGAACACGGCCTTGGTGACTTTCAACATGTTCGCATCCTGATTGCGTTGACTGCGCCGCGTCGACCTGCGACCCGGCGCAATGGTTTGCCGAACGGCATATCGAGAATCGACAGTCCGGCCAATTGCACGCCGTTCAATTTCGATATTGACCGATTGCCCATGTTTCCGAAAAAGAGATAATCAGCCGATTCGGTCGATATTGCCGCACCCATTGCCGAAGCAGAAACAAATTACCGATTTCCCGGATACAAATTCTTACGATTCGAATTCCTCGATATACGGCACGCCACCGCGTTCGAGGCCCGGGCGAATCGGCTCGTTCTTCAGCGCCTCGCGGTACGCCGACAGCACGGCCATGACCAGCAGTACTGCCGCGCTCGCGATCCAATGCATGTCCATCTTGCCGCTCCTTGCATCAATCAACTGGAGCTTCAAATTATCATAAAAAAATCGGCAAATAATTGTCGCGGCTTCGAAACAGCTTTCAGAATCGTTGTAAAACCATTATGTGAAATACCGCTATTTCATGGCGCGATTTTTTTATTGATTCGATCGAATTCTTGCGCATTACGATTGGACCATCCCGTTCATCCGTCGCAAGGAATCGAATCGCATGCAAGCTTTCAGCGGATCGTCTTTGACCGCTCCGCCCGTCGCCGACCACAAGGAACACGTGATCGACGCGATGCGCGGGTTCGCGGCGCTGCTCGTCGCCTACTTCCATTGCCGCCAGGTCGTCTGGGTCGGCATGCAGGGCTTCCATCGCGCTTACGGTCACGCGCTGGACCCGGGCGTGATCGTCGGCTACCTCACGTTCCCGTTCGCGTGGGGCTCGGCCGGCGTGCCGATCTTCTTCGTGATCAGCGGCTACTGCATCCACCGCAATGCGGCGCTGAAGTTCGCCGCGAACCCGGCGTACCGGCTCGGCGCGCCGAACTTCTGGGCGCGCCGTTTCGCGCGCATCTATCCGGTGCTGATCGCCGCGCTGCTGTTCACGCTCGCGCTCGATGCGATCAGCCTGCAGATCGCGCCGGTCAGCCACAAGATCCGCGACATCGGCGTCACCGCGTTCCTCGTGAACCTGTTCTCGCTGCAGGGCGTCGCCGGCTATACGTACGGGTCGAACGGCGCGCTGTGGACGCTGTCGCTCGAAGTACAGTTCTACGTGGTCTATCCGCTGCTGTTCGCACTGCGCCGGCGCGTCGGGATGCCGGCCATCGTCGCGGGCGTCGCGCTCGTCAACGTCGCGTCGGCGTGGCTGCTGGAGCGGCACGACCTGCAATTCTTCACGTCGTACTGGCTGTCGTGGACGATCGGCGCGTGGATCGCCGACGTGCGCGCGCAGCCGGCGCGCGCCGCCGCCGTGCCGTCGCGCGCGTGGTACGGCGCGGCCGCCGTGCTGCTCGCCGCGGGCTGCGGCGCGTTCCATTTCGGCCAGTACGGCGCGTTCCAGCTGTGGGCGGCCGGCTTCGCGTGCTTCCTGTACCGCGCGCTCGCGTGCCCGCCGCGTCCGACGCCGCTGCTGCGCGTGCTCGGCCGCGTCGGCGACTTCAGCTACTCGCTGTACCTGATTCACCTGCCGCTGTTCGTCTGCCTCGGCTCGGTGCTGTTCCATTCCGAGCTGCAACTGTCGATCTGGCCGTCGCTCGTGTTCATGGCCGCGGCGATTCCGGTCGCGTACCTGTTCTACCGGCTGTTCGAACGGCCGGCGATGGCGTGGTCGGCGAGCCTGAAGCCGACGCGCGCCGCGCGCATCGTCGCACCGGCCCCCGAACGGGCCGCCTGAACGCACCGTTCCGGTTCATTCCCGCCCCCGCGCAGCGTCGCGTTGCGCGGGGGTTTTTCATACGCGGAACGCGCGTGAAAAGGCGATCGCCCAGCGGGCGCGGCTGCCGATGCGATGCTCCGACACGCGCCAGCCGCGCGTAGCGCCTTCCTGGCCGGCTGCGCTGCCGTCGCCGCGCGGCCCAAACGCCAAGGCCCCTATGCAGCGCAACGCTGCATGGGGGCCCGTTTCCCGTCGGCCCGGACGACACGCGCCGCCGCGTGCCGCCGCCGGCCGGTGCTTACTGCTTCTTCGCCTTCGCGGCCTTCGCCGTATCCGCGAGAATCTTCTCGACCCGCTCCACATAGGTCTCGGTGCCGAACCGGCGCACCGCCGCCGCGCGCCCGCTCGCGACGAGCCGCGCGCGCAACGCGGCGTCGCGCTGCAGCCTGCCGAGCGCATCGGCCAGCGCACCGGCGTCGCCCGGCTCGCACAGCAACCCGTTTTCGCCGTCCTCGATGATCTCGACGACGCCGCCCGCGCGGGCCGCCACCACCGGCCGGCGCGCGAGCATGCCCTCGACGATCACGCGCCCGAACGGCTCCGGCGTGATCGACGTGTGCGCGACCACGTCCACCGCCTTCATGCACGCGGCCACGTCACGCTGGAAACCGAGGAAATGCACGCGTTCGTCCATGCCGTGACGCGCGACGGTCTCGTGCAGCTGCGCGGCGTAGTCGTCCTCGCCGAACAGCGGCGCGCCGACCAGCACCACGTGCAGGTCCGGATGCCGCGCGGCGGCCTCGAGCAGCAGATGCTGCCCCTTCCAGCGCGCGAGGCGGCTGAACGAGCCGACCAGCCAGGCGTGCTCGGGCAGCCCGAAGCGCGCGCGCAGCGCGGCCTGGCTGACGTCGTCCAGCGCGTCGAACGGTTCCGCGGAAATGCCGTTGAACACCACGTCGACATGCTGCGGCGTGAAGCCCGTGAGCGCGCGAAACGCCTGCGCGGATGCATCGGAGTTCGCGATCACGCGCGTGACGCCCAGGCGCGCGCAGTACTTGATCGCCTTCAGCTGCTTGCTGCCGAAATGGTCGTCGCTGACGATGTCGCGCAGGTGCCAGACCACCGGCTTGCGCGCGAGCCGCCCGGCCAGCGCGGCGACCACCATCGCGCGCTGCGTGTTCGCGTAGATCACCTCGGCGCGGCGCGCACGCCGCGCGACGTCGCGCACCATCCCGACGAGCTGCTTCAATGCGCCGGCCGACACGCCGCCCTGCTTGCGCACGCCGGCCAGCGCGCCCTGGTCGAGCACGTCGACGCGCGCGCCGACCTCGTCGAGCGCCGCGCGAAACGGGCCGTCCGCGAACAGCAGCACGTCGGCGTTCGCGCGCATGTGCTTCATGATCTCGAGCAGCGACAGCTCGGCGCCGCCGAGCACGCCGCTCTGGTCGAGCACGAGCGTCGCCGGGCCGCGCGCGGCCGGCATCGGTGCGACGGCCGTGCCGCGCTGCGCGGTCGAGCCGGGCAACGCCGTTTCCACGTAGTCGAGAAAGCGCCGCCGGAACGTGTCGGCCGAGAAGCGCTCCGCGTTCGCGCGGCACGCCTTCGGCGTGAAGCGCTGCGGCGCGCGCTCGAAATCGTCGACTGCCGCGACGATCGCCTGCGGCGTCTGCTCGTCGAAGAAGAGCCCCGTCGGATGCCCGTTCGACTGCGGCGCCAGCACGGTTTCGAGCGCGCCGCCCTTGCCGTATGCGATCACGGGCGTGCCGCACGCCTGCGCCTCGACGACCGAGATCCCGAAATCCTCCTCGGCCGCGAACACGAACGCCTTCGCGCGCCGCATCCGGTCGTGCAGCACCGCGAACGGCTGATAGCCCATGATCTCGACGTTCGGGCCGGCCTTCGCGCGAATCTTCTGCATCTCCGGGCCGTCGCCGATCACGACGAGCTTGCGCTCGGGCGTGCGCGAGAACGCGTCGACGATCAGGTCGATCTTCTTGTACGGCACCATCCGCGACGCGGTCAGGTAGAAGTCGTCCTTCGTCTCGTTCAGCGAGAAGCTGTCGACGTCGACCGGCGGGAAGATCACGGCCGCATCGCGTTGATACACCTTGCGGATCCGGCGCGCGATGAACGCGGAATTCGCGACGAAGCCGTCGACCGCGTTCGCCGTGCGCGTATCCCAGTTGCGGATGTAATGCAGGATCATCCGCGCGAGCAGCGACTTCGGCCCGTGCGTCAGATTCGACTGCTCCAGATACTGGTGCTGCAAGTCCCACGCGTAGCGGATCGGCGAATGCACGTAGCTGATGTGCACCTGGTCCGGCCCGGTCAGCACGCCCTTCGCGACCGCATGGCTGCTCGAGATCACGAGATCGTAGTCCGACACGTCGAGCTGCTCGACCGCGAGCGGCATCAGCGGCAGGTAGCTGCGGTACTTGGTGCGCGCGAACGGCAGTTTCTGGATGAACGAGGTCGTCACCCGCTTGCCGCGCACGAACGCGCGATCGTCGAGAAAATCGACGAGGCTGAACAAGTCCGCGTCGGGAAAGCACGCGACGATCTGTTCGAGCACGCGCTCGGCGCCCGCGTACGTGACGAGCCAGTCGTGGACGATCGCCACGCGCAGCGGGCGCGACGCATGGCGTGCGCCGGCCTGCCCGGCCGATTCGGCACGGCGCAGCGCGGCGGCGGCGCCGGCTTCGGCCACGGCGCCGTCTGCCGTGGCCACGTTCAGGATGGCGTGTTCCGCCAGATCGCGATTCATACCGTTTTCCTCGCATTGAGACGGACAAACAGGTCGCGCACGAGCGCGCGCAATCCCGGCGTCATCGTGAGCGACCACGCAACGTTGAGCACCAGCACGACCGCGCACATGCCGATCGACTCGCCGAGCCCCGGCCACGCCTGCGCGAGCAACAGGCTCGCGAGCAGGAAGGCGAGATGCGCGAGCATGTCGAGCACGATCGCGCGCATCCGGATCGCCGACAGGTACAGCAGCACGCCGTAGTCGACCAGCGCGCGCGCGGCGACGACCACCGCCGCGCCGATCAGCCCGAAGTGATGGATACCGAACCACAGGCCGCCGACGAAGAAAGGCATCTCGATGAGGCCGGCGAATGCGGCACGCGCGGGGTTGACCTGCGACTGGATCAGGATCCGCGTGACGCTCGCCTGGCCGACGAGCCACACGCTGATCACCAGCACGCGGCCGACGGGCGCCGAATGCGCGGCGAGATCGGCGCCGACCCACAGCGTCAGGAACGGCGCGAGCGCGAAGATCGCGACGATGCCGACCGGTGTGAATACCCCGTTCAGGAATTCGAGCGACTGGCGCGCGAGCGTGTCGGCGTGATCGCGGCCGACCGCCGACAGGCGCGGAAACAGCGTGCGCACCAGCGCGTTCGGCAGCATGTTCAGCCGCGTGACGAGGTTCTGCGGGACCGTGTAATACGTGACGAACTTCGCGCCCATGCCGGCGCCGAGCATCACGCGATCGAGCGTGTCGGCGATCATGCTGGCCATGCTCGCGATCAGCATCCAGCCGCCGAAGTTGAAGAGCCCCTTCGCGGTGCCCCACTGCGGCGGATCGATGCGGCGGATGCCGAGCACCTTGATGCTCGCGTGACCGAGCATCGCCGCCGCGATCAGCCGCGCGACGACCGCCGCGGCGAGCACCGTCTGCAGGTTCGGCGCGATCCACCACGCGGCGCCGAGCGGCAGCAGCTGGAACAGGAACGTGCCGATCGTCTGGTTCGTGTTGAACACGCCGAACCGCTCGGCGCCGTTGATCGCGCCGGCGAACACCCAAGACACGTTCGCGAGCGGAATCGCGAGCGCGAGCCACGGCAGCGCGAGATACACCTCGTGCTGCATCGCCGCCGACACCTTCGTGAAATACTCGGTGTAGACGAACGCGCCGAAATAGATCAGCAGGCCGCCGACGACGCCGGTGCCGAGATTCAGCCAGAACGCGCTCCAGAACACGCGCGCGCTTTCGTCGGCATTCCCGCTCGCGAGCGCCTTCGAGATGTGGTTCTGCGCGGCCATGCTCATCCCGAGATCGAGGATCCCGAAATAACCGATCAGCGTCCACACGAGGCTGACGACGCCGTAGCGTTCGACGCCCAGCGCATGGATATACGCGGGCACCGTCACCAGCGACACGAAGGTCGGCAGGATCAGCCCGATGAAGTTGATCGAAACGTTCTTGAGTATGCCTTTGTCCATGCTTTAGCCCAGGGGGCCCGTTACGGTTTCCAGCGGTACATGAGCACCTTGCCGCGCGCGTCTTCCTCGACGAACACCAGGTACTCGCCGTTCTCGCGCCGGAACGCGCTGATGCCGAACGGGACGTCGACCCAGCCCGACGCCTTGCCGACCTCCGCGCCCGGGCTCATCACGCCGACCTCCTTGCCGGTTTCCTTGTCGTACACGTGGATCTTGCCGACCGGCTCCACCGTGAAGAGGTAGCGGCCCTCGACCGTGATCCCGATCAGGTCGAGGATCGGCTTCGCGTCGAGCTGCCACGGCAGCGCGACCATGTAGCGCACCACCGGCGAGCCGCTCGACCACTTGTCGAAGCGCACCAGCACGCGGCCGACTTCCTTGTTGATGCCCGGCTGCGGCGGCGCATCGGCCGTATATCCGGTCACGTACAGCGTGTCCGTCTGTGGCTCGTAGATCGCGCGGCGCAGCTGCGTGAACGGCTGCGGCATCGGATAGGTCGTGACCTTGTCGTACGAGTAGATCGGGTTGCCGGCCTTGTCGATGCCGCCATAGCCGAAGCGATGAATCCCGCGCACGTCGCTCGTGCGCCAGATGTCGCCCTTCGTGTCGACCCACCAGCCCCAGCCGCCCGCCTTCGCTTTGCCGGTGGTGTTGGTCGTGAATTCGTCCTCGTCGAGCCGGCCGTTGCCGTTCGCGTCGCGCCAGATCCAGTCGCCGCCCGGCGGCTTGTTCGGCACCGTGTCGACGGGCCGCGCGCGGCCCGCGATCAGGCCCGACGGAATCGCGACCTCGCCGTCGCGCTTCGCATCGAAGCGGTAGATCTTCAGGTGATCGGCGTACATGTCGGTCAGGTACAGGAACGTGCGACCGTCGACGCGCCGCGCGAACGGCATGCCCGGATACTGATCCGTGTGGAACACGGGATCGTCCGGATACTTGAAGCGGTTCGACAGGAATCCGACGTATTTCCAGTCCTGGCCCGGCGGCTTCGACAGGTCGAGCTCGAAGCGCTTGTTGCCCGTGTACACGCTGTTCGGCCGCGCGGGGTCGAGCCACGCGCCGTCGACGAACAACAGCCCCTGCACCTGCCAGCGCAGCTTGCCGTCCGGGGTATAGCTTTCGAGCACCGCGCCGAGGCCGGCGCCGATCGTGTCGTGACGCGGCCCGATGCCGTTCATCGCCACGTACACGTTGCCCGCGCGATCGACGCCGAGGCCGGTCAGCCCGTTGAAGCGCTGCGGCCCGGGGCGACCCGGCACCGGGCCCGCGAAGATCCCACCGCGCTCGCCGAGCGTGCCGGACGCCGCGTAGCCCTTGCCGCCTTTCGAGAAAATCAGGATTTGCTGGCGCGGGCCGTTGTCGGCGACCAGCACGCGCCCTTTCGCGTCGACCGCCACGTCCACCGCGTCGGTGCCTTCCGGCAGCGCGGGCGCGTCGTCGAGCTTGCGGCCGTCGGCGCGCACGTGCACGAGGTGTGCGGGCCCGCTGACCGTATCGGTCAACAGCCACAGCGTGCCGTCGCCCGCGAGCGCGATGCGGCCCGGCTCGTGTGCGCTCCAGGTCGCCTTCTTCTGCATCGTTTCGGCGTCGTACACGTCCACCGCGTCATGCGACGGATTCGTCGCGAACAGCGTCTTGTCGTCCGCCGCGAGGCCGCCCACTTCCGCTTTCAGGCCGCCCACTTCCGAGCGCGCCGGGGCCGGCACCTCGTTGACCATCATGAAGCTCGCGGCCATCCGCGCGCGGCCGGCATCGGCGCGCCCGCCGGGCGCGACCTGCGGTGCGGCGCGAAACGGCGCCGGCTGCTTCATGTCGCCGATCGTGCGCCGAGAGATGCCGAACCACTGCTTGCCCTTGTCCGGCCAGATGCCCGGCGCCTGCAGATGGCCGCGCTCGTTGCCGACGCCGATCGCGACGTACGCGTACTTGCCGTTCACCGCGATCGCGTTGCCGCCGAGGTTGCCCCAGCCATGCGTGCCGCCGGCGAAGCCCAGCATCTTGCCGTCCTGGTAGACGCTCGCCTCGGCGCCGCTCTCGTCCCACGGCGCATTCGTATACACCTTGCCGTCGGGCGTCACCGCGATCGCGCGGATGTCGATCTGCGTCCAGCTGCCGTCGCCATAGCCGAACGTGTTGCCGATCCACGAAGTGGTCGCGGGCAACACCGTTTCGGCCGATGCGGCGCTCGCCGTCAGCGCCGCGCACACCGTCATGCCAACCAGAATCAGACGTCGCAATGCGCTCTCCAGACTCGATGCGGAAGCGACCGGCGCCGCGGCGTACTGCATGCCTGGAGGACCTGTCGCTAAAAGGGGTTTCAAACGTCGCGATGCAGGTTACAAGCAAAAATAATCACAAGAAATTTGGAAATATTTTGGGATGTTTCCGTTTGAAATATCGACCCGGAACAAAATGAAAAATAGCCGGCGATGCGGAAATAACGACCACATTTCATGCGCCGATCTGTAGAAAATTCCGCTCCCGCCCGCCCCGCATGGGCGCCAAGCCTGCAAACCTTTCATGTCCCGATTCAAACCGCCGTGATCCGCATGTTTTCTGCCGGATAAACGACATGCGTTTTTTTACCGATTTCTTTTCCCTAGAATCGATTTCGACTCAATATTTCATTTAAAAGGCATGCATTACGTTCACGCATCGAATGCGCGGCGCGCCACGGCTCCGGCCGGGCGTCGCGAGGGAGCGGCGCGATGACGGGCAGCGCTCGAACCGCCGATCTCGCCCCGCCGCAACACGGCCGCATCGTGCAGCTCGACGGGCTGCGCGCGATCGCCGTGGGCGCCGTGTTCCTGCAGCACGCGCTGAAGGCGCCGCTGTGGATGGGCGTCGACCTGTTCTTCGTGCTGAGCGGCCTGCTGATCACCGGCATCCTGCTCGATCGCAAGGCGCGCGGGCAGTCGTACTTCAGCCACTTCTACGCGCGTCGCGTGCGCCGGATCCTGCCGCCGTACGTGCTGCTGCTCGTCGTGTCGACGCTGCTGTTCGGCGCGAGCTGGCTGCCGCACTGGCCATGGTTCGCGTTCTTCTCGACCAATATCGGGCTGTCGCTCGGCAGCATCGGCCACGACAGCCTGAACGTGCTGTGGTCGCTCGCGGTCGAGGAGCAGTTCTACATCTTCTGGCCGTTCGTCGTGCTGTGGTGCTCGGAGCGCGCGCTGCTGTGGATCGCCGCCGCGCTGATCGTCGCGGCGCCCGTGCTGCGCGCGATCGCGACGCCGTGGTTCGATTCGTTCTGGCCGATCTACTACCTGACGCCGTTCCGGATGGATCTGCTCGCCGCCGGCGCGCTGCTGGCAATCGTGCTGCGCCGCGACCGGCGCGCGCTGGAGCCGTTCTACCCGCTCGCGATCGTCGGCGCGCTGGTGTCGCTCGCGATCCTCGCGTGGCTGCACCTGTCGTTCCCGCGGTTCCGTGCGGCCAACACGCCGATGTCGAATGCCGCGCTCTACAGCATCTCGCTGCTGCTGTGCACGTCGATCGTCGTGATCGCGCTGCGCGGACGCGGCGTCGTGCAACGCGTGCTGACGAACCCGCTGCTCGTCTACGTCGGCACCGTCAGCTACACCGTGTACCTGATTCACCTGAGCGTGCTGTACGCGCTGTGGCCGCTGCACCTGAACCGTTTCGTCACGGCCGCGCTCGCGCTCGCGATCACGCTCGTGTACGCGACGCTGAGCTGGTACGGCTTCGAGCGGCGCCTCACGCGCGGCCCCGCGCGCCGCACATTGCCGGCCGCGGCCGGCACGACCGCCTGACTTTCTCCATTCAACGTTTCGACCAGGACATTGCCATGAGCCAAACTCGCAAGAAGGCCATCATCACGGGGATCACCGGGCAGGACGGCGCGTACCTGACCAAGCTGCTGCTCGACAAGGGCTACGAGGTCACGGGCACCTATCGCCGCACCAGCTCGGTGAACTTCTGGCGCATCGCCGAACTCGGTGTCGACACGCACCCGAACCTGACGCTCGTCGAGCACGACCTGACCGATGCGGGCTCCAGCCTGCGGCTGCTCGAACGCACGCAGCCCGACGAGCTGTACAACCTGGCCGCGCAGAGTTTCGTCGGCGTGTCGTTCGACCAGCCGGCGACCACCGCCGAAGTGACGGGCATCGGCCCGCTCAACCTGCTCGAGGCGATTCGCGTAGTGAGCCCGAAGACGCGCTTCTACCAGGCGTCGACGTCCGAGATGTTCGGCAAGGTGCAGGCGATCCCGCAGACGGAAACAACCGCGTTCTATCCGCGCAGCCCGTACGGCGTCGCGAAGCTGTACGCGCACTGGATGACCGTGAACTACCGCGAGTCATACGGCCTGTTCGGCTGCAGCGGCATCCTGTTCAATCACGAATCGCCGCTGCGCGGCCGCGAGTTCGTCACGCGCAAGATCACCGACACCGTCGCGAAGATCAAGCTCGGCAAGGCGACCAGGCTCGAGCTCGGCAATCTCGATGCAAAGCGCGACTGGGGCTTCGCGCTCGAATACGTCGAAGGGATGTGGCAGATGCTGCAGGTCGACGAACCCGACACCTACGTGCTCGCCACCAACCGCACGGAGACCGTGCGCGACTTCGTGCGGATGGCGTTCACGGCCGCCGGCTACCAGATCGAATGGACCGGCAAGGGCGAGCAGGAGCGCGGCCTCGACGCGTCGAACGGCAACGTGCTCGTCGAAGTGAACCCGAAGTTCTACCGCCCCGCCGAAGTCGACCTGCTGATCGGCTGCGCGGACAAGGCCAAATCGAAGCTTGGCTGGGCGCCCGAGACGACGCTCGAGCAGCTGTGCCAGATGATGGTCGAAGCGGACCTGACGCGAAATCGACACCATGACACGTACTGATACCAAACGCCGGCCGCGCCGTGCGTTCGTCACGGGCCTGACGGGCTTCACCGGCCGCTACATGGCGCAGCGCCTCGAGGCGGCCGGCTACGACGTGTGGGGCACCGTGGCGCCCGGTGCGACGCAGCCCGACGATCCGGCCTTCGCGAACTGCTCGCTGCTGCCGGTCGATCTGCTCGATGCGGACGCGACGCGTGCAGCCGCCGCCGATGCGCGCCCCGATGCGGTGGTGCATCTCGCCGCACGCGCGCACGTCGCGCGGGACGAGCCGTCGCAGACCTACGCGGTCAACATCGTCGGCACGCGCAATCTGCTGGCCGCGCTCGCGGGCCTCGACCGCCGTCCGTCGGCCGTGCTGCTCGCGAGCAGCGCGAACGTCTACGGCAATTCGACGGCCGGCGTGCTCGACGAGCACATCGAGCCCGCGCCCGCGAACGACTACGCGGTCAGCAAGCTCGCGATGGAATACGCGGCGAAGCTGTGGGCCGACCGGTTGCCGCTCGTGATCGCGCGGCCCTTCAACTACACCGGCGTCGGCCAGGACGCCGCGTATCTGCTGCCGAAGCTCGTGTCGCACTATGCGCGCCACGAACCGCGCATCTCGCTCGGCAACCTCGACGTGAGCCGCGATTTCTCCGACGTGCGCGACGTGACGGCCGCGTATCTGAAGCTGCTCGAAGCGGCGCCGGCCGGCGAGACGTTCAACGTCTGCTCGGAGCGCGCGTACTCGCTGAAGGAAGTGCTGGCGATGCTGTCGCGCATCGCCGGTTACGTGATCGACGTGACGATCGATCCGCGTTTCGTTCGGGATAACGAAGTGAAACGCCTGAGCGGGTCGCGCGACAAGCTGCGGCGCGCGGTGGGCGAATTGCCCGTGACGCCGCTCGACGAAACGTTGCGCTGGATGATGAATGCGATGCGCGACATGCCGCAGCACCGGCAGGCCGCGCACGCCGGCTGAAGCCGGCAATGCGCGCGTCGCCGGCCAAAACGAAACGGGCCGCCCGGTTCAAGTCGAGCGGCCCGCCTTACATGCAGCCGTGAAACCGGCCGCGACGCTCAGCCTTCGAGACCGCGCGCGAGATCGTTGCGCAGATCGCCGGCGTTCTCCAGGCCGACCGCGACGCGGAGCAGCCCTTCGGTGATGCCTGCGGCCGCACGCGCTTCCGGCGTGATGCGCGCATGCGTCGTCGTGGCCGGATGCGTGATCGTCGTGCGCGTGTCGCCGAGGTTGCCGGTGATCGAGATCAGCTTCGTGCTGTCGATCACGCGCCATGCGTTCGCGCGCTGCTGCTCCGGCGTGTCGCCCTTCAGCTCGAACGACACGATCGCGCCGCCCGCCTTCTGCTGACGCTTCGCGAGTGCGTGCTGCGGATGCGATTCGAGGCCCGGATAGAACACGCGCTTGACCGCCGGATGCGAATCGAGCCAGCGCGCGATTTCCAGCGCATTCGCCGACTGCTTCTCGACGCGCAGCGACAGCGTCTCCATCCCCTTCAGCAGCACCCACGCGTTGAACGCCGACAGCGTCGGGCCCGCGCTGCGCACGAACGGGAACACCTTGCCCATGATGAATTCCTTCGAACCCACCAGCGCGCCGCCGAGCACGCGGCCCTGCCCGTCGAGGAACTTGGTCGCCGAGTGCATCACGACGTCCGCGCCGAGTTTCAGCGGCTGCTGCAGCACCGGGCTGCAGAAACAGTTGTCGACGACGAACAGCGCGTTCGCGCCCTTCGCGATCTTGCCGATCGCCTCGATGTCGGCGAGCTCGGTCAGCGGGTTCGACGGCGTTTCGAGGAAGAACATCTTCGTTTCGGGCCGCACTGCTTCCTGCCATGCGTTCAGGTCGGTCGGATCGACGAAGGTCGTCGTGATCCCGAACTTGCTGAAGATCTGCGAGAACATCCCGAGCGTCGAGCCGAACAGGCTGCGCGAGCTGACGAGGTGATCGCCCGCCTGCAGCGCGGACATCACGACCGACATGATCGCGGCCATCCCCGACGCCGTCGCGATGCAGGCTTCGCCGCCTTCGAGCGCGGCGAGACGATCCTGGAACATGGTGACCGTCGGGTTCGTGAAGCGCGAATAGGTGAAATAGTCTTCCGAGTTCGCGAAGCGCTCGGCTGCCTCGGCCGCGCTCGTGAAGCAGAAGCTCGACGTGAGGAACAGCGCTTCCGAGTGCTCGTTGAAGTCGCTGCTCCGCAGCGTGCCCGCGCGCACGGCGAGCGTGTCGAAATTGAGGGAGTCGTCCATGTTCCGTTTTCCGTATTCGAGGGTCGCGCCGAAGGTCATGCATGGCGCGCGAACCCAGCCAAAAACCAGGCCAAAACAAAAAGCCCGCTATGCGTCGGCATCAGCGGGCTTCGGTGCGGTACGACAGCGATCGACTCGGGCCGGCTGCCGCCGGCCTTCGCTTTAGCTGTTTTGGGAAGTCACCCCGCGTCCGCAAGCTGAATCAAATCGACGCAAGGCCACATCCTATCACGCTTCATTCGAAGCGTGCGCCGGCATCACTCGACCGACAATTGCAGGTTCATCTGCGACACCGCGGTGTCGCTGGCCGCGTCGCGATCGGCCTGCGACGCCGGTGCGAGGCGTGCGCGCTCGATCGAATCGAGGTACTCGGGCGTCACCGCGCCGGTGATGTAGTTGCCGTCGAAGCACGATGCCTCGAAGCGCTCGAGCTTCGGGTTGATGTCGCGCACCGCGCGGCGCAGGTCGTCGACGTCCTGATAGATCAAATGATCGGCGCCGATGATCTTCGCGACTTCCTCGTCGGTGCGACCATGTGCGACCAGTTCGCCGCGCGTCGGCATGTCGATGCCGTACACGTTCGGGAACTTCACGGGCGGCGCCGCCGATGCGAAGATCACCGACTTCGCGCCCGCATCGCGCGCCATCTGCACGATCTCGTGCGAGGTCGTGCCGCGCACGATCGAGTCGTCGACGATCAGCACGTGCTTGTCCTTGAACTCGATGCTCATCGCATTGAGCTTCTGGCGCACCGACTTCTTGCGCACGGCCTGGCCCGGCATGATGAAGGTGCGGCCGACGTAGCGGTTCTTGAAGAAGCCTTCGCGATACTCGACGCCGAGCTTCGCGGCGACCTGCATCGCAGCCGGACGCGACGAATCGGGAATCGGCATCACGACGTCGATCGGCACGTTCGGCAGCTCGCGCTTGATCTTCTCGGCGAGGTAGTCGCCCATGCGCAGGCGCACGTTGTAGACCGGCACGCCGTCGAGGCACGAATCCGGACGTGCGAGATACACGTATTCGAACATGCACGGATTGAGCGTCGGGTTTTCCGCGCACTGCTGGCTGTGGAAGTTGCCGGCCTTGTCGATGAAGACCGCTTCGCCCGGCTCCAGGTCGCGCACGAACTCGAAACCGATGCCTTCGACCGCCACCGACTCCGACGCGACCATCCATTCGGTGCCGTGCTCGGTTTCGAGCTTGCCGATGCAGAGCGGCCGGATGCCGAACGGGTCGCGGAACGCGAGCAGGCCGTAGCCGGCGATCAGCGACACGATCGCGTACGAACCCTGCAGGCGGCGATGCACACCCGAGACCGCCTTGAATACCGAGGCCGGATCGAGCTCGAGGCCCGTGGTCGACAGCTGCAGCTCGTGCGCGAACACGTTGAGCAGCACTTCGCTGTCGGAATTGGTGTTGATGTGCCGGCGATCGATCCGGAACATCTCGTCCTTCAGTTGTTCCCAGTTCGTCAGGTTGCCGTTGTGCGCGAGGATGATCCCGAACGGCGCGTTCACGTAGAACGGCTGCGCCTCGGCTTCGCTCGACGCCGAGCCGGCCGTCGGGTAGCGCACCTGGCCGATGCCGTAGGTACCGGGCAGGCTGCGCATGTTGCGCGTGCGGAACACGTCGCGCACCATGCCGTTCGCCTTGTACATGTGGAAATTGCTGCCGTCCGCCGTCGCGATGCCCGCTGCGTCCTGACCGCGATGCTGCAGAAGCAGCAGGCTGTCATAGATCAGCTGATTGACCGGGGATTGGGAAATAACACCTACGATGCCGCACATGGCATGTCCTTCAAGATGACAAAATCGGTTACGTCCTGCCCGACCGCGCCGTCACACGCGTACGTACTGGGCCATGCCGTCGGGCAGGAGCTGCTTCAGCTCGTGCACGCCCTGTTCGGCGAAAGGACGCAATAGCGCATTGCGCCAGAAATCCTGTTTGGGCAACTCGGTCAGCCCGGCCGCCGCGACCAGCAACACCACCAGCACGCAGCCGCGGACGAGCCCGAACATCATGCCCAGCGAGCGATCGACACCGCCGAGGCCCGTCGCCTGCGCGATGCGCGACAACAGCGCATTCGCGACCCCTGCGACGAACACCACGCCGATCACGATCAGCGCGAACGCGATCACCCACTGCGTCAGCGCGCCGCCCGGCCAGTTCGCCGGAATATACGGCACGACCAGTCCGACGTAGCGGCCCGCGATCACGACCGCCGCGATCCAGCCGATCAGCCCGAAAATCTCGGAGACGAAGCCGCGCCACGCGCCACGCAGCGCAGACAACGCGATCACCGCCAATACAGCGTAGTCGAAAGCCGTCAGCATCGCACGTTACTGCGTGAGTCCGGCGTCGCGTACCTTCGCGATCGCGGCGGATGCCGCCGCACGATCCGCGAACGGGCCGGCACGCAGCAGTGTAGCCGTGCTGCCGTCAGCCTGCTTGCGATGCTCGACATATGCGGGCACGCCCGCCGATTTCAACTTGGTCGCCCACGAGCGGGCCGTTGCGTCGTCCTTGAACGAACCGAGCTGCACCGCGAAGCGCGCACCGGCCGGCGACGCCGGCGACGATGCATCGCCGCTGTCGGCCGCCGCATCGGTGTCGGCGTTCGCGACGGCCGCGGGCGCCGGCTTCGGCGCGACCGGTTTCGCCGCGGGCGCAGCCGGCTTCGCGGCGGGCTTCGGCGGCGTCACGCCGGCCGTGGTCGTGGTCGTGGTCGACGCATCGGGCTTCGCGGCCGGCTTCGCAGTATCCTGCGCGGCAGGCGCGGGAGCGGCCGCCACGGCGGCGACGTCGGATGCCGGCGGTTCGTCGTGCGCGACGCCGGCCTGCACGTCGGACGCATCGTCATCGCGCGCCGCGACCGCCTGATGCGCGGGCCGGTTCGGGATATCGATCGCGATATCGTCGGTCACCGGCTTCGGATGCGAATCGAGCACCATCGGCAGCACGATCACCGCGGCGACGACGAGCGCAATCGCGCCGACGAGGCGACGGCGTGCGCGTTGCTTTTCTGGAAGGGTCGGATCGAGAAGCAGAGCATCCGACTCCGGACGGCGCGTGCGTCGCTCGACGCGTTCAGTGCGCTCCGTGCGCACGTTCCGGGAGGCCCCGGTACGACCGCCGCGCCGGGTGGGCGCGTCGTCGTCTTTCTTGCCGAACGAGAAAATTCCCATGAATGGCTGAGTCCGAAACTGCCCGTCAGTCAGTGTTGCTGCGATTTCCGGTAGGCCATCACACCTGCCACCGTATGGAAACTGCCGAAAACCACGATTCTATCATTCTCGGATGCTCTTTTTAGTGCATCGCGAAACGCTTCGGCGGGCGACGCGAAACGCGTGACGCTCGAATCGGCCCCCTCCTCCACGCCGGCCTTGCGCAGCGCGGCTTCGAGCTGCTCCGCGGAGGCCGCGCGCGGCAGCGGCAAGTCGGTCACGCACCAGTGGTCGATCTCGCCCTTCAGGTGCTGCAGCACGCCGTCGATGTCCTTGTCGTGCATCGCGCCGAACACCGCGTACGTGTACGGGAAGAAGCCCATGTTGCCGAGGTTCTGCTCGAGCACGGCCGCCGCATGCGGGTTGTGCGCGACGTCCAGCACGATCGCCGGCTTGCCGGGCAGCACCTGGAAGCGCCCCGGCAGCTCGACGTTCGCGAGCCCGAGCCGGATGTCCTGCGCGGACACCGGCAGCACCGGGCGCAGCGCCTCGAGCGCGGCGAGCGCGGCCGACGCGTTGATCAGCTGGTTCGCGCCGCGCAGCGCCGGGTACGCGAGCGCCGGATAGCGCTTGTCGCGACCGAGGTAGCTCCATTGCTGGCGCTCGGCGCCCGCCTGCGCCTCGTAGCGGAAATCGCGGCCGACAAGCCACAGGTCGGCGCCGATCGCTTCCGCATGATCGATCAGCGTCTGCGGCGCGGCCGGATCGCCGCAGATCGCCGGCTTGCCCGAGCGGAAGATCCCCGCCTTCTCGAACGCGATCTTCTCGCGCGTGTCGCCGAGGTATTCGGTGTGGTCGATGTCGATGCTCGTGACGATCGCGCAATCGGTATCGATGATGTTGACCGCGTCGAGCCGGCCGCCGAGGCCGACTTCGAGGATCACCGCGTCGAGCCCGCGCGACGCGAACAGATGCAGGATCGCGAGCGTCGTGAATTCGAAATACGTGAGCGACACCGGCTCCGGCAGCGACGTGCGCGCGGCTTCGACGGCCTCGAAGTGCGGCAGCAGCTCGTCGTCGGTCACGTTCTGCGCGTTCACGCGCGCGCGCTCGTTGAATTCGAGCAGGTGCGGCGACGTGTGGCAGCCGACCTTGTAGCCCGCGCGCACGAGGATCGTCTCGAGGAACGCGCAGGTCGAGCCTTTGCCGTTCGTGCCGCCGACCGTGATCACCGGGCACGCGAATTCGAGCTGCAGCGCCGCCTTGACCTGCCCGATGCGGGTCAGGCCCATGTCGATGCCGACCGGGTGCGCGCGTTCGAGATGCGAAAGCCACGCGTCGAGAGTGGGAAAAGTGCTCATCGGATCAAATCTGAATCAGTACCGCCACTACGCCAAAAAACGAAACGCGCCGCCCGGCGGTTCAGCCGGGCGACGCGCGCAATTCACAACGCCGCGCCAATCAGGCCAGCGCGTCGGCCGGCTGTCGCTGCAGCAGCGCGAGCAACTGCGCGATCTCGTCGCGCATCTTGCGACGGTCGACGATCATGTCGATCGCGCCCGTCTTCAGCAGGAATTCGGCGCGCTGGAAGCCTTCCGGCAGCTTCTCGCGCACCGTCTGCTCGATCACGCGCGGGCCGGCGAAGCCGATCAGCGCCTTCGGCTCGGCGATCACGACGTCGCCGAGGAACGCGAAGCTCGCCGACACGCCGCCCATCGTCGGGTCGGTCAGCACCGAGATGAACGGCAGCTTGGCTTCGGCCAGCTTGGTCAGCATCGCGGTGGTCTTGGCCATCTGCATCAGCGACAGCAGGCTTTCCTGCATCCGCGCGCCGCCCGATGCCGTGAAGCAGATGAACGGCACGTGCTGCTCCAGCGCGTTCTGCGCGCCGCGCGCGAAGCGCTCGCCGACGACCGAGCCCATCGAGCCGCCCATGAACGAGAACTCGAAGCACGCGGCGACGACGGGCAGCGTGTGGATCGCACCGCCCATCACGACCATCGCGTCGGTCTCGCCCGTCTCGTCCATCGCTTCCTTCAGACGATCGGGGTACTTGCGGCTGTCCTTGAACTTCAGCGAGTCGACCGGCACGATTTCCTGGCCGATTTCATAGCGGCCTTCCGGATCGAGCAGCCCGTCGAGGCGCTCGCGTGCGCCGATGCGCATGTGGTGATCGCACTTCGGGCATACGTGCAGGTTCGCGTCCACGTCGTTGCGATAGAGAACGGCCTCGCAGGACGGGCACTTGACCCACAGGCCTTCCGGAATGCCCTTGCGGCTTTTCGGGTCGGTCTGCTTGATCTTCGGCGGCAACAGTTTGTCGAGCCAGCTCATCGTATGGTTTCCTGTTCCGTGGCGGGGCGGGCCGACCGGCCCGTTCCCGCTTCCTGTGTTGTGTTTATCGCGCGGTCTTGCCGGCGCCGTCCAGCGCGGCACGCAGCTCGGCGATGAACGTCTTCAGCTCGGCGGCGGCGCCCTCCGGTGCGGCGCTCTCGAGCAGCTGCACCAGACGGCTGCCGATCACGACGGCGTCCGACACTTCGGCCACCGCGCGTGCCGTTTCGGCGTCGCGGATACCGAAGCCGACGCCCACCGGAACCGGCACGCGCGACTTGATGGCCGGGATTTTACCCGCAATGCTCGAAACATCCAGATTTCCGGCGCCGGTCACGCCCTTGAGCGACACGTAATACACGTAGCCGCTCGCGATCTTGCCCACGTCGGCGATGCGTTCGTCGGTCGACGTCGGTGCGAGCAGGAAGATCGGATCGATCTGCGCGGCGCGCATTTTCTCGGCGAACACGCCCGCCTCTTCCGGCGGATAGTCGACGACGAGCACGCCGTCGACGCCGGCCGCCTGTGCTTCGGTGGCGAACGTGTCCACACCCATTCGTTCGATCGGATTCGCATAACCCATCAGCACGACGGGGGTCTTCTGGTCGGTCTCGCGAAAGCGCTTCACGTCGGCGAGCACGCTCGTGAGCGTGACGCCGCGCGCGAGTGCGCGTTCCGACGAGCGCTGGATCACCGGGCCGTCGGCCATCGGGTCCGAGAACGGCACGCCGAGCTCGATCACGTCGGCGCCGCCCGCGGCGAGCGCGTGCATGAATTCGACGGTCTTCGCGGGATCGGGGTCGCCGGCCGTGATGAATGGGATCAGGCCCTTACGGCCTTGTTCGGCGAGTGCGGCGAAGGTCTGCTGGATACGATTCATGGCAATTTTCCTTTGTCGACCGGCGTTAGCGCTTTAGCGCTTACTCCGGTCCCATGCAAAGCAGCGATCGGCACTGCGGCGGCGCGACTCACGCGCACGCCTTCGCGGCGAGCGCGTTCACGCGCTCGTGCGCGATCGCGCAATAACTTTCGTTGATCTCGTAGCCGACGAAGTCGCGCCCCTGCCGTGCGCAGGCCACCGCGGTCGTGCCGCTGCCCATGAACGGATCGAGCACGCGGCCGCCTGGCGGGCAGCTCGCGAGCACCATCCGCTCGATGATTTCCAGCGGCTTCTGGGTCGGATGATCGACGCGCTCCGCGTGCTGCCGATGCAGGCGCGAGACCGACCAGACGTCCTTCGGGTTGTAGCCCATCTCCAGCCACTTGCTGCCTTCGAACAGCTTGCGCGAGCGGGCCTTCTTCGTGTCGGCGTCGTACGGGATGCGGACCGGATCGAGATCGAAGTAATACGCTTTGGAAACCGCGAAAAAGCCGATGTTGTCGTGCACCGACGTGAAACGGCGCGTCGTGCCGCCCATGCTCGGCACGCGCCGGTCCCAGATGATCTCGTTGACCATCGTGAGCTGCGTCTTCAGGAAGCTGAAGATTTCCGGCGCGTACTGCCACGTGCAGAAGATGTACATCGACCCGCTCGGCTTGAGCTTCGGAATCGCGAGTTCGAGCCACGCGCGTGTCCACGCGAGGAAATCGTCGCCCGAACGCTTGTCCGAATCGTTGCCGTAGTCCTTGCCGAGCCCGTACGGCGGATCGGCGACGATCAGGTCGATCGACGCATCCGGCAGGCGCGCGGCTTCGGTCATGAAATCGCGGTTATACAGTTCGATCCCGGACGGCAGTGCGCGCGGCACGGCGACGACGGGCTGCCCCGCCTCCGCCTCGCTCGCGGCACCGCCGCCCGGCTGTTCGATCAGGTCACGCATCGGCGGCGGTCAGAGCGCGATGCCCGATCGCTCGGCGACCGTGTGCATGTCCTTGTCGCCGCGGCCCGACAGGTTGACGAGCAGGATCTTGTCCTTCGGCAACGTCGGCGCGAGCTTCACGCCATACGCGATCGCGTGGCTCGACTCGAGCGCGGGGATGATCCCCTCGATCCGGCAGCAGTCGTGGAACGCCTTCAACGCTTCGTCGTCGGTGATCGGCACGTACTGCGCGCGGCCGCTGTCCTTCAGCCATGCGTGCTCGGGGCCGACGCCCGGATAGTCGAGGCCCGCCGATACCGAATGCGTCTCGATGATCTGACCGTTGTCGTCCTGCAGCAGGTACGTGCGGTTGCCGTGCAGCACGCCGGGGCTGCCGGCGATCAGCGATGCCGCGTGACGGCCCGTGTCGAGGCCGTCGCCGGCCGCTTCGACGCCGATCAGCTGCACCGATTGATCGTCGATGTACGGATAGAAAATGCCCATCGCGTTCGACCCGCCGCCGACGCACGCGATCACCGCGTCCGGCTGGCGGCCGGCGAGTTCGGGCATCTGCACCTTGCATTCGTCGCCGATCACGCGCTGGAAGTCGCGCACCATCGCCGGATACGGGTGCGGGCCCGCGACCGTGCCGATGATGTAGAACGTGCTTTCGATGTTGGTGACCCAGTCGCGCATCGCTTCGTTCAGCGCGTCCTTCAGCGTGCGCGAACCCGATTCGACCGGCACGACCGTCGCGCCCAGCAGCTTCATCCGGTACACGTTCGCGGCCTGACGGCGCACGTCCTCCGAGCCCATGTAGACGACGCACTCGATCCCGAAGCGCGCGCAGATCGTTGCAGTCGCGACGCCGTGCTGGCCGGCGCCCGTCTCGGCGATCACGCGCTTCTTGCCCATGCGCTTCGCGAGCAGCGCCTGGCCGATCACGTTGTTGATCTTGTGCGCGCCGGTGTGGTTCAGGTCTTCGCGCTTCAGGTAGATCTGCGCGCCGCCGAGCATTTCGCTCCAGCGCTGCGCGTGATAGATCGGCGACGGCCGGCCGACGAAGTATTTCAGTTCGCGCTCGTATTCGGCGACGAATTCGGGGTCGTTCCGGAATTTGTCATAGGCGCCGCGCAGTTCGTCCAGCGCGTGAATGAGCGTTTCGGCGACGAATACGCCGCCGTACGGGCCGAAGTGGCCGTGATCATCAGGAAGGTTGTACATGGTGTCTCTCTCGATCGTCGGTGCGCCCGCTTTGGGGGCCGCACCGGCTTGCATCACCCGGCGTCCGCTTCGCGCACCGCGCGTACGAACGCCGCCATTCGGGCGTGATCCTTCACGCCCTTTGCGCCCTCCACTTCGATGCCACTCGAGACATCGACAGCAAACGGACGCAGCTGGCGGATCGCATCACCGACGTTTTGCGCGTTCAAGCCACCACTCAAAACGGCCCGACGCGCGAGCTCTGCGGGAATAAGAGACCAATCGAAGACCTTGCCGCTACCGCCGTAATCCGGCACCAGAGTGTCGAACAGGAGGCCGCGCGCTTTCGAATAATGAAGGGCTGATTCTACCAAATCGGACGGCTGAGTCGAGGGGCCGACGCGCACGGCACGCAACCACGGCAATCGAGCCGCGCGGCCGAGCGCGTCGCACTGCTCGGGCGTCTCGTCGCCGTGGAATTGCAGCGCCGTCAGCGGCACGTCGCGTACGACGGCCTCGAGCTCGGCTTCGGTCGCGTTCACGAACAGGCCGACCACCGAGACGAACGGCGGCGCAAGGCTTGCGAGCTCGGCCGCCTGCGCGATCGATACCGCGCGCGGGCTCTTCGGATAGAACACGAGGCCGATCGCGTCGGCGCCGAGCGCGGCTGCATGCACCACGTCCTCGGGGCGCGACAGCCCGCACAGCTTGATGCGCGTGCGCGGCGCGAGGCCGGCCGCGGCGGAAGTCGAGGAAGACACGGCATGCTCCGTCATGTTTGTGGATCCAGATCGGCCCAGACGCTGCTCCACGGCACGCTGCCGAGCTGCGCGGGCGGGACGGCGAATTCCGCCGGGTAGCCGACGTGGGCGAGATACAGCCCGTCGGCCATGAACGTGGGCGCGGCGAGCGAGCGGTCGCGCCCGGCCAGCACATCGGCGACCCAGTCGGCCGGATAGCGGCCGCGGCCCACCGCGACGAGGCAGCCCATCAGGTTGCGCACCATGTGATGCAGGAACGCGTTCGCGCGGAAGCGGAAATGGATGAAGTGGCCCGCGCGCCGCACGTCGATCTGATACAGGTGTTTGACCGGCGTCTTCGACTGGCATTCCGACGACCGGAACGACGAGAAGTCGTGCTCGCCGAGCAGGTGTGCGGCGGCCGCGCGCATCGCGTCGTCGTCGAGCGGCGTATGGATCCAGCCCGCGCGGCCGGCCAGCATCGGCGAGCGCACCGGCTGCACGTACAGCGCGTAGTAATAGGTGCGCTCGAACGCCGAGAACCGCGCATGGAACGTGTCCGGCATCGCCTTCGCCCACTGCACGGAAACCGTCGGCGGCAGGAATGCGTTGGTGCCGCGCACCCACGAGAATTCGGTGCGATCGAGCTCCGTGTCGAAGTGCACGACCTGCCCGAGGCCGTGCACGCCGGTGTCGGTCCGCCCGGCGACGGTCGTATGCAACGGCACGCACGCGAACTCGCCGAGCGCATGTTCGAGCGCGTTCTGCACGGTCTTGCCGTGCGGCTGCGCCTGCCAGCCGCAGAACGCCGCGCCGTCGTATTGAATCCCGAGCGCGATCCGCATCACGCGTGGTCCGCCAGCTTCGCAAGCAGCGCGCGCGCGTCGTCACGCGTCGCGGCGTCGTTCGCGGCAATCACTTCCTGCAGCAGCGTGCGCGCACCGGACAGATCGCCGAGTTCGACGTATTCGGACGCGAGGTCGAGCTTGTTGCGCGCGATGCGCGCGAGCTCGTCCGGTGTCAGCGCGGGCAGTACGGCGCCCGGCGTCGAAGGCAGGTCGAGATCGAAATCGAGCTTCAATGCGCCGAACTGCGCGCCGCCGAGCGGCGCCAGCGACGACGGCGTGGACGAGCCGCCCGCGCGGGTAGCGGGCTGCGTCGCGTCGGGGTCCCAGTCGAAGTCGTCTTCCTGGTCGAACGTGTGTGCCGGGGACGGATCGTTCGCGCCAACTGGCGGGGGCGGCGCGGATTGACCGTTAGTTGCGATTCGGTCACTTGCCGCTTGCTCTTCCGGCGTGGCCGGCTCATCGGCAATCCGCGGCGGCAGCGGCATGTCGAGACTGTTGAGCGCGGCGATCGCGTTCTGCATCAGCGCGGCGTGCTGCGCGTCGTTCGCCGGACGTGCGGCCGACGGATCGGCCGGCGTGCCCGCGACCGCTTCCGCAGCGGGTTTCACGTCGTGCGGAGCCGGTGCCGCATCGTTCTCGGGCGCGGTGTGCGTGGCCGTCGCTTCCGCTCGATCATCGAGCGGCTTCGCCGCTTCCGACTGCGGCGACACATCGCCATCGCGCGTCTCGAACGCCTCGGCGGCTGCCGCGCCGGCCGCGACGAGATTCACGTCGGTCGCTGCGTCGCGGGCAAGCGGCGTTTCGGGCAGCACCGGCGCCAGCGGCTCCACGGACGGCGACACGTCGGCATAGGTAGCCGCCGCATCACCGGAGCCCGTCGCGATCGCGTTCGCAAGCCGCGCTTTCCGGCGTCGGCGCCATGCGAACCCCGCTGCGAGAACGACCAAGCTGGTGCCGGCCACTGCAACTGGACGCCAGTCCAGCTGTTCGCCATCACTCGCAGGCCGTGCGCTCGCGACGGACGCGGCCGGCTGTACCGGCGCCGATGCCGATGCCGGCTGCGCAGCACTGGCGGTCACGCCGGACGCCACATCGCTCGTCGGCGACGCAGCGGCCGGCGCACCGGTATCGTTCGCGGCCGCACGCGGTGCAGCGGGCGCCGGCACGGGGGACACGCCGTTCGTCGCGGCCTGCTTGCCGATGCCGTGTTTCTGCAGCTCCATCAGTACGCGATTCTTCAGCGCGAGCAGTTGCTGCAAGCTCGACGGCCGCGGCTGCGATGCGGCCGCGGCGGGTGCCGCACCGGCCGGTACATGCGCGCCGCCGGTCGAAGGACCGGACCCGGATTGAGCAGCCACGTCGCTCGCCGCGGACGGTGCGGACTGGATCGTGCCGCTCCAGACGTGCGGCCCGCTTGCCCCGGCAACGGGTGCCGCCGGCTGGACGGTTTCGACCGTCGACGCGCCATGCGCGGCGGAAGCGCCGACCGCAGCCGATGCACCGGCTGCGGCTGCCGCGCTCGCGCTCGCACCGCTCACCGGTGCAGCATGCGCGACCGATGCACTCGGCGCGGCTTGCACGGCCGAGCCAGGATGCGGCGCGGCCACGCCATGCTGCGCGGCTGTGGACGCACCCACACCCGCGCCGGCGACTGCGGCCGAAGCTGCCGTTGCCGCGGACGCACCGGCCGGCGCAAGTGCGGCACCCGTCGCGTCGAGCGCAGGCACCGTCAGTGTCGCGCCCGTTTTCAGGCGGCTCGCGTCGTGCTTCATGAACGCCTGCGGATTCGCGTCGAACAGCGCGCGGCCGGCGCGGGCGAGCACGACCGGATCGTGCGACTGGGTGGCCGCCTTCGCGATGTCGTTCAACGACTGGCCGGGCTGGACCGTCACGGTGAGCAGCGCGGCGCCGCCGGCGCCGGACGCCGGTAGTTCGCCGGTGCCGGCCGCCCAGGCGGATGCGGCCGCACCGAGCGCCAGGATCGCCAGCGCGCCACGCACGGCGCGCGACAGATGGGACTGGCGCGGAAACAAGGAAATTCGGGACATCGTAGGCTCTATCGCCGCGCGCGGGGCGCGGCTCGGATTCGCGTTTGGAAGCGTCAATAAAGTCGCCGCAGAAATGCAAAAGCGTCGCGCTGAACGCGACGCTTTCGGCGACTCTGCGCGTCGTAACCGCGTAGTTTACTTCACACGATCGAGTTCGGCCGAATTCATCACCGGCGTGCGGGCCCGGATCATGCCCGCGCATCGTTGCAACGGCGGCCACGCCGCGCCGCCGGCGTACGAATCGCGCGATTACCGCACCGATGAATGCCGCGAATCGCATCGCCGTCGTGCCGCATCACGCGCCGCACCATGTCCGCGGCCATGTCGGGGACGGCAACTGCACCGTGGTCAGCGCCGGCGACCCAATCGCCGCCACGACACGATCGTCCATCCCGAGGACCGACGCATCGTCGGGCGTGCAGCGGTTTTATCGAAAACGCGGCCGCGATCGATACCTACCGCGGCGCCGGCATCACCCTGCACGCACGAGCCGCCAATGAAAAACGCCTGCCGCCCCGCGAAGGGCTGGCAGGCGTATCGCTTCGCGCGCCGATGGCGCGCGGCGCGGCCCGATACTTACTTGTCGAGCAGGATGCGCAGCATGCGGCGCAGCGGCTCGGCCGCGCCCCACAGCAGCTGATCGCCGACCGTGAATGCCGACAGGTATTCGCCGCCCATCGCGAGCTTGCGCAGACGGCCGACCGGCACCGTCAGCGTGCCGGTGATCTTGGCCGGCGACAGATCGCGCATCGACGCTTCACGCTCGTTCGGCACGACCTTCACCCAGTCGTTCGCCGACGCGAGGATGCCGTTGATCTCGTCGAGCGGCACGTCCTTCTTCAGCTTGATCGTCAGCGCCTGCGAGTGGCAGCGCATCGCGCCGATCCGCACGCACAGGCCGTCGACGGGGATCGAGCCCGGCTCGCCCATCGCCGGCTTGCCGAGGATCTTGTTGGTTTCCGCGCCGCCCTTCCACTCTTCCTTCGACATCCCGTTGCCGAGATCCTTGTCGATCCACGGAATCAGCGAGCCGGCGAGCGGCACGCCGAAGTGGCTCGTCGGCATCGCATCGCTGTTCATCGTCGCGAGCACGCGGCGGTCGATGTCGAGGATCGCGGAAGCCGGATCGGCGAGCTGTTCCTGCACCGCGCCGTGCAGCGCGCCCATCTGCGACAGCAGCTCGCGCATGTTCTGCGCGCCCGCGCCCGATGCGGCCTGGTACGTCATCGCGGTCATCCAGTCGACGAGGTTCTCGCGGAACAGGCCGCCGAGCGCCATCAGCATCAGGCTGACCGTGCAGTTGCCGCCGACGAAGTTCTTCGTGCCCTTGACGAGCGCGTCCTTGATCACGTCGAGGTTGACCGGATCGAGAATGATGACCGCGTCGTCCTTCATCCGCAGCGACGAGGCCGCGTCGATCCAGTAGCCGTTCCAGCCGGCCGCGCGCAGCTTCGGGAACACGTCGTTCGTGTAGTCGCCGCCCTGGCACGTGATGATCACGTCGCACTTCTTCAGCTCGTCGACGTTGGTCGCGTCCTTGAGCGTAGTCTCGTTTTTCGCGAACGACGGCGCCTTGCCGCCCGTGTTGCTGGTGCTGAAGAACACCGGTTCGATCAGGTCGAAATCACCCTCTTCCTGCATGCGCTGCATCAGGACGCTGCCGACCATGCCGCGCCAACCTACGAGACCTACGTTCATGACTAACCCTTTGCTTTGAATGGAGCTTCCCCGCCATTTCCGTCCCCGCGTGACCGCGCGGGGAAACAGGCGGGCACGACGGCGATCAGCGTTTAATGATCGTTTTCGTGGTAATGGTTTTCGTGATGACGATGGCGCGCGTACCCGCACGGGCAATGTTGCCGTGGAGTTTCAGGACCGGGGAGATCAGGGAAATCAGCGCCATCGTTCGAGTCTACACAAAGCCGGTTGCCCGCACAACGGCCAACCGTGCGCGAACCAGCCGATTTTCCGGCCCGTTCGCGCCCTTTCTACATTAACTGCCTATGCGTTACAGCCGCCCGCGTCACAGCGCCGCGAGCACCGCGTCGCCCATCGCCGCCGTGCCGACCTGCTGGCAGCCCGGCGTCGCGATGTCGCCCGTGCGATAGCCTTGTTCGAGCACCGTTTTCACCGCGCGCTCGATGCGATCGGCCTGCTCCGCGCGATTCAGCGAGTAGCGCAGCAGCATCGCGGCCGACAGGATCGTCGCGAGCGGGTTCGCGATGCCCTTGCCCGCGATGTCCGGCGCCGAGCCGTGCGACGGTTCGTACAGGCCCTTGTTGTTCTTGTCGAGCGACGCCGACGGCAGCATGCCGATCGAACCCGTCAGCATCGACGCTTCATCCGACAGGATGTCGCCGAACATGTTGCCCGTGACGATCACGTCGAACTGCTTCGGCGCCTTCGCGAGCTGCATCGCCGCGTTGTCGACGTACATGTGCGACAGCTCGACGTCCGCGTATTCCTTCGACACGTCGATCATGATGTCGCGCCAGAATTGCGACGTCTCCAGCACGTTCGACTTGTCGACCGACAGCAGCTTCTTCGCGCGCTTTTGCGCGGCCTGGAACGCGACGTGCGCGATGCGGCGCACTTCCGGTTCCGAATAGCGCATCGTGTCGAAGCCTTCGCGCTCGCCGGCGAACGGGCCGTCCGGTGCTGCGCGCACGCCGCGCGGCTGGCCGAAGTAGATGTCGCCGTTCAGTTCGCGCACGATCAGGATGTCGAGGCCCGCGACGAGCTCCGGCTTGAGCGGCGACGCATCGACGAGCTGCGGATAGCAGATCGCCGGGCGGAAGTTCGCGAACAGCTCGAGATGCTTGCGCAGCCCGAGGATCGCCTGCTCGGGGCGCAGCGCGCGCTCGAGCGAGTCGTACTTCCAGTCGCCGACCGCGCCGAACAGGATCGCGTCGGCTTCCTTCGCGAGCTTCAGCGTCGCGTCGGGCAGCGGATGGCCGCTCGCCTCGTAGCCCGCGCCGCCGACCGGCGCCTGCTCGAGCTCGAATTTTTCGTCGAGGGCGTTCAGCACCTTGACCGCTTCATTGACGATTTCCGGACCGATGCCGTCGCCGGGCAGCACTGCAATCTTCATGCGTTATTCCTGACTGGGTAGGTGATGGTGGCAGGTCGGCGAGCGCGGCTCATGCGCGCCCGCCCGAAGGCAATCTCAGCCGACCAGCTTGGTGTTGAGCCACGGCTGCTTCGCGAGCCGCTCCGCTTCGAACTGGCGAATCTTGTCGGCGTGACGCAGCGTCAGGCCGATGTCGTCGAAGCCGTTCAGCAGGCAGTACTTGCGGAACGCGGTGATCTCGAACGGATACTCGCGGCCGTCGGCAGCGCGCACGACCTGCGCGTCCAGATCGATCGTCAGCTGATAACCGTTGAACGCGACCGTCTCGTTGAACAGGTGATCGACCTGCTGCTCGGTCAGCACGATCGGCAGCAGCCCGTTCTTGTAGCAGTTGTTGAAGAAGATGTCGGCGAAGCTCGGCGCGATGATCGCGCGGAAACCGTACTGCTGCAGCGCCCACGGTGCGTGCTCGCGCGAGCTGCCGCAGCCGAAGTTCTTGCGTGCGAGCAGCACCGATGCGCCCTGGTAGCGCGGCTGGTTCAGCACGAAGTCCGGGTTCAGCGGGCGCTTCGAGTTGTCCTGGCCCGGCTCGCCGTGATCGAGGTAACGCCATTCGTCGAACGCGTTCGGACCGAAGCCCGTGCGCTTGATCGACTTCAGGAACTGCTTCGGGATGATCGCGTCGGTGTCGACGTTCTCGCGATCGAGCGGCGCCACGACGCCGGTGTGTACAGTGAATTTTTCCATGATCCGTCTATCCGGTTGAAGGGCCGGCAATCAGCCGGCGCACATCGACAAATTGTCGGCGGGCATCAGTCCGCGGCGCGCTGGAGCGCGTTGCCGGCGGCATTGACGTCCTTGCCGAAGCCCTGGACGGTATTGCAGCCGGCCAGGCCGGAGCCCAGCCCCGCGAGCGCCAGCGCGGCAACCAGCCGCGCGACGACCTTCGATGCCGTCATGCGTTACCCCAGCTTGCGAATGTCGACGAAGTGGCCTTCGATCGCCGCTGCCGCCGCCATCGCGGGGCTCACGAGATGCGTACGACCGCCCGCGCCCTGCCGGCCCTCGAAGTTGCGGTTCGACGTCGACGCGCAGCGCTCGCCCGGCTCGAGCCGGTCGGCGTTCATCGCGAGGCACATCGAGCAGCCCGGCTCGCGCCATTCGAAGCCGGCGTCCGTGAACACCTTGTCGAGCCCTTCGCGCTCGGCCTGCGCCTTCACAAGGCCCGAGCCCGGCACGACCATCGCGAGGCGCACGTTCGACGCGACGCGGCGGTTCAGCTTCTTCACGACATACGCGGCCGCACGGATGTCCTCGATGCGCGCGTTCGTGCACGAACCGATGAAGATCTTGTCGACCTTGATCGACTCGATCGGCGTGTTCGGCTCGAGCGCCATGTAGGCCAGCGCGCGCTCCATCGCGTCGCGCTTGACCGGATCCTTCTCGCGCTCGGGATCGGGCACGCGACCGTCGATCGACGTGACCATTTCCGGCGACGTGCCCCACGTGACCTGCGGAACGATCTCGGCTGCGTTCAGCTCGACCACGCGATCGAACTGCGCGCCTTCGTCGGACTTGAATTCGCGCCAGTACTCGACGGCCTGATCCCATTCCGCACCGGTCGGCACGAACGGACGGCCCTTCAGGTAGTCGATCGTCGTATCGTCGACGGCGACCATGCCCGCGCGCGCGCCGGCTTCGATCGCCATGTTGCAGACGGTCATCCGGCCTTCCATCGTCAGCGCGCGGATCGTCGAGCCGCCGAATTCGATTGCGTAGCCCGTGCCGCCTGCCGTGCCGATCTTGCCGATGATCGCGAGCACGATGTCCTTCGCGGTACAGCCGCGCGGCAGTGCGCCCTCGACCTTCACGAGCATGTTCTTGCTCTTTTTCTGCAGCAGCGTTTGCGTCGCGAGCACGTGCTCGACTTCCGACGTGCCGATGCCGTGCGCGAGCGCGCCGAACGCGCCGTGCGTCGACGTGTGCGAATCGCCGCACACGATCGTCATGCCCGGCAGCGTCGCGCCCTGCTCCGGCCCGATGATGTGCACGATGCCCTGGCGCACGTCGTTCATCTTGAACTGCGTGATGCCGAACGCATCGCAGTTCGCATCGAGCGTGTCGACCTGCAGCTTCGACACGGGATCGGCGATGCCGTGGCTGCGATCGGTGGTCGGGACGTTGTGGTCCGACACGGCCAGGTTCGCGCTGATGCGCCACACCGGACGGTGCGCGACGTTCAGCCCTTCGAACGCCTGCGGGCTCGTGACTTCGTGCAGCAGCTGACGGTCGATATAGAGGAGTGCCGTGCCGTCGTCCTCGGAGTGGACGACGTGGGTGTTCCACAGTTTGTCGTAGAGAGTCTGTGCCATGGGTATGCGGGGTCGTTGTGACTACAAGCCTTGCTGGTGCGACCGATTATGCCACGCAGAATACGCGACGGCGCAGGCCGGATGAGAAAAAACCCATTAAAAACAGTGGTTTGGCTGGTAGTGCCAATACCTGTATCGGCATTACCAGCCAAAACGGGGCACGCACGATCCGGCGCGCGAGGGTCGCGCGTGCGGTGCCCGTATCCGCGCCCTCGCCTAGCCGTTCGGATATTCGCGATTGATCAGCGCGAGCCGCAGCATCGAGAGTTGCATGCCGACGTTGCTCATCAGGTAAAGGTCGCGCCGTCGCATCGCCGGCTGCTGGGCCGATGCATCGTAGGCGCCCGGCAGCGACAGGCCTGCCGGCACCGCCGCCTGCATCCCCCCCGCGTTCGACACGCGCACGGCGATCGCCTCCTGATCGCGATGCGTGACCACGCCGACCTTGCCGAGCGCCGCCGCCGACCGGGACTGCCTGACGATCGCGGCAGCCACGCCGTCGGGCGTCGGTATCGGGCTGCCGGCGACCGCGGCAGGCGTCGCGATCGACGTCACGCCGGCCGTCATGCCGTACTTCGACGCGAGCACGCTCGCGACTTCCTGCTGCGCGAACACCGGCACGGCGACTTTCTGTCGAAGCTGGAACACCGCATCGGCGATCGCCTCGTTCACGGGGCCCGGCACCGGCGCGGCGGCCAATGCCCCGGCGCGACTGCCGAAGCTGAACGCGGCAATCGTGTTGATGGCGGCAGCATCGACGGTCGGCGGTGTCCACGAGAAAAACGTGTCGAGCAGGTAACCGGTTTCGTCGGCTGCGGTCGCGCGATCGTTCAGTTCGTTGGTCAGCTTGCCGAGCATCTGGCGCTGCAGTTCCGCGTCGGAAACGGGCGCGTCGCTCGCGAAAGCGGGCACAGCGGCGGCGCACGATGCGGCGAGCAATGAAGTGGAAGCCAGGAAATGGCGGCGGTTCGTCATGGTCACGGTCATGGGATTCGAATCGGAAGCGAAAGGCATCAGCCCTTCGGAAACGCCTGCATCGTCGCGGCGATCGCGCGGGTCAGCATCTGCGCATACATGTCGTGCACGAGGTAGAGGCTGCGGTTGCGCGTCCATGGTTGGCCCGATTGCGGGTCGTACACGGTCGGGAGCGGCACCTCGGCGACGGCCGCCGCCTTCATGCCCGCCTGCCGCGACGTCTGGATGCAGCGCTTCGCATGGTCGCGATGGCCGACCACCGCCACGGTGCCCATCGCGGCGGCGCCGCCCGCGCGCGTGACGGCCTCGGCCGCAACGCCCGCCGTGCTCAGGTACACGATCGTGCCGTCGCTCGCGATCACCGGCTCGATCGACGACAGCACGTCGCTGCCCAGCCCGTACTTCGACACGAGAAAACGCGCGATTTCCCACTGCGCGTAGACCTTCACGGGCTTCAGCTGGCGGATGCGGTACACGGCGTCCGCCAGCGCTTCGTTGACGGGCCCCGGATCGGGCAGCGCCGACTGATTGCCGCCCGTGCTCGACGTATTGCCGCTCGCCGCGTTCGGGCGATTGCCGAAGCTGTACGCGACGATCGCGCCGATCTGCGCGGCCGGCACCGTCGGCAGATCCCACGTGAAGCCGACATCGGTCAGCGCGGGCACGATCGCGTCGACGGTCGCCGCATCGCCGAGCTGCGCATTCAGCTTCGCGGACATCTGCGCGGCAAGCGCCGCATCGGTGATCGGCGCCGATCCGACATCGTCGCCGCCGCATGCGCTCAACAGCGGCGCTGCCGCAACGGCCGGCGCGGCAGCCAGGAATTTTCTGCGTACAGCAGTCGATGGATTCAATTTCATCAGAAATACGAAACGATGCGAAGCGCGCCGTCCGCAGGTCGCGGCGGTGCAAATCGCGGGTTCACGGGAAACGACAATCGGGCAAGTCGCGCGGCTCGGCGCGGGGCGGCAGGATCGAAGCGCGCGCCGCAACGCGACGCTGCGTCGATTGACGATGCCCGATCGTAGTGGGCGTTTATTAAATCGCGGTGAACCGGCTGGACGAATGCGGACGTTCGTCGCGCCGTTTCACCGGCGGACACGTTCGTTTCATCGGTCGCGAGCGAGCGCGGCACTGTTTCATCGATGGTGCGCAACGCGATGCGCGTGCATCGTCGCGTGCCGCGGGCCGATTGAAGTGTTTCGCGCTACGATGGTGCGATCCGCATGCCCACGTTCCCACGATCCGGACCCGGAGCCTACGACGATGAAGCTCGGCATCAACGAATCGCTCGCGCGCCTCGACGATGAAGGCACGCTGTTCACCACGCTGTTTCGCCACGGCACGCTCGACGTCGAACTGTACCGGCCGCGCGGCGAGGATCGGCAGACGCCGCATACGCGCGACGAGGTGTACGTGATCGCGGCCGGCACGTCGCGGTTCGTGCTCGACGGGCGCGAATGCGCGGTCGCGACGGGCGACGTGCTGTTCGTGCCTGCATTCGCCGCGCACCGTTTCGCCGGCTTCTCCGACGACTTCTCGACCTGGGTGTTCTTCTACGGCCCCGAAGGCGGCGAGCGCGACGCACGTGCTGCATGACGCGCGGCATGCGCCGCACTTTCCGTACGATCTCCTAGACTGTCTATTCGTACCGGGCGGCGCATGGCCGCCCTCCCCGCCATCACGATGCGCGCATCGCCCGACGCATCGACCGGACAGGAGCACTGCATGCGATACGAACTCTATTACTGGCCCGAAATCCAGGGCCGCGGCGAATACGTGCGGCTCGCGCTCGAAGCGGCCGAGGCCGACTATGTCGACGTCGCACGCGAATCGGGGCGCGGCATGGGGGTGGCGGCGATGATGCACATGATGGACAGCACGAAGGCCGAACACGTGCCGTTCGCGCCGCCGTTCCTGAAGGCCGGCGACGTGGTCGTCGGGCAAACCGCGAACATCCTGCTGTTTCTCGGCACACGGCTCGGGCTCGCGCCCGACGATGAAGCCGGGCGGCTATGGGTGCATCAGCTTCAGCTGACCGTCGCCGATTTCGTGACCGAGATCCACGACACGCATCATCCGATCGGCAGCGGCCTCTACTACGAAGACCAGAAAGCCGAGGCCGCCGAACGCGCGGCCGATTTCCTCGAACACCGGCTGCCGAAATTCCTGGGCTATTTCGCGCGCGTGCTCGCGCAGAATCCGCACAAGGGCGGCTATCTCGCGGGCAGCGCGCTCAGTTACGTCGATCTGTCGATATTCCAGCTGATCGAAGGGCTGCGTTACGCATTCCCGAAAGCGATGAAGCGCGCGGAACGCAAGATTGCGGGGCTCGTCGACCTGCACGACCGCGTGGCTGCACATCCGCCCATCGCGCGCTATCTCGAGTCGGAGCGCCGCATTCCGTTCAACGACATGGGGATCTTCCGGCACTATCCGGAGCTGGACAAATAGCGGCGATTCAGTGGCCGACGGCGTCTCGTGCAAGTGACGCCACATGATCAGGCCGTCCGCGTCGCGCCGGAACACGGCCGTCGAGCGAGCACAACGTCTATGCGCTCTACGTCGCAACCCGGCACGTGCCGCAGAAAGTGCGTGCGTGGGCCGACTTCCTGAAGACGCAATTGAAGAAACGCGCGCGCTCAGCACTGTCCGCCCGCGCGCGCGCGTCGTCATGCGTACTTCATCCGCACCGGCTTGCCGCACACGCCGGTTGCGCGCTCAGCGCGACTGGCCATGCTGCGTCGTCGCCGCGTCGACGGCCTCGACCGAGCGCGTCAGCCACGGGCCGATATCCATCTCCTCGTAGCGCACGAGCCGGCTCTTGCGTGCGCGGCGATACGCCCACCAGATCGCGACGAACAGCGGAATCCACACGTAGATCGACAGCACTTCCATCCAGTCGATGCGGGCCGCGAAGAACGCCTGGTAATCCTGCCCGAGCGAGATCACGATGCAGACGGCGATCGCGAACAGCGGCCCGAACGGGAACCACTTCGCGCGGTACGGCAGCTGCTCGAGCCGGTAGCCCTGCTTCAGGAAACCCTTGCGGAACCGGTAATGGCAGACCGCGATGCCGAGCCATGCGATGAAACCGGTGATGCCGACCGTATTGAGCAGCCACAGGTAGATGCTCTGGTTGTTGGTCAGCGAAGTCAGGAAGCACAGGCCGCCCACCGCCATCGTCGCGTACAGCGCGTTGCGCGGCACGCCGCCCGGCGACAGCGTCGCGAACATCGCGGGCGCACGGCCTTCGGCCGCGAGGTTGTACAGCATCCGCGTGGCCGCATACGTGCCGGAGTTGCCGGCCGACAGCACGGCCGTCAGGATCACCAGGTTCATCGCGCCGGCGGCAAGCCGGAAGCCCGCATGGCTGAACACCAGCGTGAACGGGCTCACGCCGATGTCGGTCACGTCGCTCTTCAGCAGATTCGGGTCGGTGTACGGCACCAGCAGTCCGATCACGAAAATCGCGAACACGTAGAACAGCATGATCCGCCAGAAGATCTGCTTCACCGCGCGCGGAATCGTCTTGCGCGGGTTTTCCGATTCGCCGGCCGTGATCCCGACGAGCTCGGTGCCGAGAAACGAGAATCCCGCAATCAGCGCGACGCTCATCATCGCGTGCACGCCGCCGACGAACGGCGCGTCGCCGATCCGGAAGTTGTGCAAGCCGACCGGATGGCCGTTGCCGAGCAGGCCGGCCGCGATCAGCAGCCCGGCCGCGATGAACGCGATCACGGTGACGACCTTGATCAGCGAGAACCAGTATTCGGATTCGCCGAAGCCGCGCACGGACAACGTATTCAACAGGAAGATCAGCACGAGGAACCCGGCGCCCCACCATATGCCCGGTATCTCAGGAAACCAGTAGCGCATCACGATCTGCCCGGCGACCAGCTCGATCGCGATCGTCACGGCCCAGCTGTACCAGTAGGTCCAGCCGAGCGCGACGCCGAAGCCTTCGTCGACGTACTTCTCGCCGTAGACGGCGAACGAGCCAGACACCGGCATCAGCGCGGCCATCTCGCCGAGCCCCGTGACGACGAAGTAGACCATCAGCCCGATCGCGATATACGCGGCGATCGCGCCGCCCGGCCCCGCCTGCGCGACCGACGCGCCCGACGCGACGAACAACCCCGTGCCGATCGAGCCGCCGATCGCGATCATCGCGATGTGGCGGCTCTGCAGCCGGCGCTTGAGCACCGTCCCGGACGGTACGGCCGTCTCCGCTGCCGCTTGCAAAGCATCCATAGTGTTCACCCTGATTGGAATCGGCGCGATCGATTTGATTCGGAATACCAATCGATCGCGCCGGTTATTCGCATCGAAACCGGCGCTGCCCGACGGGCCGCGCATCCGCTGCCGCCGGCCCTTGCGCGCACTGCCCCGTCAGACGACGCTGCGCTTGATCGCCTGCAGCTCGGCCGTCGTCACGATCTTCTCGATCCGGAAGCGCGGACTTTCCAGCCACGCGTTCGCGATCCGCCGGTATTCGTCGAGATCCTCGCACGCGAGCCGCACGAGAAAATCGAACGTGCCGCTGACGAGCCAGCAATCGAGCACGGCCGGATTCGCCCGCATCTCGTCCTCGAACGGTGCCTGCGAACGCCCGTGATCGGCCAGCACGATCTGCGCGATCACGACGATCGGCTTGGTCGCGCGCGGCGCATTGATCACCGCGCGGTAGCCTTCGATCACGCCGAGCGCCTCGAGCCGCTCCACGCGCGCCTGGCACGGCCGCGGCGTGAGGTTCACGAGCTCCGACAGCTTCCGGTACGAGATCCGTCCGTCGGTGCGCAGGATGTCGAGGATCCGTAGATCGATCTTGTCGAGCTGCATCTTCTTGTCGGTCATCCGCGTTCGCTCCGGTCGGGTCGTGGCTGGTGCGCGGAGCGTCTCCTCCAGTTCCGCGCGGGGGCCACATTATCCGGCCGAAGCGGCCGCGCGCCAATCGGCTAGAACCGCAGCGACAGGCAGGTCAGGCCGCCGTCCATCTTGCGGAACTCGCTCGTGTCGATCACGTGCAGCGGCAGCCCGAGCGAGCCGATCGCGTCGTGCACGCGCGGATAGCCGGCCGGCGTGATCAGCGTGCCGTTCACGCGCAGCGTGTTGCCCGCGTATTCGTCGGCCGCCGAGATCGCGATCCGGCGATAGTCGGCGAACGCCGGATGCGCGGCCAGCGCGTCGGTCACGAGCAGCGTGTCGTCGCCGAGCGCGTTGACGACCGACTTCAGGTGCAGGCCGGCGCCGACCGGCACCGCGACGACCGAATAGCCGTAGCGCGACACCAGCGATTCGAACTCGGCGATGCCTTCGGCGTCGGTGCGGCCCGTCAGGCCGATGAAGAAGCGCTTGCCGACCAGCATCACGTCGCCGCCGTCGAGACGGCCTGCCTGCATCGGCAGCAGCTCGCGATGCGCGCCGAGCGCCGCTTCGATGTGGGCCGTCTCGCCGCGCCGTGCGGGCGCGCCGGGGCGCGTGATCACCGCGAATTCCGGCGTCACGACGGCGACGTCCTCGACGAAGTGCGAATCGGGGAACGCGTCCAGCGGCGGCAGCTCGATCAGCTCGACGCCGAGCCCGCGCAGCGCGTCGCAGTACGCGTGGAACTGCGTGAGCGTCTTGTCGTAGTCCGGCGCGCCGAGCGCGGCGGTGGTGAGACCCGCGCCACAGGACGGCGCGGGACGGCGAACGATCGCTTGCGTGAATTGCATCGACTTCTCCATGGTCATCGCTGCCTCGTGCGGCGCACGGGACAGCTGCGTTGTGTCCGGACCATTATCGGAAGCCAAATTGCGCAATTCGCGTCGATTTCGCCGGCGTCCGCAGCCGATCGCGTCGAATTGCACGCGCGACGCAGCGGATTCGGCAGATGACCGCCGCTGGCGCCGCAAACCGCCGCCGGCGGTGCCCGCGCGGCGCGCCGCAACCGTCATGCGAGCGGCTCGAAGCCCATCTGCGCGCGGCCGAGCGCGGTGAGATCGCCCGCCCCTGCCCGGCCGTCGAAGTCGACCTCGAAATGGTCCGCCGGGAAATCGGGCGGACTGTCGCCGCGCACGAACGCGAGCCGCTGGCGCCGCAGGTACGCATCGTTCTTCGCGCAACCGGGCGCGGCCGCGATGTACATCACGTTGCTGTCGCCGCTGCCGCGATGCGCATCCTCGACCGCGTGCACGACGTCGCCGTGCCAGAACACCGCGTCGCCCGGCTCCATGTGCGGGATCGGCACCAGCGCGTCGAGCAGCAGCGCATGCCATTCCGGCAGGACCGACAGCGCGCGGCCCGGACGCGCGCCGCACAGGTCGTCGTCGGCGACGTCGTCCTGCAGCGCGCGCAGCACGACGTACGCCATCGCGTTCGCAACCGGGATCAGCTGCAGCGTGCCGTCGCCGGGCCCTTGCGGCGTCAGCGCGGTCCAGCCCTGGAACGTGCGGAACATCGAGCACACGGCCGGCGACGGAATCTCCTCGACGTCCGGACGGAACGCCGCGTCGAACGGATCGTAATCGCGCCACCGGCCGGCCAGCACGTGGCGGTAGACCTGCCGGAAATTCGCGCCGAGCCAGCGCTCGACCGAGCCGCCGTCGACGTGCGGCGACAGCCCGAGCGACGTCGAACCGGGCGGCCGGCGGCGGATCCGGTCCGCGTAGGCCGGCACCTGGTCGGGATCGAAATGCGTGCGCCCGCCGTCCGCATGGCGCCACAGGCGGTTCAGGAACACGCGTGCCTGCGTGAGTGCCGGCGACTGGCGCGCGGCCACCTGCGGCTTCGTCCAGTAGACGCCGAAGATCTGCGGCTTGCTCGATGCAAGGTCGCCGAAATAGCGGTCCTCCGCGCGCGCATGCAGCCGGTCGGCGAAGCGGTTCGCCTGCAGATAGGCGCCGATCTCGTCGTTCCAGTCGCGCGCCTGCTGCGCGTCGAACACGCCGCGGATCACTACCGCGCCGTGCGTGCGGATCGCGGCAATCGCGCGCGGATCGACGGTGCCGTTCGCGATATCCGCGAATTGCAGCACCGGAATCACGTCGCGGCCGTGCACGTGCGCGCCGCGGATCGCGTCGACCTGTCGCGCGATGTCGCCCTCCAGTTCGCGAAACGTGGCCGCGTAGCCGGGCAGGTCGGCGCGCAGCGCCCGTTTTGCCGCGCGAATCGCGGCCGGCAGGTCGTCAATCGTCAGGTGCATCGTTGTCTCCTCGCTGAGTCGTGTCGTGACGCGTGCTCAGCGTACGGCCGCCGCGCGATCGCCGACGACACTATCCGGCCAGCAATCGATACAATCCTGACAACCGGACATCACTCGGCCCGGTGGCACACCACGCACACCTTGTTGCCGTCCGGGTCGCGGAAATACGCGCCGTAGTAGTCGGGGTGATAGTGCGGCCGCAGCCCCGGCGGCCCTTCGCAGGTGCCGCCGTGCTGCAGTGCGAGCGCATGGCAGCGATCGACCTGCGCGCGCGTGTGCGCGGCGAACGCGACCGTATGGCCGTTGCCCGGTTCCGGCGCGCGGCCGTCGAGCGGGCGGCCGAAGAAGAACAGCGGACGGTCGGTGTCGGCCGGCATCCAGCCCGACCAGCCGTCCGGCTCGCTGAACTTCAGACGCAACCCGAGTTCCGCGAGCAGCGGCGCGTAGAAGTCGTACGCGCGCGCGGTATCGCCGACACCCACGCAAACATGTGAAAACATGGCATCGCTCCGTCGTGACGAATGCTCACGATCATGCCACGGCGCGTTGCCCGCCCACACCGGAGGCCGCGATGAAACCGCAATACGAGCACGTGACGTTCGCGCCCGGCTGTTCGATCCGCGTGTACCACCGCCAGCTCGCGCGCATTCCGTTCGAATGGCATCGCCATCCCGAATACGAACTGACGCTGACGCTCAACAGCCGCGGCCGGCGCTTCGTCGGCGATCACGTCGCCCGCTACGCGGACGACGACCTGGTGCTCGTGCCGCCCAATCTGCCGCATACGTGGTCGTCGAACGCGCGCATCGATCGCGATGCGCCGGAAGTCGCGCTCGTCGTCTGGTTCGATGGCGACTGGGCGCGACGCGTGGCCGACTGTTGCCCCGAGTACGCGCCGCTGCGCTCGCTGCTGCGGCGCGCGGCGCCGGGGCTGAGCTTTTCGGCCGACACGGCCCGCGCGATGCGCGCACGGCTGCCGCAGCTGCTCGATCCGTCGCCGCGCATCCGGCTCGCGGCCGCACTCGACACGCTCGCCGATCTCGCGGAAGCCGGCGGCGAGCCGCTCGCCACCGCGCACGCGTATGGCCGGCCCGATGCAACCGCCACGGCCACGGCCGCGGCCGCCGACATCGCCGCGCCGGAGGCCGAACGCCTCGACCGCGTGCTCGATGCGATCGACCGCCGCTTCCACGAACCGCTGCGCATCGACGCCCTCGCCGCGGCGGCACACATGTCCGAACGCACGCTGCAGCGGCTCTTCGCGCGGCACCTCGGCGAAAGCGTCGGCCGCTACGTGCAGCGGTTGCGGCTTGCGCACGCGTGCCGTCACCTGGTCGGCACCGACTGGCCGATCGCGACGGTGGCCGCGCGCTGCGGCATTCCGAACGCGGCCAACTTCAACCGCCAGTTCCTTGCCGCGCTCGGGATGACGCCGCGCGCATACCGGCAGTTCTTCGCGCAGCACGGCCATGCGCCCGATGCCGGCGCGCCGCCGCTCGATACGCGGCCGCCGTCGCTGGAGCGCCGCACCGGATCGGGCCAGCTTCGGCCGCGCAAATGAAAACACCCCGGCGGGATGACCCACCGGGGTGTCGACGCGTTGCGCGTGCCGCACGCGAGCGGCCTGACGGCCGTTCGCGCGACGTACGATTTAACGTTCGTTGATCGGCTTCGCTTCGCGCGGTGTGTCGCCGATGAACAGCTGACGCGGACGGCCGATCTTCTGTTCCGGATCCGCAATCATTTCGTTCCACTGTGCGATCCAGCCGACCGTACGTGCCATCGCGAAGATACACGTGAACATCGACGTCGGGATGCCCAGCGCGCGCTGAACGATGCCCGAGTAGAAGTCGACGTTCGGGTACAGCTTGCGCGACACGAAGTATTCGTCTTCCAGCGCGATCTTCTCGAGCTGCATCGCGAGCTTGAACAGCGGGTCGTCGTGCAGGCCCAGTTCGTTCAGCACTTCGTAGCACGTTTCGCGCATCAGCTTCGCACGCGGGTCGTAGTTCTTGTATACGCGGTGACCGAAGCCCATCAGCTTCACGCCCGAATTCTTGTCCTTCACCTGCTTGATGAATTCGGGGATGTTGTCCGGCGAACCGATCTGCTCGAGCATGTTCAGCGCGGCTTCGTTCGCACCACCGTGCGCCGGGCCCCACAGACACGCGATACCGGCCGCGATACACGCGAACGGGTTCGCGCCCGACGAGCCGGCCAGACGGACGGTCGACGTCGATGCGTTCTGCTCGTGGTCGGCGTGCAGGATCAGGATACGGTCGAGCGCGCGGACGAGCACGTCGTTGACCTTGTACTCTTCGCACGGGTTCGAGAACATCATGTGCATGAAGTTCGCGCTGTACGACAGCTCGTTCTTCGGATACACGAACGGCTGGCCGATGCTGAACTTGTATGCCATCGCGACGAGCGTCGGCAGCTTCGCGATCATGCGGATCGCCGACACTTCGCGGTGACGCGGGTCGTTGATGTCGAGCGAGTCGTGATAGAACGCCGACAGCGCGCCGACGGCCGCGACCAGCACTGCCATCGGGTGCGCATCGCGACGGAAGCCGCGGAAGAAGAAGTGCATCTGCTCGTGCACCATCGTATGCTTCGTGACGGTGTCGACGAATTCCTTCTTCTGCGCTGCGTTCGGCAGCTCGCCCTTCAGCAGCAGGTAGCACGACTCGAGGAAGTCGGCGTTCTGCGCGAGGTTGTCGATCGGGTAGCCGCGGTACAGCAGTTCGCCCTTGTCGCCGTCGATGTACGTGATCGCCGAATTACAAGCTGCCGTCGACATGAAGCCCGGGTCATACGTGAACTTGCCGGTCTGGCCGTACAGCTTGCGGATGTCGATTACGTCCGGGCCCATCGTGCCCTTGTAGATCGGCATTTCGACGCTCGGCGAGTTGTCGCTGAACGATAGCGTGGCTTTAACATCAGACGGAGTCATGGCACATCCTCAATCGAAATAAAGAAACGGGATTCGATAACGGGCACAGCGCGTTACACCTTGGCGTTACACGTTGCGCAGCATCTCCAACAGCCGGTGAATATCCGGGCTGTCTAGGTCGCCTTCTGGTTCCTTGCGCGCGAGGAGCAAGTCCATCAGGTCGTTGTCGCTCAGATCGAGCAGGCGCGACAACGCGCCTACGTCTGCATCGGTGAGGTCATGCTCGTATCTGCCGAAGAATCGTTCGAAAACGATGTCGTTCTCCAGCAGACCCCGCCGCGCGCGCCAGCGGAGGCGCGCGCGGCGGTGCGGGTCGGATTGATGCGAATCGTCGCTCATGAAACTTTATACCGCGCGACGAACCATCAGTTCCTTGATCTTGCCGATCGCCTTCGTCGGGTTCAGGCCCTTCGGGCAAACGTCGACGCAGTTCATGATCGTGTGGCAGCGGAACAGACGGTACGGGTCTTCCAGGTTGTCGAGACGCTCGCCGGTGGCGGTGTCGCGGCTATCCGCGATGAAGCGGTAAGCCTGCAGCAGGCCGGCCGGGCCGACGAACTTGTCCGGGTTCCACCAGAAGCTCGGGCACGACGTCGAGCAGCTCGCGCACAGAATGCACTCGTACACGCCGTCGAGCTCGTCGCGCTCTTCCGGCGACTGGAGGCGTTCCTTCTCCGGCGGCGGCGCGTCGTTGATCAGGTACGGCTTGATCGAGTGGTACTGGTTGAAGAAGTGCGTCATGTCGACGATCAGGTCGCGCACGACGGGCAGGCCCGGCAGCGGGCGCAGCACGATCTTCTGCGGCAGGTCGTTCAGGTTCGTCAGGCAAGCGAGACCGTTCTTGCCGTTGATGTTCATCGCGTCCGAACCGCACACGCCTTCACGGCACGAGCGGCGGAACGACAGCGTCTCGTCCAGTGCCTTCAGCTTGACCAGCGCGTCGAGCAGCATGCGTTCATGCTGGATCTCGAGCTCGTACGTCTGCATGCGCGGCGCTGCGTCCTTGTCCGGATCGTAGCGGTAGACTTCAAAAATGCGTTTTGCCATTTCGGATTCCTTTGACTCGGCTTAGAACGTGCGCGGCTTCGGCGGCACGGATTCGACCGTCAGCGGCTTCATTTGAACCGGCTTGTAGTCGAGGCGATCGCCTTCGCTGTACCACAGCGTGTGGCGCAGCCAGTTGTCGTCGTCGCGGTGTTCGTAGTCGCTGTGCGCATGCGCGCCGCGGCTTTCCTTGCGCGCTTCCGCCGACACCATCGTCGCGCGGGCCACTTCGATCAGGTTCTCCAGCTCGAGCGCTTCGACGCGCGCGGTGTTGAACACCTTCGACTTGTCCTTCAGGTGGATGTTTTCCACGCGCGCCTTCAGGTCGGCCATCTGGTCGACGCCTTCCTTCAGCAGCGCCGACGTGCGGAACACGCCTGCATGCTTCTGCATCGTCGCGCGGATGTCGTTCGCGACGTCCTGCGTGTACTCGCCCGAGCTCGACTTCTCGAGCTTCGCGAGGCGCGCCAGCGAGAATTCGCCTGCGTCAGCCGGCAGCGGCTTGTGTTCCTTCTGGTTCTTCACGTGCTGAACGATGTGGTTGCCGGCCGCACGGCCGAACACCACGAGGTCCAGCAGCGAGTTCGTGCCGAGGCGGTTCGCGCCGTGCACGGACACGCACGAGCATTCGCCCACTGCGTAGAAGCCGTTGACCGGTTCCTTGTGATCGCGCGACGTGCCGACGACCTGACCGTGGATGTTGGTCGGGATGCCGCCCATCTGGTAGTGGATCGTCGGGACGACCGGGATCGGTTCCTTGATCGCGTCGACGTTCGCGAACTTCAGCGCGATTTCGCGGATCGACGGCAGACGCTTCATGATCGTCTCGGCGCCGATGTGCGACAGGTCGAGCAGCACGTGATCCTTGTTCGGACCGACGCCGCGACCTTCCTTGATTTCCTGGTCCATCGAACGCGACACGAAGTCACGCGGCGCCAGATCCTTCAGCGTCGGTGCGTAGCGTTCCATGAAGCGCTCGCCGTTCGCGTTGCGCAGAATGCCGCCTTCGCCGCGCACGCCTTCGGTGATCAGCACGCCCGCGCCGGCCACGCCGGTCGGGTGGAACTGCCAGAACTCCATGTCCTGCAGCGCGATGCCCGAGCGTGCCGCCATGCCGAGGCCGTCGCCGGTGTTGATGAACGCGTTCGTCGATGCCGCGAAGATCCGGCCTGCGCCGCCCGTCGCGAACAGCGTCGTCTTGCCTTCCATGATGTAGACGTCGCCCGTCTCCATCTCGAGGGCCGTCACGCCGAGCACGTCGCCGTCGGCGTCGCGGATCAGGTCGAGCGCCATCCATTCGACGAAGAACTGCGTCTTCGCTTCGACGTTCTGCTGGTACAGCGTGTGCAGCAGCGCGTGACCGGTACGGTCGGCGGCCGCGCAAGCGCGCTGGACCGGCTTCTCGCCGTAGTTCGCGGTGTGGCCGCCGAACGGGCGCTGGTAGATCGTGCCGTCGGCGTTACGGTCGAACGGCATGCCGAAGTGTTCCAGCTCGTACACGACGTTCGGTGCTTCGCGGCACATGAACTCGATCGCGTCCTGGTCGCCGAGCCAGTCGGAGCCCTTGATCGTGTCGTAGAAGTGGTAGTGCCAGTTGTCTTCGCTCATGTTGCCGAGCGATGCGCCGATCCCGCCCTGCGCGGCCACCGTGTGCGAACGCGTCGGGAACACCTTCGACAGCACGCCGACCGACAGGCCCGCGCGCGACAGTTGCAGCGCTGCGCGCAAGCCCGAGCCGCCCGCGCCGACGATCACCACGTCGAACTTGCGGCGCGGCAGGGAAGTTTTGATTGCAGCCATTCTTTACACTCTCCAGAGAATCTGCGCGGCGTAGCCCGCACATGCGAGCAGCCAGACGATGGTCAGCGATTGCAGCAGCAGGCGCACACCGACGGGCTTCACGTAGTCCATCCAGATGTCGCGCACGCCGACCCATGCGTGGTAGAAGAGGGAGAGCAGCGTCACGAAGGTCGCGAGCTTCATCCACTGTGCGGAGAAGATCGATGCCCAGCCTTCGTACGAGAAGTCATGCGCGGCGAAGAACAGCACGAGCAGAATGACCGTGTAGACCGCCATGATCGTGGCGGTGACGCGCTGCGCGAGCCAGTCGCGCAGGCCGTAGTGAGCGCCGACGACGAGGCGCTTCGAGCCGATTCGGTTGTTGGCTGCCATTTTCTTAGAATGCTCCGAACAGTTTGAGTGCCATGGCGATCGTCAGCGCGATCGAGACGACGAAGACGACGACTGCCGTCCGCTTGCCGCCTTCCTTCGTGACGGCGTCGTGGTTGACGTCCATCAGCAGGTGGCGAATGCCGGCGCAGAAATGGTGGAGGAACGCCCACGACAGCGCGAGGACGACCAGCTTGACGACGATGTTGGAAAGGAAAGCCTTGAAGACTTCGAAGCTGAGCTCGGACGTGAGACTCTGGTCGAAGAGAAACAGCAGGAACGGCAGGAACAGGAACAGCAGCGCGCCGCTGATTCGATGGAGGATCGACAATATCGCTGCCAGCGGCATGCGGTATTTCATCGTGATATCGCCGAATCCGATGTTCCGGTATTCCGGCCTCGGCTTTCTTACTGCGTCAGTCATGCTAGACCCCTACTATGTTGTCACACTAATCCGCGATTTTAGCGCCTTTTTATATCGCGCTGCAGCGAAAGTCTGCGCTGGATCGTTACGCGAACGGGAATAAAGGCGGCCCGAAACGTGCTATGCGAAGGTGGGAAACGCGCATGCACGCTGCTTGTGCCGATACGTCGTCAGCTCAAGTCATTCTGATAGTAATACCCGGTTGTGACATACCAGCCGCGTCGCACTTCCACCGGCCGGTCGCCATATGTATAGGACACGCGCTCGACCGACAGCAATGGAAAGCCCGCCGGCACGTGCAGCAGGTCGGCCACGGCCGGCTCCGCCGCCACGGCGCGGATCTTTTCCGTCGCGCGGATCATCCGCGTGCCGAACTCCGTCTCGAACATCGCGTAGAGCGGCCCCTTGTACTCGCTGAGCCGCTCGAACGTGAGCCCGCGGAACATCGCGCCCGGCAGCCAGATCTCGTCGAGCACCGTCACTTCGCTGTCGAATTCCAGCAGGCGCCGCACCTGCACGACCGGATCGGCCGGCTTCAGGTCGAGCTGCCGCGCGATCTCGGCCGGTGCGCGCAGGCGCCGGCATTCGAGCAGGCGGCTCACGTGCGGATGCTCGGCACCGTCGTCGGCCAGCAAGCGAAGGAAGCGGAACTGCGCGCGATCTTCGTTGTGCGTTGCAACAAAAGTGCCCTTCCCCTGCCGGCGCACCACGAGGTTTTCGGCGGCCAGTTCGTCGATCGCCTTGCGAACGGTGCCCTGGCTGACCTTGTAGCGGGCCGCGAGCTCCACTTCGCTCGGGATGATCTCGCCCGGCTTCCATTCACCGGTTTCGAGACTTTGCGTGATCAACGACTTGATCTGCTGGTATAACGGACTGAAGGTCGGCGACGGCGAAGCGGCAGGCGTCGGCGCGGTATCGCCCGCGCCCGGCTGCCCTGGGCCGCCTGCGCCGGTCGGATTCGCGTTGTTCGCCTGGTTCGATGTCATGGCGCGCATTTCATCACAAACCGCGCTTTTTCGTCCACTCAAATTCCGCAAAACATCTGTCTTATATAAGACATATGATACCGTTTGACTTTGGGTCCGCCGGCTCCTACACTCCGGGGCGAGCAAGGGTTCGCGGGTGCAAATACGCGTCCCCGGCTACGTGCCACGGCCGTCTCCAGGTTCACCGCGTCAGCCTTTCGCGAGTCCTCCGCCCTGCTTCAATGCAACGCTACGCATAACGCGCATAGAATGGCGTTTTGTCGAGCGTCCACCGCTTCACCCGTCCTGGAGATTTTCAATGGCTAAGCCCGCAAAGCGCGTTGCCGTCACCGGCGCCGCAGGTCAAATCGCTTACTCCCTGCTGTTCCGCATCGCGAACGGCGACCTGCTCGGCAAGGACCAGCCGGTCATCCTGCAACTGCTGGACCTCCCGCAAGCCCAAGCCGCCGTCAAAGGCGTCGTGATGGAACTCGACGATTGCGCGTTCCCGCTGCTCGCGGGCGTCGTGATCACCGATGATCCGAAGGTTGCATTCAAGGATGCAGACGTCGCACTGCTGGTCGGCGCACGTCCGCGCTCGAAGGGCATGGAGCGCAAGGACCTGCTGTCGGCAAACGCCGAGATCTTCACGGTCCAGGGCGCCGCGCTGAACGAAGTCGCGAGCCGCGACGTCAAGGTGCTGGTCGTCGGCAACCCGGCGAACACCAACGCATACATCGCGATGAAGTCGGCACCGGATCTGCCGAAGAAGAACTTCACGGCCATGCTGCGCCTCGACCACAACCGCGCGCTGTCGCAGCTGGCAGCCAAGTCGGGCAAGCCGGTCGCCTCGATCGAGAAGCTCGCCGTGTGGGGCAACCACTCGCCGACGATGTACCCCGACTTCCGCTTCGCGACCGTCGAAGGCGAATCGCTGCTGAAGCTGATCAACGACGACGTGTGGAACCGCGACACGTTCATCCCGACCGTCGGCAAGCGCGGCGCGGCGATCATCGAAGCGCGCGGCCTGTCGTCGGCAGCGTCGGCAGCGAACGCGGCGATCGACCACGTGCGTGACTGGGTCCTCGGCACGAACGGCAAGTGGGTCACGATGGGCATCCCGTCGGACGGCTCGTACGGCATCCCCGAAGACATCATCTACGGCGTGCCGGTCACCTGCGAAAACGGCGAATACAAGCGCGTCGAAGGCCTCGAAATCGACGCGTTCTCGCGCGAGAAGATGGACGGCACGCTGGCCGAGCTGCTCGAAGAGCGCGACGGCGTCGCCCACCTGCTGAAGAACTAAGCACGGTGCATTGACGGGCCGCCCTCGGGCGGCCCGGTCACGGCACGGGCGGCGGGGCCTGCATCTGCAGCCTGCGCCGCCGCCCGATCCGATCCGGGCACGTTTTGCCGCCACGCGCGCGCCGCGCGCCGGCCCAGAATGCGCCCGAATCCGATTTTCTCCACGCTGCCCGCTTCCTGGACGTAGAAGAGATGTCCGCGCTCACTCCTGCACAAGTGCTGTACGACGGGGCGTCCCCGCCCGCGATCCTGCCCTGCTGCGATCACTACGCGGGCAGCGAGAAGCTGATGCGCAAGTCGCTCGCGCTCCAGGCCGAACTCGGCCCCGTGTTCGACATCACGCTCGACTGCGAGGACGGCGCGGCCGTCGGCCAGGAGGCCGCGCACGCGCAGCTCGTCGCCGACTTCCTCGGCAGCGCCGACAACCGCTTCGGGCGGGTCGGCGTCCGCATCCACGATTTTTCCCATCCCCACTGGCGCGACGACGTGCGCATCGTGCTGCGCGCCGCCCGCGCACCGGCCTACCTCACGCTGCCGAAGATCGCGAGCGCCGCCGACGCGGCCGAGATGGTCGCGTTCATCGAAGGCACGCGCCGCGAGCTCGGCCTTGCGCAGCCGATTCCGGTCGACGTGCTGGTCGAGACGCACGGCGCGCTCGCGCAGGCGGCCGCCCTCGCCGCGCTGCCGCTGGTCGGCACGCTGAGCTTCGGGCTGATGGACTTCGTATCCGCGCATCATGGCGCGATCCCCGATGCGGCAATGCGCTCGCCCGGCCAGTTCGACCACCCGCTCGTGCGCCGCGCGAAGCTGGAAATCGCCGCGGCGTGTCACGCGCACGGCAAGACGCCGTCCCACAACGTGACGACCGAAGTGCGCGACATGAGCGTCGTCGCCGGCGATGCGCGCCGTGCGCGCGACGAGTTCGCGTTCACGCGGATGTGGAGCATCCACCCCGCGCAGGTTCGCCCGATCGTCGACGCGTTCGCGCCGCGCACCGACGAAGTCGAGCTGGCCGCCGAAATCCTGCTGGCCGCGCAGGCGGCCGACTGGGGCCCGACGCGCCACGGCGATACCCTGCACGACCGCGCGAGCTACCGCTATTACTGGTCGGTGCTGCGCCGCGCGCGGGCGACCGGCCAGCCGGTGCCGGCCGAGGCCGCCCCGCTGTTCGGCGCGAGCGCGGCCGGAGCGGCCCGGTGAGCATGCCGACACACGGATTTCATCGAATCGCCGGAGCGTGAACCCGATACAGGTTTGCGAAACGACAAAAAACGTAACGGAGCCCGAAAACCTGAAATATGTGCGGCCAAATAGGTGAAAATAGCGGCCGCTGCGCGCTTCCGGGGCGCGTGCAGTTTCAAACCGGCCGGCGGATGCCGGCCCTTGTCAACTGATTATCGAAAGGTTCTGACTCCATGAAGAAACTCCTGATCGCTACCGCCATCGGCGCATTGTCCGCCACGCTGCTGGTGTCGGCTCCGAACGCGTTCGCGCAGGGCACCACCACGACGGCGAAGAAGACGGCCAAGCGCCCGGCGCCGGCCAAGCGCATCATCCCGCGCAGCAAGAAGGCCCAGGAGCGTGCCGCGGCCAAGGTCGATCCGGTGCCGGACGGTGCGGTCAAGTGGGCGTGCAAGGACGGTCTGTCGTTCGATCTCGCCGGTGACATGAAGCGCGACCAGGTCGTCACGGTTCACTGGGCGAAGAAGAACTACAAGCTGCCGCGTCAGGCCACGACGACGGGCGCCGACACGTTCTACGATCCGGCAGCCGGCTTCAAGCTGGTCGTGATCCCGAGCAAGGCGATGCTGTTCTCCGACGCAAACGGCGGCGAGCGCCTCGCGGACGAATGCGTGACGCCGGAAATGGCACAGGGCACGACAGCACCGACGCAGTCGAACGAGCTGAAGCCGGCCACGAACTAAGCGCGTCTCCCAGACCTCGATGTCCGCCCCGGTCTCCAACGTCCGCCCTGCGCCGGATTCGGTACTCGTCGATATCGCCGACTACGTGCTGAACACCGGCATCGACAGCGCGCTCGCGCTGGAGACGGCGCGTCATTGCCTGATCGACACGCTCGGATGCGGACTCGAGGCGCTGTCCTACCCTGCCTGCACCAAGCTGCTCGGCCCCGTCGTGCCCGGCACGATCGTGCCGAACGGCGCGAAGGTGCCCGGCACGTCCTTCCAGCTCGATCCCGTCCAGGCGGCTTTCGACATCGGCGCGATGATCCGCTGGCTGGACTTCAACGACACCTGGCTCGCCGCCGAATGGGGCCACCCGTCCGACAACCTCGGCGGGATCCTGGCGACGGCCGACTGGCTCTCCCGCACGGCCCGCGCGGCCGGCCGCAAGCCGCTCGCGATGCGCGACGTGCTGGTCGCGATGATCCAGGCCCACGAAATCCAGGGCTGCCTCGCACTCGAGAATTCATTCAATGCGGTCGGGCTCGACCACGTGCTGCTGGTGAAGCTCGCGTCGACCGCCGTCGTCGGGCGCCTGCTCGGGCTCACGCGCGACGAGCTGATCAACGCGGTGTCCAACGCGTTCGTCGACGGCCACGCGCTGCGCACCTACCGCCACGCGCCGAACACCGGTTCGCGCAAGTCGTGGGCGGCCGGCGACGCCACGTCCCGCGCGGTGCGCCTCGCGCTGATCGCGAAAACGGGCGAAATGGGCTACCCGTCGGCGCTCACCGCAAAAACCTGGGGCTTCTACGACGTGCTGTTCGGCGGGAAGCCGTTCCGCTTCCAGCGTCCGTACGGCAGCTACGTGATGGAGAACGTGCTGTTCAAGATCGCGTTCCCCGCCGAATTCCATGCACAGACGGCCGCCGAGGCCGCGCTGCAGCTGCACGCGCAGCTCGCGGCCGCGGGCCGCACGACTGACGAGATCAGCCGGATCACGATCCGCACGCACGCGGCCGCGCTCCGCATCATCGACAAGCAGGGCCCGCTCGCCAATCCGGCCGACCGCGACCACTGCATCCAGTACATGGTCGCCGTGCCGCTGCTGTTCGGCCGGCTGACCGCGGCCGACTACGAGGATTCGGTCGCCGCCGACCCGCGCATCGACGCGCTGCGCGCGAAGACGGTGTGCGTGGAGGACCGGCGGTTCACGAACGATTACCATGACCCGGCCAAGCGATCGATCGCGAATGCGCTGACGATCGAATTCGCCGATGGCTCGAAGCTTGCCGAAGTAGCGGTCGAATACCCGATCGGCCATCAGCGACGCCGTGCCGACGGCATCCCGCTCCTGGTCGAGAAATTCAGGACCAACCTCGCCCGTCGTTTCCCGGCAAAGCAGCAACAAGCGATTCTCGACGTGTCGCTGGATCAGGCAAAGCTCGAAGCGATGCCGGTCGATGAGTACGTCGACATGTATGTGATATAGCCCTCATCTACAGGACTCTTTGTTTCCTAGCCTTAAACCCAGGAAAATCACCATGGCCCACAATCTCCACAAGACCCTCAAGGAATTCGACAGCGGTTCCGGCAAAGGCAAGTTCTACTCGCTGCCGCAGCTCGGCAAGGAACTGAAGACGAAGATCGAGCGTCTGCCGGTGTCGATCCGTATCGTGCTCGAGTCCGTGCTGCGCAACTACGACGGCAAGAAGATCACGGAAGAGCACATCGAGCAGCTCGCGAACTGGAAGCCGACCGCGAAGCGCGTCGACGAGATTCCGTTCGTGGTGTCGCGTGTGGTGCTGCAGGACTTCACGGGCGTGCCGCTGCTCGCCGACATCGCGGCCATGCGCGGCGTCGCGGAGCGCACGGGCAAGGATCCGAAGAAGATCGAGCCGCTGGTGCCGGTCGATCTCGTCGTCGACCACTCGGTGCAGATCGACTACTTCCGCCAGAAGGACGCGCTCGACCTGAACATGAAGCTGGAATTCCAGCGCAACAACGAGCGCTACCAGTTCATGAAGTGGGGCATGCAGGCGTTCGACACGTTCAAGGTCGTGCCGCCGGGCGTCGGCATCGTCCACCAGGTGAACCTCGAATATCTCGCGCGCGGCGTCCACAAGAAGGCGGACGGCGGCGACACCGTGTACTACCCGGACACCCTCGTCGGCACGGACAGCCACACGACGATGATCAACGGCATCGGCGTGGTCGGCTGGGGCGTGGGCGGCATCGAGGCGGAAGCCGGCATGCTCGGCCAGCCGGTGTACTTCCTGACCCCGGACGTGGTCGGCGTCGAGCTGAAGGGCAAGCTGCGCGAAGGCGTGACGGCCACCGATCTGGTGCTGACCATCACCGAAATGCTGCGCAAGGAGAAGGTCGTCGGCAAGTTCGTCGAGTTCTTCGGCGAAGGCACGAAGTCGCTGTCGCTGCCGGACCGCGCGACGATCGGCAACATGGCGCCGGAATACGGCGCGACGATGGGCTTCTTCCCGGTCGACGAGAAGACCATCGAGTACTTCGAAGGCACGGGCCGCACGCAGGCCGAAATCGCCGCGTTCGAGAATTACTTCAAGGCGCAGAACCTGTTCGGCATCCCGCAGGCCGGCGACATCGACTACACGACGACGGTCACGCTCGACCTCGCGACGGTCGCACCGTCGCTGGCCGGCCCGAAGCGCCCGCAGGACCGCATCGAGATCGGCCACGTCAAGTCGACGTTCACCGACCTGTTCTCGAAGCCGGTCGCGGAGAACGGCTTCGCGAAGAAGGCGGATGATCTGGACGCGCAATACACGACGAGCAACGGCGTCGACGTGAAGAACGGCGACGTGCTGATCGCCGCGATCACGTCGTGCACGAACACGTCGAACCCGAGCGTGCTGCTGGCCGCCGGCCTGCTCGCGAAGAAGGCGGTCGAAGCCGGCCTCACGGTCGATCCGAAGATCAAGACCTCGCTCGCGCCGGGATCGCGCATCGTCACCGAGTACCTGACGAAGACGGGCCTGCTGCCCTACCTGTCGAAGCTCGGCTTCGAAGTCGCGGCGTACGGCTGCACGACCTGTATCGGCAACGCGGGCGACCTGACGCCGGAACTGAACGAAGCGATCACGAAGAACGACATCGTCGCGGCGGCCGTGCTGTCGGGCAACCGCAACTTCGAAGCGCGCATCCACCCGAACATCCGCGCGAACTTCCTCGCGTCGCCGCCGCTCGTCGTTGCGTACGCGATCGCCGGCAACATCACGCGCGACCTGATGACCGAGCCGGTCGGCAAGGGCAAGGGCGGCCGCGACATCTACATCGGCGACATCTGGCCGACGAGCGAGGAAATCCACGCGCTGCTCAAGTTCGCGCTCGATCCGAAGAAGTTCGAGGACAACTACTCGAAGCTGACCAAGAAGGGCGACCTCTGGAGCAAGATCGAGGGCGAGACGGGCGAAGTCTACGACTGGCCGAAGTCGACCTACATCGCGGAGCCGCCGTTCTTCGGCAACGACTTCTCGATGGAGCCGGCCGCATCGATCCCGACGGTCCAGGGCGCGCGCGCACTGGGCATCTTCGGCGACTCGGTCACGACCGACCACATCAGCCCGGCAGGCTCGATCAAGGAAGATTCGCCGGCAGGCAAGTGGCTGAAGGAAAACGGCGTGCAGAAGGCCGATTTCAACAGCTACGGCTCGCGCCGCGGCAACCATGACGTGATGATGCGCGGCACGTTCGCGAACGTCCGGATCAAGAACCTGATGATCCCGGCGAAGGCAGACGGCACGCGCGTCGAAGGCGGCCTGACGATCCACCAGCCGAGCGGCGAACAGCAGTCGATCTACGATGCAGCGATGCAGTACGTCGAGGCCGGCACGCCGACCGTCGTGTTCGCGGGCGAAGAGTACGGCACGGGCTCGTCGCGCGACTGGGCCGCGAAGGGCACGCAGCTGCTCGGCGTGAAGGCCGTGATCGCACGCAGCTTCGAGCGGATCCACCGCTCGAACCTGGTCGGCATGGGCGTGCTGCCGCTGCAGTTCAAGGGCGCGGACAGCGTGCAGTCGCTCGGCATCACCGGCGAAGAGACCTACGACATCGAAGGCCTCGGCGACGACTTCAAGCCGCAGCAGGACGTCACGCTCGTGATCCATCGCAAGAACGGCGAAACGCAGCGCGTGCCGGTGCTGCTGCGCATCGATACGCCGATCGAAGTCGACTACTACAAGCACGGCGGGATCCTGCCGTTCGTGCTGCGCTCGCTGCTCGCAGCGTAAGCGCGCGGCCGTTGCAGGTGCCGCAGCCGCCTCGCGGGCGGTTGCGGCCGATTTGGATGCCCGACCTCGTGTCGGGCTTTTTTTTGCCTGCGCGCCCCGTTTGGCGCGCGGCGTAGCGCCGACCGCACGGCGGCGCCCCGCTTTCGCGGGACGTCACCGGCCGGCATCCGGCTCGCGCGTCACGCCGCCTTGCTGCTTCGCGCCTTCGCGCCCGCGGAGGAACCCGATCGCGCGTTCTTCTTCAGATGCGTGCGGTTGTATTCGATCGCCGCACGCACGAGGTTTTTCAACGCCCGCTTGTCGATCTTGTCGCCTTCGAAGAAATCGATCGCGCGCCGCGCATTGCCTTCGAGACCGTCGTTGAACAACTGGTCGGGATCGGGCAGTTTCGCCCCGTGCATGAAGGTCAGCTTCACCTTGCCCTTGTGCGCGTTCGCCACTGCGATCATCCCGTCGCACGACCATACGGGGCTGCCCATCCATTTCCATTCCTCGACGATGCCCGCTTGCGCGTCGAGGATCGTCTGGCGCAGCTCGGCGAAGGTCTTGCCGCGCCAGTCGGCGATGCCGGCGATCAGCGCGTCGATGCGCTCCGACGGCGTGAGATCGGTTGTGCTCATGCGTGGGCCTCCGTGCCTTCATCGGGACGCGCGAGCACCTGTTCGAGCGATGCGAAGAATTGCGTCCACCCGTGCTGAGCGCCGCGGTATGCCTGTTCCTGGTCGGTGCGGAAACCGGCCTGCTCCATGCGCAGCAGCGTGCCGCCGGCGGTCGGCGTGAGCGTCCACGTGACGACGCTTTCGAGGCCGTACGCAGCCCACGTATAGGACAGCGCGCGCGGCGGCTCGATCGTCAGCACCTTGCAGTCGACCGAACCCCAGTCGGCGCGGAAGCTGAATGCGTGGCCCGCGACGGGCGCGAAATCGCTCTGCATCAGCCACGCCTCGAGCAGGTGCGGTTGCGTGAGCGCGCGCCAGATCTTCTCCGGCGGATGCGGCAGTTCCCGTTCGACGACGACGGTACGTGTTTCCGTGGTGGGCTGGTTCATTGGTCCATCCTCTTCAACAGATCTTCAAGAGCATCGAACCGGGTCTGCCAGAAGCCGGCCATCTGGCTGGTCCAGTCGATCAACGGAGTCAGCGCCTGCGGCTGCGCGCTGTAGTGCGTCTGCCGGCCTTCGTGGCGATCGCTCACGAGCCCGGCCTGCTTCAGCACACCCAGATGCTTCGATACCGCCGGCTGCGACACGCCCGCATGGGCCGTCAGCGCGGCAACCGTCAGCTCGCCCTCCTCGCACAGCCGCTCGAAGAGCGCGCGGCGCGTCGGATCGGCGAGTGTCCGGAACAGCATGTCGTGGGTGTTTTGCATGGTTGAATTCATAACCCGATGGTTATGGATTGAAGGATAGCGCGAGATCGCCACAGGTCAAGGCGGAATTTCGCGGGGTGACGTCGGGACGAAGGCGTGTACGAGTGCAACAACCGCGGCTATCCGGGCGGCGCGAACGACACGGTATCGTGGCCGGCGGCTTCGCCGCACGTGGTCGCGGTCGGCGGCACGACGCTGTACACCACGTCGGGTGGTGCGTTGTCGAACGAGACGGTATGGCACGAGGGCCTGGACATCGCGAACTTCGACAAGCCGATCCAGACGGGCGGCTACCGAGCGTGATGTGATGGCCCGCGCGCGGCGACGATCCGGCGCGCACAGGTCGAAGCATGTGCGGGCGCCGCGTGCTACTCCGTCGCCGGCTCCTTCACCGGCGCCGATGCAACCGGCGCGCCGGCCCGATGCGACGGCGCGAACAGCCGCAGCCCGCTCGCGACGCTCGCAGCGCCGGCAAAGCCCGCACCGAGCATCAGCGCCAGCGTCGGCCCGTGCCGCCCTGCGATCCCGAACGACAGCGCGACGAGCGCCGCTCCCGTCGCCTGCCCGATCAGCCGCGCGGTCGCGATGATCCCGCTCGCGCCGCCGCTGCGCTCGGGCGGCGCGCTCGACATCAGCGCTTTCAGGTTCGGCGACTGGAAAAAGCCGAAGCCCGCGCCGCACAGCATCATCCGCCAGCCGATATCGACGACGCCCGGTGACACCGGCAGCGCGGCAAGCGACACCATCCCCGCACTCAGCAACGCGAGGCCGATCGCGCCGAGCAGCCCGGGCGGATAACGATCCGACAGCCGCCCCGCGATCGGCGCGGCGAGCGCGACGATCGCCGACCACGGCGTCATCAGGAATCCCGTCTCGACCGCGTTGCGATGCAGCACGGTTTCGAAGTAGAACGGCAGCGACACGAACGCGAGCCCCTGCGCGGCGAACGCGCACACGGCCGTCAGCGCGGACAGCGTGAACACGGGCCGGCGGAACAGGTCGACCGGCAGCATCGGCGCCGGATGCCCGGCCTGGCGGCGGATCAGCAGCCAGCCGAACGCAAGCGCGACCGCCGCTGCCGCGCACACGACGGAGAGCGGCCCGCGCTGCGCGAATTCGCCGAGCGCGAAGATCAGCGACGCGAACGTGATCACGTTGAACAGCGCGGCCACCGGATCGAACGCATGCTTGCCGCGCGCCGTCTGCGGCAGCGATGGGATCGCCACGGCGAGCGCGAACACGCCGAGCGGCACGTTCACCGCGAACAGCCACGGCCACGCGGCGACCGACAGGATCAGCGACGCGATCGTCGGCCCGACCGCGAACGACACGCCGACGACGAGCGCGTTGAAGCCGACGCCGCGCCCGAGCCGGTGCGCGGGAAACAGGTTGCGGATCAGCGCGACGTTCACGCTCATGATCGCGCTCGCGCCGAAGCCCTGCACGATCCGCGCGGCCGTCAGCTGCGGCAGCGTCGCTGCGAGCGCGCAGCCGAGCGACGCGAGCGTAAACACCGCGAGGCCCGCGATATACACGCGCTTGTGGCCGACGATGTCGCCGAGCGCCGCGAACGGCAGCAGCGTCGCGACCATCGCGAGCTGATATGCGTTGATGATCCACACCGACGCGGCCGGCGACGCGTGCAGGTCGGCGGCGATCGCGGGCAGCGCGGTGTTCGCGATCGCGGTGTCGAGCGTCGCGAGCGCGACGGCCAGCAGCACGGCGGACATCGCGCGCCAGTTGACGGCCGGCTCCCGGGTGCCGGCGGGGGATGCGAATTCGGACAAGATGAGGCTCGGCTGACGAGCGACGCGCTGCGTCGCGGGTTGAGCGGCGCGGCGACGGCGGACCTGCAACAGGGGCCGAACGCGCGTCACCGAGAGCCGTATTGTTGCAGAGCCGCATCGAACGTGCAGGCGGCCGCCACGTCAGTCAGCGAAACGAAAGCTTGCGAGATGCCGTGCCTTGCGCGGCATTGATGCACATAACGATCGACGATCCGGCGGCTGCCGGGCGGCCTTGCGGGCTCGCGCCCCAGCTTCGTCGTGTCGGCGCCGGCGGCCGGCCTGACCGCGTCTGCCGGCGACATCACGCATCGGCAATGCGCCGATGCGTGGCAAGCGCCCACCGCCGTCGCGCCATCGCGTCAGGTCAGCTCACCGCACGTCGCGCATTGCGCCCGCGCAGCCATTCGAGCGCGAGCAGCAGGCTCGTCGAGAAGATGATCAGGATCGTTGCGAGCGCAGCGATCGTCGGGCTGATGTTCTCGCGGATCCCGGTGAACATCTGGCGCGGCAGCGTCGTCTGGTCCGCGCCCGCGAGGAACAGTGTGACGACGACTTCGTCGAACGACGTCGCGAATGCGAACAGCGCGCCCGACATCACGCCCGGCGCGATCACCGGCAGCGTCACGCGGAAAAACGTCGTCACCGGATTCGCGCCGAGCGACAAGCTCGCGCGCACCAAGTTGTAATTGAAGCCCTGCAGCGTAGCGGCAACCGTCGTGACGACGAACGGCACGCCGAGCGCAGCGTGCGCGGCGATCAGGCCCGTGTACGTATTCGCGAGCCCGAGCGGCGCGAAGAACAAATACATGCCGACGCCGACCACCACCACCGGCACGATCATCGGCGACAGCAGCACGGCCATCAGCAGCGCCTTGCCGCGGAAGTTCGCCTTCGTGAGCCCGATCGCGGCAAGCGTGCCGAGCACGGTCGCGACGACGGTCGCCGACGGCGCGACGATGAAGCTGTTCTTCGCGGCCATCCGCCACTCGTCGGACGCGATCAGGTTCTCGTACCAGCGCGTCGAGAAGCCGGGGATCGGATAGACGAGGAACGTGCTCGACGAAAACGACAGCGGCACGATCGCGAGCACCGGCAGGATCAGGTACAGCAGCGTCAGCACGACGAGCACGCGCAACGCGACGTACCACGCGCGCTCGACGAACGACATGTGCGGCGCGAACAGCGGCCTGGCGAGTTTCATGATCGGCATCCCCTTCTCGTATTGCGTATTCGTATTGCGTGTGTCGTGCCGGGCGCGACGCTCAGCCGAGGCTCACGTTCGAGCGCGTGAAGCGCCCGTACACCGCATACAGCACCAGGGTCGCGGCGAGCAGCAGGCCGCCGAGCGCGCACGCCATGCCCCAGTTGATCGTCACGTTCGTGAAGTACGCGACGTAGTAGCTGACCATCTGGTCGTTCGGACCGCCAAGCAGCGCGGGCGTGATGTAGTAGCCGATCGCGAGGATGAACACGAGCAGCGCACCCGCGCCGATGCCCGGATAGGTCTGCGGCACGTACACGCGCCAGAACGCGGCGAACGGGTGGCTCCCGAGCGACACGGCCGCGCGCTGGTAGGTCGGCGGAATCGACTTCATCACGCTGTAGAGCGGCAGGATCATGAACGGGAGCAGGATGTGCGTCATCGAGATGTATACGCCGACGCGGTTGAACAGCAGCGTCAGCGGATGCGAGATCAACCCGCTGCCGATCAGCGCCTTGTTGATCAGCCCTTCGCTTTGCAGCAGCACGATCCACGCGGCGACACGCACCAGCACCGATGTCCAGAACGGAATCAGAACGAGAATCATCACGAGGTTCGCGCGGCGCTCCGACAGCGTCGAGATCCAGTACGCGAGCGGATAGCCGAGCAGCAGCGCGAACAGCGTGACCGCGACGCCGATCACGAACGTGCGGCCGAAGATCGCGAGGTAGATCGACTGGTCGGGATCGGCCTGCACGATGTGCCCGAAGCCGTCCTGCTTGTGGTCGAGCGACGCCAGCAGGTAGAACGGCGACAGCTGGCTGCCGTTCTTCGCGATCGCCTGCCAGTATGTGGCATCCCCCCAGCGGGAATCGAGGTCGATCAGCTTCGCGCGCGTCTGGGCGGGCGTGAGCGCCGCGGCGGCCGCATCGTTGTCGCCCTTCAGCGGCATCGCGCGCGCCGTCTTCGCGACGAGCGAACGATAGCCGGGAATTTCGGTGTTCAGGCGCCGCGCGAGCGCGCCCATCGCCTCGCTGTCGGCGACCTTCGTCATGTCGGCCGCGAGTGCGGCATACGCGGCGTCGGGCGGCGGTGTCTTGCGGTCCCAGCCCGACAGCGCGGCGACCGTGGTCGGCAGCGCGGTCGCGATCTCGGGGTTCTGCACCGCGCGCGTGAGCAGCGTGCCGATCGGCACGACGAAGATGAGCAACAGGAAGATCGCAAGCGGCGCGATCAGCAGCAGCGCCATCGTGCGCTTGCGGGCCTCGGCAGCCTTCAGTTCGCGCTTGAGCGCGGCTGTCGACGGCGAGGAAGGAGCGATCGTCATCGTGTTCAACGGTTCTCTCCGGCCGGGCGCGATCCGGCGGAATGCCGCGCGACGCGTCAAGCGCCGCGCGGCCGGTTGCATCAGGATCCCTGAACGGTTACTTCGTCGCCCACGCGGCGAAGCGCTGCTCGAGCTCGTCGCTGTGGTCGGTCCAGAAGCCGATATCCTCCAGCACCGCCGTCTTGCCGTTGGCCGGCGAGTTCGGCAGGTTCGCGAGCGTCTTCGCGTCGAGCGACTTGATCGCCGCGACGTTCGCGGGGCCGTACGCGATGTGCTGCGCATACGCCTGCTGCGGCTTCGGCGTCAGCGTGTACGCGATGTATTGCTCGGCGAGCGCCTTGTTCGGCGAGCCCTTCGGAATCGCCCAGTAGTCGAGGTCGTAGATGCTGCCGTTCCACACGACCTTCAGGTTCTTCCCTTCCTTCTGCGCCGCGTCGATGCGGCCGTTGTACGCCGTCGACATCACGACGTCGCCGGCCACCAGGAACTGCGGGGGCTGCGCGCCGGCTTCCCACCACTGGATGTACGGCTTCAGCTCGTCGAGCTTCTTGAACGCGCGGTCCTGCCCGGCCTTCGTGCCGAGCACCTTGTACACGTCCTTCGGCGCGACGCCGTCGGCCATCAGCGCGAACTCGAGGTTGTAGCGCGCGCCCTTGCGCATCCCGCGCTTGCCGGGGAATTTCTTCACGTTCCAGAAATCGGCCCAGCCGGTCGGCGCCGATTTCAGCTTGTCCGCGTTGTACGACAGCGCGGTCGACCACACGAAGAAGCCGACGCCGCACACTTGCGGCGCTTCCGGAATCAGATCGGACTTCTTCGCGATCTTCGACCAGTCGAGCTTCTCGTACAGCCCTTCGTCGCAGCCGCGGTTCAGGTCGCCCGATTCGACTTCGACCACGTCCCAGTTGACGTGCTTCGCCTCGACCATCGCCTTCACTTTCGCCTGCTCGCCGTTGTATTCGACGGCCGTGACCTTGTTGCCGGTCGCCTTCTCGAACGGCTGGTTGAACGCGGCCTTCTGCGCGTCGCCGTTCGCGCCGCCGAAGTTGACGACGGTGAGTTCGGCCGCCGTGGCCGATACCCCGAAAGCGGCGAGCGCCAGTGCGACCGCGGTGCGACGCGCGGTAAAGCTTGCTCGGTTCATGGTGGTTCCTCTCCTCTCGTGGTGGAAGTAGGCAGTTGTTGTTGACGACGTGCTGCGGAAAATCGGGGAAACCATGTGTTACGCGAACACGCGCAGATGCTCGGGCGCGAATGCGAGCGACACAGGCGCGCCAGGTGAGAACGCGTCGAGCGCGCCCGTGCCGAGCGGCACCTTCACGAAACATTCGTCCTGGCCCGGCAGTGCGCAACGCATGCGCACGTGATCGCCGAAATAGATGAGGCTGCGCGCCTCGCCGGCCACGCGGTTGCCCGCGCCGTTCGCGAGTGCGTGCCCATTTGCGAGTGCGTGCCCGTTTGCGAGGCTCATGCGCTCGGGGCGGATGCATGCGATGGCCGACGCGCCTTCGGCCACGTCGCCGATGCGGCGGCCGCGCAGCGTCGTGCCGTCGTCGAGCCGCAGCTCGCAGAATTCGCCGTCGACGCGCGCGATGGTGCCGCGCAGCCGGTTGCTGTCGCCGATGAAGTTCGCGACGAATTCGTTGCACGGCGATTCGTACAGGCGGTCGACGGTGTCGAGCTGCTGCACGATGCCCTTGTCGAACACGGCGACGCGATCGGACATCGTCAGCGCCTCGCCCTGGTCGTGCGTCACGTACACGAATGTCACGCCGAGCTTCTCGTGCAGCGCCTTCAGTTCGTACTGCATGTGTTCGCGCAACTGCTTGTCGAGCGCGCCGAGCGGCTCGTCCATCAGCACGAGCTTCGGTTCGAACACGAGCGCGCGCGCCAGCGCGATGCGCTGCTGCTGGCCGCCCGACAGCTGCGCCGGATAGCGCTTTGCGAAGCGCTCCATCTGCACCATCTTCAGCGCATGCGCGACGCGCTCCGCGCGCTCGCCGGCCGGCAGCTTGCGCACCGTCAGCGGATACGCGACGTTCTGCTCGACCGTCAGGTGCGGGAACAGCGCGTAGTTCTGGAACACCATGCCGATGTTGCGCTTGTGCGGCGGCACGGTGTTCAGCAGTTCGCCGTCGAGCCGGATCTCGCCGCCGGTCGGGAATTCGAAGCCCGCCAGCATCATCAGGCACGTGGTCTTGCCCGAGCCGGACGGCCCGAGCAGCGTCAGGAATTCCCCTCGGTGGATATCGAGGTCGAGCGATTTGACGACCAGCGTCTCGCCGTCGTAGGTCTTCCGCACGCCGCGAAAGCTGACGATCACATCATCGGACTTCATCGTGGCTGTCCCCTTGCTGCGCGACATTCGTTTTTGAGATGGGCCCACTATACGGCCCGCACGGTTCTATACTAGGGAACCATTTCAATATTCCTAGTAGGACCACTTTGGATACCGTGATCCTCGCCGACTGGCTGTCAGCCCGTCTGGACCGCAGCTCGCCCGAGCCGATGTACCGGCAACTGCTGCAACTGATGCAGCAGGCCATCCTGACCGGAGAATTGGGGCCAGGGACGAAGCTGCCGAGTTCGCGCACGCTCGCCGGCGACCTGTCGATCGCACGCAATACGGTGCTGCACGTGTACGACCAGCTGACGGCCGAAGGCTACGTGCTGACGACGACCGGCAGCGGCACCTACGTGGCCGACACGCGGCCGGACGCCGCCGCGATCCGCGTGCCGGGCGCCGCGCCGCCGCCGTCGGCCGCCGACGAACCACCGCCCGACGCGCAAGGCAGCCTGTCGATGCGCGGGCGGCAACTGATCGAGCATGCGGGCGTGTCGCGGCGCCAGTGGGGCGCGTTCATGCCGGGCGTGCCGGACGTGTCGGAATTCCCGAGCCGCACGTGGAGCCGCCTGCAGGCGCGCCTGTGGAAGGAAGCGAACCCCGAACTGCTGACCTACGCGCCGGGCGGCGGCTACCGGCCGCTGCGTCGCGCGCTGGCCGACTACCTGCGCGTCGCGCGCTCGGTCAAATGCTCGCCGGACCAGGTGATCATCACGACCGGCATCCACCAGTCGATCGACCTCGCGGTGCGCCTGCTGTCCGACATCGGCGATCGCGCATGGGTCGAGGAGCCGTGCTACTGGGGCGTGCGCAGCGTGCTGCAGGCGGCCGGCCTCACGCTCGCGCCGGTGCCGGTCGACGACGAAGGGCTGGACCCGCGCGCGAGCGACATGCAACATCCGCCGCGGCTCGTGCTCGTCACGCCGTCGCATCAGTATCCGCTCGGCATGGTGATGAGTCTCGCGCGGCGCCGGATGCTGCTCGAATACGCGCGCCAGCACCGCTGCTGGATCATCGAGGACGACTACGACAGCGAATTCCGCTATGGCAGCCGCCCGCTCGCGTCGCTGCAGGGGCTCGACGACGGCGGCCGCGTGATCTACGTCGGCAGCCTCGGCAAGATGCTGTTCCCCGGCCTGCGGATGGGCTACATGGTGGTGCCCGAGCATCTGGTCGACACGTTCCGCACCGGGCTGTCGGAGCTGTACCGCGAGGGCCAGCTGATGCAGCAGGCCGTGCTCGCCGAATTCATCATGGACGGCCACCTGACTTCGCACGTCAGGCGCATGCGCACGCTGTACGGCGAGCGCCGCCAGCTGCTGATCGACGCGATCCGCGCCCGCTTCGGCGACGCGCTGCCCGTGATGGGCGACGAGGCCGGCCTGCATCTGGTGCTCGGCCTGCCCGACGACTGCGACGATCGCGTCGTCACGCACAGCGCGTTCGACGCGGGCGTGATCGTGCGCCCGCTCACGAGCTACTACAGCCGCATGGACACCGCGCGGCGCGGGCTGCTGCTCGGCTACGCGTGCGTCGCGCACGCAGGCATCGGCCCCGCGTTCGACACGCTCGCGCGAACCATCGAGCAGCACCTGCCGCGGCACTACACGCGCGCGGCCTGACCGTGCGCGTCGGTTCACGTCAGTTCGTACTGCCGGCGCCGCGATCGAGCGATGCCGCGCGCAGCGCTTCGCCGGGCTTCGTGAACACCCGTTGCCGCAGTGCGGCAATCTGCGCGTCGCGGTCCTGCGGCGACAGCCCGGCCGCGTCGATCTGCGCGCGCTGCGCCGCATAGTCGGCGTAGCGGCGCTGCCACGATGCGTCGTCCTGCTGCATCTGCGCGACGCGTGCGGCGGCCTCCGGGCCCAGCGTCTGCGTCAGTTGCGCCCGCATCGCGTCCGGCGTCGCCCCGCTTTTCTGCAACTGCGCGATCTGGTCGATCGCGGCGCGCTGCTGGTCGATCCGCTGCCGCGCCGCCCGCTCGTCCGCCGGGATCTGCTGCGCGAGCGCCGCGAGCCGCTCGGCCTTCTGCGCATCCGTCAGCGTGCGGTCCTGCATGATCTTCAGCCGCGCGAGGTCGTAGCGCTGCCGCCATTGCTCCGCACCGAAGAACGGCTCGCTCCAGTCGCCGAGCGTCCGGTATGCGAGCGACGCGCGCTGGTCGAGTGCGAGCTGCAGCGCGCCGAGATCCGACTTGTCGACCGCGCCCGCATCCGGCAGCTTCGCGAGCGCATCGAGATACGTACGGTACCGGCGCCAGACGTCGAGCGCTTCCGGCTGCGCAACCGTGCCGTCGAGCTGCGCGGCGATCTCGCGCACGACGAGCGCATCGAGCGCGGCCGCGCTCAGGTCGCTCCGCGCGGTCAGGCAGTAGTCGAAGAAATCGCGCACCGCGCGCGATTTCGCAAGATGGCCGCCGGCATCGAGCGGCAGCCGCGGCGCACTCGAGCCGGCGAGCGGAGACGGCAGGCCCGCGCTCGCCGGCAACGCGGCGGCCTGCGGCGCGGCGGCCATGCCGCCGAGCGCGGCCGCATCGGCCGACGGG
>NZ_JAPVQY010000003.1 GCF_027257875.1 Burkholderia sp. IMCC1007
GCCGCAGCCGGAGCTGCCGAGCAGCGCGAACAGTTCGTTCTTCGCGATCGTGAGATTTACGTTGTCGACGGCGGTGCTGTCGCCGAATTTCTTCACGACGTTTTCGATGCGTACGAACGCGTCGTTCGGCTTGATCAGGTCCGTCGTCGCGTCGCGACGCACTGCCTCAGGTGTACTGAATGAATCCCGTTTCATGATGGTCCGTGTTGAAAAGGTAAGCGAATGTCGACTGTCAGGCGACCGTCGGCCGGCGCGGCACAAGGCCGGGAGGCGGTCTGCGGCGCGACCGCTCATGCGGTCGCGCGGTGCCGGCGGAGAGGGATCGAGCGACTCCTCATCCGGATCATGTGGTGCAAGAAAGCGGGTATCGGGCGCAACGTGCGGCGATCAGCAGCGACGGCAGCCGGCCAGCACACCCAACGGCACCGGCTCATCGCGCATGGCGGCCATCGGCGGCCGGTCGGGCACGCCGACGGCTTCGTTCGCCATGCTGGCTGTCATGATGATTTCATCGGTTTTCATCGGGCTTTCCGCACGCATCTGTTGTGTCCAGTGCGAATTTTTAAACCCGTCAAAAACTTTTTGGATCGCGGATTTCCGTTGCGGACATTGAACGGAATCGATGTGAGAAAAGGCCGCAGACGGCGCGCAGCGCGCGCCCGCGCGGCCATGCGGGAAACCCGGCCGGCACGATGGCCGGCGGGCTAGGGCCTGTTCACGCTAATAACGGGCTTGCGAACGTGCCTTTCCGCCCGCAGGGCAAGGAGTGAGGAGGCGCAATAGCCGTCGCTATTGCAACGACGAACGACGCCGCCATGCGGGCGGAAAGGCACGTTCCCCTGTTTGAAAAATTCATTCGTGGGGCTGGCCCGTTATTAGCGTGAACAGGCCCTGAGCGGAGGGTGGGGAAAACGAGCAGTCGCGGCGGGGCGCCGCGCCGCCTGGATCACGTCGCGTTCAGTTCCTTCCAGCGCTGGTAGGCGCGAATCGCGTCGCCGTGCTTTTGCTGGACCATCGGCGGCGCCGCGCGTCGACCGCCTTCGCGTACTCGGCATAGAAGCTGTTCGACCGCACGGGCCGCGTCACGCGGCTGACCGACGCGGGCGACGTGTATTTCCGCTATGCACGGCAGGCGCTGCACGATCTCGCGGAAGGCCGGCGCGCGATCCACGACGTGCAGGACCTGAGCCGCGGCGCATTGCGGATCGCGGTCACGCCGACCTTCACGACCTACCTCGTCGGGCCGCTCGTCGACGCGCTCCACGGCCGCTATCCGGACGTGTCGCTGTCGGTGCGCGTAGCGAAATCGATCGAAGCGCGCGCGACGTTGAATCGACGTGCAACGAATGCGCGTCAGTTGTACCCGAGAATCGCCACCGCCGCGACATCCGGCCGATCGAGCGTACCGCCGACCAGCGACGTCGTCGGCTCGAGCATCGCCGCCTGATACGACGTCACGTGCACGCCTATCGGCGCACCCGTATCGTCCCAGACCGGCTCGTCGAACGCGTCGAGGGCACTGAAGAATTCCGCTTGTGTTTGCATCTGTTTCATCTCCACTCCTTTGCTTTGATATGTCGTTGATGTTCTAGCTTGCCTGCTTCAACGCCGCTGCCTGCACGGTCGGCACGGGGCCACCGTCATGCGCGGCCTCCGAGCGTGCGAGCTGCGCGCGCGTGCGCCGCGTGACGTGAATCACCGCGAACACGACCGGCGCGATCAGCAGCCCCTCCGCCAGTTCGGGATCGACCGGCAGGCTCATCACGTGCAGCGCCTTGAACGCCGCGGCCGCGAGCGACAGCACGTAGTACGAAATGGCCGCCACCGACAACCCTTCCACCGCGTGCTGCAGATGAAGCTGGTTGCGGGCGGTGCGCTCCATGCCTGCCAGCAATCGCGTCACGTCCTTTTCCTGCGCGAGATTCACACGCGTGCGCAGCAGATCGACGGCACGCGCGATTCGCGCGGCGATCTGCTCGTGGCGCGCCCACACGCTGCGGCACGTTTCCATCGCTGGCGCGAAGCGCCGCTCCATGAACTCGGCGATCGTCGGCATCCCTTCGATGCGCTCCTCGCGCAGTTCCTGAATGCGCGCCAGCACGAGCTTCTCGTACGCACGCGATGCGCTGAAACGCCCGCCGGACCCCGACAGCGCCTCGACGCGCACCGCGAGATGCGTGAGCTTCACGAGCAGCGCCGCGTCGTCGCCGGCGGCGCCGCTCGCGTCCATCCGCTGCATCAGCGCATGCAGCGCCGCATGAATCTCGTCGAGCTCGCGGCTCATCTGTCGCGCCACCGGTAACGCGAGCAGCGCCATCATCCGGTACGTCTCGATCTCGTACAGCCGCTGCAGCAAACGGCCGCCCTGCTCCTCGCGGAAATCCTCGTCGACGACGAGGAAACGCATGAAGCCGTCGGCACGCACATGCCAGTCGCAGAACACCTTGCCGCCGCCGAGCACGTTGCTGCCGACGAGCGCGGGCCCGTCGATCCAGCGGCGCAGGTCGCCGCACACGAGCCGCGCGGCGTCGCCCGACAGCAACTCCATGCGCACCGCGACGAAGCGAATGCCCGCGAGCCGTGCGAACCATGCGGCCGGGATGCCTTCGATCGCGAGATCGTCGAAATAGCCGGTGTCGCGGCGCGGCGCGACGAACGTGAAGGTCGAGAATTCGGTGTGGCGTTCCCACTTCAGATACCAGCCGGACGGCGACTGCACCGCGTAGTGCGTCGCGCCTTCGTGCGGCGCGTCGATGCCGGTGTCGCGGCACAGCGCGTGCAGCAGCGTTTCGTGAAGATCGGGCTGGCCGTCCGCGTAGATCGCATAGTGCGTGAGCGACACGGCTTCGGCGAGCCGCAGGAACGGCCGGGCATGCAATTCCGCGGCCAATGCGGCGCGCAACGGATGATCCATCATCGGTACACCACTTTTCCTGTTCAACGCTGCGTGCCGGGCACGCCGGCGTGATTGCGGCACGGCATCGAACGATGCGGCCGACTCGATTCCACTATGGCAGACACATAACGACAATAAAAACGCATAATGCTGATCGTTACGTTCAGTTTTCCTGATACCAATGAAGATGCTCGATCACGACGTGCTGGCCACCGTCGTCGCCGTCGCGGAAACCGGCAACATGACCCGTGCGGCCGAGGCCGTGAACCGCTCGCAGTCGGCCGTGAGCATGCAGATCAAGAGCCTCGAGGACGCCATCGGGCGCCCGCTGTTCGTGCGCAAGCCGCGCAGCATCGTGCTGACGCGCGAAGGCGAGGTCTTGCTGGGGTTCGCCAGACGAATGCTGGCGCTGCGCGACGAAGCGTGGGCGGCCGTGGTGCGCCCGGAAGTGACCGGTAAGGTGGTGATCGGCGTGCCGGACGACTATGCGTCGTCGCTGCTGCCGTCGGTGCTGAAGAAGTTTTCGGCGACTTATCCGAAGGTCGAGATCCAGGTGATCGGGCTGCCGAGCAGCGCGCTCGCGCCGCTGCTGAAGGACGGCACCGTCGATCTCGTGTGCGGCACGCGCATCAAGGGGCTGTCCGGCGACTTCATCCGCCACGAGCCGATGGCGTGGGCCGCGATGACGAACGGGCCGCGCGTGTGGGAGGAACGGCCGCTGCCGATCGCCGTGTTCATGCCGGGCAGCGTCGCGCGCGAGAACGCGATCCGCAGCCTCGAACGCGCGAAGCTGCCGTTCCGGACCTCATACGAAAGCCCGAGCCTGCTCGGGCTGCTCAGCATGGTCGAAGCGGGCCTGGCGGTCGCGCCGCTCGCGCGCTGCGCGATTCCCGCGCAGTTGTCGATGCTCGGCCGCTCGCATGGGCTGCCCGATCTGCCGCCGCTCGAACTGATCCTCGCGCGCAGCACGAAGTCGAAGCGCCCGCCGTGCGACTTTCTCGCGGAACAACTGATGGAAGACCTGCAGCGGCAAACCGGCCAGACCGGCGACGCCTGAACCACGGTCAGGCGCGCGTCGCGTACCACGTCACGAATCGCCCGGGCACGGCTCGCCAGCCGCGAGCAGCGCCGCGTTGACGATGCCCGCGACCGTGTCGACGAGCGCTTCGAGCGTGTCGCCGTGCACGTGCCGCCCGGCCGGCGGAATGCATTCGTTGCGCCGGCCGCCCCACTGCGACCCGGCCGTCACCGACAGCGTCGCGCCGAACCGGTTGCCGTGCCGTCGACCGAAGATGCCGACGCGCTGCTCGCCCATGTAGGCTTGCTCGGGAAGACACAGCCGGATTTCGACGGCGACCTGATCGGGGTCGCAGGCCCGCGCGTTCGCATCGGCAGCCGGCTCGAACACCTTGCCGATGCGGAACATCACGTGCGAATCCCATGCGGCCAACGGGCCGCCATCCGCGTCGACGCGTTCGATGTCGACCGACCACTGGTGGCGATCCGGCAATCGGATCGCCTGGCGCAGCAGCACGTCTGCCGCGCGAACCGTCACCATCAACTGCCTGGCGAGCTGTCTGCTCGACGGCAGCGTCACCACGCGCACGCGACGGCTAGCGGGGCGCGCGGTGCGTACTTCTTCCGTCAGGTACATGGATCCTCCTTCTCGAAGGCCAGCGCCGCGTACGACGCGGCGCACAAAAGTCTGCCGCGGCGGACCGGCGCACAGCGCGGCGATCGGCGAAAACGGCAGCAGGTCATTTGAGCAATCGGCGTGCCTACTCTGCGCGAACCTGCGTATCGACGCGCACGCGGCGCGCGACCGGCCCGATCACCGCGTCGGCCTGCTGCGTGATCAGCAGGTGCAGCGTGAAGTTCAGATCCTCCGGGGCAATGTCGAATTGCACGTGGATCGCGCCGCGCACGCTGCGCGCGCTAATCACGTAGGCGCCGAGCGGGGACTGCAGCAGCGCCGCAAGCCCCGCGTGTGCGAGCGCGGCCGAGCCGGCGGTCAGCGTGACAGGCAGTTGCACGCGCGGGCGCGGCGCCGGCAACGGAATGACGGCTGGGCGCTTGCCGGAGGCCAATTGACGGCCGGCCACGTCGAAACGCGGGACGGGACGGATGAAGGTCATGGGGGGAAGGAAGCCGTCTCGGCTGTTCAACACATCCCCGAGCGTAGAAGCAGGGACATAAAGACCGTGCAAAAAAACGGCATTGCGGTGCAAAAAACGGCAGGTTTGGCGCCGGCACGGGCGGCGGGAAATCGGCGCAGGGTTCGATCAGCTCGATGAAGCACGCGATTTCGTCGGCGTAATACGCGGTCGCGCTGTTCTGCCGCCGGCGGACGGTCGGCTTTCTCCCGCCCTGAATTCCGGCCGGGCCGAGCGCCGCCCCGGCCGCCGCGCGAACCTTCCCGCTGCGCGAACGCCGTCCGGCATCGGCCGCGGCCCGGCAGGCGGGCGTTCCCGCGCGGTGCTCAGGGCTTTCCCGGAGACGACGAAAACTCATACCCCGATCAGAAAACATCGATTCACCGGCCGCGCCGCCGCCCACCACAATCGCGTCGCTCCCACTCGTCGACGAGACACCGCAATGACCGCACCGCAACCCAGGCAGCTTTACATCGGCGAAGGCTTCGAAGGCCCCGGCGTCAACCTCGCGCACATCAACGTGCTGATCGGCCCACGCGACGGCCCCGCGGGTCAGGCGTTCGCGACCGCGCTCGCGACGCCGTCGGCCGGCCACGCGCCGTTCGTCGTGATCGCGCAGCCCGGCGTGCCGACCAAGCCGCTCACGCTGTATGTGAACAAGGCGCAGATCGCCGGCGACTTCCACGGCAATGCCACGTGGGATGCGTCGCAGGCCGGCATCGCGAAGGCCGTGGCCGAAGCGTTCGAGAACGGCACGTTGCCGCCCGAAGCGGAGAACGACTGGGTCGTCGTGTCGGCGAACTGGGTGAACCCGCAGACCGACGATCTCGACGCCGTGTTTGACAACAACTACCGCGCGTGCCGCAACGCGATCGTCGCCGCGATGGAAGGGCTGCCGCACCGCGACGCGGTATTGGCCGCCGCACGCGACGTGTCGAACCCGTTCTACACGCCGAGACAACACTGACCGACAACAACGGCCCGCAAGGCCGCACCAGGAGGAGGCATCGAATACGTCCGCCTCGGCCAGTCAGGCCTGAAGGTGTCCCGCCTGTGTCTCGGCACGATGAACATGGGCACGCCCGAGTGGAAGCCGTGGATCTTCGACGAAGCGCAGAGCGAGCCGATCGTGCGCCGTGCGCTCGATGCCGGCGTCAACTTCATCGATCTCGCGGATTTCTGTTCGACGGGCGTCGGCGAGGAAGTGGTCGGCCGCATCCTGAAGCGCAATGCGCGCCGCGAGGAGCTCGTCGTGACCACCAAGGTCGGCTACGACATGGGCAGCTATCCGAACGCCGGCGGCCATTCGCGCAAGCACGTGCTCGACGGCATCGACGGGTCGCTCAAGCGTCTCGGGATGGATTACGTCGACATCTTCATGCTGCACTTCTTCGACGTGAACACGCCCGTCGAGGAAACCATGAGCGCGATGCACGACATCGTGCGCGCGGGCAAGGCGCGCTATATCGGCGTGTCGACGATGTACACGTGGCAGTTCGCGAAGATCATGCAGGCGTGCGAACGAAACGGCTGGCACAAGCCGATCAACATGCAGCTGCAGCTGAACCTCGCGTATCGCGAGGAAGAGCGCGAGATGGTGCCGTACTGCATCGACCAGGGCGTCGGCGTGTCGGTGTTCAGCCCGCTCGCGCGCGGCCTGCTGACCTGCGAGCCGCAATCCACGCGCAACCAGACCGACTTCTTCACCGCGCAGATGTACGGCGACGCATCGTCGCTCGCGATCGCCGAATCGGTCGCGAAGGTCGCGAAGCGGCGCGGCGTGCCGCCCGCGCAGTTCGCGCAGGCGTGGGTGCTGAGCCGGCCCGGCATTGCCAGCATGCTGGTCGGCGCGGACTCCGTCGCGCAAGTCGACAGCGCGCTCGGCGCGCTCGAAACGCGGCTCACCGACGAAGAGCTGCACGAACTGGAACGCAACTACACGCCGTGCGACCTGATCAACGATTACACGGCCGGCAAGCGCATCGCGCGCGTGTCGCGTCCGGCGCAAGGCAGCTTTGCGGCAGACTGACGCAAGGAACGACAGACGACGAACGAATTCCTGAGAACAGGCCATTACATCGGCGGCGAACGGCATGAATCGCACGGCGCGAGCGACGCGACCTATCCGGTGCGCAACCCCGCGACCGGCGAGACGATCGCGAACGTCGCGAAGGGCGGCGCCGACGACACGCAGCGCGCGATCGATGCCGCCGCCCGCGCATTTCCCGCGTGGCGCCAGTTGACCGCGAAGGAGCGCGGCGCGCGCGTGAAGCGCTGGGGCGAGCTGATGCTCGAACACCGCGACGCGCTCGCCGAGCTGCTGACGCGCGAACAGGGCAAGCCGCTCGCGGAAGCGCGCGGCGAAGTCGCGTACGCGGCGAGCTTTCCTGCGGGCGCGAAGCGATACCGTGTGCGTCGACATGAATCGGACCGATGCGAGGCACGACGGTCAATCGCGGCGCGCACCGCGACTCTACGGATACTACGCGCGGCCTAGATTCGGATTCGATGCGCCGATTCCCGGCGAGCACGATGACGAAGCCGCGCTGTTCCAGTACTTTCGCGGATACCCGATCGGGTTGGCGGAAGGGGCCCTTCGATCGCTGCGCGCACTTTATACGACGGGAGTGGGGCGCGACTTCTGGCGCGTTGCCGGATCCCACCGGTGGATGACAAAGGCGGATGCCACGGGCGACCACCCCGCGTCGCGACTGGCCGTCCGGCAGACTCGGCACGACGGATTCGCGGCGATATGCTGGGGCTTTCCGTTCCTTGTCTTGTCTTGTCCTGCCATGCCTGCCAAACGCATCGATCTCAACCATACGCTGCCCTACGAGACGACGTTTTTCGACGATCGGCTGACAATCGGGCGCAACGATCTCGATCTCGCCGCATTGCTCGGTGCGAGTAACGAAGTTCCTGACGAACTGCTCGTCGCGCTATGCGGTGCGCCCGCCGGTTCGGACGTTCAGACCTATCTCGACAGCGCTGGCAAATTGACGTTCGCCGTCACCCACCCCACGCTGATTCGATCGGAAAACCGGATCTCCGTATTTCAAACCACCGATGCGCGGGTGCTGGAACTGCGAGCAATCGATCTCGCCGACAGCGCGGTCACGGGACTCGGTGCGACCATGCTCTGGAGAATTGTTCGCGCGTGTGATACGTTGGGCATCGCACGGATCATCGCGTTGGCCGTCGGTGGCCGCAAAGCACCACCGGAACCGGGCGGCCCAAGGCTCCACGGATACTACGCGTGGCCGAGGTTCGGCTTCGATGCGCCAATTCCCGGCACACATGCGGACGAGGCCGCACTGTTCCAGTTTTTTCAGAGCTATCCGGCCGGATTGGCTGATGGATCGCTTCGGTCGCTGCGCACGCTCTATGCGACCCGATTCGGGCGCGACTTCTGGCGAGTCGCGGGATCCCATCGGTGGGTGACATTCGACGTTGCACCGCATAGCGCGTCCGTACTGACGCTGCGGGATTACTTGATCGAAAAGGGAATTTACGAATGACAGGCAAGCACAGCCCAACCGCCGGATTCCGGGTCGCACGGTCGTCCCGGGCTCGCAGCCGCGTGATTCGCGGGAATCGTCTCATGCGGCGCTCGGAAGTGACGCAGCTCCTCGAAGAATGTGTCGCGCACGCGCTCCGTCGCGGTCTCGAACGAATTGCGCACCGGTTCGTCGTAGCGCCGGCCCAAACGCCGGTCGGCAAACCCGCTCCCGTGCCACCGAGAAAAGTCTTCAACGTGGGGCGCATCGATCCATCGAAGTCCACGCTACCCATCATCTCGGAAGAAGAGGCAAAGGCGATCGGCGGCAGGGAAACGCTCATCCACTTCGGCCTCGATCCGGATCTGTGTCCGTCGACCGGAAACACTTTCTGACAGATCCCGGATCGCCGGATACGATTGCCGACATCGCGATAAACGGCGTCGACGTGGCGCGGCCCAGACCCGTTTCGGTCCGCACGCCGTTTACCTCCGCCTCACCACCTGCCCCCGCAGCCACGCGGCAAACGCGACCACGTGCTCGGCCGCGACGTTCTCCGGCCCGATGTCGAGCCAATAGCCGAACGGCCCGATCGGCTGTACCCGCGACAGCCGCACGAGGCTGCCTTCGGCGATCTCTTCCTCGATCATGTTCAGGTCGACCACCGCGAGCCCCGCGCCCTTGCGCGCCGCGCGGATCGCCTGTTCGAGCGTGGAAAACTCGATGCCGTCGCCGATTCGCTCGACCGGCACGCCCGCCTGCTCGCACCAGTCGGCCCACAGCGTCAGGCGCTTGCCCTCGTGCAGCACGTGCAGCGACGGCAGCCGGCCGAGCAGCACATCGACCATATCGTCGCGATAACGCGGCGCGCCGACGAGCGCATGGCGCTCCATCATCAGCAGCTCCGACTGCATCCCGGGCCGCGCCGTGCGTCCGAAGCGGATATGGCAATCGCAATCGTCGGCGGCCTCCGTGCGGATCGACAGCTCGACGTCGGGCAGCGCCTCCGCGAGCGTGCCGAGCCGCGGCGAAAACCACTGCGTCGCGAACCTCGGCGGCAGCGACACGGTCAGACGCCGTTTCGCGCCGGGCCGCACGGCGGCGATCTCGCCGAGGCCGCGCTGTCCGGCCGACAAGGGCGGCACGCCGCTTGCTCGCTCGTCGCGGCAAGGGGGATACGTCATGGCGACTCATCTCGGGCAACCCGGCATGCCGCGCGGCCTGGCCGGGCGCATCGTCGGCCGCATCATGCGCCGACACAATCGGCTGGACAACGTGTGGACGCTGTCGCTGCTGGCGATCTGCGACAGCGACCATGCACTCGAAGTCGGGTTCGGCCCCGGCGACGCGATCCGGCTCGCCGCCGAATCGGCGCCGTCCTGCCACCTCGCCGGCATCGATCATTCGCTGACCATGCTGGCCGCCGCGAAGCATCTGAACCGCAGGCTGATCGACGACGGGCGTGTGCGCCTCGCACTCGGCTCCGTCGACGCGCTGCCGTTCGCAGACGACACGTTCGACAAGGCATTCTCGATCAACAGCATCTACTTCTGGCACGCGCCCATGCGCGGCCTGAGCGAGTTGCGCCGCGTCGTCAGGCACGGCGGGCTCGTCGCGATCACGGTGCGGGACATCGATCGCGCGCCCTACGATGCGCATCGCCCCGACAAGCTCGCACGCCTGATGAGCGACACGGGTTTCGTCTCGGTCGTCGTGCAGCGCAACGGCGAGGCGTCGCACCCGCTCGCGTGCGTGCTCGGGACCAAGTAGCCGGCTGAAGCGCGCACATCGCACGCATCCGGTTACCCAACCGCTGTTAAAAAAACGGCGCATCTCCCGCTGCGTCACAAATTCTCGCGCCATGCGCCTCCCTCCGTCGTTCACCCGACATCCGCGCCGGTTGGCACGAGGTGTCCTTGCCCGTCCGCAGGCACGCGTGTTTTGGCGTCCTTTTTCCATCGGCGCGGCAACGTGCACAACCGACACGGGCCTCCGCAACGGTGAAGGCCGCACACGTGCCCCGTCAACCATGACAGGTCGCCAGCCGGCGATCCGCCGATACACTGTGTGCGGTCCCGACGGCCGCGATCCGCTCCATCCGCATTGCCGGCCGTCGTTCCAATTGCGCGAGGCCCTCGCTTCCCCGCCCGCCCCGCGCACCTTCCGCACGCTTTCCAAGGAGCTTCACTTGAAGCACGCGCGTCGCACGCTGTTCGCCTTCGCCGTCGGTCTCCTCGCCGCCGCGTCGGCTCACGCCCATCCCGTCTGCACGGTCGTCGCCGACGCAGCCACCGGCAAGGTGCTCGTGCAGCAGGGCGACTGCACGACGCGCGTGACGCCGGCATCGACGTTCAAGGTCGCCATCAGCCTGATGGGCTTCGACGCCGGCGTACTGAAGGACGAGCACACGCCCACGCTCGACTTCCACGCGGGCTATCCCGACTGGGGCGGTGCGCCGTGGCACGAGCCGACCGACCCCGCGCGCTGGATGAAGCTGTCGATCTTCTGGTATTCGCAGCAGGTCGCGCAGGCGCTCGGGCAGGCGCGCTTCCAGCAGTACACGAGCGCGTTCGGCTACGGCAACGCCGACGTCACGCGCAAACAGGGCGAATTCCCCGGCGTGACGGGCGCGTGGGTCAACTCGTCGCTACGGATCTCGCCGCTCGAACAGGTCGCGTTCATGCGCAAGATCGTGCTCCGGACGCTGCCCATCGGCGCGCACGCGTACGACATGACCGAACGCATCACGCTGATCGACGCGCAACCGGGCGGCTGGACCGTGCACGGCAAGACCGGCACTGGCTCGCCGGGCTCCAGGTATGACGCAGCGCACGCGTACGGCTGGTTCGTCGGCTGGGCGACGAAGGGGCCGCGCACGCTGGTGTTCGCGAACCTGATCCAGGACGACGAGCGGCAGACGCCGAACGCCGGCCTGCGCTCGCGCGACACGTTCGTCGCGGCGCTCCCGGCGCTCGCCGAGCCGGCTCCGCCGCAATGAGCGCCGGCCCGCGCAATGCACGGATCGACCTGCTGCGCGGCGTGTCGATCCTGCTCGTGCTGCTGCATCACTTCAACATTCCGTATTCGCTGCGCGATACGTCGCTCGCACACGTGTTCGGCTGGGACACGATCCATGCGATCGTGCGCAACGGCAACTACGGCGTGACGATGTTCTTCGTGATCTCCGGTTACCTGATCGCGTCGAATGCGCGCCGCCGCTGCGGCAGCCTCGGCGCCGTGGACGTGCGCGCGTTCTACGTGTCGCGCGTCGCTCGCATCGTGCCGTGCCTGCTTCTGCTGCTCGCACTCGTCAACGGGCTCGCGGCGGCCGGCGTACCGATCTTCGAGAATCACGCGCCGCAGCGCATCGCGGTGTCGTTCTGGCTCGTGAATCTGGCATCGCTCACGTTCTGGATGAACGTGCTGATCGGTGCGTACGGATGGGTGAACTACGCACTCGGCGTGCTGTGGTCGCTGTCGGTGGAAGAGGTGTTCTATCTGTCGTTTCCGCTGCTGTGCGTCGCACTGCGCCGCGAAACGCGGCTGCTCGCGTTCTGGTTCGCGATCATCGCGATCGGCCCCGTGTACCGCTTCACGCATGCCGGCGACGAAGGCGGTTTTCTCTACGCATACTTCGCGTGCTTCGACGGGATCGCGATCGGCTGCTGCACGGCCCTGCTGGCCGAACGCGCGCGCTGGCAATGGCTCGCCGCAACGCCCGTCCAGTTGATCGTCGCCGTCGCCATGGCCGCGCTCTATCTGGCGTGGCCCATCGCGGAAAGCCACGTCGCCGGCGTGACCGCGATGGCACTCGGCACCGCCGCGCTGCTGATCGGCGCGCATGCGGAAAGCGGGCAGGCAAACCGCCGCATGCTCGCGCCGCTGCGCTGGAGCGGCCGGCTCAGCTACGAGCTGTATCTGTTCCATTTGATCGTGCTCGGCACGCTGCGCACGTTCTGGCCGCCGTCTGCCACGCATGGCGACGGCAAGCTGCTGTTGCTGATCGCGTATCTGACGCTGTCGGCGGCCGTGAGCGCGGCGATCGCCCGCGGGATTGCGACGCCGCTGGAGCGCGTCGTCAAGCGCGCGGGGATGCGTCCGTCGGCGCGTGTGCCCGACGGCGCGCGGTTCTGATTCCGGGATCAACGCGTCACCACTCACAATAATTTGCAATGACGCGTCAGGCCGATCGCTGCTGCAGCACGGTCACACGGTCTGGCTCGCCCCAGCCCGCCGCATGGTCACGATTCGCGCGGGCGGAAGATTGGCCCACACGATGCGGCTGTCGCCGGCGACCAGTCCGGAATTGCCCAGCGGGTGGCGATCGGGCGGTCGCAAGTCGTAGGTGAACTGGATCATCGCGCCGCCGTCCGACAGCACGCGCCGGCACTGCTCGACGATCGCCGTCACGGCGTCACGCGGCAGCGTGCGCAGCGGCAAGCACGACACGATCGCGTCGACCCGCGCGGCCGGCGGCAGCAGCCGTTCGAGCTGCCGCGCATCGCCCGACACGATCGTGATGCCCGGAAAGCGCGTGCGCAGGTGCCGCACGAACGCCGGCGAACGCTCGACCACGACGAGGCGCCGCGGCGCGATGCCGCGTTCGAGCAACGCCGCCGTCACCGCGCCGGTTCCGCCGCCGAGTTCGACGACGAGCCCGTCGCCGTCCGGCACGACATCGGCCATCTCGCGCGCGAGATGCCGCGAACTGGGACACAACGCGCCCACCGACGCCGGACGGCCCACCCACTCGCGCACGAACAGTGCCGAGACACGCAACGCGTTCGGCCACGTCATCGGCGGCCCTCCGGGGCTTGCTCGGTCAGCGGCGACGTGCCGACGACTGTGCGGAACAGGGTTACGGCGACACGGGTCAGGTTCATGCGCATCCTCCTCGGCGAATCCGTCCGTCGCTGGACACGCGACGGTCAATCGATTCTAGGAAACGCAAACTTAAGGCGACGTGAAGATTGACCCTGATTTGCCTGACCAATTCGTGCCGGATCAGCCGCCAGAGGCCCGTTCAGCAATCGACGCGTTGCCGCAAGTGCGTGGGATAACGCTCGCCAACGATCCGGATCTGCTGCAGCGCCGCGTCGATCGCGGCGAGATCGTCCGCTGTCGGCACGATGGCGACTGACACGGGGCCAGGATTCCGTCGCGCGGCGTCTCTGCCGCCGTTCGCCGAAGCCATGCACGAGCGGGCGGCGCGGCCCGGGCTGTAGACCGCGCGCCATGCTCGCTGCATGGCGCGCGACACATCGTCACCGCAGATTCGTCCGCGCCAGCTCGACGATCTCGTCGCCCCGCCCGCTCAGAATCGCGCGCAGCATGAACAGGCTGAAGCCCTTCGCATGCGCGAGCTCGATCTTCGGCGGCATCGCGAGTTCGTACTTCGACGTGACGACGTCGACGACTGCCGGCCCGTCATGCGCGAACGCGGTACGCAATGCGTGCTCCACATTCTCCGAATGCTCGACCCGCACACTGAAGATGCCCGCGCCCTTAGCGATCGCCGCGAAGTCGGTCGGGCTCAGGTCGACGTTCGTGTCGAGATAGCCGGCCGCCTTCAGCTCCATCGACACGAAGCCGAGCAGGCTGTTGTTGTACACGACGATCTTGATCGGCAGTTTGAGCTGGCGCGCGCTCAGCAGATCGCCGAGCAGCATCGACAGCCCGCCGTCGCCCGACAGCGACACGACCTGCCGCCCCGGATGCGCGCCCTGCGCGCCGAGCGCCTGCGGCATCGCGTTCGCCATCGAGCCGTGGTTGAACGAGCCGTGCAGCTGACGCTTGCCGTTCATCGTCAGGTAGCGCGCGGCCCACAGCGTCGGCGTTCCGACGTCGGCCGTGAAGATCGCATCGTCCGCCGCGACTTCGTCGACGATCTTCGTCAGATACTGCGGATGAATCGCGCGGCCCGGCGGCTCGGCCACCGCGAGATCGTCGAGCCCCTGGCGCGCGGCCGCGTAGTGCTTCAGCGCGTTCTCGAGGAAGCGCCGCTGCGTCTTGCGCGTCAGGCGCGGCAGCAGCGCCGCGATCGTTTCCTTCACGGTGCCGACCAGCCCGAGCGCCAGCGGCGCGCGATGGCCGAGCTGCGAACCCTTCCAGTCGATCTGCGCGACCTTCGCATTCGTCGGATAGAACGGCCGGTACGGGAAATCCGTGCCGAGCATCAGCAGCGTGTCGCACGACTCCATCGCGTGATAGCCGGAGCTGAAGCCGATCAGCCCTGTCATCCCGACGTCGAACGGGTTGTCCCATTCGACGAACTGCTTGCCGCGCAGCGCGTGCACGACCGGCGCGCCGAGCGTGTCGGCCAGCGCGACCACCTCGTCGTGCGCGCCCTGCGTGCCGCTGCCGCACAGCAGCGTGACCGCGTCGGACTCGTTGAGCAGCGCCGCGAGCCGGTCGAGATCGGCGTCGGCCGGCAGGATCGACGGCGGCGCCGATTCGCTCCACGCCGGCGCTTCGTCGGGGCCGTCACCCAGCGCGATGTCGCCCGGCAGCACGATCACCGCGACGCCGCGTTCCTCGATCGCGGTGCGCATTGCGCGCGCGAGCACGCGCGGAAACTGCGACGCGTTCGTCACGAGTTCCGCGAAATGGCTGCACTCGCGGAACAGCTCCTGCGGATGGGTTTCCTGGAAATAGCCGAGGCCGATCTCGGTCGACGGAATGTGCGCGGCGATCGCGAGCACCGGCTGGTGATTGCGGTGACAGTCGTACAGCCCGTTGATCAGATGCAGGTTGCCGGGGCCGCAGCTGCCCGCGCATACGGCGAGCCGCCCGGTCGACGCGGCGTCCGCGCCGGCCGCGAACGCGGCGCTTTCCTCGTGCCGCGTGTGCATCCAGCGGATCGTGCCGAGCTGGCTCAGGCTGAAGGACAGGCCGTTCAGGCTGTCGCCCGTCACACCCCAGATGCGCTCGATGCCCGCTGCCGCCAGCGTCTTCGCCAGGTATTCCGCCATCGTCTGTCTTGCCATGATGCCCTCGCTCGTTGATGGGTGGTCATACGATTGATCCGGCAACGGCAGCCGCCATCGCCGCTGACGGGACGAGCATACGCGATCGTCCCGCGCGGCGTCGTGAAGATGCAGACATCACGTGCGGCCATGCGGCGGTGGCCCACGCGCGAGCGTTCGCGCCTTTCGGCACTGTCGGGCGATCGTCGCCGGTGCGTCGGCGGTTCGTCGGCGGTTCGTCCGCCCTTCGTCCGCCCTTCGTACGCGCTTCGTACGCGCTTCGTCCGCGCTTCATCGGCGCTTCATCGGCCCTTCATCGGCCCTTCATCGGCCCTTCATCGGCCCTTCATCGGCCCTTCGTCGGCCCTTCATCGGCCCTTCGTCGACGCTTCGTCCAACATCTAAACCCCGGCCTCCATTCAGCTCCAGTCGGACGCCGACTCATCGGGATCGACCAGCGTAAGCCCCGCCGCCGGCAGCGGCAGCGCGGTCTTGTAGCGCACCTGTTTCAACGCGAAGCTCGACCGGATGTTCGACACGCCGGGAATCGTCGTCAGCCGCTCGATGATGAAGCGCTCGAGCGTGCGCATGTCGGGCATCACGACGCGCAGCAGATAGTCGGCGTCGCCCGACATCAGGTAGCACTCCATCACCTCCGGGCGCTGCGAGATCGCTTCCTCGAAACGCTGCAGCGCGTCCTCGACCTGCTTCTCGAGGCTGACCTGGATGAACACGTTGATCCGCAGCCCGAGCGGCTCGGGATCGAGCAGCGTGACCTGCTGGCGGAACAGCCCGAGCTTCTCCAGCGCTCGCACGCGGTTGAAACACGGCGTGGCCGACAGGTTCACCGCGCGCGCGAGTTCCGCGTTCGTGATCCGCGCGTTCTGCTGAAGCTGGTTCAGGATGCCGATGTCGATGCGGTCGAGCCGCCTGGGGTTGCTGCTCATGGTCGAAATATTCCGAAAGAGTGGACACAACCGGAATATTTACACTATCCACGCACGAAATCCCAATGAAATCAGACGCATATTTTGCAGATCGGCGGGTAGCATGTTTCGACCGAATGCCACTGATTGCGCGCCGCCCCGAAGCGGTGTGCGGGAGACCTGCGATGACGGACCTGTCCAACGGTATCGATGCCACGCGGCGCGCGGGCCTCGCCGCCGCCCACCCCGACGCCGACCCGGAAGAAACCGCCGAATGGCTGGAGTCGCTCGACGCCGTCGTCGCACACGTCGGCAAGGAGCGCGCGCAATACCTGCTGGACCGGCTCGCCGCGCATGCGCATACCTGCGGGCTCGCGGCGCCGCGCGGCCCCGTCACGCCGTACGTGAACACGATCGCCGCGCACGAACAGCCGCCGTACCCGGGCGACGTCGAGCTCGAAGAGCGGCTGTCGGCCGCGCTGCGCTGGAATGCGCTCGCGATGGTCGTGCGCGCGAACCGCGCGTATGGCGAGCTCGGCGGCCACATTGCGAGCTACGCGTCGGCGTCCGACCTGTTCGAGGTCGGCTTCAACCATTTCTTCCGCGCGGCGCCGGCCGACAGCAACGACGCCGGTGACGGCAGCGGCGCCGGCGGCGATCTCGTCTACTTCCAGCCGCATTCGTCGCCGGGCGTCTATGCGCGCGCGTATCTCGAAGGCTTTCTCGGCGAAGCGCATCTCACGCACTACCGCCGCGAAATCGCCGGCCCCGGGCTGTGTTCGTATCCGCATCCGTGGCTGATGCCGGACTTCTGGCAGTTCCCGACCGGCTCGATGGGCATCGGCCCGATCAACGCGATCTACCAGGCGCGCTTCATGCGCTACCTGCAGCATCGCGGGCTCGCGAACACCGGCGGCCGCACCGTATGGGGCTTTTTCGGCGACGGCGAAATGGACGAACCCGAATCGCTCGGCGCGCTGTCGCTCGCCGCGCGCGAAGGGCTCGACAACCTCGTGTTCGTGATCAACTGCAACCTGCAACGCCTCGACGGCCCCGTGCGCGGCAACGGCCGCGTGATCGACGAGCTCGAGGCGCTGTTCACCGGCGCCGGCTGGAACACCATCAAGGTGCTGTGGGGCTCCGACTGGGATCCGCTGTTCGCGCGCGATCACGCCGGCGCGCTGTCGCGCGCATTCGCCGACACCGTCGACGGCCAGTTCCAGACCTTCTCCGCGAACGACGGCGCATACAACCGCGCGCGCTTCTTCAGCCGCGACCCGGCGCTCGAAGCGCTCGCCGCGCAGCTCACCGACGCGGAGATCGACCGCCTGCGCCGCGGCGGCCACGATGCACGCAAGCTGCACGCCGCGTATGCGCGCGCGCTCGCGCATCGCGGCCAGCCGACCGTGATCCTCGCGAAGACGATGAAGGGTTACGGGATGGGCGCGGCCGGTCAGGGGCGGATGACCACCCATCAGCAGAAGAAGCTCGACGTCGACGATCTGAAGGCGTTCCGCGACCGCTTCCGGCTGCCGCTGTCGGATCTCGACGTCGAGCAGCTCAAGTTCTACAAACCAGCCGAAGACAGCCCCGAGATGCGTTACCTGCATGCTCGCCGGGCTGCCCTGGGCGGCTATCTGCCCAGAAGGCGGATGGCGGCGTCGCGGGGATTGACCGTCCCGCCGACGCCGGCCTGGGGTGCGTTCGCGCTGGATGCGGCGGGCCGCGAGATGTCGACGACGATGGCGCTCGTGCGCATGCTCGGCGCGCTGCTGAAGGATCCCGGGCTCGGCCCGCGCGTCGTGCCGATCGTCGCCGACGAGGCGCGCACGTTCGGGATGGCGAACCTGTTCCGGCAGGTCGGCATCTACTCGCCGCTCGGCCAGCGCTACGAGCCCGAGGATCTCGGCTCGATGCTCTACTACCGCGAGGACACGCGCGGCCAGATTCTCGAGGAAGGGATTTCGGAAGCGGGTGCGGTGTCGTCGTGGATCGCCGCCGCGACGGCGTATAGCGTGCACGACCTGCCGATGCTGCCGTTCTACATCTACTACTCGATGTTCGGCTTCCAGCGCGTCGGCGACCTGATCTGGGCCGCCGCCGACCAGCGCTCGCGCGGCTTTCTCGTCGGCGCGACGTCGGGCCGCACGACGCTCGGCGGCGAAGGCCTGCAGCATCAGGACGGCAGCAGCCATCTCGCCGCGTCGACGATTCCGAACTGCCGTGCGTACGATCCGGCGTTCGCTTACGAAGTCGCGACCATCGTCGATGCCGGCATGCGCGAGATGGTCGAGCAGCAGCGCGACGTGTTCTATTACGTGACGGTCACGAACGAGAACTACGCGCAGCCGTCGATGCCCGACGACGATCCTGCCGCCCGGCGCGACGGCATCCTGAAGGGCATGCACCGGTTGCCGTCCGCATCGAACGAAGCCGCGCGCGCGCAGTTGCTCGGCGCGGGCGCGATACTCGGCGAAGTGCTCGCCGCGCAGCGGATGCTGAAGGACGACTGGGGCATCGATGCGGCCGTGTGGAGCGTCACGAGCTTCAGCGAACTGCAGCGCGACGGGATGGAAGCCGAGCGATTGGCGCGGCTCGGCGACGAATCGGCCCCGGCGTATGTCGCGCAGATGTTCGAAGGAACGCGCGGCCCGGTGATTGCCGCTACCGACTACGTGCGCGCGGTGCCCGAACTGATCCGCGCGTACGTGCCGCGCCGCTATGTGACGCTCGGCACCGACGGGTTCGGTCGCAGCGACACGCGCGATGCACTGCGCGCGTTCTTCGAAGTCGATCGCGCGAGTATCGTGCTCGCCACGCTGAAGGCGCTCGTGGATGACGGCGAACTCGATGCGGCCATCCTGCGCACGGCGCGCGAGCGGCTCGGCAAGGCTGCGCAGCAGCAACCCGGTGCGGCGCCGTGGCAGCGCTGAGCGTGCACCGGGCGCTGTCTGATTCTGTCTGTTGCGTATGCGGGACGAGACGATTCGGACTTCCCCGAGCGCCAAGCGGAATATCGGCTCGAATCACGCCAGCTTGTCGAAGAAGAGGTAGATCGCGGCGATCTGTTCGTCCCTGACGACAACGATGTCGGTTCCTGCGTATTCCGGCTCGTCGCCAGGACGGCCCGAAACCCAGCGCACCCGACCGGCCTCGCCAGACACGTCGACTTCAGCAATGGGCTGATACCTGAAGTCAGGGTGTGTCGCCTTGATCACCCCTGCTATGTGATCGATCGCATCACGGCCGCGGTGCACGCCGTTGTTGGGATCATAGAAGACGGCGTCCTCCGCGTAATGCTGGTCGATAAGCGCTCGGCGGCGGACTGGATCGTTCTCTGCAAAGACGTCGAGATTGACGTGCGTGAGAGCGGCAACGGTGCTGGTCATTGGTGATCTCCTCGTTGAATTGGGTGGAGGGTGGTGCGCAATAGTCGGGTACCGTCGCCGGTGACAATTCGATCTCTATACGCTCAGGCGCGTCGCGCGCGCGGGAGTGTCACGTGTGCGCGACACCGCCTGGCTGCGCTGCGAAGGCAAGTGGTCAATCAAACAGCTTGCTGGCAGTCCTGGCGATCAGCTCGCCTTGATGGCGCGCGCCGGCCAGCTCGATCGCGCGGGGCTGGCGTTGACCCTGTCCGCCGGCGATGGTCGTGGCGCCGTATGGCGAACCGCCGACGATCTCGTCCAGTGTCATCTGCCCCTGATGGCTATAAGGCAGGCCGACGATGGTCATGCCGAAATGCAGCAGATTGGCGATGACGGAGAAAAGGGTGACCTCCTGCCCGCCGTGTTGGGTGGCGGTCGACGTGAACGCACCGCCGACCTTGCCATTGAGGGCACCCTTCATCCACAAGCCACCGGCCTGGTCCAGGAACGCGGCCACCTGCGACGAGAGGCGCCCGAAGCGTGTCGGCGACCCGACGATGATCGCGTCGTAGTCGGCCTCCCGTGCGGTCGCACAAAGATGCACGATAGACGGCGCCGATGCTTGAATAAATAGGCGATTTGCGATTTCATAATTTCCGGGCGTGAATAATCGCATTGTGTCTCGGCAGGCACAATTGCCGATTCTTTCGAGGAGGTGTGCGATGGATCAGCTGCTCGCACTACGAGTCTTTGCGCGCATTGCCGATACCGGAACGTTCATCAAAGCGGCGGAATCACTCAAGTTGCCGCCCTCCACGGCGACGAAGGTGATCCAGGAGCTGGAATCTCACCTGGGCGTAAAGCTGCTGCATCGAACCACGCGCAAGGTTTCTGTTACGCCGGAAGGCGCCGCATACTACGACCGCGCCATTCGGGTGATCGAGGATGTTGACGAGATGGATAGCTTCGTGGCCAACGAACGGGCGCAGCCCAAGGGGCGGCTGCGAATCGACGTACCGTCGATCCTCGCCAACACGATACTCATTCCTGCGATGCAAACCTTTCAGTCGCGGTATCCGGACATCGAACTCAGCTTCGGTGTGAGTGACCGTAACGCGGATATGATCGGTGACGGCGTCGACTGCGTGATCCGTGGCAACGCTTTGACCACGTCGACGCTGATTGCGCGCCGCATCGCCGAATTCGACTATGTGACCTGTGCGAGCTCCGCCTACATTGAAAAATACGGCACGCCAACGCACCCGAAGCAGCTCGAGCAAGGGCACGTGATCTACAGCAACTCGTCACCGCTTACCGGTAAGGTATTTCCGATGCTGTTCGGGCGTGGTCGTAACCAGATCGAGGTTCACGGCCAGTCGAACATAGTGGTGAACGAAAGCACGGCGCATGTAACCGGTCTGCTCGCCGGGTTGGGCGTTGGGCAGACGTTCAAGTACATTGCCCAGCCTCACTTCAAGACAGGCGCATTGCGCCAACTATTGAAGAACTGGGAGCGCCCGCGTCACCCGGTACACATCGTGTACCCTCCGAATCGTCACCTGAACGTCAAGGTACGAGTGTTCGTGGATTGGGCGGCCGAGGTATTTGCGGCGTTCGACGATCGTATCGCCAGCAAAGAATGACTCAGGAGCGACTGAGCAATTTATGCCGTCAAGCAAATGCGGGCGCTTCCTCGGTGGCACTCGATGGAGGTTTTGAATATTGCCGCATGAATTTCCCCGGTTCGTACGTCCATTGCGTCGCCTACGACGCGGCATGCGAGCCCCCATGCGCTGAATCCGGCGAGCTCCCTGCACAACGGCGAACAAACTCTGCTCCATCACCATGCGCTACACCGGCAGCGCATGCGTCGACAGAATCTCCTTCAGCACCATGAACGAGCGCACCTGCCGCACCCCGGGCAGGTACAGCAACTGATCGGCGTGCAGCCGGTTGAAGCTCTCGTTGTCGCGCGTGCGCACCAGCATGAAGTAGTCGAACTCGCCGGTCACCACGTGGCACTCGACGCATCCCGACACTTTCTGCGCGGCCTTCTCGAATTCGGCGAACGCCTCCGGCGTCGATCGGTCGAGCACGAATCCGATCACGACCAGCATCCCCGCACCGAGCGGCTTCGGATCGAGCAGCGCGACGATGCCGCGGATCAACCCCATTTCCTTCAATCGCTCGACGCGCCTCAGGCACGCCGGCGCACTGAGCTTCACCTTCGCGGCGAGACTCACGTTCGAGATCGACGCGTCCTGCTGCAACTGCCGCAGGATCGCGCGGTCGATGCGATCGAGCACCGGCGCGGCGTCGGCCGGCGCTGCGTTACTGCGATCTAATTTCATTGCGTCTCCAGTCAGTTTCACGAATCGAAATTATTCCGTTCGTCCATATCTCATCGATAACGTAAGTCTTCGCGATTTATTTCGCAAGCTCATTTCGCGCGGTCCTGCCTATCATTTTTCCATCGGGACACGGGCCGCACACCACGCCCGACCGATCCGATTTCCCGCCCACTGCCCTTCGGAGCTTGTCGATGAATCTGCAACGTTTCCCCCGTTATCCGCTCACGTTCGGCCCGACGCCGATCCAGCCGCTCAAGCGCCTGAGCGCGCATCTCGGCGGCAAGGTCGAGCTGTATGCGAAGCGCGAGGACTGCAACAGCGGCCTCGCGTTCGGCGGCAACAAGACACGCAAGCTCGAATACCTCATCCCCGACGCGCTCGCGCAGGGCGCCGACACGCTCGTGTCGATCGGCGGCGTGCAGTCGAACCAGACCCGCCAGGTCGCGGCCGTCGCCGCTCATCTCGGGATGAAGTGCGTGCTCGTGCAGGAGCACTGGGTCAATTACGAGGATCCGGTGTACGACCGCGTCGGCAATATACAGTTGTCGCGAATGATGGGCGCCGACGTGCGGCTCGTATCGGACGGCTTCGACATCGGCATTCGCCGCAGTTGGGAAGAAGCGATGGAAGGCGTGCGGCAGGCCGGCGGCAAGCCGTATCCGATTCCGGCCGGATGTTCCGAACATCCGCTCGGCGGCCTCGGGTTCGTCGGCTTCGCGGAAGAAGTGCGCGAGCAGGAAGCGCAACTCGGGTTCAAGTTCGATTACGTCGTGGTCTGCTCGGTCACGGGCAGCACGCAGGCGGGGATGGTCGTCGGCTTCGCGGCCGACGGACGCGCGGATCGCGTGATCGGCATCGACGCGTCGGCGACGCCGGAGCGCACGCACGAACAGATCACGCGCATCGCGCGGCATACGGCCGGACTGGTCGGCCTCGGCCGCGATATCGGCGCACACGACGTGGTGCTCGACACGCGCTATGCGGGGCCCGAGTATGGGCTGCCGAACGACGGCACGCTGGACGCGATTCGCCTGTGCGCACGGCTGGAAGGCATGCTGACCGATCCCGTCTATGAAGGGAAATCGATGCACGGGATGATCGACAAGGTGCGCCGCGGGGAGTTCGAGCCGGGGTCGAAGGTGCTGTATGCGCATCTCGGCGGGGTGCCGGCGTTGAGCGCGTATTCGGAGCTCTTCCGCAACGGCTGAGGTCCGATCGATGTTGGTCTGGCGTGCGTTCGCGTGCGCCATGAGGTGAAGCCGGCCCGAGCGGCGATTGTCCGTATCGGGCCGCAGTCATTGTGCGATTCGGCGCATCCTGCGCATATTCCCCTGCCCCCTTCCTGCGCGCCTTCCCGCTACGTTCACGCGCACGCGCCCATCCCGTCGCCTGCTCGCGGCGCTTCCGACTTTCTCGTCAGAAAAATATGAGGATGCGGATTAATTCGAAATCATTCGTACGCGTACGACGCTTCTGATCATCTATTTAGTAGTCGTTCTATTTAAATCGGTACCCCACTTACCGAAAATTGACCCGGTCAATTCGATCGCAACGTTTAGCAAACATTCGCGCCATGCGACGCGATTTCTCCAAGTGTCGGTGCAGCGCATCCGCCCGACAGCAGGTCAAGCAGCGTCACCGTCCATCGATTGTCAATTCCGCGCAATGAAGTCATCGCATCCGGCACTCGCCGTTTGCACGATCGTGCGCGCCGAATCCGGACGACAACCGGCGCTGGGTCAAACAGAAGGTAGCAACTGGGTATGGATACGTCTTTCGAAGCACGACGCGCCCCCGCGCCGCAGAACGCCGGTGGATCAATTGCACGGGTATCCGACGTCGTCCTGATTTCGGCCGGCGCGCTGGCCGCCGCGCTGATTCTGCCCGCATCGAAAGCCGGTGCGGCGCCCGAACTCGCGAACGTGGCCAGTGCGGCGACGTTCGCGTTGATGCTGTTCCCCGTATTCCGGCTTTACCACGCGCAACCCGCCCGGTCGAAGTACCGCACGGCGGCCGTCACCGCGTTCACCTGGCTGCTCGCGCAGGCCGGCGCGGCGCTCGTGATGCTGGCGCTTCCGCCCGAACTGAACGTTTCGCCGTACTGGCACCTGCTGTGGACCGTCACGAGCGGCCTCGCGCTGGTCGGATCGCGGCTCGTGGCCCGTACGACGCTCGACCGGATCGCCCGCGCTCGTGACGGCGATCGCCTCGTCGCCGTCGTCGGGGCAGGTACGCATCGCGACGCGCTGCTCGAGCGCATCGACCAGTTGCCCGCAGCGGGCTTTCGCGCGGCGGCCACACTCGACTTCGGTCTCGTGACACGCGGCAGCGCCGACGTACCGTCCTTCCGCTCGCTCGACGCGTTCGCGCAGCATGTCCGCGAACGCGCGATTCCAGAAGTCTGGCTTGCGTTACCGATCGACGAGGCGCGCACCGTGATGACCGTGCTCGATGCGTTCCGCGACGATCTCGTCAACATCCGGCTCGTACCGGACGTCAGCAGGCTCGTGATGTTCAACGGCGAAATGATCGACCTGGTCGGTGCGCCTGCGATCAATCTCGTCGCATCGCCGCTGTCGTCGCGCGCGCTGCTGCAGAAGGCCGTCTTCGATCGGCTGTTCGCGGCGACCGTCCTGACCTGCGCCGCACCGCTGCTGCTCGCGATCGCGTCGGCGATCCGGCTGTCGTCGAAAGGGCCAGTGCTGTTCCGGCAGCAGCGCAAGGGCGCCAACGGCAAGGCGTTCACGATCCTCAAGTTCCGCACGATGCGGCTCCACGACAGCGACGGCTCGGTCAGGCAGGCCACCCGCGCCGATCCGCGCATTACGCGCATCGGTGCCTTCCTGCGCCGCACGAGCCTCGACGAGCTCCCGCAGTTCATCAACGTGCTGCGCGGCGAGATGTCCGTCGTCGGCCCGCGTCCGCATGCGCTCGAACACGACGACCTGTACCGGCAGATCGTCGACGGCTACATCCATCGCTATCGCGTGAAGCCGGGCATCACGGGCTGGGCGCAGATCAACGGCCTGCGCGGCGAAACCGATCGCGTCGAGAAGATGCAGCGCCGCGTCGAAGCCGACCTCCACTACCTGCGCAACTGGTCGTTCGCGCTCGACATGCGCATCGTCGTCGCCACCGTGCTACACGGCTGGACCCACAGCAACGCGTACTGATACGCACGCGCCCCGCTTTCTCGCCAACCGAACTTCGATAAGGATTACAGATGAAAACCGTACCGAATGAGCGAAGTGGATTCGCGCGCCCGTCCGGCGTGCGGGTGCTGCTGACCGCCACGCTTTGCCTCGCCCTGTCGGCCTGCGCGTTCGCGCCTGGCATGCGCATGAGCACCGCGTCCGACACGGCCGACGGCGCGCTGCCGTTCCGGATCCAGCAGATCGACGCCGGCCTGATCCGTGAACTCGATGCGCAGGTCGCGCGCCTGCAGGGCACGCAGGCCGACCGGCTGACTGCCCCGGCCGGCCCGTACCGGATCGGCGCGGGCGACGTGCTGCAAGTCACCGTATGGGATCACCCGGAGCTGGCCGCCGCGCAGGGCGCCGCGCCGCAGGGCACACCACGCGCGGCCGACCCTGTCACCGGCTTCGTCGTCGATCCGCGCGGCAACCTGTCGTTTCCATTCGCGGGCAGCGTGCCGGTTGCAGGGCTAACCGCCGGCGCCGCACAGGCCCGGATCGCCGCGGCGCTGTCGCGCGTCTACCGGAACCCGCAGGTGACGCTGCGCGTCGCATCGTTTCGCTCGCAACAGGTCTACATCGACGGCGAGGTCCGCACGCCCGGCGCACAGCCCGTCAACGACGTGCCGATGACGCTCTACGAAGCGCTCGGCCGCGCCGGCGGCCTGAGCCAGACCGCCGACCAGAGCCGCATGACGCTTGTGCGCGACGGCGAGACCTATTCGCTCGACCTGAGCCGGATGCTGCGACAAGGCGTCAACCCGGCCGACGTCGTGCTTGCGGCCGGCGATCTCCTGCACGTGCCGGCCCGCAGCGACTACGGCGTGTACGTGATGGGCGAAGTCAACAAACCGGCACGCGCGGTGCCGCTGCGCGACGGGCGCCTCACGCTGTCCGAAGCGCTGTCGCAGGCCGGCAGCGTGAACGCCAGCACGGCCGACGCCGCGCAGATGTTCGTGATCCGCGGCTCGGATACGAGCGACCCGCAGGTGTTCCATCTCGACGCGCGCTCGCCGGTGTCGATGGTGCTCGCCAACGAGTTCGAACTGCAGCCGAAGGACATCGTCTATGTCGACGGCAACGGTCTCGTGCGCTTCAGCCGCGTGCTCAGCCTGCTGTTGCCGGGCGTCAATACCAGCGCCACCGCCGCGCTCGCCGTCAAATGACGCCCGTCGCCACCCTGCTCGTCGTGTGCATCGGCAACCTGTGCCGCAGCCCGATGGCCGAGGCACTGTTTCGCGCGCGCCTGCCCGGCATCGACGTGCAGTCGGCCGGCATCGGCGCGCGCGACGGCCAGCCGGCCGACCCGCACGCGATCCGCCTGATGCGCGCGCACGGCGTCGACATCGCCGCGCATCGCTCGCGCCGCCTGCCGCCTGCGCTCGGTACGCGCGCCGACCTGATCCTGACGATGGACCTCGCGCAGAAGCGCTGGCTCGAGCAACGCGTACCGGCGCTGCGCGGCCGCGTGTTCAGGCTCGGCCTGCCGGACCCGTCGGGCAGCCAACCGACCGGCTTCGACGTGCCGGACCCGTATCTCGGTCCGCGAACGTCGTTCGAGCACAGCCTGCGGCTCATCGAGCGCGGCGTCGACGCGTGGTGCGCGCGTCTCGCGGCGCCGCCCTCTTCCCCTTCCCCGCTTTCCGAACCGGACCGATGACATCTACCCCCTCTCACGAGCATCGGCACGAGCGCGACGCCGAGCTCGATCTCGCCGGCGCGCTCGACGTGCTCGTTTCGCAGCGCTGGCTGATCGGCGTCGTCGCCGCGGCCTGCTTCGGCGCCGGCGCGCTGTATGCGCTCCTCGCCCCGCGCCAGTACCAGGCCGACATCATGGTGCAAGTCGAGGACAGCCCCGACACATCCGCGGCCAACAGCGTACTCGGCAACGTATCGTCGCTGTTCGACGTCAAGTCGAGCGCGGCCGCGGAAGCCCAGATTCTTGCATCGCGGCTCGTCGTCACGCGCGCCGTCGACGAATTGCGCAGCTACATCAGCGTGCAGCCGAAGCGTTTCCCCATCGTCGGCGAATTCGCATCGCGTTTCAATCCGGGGCTCGCCAGCCCCGGCGTGTTCGGCCTCGGCGGCTATGCGTGGGGCGACGAATCGGCCGAACTCGCGCGCTTCGACGTGCCGAAGCCGCTCGAAGGCGAGCGCTTCGAACTGTCGATGCTCGACGGCGGCCGCTACCGGCTCTCCGGCGCAGCGCTCCCCGCGCCCGTCGTCGGCACGATCGGCCGCCCGCAGACCTTCGACACGAGCGACGGCCCGATTGCCGTCGACGTCGCGCGCATCGATGCGCATCCGGGCACGCGGTTCACGCTCGTGCGCGAATCGCGCGCCGAGACGATCGACACGCTGCGCCGCGGGCTCGACGTGCAGGAAAAGATCAAGCAGTCGGGCGTGATCGTCGCGACGCTGCGCGGCCCCGACCCGCAACGCATCCAAACGCAACTGAAAGCCGTCGCGAACCACTACATCCGTCAGCATATCGAGCGCAAATCCGCCGACGCCGCACAGTCGCTGTCGTTCCTCAACGCACAGTTGCCGGCACTGAAGAAGCAGTTACAAGGCGCCGAGCAGCGCTATACGAACCTGCGCAACGCGCACGGCACGATCGACCTCGACGCCGAAGCGAAGCTGCTTCTGCAGCAATCGGCCGACACCGCGACACGCCAGCTCGAACTGCAGCAAAAGCGCGACGAGATGGCGTCGCGCTTTGCCCCGGGCCATCCCGACATGGTCGCGCTGGACAGGCAGATCGCCACGCTCGGGCGCGAACAGCAGGCACTCGAACACCGCGTCCGCGGCCTGCCCGATCTTCAGCAGGACGCCCTGCGGCTGATGCTCGACGTCAAGGTCGACACGGATCTCTATACGGCGCTGCTCGCCAATGCGCAGCAGCTCGAACTGGTCAAGGCCGGCAAAACCGGCAGCGTGCGGATCGTCGACATGCCGATCGTGCCGGAGGACGCCGTCCGGCCGAACCGCCCGGTCGTCGTCGCAGCAGCCGCGCTGATCGGCCTCGCGCTGGGCATCGCGCTTGCGTTCGCGCGCGACTACCTGTTCGGCGGCGTCCGCAACGCCGACGAGATCGAGCGACATCTCGGCATCGACGTCTATGCGACCGTTCCCGCCTCCGCCAGTCAGCGGCGGGTCGCCCGGCGCATCGCGCAGCGCCTGCCTGCGCCACATCTGCTGAGCGCGCTCGATCCGCACGATCCCGCGATCGAAAGCCTGCGCAGCCTGCACACCGCGCTGCGCTTCGCGATGCAGCGCGCGCGCAACAATGTGCTGCTGCTGACCGGCCCCGTGCCCGGCGCCGGCAAGTCGTTCGTCGCGGCGAATTTCGCGGCGCTGCTGGCAGCCGGCGGGGAACGCGTGCTGCTCGTCGACGGCGATCTCCGCAAGGGCTGTCTGCATGAATCGCTGGGCATCCCGCGCGAACCGGGGTTCGCCGAACTGCTGTCGGGCGCCGTCGCACCCGAAGACGCGATCCATCGGAACGTGCTGCCGAATCTCGACTTCATCGCGACCGGCTCGATGCCCGAGCATCCGGCGCAATGCCTCGCCGACGATCGCATCGCGGCGCTGCTCGACACCCTGTCGGCCCGCTACGACCTCGTCGTGCTCGACACGGCGCCGATTCTCGCGGTGAGCGACGCGGTCGCGCTCGGCCGTCACGCGGGCACCGTGCTGCTCGCCGCTCGCGCGGCATCGACACGCGTCTCCGAACTCGGCGAAGCCGTCCGCCGCCTCGCGCATAACGGGGTGGCCGCGAGCGGCGTGGTGCTCAACGGCGTCGACCCGCGCACCGGGCGTTACGGTTCCCGCCACGGCGCGTATCACTACGCGCATTACCGCTATGCGCCGTCGCGCGGCGGTACGGCAGCGTCGATCCGGCGCGCGCTGCATGTCGTCGGATCCCGATTCCGGCGCGGAGGTGAGCGATGAGCGACATCCGCCACCTCGAACGCACGGCCGCCGCCGAAGCACGTCATGCGCCGGCGCCGCCCGTCATCACGGAAACCCGGGCCGCTCGCACGTCACGGCTGCGCATCGCGCTCGTCGCCGAAGCGGCGGGCGGCGGCGTTGCCGTTCATCTCGCCAGTCTGATCGACGGCCTGAGCGCATCCGACGACGTCGAGCTGCATCTGATCGTGCCCGACGGGGCGCGCTTCGACGGCAGGATCCTCGACGAACGGGTGCTGTGCCGCTGCGCGAGCGTGCATCGCGTGCCGATGCGTCGCGCCGTCGGCTGGCGCGATGCGCTGGCCGTGTCCCGCATGTATCGCTGCCTGCTGCAGATCCGTCCGGATATCGTGCACAGCCACAGCTCGAAAGCCGGCGCGATCGCCCGCCTGTGTATCGGGCCGTGGCGGCACGTCTATACGCCGCATGCCGTCTACACGCTCAATCCATCGCTGACCGCATTCCAGCGTCGTTTCTACGGCACGATCGAGCGGCTGCTCGGCCGCCTGTGCACGCACCGGATCATCGCCGTATCGCATGACGAAGCGCAGCATCTGCAACACGCGCTCGGCATCCCCGCCCGGCGCGTGACGACGATCGTCAACGGCGTCGCGCCGCCGCACACGATGCCGCGCCACGACGCGCGCCAGGCGCTCGGTCTGCGCGACGACACGCTCGTCGTCGGCTTCGTGGGCCGCTTCGATCATCAGAAGGGCGTCGACCGGCTCGTCCGGATCGCACGCGGCGTCTATCGCCAATGCGGCCGCAGCGTGCAGTTCGTCGCGATCGGCCCTGGCGATTTCCATGCGGCGGCAGGCCCCGACGCCGAATACGTGCCCCCGACCCTGCAGGTCGCGGGCGCCGTCGAGCGCGCGAGCCGCTACTTCTCCGCTTTCGACCTGTTCGCGCTGCCGAGCCGCTACGAAGGGTTTCCCTACGTCTGCCTCGAAGCGATGGCCGCGCGCGTGCCGATCGTCGCATCGCGGGTGGCCGGCGCGGCCGAGCTGGTCGATGCCTACGGCATCGGGATCGTCGTGCCGAACGAAGACGACACGACGTCGTTCGCACACACCGTCGTCGCGCTCGTCGACGACGCGGCGCGGCGCGAGCGCATGCGCGCGAACTGCGCGGCAGCCCTCGACGATTTCTCCGCCGCGACGATGGTCCGATGCACCCTCGACCTCTATCGCGCACTCGCCGCACAAGGAAAAACCGCATGACCGCCGCTCCCCACATCGCGCTGCTGCACGCCTACAGCACGCGCAACTCGGGCGACGGCCTGCTCGTCGACCTGTCCGTCGGACTGTTGCGCGAGGCGTTCGGCGCCGCAGCCCGCGTGTCGATCGTCGCAGCCGACCCCGCGTCGTTCCCCGACTACGACGACGTCCTCGCCGCGCCCGTGCTCGCCGAGCGCGGCTGGTATCGACTCGCTGGCGCAGCCGGCGCCGTACTGCCGGTGCGCACGAACGCCCGGCTGCGCCCGCTACGCGAGCGCCTCGACAAAGCGGACCTGATCGTGGGCGTCGGCGGCGGCTACCTGCGTGCGCGCAATGCGATCGAGGCGCTCAAGCTCGAAGCCGGACATCTGTTACAGATGCGCGCCGCCCGCGCGTCCGGCAAGCCGGCCGTCTATCTGCCGCAGAGCATCGGCCCCGTGCTGTCCGCACGGCCGGTCGCCACGCACTTGCAGGCGCTGCTCGCATCGTTCGACACCGTGTTCGTGCGCGACGATCGCTCGGCCGCGTGTCTGGCCGCGCATCCGAACGTACGACGCGCTCCCGATCTCGCGGTGCTCGACTTCGCTCATCGCCACGACGCGATCCTCCGACGCGCATCGTCCGCCAAAGCGCCGATCCGTCATGTCGCGTTCGTGCTGCGCCGCGCGCCTGCGTGGAGCCATGCGCGACGGGCCCGCTATGACGCGTCGATCATGCAGCTCGTCGAACGGGTTCGGGCATCGTGCCGCGTCAGCTTCGCGGTCCAGAGCGCCGGACGCGGAAACGACGACCTTGCCTACTATCGCAACCTCGGCATCCGGGACGGCCTCGTTCCGTTCAAGACGCTGCTCGAACACGACCGGCCCGACGCCACCGTATCGGTCCGGCTGCACGGCGCGCTGGAATCGATCCTGCACGGCGTGCCGGCCTTCCACATCAGCTACGAACGCAAGGGATTCGGTGCGTATTCGGACCTGCGGCTCGACAACTGGGTCGTCAACGGGGCCGACTTCGATCCGGCGCGCGTCGTCGACACGCTCTTCGCGGCCGGCGCGCCGGCCGCGTTCTGGTCCGCCGCAAGCGCCGGCCTGGCACCCGTGCGCACGGCACGTGCGTGCGTCATCGACGCGCTGCGCGCCGCCCTTCCAGCTGGCGGGACGGCGCGATGCTGACGCGCATCCTGCTCCGGTTCGCCGCGCTCGGTCTGAAGTTCGCGCTCACGATCGTCATCGCACGCGCCCTCGGCTTCGACGCGCTCGCCGCGTACGGGCTGGCGGTCGCCGCGTCGGTGATCGCATCGAAGGCGCTCGGTCTCGGCTTCGGCCCCGAACTCAACCGCCGGCTGAGCGAAAGCAGCCCGCTGGCCGCGATCGATGCCGCTCGCACGCTGAGCATCGGCTACGGCGCGCTGTATCTGCTGATCGCCACATCGTTCGCCGTCGCGATGACGAGCGATGCGGTCGTCGCGCTGCTCGACCGGTTCGCGCTGTCGACGCCGCTCGCGTGGTGCGTGCTCGTCGTCGCCCTGTCCGAACACGCCGCGTTCGAGGTCAACGGCTGGCTGTTCTCGCTGCATCGTCCACAGGCCGGCTCCGCCCTGCTGTTCGTGCGGACCGGCGTCTGGTCCGGCCTCGCCTGCGCCGGCCTGCTCGCCGGTGCACTGCATTCGATCGAGGCCGTGTTCGTGCTGTGGATCGCGACCAACGCTGCCGTCGTCGCCGTCGCGTGGCGAAAAATCGACGCCTGTGCCAAGCGCATGTGCGGCGGTCGAATGTCCGACTGCGTGCAACGTCCGCGGCATATGCGTACCGTCTGGCAGCACGGTCTGCCATTCTATGCGGCCGCCGTGATCCTGTCGTCGCTGCAATACGCGGAACGCTTCATCGCCGGCGGCCGCATCGGCGCCGACGCGCTCGGCCGGTACGTGTTCGCGTGGTCGATCGCGAACGCCGTGCAGACCATCGCCTTCGCGACCGTGGTCGTCACGGCCGGCCCGCGCCTCGTCCGCACGCTCGGCGACGCGCCCGATGCCTTCCTGCGGCGCACGCTGTACGCGGTAGCGGCAAGCGCCGTCGTAACGTTGGTCGTCTCGGCCGGCATCGTCGGCGCGCATCGCGAGCTGTTCGCGCTCGCGCACCAACCGGCCGATGCGGGCCAGATCGTGCTGCTCGCCGTACTGCTCGCGTCGTTCGTACTGCGTGCGGCCACGGATGTACTGTGGAGCGCGGCAATCGCGCTGCGCGCCGGCGGCATCGTGCTGGCCGCGATTGCCGGGCTCGCGCTGCTTGATGTGCCGGTCGCGCTGTATCTGATCGACGCGGCCGGCGCCAAAGGCGCTGCGCTCGCGCATCTGGCGGCCAGCATCGCCATCGCCGCGGCACTCGCGCTGATCGTGGTGCGCCGCGCGCGGGCCATGCACGCCGAACGCCCGGTCGGGAGGCCGTCGCATGCTCGATAACCTGCTGCGCACCGGCCCGCGGCTCAGCCGCGGCATGTCGCGCGCCCTCGCCGTGCTGGCCGTGCTCGCGTACTGGCTCGTCTATGCAAAGGCCGGGGCCTTCCTGCCGGAGTTCGTGTTTCGCGACGCCGAGAAAATCCAGAGCCAGATCGGCGGCGCGAACACGTACGAAGGCACGTCGTTCGACGCGGTGGCGAAGTTCTACGCCGCGCTCGGCACGACCGGCACGCACCTGTTCGTCGCCGCGGTCGGCGCGCTATGTATCTGGCGCGTGATCGGCCAGGGCAAGCGCGTCGGCACCCTGGCGGCATGCGTCGTGCTGCTCGCGCCGTGCGTGTTCTTCAATCTGTTCGTCGCGAGCAAGGACACGATCGTCGTGCTGATGGCGATCGTGCTGACCGGCATCGCGCAACGCCGCTCGACGGTCGCGACGCTCGCTGCCGCCGCCGCGCTGTACGGCGGCTACGCGATGCTCGTCCGTGGCTACTTCACGGTGATCCTGGCAGTCGCAATCGTCGCGCTGCTGGTCCGGCGCGCATCGTGGCGCATCAACGCATCGCTGGCGCTCGTCCTGCCGGTTGCACTGCTGCTGTTGCCGAACGACGTGTACTACCTGTTGCAGCACCCGCGCGACATGGCCGCCGACTACCTGGCATACGGTTCGCCATTCGGTGCCCGCACCAGCTTTCACAACCCGTTGTCGCCGGATTCGTTCATCGCGTTCTGCGTGAACTACGCGTACGGCGTGTTGCGGCTGAACCTGCCGGTGCTGTTCATGCCCGGGCCGAAGGAAATCGCGATGCAGGTGTTCGTCTGGATCGCGCTGGCGGCCGTATGGCGGAGCGGGCGCGGCAGCGTGCGACCGGCTGCCGACGTGCTCGCGTGTCTCGTCATCGGCCACATCGCCGTGTCGATGCTGTTCGAGCCCGATCTCGGCAGCTATACGCGCCACCTGTCGAGCGTTGCGCTGTTCTGTGCGATGCAGTTCGCGGCACGCCTGCCGCCCGCCTCGCGAACACCGCGCACGATGCCGGCCGGCCCAGCTGCGCACCGCGTGCCGCCTGACGATACATCGACCGCGACGCGTCACGCGCCCCGTCAACCGCAGCACCTTCCCCGTCATTCCGCATGAACGCACTCGACCGCCCCGGTGCTTTTTTTCCGAGCATCCAGTGTGCGCGCGCCTTTGCGGCGCTCGCTGTCGTCGCTTATCACATGAACGTGCTGCCGTTCGGGCAGGCCGGCGTCGACGTGTTCTTCGTGATCAGCGGCTTCATCATGTCGCAGGTCGCGCCACGCGAAGGCCGTGCGTTCCTGCGCAAGCGTCTGATACGGATCGTGCCGCTGTACTGGCTGACGACGCTCGGCGTGTACGCGATCGCAATGTGGAAGCCGCACTGGCTCAATTCGACGACCGCGCAGGTCGACTATCTCGTCAAGTCGTTGCTGTTCATGCCTTATCTGAAGGAAAACGGGCATTGGGGTCCGCTGAACCTGAACGGCTGGACGCTCGAGTACGAAATGCTGTTCTATGTCGTGGTGACGCTCGCGCTCCTGCTGATACGCCGCCGCCACGCGACCGCGCTCGCAGCGCTGCTGCTCATGCTGTTCTGCCTCTACGTGGCCGTCCGTGGCACGCCAAGTGCCGTAGCCGATCATCTCGGGCAGCCGATCGTGCTCGAATTCGGTCTTGGCGTGCTGGCCCATCGCGCACTCGCGGCCGGTATCGCGCGTCGCGTCACGCCGCGCGTGGGGATCGGGCTCATCGCCGCGAGTGTGGCGGCGATCGCACTGCTTCAGCCTCTCTGTTGCGACACACCGACAGGGCTCGCTCGCGTCGCGGGATACGGCTTGCCGGCCGGCGTGCTGATCGTCGCGCTCGTCGCACTCGATCTGAACGGCCGATCGGTCAGCAACAGGTTGATCGCAGCACTTGGCGCGGCCAGTTATTCAATCTATCTGCTTCATCCGTACGTGATCGGCATCGCCACCCGTATCGGCAACCTGCATGCCGGACTCGATACGCCGCGCGACTTGGCGGCAGCCGTCGTGATCATGGCTGCCGTGTGCGTGTCCGGCTACGCGTGCCACGCCTGGATCGAAAAGCCGATGCTGAGTGCCTTAAGGCAACGCTGATCAAGCCGTGCAAACGCGACTGATCGCGATACCGTATGCGTAAGCTTTCCGAATCATCGATGAAGATGGCCATTCCGGTTCGCGAAACCCCACAAATTAACTAGCAACATGCGCTCTAGGCATGTCCACGCTATAGCGCATGACGGCCATGAGGGGTGGACTTGATCAGCATTGCCACAACGCGTTGACGATTACGGCGCCAACGCACTGCGTAACGGCAGGCGCGGCCGGTGCCAGCCATATACGGCGCCGCCTCCCTCGACTTCCGGTATCGCCGTACCAGCCGATCCGAGTAAACAACACCGGCGTTCCCGCGATCGAAATGGCGATCAACGCTGAATCGAAAATCGTGCAGAACGAGTCACCAATCCAGCCTTTGGCCACCAGCGCAGTACCTGCGTTTTGAATCGGACGCGTACTAAACAAATTTGCATAGAAACATTCTTCGTCCTATTTCCCTGCCATCCCGTCCACTTTCACCAAGATGCGCTGATGGTCAAACCAAACAATCGCACTGCCATCCCGCTCGTCCCCTCTTACGCCGACCTGCAGAAATGCTCAGCCTCGAGCGCTACGCGCATCCATGCATGCCATACCGAACCGTGCTGCACCGTAGCCCGCCGCGGCCATGGCACCCCGAACACGTGTCGCGCCCCAATTTCAGGCAAGACAGACTGTTTTTTGAGGCGAGCTAGTACTTGTTCAATATCTTTGCGCGAAACCCTTTCGTAATATTTCCGACCATATCGATAGACCGGCACGAGAACCCGCGACCGGTCCATACTTTTTGCCGGGGTGGAGTATTCGAATCATTCGTCGCACACGAGCGTCGGCAATCGCCGGCATGTCTGCATTCATTGCGAACACGCCTCCAGGGTCGCCGCCGGCAATGCCCGGCGCGGCGCGCCGCGATACCCGTGCGTTACGCATCGCGGCGCGCCACGCCGCATGCCTCGTCGCCACGCTGCTGCTCCCCCGTTTCGCCTACGCGCAGCAGGTGCCCAGTGCCGGTCAATCGATTCGCGACATCGAAGCCGTCCGCCCGACCCTACCGGCCGCCCCCCGTCCGGAGCTCGACATCGCGCCGGCCGCGCCCGAACCCTCGGCACACGACGACACAGGCCCGCGCGTCGAGGTCCGCGCCTTCGCCATCGAAGGCGCCACTGCCATTCCAGCGGCACGACTGGACAGCCTGCTCGCGGATCTCACCGGTCGCGAATTGAGCTTCGGCGAACTGCAGCAAGCCACGGCACGCATCACGGCGTACTACCGCGAACAGGGCTACGTGCTGGCCCGCGCGTATCTGCCGCACCAAGACATCGAGGACGGCGTCGTCCGCATCGCGATCGTCGAAGGCCGGTATGGAAAAATCGAACTGCACAACCGCTCGCGCGTGATCGATCGCGCGCTGCGTCAACCGCTCACCGCGTTGCAACCGGGCGCCGTCGCATACGGCGCCGCGCTCGAGCGCAGCCTCATGCTGCTCGACGAAATGCCCGGCGTCGTGGCCAAAGGCACGCTGCGCGCGGGCGAGGAACCCGGCACGACCGATCTCGTGGTCGACGCCGAGGCGGCCCCGTTCGCGCGCGGGTCGCTCGAACTCGACAACTTCGGCGACTCGCTGAGCGGCCGCTACCGCGCGACCGGCAGCGTCGACATCAACTCGCCGCTGCGGCTGGGCGATCGCTTCTCGCTGCGCGGCCTCACGAGCAACACCCATCAGCGCTATTACCGCACGGCATATCAACTGCCGGTCGGCCCTGCATCGACCCGTATCGGCATCGCGTACTCCGACATGAACTACCGGCTCGGCGGCAGCCTGAAGCCGCTCGGCTATCGCGGCAGCGCCGACGTGCGCTCCGCGTTCGTCACACAGCCGCTGCTGCGCAGCCGGCGGGCCAGCATCGACGCGCAACTCGTCTATGAGAACAAGCACGGCCGCGACGATTACCGCGCGGTCGACCTCGTCAGCGACAAGACCGTCGACCTGTGGAGCATCGGGCTGAGCGGCAACAGCCAGGACGGCATCGGCGGCGGGGGCCGTACCGGCTTCTCGGCGACGCTCGGCATCGGCCGGCTCCACGGCAACGACGCACTCGGGGGCAACAAGCTCGTCCACTCGATCGGCCGCTTCACGAAGCTGAACGTCAGCGCACTGCGCCTGCAGGCGATCAGCGCACGGCTGCAGTTCTACACGCAATTCAGCGCGCAACTGGCGTCGCGCAATCTCGATTCCGCCGAAAAATTCAATCTCGGCGGCCCGTACGGCGTACGCGCGTACGCGCTCGGCGCGGGCAACGGCGACCAGGGCTGGCAGGCGAGCGCGCAATTGCGCTACCTCGTCGGGCCGGGCTGGCAGCTCAGCACGTTCGCCGATACCGGCCGCGTGCAGCTCAACAAGCAGCCGTGGTCGCGCGAACGCAATACCGTGCAGTTATCGGCCGTCGGCGTCGGCGCAAGCTGGTTCGGCACGCGCCGGCAAGTCAGCATGACCGCCGCGTTACCGCTCGGCCGTGCCGATCCGGTCGCGTCTGCGACCCGGTCGCCGAGCGTGTGGTTGCAAGCCGCGCAGTATTTCTGAGCGGCACAGAATGCGCGGGCCGGCGCAACCGGCCGGTCCGCCAGTCGCGCGGGCGGCCTCGCCGCCCGCATTTTCGAAAGCGTGGAAGCTTCGCGCTTTCGCCTTTCCGGTTTCGTTAGGCATACGTACCAATACGAAACGTTTTCCCGGTACTCATCCGGAAGGTAACGATCTTATGAACAAGACCTACGCACTGGTCTGGAACCAGACCCGACAATGCTGGAGCGCCGTCGGGGAAACCGCGCGCCGGCACGGCAAATCCGCCGGCGGCAAACGCCTCGCCGCGACCGCCGTCTCGCTGCTCGGCCTCGCCGCGCTACCCGCGTTCGCGCTGCCCGTCGGCGAAACGATCACCGCCGGCAAGGCCGACATCCTTCGCGACACCAACGGCAAGTCGATGTCCATCAACCAGCACACCGACAAGCTCGTCACGAACTGGCAGGCGTTCGACGTCGCCGCCGGCGAACGGGTCACCTTCCATCAGCCCGGCACGCAGTCCATCGCACTGAACCGCGTGATCGGCAACAACGGCAGCCAGATCCACGGCAACATCGACGCGAACGGCAAGGTGTTCCTCGTCAACCCGAACGGCGTGCTGTTCGGGTCGGGCGCACAGCTCAACGTCGGCGGCCTCGTCGCCTCCACGCAAAACCTCTCCGATGCCGATTTCCTCGCCGGCAACTATCGCTTCACCGGCCAGTCGGGCGCGTCGGTCGTCAACAACGGGCGCATCACCGCCGCCGACGGCGGCAGCGTCGCGCTGCTCGGCGCGCGCGTGTCGAACAACGGCGTGATCCAGGCCCGGATGGGCCGCGTCGCGCTCGGCGCCGGCAATGCGTTCAAGGTCAACTTCGACGGCAACGATCTGCTGAGCCTGCAGGTCGAAGGCGGCGCGATCGATGCGCAGGCAAGCAACGGCGGCCTGCTGAAGGCCGATGGCGGCGAAGTGCTGATGTCGGCCCGCGCGGCCGGCAACCTGCTGAATGCGGTCGTCAACAACACCGGCACGATCGAGGCGAAGGGCCTCGTCGGGCGCGGCGGCCGGATCACGCTCGACGGCGGCACCGTCAACGTCGCCGGCAAGCTCGATGCGAGCGCCGGATCGGGCGCAGGCGGCAACGTGATCACCCGTGGCGAACAGGTCAACGTGGCCGCCGGCACGCGCGTCGACACGCGCGGTGCGAACGGCCAGACCGGCATCTGGACGCTCGAAGCGGCCAATGCCGGCGTCGCGGCCGATCAGCCCACGGCGAATACGCGAGGCTTCAACGGCAACAGCAACATCAACGGCAACACGGGAACGGGCACCGGCAACGACGTCCAGTTCGCCGGCCGTTCGATCGACGCGCGCACGCTCGGACAGAACCTCGATACGACCAACGTCGAACTGGTCAATACCCGGAACGATCTGACCGTGAGCGGCCCCGTCGCGTGGACCGGCGACACCGCGCTCAAGCTGCGCGCGAAGCAAGGCAACGTCAATCTGCAGCAAGCGCTGTCGGCCACCGGCACGAATGCGAGCCTGATCGTCGACGCGGCCAACGGCATTCGCGTGAACGACGCGGTGAAGCTGACGGGTCGCAACGCGCATCTGGAACTCGACTCGACCAACGGCCATACGTTCGCGGGCGACAAGGCCGTCGTCACGCTGTCGGGCCAAAACGCAACGTACAGTTCGAACGGCAATGCCTACAAGGTGTTGCACACGCTCGCCGATCTGAGCAACGTCGACGCGAACCTGCGTGGCCGCTACGTGCTCGGCAATACGATCGACGGCGCGAACACGGCCTTCCACGCCATCGGCGGCGACCTCGGATTCTCCGGCACATTCGACGGGCTCGGCAACACGATCGGCCAACTGACCATCAGCGACAGGACCCACACATCCGTGGGCCTGTTCAGCCAGAATGCCGGCCGCATCGCCAATCTCGTGCTGTCAAACATCCGCGTGGCCACGTCGGGCTCCGTATACGGCGTTCCAACATCCGTCGGCGCGCTCGCGGGCATAAACGCGGGCACGATCTCCAATGTGACTGCGCGCAATGTGACCGTCACCGCCGGGGGGCCGGCAAACATCGGCGGCCTCATCGGCGCGAACTACGGCGGCACGATCGAGCATGCGAAGGTGTCCGGCTACGTCGGCGGCGGTCCCGACGTGCTGTCGATCGGCGGCCTCGTCGGCGAGAACATGACGTTGCTGGGCGACGCGCCGGTCGTGGCGACGATCCGCGACAGCCGTGCCGACGTGCAGGTGAACGCCATGCACGACGGCGCCGCCGGCGGGCTGGTCGGCCTCAACACGGGCTGGATCGAACGCTCGTCGAGCACCGGCAGGGTCATCGCAACGGGCAGCCGGGCGGTCGCGGGCGGCCTCGTCGGGATCAGTGACGATAACGGCATCATTACCGCATCATCGTCATCCGCCGACGTGCTCACCAGCCGGAACGCCGTGGCAGGCGGCCTCGTCGGGATCAATGCGGCGACCGTCTCCGCATCGAGCGCAAACGGGAAGGTCACGGTCGGCGACCACAGCAGCGCGGGCGGCCTGGTCGGCTCGAATACCGGCGATATCGATACGTCGACGGCCAACGGCACGATCATCGCCACCACGTTCGGCACGGCCGGCGGCTTGGTGGGCACGAACAGCGGCAGCGTGCGCCAATCGCAGGCCAACGGCAGCGTGACTGCCGGCAACGCCAGCGAAGCGGGCGGCCTCGTCGGCCGAAACGCCGGAACCGTTGCCGACTCCCGCGCCAACGGCGCCGTGAAAGCCGGCGATCTCTCGCTGGCCGGCGGCCTGATCGGCGTCAACGCGCGCGGCAGCGTCGCACGGTCGAGCGCATCGGGCAGCGTCGAAGCCGGCGCAAACAGCAATGTCGGCGGTCTCGTCGGCCAGTTGATGGGCAAGATCGATCGGTCGAACGCGACAGGCTCCGCGAAGGGCGGCGACGACAGCCTGGTGGGCGGCCTCGTCGGCAACGTCGGCGGCGTCATTACCGCGTCGTCGTCGAGCGGCAATGTGTCCGGCGGCCGATTCGCGAGGCTGGGCGGGCTGGCCGGCGGTAACTTCGGCTTCATCTATGGCTCGTCGACCACCAGCCACGTCAACGTCACGCCCGGATACGGACAGATTTATGGTCCGCTGGTCGGTCTGAACTACGGGACGGTGAAACCCTGAGCGTTGTGCGCAAAGTCTCGGCGTCATCCGCTTGACGCGATGATTGGAGGTCTTGTCGCGTAGCCGGGGCCTTCGGGCCGCTGGCTACGGGGCGGGCGGATCGGGCAACAGGCCTGCCCCGCCCGCCGACAGGTGAGTGCGCAACAAGCGAGGGGGCCGGTCGATGAGCGCTCGCCTCTGCGTTTCGCAAGCTCGACCCTGTTTGCCTGGTCTCAATACATTCGTGATTGCGGGGGGGTGGATGTCCCGGTGCAGAACAGCGTGGCGCCCGATGGATTTACGGTCGTTTTTCACCGTACACCACGTACTTCACCATGAAGAACACCCCGAAATGTCGGATAACCAACCATCGGGAAGATCGTCCCGGTTGCCGCCAGCATCTTCGAATACAGGGATCGGAAGCTTTGCCGGCGTTGCAACCGGTCACGTTCGACTGGCTGTATGCGATATTGAACGACATGCCGCCCGATCACGAGTTGTAAAGCAACACGCCGGCACGGCTGATCATCGCGATGGGGTATCGCAACATGCACGGATCGAACTGGAGACAGTAGGGGCGTGGCGGGTCGAACGTAAATGTCGAACGCAAACGCAAAAAGAAAAGCCCGGCAGCACAGTAAAATTGGTGAGTTCAGCCCTTGCCGCCTACAAGATCGCAACGGCGAAAAGCAGCCAACCGCACGGTTTTCCGTTCGACACTTCGCGCGTCATGGATCCGTCGACTCGCGCGGTACCCATATCATCACGCGATCAGCACGAACCCCTATCGGAGCGGCGCTATTTCTCGACGGTCGCGCGACAGGCAGGGTGCCCAGGAATCTCCACGACGCGCCCCGCCAGAGGCAGCGGCACGCCGGGATAGACGTTGAACGCATCGACAGCATGGCCGTCTGCTTTCGCACCCTCCACGTGATAGCGGACAGTCCCCGTTGCCGTCAGCCGGGCACCCGCCCCATCGCACGTGACGTCGAGCCCTTCTCGGACCTTCGAAGGCAACTGGCGGACCAGGCCGCTGAACCCGAGGCTGACGACGACGTTGGCCGACGCGTTCCTGCGTTCGCTGCCGAGCAGCTTGACCACCGGCTGCACGTCGAGGCGGTAAACCGTTTCCGTGTCGACAGGACGAAGCGGCTTGAGCGTGATGGTCTTCGTCTGCCCGGCCGCGAGACTCACCCGAAACGGATAAGCATAGAGTGACGGCTTCGTCACGTCCCCAACGGACTCGAGGCGCTCTTCGTCGAGCGGCACGCCCGGATTCAACAGGCGTGACAGCGAGATGCTCACGTATTCGGTGTGATCGCCGTTGTTGACGAGGGTGATCGGCTGGTTTTTTTGTTCCACCGTCGCTTCCTTCGGAAGCATGTCGATGACGGCCGATGCCGACACCGGGATCGCGAGCATGGCCGCGAAAACGGCGTGCGAAAAAATGGATGGGTAAGAATTCATGTCTCGATGCTGTGCGCGGCAAGTTACACCCGGTTTGCCCGTCGGCCGACTGCGCGGGCACGGAAAGCAAACCGACGATGTATCGGGCGTCAGGGCGCTCTGACCACCGGCTCGAATGTCATCGACAACACGCCGCTGTACGTTCCCGCCGTGCTTTTGAAATCGCCTGCGGGCGGATACGCGGACACGTCGAGCGTGTAATACCCGATCGAGTCGGCGCCTGCCTGCGGCGGTGCCGGATTCTTGAATTCCGCGCCCTGCCCGATCACGATCGGCTTCGACACGCCACCCTCGGCGCCCAGTTTGACGGTGGGCGTCCGAAATGCCAGCGCAGGGTTCGACTGGTGCGTGATCGTCAACGGTGCATCGAGGCGCACCTGGAACACACCGCTGGTCGACACGATCTTCAGGCGTGCCTGTACGTCGTACGGTGTATCCCAACCACCGAGCTGCTGCATCTCCAGCCCATTGTCGAACCAGCCGCCCTTGTCGTCGGTCACGATCAGCTTGTTCGGCTTGACGATGCGCGCGCTCACCTTGCTGGTGGTCTTGCCGGCCAGCACCACGATATCCGTGGATGCGATCGCCGATGCGCTCATCAGGCAAGCACACAAACAATTCAGGATAAGTTTTTTCATACCGCCCCCTACGATTTCGTGACGACCGTGAAAAACAGAACGTCGTTGTAGTCGCCGTCTTTCAAGCCGCGATCCACGGTCGTCCTGAACGTCGGAAAGAAGCAGGTTCTGCCCGAGCTGTCGAGCGACAACGCCGCGTTGTTCGCGTTCGGCAAGTGCAGTGTCGACGAGCCGCTGTCCAATGTCACGTCGTACGGTATGAGCTGCGACGAGTCCTTGTCGTTCTTCATCCGATACCGGTTCCCCACGATGCCGTTGAGGTTGCTCGCATTGATCACGAACTTCTTGCCGCTGACTGCGGAGCCGAGATACGCGAAACAGAGTTGATCCGCGTTGGTCGACAGGACCTTTTCCGAATCCCCGTCGGGCAGTTCGCCGAGATTCCAGTCGGGCGCGGTCATGCGGATCCCGATTGGCGGCGGCGGCGGCACCACCGGATCGACCAGAGCACAGTTGCTGGAGGTTCCGAAGCGCCCGAGATAGGCGGCCCCCGAGCTATCCGCGACGTCGGCTCCGCTCGTGGAATTGCCGGCCCGGATGGAAAGCGCGGGCCAATCCGACAAGACACTATTGTCAATGACGACTTCCACGTCCGCGACAAAGGCTTCGCTCCGCTTCCACTCCCGGGCAACTTCCGGATATTGCCCCCCGCAGTTCACGCACGAATTGGTGCCCCCGGTATACATCTGGTAGCCCCATCCCCCTAGCCAAAGGGTCTTGTACGGAATCCCATTCATCCGGACAGTCTTTGCCGGGGACGATGACTGATTCATCGTCCCGTTCTTGTCATACGTATAAAGCAAAACTCCCCGCGAATAGAAACGCCACTCATTCCCGATATGTCCGGCGGCCTCCTTGAAGTTGATCGACACTCTGAGCGTACTGGTTCCGTCGCCGTTCTCCTGCCACGAACACGCGCCGTATCCGTTGGTCAGCGGAGATTCGATCAGTTGGCTCCACGCGAATGCGCTGACGGAAAGCATGGAGAGCAAAGCACTCAGCAAAAACGTCTGGGTCCACTTGAATACCCGTGTTTGAATTCTCATTTTTCCCATCCACTGTCAAAGCAGTTTAGCCGGCTATACCGTGCGCTAAACCGCATGCCTGCTTCGTCGCACCGACATCATCCGGCCAGTACGACTTGATGACTACGATGGCCGGTTGTCACCTCGAACCCGCTTATCGTCTGTCGCCCGCAAGCTGATAGACGACAACGCCATAACCCACGCTGATAAACAACGGCGCGACCGCACGGCCTGTATCACCCGCGTCGACGGCAATACGTTCGCGAGGACGAAACGTGAGCCGCCAGACCTTTGCCTCGAGCGGTGCAGCGAGTTCCTTCAGCGTCATCTGGTATTTCTGCCCGGGCGCCAAGGTCAAATGGCTTGGCTGTGCCAGCAAGGTCGGGCGGTCCATCTCCTCGATCGGCACGAGACGCTCGGGGGTTTGCCCTGGATTGGCGACCCACTGCTGCGTGACGTCGAGATAGAGCGGCGTATCGCCGACGTTCTCGGCCCACAGCTCGCCGGCCGGCTTGCCCGGCGCGAGCGTGAGCTCGGTGCGCGACAGCTTCAGCACGCCGGCGGCATGGCCGTGCGTCGCGCACAGCGCGGCCAGCATGCCGAGCACCCAACTTCGAGTACGGCTCATCCCCCACAATCCAGCGTGACCGGCTTGTCGTCGACGCGTAACGTCATGTGCCGGGTCGCGAAACGCTGCGGCGTGCCCGGGAATACGGCCAGCGTTTGAGCCGGTTTCGACCGGTCGTACACGACGTCGGTAAACACCTCGCGAATGTTGCCGGTATTTTCGAGCGTCAGCCCACCATTCTCGCAGCGATGCGTCCAGCCGGACCGTTGCTTGTCCGGCGGCGGCATGTGCCGGACCAGCACGCCATAGCCGATCGCGACCGACATCGGCACGGTAATCTTGTCTTTCGGTGCATCGTCGACCTTCAGCGATCTGACCGGCACGATATACAGCCGATACAGTTCCTCGGCCTCCGGTTCCGTCAGCGATTTCAGGACGATCGCGCGCGTCTGGCTCGGCCCGAGCGTCAGCTTGTCCGGACTGGCGAGCATGCCCGGGCGTTCGAGTTCGCCCAAGTCGACTTTCTGCTCCGGCGTGATGCCGGGATTGGTGACCTTCTGTACCGAGATGTTCAGGTACAGCGGCAGGTCACCCAGGTTCTTCACGGTCACTTTCTGCTCGTGCGCATTGAACACCTTCGTCGTGGCCGGAAACACCATCAACTCGCCCTCGGCATGCGCAGCATGGCTCGCGCCCAGCAACAATCCGCACAATGCGGACAATACAACTCGCAGCTTCTCTTTCATGTCCTTGTCTCTTCGATAATCGACCGCCCGGTCAATTGCAGCTGTAATAGTTTCCTTCCGGCTTCCTCAGATCGCAGCTATAGCGCTCGCCGTCATGCTCGACCGTGATGGTCGACAACATCTTCTTGCTCACGATCGAGAACAACCCGTTCGGATGAGCGGTGTCACCGGTTTCAACGATCTTTCCGCTGACCGGCTTCCCTTCCGCATCCTGCAGGAAGCCGCTGTAGATCATGCTGATGTCGACGCGGGCCTTGGCCGAATACACCTGCCCCGGATGCGCGCGGACGATGTTCGCCGGCACTTCGATGTTCATGTCGAGGTTCTGGCTGTTGCTCATCACACGTGCGAACGGCACATCGCTGTACGCATTCAGCGGCACCGCATACGTGCTGTTGCCCGCGACGGGGCTGCCTTCGACGTTGAAGCCGTAGGCCAGGCCGTCGATATCGGGCGTGCGCAGCAGCATCGCACTGCCGCTCGGGCTGTAGCGCCCGAACGCGATCCCGTCCTTGCTGGCGGCCGCCATGCCGCGGTAGTTGAAATCGACGTTGGTCGCGATGCTCGAATGCCCGACATTCAGCGACGCATCGCCGCGCGAGCCCGAACGCGAGCCGTACGCGTTGATCGAATAATCGTTGCCCATCCGGTTGGCGTTCATCCCGATCGTCGACGTGCCGAAGCCGTCCAGGAAATCCTTCCGGACATCGGCGCTCAATTGCGTCTGCCCGCCGGAGTGCGCGGCGGCGAAGCTCCCCTGCACCTTGTCCAGCGTCATCGTCATGTTGAAATACACACCGTAGCCGTTGCTGCCGCGCTGGAAGCCGCCTTTCTGCACGCCCAGCGCAAACGTGGCCCACAGTCCGTTCGGACGATAGTTCCAGCGCACCTCGGTCTGATGGGATTGACCGAAGTTCGACTTCTGGTAGTTGTAGCTGAAGATCGCCTTGCGAATGTTCCGGCTGTACGACACGGCCGTGCTCGGCTGCCCTTCATAAAAACGCGACACGTTCGTGTTCTGGTAACGGCTGACAGACAGCATGCCGAGCATCTCGTGCTCGAGGCCGAGATTCACGTAGCCGCCCGTGCTGCGCTCGCCGCTCAGGATGCCCAGTGTCGGCATGATGTCGACGCCGGCGACCTGCGACGGCCGCGTCACGTTCACTTCCCCGGCCCACTTGCCGCCGCGGCCGGCCAGCATCGATGCGTTCAGGTAGAACTGCTGCAGGTTCCGGCTCAGCGCGGCTTCGACCAGGTAGCCGCCGCCGTCGTACATGTTCTTGCCGGCCGTCACGTGCCACGAATTGCCGCCTGCCGCGCCGAAATTCAGGTTGTTGATCTCGCGCCGCTCGGTGGTGACGATGTTGCCGTTCCGGTCGACGAGACGCACTTCCATCGTGTAGTAGCCACCCGGAAGATCGGCGAAGCTGATTTCGTTCCGGCCGATTGCCGCCGGGCGCTTCGTAATCAGCCGCCCGTTCCGGTAGAACTCGTAATTGCCGTCCACGGTTGCATACAGGATCAGCGAGCCCGCGTTGCCCGCGACCTTCAAATGCGACTGGCTGCCGACCGTCACGAACTGGTCGAAGCTCGGCGAAAGCAGCGTGCTGACGGCGCCCGACGAATAGTCGACGCTGTTCTGCTTGCCCGCGCGGACGTACGTATTCGAAAAATTCTTCTGCAGGTAATACGACGATACGCCGCGCGTGCCGCTGGAATACTGGCGGGAGTGCATGTCGTTCACATACCAGTTCACGTAACCGAAGCTCTGCGCCGGCAAGCCGACCCATGCATTGCCGTTGACGTTCACCGCCCGATATCCATCGGAGGCCGCGCGCAGATCCAGCGCCTGATTGCTGACGATGCCCAGGCCCGTCTGCGGCGCGACGTAGTCGTCGCCCGAATCGCGGATCGAAATCGACCGCCGGAGCTTGTCGACGGTCACGTGATGGCCATCGATCTCGATGTCGCAGCCCTTGCTGCAACGCTTGTAATCCAGTTGCTCGATGACGTGCTTCAGTGTCTCGACGTCTTGTGCCGGAATACCGTTTTCCCGATACTTCTCTTCGTCGAACGTGAGCGCCCCTTGATCGACCGAATAGCTGACGAATCCCGGCAGGGTCCGCCCGTTGAAGGTCGCGACATAGCTCGCGCTGTCGTCCATCTCTGCCGCACTGAATCCGTCCGGCACACCATACGAAACCTTTAGCTCTGCGAATGAGTTCGTTGAAACAAAAATGAACGCACCGAGCCAAAGCTTGTTGAAACGGAACGGAATTTGATCGGCGGACACGCTATTTATTCTTTGGAGACGATTGAATGACGAGCGCGCCTGCTTGACTCTCGGCACGGCGGGAGAAGGAACCCCGTATCGACGGGGTTCCGGCATGGATACCGACTACGGCTTACGGATTGCCGCCTGCTGCGGCCGGCTCGAACACCATGACGAGATCGCCGCTGTAGCTGCCGTTGGTGCTTGCGTTACCCACCTGCGCCGGCGCATCGACCTTGATCTTCAGATTGTGAACTTCGTCAAAGCCACCGTTGCCGGAGACCGTCTGCGTGATCTTCTGTTGCGCGCCGTACTTGACCTCCGAATCGCCCGCCGCGCTCGACAGCGTGACCGCTGCGTTCTTCATCTCGTACTTGCCGTTCGCCATCTTCAGCGGTTGGGCCAGCGACACGTTGAAGTCGGCACCCTTCGTCCAGACGCGGACCGGCAGCGACCGCTCGAACTTCGTCTGCGAGTAGTCGGTGGCTTCCAGTTCTTCGGTGCCGTACCAAGTCGCCCCGTCCGGCTTCGAAACGAAAATGCCGTCGTTGATTTGCGCGGTCAGCGTGATCTTCTTCGAGACCGGTTCAGCCTGGACCGTATGCGCCATGCCGAACAGTGCTGCGCTTGCGCCGAGTGCCAGAACGATTTTGCTGAGATTCATCGGAATATTCCTTTAAATTAAATTAAAACCAACATCAATTTGTGGAAGTTCATTCCACTGACGAAATTCTCCCAGAATCTTTTTCTGAAAACGATAGGACATTTTCTAAATACACCTCTGGAAACAGTTAGTACGAGTACGATTTTTACATTTAGCCTTCAAGGCCCGGACAGCTGATAATTGATTCACATCCAAGATGACGCCACACGTCAGGTTTGAGCGTCGGAGAGAAAACAAGAAATCAAGAAATCGCCGCACTGCCCGGAAACGCCGACCATCCGGCCGGTCGAGCATCTGAAACGCGAAATCCGTGGCGGCGGCAATTGTCACGGCCGCACCTGAAGGCGACACGCGGATTGCCGGAACGCGTACCGCCGCCGAAACCGAACGACGCCACGCTTTCCGCATCCCGGTTTTTCCGGGGTATTCCATTTCACGATTGCGGGAGACCGGGGAAATTCAGCGAGCATTTAATCAAATGCATATGGAATAAGAAAAAGTCCTATATTTGGTTTCGGCATTTTGAAAAATCCGAAAAATAAACAGCCAGCAAAAATTACACTCTTTTAGCAGCACGCCTTGTCAGGCATGCATCCCCGGATTACCCCAAAAAAATTTAGTACTTGTACTAGCAAAATACCGCCCCCTTTCGTACCAATCCAATTGAGACAAATGCAACTCAACCGCTACCATTGTTGCAACTCTTGAAAGAGTTAATTTCCTTCTCAATCACGTTTTGAACCGGAGCCATCTTGAACTTCAACAAATCCCTCATCGCACTCGCCGCAGCCGCCGCATCGTTCGCTTTCGCCCACTCCGCCATGGCGGCCGACGGCACCATCAATTTCACCGGCGAAATCACGACGGCGTCCTGCTCGCTCACCGGCGGTGCCGGCGCGACCGTCGGCGGCTCCAAGGGCGACCAGACCGTCGCGGTCAACCTCGGCAAGGTCAGTGCCGACGCGCTCGGCGGCAAGGCAGGTAGCGGCATCGCGGCAGGCACGCAAATCAACCTGAACGTCAACTGCGGCGACACCGGCACGGGCCTGAGCACCGTCAAGCTGAAGTTCGACCCGCTGTCGGGCTCGGGCCTCGACGGCAAGAACAACAAGCTGCTGAAGACCGTGGGCGGCGCGGAAGGCGTCGGCATCGGCCTGTACAACACCGACAACCAGCTCCTGGATCTCGCGGCGAACGAAACGTTCGACGCGCCGCTGGTGAAGAGCGGCACGGATGAGGCCCCGGTCTACACGGCCGAACTGGCCATGCGCGCCGGCTATGTCGCGAACGGCGAAACGGTCAAGGCCGGCACGGCGAACGGCACGCTGCCGTTCACGCTGACCTACGAGTAAATCCCCCTCGGGCGACGCGACGCAGCTCCGTCCCGTCGCCCCTCACTTCTTCCAGGGTCATCATGAAACGATCACTCATTGCCGCGCTGGTCGCGGCCAGCTCGCTATTGCCTTACTCCGGCGCGTCGGTCGCCGGCATCTCGCTCAGCGCGACGCGGGTCGTGTATACGGCGCAAAGCAAGGAAGCGTCGTTGCTCGTCCGGAACCCGTCGGCGGACGACGTGATGATCCAGTCATGGCTGGATACCGACGACACGACCATCGATCCGCCATTCGCGATCACGCCGTCGCTGAGCCGTCTCGATGCGCAAAGGCAGCAGACCCTGCGCATTTTCTATGCGGGCCAGGGCTTGCCCGCCGATCGCGAATCCATGTTCTGGCTGAGCGTCCAGGAAATTCCGCAGAAGGCCAAGGAAGCCAACACGCTGCAGATCGCGGTCCGCCAGCGCATCAAGCTGTTCTATCGGCCGGCCGGTCTCGAAGGAAAGCCCGTCGACGCACCCGCGCAACTCCAGTGGCGCTGGCGCGGTACGGACGGCAAGCCCGGGCTCGAGGTGACCAACAACAGCCCGTATTACGTGTCGCTCGCCAAGGCGACGCTTCACGCAGGCGCCCAGTCTCACCCGGTCGACACGGCGACGATTCCGCCGAAGTCGACACACCGGCTCGCCGTCAGGCAGGTTTCCACGCATTCGCTCGCGCCAGGCGCGACCGTCGATTTCGAGTCGATCAACGACTACGGCGCAGTCGACGCCCACCAGGCGGCAGTCTCGAACTGACCGGCGGCATGAACGAGGTTGGCGCATGGCATCTTTCGATTCAATTCGCATTACATAATTTTTAAAGGACGGGCGTTTCTGGATACAGGCCGACGCACGTGATCAAGGCATGGACACCAACGAAAAGAAAACCGACTTGCGTGCAGCGGCTTTGCAAGGAACATGCTGCCTGGTGGCCCTCGGAAGCCTGGTCACGCCCGCCCTCGCGCCGGCGGCGGAATTCAACGAACTGTTCCTCAAGAAGGGCGACGCCCCCGTCGCACTCAAGTATCTCGAACAAGGCAGCGCCGTTCCGCCGGGCATCTACGACGTCGACGTCTCGCTGAACCAGCGGCTGCCGATGCGCAAATCGATCGCCTTCGCCGCGAACGACGCCGGCGAGATTCGCCCCGTGATCACGCTCGGGCTGCTCAAGGCGCTCGGCGTCGACGTGGCGCGGCTCGTGCGCGAGCAAAAAGTCGCCGCCGATCTGCCGGACGACGCGCCGATCGACCTGCAGGGCCGGATCGACGGCGCATCGGTCGACTTCGACGTCGCCGCGCTGTCGCTCGCCGTGCGCATGCCGCAGGTCTATGTGCCGGGCCACTCGCGCGGCTACGTCGATCCGTCGCAGTGGAACGACGGCGTGACCGCCGCGTTCACCAACTACCAGGCGAACTTCAGTCACGATGCCGATTCCGGGTACAACAGCAACTACTACTACCTCGGCTTGCGCAGCGGCCTGAACCTCGGCGGCTGGCGGCTGCGCAACGATTCGTCGCTGAACGGGCAGCGCGGCACCGCCTCGAAATTCACGTCGAACCGCACGTACGTCGAGCGCGACCTGCGCGGCATTCACGGGACGCTGTCGGCGGGCGAGCTGTTCTCGAACGGCGAGATCTTCGAGAGCGTCCGTTTCCTCGGCGCGCAGGTCAATTCCGACACGGGCATGCTGCCCGACGACGCAGTCGGCTACGCGCCGGTCGTGCGCGGCATCGCGCAGAGCAACGCGGTCGTCGAAGTGCGCCAGAACGGCTACGTGATCTATTCGACGAACGTGACGCCGGGCGCGTTCGAGCTGAAGGACATCTATCCGAGCGGCTCGAACGGCGACCTCGACGTCACGATCACCGAATCCGACGGCAGCGTGCGCCGTTACACGCAACCCTATTCGTTCCTGCCCGTGATGATCCGGCGCGGCGCGATGCGCTATGCGTTCGCCGCCGGCCAGTACCGCGGTTACGGCGACGCGCGCCCGACTTTCGCGCAGGGCACGCTGGTATACGGCTTGTCCGACAACTTCACCGGCTACGGCGGCCTGATCGGTGCGCAGAACTACGCGGCGATCGCGCTCGGCGTCGGCTTCAACTCGCGGTTCGGCGGACTGTCGTTCGACATCACGCACAGCCAGTCGAACGCGACCGGCCGCAAGGCGAGCGGGCAGAGTTTCCGGTTCCTGTACTCGAAAACGCTGACGGCCACCGACACCACGTTCACGATGGTCGGCTATCGCTATTCGACCGACGGCTACCGCACGCTGGGCCAGCACGTCGACGATCTCGACAAGCTGCGCAACGACGGGCTGCGACGCCAGAAGAGCCGCGTCGACCTGAACATCAATCAGTCGCTCGGCCAGCGCGGCTCCGTTTACGCAAGCATCAGCGAGACGAGCTACTGGAACCGCGGCGGCACGAGCCGCAACTACCAGCTCGGCTACAGCGGCGCGGTGAAAAGCGTCAGCTACAGCGTCGCGCTCGCCCGCACGCAGAACACCGGACCGTTCGGCAAGGCCGACACTCAGGTCTCGGCGATGGTCAGCATGCCGTTCGGCAACAGCATGCGCGCGCATCGCGCGTACTCGAACGTCGTCGCATCGATGCGAGGCGACGTGAGCGCACAAGCCGGCGTGTCGGGATTCCTGGACGAGCAGAACCGCGTCAACTACTCGGTGCAGGCCGACTACCAGAAGGACAACGGCACGTCGGGCGGCATCGGGCTCGGCTGGGACACGTCGACGGTCAAGCTGGCGACCAACTACAGCCAGACCGGCCACGGCCGGCATGTGGACGTCAACGCGACCGGCTCGATCGTCGCGCACAGCGGCGGCATCACGTTCGGTCAGCCGGTCGGCGAGACGTTCACGATCGCCGAGGTGGCGGGCGTGAAGGGCGCGCGTTTCGATGCGTCGTCGACCATCAGCACCGACTGGCGCGGCTACGCGGTACTGCCTTACATGCAACCGTATCGCTACAACTGGCTCAACGTCGATACCGAGAGCCTCGGCGGCAATACGGAAATCGTCGAGAACGCCAAGCTGGTCGTGCCGACGCGCGGCGCGATCGTCAAGACGCGCTTCAGCGCCGAAACGGGCCGACGCATCCAGTTCGCCGTGTCGACCGCGGACGGCGCCAAAGTCCCGCTCGGCGCGACGGCGTACGACCAGGACGGCAAGGTGCTCGGCATGGTCGACAACGCGTCGCGCGTCCTCGTGTTCGGCGTGAAGGACCAGGGGCGCCTGTCGATCAAGTGGGGCGACAGCGCCTGCGAAGGCGATTACACGCTGCCGCAGCAGAACAAGTCGCTCATGTACGAGCGGGTCGACATGATCTGCCGCATGGCCGGCCGCTGATCGTCACGGCGGCGGATCGATGCTGCCGGCACATCGCCGCAGCGCCCGTTCGTTGCGCGGATCGGCCGTTCAATGCGAGCCGAACGCAGGGCGACCGACGTTCCGACACCCCATTACAGAAACCAGAGAGGATCAGATCCGATGTTTTCCTTCATGCGAACGCTCACCGGGAACCGATCGCGTCACGTCGTCGGTCACTGCGCCATGCTGCTGGCCCTACTCACAGCCAGCACGTCGGCCCAGGCGGCATGCAAGATCAGCAGACAATATGTCGGCGAAGTACAGACTTCCGTTTACACGGTGAATTTCGGCGCGCTGCCCAGCTTCGATCCAACGGTGCCGGACGGAACGATTCTCGCCAGGGCGCAATCCCCGATGCAGGATGTGACCACGAATATCGGCAGTTGCACCAATCCCAACAAAATCGGCAAGATGGAATCGGCCGGGATCGGGCCGATAGACGCCCGCTTCAACACCTATGCCACCAGCATTGCCGGTATCGGGCTTCGCGTAGGTCAATTTTACGCAGGCAGCTCCCTCTGGTGGAATCCGCTTGTGTCCGACCTCTCGGGAGCGGATGGCTTCACGTTCCTGCCGACCTACACCTTCGTCGTCGAGATCGTCAAAACCGGTCCAATTACGGCCGCCGGCACACTAACCGGGGACATCGGCAAGATCTCGCTGGTCAATCACGGGCAAGTCGCCGTTCTCGTGCGGCTCGGCGGCGCGGTCGCGATCAAGCCGCTGGTGCCGGGTTGCAAGGTGATGACGCCGAAGATCTCCGTTCCGCTCGGCAAGGTTCCGATGTCCACGCTGAACCGCGACGGCCAATCCGCCGACAAGCCCTTCGACATCAACCTGCAATGCTCCGGCGGCACGCAAGGGGCGACGACACGCATGTTCATCACGCTGACGGACGGCACCAATGCAGGCAATCGCAGCACCATTCTCGGGCTGGCGCCCGGCTCCGCGGCCGAGGGGGTCGGCGTGCAGATCATGAACCAGTCGACGCCCGTGTCGCTCGGACCCGATTCGAGCGCAACCGGCAACCCGAACCAGTGGTTCGTCACCGAGACGGGGAACCAGAACGTCACCATCCCGCTATCGGCCCGCTACGTGGTGAATGGCGCGGCGCTGAAGGCAGGCACGGCCGATGCCGTCGCCACGTTCACGATGAGCTATCAGTAACCGGGAACGCGTCCGGACAAACCGGCGTACCCCCGTCCGGTTCGCGTTGTCCGCGCGCCTGCCATCCCGGCGGGCTGCCCTCGGGTTGCGACGTTCGACCCGCTGCCGCGCGATGCACAGCGGGAGCGCCATCTCGCCGATGCGGCCGCCGCCACACGTCGGACTACGCCAACCGTACGAGCGCCTGCTCGATGCACGCCCGGAAACCGGGCCAGCCCGCGTGAAGCGCGTTGCGGTCGCCGTCGTGCGCGATACGCTCCAGATCCGCGCACGCGTCGCGCGCCGCCACGTCGCCCGCCAGCGCGAAGCCGCCGCGCATCGAATGCAGTTCGATCCGGACCGGCTCGGCCTCCCCGTTCGACAGTGCCGCCTCGATCGTCGCCAGCGAGTGCAGCGTCGCACCGCGCAGCTTTTCGCGCATCTCGTCCGTCATCGCCGGCAGCGACCGGTCATCGGAGTCGTCCCGATGCGCACGGGCCGACTCGCCGCGCAGCCCGTGCCGCCGCAGCACCGCGTCGAGCGCCGCGATCGACAGCGGCTTGAGCACCACCTCCACCGCGCCCACCTCCGCGCAGCGTCGCCGGTCCTCGTCGGTCACATGCGCGGTCATCGCGATGACCGGCACGTTCGCGCGCTGCTCGCGCAGGAAATTGGCAAGCGCGAACCCGTCGAGCTCCGGCATGCCGAGATCGGTCAGCACCACGTCGAACGGCTGCGCGAAAAACGCGCGCATCGCCTCGATGCCGTTCGCAACCAGCGTCGCGTCGTACTGCAACGCATCGAGTTGATCTCGCAGCAGCGCGCGGCTCGCCGGATGATCTTCCGCGACGAGCACGCGCAACAACGCACCGTCGGCCGCCCGCATCGGCTGCGCCGGCACCTCGGCCGGCAGGTCGTCGAACACGACGCGCCATCCGGACGGCGCGTCCGGCAGCGGCAGCGTCGCGACGAACGTCGTGCCCGCGCCCGGCATGCTGTCGACCGCCAGCGTGCCGTGCATCAAGCGCACGAGGCGTGCGCACAGCGGCAGCCCCAGCCCCGTGCCGCCGAAACGCCGATAGATCGACGGATCGGTCTGCACATACACGTCGAACAACGTCGGCAGCCCTTCCGGCGGAATGCCCATCCCGGTGTCGCTCACCGCGATCTCGACGCCGCGCATGGCGCCCGGCGGGCCAGCCGGGCGCGCGTCGACCGTCACGCTGCCGTGCTCGGTGAATTTGATCGCGTTGCCGACCAGATTCGACACGATCTGGCGCAAGCGGGCCGGATCGCCGACGTACCCGTCGGCCATCCCCGGCGCGAGCCGGCATTCGAGCGCGAGCTGCTTCGCGTCGGCGAGCGGGCGAAAGATCGCCGCGACGTCGCGCAGCACGGCGCGCAAATCGAACGGAATCGCTTCCAGCACCATCTGGTTGGATTCCGCCTTCGACAGGTCGAGCACGTCGTTGATCGCGTGCAGCAACGCATCCGACGACGACATGACCGTCTGCAGCCGGCGACGCTCGTCGGCCGGCAACTGCGCACGCGCCATCAGTTCGAGATTGCCGACGATCGCGTTCAGCGGCGTGCGGATCTCGTGGCTCATCGTCGCAAGGAACGTCGACTTGGCCCGGTTCGCATCGTCCGCGGCTTCGCGCGCCTCGCGCAGCGTGTGCTCGACCTGCTTGCGCGCGGTGATGTCGGTCAGCGTGCAGAGCAGCACGTCGACGCCGCGATAGCGGGTGCGCACGATATGCGCGGCGAGATAGGTCGTGCCCGATTCCGGCAGATCGACCGACAACTCGTGCGTGACTACCCCCCGCGTGCGCCCGGCCTGGCGGCTGTCGCGATACGCTTGCCAGACCCGCCTGCCGAGCGGCGCCCCCGCGACCGCGCGCTCGTAACCCTGCGCGGCCTCGTTGCGCACCATCGTCTCGCCGTTCGCGAGCGACAGCAGCATGAGCCCGGCCGGCGCGGTGCGGATCAACGTCCGGTTGAGCGCCTCGCTTTCGATCAGCCGAATCGCGCGGCGGTTCGCCGGACGCAGCGCACGCTGATCGAATATGACGATCGCGCACCAGACGGTGCCGATCGCCAGCAGCGCGAGGCCGATCGCGATGCCCAGATGGGCGACCATGTCGCCGATCACGCGGCGCCACGAGAACGTCGCGGTCAACACCTCGCGGAACCCCGGCATCCGGTCGCCGATGACGATGCTCGTGCCGACCCGGTGCGCCGCCGCGCGCTCGCCGCCGTCCGCCCGCGCGTAGTCGAGCGCGCGGGCCGTCAGCGCCGGTGCGACCTGCTGGCCGAGGAGGACCTGCGCGTCCGCATCGACCAGCGCATAATCCTCGCCGTCCGGCGACGCATGCAGAAGGCTGTCGACCTCCGGACGGCTCACGATCACGTACCATGCGATCGGCTTGCCGTGCGCATCCCGCACCGATTGCGCGAACCTCAGCACGGATCGCCCGAGCAGCGGATCGTACCGCCGGTCCAGGAAAATCTTCCGGTTGTCGGGCGCCGCCGCCGCCGACACGAATTCGGCAGGCGGCTGCAGCTGCCGAATCAGCGCCCGCACGTCGAAGCCCGCCGGCAGGGCGCGCGTCGGCTTCACCAACGGATACCCGGTCACGATGACGAAGTTGCCGTCCGGATCGATCAGATAGCCGCCCATTCCCGGATCGCGCGGCTGTCGTGCCGGCATGACGCCCGTGATGTCCACCTGCTCGAGAAACGCCGCGAGAAAGGGCGCGTAAGCGCCCGTTGGCCGGGACGACGGATCGACCGCGAACGCCGCCACGGCGACGCGTCCCGCCCGGCCGAGAACGGCCAGCCTGCCGTGAGCGTCGGCGTGCCGCCCGAGCGCCCCCAGCGCGGCGACCGGCCCGTGCCGGGCCATCAGCTCGAAGTTTTCGACATAGCGGTTCTGGAGCGCCCGGATCACCTCCATCTCGGCCAGCACGTCGGCCTTGCGGACCAGAAACTCGGCGCGATACCGGACCAGAGACTCCGCCAGGTCGAGCCGCACGGCCAACGCCGCGCAAACCAGCACGAACACCGTGATCGCCACGCCGCTCCCGTACAGCAACCATTGCTGCTGGCGCCGAACCCGCCCCGGTTCGAACGGTTTGCGCCCCCCCGCAGTGGCATGCGCGATCAGTGTTTTCAGTTTGGTGGGCATACGTGTCGTCGAAGTCGCCTCGGCGCCGGCACGGCGCGAGGCGCTGTCCGGTTCGCCCGGTAGGGTCCGCCGAGCGCCCGCCTACGCATCGGCTTCGGGAAATTCGGGCAACTGGCCCTCGCTCGCATAGCGGATCAGGTCGGCATCGCGGACGATGCTGAGCTTCTTCATCGCGCTCGATTTCTGCGAACTGATCGTCTGCTTGCTGCGATGCAGGTGGACGGCGATCTCGCCGACCGTCAGGCCGGCCCCGTAAAGCCGCACGACTTCGATCTCGCGGGCGGTCAGCGTGCGGGTCCCTGTCGACGGCCGGCAGCTCTCCAGCAGCTTCTTGACGAACGGAGAAAGATAATTCGCGCCGACGAAGGCCGCATGCACCGCGCCGACCAGATGCGAAATCGCGTCGGACTTGCTCAGGATGCACCCGACACCCTGCTTCTGGATCGCGAGCAGCACGTTCGGGTTGTCGATCATCGTGATCGTCACGAGGTGAAGCGCAGGGTAGCGACGCTGCAGGAACGACAGCAACGCAAGACCGTCGCCGTACTTGCCGCCGGGCATCACGTAGTCGACGACGAGCACGTCGCTCTGCTGCTCGTCGAGCATCGCCACAAGGTCGGTCGAGTTCGAGACGGTACCGAGGAGCTTGATCGTGCTGCTACCCGCGAGTGCCTGCGACATCCCGAGTGCGGACGAAGGATGATCATCCGCCACCATCACTCGCACAACAAATTCATCCATCTCTATTATTCTCCCGGTACACGCGGCCCGACGTGCCATGTTGTGCGACGCGCCCGATTCGAATCCAGTCCGCCGCAACACGGTTGCGTTGCGACGTTCGGCGAACCGAGCGGTGCGCAGCGTAATTTTAAGATAATAGGCGGACGCTGCGGCGACATAATCGGATGTGACCCTCTGCGCCCGCTGCCATCCGGCGCAACCGCCGTCTCGCCAATCGATGCGATCCACCCGACGCTGTGGCCCGAACCCTCGGCGATCTGCCGCCCACGCGCCTCCGATCGGCGGCGCCGCCACGCCGTCGACCCGTCCCGTCCTGCAGGTGGCCGAAGCCGCTGCCTAACGTTTGACCACGGATTTGTCCGGTTCACCTGACCCGTCATCCGCGGCGTGCTGCCACTCGATGATGACCCGCCGCTTCTGCGACGGCGACATCATCATGAATTCATTCAGTTTCATCAGAAAATCCCGTCTGGATTTCTCCGGCAACGTCGCGAATCCAAGCAGCAGCCCGAACACCTTTCCCATATAGCGCACGGCCTTACCCTTCCTTCTTCAGTCGAAATCACGCGACACCGGAACGATGCGGCGTGTCTGCCTTCCCTGTTCCGACGCCGACGATCTGGGCCGCCGTGACGTCACTTCCCTATCGTCCCGGCCAATGGGCCGTTGCGGCCATTGCGGCCGCCGTCACGCTCGACACCGGCCGCTCGACCGCCGCCCCCGCGGGAAACGCGACCCCGCGCCGCCGCGCGATGCGTGCGAGCCCCCGGCGCAGGTCGGCCAGCGTCACCGGCTTCGTCAGCACGCATTCGACGTTCGATGCCGCGTAACGCCGGGAATCGTCGGGCGCCAGATGCGACGCCACGACGATCATGTCGCACGGCAGCGCGCGCGCATGGACGGCTTCCGCCAGTTCACGGGCCGACATGTCGGGCAGGTCGGCGCCGAGCAGCAGCACGTCCCACGCGCCGGTCGCGAGCGTGTCGAGCGCGGCACCGCCGGACGACACGCATCGAACCATGCACCCGAGCACATCCAGTTGCTCGCGGAAGATCGAGCCGTTGACGGACGCATCGTCGGCGAGCAGCACGCGCGGCACACGCGCACTGGAAGCCGCTTCAACCCGACCGTCATCGACTTCGCCGGCCGGCTGGTTTCGTGGTGCAACGACTGCGACACGCGCCCGCTCGATCGCCGTGCGCAGCCCGTTCAGCGAATAGCTCGACACGCGAATCGTGCGACCCGCGACGTCCGGCTGCGGCGGACCATCCGGCGTCGCCAGCACGACCGGCGTCGCGCCGCCAAGGCTGTCGAGGTCCTCGCGCCGCCATTGGTCGGTATCGCCGACGAGCACGATCGCGTGTGCACGCGCGAGGCACCCGGCGGCAATCCCGATCGGACTCGGATGCATCGCGACATCGAAACCCCATGCGCGCAGATGCGGGAAAACGAACGTACGCCACGCGTCTTCCGCCGACACGACGATCAGCGTGCGAGCGATGGCGCCCGTGGCGATCGGGGATTTCGGTGCGATCCCCATGCCCAGCGGCAAGCGCACCGTAAACACGCTGCCGATGCGCGGCGCACTGTCGACCGAAATTGTCCCGCCCATGGCCTCGACCAGCCGATCGCACAGCGCGAGCCCGAGCCCCGTGCCGCCGTAGCGCCGCGTGATCGTCGCGTCGACCTGCGAGAACGGCTTGAAAAGCCTCGTCTGCTGTGCGCGATCGATGCCGATACCCGTGTCCTCGATGCCGATCGTGAGCTCGGGCACGCCGCGCGCGCTCCGCCCGACCGCCACGCGCGCGACGATGCGCCCTTCGCTCGTGAACTTGATCGCGTTGCTCAACAGGTTGCCGACCACCTGCGCGAGCCGGGTCGGATCGCCGCGCATGCGCTGCGCGCCGCTCGCGTCGATATCGGCGAACAGCGGCAGCCCTTTCGCCTTGGCAACCGGCGCGAATGCCGCGAGCTCGCGCTCGATCACGGCGATCACGTCGAACTCGATCGACTCGACCGACATTGCGCCGGCTTCGATCTTCGAGAAATCGAGAATGTCGCTGACGATCGCGAGCAGCCCTTCGGCCGATGCGCGCAACGTCCGCACGCGGCTTTGCTGCGATGTATCGAGCGCCGTGCGCTCGAGCAGTTCGAGATTGCCGAGGATCACATTCAGCGGCGTGCGGATCTCGTGGCTCGTCGCGGCGAGAAACGACGATTTGACGGCATTCGCCGAATCGGCCGCGCGCACCGCTTCCTCGAGCTGGTGAACGAGGCGGCGCTGCGCGCTCATGTCGGCGAACACCGCGATCAGCACGTCCTTTCCCTCGTAACGCGCGCTGTGCGCGATGATCTCCAGATGCAGCGGCGCCTCGCCGTGAGCGTCGAGCACGAGCTCGGTCATCATCGCCCGGCCGGCCCCGCCGTCGGCGACGAACGCGTCGTACTTCTCGAGCACCCGGGCGGACAGCGCGTCGGGATCGCCGCCGTGCCGCACGAGCATCTGCGTCAGCGCGTCGCTCGCGAGCATCACGCGCCGGTCGGACAGCGACACGAGACCGATGCCGACCGGCGCCATCGCGATCACGCTGCGGCACAGCGCCTCGCTGTCGAACACGCGGGCCGAGCGCGCGTAGACCGGCACGAGCACGCGCCGGTGAAAGCACACGAGGAGCAGCCACATCACGACGATCGCGACGAACGTCGCGCCCGCGAGCGCGCCCGCCTGCACGCCGATGCCGGCCATCACGTCGGCCCACGACAACGCATAGGCGATCGTCCAGCCGGTTGCCGCGAGCTTGCTGCTGAATACGATCGCGCCGTCGCGGAAAAGCGGCTCGCCCGACGGATGGCCGTCGTGCGCGATGTCGAAACTCAACAAGCGCTCGGTCAGCGCGTTCGTGCGCTCGACGTCGGGATCGATCGCGATCAGCCGGTTGTCCACCGACGTGATGAAGAACGTGCCGACCGGCGCCCGCCCGGCCAGCCACGACAGCAGATATTCAGGCGCGTATTCGGTAACCAGCACCGCGAACGGCTCGCCGCCGGCGCGCGCCTCGGCGGCAACGCGGATGCGCACCTGCCCGGTGACGGGATTGATATAGGGCGGCAGCCAGCGGACGTTCGGCCGCCCGTCGCTCGGCGGCGGGCCGTCGAATTCGATGCGCAGCGCCGCGAGGACATGCGCGCGCGCCTCGGCCGACGCGAGCGCCGGATTGTCGCGCGCCAGATGCGGGACGAAACCGAACATCGCAGTGCGCGTGCTGTAGTGGTAACCCTCGAGCGTGCGCCCGCGATTGATCGAACTCGCCGCGCCGATGCGCGACAGCAGGAACGACAGCGCGAGATAGCGCGCGACCTCGTCGCGCTGCGCGGTTTGCCCCGGCACGCCGACCACGAGCGACGGATACGGCTTGATCGCGAGTTGCTGGCCGTTGGCGAAGAACGTGTTGACGATGTCCGCCGGTGCCGGGCCGATCTCGCGCCAGATGAGTTGCGTATTCGTGACGCCGTTCCGGAACGACGTCTCGGCCATCTGCACCTCGTCGACGGCTTCCTCGACACCGTTCAGGAAATTGCGCCGCTCGCCGTCCAGGTAGCCGTAGACGATCGACGTGATCCCGAGCCCGCAGGCGATCAGGATCAGGATCGTGACGACGATGCCGCCCCCGAACATCGAGATGCTCTGGTAGCGGCGAATGGACTGAAGCGTGCTGTATGGCATGGCTCGGCGTGACGGCGCCCGGCGGACGGACATGCGGCAGATTCCCTGCCGGAACGGTCGTCACGATGGAAACACTCGGGATAGTGAGATCCGATCATGCCAAACGACACTGCGAAAATCAGGCACGCACTATCCTTTTAGTACATGTCCGATTGGTCTGAATTATTGTTTTGAACTCGAACGAACGTTGGCCTCGAAATCTTGACTCATGCGGCTGTCCGAACGGACAAGTCGCTTCGCCGGAGCGCCGCAGCCGCGCATGAAACGAAATGCCCCGGGCACAAGGTGGAGCGACGAACGGGGCGATGCAGCCGGAGCACCCGATTCGACATGCGCGGCGGCGTCAGGACAGGAGCGGCCCGCGCGCTGCCATTGCCGTTGCGCCAGCAGCCCACGCTCGGCTCGGCGCGAGTGGATTGAGTGCCGTGCGCGCGTCGCCTCACTTATGCAAGCTTCGCCAAGAAAATCGGCAACGGCGACAATAAATTCGGCGCTCGATAATTCGTCGAACTTCTCATCAATATTCATCAGCCTGTTGATTATTTCCTCAGGCAAGCGAGAGATGCCGACCACGGGGACGCGAGCAAAAGGTAGCGCTTGACCGCCCAATGCGCGCTGAATGAGCGAGGGGTCGATGTATGCAATGCGATAGGCAAAACCAAGATCCGTTGCGGCCTTGCCATCGTGAACTTCATCGGGATGCAAGATGTGGCGCTGCCCGGGCAGGCAGTATTGCTGCTCACGACGATAGCGGAAAGACTGCACTCCGCGAATGGTGCTCCCGATCGCGCAGGTGTCGTGGCGGTGCGCGTTCGCGCCTTCGCCGTTGGCTTGGCTGAGGCAGCTCGGCCGGTCTGTCGGCGGCGATGCAGTCGATACGTGCACGTCCGCGCCGGGCCGGCGTTCACGAAGATCGCGCGCATCCTGCCGTTGGCCGGGTCGTGGTAGAAGTCACCCGGATGGCGATAGCCCTTTGCGCCTTCGCTGTTGACGAGCGTCTCGAAGCCGGTTTGCGTGCGGCGAGGCGAATACAATTCGCCCACGCCGACACGCAGTCCAGGGCTCTCTCAGGCTCTCTTCGTATCGCTCGATCACTTCGTTGCAGCCGCTTTTCGCTGGGCCGACTGATGTCGACGTCGGTCCGCAAACCTGACGCGACAAACAATAGTGACGTGGTGAGCAATAATAATGGAGAAATATGGCATGTCAAGGTCAATTGCGATTTCAAAGTTTGCGTATCGCGTCACTTTTGAATATGCTCTTCGTCGCTGAAACCCGGGAGACCCCATCAAGATGTCCAATAGCGAGCAGGCCAACGTCGATCTCATTACCGCCACCAAGGTGCGCGATCTGCTGACGCGCAACGGCATTCCGCCGCGCAGCCACAACACGACGATCGCGAACGTGCTCGGCCTGAGTTTCTCGGTCGTCACGCGCAAGATGAAAGGCCTGATCCCGTGGAACCTGTCGCAGTTGCAGGACATCGCGACGCACTTCGGCGTGCCGCCCGCGATCCTGCTCGACGACAAGGGCACGCAGCCGGCCGCCGCCGAGATGATCGACGCGACGCTCGTGATCGAGTCGCGCCGCTTTCGCTGCCGCGCGGCGATCTCGTCGAAGGCCAGCAGCCAGATCGACACGGATTTCGTCGCGCTGCAGTCGGACGGCGAATGGATCGTCACCGAACGCCAGCACGCGCGCGAAGGCCGCACGTATCCGGTCGACGTCGTCGAGCTGCGCTCGAGCCAGCCGAACGTGTATGCGGCGCGCATCGCGGTGGTCGACGATTCGCAGGACGTCGCCGAAACCCTGTGCGAATACTTCGTCGAAAAAGGCGTGAACGCGATCCCGTACTATGACGGCGCATCGTTCCGCAAGGCGCTGGAGTTCGAGGATTTCGACGGCTACATCCTCGACTGGATGCTCGGCGACCAGACGGCCGGCGATCTCGTGCGCGGCATCCGCTCGAGCGAGAACGGCGGCGCGCCGATCTTCCTGCTCACCGGCAAGATCTCGACCGGCGAAGCGAGCGAGGACGAGATCGCGCACATCGTGTCGCACTACAACGCGCGCTGCGAGGAAAAGCCCGTGCGCCTGCCGATCCTGTTCGCCGAAGTGGCGCGCGAACTGAAGATCGCGCTGCCGGCCGCCTCCGCGGCGAGCTGACGCCCCGACGAAAATCCACCATTACGCCTACGAGGAAAACACATGCGCATTTCGACGATGTGGATGAAGAGCGTGGCCGCGGCAGCCCTGCTCGGCATGGCCGCCGCGAGCTGGGCCGCATCCTTCACGTTCACCGTCAGCGGCAACATCGGCCGCAGCAATCAGCCCGACAAAGCGACGTTCGTCTTTTCCGAGCAGGCGCTGATGGCGCTGCCGCAGCACAAGATCGTCACGTCGACGAGCTGGACGCCGACGGCGACCTTCACCGGCCCGAGGCTGTCCGACGTGCTGAAGACGGTCGACGCGCACGGCACGGAGATCGAATTCCGCTGCATCGACGAATACACGTTCACGATCCCGGTCTCGGACGCCGACAAGTACGGCGTGATCCTCGCGCGCACGATGAACGGCAAGGTGCTCGACAACGACAACTACGGGCCGCTGTGGGTCATGTATCCGCGCGACCAGTATCCCGACCAGCTGAAGACGCCGCTCGGCGAAGCGAAGTTCGCGTGGCAGATCATCGGCCTGACCGTGAAGTAAGCGCGCGAAATGAGGCTGACGCGCGGACGATGGAAGAACCACAAACTCATCGTGGTTCTGGGAACGCTGTGGATCGCGGGATTCGCGGCGTGGGCGTTCCTGCTGTCGGACCTGCTCGCGACATCGGTCAACGAGGGGGTGCTCGAAGGGCCGCGCGAAGGCGTGTTCTGGACCGCCGCGCAATACCGGAACGTCTATACGCGCTTCGACCGCCAGCTGATTCTCTACGCGACGCACGTCGACGACGACTTCGATCACGTGCAGATGCAGCTCGACAGCCTGTCGGTGTCGTTCGGGTTCCTGCAGCGGCCGTCCGAGGTGTCCGAATACTGGCTGCGGATCCCGCGGGCACGCGACGAAATCGCGGTGCTCGGCAAATTCATGACGCACCTGAAGCACGACGTGCCGCTGCTGCGGACGGCACCGCGCGATGCGCCGCGCGTGATCGACGAGGTCAACGGGTACTGGCCGAAGGTCAACGGCCTCGCGAACTATTTCCGCGCGATCGAGATGTCGCAGCGCGACTTCACGTTCCATCAGCTGAAGGAGAAGCAGCAGGCGATACTGGCGCTCGGCATCATTCTCGGCGTGATCCTGTGCGCGCTGTTCCTGCTGTTGTTCTATACGATGCGTACGCGCGACGACCTGCTCGAGCGGCAGGACGCCGCGCTCGACGCGGAACGCAAGGCGTCCGATCGCGCGTTCGAGATGATCGAGGCGAAGAATGCGTTCCTCGGGATGGTCAGTCACGAACTGCGCACGCCGCTGCAGGCGATCTGCGGGTCGATCGAGATCCTGCTCGCGCGGCCGCAGTCCGACGCGAACCTGAAGACGATCCGGCGGCTGCAGAACTCCGCGTCGTCGCTCGAAGCGCTGGTCAAGGACCTGACCGACTACATCAAGCTGCGCTCGACCAAGCGCCTCGCCGAATCGGAAACGGTCGTGATGGCGTCGCTGCTCGCCGAGGTACTCGACCCGCTGCGCAAGAAGATCGCGGCCAAGCGGATCGAGGTCGTGCAGCAAGTCGCGCCGCATGAGCTCGCGATCCGCTCCGATCGCAAGCTGTTGCGGCAGGTGCTGTCGAACCTGATCGAGAATTCGGTCAAGTACACCGTCGACGGAACGGTCCACGTATCGATCGCGCTCGCCGATGCGCCGGCCGGGCGGCAACTGAAGCTTGTCGTGCGCGACACCGGCGCCGGCATCGCGAAGCAGCATCTGCCGAAAATCTTCGAGCCGTTCTATCGCGCGAACGACGCGGTCGGCCTGCATGTGGACGGGATCGGCATGGGGCTCGCCGTCGTGCGCGAGATCGTGACGACGCTGCGCGGGCATGTGGACGTGCGCAGTGTCGTCGGCGAAGGCAGCGAGTTCGTCGTGACGCTGCCCGCCGATACGCCCGATGCGCCCGACGCCGCCGAAACGGCCGGCGACGCGCCCGCACGGGCCGCGCTCGCCACGCATCGCAATCGGCGCGCGCTCGTCGTCGACGACAACGACAACGCGCGCGAGACGCTCGGCGCGATGCTGTCCGCGCTGGGCGTCGACGCCGATCTGTGCGGCACCGGGCACGAAGGCATCGCGCGCTTCGGCGAAGGACACTACGATCTCGTGGTGCTCGATCTCGAACTGCCGGACCTGAGCGGCTTCGAAGTCGCGCAGCGGATCCGGACGGTCGCGCAGCCGGACGACGACGGGCGGCTCCCGTCACTGCTCGGCGTCAGCGCATACGAATCGGCCGCGCTGAGCCAGAACCGGCGCGTGTTCGACGCATTCCTGCCGAAGCCGGTGCACCTGAGCGAACTCGGCGCGCTCGTCGAGCAGCTGTTCGCCTGAACGACGCGGGCATGGCCGCATGGGGCGTCGGCCGCGCCCGCTTCTGCGCCCCCTTCTGCGCCCGCCTACTCGCCGATCAGATGCAGCACGATGTCGCGCCGATGCGGCGCGCGACGATGCTCGAACAGGTAGATGCCCTGCCAGGTGCCGAGCACCATGCGCCCATGTTCGACCGGGATCGACAGCTGCACCTGCGTGAGCGCCGTGCGCAGATGCGCGGGCATGTCGTCGGCGCCCTCGGTGTCGTGCTCGTAGCGCGTCTCGTCCTCGGGCGCGAGCGTTGCGAAGTAGCGTTCGAGATCGCGCTGCACCGACGGATCGGCATTCTCCTGGATCAGCAGCGACGCGGACGTATGGCGGCAGAACACGGTCAGCAAGCCGGTGCGGATCGTCTGCTGGTCGACGAATGCCCGCACCTGCGCCGTGAACTCGACGAGGCCGCTGCCGCGTGTATCGACGCCGACGTGCGTGATGGCCTGTTGCATGATCGCGACCTCAGGCGAGCGCCGCGAAGCCGTCGGCTTCGATCTGCTTCGCATTGGCCGGGCGCACCACGCGCGCGACTTCCACCCCGTCGCGCAGGAACACCAGCGTCGGCCACAGCTTCACGCCGAACGAACGGCCGAGCGGACGGCCGGGGCCGTCCTCGATCTTCAGATGGCGCACGGCGGGATGCGCGGACAACGACGTGACGATCGCCGGCTGCGCGGCCGCGCAGATGCCGCACCAGTTCGCGCCGAATTCGATGACGGTGGCACCGGCCAGTGCGTCGACTTCCGCACGTGTCGGTGCGTTGGCGGTGTAGCGTTGCTCAATGTCCATCGGGCCCTCGTATGCAATGGCGGAGTGGCCGCGGCGCAACCCGTGCGGGCTGCTTGCGCGACCGGTGATTTCTTACTCTAGCGGAAAAGTGCGGGCGATGCCGATGCTGCGGGTGCCTGTGCCGGTGCCGGTGCCTGTGCCTGTGCAGATGCCGTTGCCGACGCGGGTGCGTACGTGCGTGTGAGTGCCGGCGAGTGCGGGCCACCCAGCGCGCGCCGCGCCGGTCGAATGAGTGCGGCGGTCGGCCAGCAATCGACGGGCGCGGCGTGCCGTCCCGGTGCGTGTATCGCAGTCCGGATCATCGCGTGCGCGACCGCTAGCTTTCCCAGACGACCGGCTGCCCGAGCGCGGCCCATCCGTCCGCACGCGGCGCATAACGCGCCTCGATCGCGCTGCGCCGGATCTTCAGCGTCGGCGTCAGCAACGCATTCTCGGCCGTCCATGTGTCATTGACGACGACGACGAACTGCAGCCGCTCGTGCGCGGACGCGTCGGCATTGACGCGCTCGCGCAGCGCGGCGAACTCGCGCGTCAACGTCGCCCGGTCGAGCCGGCCGGCCGCCATCGCGATGCGCGTGTCGGCCGATGGCATCAGCAGCGCGAACGGCATGGCCAGCCCCGCACCCGCGACGCACACGGCCTCGAGCAGCGGATGCGTCGCGAGCCATTGCTCGATGGGCGCGGGCGCGACGTATTCGCCCTTGAGCGTCTTGAACGCATCCTTGATGCGCCCCGTGATCCGCAGAAAGCCCTCTGCGTCGATTTCGCCGCAATCGCCGGTCCGGAAATAGCCGTCCGCCGTCATCTGCCGCGCGGTGAGCTCGGGGTCCTTGTAGTACCCCAGCATCTGGGTCGGACATTTCACTTCGATCTCGCCGCCGGCGCCGATGCGGGCAGCCACGCCGACCTGCGGCCGGCCGACGGTACCCACGCGCGGGCAACCCGGCAGATTGGTATGCGAGATCGCGAAGTTCTCGGTCATTCCGTAGACGTCGATCAGTTCGAGGCCGAGATCGCGATACCAGCGCATCAGGCTGTCCGGCAGCGGCGCGGACGACGTAAACGCGAGACGGACCTGATCGAGACCGAGTTCGCGCAGGATCTTGCGCTTGACGATCCGCCCGAGCACCGGCACCGCGAACAGCCAGCGCTGCGTGGCCGGCGGGATCTTGTCGTTGACGCCGAGATGGAACTTCGTCCATAGCCGCGGCACCGAGAAGAAGATGGTCGGGCGCGCGCGCTTGAGATCGTCGACGAACGTCGCCAGCGAGTCGGCGAAGAACACGCGATAGCCGAACGCGAGCGACGCGACTTCGACCGCCGCGCGCTCGGCCGCATGCGCAAGCGGCAGATACGAAAAGCCGCGCGCGGTGGGCCGCGTATCCCAGTGTCCGCTGCGCAGCATCGCGAGATACGCGCCCACGAAACTGCGGTGCGACAGCACCACGCCTTTCGGCTGCCCGGTGGTGCCCGACGTATAGATGATCGTCACCGGATCGTCGAGTGCCGGCAACGGCACGTCGGCGAGCGGCGCATGCGTGATCAGCATGTCGCGCCATTGAAGGATGTCCCGACGCGGCGACAACGGCAGCGCCACCTGCGGCAAATCGGGCGGCAGGCTCTCGCGAATGTGCGTCCAGTTGTCGTTGATGCCGTCGAGCTTGCCGAGCAGCAGCAGCCTCGCGTCGCTGTGCCTCAGCACGTAGCGCACCGACTCGGCGCTGAATGCCGGATACAGCGGCACGCTGACCATGCCGGCCATCATGATGGCCAGATCCGCGATGATCCAGTGCGCGCTGTTGCGGCCCAGCAGCGCGATACGGCTGCCCTTCGGCAAGCCCAGAGACAGCAGATACATGGCCGCGCGACGCGCCTGGTCGCCGACCTCGCCCCAGGTGTAATCGACGGCCGACTCGCCGGGTCCGGGCTGTGTCAGATACGCGTCGTAGCGACGCTCGCGCTCCCAATTAATAAAGCGCTCCAGTACGGTCGCATCGTCCGCGAGTGTCATCGCAAGTCTCCGTGTCCCCCGACGGTCCGGTTCGATTTCGCTGGCCTCGCGTGTTCGACCGGTTATTCGTGATGAATCGCTGCGGGTGCGGCGCGCGCGACCCGGGGCGCTGCACCCGCATCGACTGCGCACTTCGCCTCTTTCGATATTTATTCAGGAGTTCGACCTTGTTCACGACTGTCGTCGTCTACGGTATTTCATGATCACACGTTGTGCAAGATTCGCTCCCGCCGCCGCGCCCGAACAATCGTCACATGAATTCACGCCGATGCGCGCCGACACGGGCCGACATGGGCCGACACGAACCGGACCGTCGGGCCGTGCCGCGCAACGCTGCACGGCACGGCCCGCGACGCCATCGGATAAGATACGGCCGGCCAAGCTGATTGGCCCATGACCGAACCGACGGAGTGTTTCCAGTGATTCAACCGACCCAAGTATTCAAGGACAACCTCGCGCAACTGCCGGCCATCGACGGCATCGCGCGCATCGATCTCGTCGGCGCCAACGGCGACGTGGTCGCCAGCATCGAGAACCAGCCGGGCAAGCAAGGCTCGCTCGCGGTGTACAACTATCTGAAGCAGGCGTTCGGCACGCTCGACGCGAAGGCGGCCGAGCATGGCCTCGCCGTGTTCGCGGAACATACCGCCGACGCTCGCAATCGCCCCGGCGCGCACCCGAACGTCGATCGACTGCTGGCGATCGTCGACGGCGGCGAAGCGCTGCGGATCGACGTGGTCGCGAACGGCTGAGTCGCACCGCGACGGGCCGCACTGCGGCGCGCGTGCATTCGTGAAACCCGCGATCGTCGCGTCGGCCCTCTTTTCCCGGAGATCACGTGCCCCGTATTCTTGCCCGGCTGTTTGCCCGCCGCATCGTATCGATCGCGGCGCTCGCGTGCATTGCCGCCGGCGGCGCGGCAGCGGCCGATACGCTGCGGACGGCGTCCGATATCGCGGGCGCGTCGTTGGTCCCGCTCGGCGCGCTGCCGCGCTCGCCGGAGAATGGCTCGCTCGACGAATTTTGCGGGCGATATCGCGTGAAGGCCGCCACCGCGGCCGGCCGCGACGTCGCGAAGCGCGGCTGGCTCGTGACGTCCGAAGCACCGCTCGGCCGCTACACGGTCGTCACGTTCGCGAGCGGCTTCCAGGCCGGCACGAGCGCGATCTGTCATGCGCGCAACGCCAACATCGGCGTGTTCGACGGCACGGCGCTCGTCGCGCTCGGCTACACGGCCCGTGCGGCCCGCTGGCAACTCGGCCCGGTCGATCAGCTCGAAAGCGGCGCACTGCTGGTCTGGGGCGGCGACGGCCCTGCGCCGCCCGTCGGCGAACTGCGCGAAGAGAACGGCGGCTTGCGGCTGACCGCGGTCGCCGCCGAACGCACGTACTGCCACGGGCGGGCGGTCGTGCCGAACGTCTACGGGAAGCCGCTCGACGCGGCGCGCAAGATCCTGATCTCGCATGGCTGGCAGCCGCTGCGTCCGCATGAGAAGCCGGACCCGATGGACGGCGCGGCGACGCTCGCGAAACACGGGATCATCGAAGCCGAAGCATGTTCGGGCACCGGCATGGGGTATTGCGCGTTGCGGTATCGAAGCGCGGCCGGCGTGCTTGGTGTGACGACGGTCGGCGGCGAGCCGGACACGCCGTCCGCGAATACCGTGATCGATTATCAGGTGGCGTGCCGGAAGCAGTAGCCGGCGCGGGCGGGCGTCGTCGTGCCGGCGCGGTGCGGGCGTCGGGCGCCGTGCCTCGGGCGCCGTGCCTCGGGCGTCGTGCCTCGCGCCTCGGGCGTCGGGCGTCGGGCGTCGCGCGGGCGTCGTCTCGGCGATCAGCCGAATCCATCGGCCACCCGCCGCTCCAAAGCGTCGAACCATCTGCCGTTCGGTCGATTGACCCTCGCTGCCGCCGCTCCTAAACTGGCCTCCCTTTCACGCCTCTCCAGCCCAAAGGGACGCCGATGATCGACCTCTCCACGCTCGCGCTCTTCTCCGGCGCGTGTCTCGCGCTGACCGCCACACCGGGCCCCGACATGCTGCTGATCGCGTCGCGCAGCGTGAGCCAGGGCCGCCGTGCGGGATTCGCCACGCTCGCCGGCATCCAGGCCGGCACGTACTGCCACGCGCTCGCGGCCGCGCTCGGGCTGTCGCAGCTCTTCGTCGCGGTGCCGATCGCCTATGACGCCGTGCGCTTCGCGGGCGCCGCCTATCTGCTGTATCTCGCATGGAAGACTTTCCGCTCCGATGCGACGGCACTGTCGCCCATTGCGTCGCAACGTCGCCACTCGACCGTCGCGATTTTCCGTCAGGGCCTGACAACGAACCTGCTGAATCCGAAGATGGCGTTGTTCGTGCTCGCGCTGTTCCCACAGTTCGTGCAGCCTGAGCACGGGTCGATCGCCGTGCAGATTCTCGTGCTCGCGACGGTGCTCAACCTGATCGGGATCGTCGTCAACGGCGCGGTGATTCTGTCCGCGAGCCGGCTGAGCCAGCGGCTCGGCGCGCGCCGGCGGCCGTCCAAGCTGCCGCAGTATCTGCTCGGCACGGTGTTCGTGGGGTTGGCCGCGCGGCTCGCGGTGGCCGGGCGGAACTGACGCTGTCGACCGCCGCAATCGCCTCCGGCAGTTCTTTCAACGGGCGCAGTCCGCAGTGATACCGCGGCGCGCCGCGCGCGCTTCGGCCCACCCCGAATCCGGCCGGGCCTTCCGCTTTTAGTCGAGTCCCCCCAAAGCGACTCCTGACGTCGCGAACGCGACCGGCCGCCTGCATTCGCCGCCGCGGCCAGGAATCGTGCTTGTGTCGACATAACATATTTGTTACTATGATGCCTACCGCGTATGAGATTCAGTTCTTCAATGCGCGCGTCGAGACGGGAGTCCTCACGTTACCGAAGACGCTGCTCGCCCGTTTTTTCGCGCTCGCTGACCGCATGGAGCAGTACGGCCCGAACCTCGGCGAGCCGCACACGCAGTCGATGGGCAACGGGCTGTACGAAATGCGGCTCAAGGGCGCAGCAGGCATCGCGCGAGTGTTCTACTGCGCGATCGTCGACCGGCGTATCGTCATGCTTCATTGTTTCGTGAAGAAGACGCAAAAGACGCCCCGGAAAGAACTGGAAACCGCGCGCCGCCGACTCAAGGAGGTTCAAGATGGCAACGTATAAGGAACTGCGCGAGCGCGCGCTGTCCGACCCCGAGGTGCGCGCCGAATACGAACGGCTGAACCGCGAAGACCTCGCACTGCTCGACGCGATGCTCGCTGCGCGGCGCGACGCCGGGCTGTCGCAAGCCGATGTCGCCGAGCGCATGGGCACCAAGGCACCGGCGGTCACGCGCCTCGAGCGCGCGCTCGCAACGGGTCAGCATTCACCGTCCATCGATACGTTGCGCAAGTACGCGGCAGCCTGTGGCAAGAAACTCGTGATCTCGTTCGCTTGAATCACCGCACCCGGCCGGCAATTCGCGTCGCCGCGTAGCGGATTCCGATACCGGCGCGCGACAGCAACAGACAACAAGCAACGGGCAACAAGTAGCGAGCAACGACCAACGAGCAAGCAGCGTTCAGCGATTCGCGCCGAGCGCGACGCGCAGCCGCTCCATCAACCGCGTGTAGTGCTCCACCACGTCGGCCTTGTCGGTCACGTTCGCGGTCGAGAAACGCTCGACCCATGCCGGCTTCCATTCATAAGTGCCGTGCACGCGGCGGTCGCCGTCCGGCGCCTGGATCAGCGAACGGATCCGCGCATCGCGCCCCGGCCCCGTATGCATCTCGAACAACGCGTGGATGAACGTGTGATACGCGTCGTACACGTCGTCGTCGAACAGGTAGCGATAGATGTGAAACGTGCGATCGAGCTCGCGCTTCGCGCGGATCACGTCGTCCGGCGAGATGTCCTTCCAGTAGCCGATCCACGTGTAGAAGCACAGCAGCGCATTGAGCTGCGGCGCGACCGTGTCGTACAGCGTGAGCCGCTTCTCGATCAGCCGCTGGTTGGTCCACTGCACGAGCTCGAGCCGCTTCAGCCGGCGCGCGACGAGCCAGCCGAGACACGCGACCGACAACGGCGTCAGCACGCCGAGCACGAGCTTGACGATTTCCAGCGAATTCCACGGATTGTTGAATGGCTGCATGCGCGACCCGACGAAAAAACGCAGCGACCTGCGAAGAACGTCGCGCATCGCGCCCGCCCGATCGCTACGCGGATGACCGTTAGTTGCTTGCTCGCGCGACGCCGGACAGCGATGCATCCGGCGTGCGGCGAAGCGGCTTGTTTCGCGAGTTTATCGGGGGATTGTCACCGGCCGATGACCTTTGTCGCCGCCGTCGCCATCCGCCCGCATCGCGTTACGTCGGCAGCGCCGACGTGAGCTTGATCTTCTGCATCGGGATGTCGGTCTTCACGCTGAGCACGCCCGGAATGCGCGTCAGGTATTCCATCTGGAAGCGCCGATAGTCGTCGATGTCGGCCGCCACCACGCGCAGCAGGAAATCGCAGTCGCCGGCCATCAGATGGCATTCGACGACTTCCGGCATCTGCTGGACGGCCTCCGCGAAGCGGTTCACGGTTCCCGCGTCCTGCCCCTTGAGCCAGACGCGCGTGAAGATCGTCAGCCCCTTGCCCACCTTCGCCGGGTTCAGCACGGCCACGTATTTCTCGATCACGCCCGCTTCCTCGAGCAGCCGCACACGGCGCAGGCACGGCGACGGCGACAGCCCGACCTCGTGCGCGAGTTCCACGTTCTGCATGCGGCCGTCGCGCTGGAGCGCGCTCAGGATCCGGCGGTCGATAGCGTCAAGCTTCATTGGCACCCAATTCCAAAAAAATCTCGAATCACACGTTGAATGCCAAATTCTCAGGAATATCTGGCCACAACGCAACCCGATTCGAGTCAAAAAAGCAGACAATCCTCGTCCCCCGAAGGAGGAGTAATGAGCAGTAGCGTTTCAACGTCGTCCGGGCTTCGCGACAAGCCCGCCTATGTCGCCGAGATGGGTCGCGGATTGCGCGCGGCGCTGCCCGTCATGCTGGGTTTCGTGCCGTTCGCGCTGGTGCTGGGCGCGCAGGCCGCGCAAAAAGGGCTGAGCCTGTTCGAGGTGCCGATGATGACGGGCCTGAACTTCGGCGGCGGCTCCGAATTCGCGGCGATCCACCTGTGGACGTCGCCGCCGCACATCGCGCTGATCGTCGCGATGTCATTCCTCGTGAATTCGCGCCACATCCTGATGGGTGCGGCGTTCGAGCCGTACATCCGGCGCCTGCCGCGCCGCCGCGCGTTCGCCGCGTTGTTCTTCATGTGCGACGAGAGCTGGGCGATGTCGCTCGCCGACGCGCGCTCGCGCTCGGCCACGCATATCAGCGTGCCGTATTACGCGGGCGTGTGTTCCGGGCTCTACCTGACGTGGATCTCGATGACGACGCTCGGCGCCGCGGTCGGCCCGACGATCGGCAACGTCGAGCAGTACGGCTTCGACATGGCGTTCACGGCCGTGTTTCTGGTGCTGCTGCGCGGGATGTGGAAAGGCATGCGCGCGAGCCGTCCGTGGTTCGTGAGCCTCGTCGTCGCGGCGGCCACGCATCTGGCCGTGCCCGGCGCGTGGTACGTCGCGGCCGGCGCATGCGCGGGCCTGATCGCCGCGCTGCTGTGGGAGCCGCGCGATGCTGCCTGATTTCGCGACGGTGGCGACCATCGTGCTGATGGCGTCGACGACCTACCTGTCGCGCGTGCTCGGCTACGTGCTGCTGCGCAACCGCACGCTGAGCCCGCGGATGGCGTCGGTGATGGAGAACGTGCCGGGCTGCGTGCTGATCTCGGTGATCGCGCCGGCCTTCGTGTCGACGCGCCCGGCCGACCTGCTCGCGCTCGCCGTCACGCTGCTCGCGGCGACGCGCCTGTCGATCCTGCCGACCGTGATCGTCGGCGTCGCGTCGGCCGGCCTGCTGCGGCATCTGCTCGGGTAGCGCGCAAAACGCGCTTCCGACCGGCCGCACGGGCGGCTTTCGAATCCGGGAACGGACGCGCGATGCGCCCGTTTTCGCGTCCGCACGCCCCGTGCGGCCCTGCTCGACACGACACGCGGTGCGACGGGATGCTAGCCTTGCGGATGTACCTGCGATGCCGTTCCCGTCTCATTGCCTACCTGCGAGGATCATCCCGATGCAAGAAACCCGCCCGCTGTTCGACCGCGTCCTGCTCACCAACGACGACGGATTCGACGCCCCCGGCCTTGAAGTGCTCGAACAAGTCGCCACGCAACTGGCGCGCGAAGTCTGGATCGTCGCGCCGGCGGAGGACCAGAGCGGCACGTCGCATTCGCTGAGCCTGCACGAGCCGCTGCGCGTGCATCGCAAGGGCGAGCGCCGCTTCGCGGTGCGCGGCACGCCGGGCGATTGCGTCGCGATCGCGGTCAGCCACCTGATGAAGGACGCGCGGCCCGACTTCGTGCTGTCCGGCGTGAATCGCGGTGGGAACCTCGGTACCGAAACGGTGTTCTCGGGCACGGTCGGCGCCGCGATGACGAGCATGCTGGTCGGCGTGCCGGCGATCGCGCTGAGCCAGGCGTTCAGCGACCGCAACGCGGTGCCGTGGAATACGGCGCTCACGCATGCGCCGGACGTGATTCGCCGGCTCGTCGCGGCCGGCTGGGACAGCGACGCGTGCCTGAACGTGAATTTCCCGCCGCGGCCGGCCGACGACGTGCGCGGCCTGAAGGTGACGAACCAGGGCGCCGGCACGCTGCAGGGCGTCGAGATCGTGTCGGGGCGCGACCCGCGCGACATCGAATACCACTGGCTGAAGCTGGCCCGCAGGCCGCGCGACGACGATGCGAATTCCGAAACGGTCGCGCTCGGCGAAGGCTATATCGCAGTCACGCCGCTGAAGTTCGAACGCACGCACGACCACGCGCTTGCGCGGCTGCGGGCGAATCTCGGCTGACGTCGGGATCGGTGAAGCCGGGATCGGTGAAGCCGCCAGGCGGCTTCGCCGCCGGCGGGCGACGCGGGCACGCGGCCGCCGCGTCGCCTCAACCGCCTCGATCCACACCGTCCCCGCAAGCACCCTCCGTCACGTCAGGTTCATCCCCCCATCGAGCATCACGATCTCGCCCGTCACGTAATCGGACGCGACGAGCATCGCAACCGTCTGCGCGACATCGTCCGGCGTCGCCGCGCGGCGCATCGGCGCGCGCTCGCGCCACAGTTGCTGCGCTTCGGTCCAGTCGGCAGTCAGCGGCGTATCGACGAGCCCCGGCGCGACCGCATTGACGCGAATCGCCGGCGCGAGCGTGCGCGCCAGCAAGCGGGTCGTGTGATTGAGCGCGGCCTTGGCCGCCGCATACGGAATCGACGCGCCCTTCGGCCGCACGCCCGCATGCGAGCTGACGTTCACGACGCACCCGGCACGCCCGCTCGACGCCGCCTCGAGGAGCGCGGGCTGCGCTTCGGCGACGAGCCGGAACGGCGCGATCACGTTGATCTCGTGCATCTCGCGCCATACCTCCGGCGTCGCGGCGGCAAGATCGTCGTGCGGAATCACGCGGCTCGCGCCCGCATTGTTCACGAGCACGTCGAGGCGACCGTGCACCGCGAGCGCATCGCGGATCAGCCGCACGCGCGCCGCATCGTCCGCGAGATCGGCCTGCACGTAGGCTGCGCCGAGTTCGCGCGCCATCGCGCGGCCCGTGTCGGCGGAACTGCGCGAATGCAGGATCACCGCGTAACCGTCCGCCGCCAGGCGCCGGGCGATGGCCGCGCCGATCCCCGATGTCGATCCGGTGACGAGCGCGACGGGCCGCTGCACGCGCGACGCGCGCGGCTCGGCGACGGTTTCGGTTTCAGCTTCCGTTTCGGAAATCGGGGCGTTCATCGGCGGATGCGGCGCGTCCATGGCGTGAAATCCTGTCAGTGGCGTTCCCGCATCATAAGCGCGACGCCGCGACCGAGAGCGAACATGACGGCCACTGCCGTCCGGATCGCACGGAACGGATCGCGCCGGAAGCGATACGCGCCCGGCGAGCAAACGACGCAAACGATGCGAACGAGCAAGCGAGAGCGCAAGAAACCGAATGCGCGCTCAAGACCGCGCAGGCAACTCGACGAAATCTTCGAGCTCGCCGGCGATATGCAGCCGCTTGCCGATTCGCGGGTATTCGCACACGTCGTGTTCGAGACGCTGGCCCATGATCAGCAGTTCGAGCGGCGCATCGCCGGTGTTCTCGAGCACGTGCGCTTCGCCGCCGCGCGGGAAGCCGAGGAAGTCGCCCGCGCCGATGTCGTGACGGCGCTCGCCGATCGTGACGGCGCCCGTGCCGGACAGCACGTACGCGCATTCCTCTTCGTACAGGTGACGGTGATACTCGGACGATTCGCTGCCCGGCATCAGCGTGAGCAGATGGGCGCCGATCTGCGTGAGACCGGTCAGGTCGCTGAGCTGTCTTTTGAGGCGAACAGCGTTGGGATTCAGCGAATGCACCGCGCGCGTCGGCTCCATCTTCGCGATGTCGGCGGCTTTCAGCAGTTCCCGGGGAGGTGTCGTGGACATGGGGATCTCGTCAGCGTGAATGCAGCGGTTGAACGCGCCGCCCGCGCGGGCACGGCGCATACGCAGCGCCATTGTCCGACATTTTCACGCAGACGAGAAAGGCACACATGCACGCCCGAGCGCACCGCTACCGCGCGCAATCGGCCAGCAGGTTCGCGAGCACCGACGCGCCTTGCGCGAGATGCTGCGGATCGGCATCCTCGGCCTCGTTGTGGCTCAGGCCGGCTTTGCACGGGACGAACACCATCGCGCTCGGCGCAACGTACGACAGGTTCACCGCATCGTGCCCCGCGCCGCTGCACATCTCGAGATACGGATAGCCGGCGGCGACCGTCGCGTGCCGCACGCGCGCGACGCAGTCGGCATCGAACACCACCGGCTCGTATTCGGCGATGGTGTGCACGTCGACCTGCGTGCCGCGCAGCGGAATCCGCTCGCGGCAGATCGCGTCGATATCGGCGACGAGCCGCTGCAGCGCCGGCTGCGACGGATGGCGCACGTCGACGCTGAAGCGCACGAGCCCGGGAATCGTACTCGGCGAATTCGGTTGGCACGCGACGTGGCCGACGGTCACGCGCGCCTCGGCATCGAACGCGTGCCCATGCTCGACGATCGCGGCGATCATCGCGGCCGCCACGCCCATCGCGTCCTTGCGCACGCTCATTGGCGTCGTGCCCGCATGCGACTCGAAGCCGGTCACCGTGACGTCGAGTTCGTAGATGCCCTGCACGCCGGTCACGACGCCGATCGGTATACCGGCGTTCTCCAGCACCGGGCCTTGTTCGATATGCGCTTCGAAATAGGCCTTCGGCATCTGCCGCTCGCGCTCGCGCCCGGCGAAACCGGTGCGCGCGAGTTCGTCGCGCAGCAGCACGCCCGTCTGCATGCACGGCCGGCCCAGCGCGTAGTCGAGATCGAGCGTGCCCGCATAGACGGCCGAGCCCATCATGCCCGGCGTGAAACGCGAGCCCTCTTCATTGGTCCACGCGACGACGTCGATCGGATGGCGCGCGACGACGCCATGCTCGTTCAGCGTGCGAATCGCTTCGAGGCCCGCGAGCACGCCATAGACGCCGTCGAAGCGGCCGCCGAGCGGCTGCGTATCGAGATGGCTGCCGCACATCACGGCCGGCGCGTCGGGCTGCGTGCCGGGCCGGCGCGCGAACACGTTGCCGATCGGATCGATGCGGATGTCACACCCGGCTTCCTCGCACCAGCGGATGAAGCGTTGCCGGCCGAGCACCTCGTCGCCGCTCAGCGCGAGCCGGCAGCTGCCGCCGCGCGCGGTCGCGCCGATCGTCGCCATCTCCATCAGCGAATCCCACAGCCGTTGCTGGTTAACGAGAATCATCGCGACCGCTCCTCAAAAGCTCCGAGCATATACACTCGATCCGATAAGAAAAATCCAAGATTTCGTTGCGTGCGATAACTTCCTCTTGTCACCCCATGAAGCTCAAGCAGCTCGATGCGTTTCTCGCGGTCGCCGAACACCGCACCATCCGCGGCGCGGCCCGCGCGCTCGGCGTCACGCAACCGGCCGTCAGCAGCGTCGTGCGCGAGCTCGAAGCGGAGCTCGGCGTGCCGCTCGTGATGCGCAGCGTCAAGGGCATCGCGCTGACCGATTACGGCAGCGCCTTCGCGATTCGCGCGCGGCTGATCGTCGAGGAGATCCAGCGCACGCACGACGAAATCGAGCAGTTGCGGCTCGGTACCAGCGGATCGGTGTCGATCGCGGTCAGCCCGACCGTCGCGCTCACGATCCTGCCGCGCGCATTCGACGCGTTCACGCGCAAGCTGCCCGGCGCGACCGTCAACGTCGACGATGCGCTGACCGCGACCGATCTTGCGCGGCTGCGCGACGGTTCGCTCGATTTCATCGTGACCCATCAATTGTCGAACGCGCTGCCGGAGCCCGACGAATTCGCGAGCATTGCACTGTTCCGCACGGCGTTCGTGGTCGTCGCGAGAAGCCGCCATCGGCTCGCGCGGGCGCGCTCGCTGCGCGAGCTGGGAGATGCGCAATGGTGCGTGCCGCGTTATGGGGAGCGCGGCGACGATCTGGTGCACTCGATCTTCACGCCGTACGGGCTCGAGATACCGAAGCGGGTGCTCCACTGTCCGTCGTTCGCCGCGACGCTCGGGCTCGTGTCGCAGACGGATGCGCTCGGCGTGTTCGCGCGGCCGCTCGCCGATGTCGAGCGCAAGTCGCGCGGAATCGTCACACTCGATCTCGCCGAGCCGCTGCCGACGTTGACCGTCGCGATCGTGATGCGGCGGCATGCGTTGCTGACGCCGGCCGCGCTGCATCTGATCGACTGCCTGAAGGCGGCGTCGGCGAGCGTGCCGGGGAAGGATGACGACGGCGCGTAGTCAACCCAAGCGCGACGACGCAAGCACCGCGCCCAACGCATACGCGCCGTCGCCGTTCAACCCACGTGCACGCCGCGCAGTTTCGTCAGCAGCGCGACGAGACGGTCGATGTGTTCGTCCTCGGTGCGCCACGACGACACGCTGATCCGAAATGCCGGCCGCCCCTGCCATACGGTCTGCCCGAACCACACGCTGCCGGAATCCTGCGCGGCCTGCAGGATCGCGAGCGTCTCGTCGTCGGTGCCGGCGCGCACGAGCACCTGGTTCAGCACCACCCGGTTGAGCACGTCGTAGCCGGCCGCGCGCAGCCCATCCGCGACGCGCGACGCCTGCGCGCAATGCCGCTCGACCATCGTCGCCACGCCGGCACGGCCGAGCGAGCGCAACGCGGCCCACACGGGAATGCCGCGCGCGCGCCGCGAGAATTCGAGGTTCAGGTTCTTCTGCGCGTCCTGCGCGCCGCTCAGGTAGACGGCGTCGCTGTTCATCGCGGTCGCGAGCGCCGCCGCGTCGCGGCAGATCACCATCGCGCCGTCGTACGGCGTGTTGAGCCATTTGTGACCGTCGGTCGTCCAGCTGTCCGCGCCGTCGATGCCGTCGGTCAGCGCGCGCTTCGCCGATGCGCGCGCCCACAGGCCGAACGCGCCGTCCACGTGCACCCATGCGTTGGCGGCTTTCGCGCGCGGCATCAGCGCGGCGAACGGATCGAACTCGCCGGTGTTCACTTCGCCGGCCTGCACGCACAGGATCGTCATGTCGTCGAGCGGCGGCAATTGCGCGGGATCGATCCGGCCGTGCGCGTCGACCGGTGCGACGACGACGCGCTTCATCCCGAAACCGAGCACGCGCAGCGCCTTCTTCACCGTGATGTGCGCGAGTTCGGAGAGCACGACCTTCACTTCGGGCGCGCCGATCAGGCCGTCGTCGTCGACGTTCCAGCCCTTGCGCGCCAGCAGCGCACGCCGCGCGGCGACCAGCGCGACGAGCGTACAGGCCGTCGCGCTCGTGCCGAACCCGACCGCGCTGTCTTCGGGCAGCCCGAGCACGTCGACGACCCAGCGCGCGGCCTGCCGCTCGATCGTCGCGGCCACCGGCGAATTCGCGAACGACGACGCGCACTGGTCCCACGCGAGCATCAGCCGCTCGGCCGCGGCCGCAGCGGGCAGCGTCGCGCCGATCACGAAGCCGAAGTAGTTCGGGCCGTTCGATGCGACGGTCGCCGGCGTGCCGCGCTCGTCGAGCAGGCGCAGCACGTCGTCGGCCTGGCGGCCCGTATCGGGCAGCGGCTCGTCGAAGGCGGCGAGGCCGGCCAGCGCGGCGGCGTCGGGATACGCGCGCCGTTCGTTCGTCGATGCGAGATAGTCATGCGCGCGCCGGTCGGCGTCGGCCAGCAGTGCGAGTTCGTCCATGTCGATTGCCTCTGTGAAGATCAGAGTTGCAGGAGGTCGCGGCCCAATCGATGCAGCGCATCGTCGATCCGCTTGTAATACGTGAACTTGCCGACGCGCGTGGCGCGGACGAGCCCGGCATCCGCGAGGATGCGCATGTGGCGCGTGGTCGTGGCCGGCGCGATGCCGAGCTTCTCGGTGATGTAGGTGCAGCACACGCCGAGTTCGTCGAAGTCGCCGTGCGGCTGCGGCGGGAAATGCTTGCGCGGCTGCTTGAGCCAGCGCATCACGGCCAGGCGGCTTTCGTTGGCCAGTGCACTGATGCGGGTGACGTCGTCCATGGGTCCGGCCCCGGTTAACGTTTCGAATATTAGCTAAATGACGAAGCGTGGACAACGAGATCGGCGGGCGATTCGTGCGTTTGCCGTCGTGTTCGGGCCGGGCCGTCCATCGATGCATCGCATTAGACGTTACAGCGTCGGAAACCGGCATCGGCGCGCACCGGATGCGGCGCGACCGGTGTGCGATCAAGCCGTCGTCAGCGCCTGCGTCAACCGGTCGATCAGCGCGCGCACGCGCCGCGGCTGCACGCCGGCGCCCGGATAGACGATCTGCAGGCCGATGTCGCCCGGCGAGAAATCGCGCAGGATTTCGACGAGCGCGCCGCCGCACTGCGATGCAATCGCGGCGCGTCAGCCGTCACTGCCGGGCCATCGGCAGCACGCGTTCGCGCGGCTCAATCCGCCGATGCGCGGATAAGCCGACAGGCACTGCGATGCAATCGCGTCGCAGCGCGCCAACCGTCACCGCCTGACCAGCACGCGGTCGATCATCTCGCCGATCCGGCGCGCGAGCGCATCCATCCGCTCGGCCGGCACGCCGCCGTAGCCGAGCACGAGCCCGTTGTAGCCGTGCGCGGTGCCCGGCACGCAGAACGACGACAGCGGCCGCAGGATCAGCCCGTGCGTGCGCGCGACGCGGCTCAACTCCATGTCGGCCACCGGCACGTCGAGCCGCGCGGACAGATGCATGCCGCCCGCGCCGCCCGATACCGTCAGCCGTGTGCTCAGCCGCCGCGCCAGCGCGTCGTGCAACGCGTCGCGCCGCTCGGCATACACGCGGCGCATGCGGCGCAGATGCCGCGTGAAATGCCCGGCGTCGATGAAATCCGCGAGCGCGCGCTGCTCGACCGCGCGGCCGTGCAGCATCAGCGCGCCCGCCGCGTCGCGCAGCGGCCGCGCAAGCGCGGGCGGCACGACCATGAAGCCGAGCCGCAGCGCCGGAAACATCACCTTGCTGAAGGTGCCGAGGTAGATCACCGGCGCGTCGTCGGCGAGCCCCTGCACGGCCGCGTGCGGCGTGCCGTCGTGGCGGAACTCGCTGTCGTAGTCGTCTTCGACGATCCACGCGCCGGCCGCGCGCGCATGCGCGATAAGCGCGAGCCGCCGCTCCAGGCTCATCACCGCGCCGAGCGGATACTGGTGCGACGGCGTGATGTAGACCAGCTTCGGCGCACGATCGCGCCAGTCGTCCGGATGCGGCGCGAGCCCCTGCGCATCGACGCCGATCGGCTCGACCCGCAGGTCGGCCGCGAGAAACGCGTTGCGCGCGCCGTGATAGCCGGGGTTCTCGATCCATGCGACATCGCCCGCATCGGCCAGCGCGCGGGCGCACAGGTCGAGCGCGCCCTGCGTGCCGTCGGTGACGATCACCTGCTCCGCATCGCAACGCACGCCGCGCGACGCGCGCAGATAAGCGGCGATCGCATCGCGCAGCGCCGCGTCGCCTTCCGCCGGCTGGTAGCCGAGCTGCGCCGGCCCGGCCGTGCGCCATGCGCGTTCGATGCAACGCCGCCATTGCGCGAGCGGAAATTCATCGACGGCCGGCGCGCCCGGCATGAACGGCAGCGACTCGTCGAGGCCGCTCGTCGCGCGCTCGGTGCGTGCGACACGTCGCGACAGCACCGTCGTATCGCCGGCGGGCGCCGCAGCAGCGGCCGGCGACGCGCGCAAGCCCATCCGCGCCACGACCGTGCCCTGCCGCGTGCCGGCGACGAACCCTTCCGACGCGAGCCGCTCGTACGCGTACAGCACCGAATTGCGCGCGATGCCGAGTTCGCCGGCCAGCGTGCGCGACGCGGCAAGCCGCGCGCCTTCGGCGATCCGGCCGCTCAGGATCGCGTCGCGCAAACACGTATATAGCCGCTGCTGCTGCGACATCCGCGTGACCGCATGCGGCCCCGCTTCGCGCTCGAAGGTCGACAGCAGCACCGCGTAATCCATCGTGGCTCCAGAAAGAGGAAGTGTCATGGGTCTACACATGGTGCCACGAAGTTTCTATCGTGGATGCCTGTTCCCGTTTCCGGCCGCGCCGGCAACGCTTGATTTCATCCCTTCGACAGGTTCTCCACCATGAACGCTACCGACACCAGCCTGACCGTGCGCCCCGTGCGCGAAGACGATTTCGACCACTGGCTGCCGCTGTGGGACGGCTACAACCGCTTCTACGGCCGCTTCGGCGACACCGCGCTGCCGCGCGACATCACGCAGCTCACGTGGTCGCGCTTCTTCGACGGCTACGAGCCCGTGCATGCGCGTGTCGCGGAACGCGACGGCCGCCTGGTCGGGCTCGTGCACTTCCTGTATCACCGCAGCACGACGCTCGCCGGCCCGACGTGTTATCTGCAGGATCTGTTCACGCTCGACAGCGAACGCGGCAAGGGCGTGGGCCGTGCGTTGATCGAAGCCGTGTACGACGCCGCGCGCGCGCATCGCGCGGAGCGCGTGTACTGGCAGACGCACGAAACGAATCACACCGCGATGCGGCTCTACGACACCGTCGCGGAGAAAACCGGCTTCGTGATCTATCGAAAGGTGTTGCCGCGCTGATCGGACAGCACGCTGCACGGCCGCGGTCATGGCCGCGCCGCAAGGATTCAAGCGAGCGGCCGCGCCTTGATCCACAGAAACAGCGGCACGCGCGACCACTGCTTCAGCTGGTCCGTATCCGCGCGGTCGGGCAGCGGCTCGCGCAGCGACACGATCGCGAAGCCGGCCGCCTCCAGCGCATCCATGTAAGCCTGAAGCGGCAGCGACCAGCCCGCGAAGTGCATCGACAGCCCGTCGCGCGTTTCCACGCCCTCGAAATGCGCGCTGCCGAAATACGTGCCGTCCAGCACGAACGGCGCATCGGGCTGCGGCCCCGCGAAGCGGCCGCGATCGCGAAACGGATGCACGAGCGACACGAACAGCAGCCCGCCCGGCTTCAGCACGCGGCGCGCCTCGCGCAGCGCGGCCGGCATGTCGTCGAGATCCATCAGCACGTTGTACGCCATCACGACGTCAAAGCTGGCCGGATCGAACGGCAGCGATGCGGCATCGGCAAGTGCGTAGCGGTGCGCGGAATCGGCGCGGCGCGCGGCGTCGAGCATCGCCGGCACCGCATCGCTCGCCGTCACGTCGTAGCCCAGCGCCTTCAGCTCGCGGCTCACGCGGCCCTCGCCGCAGCCGATCTCCAGCGCGCGGCCGGTTCCGCGACCGATATACGCGGCCAGCCCGTCGCGATACTTCCAGAACGCGTCGTGGCCCGGCCTGCCGGCCCAGTCGATCCATTGGTCGGCAACGTACGTCCAGTGTTCGGTGATGATTTTCGTGTCGGTCATCTGCGCGTCGGTTCGATGTTCGTTCGATGGTCGTTCGGTGTTCTGCGCGTTGGCCCAGAACGCGATGGTAAGCCGAAGTCGCCGCGCGCGTGAGCGCGGATCGCGCGCCGGCCGGTTTCCGTTTGCGGCAGCGACGTTCTACAGTAACGAGACAATCCCGCGCTCCGCCACGCATCGGCGCCGCTCGGCGATGCGCACCCGATTTCGAGGAAAGTCGATGCCGAGTATCGTCTCCGGTCCCGCCGATCTGCCGCCGAGCACCGTCGCCGCCGAAACGCGGATGGTGCACGACGTCGCCACGCTGCAGCCGGCCGACTATCGTTCGCCCGACGGTGCGTCGTGGGTCATCGCCACCATCACCCCCGCGAAGGACAGCGGCGCGATCGTCACCGGCAACACCTACTTCGACACCGCGAAACAGCAGACCGTCGCGGTGCCCGACGCACGCCGCCGCTATGCGAATCGCGGCACGTGGCAGGTCGTCGCGCGTTCGAGCCCGTCGGTGCCGGCCACCGGCCGTTACGACTGGCTGACGCTCGCGTGGCTCGCGATCGACCGGCGGCCGCTGCCGCAAACGCCCGACCATCTGTATTCGCCGTTCATTCACGGCGGCACGATCGTTTATCGATGGGATCCGGCCGCGCAGGGCGGCGAGCAGTTCGGCAACGTGCGGATGATTTTTCCGGAATGGAAACAGCAGGTCGCGCAGGTGCTGCGATCGGCTCCGGCCGACGACGCGCATGCGGCGATCGCGGCACAGGTGTCGGCGCTCGATCGCGCGAAGCAGGACAGCAACCCGATGGCCGCAGTGATCGACTTCGGCAAGGCCATCCAGGACGAATCGGCCGACCGGATCGCGTCGACGCTGCCGGCATTGCTGCGCGCGAACGATCTGCACGAGGTGTCGGCGATCGTGTATCAGTGCCTCGCGGCGTCACGCGAGGCGGACCGGCCGCGCCTCGTCGAAGCGATCAACGGCTCGATCTTCTCGCTCGACGACAGTGCGCGGCTGCTCGCGATCGCGTACGGCGCGTTCGCAGCCGGCCGCGTGCGGCCTCGACCATTCAGCGATCCCGAGCAAACGGCGCGCATCAACGACGTGTTTACCGCGCTGAAACAGCGGACGTCGGCGCTGCACGTGCCGGTTGCCGCCGGTTCGCCGTGGGCCGAGTTCTTCACCGCGTACCGGCTCGGCGGCTCGGCCGCCCGCTCCGACGGCAACGGGAAGTAACCGGCGCGTGTGGGCACGAGCTTCGGTTCTTGCACGATACTCGGGAGGCCTGCATGAAAGCGACGTCGTCCTGAATGCCGGTGCCGCGTACCCGCGCTTCATCCATCGGACGATGCGCGCCGCCCGCCGACGCAGGAAAAACCGGGAACCCGCGTGCATGATGCGGGGTCGAAACGCGACACGATCGCCGCCGGCATCGCCGTCTACGGTCGCTCCTCTTCTCCTCCAGCCCTTTCTTCCCATGTTGAGTCTCGGTCCCTTTTCGATCCGCGTCATCGCCGTTGCCGCCGCCGCGCTGCTGGCGTGGCTCGTCGCGCGCTTCATGCAGCGCCGCCCGCCGGACGGCCAGCACAAGACCGCGTCGAGCCTCATTCTCGACGTGCTGCTGCTCGGGCTGATCGCCGCGCGTGTCGGTTACGTCGCGCAGTGGTGGCGCGACTATGCGGCCGCGCCGCGATCGATCGTCGCGCTCGGCGACGGCGGCTTCGACTGGCGCATCGGCATCGCGGCCGCGCTGGTGTTCGCCGCGTGGCGGCTGCGTCGTCTGCCTGCGCTGCGCCGGCCGGTGGCGGCCGGCATCGTCGTGGGGCTCGCCGCATGGGGCATCGCGCAGGGCACGCTCGCGACGCTGCAGCGCAACGCGCCGCCGTTCACCGCGATGCGGTTCGAAGCGCTCGATGCGACGCCCGTGCTGCCGCAACGCTATGCCGGCAAGCCGGTCGTCGTGAACCTGTGGGCGACGTGGTGTGCGCCGTGCCGGCGCGAGATGCCGATCCTCGCGCAAGCACAGCGCGATCATCCGGACATCACGGTGCTGATGCTCGACCAGGGCGAAAACGCGCAGGCAGTGCGCGCGTTCCTCGCGCAGCAGGGTCTGCGCTTCGACAACGTGCTGCTCGATCCGTCGCTGCATGCGATGCAGGCGTACGGGTCGCGCGGCTTGCCGACGACGCTGTTCTTCAACGCGAACGGCGAACTCGTCGAATCGCACATGGGCGAGATCACGGCAGCGCGGCTGAACGACACCCTGTCGCAGCGATTCGGGCAGTGATGCCCTTCGGCCGGCCAAATACGGCCGGTGCGCCGCACGGCCGTTCACGATCGAATAGGCGGAGCCGGCCGCTGCAGCGTAGCGGCGCGCAGCCATACGCGCGTCGCACGCGTCACGGCCGCGACAGCACCGTCACGCGAATGCGCATGGCCTGAATTTTTCGCCTGGTATGTGGCGCGCGATAGCGGGCGCGCATCCCCATCACGCTTTCTTCTTCCCCTTCAACACGAACGCCGCCGCCGTACACGCGAGCATCGCGACACCTGCGATCAGAAACGTATCGCTGTACGCCATCAGAAGCGCCTCGCGCATCACGCGCTGATTCACCAGCGCGAGCGCCAGTTCGTGCACGCCGCCGGTCGCCGCACCCGGCAACGCCTCGTCGCGCGGCACATGCACGCGCGACAGCAGCCGCGCGAGCGTCGCCATCCGCTCCTGGAACGCAGCCGAGAACGGCGTCACCGCTTCGCCGATCCGCATCGCATGCAGCTTCTGCCGCTCGACGACGATCTGGCTCGCCACCGCGATGCCGATCGCACCGCCGACGTTGCGCACCATGTTGAACACGCCGGACGCCGAGCCGAGCTGCGCCTTCTCGATCCCGTCGACCGCCATCACCGACAGCGCGATCACGACCAGCGACTGTCCGATCCCGCGCACGACGAGCGACGGCACGATCACGTTCGACGCGGCATCGGCGGTGAGATGGATGTTCATCAGGCAGCCGGCCGCGACCAGCACGAAGCCGAGCACGATCGTCGCGCGCGCGCTCGTGCGGCGCATCAGCGGCGGCGTCAGGAACGACATCACGAACTGCACGATCCCGTACGGGATCATCGCGAGCCCGATGTCGCGCGCACTGTAGCCGTGCAGTTCGGCGAAGTAGTTCGGCACGAGGAACACGACGCCGAACACCACCGCGCCGAACAGAAACTGCATCAGGCTCGCGATCCCGAAGTTGTAGCGGCCAAGCAGCCGCAGGTTGATGAACGGCTCCTTGCGCCGCAACTCGATCGCGACGAACGCGACGAGCCCCGCCGCCGCGACGGTCGACAGCTCGACGATCAGGTTCGACGCGAACCAGTCCTTGCGCCCGCCCTCCTCCAGCACGATCTGCAGCGCGCTCAGGCCGAGCGCCATCGTCGCGATCCCGAACCAGTCGGCCTGGCGCAGCTTCGACAATTGCACGGGCACCGGCCGGATTGCCCACGCGATCGCGACGATCAGCGCGATCGCGGGCGGAATCTGCAGGTAGAAGATCCAGCGCCACGAATACATGTCGGTGAGCCAGCCGCCGAGCGACGGCCCGGCCGCCTGCGCGACGTTGTTCGCCACCGCGAACAGCGCCATCCCGAGCGGATGCTTCGACGGCGGCAGCTCGGTGACGATCAGCTGGAACGACAGCGGAATCAGCACGCCGCCGAACGCACCCTGCAATGCCCGCGCGACGATCATCGACGAGATGGTCGGCGCAACCGAGCACGCGACCGAAAACGCGAGGAAGCCGGTCGCGCCGACGAGCAGCACGCGGCGGGCGGAAAACACCTGCACGAGCCAGCCGGTCAACGGGATCACGACGATCTCCGCGACGAGGTACGCGGTCGAGATCCACGATCCCTCTTCGAAGCTCGCGCCGAGCGAGCCGCGAATGTCGGGCAGCGATGCATTCGTCACGTGCACGTTCATCCCCGCCATGAAGCATCCGAACACGCCGCCGAGCACCGCGACCCACGCGCGCAGCGACACCGCTTCGTCCGGTGCGGCCGGTGCCGCCGAAGCCGTCACGATGCGGCTCCCGTCGCACCGCGCGTATCGACCCGCGCGAGCACCGACATCCCGGGCCGCAGCACGAGGCCCGGCGGCAAATTATCGAGCCGGATCTTCACGGGCACGCGCTGCACGATCTTCGTGAAGTTGCCGGTCGCATTGTCGGGCGGCAGCAGCGCGAACTCGGCGCCCGAGCCCGGCGCAAGCCCGATCACGCGACCATGCAGCGTGTGGCCCGCATACGTGTCGACGTCGATCTCGACCGGTTGGCCGTCGTGCATCGCGCCGAGCTGGGTCTCCTTGAAGTTCGCGACCACGTACACGTCGCGCAACGGCACGACCGCCAGCAGCGGCATGCCGACCTCGACGTACTGGCCGGCACGCACCGCGCGCTGGCCGATCGTGCCGTCGCGGGTCGCGCGGATCACCGTGTGTTCGAGATCGAGCTGCGCGAGCGCGAGCTTCGCGCGCGACGCGGCGAGCCGCGCCCGGGCCTGGTCGATCGCGGCCGCGCTTTGCGCGCGGCGCCGGCGCAGCACCGTCTGCTGATCGTCCTGCGCATGGACGGCCGCGTTCGCGCGGGCCAGCTCCGCACGCGCCTTCAGCGCATCGGCGTGGGCCTGCTCCCAGCGCTGTCCGCTGGCGGCCGATTCGGCGAGCAGATGCCGATAGCGCTCCGCATCGGCATCGCGCCGCGCGGCCTCCGCACGCGCGGCGGCCGCGTCGGCCTGTGCCTGCGCGATCACGCTGCGCTGCTGGCCGATCTGTGCGTCCAGCGTCGCGGCCGCGGCCTGCTCGGCCTGCAGCGTGGCATCGGCCGCGGCGACCGCCGCCTGCGCGTCGTCGAGCTTCGCGCGGTAGTCGCGTTCGTCGAGCGTGACGAGCACGTCGCCGCGCCGCACCGGCTGGTTGTCGTCGACGGCCACGCTTGCGACATAACCGGCCACGCGCGGGCTGACGGTCACGACATCGGCGCGCACGTAGGCGTCGTCGGTCTGTTCGATGAAACGGCCGATCGTCCACCAGTGCCAGCCGAACACGGCAAGCGCGATCACGACGATGAAGGCGAGCGCGGCGATCCAGTGGCGCCGGGCGAACCGGGCGGATTTTTCAGGTACGGCGGTGGTGCTCATGAGCGGATTCGGAATGGTGGGTTGCGTGCGGGTTCACGAACGGCCGGCTAGCGGTGCCAGCCGCCCCCGAGGGTCTTGAAGACGGCGATCTGGTCGAGCGCGACCTGCTGCGTCGATGCGGCGAGCGCCGAATCGACCGCGACGAGGCTGCGCTGCGCGTCGAGCACGCCGAGGAAGTCCAGCGCGCCCGCGTCGTAATTCAGTTCGGCGAGCCGGTACGCGCGTGCATGCTCGGCTCGCGCGGTTTCCAGTGCGGACTTGTGGCGCCACTCGGCGCCGTACCGTGCGAGCGCCTGCTCGGTTTCCTTCAGCGCGCGCAGCACCTGCGCGTCGAACGACGCACGGGCGGCGATATCGTCGGCACGCGCCTGCGCGAGTTGCGCGCGGCTCGCCGCCAGATTCGGCACGCGCCACGTGATCAGCGGCCCGACGCCCCATGCGAACGCGTACTTGTCGCCGAGCGACGACGGATCGCCGGTGGGCGACAACCCGTTCACCGAGCCGCCGAGCACGATCGACGGATACAGCTCGGCCGTCGCGACGCCGATCCGTGCATTCGACGCCGCCAGCCGACGCTCGCTTTCACGCAGGTCGGGACGGCGACGCAGCAGCGCGGCGCCGTCGCCCACCGGGAACGGCCGGGCGAGCGCCGGCGTCGCGCGGCAATGCTCGGCCGCAGCCGGGATCGCGCCTGGCGCGTGGCCGGTCAGCACCGCCAGCTCATACAACGCGGCGCGGCGCGCGCCTGCGAGCGCGGGCAGGTCGGCACGCGTGTCGTCGGCGAACGCGCGCGAGCGCGCGACTTCCAGGTCGGACACGAGGCCATGCGCGCGTTGTCGTGCGGTCAGCGCGGCAAGCCGGTCGGCGATCGCGACGGAGCGCTCGGCCACGTCGATCCGCTCGCCGTACGCACAGGCCTGCGCATAGGCGGCCGTCGTCTCGGCGGCCACCGCGACGCGCATCGCATCCGCCGCGGCCTGCACGGCCTCCGAATCGGCACGCGCGGCATCGACGAGATGGCCGACGCGTCCCCACAGATCGATCTCCCACGACACCGCGAACGACGGCGCGAAACCCCAGCGCGTGCGCGCATCGCTGCCGTTCGCACTGGCGACGAGCTGGTCGGATGCATGCTTGCCGTAGTCGACGCCGACGCTCGTCGCCGTGTCGGGCAGCCGCGCGGCGTCCGCTTCGTCGAGCACGGCGCGCGCACGCGCCACGCGGGCCGCCGCCACCGCGAGATCGCGGTTCTGCGCGAGCGCTTCGCGCACGAGTGCGTCCAGCGCGGGATCGTCGAACAATTGCCACCAGCGGTCGGGCAACGCGTCGCCGGATACGACGGGTGCATCGGCCGCCGCATCGAACGGCGCCGTGCGTGCGGCATCGGCCACGGGCGGCCGATACGGCTCGCCGACGGAACACGCGGACAGCATTGCCCCGCTTGCAAGCGCAACCGCAATGGCAACGGACGAGCGACGGAGCAAAACGGGAAGCAAAGCAGGGAGCGGAAGCGATAACGTGGCGCGCATCGTGCAAGGGCAGTCGAACAAATGATGGGCCTATGGTAATTTCGACCCATTCGGTCGATCTCGCGCGCAAAGCGCATTCGTCGTCGAGAAAAGGACACGTGGATCAATTCTTCAGTGCGCTCGAGCGCAAGGACAAGCACCGGCAGATCGCCGTCGTCGCATCCGACGCGGCGGCCGGCGCCGCCTATCCGCCGCATTCGCATCAGCACGGCCAGTTGATACACGCGATTTCCGGCGTGATGCTGGTGCATTCGGATGCCGGCAGCTGGGTCGTGCCGACCGGCCGGGCGGTGTGGGTGCCGCGCGGCACGCAGCACGAGATCCGGATGGCCGGCGACGTGCAGATGCGCACCGTGTTCGTCGCGCAGGAGGTGCGGCCGAGCCTGCCGCGCGAGTGCCGCGTGATCGAGGTCGGCACGCTGCTGCGGGAACTGATCGTGACGGCGTGCGAACTGCCGGCCGACTACGACCTCACGCATCGCGCGGGCCGCGTGCTCGCGCTGATCCTCGACGAGATCGAAATCGCGCCGCTGCTGTCGCTGCATGTGCCGATGCCGCGTCATCCCGCGCTCGCCGCACTGTGCACGCAGCTGATCAACGATCCGTCGTCGGTCGTCACGCTGCAGTCGTGGGCGCGCGACGCGCACATGAACGAGCGCACGCTCGCCCGCACCTTCAAGCGCGAAACGGGCATGACGCATGGCGCGTGGTGCCGCCATGCGCGGTTGCTGCTGAGCCTGCCGCGCCTTGCGGCCGGCACGCCGATCCTCGAGCTCGCGCTCGAACACGGCTACGACAGTCCGAGCGCGTTCGCGGCGATGTTCCGCAAGGCGCTCGGCGTGCCGCCGAGCGAATACTTCCGGCGCCGCTGAACGGTACTGTCCATTTCGCGACGATCGACCGCTGGCGCGCGTGCGCGGCGCGCGGCAGCGCTCGCTACAGTAGCGGCATCGCACGCACTCGCGCCACACCGATGGATCTGATTCAAGGCATGCAGGTGTTCGTCACGCTCGCCGACTCGGGCACCTTCACCGAGACCGGCAAGCGGCTCCAGCTCACGACCGCATACGTCAGCCGCACGATCGCGGCGCTCGAAACGCATCTCGGCATCCGGCTGCTCAACCGCACGACCCGCTCGATGTGCTTGACCGAAGCCGGCGAACGCTATCTGGCGCGTGCCCGCGACATCGTGCTGGCCGTCGACGCAAGCGAGCGCGAGGCCCGCGGCGCGCGGCTGCATGCGCACGGCCGGCTGCGCGCGCATTGCAGCGCGAGCATCGCGAACCGTTTCGTGATTCCGCTCGTCGCACGTTTCCAGGCGCGCTATCCGGATGTCAGCGTCGACCTGACGCTCGCGCCGCGTGTGCCGGACCTGATCCGCGACAGCTACGACGTCGCGGTGATCGCGATGCCGAGCCTGCCGAGCTCCGATCAGGTCGCGATCGACGTCGGGCGGATCGGCTGCGTGCTGTGCGCATCGCCCGCGTATGTCGCACGCCACGGGACGCCCGGCACGCCGCACGCGCTCGCGCAGCATCGCTGCGTGCAACTGGTCGCGCCCGCTTATCCGACGCGCGAATGGACGCTGACGAACGGCGCCGACGCGCAGACGATCGCATTCGAGCCGGCGATGACGGCCGACGTCGCGGCATCGCTCGCGATCGCGGTGGAGGAAGGGGCGGGAATCGGGCTGCTGCCGGATTTCGTCGTGGATGACGGGCTGCGCGCGGGCACGCTGCTGCGGGTGCTGCCCGATTACCGCGCGGACGACGTGGGCGTGTTTCTGGTGTATCCGTCGCGCCGCCATCTCGATGCGAAGACGCGCGCGTGGGTGGACTTCATGAAGCGCGAACTGCGCGACGCACTCGCCGCGCCGCGCGGCGGCGGCAGCGGCAAGCCCGGCGAAACGGCCGCGCCGGAACGGACCGGCACGGCCGCCGCCGCCGCGCTTACGCGACGGCCTTCACCGCGGGCTGCGCGGCAAAAAACGTCGCCTGCGCCGCTTCGTCCGCGCGCACATACGCGCGGTTGACGCCGCTGATCACCGCACGAATCGACGCAGTCGTCAGGTTCGCGTCGATACCGACGCCGAACGCGCTGCCGCGTACGCCCGCGCCGGCCAGTTCGGCGATCGCGATCGCCTTCGCATCGGCGCCCTGCGACAGCGCGCGCTCCTCGTAGTGCTGGATCCGCAGCGGCGTGCGCAGCGCGTGCATCAGCGCGTCGAGCGGGCCGTTGCCCTCGCCGCGCAGCACGCGGCGCTCGCCGTGCACGTCGGCGGTCAGCACGATCGTCTCGCGGCCGTCGCGCTCGGTCAGCTCATGGCCGACGTAATGCAGCGGCGCGTCGCCCTCCACGTATTCCTGCTGGAACAGCGACCAGATCTGCGCGCTCGTCACCTCGTGGCCGCTGTCGTCGGTCAGGCGCTGCACGGCCGCGCTGAAATCAACCTGCAGACGACGCGGCAGCGCGATGCCATAGCCCTGCTCCAGCAGGTACGCGATGCCGCCCTTGCCCGACTGGCTGTTCACGCGAATGATCGAATCGTAGGTGCGGCCGAGGTCGCTCGGGTCGATCGGCAGGTACGGCATTTCCCACACGGCGTCGGGGCGCTGCACCGCGAAGCCCTTCTTGATCGCATCCTGGTGCGAGCCCGAGAACGCGGTGAACACCAGGTCGCCGACGTACGGATGGCGCGGATGGATCGGCAACTGCGTGCATTCCTCGGCCGTACGCGCGACTTCGTTGATCTGCGAGAAATCGAGGCCCGGATCGACGCCCTGCGTGTACAGGTTCAGTGCGAGCGTCACGAGATCGACGTTGCCCGTGCGCTCGCCGTTGCCGAACAGACAGCCCTCGATACGGTCCGCACCGGCCATCACCGCGAGTTCCGCCGCCGCGACCGCGGTGCCGCGGTCGTTGTGCGGATGCACGGACAGGATCAACGCATCGCGCCGCGCGAGATTGCGGTGCATCCATTCGATCTGGTCCGCATAGAAGTTCGGCGTGCCGACTTCGACGGTGGCCGGCAGGTTCACGATCGCCTTGTGCTCGGGTGTCGGTTGCCAGACGTCGAACACGGCGTCGCACACTTCCTTCGCGAAATCGAGTTCGGTCGCCGTGAAGGTTTCGGGGCTGTATTGCAGCGTGAACTGCGTATCGGTCGCCGCGTCGGCGAAGCGCTTGATCGTGCGCGCCGCGTTCACCGCGAGCTGCTTCACGCCGTCGCGCTCGAGGCCGAACACGATCTTGCGAAATTCCGGCGCGGTCGCGTTGTACAGGTGCACGATCGCGCGCTTCGCGCCGCGCAACGCGTCGAACGTGCGCTCGATCAGGTCGTCGCGCGCCTGCGTGAGCACCTCGATCGTCACGTCGTCGGGAATATGGCCGCCTTCGATCAGTTCGCGCACGAAGTTGAAGTCGGTCTCGGATGCCGACGGGAACGCCACCTCGATTTCCTTGAAGCCGATCGCGACCAGCGTCTTGAACATCCGCATCTTGCGCGCGGCGTCCATCGGCTCGAACAGCGCCTGGTTGCCGTCGCGCAGGTCGGTGCTCATCCAGATCGGCGCCTGCGTGATCGTGCGCGACGGCCACGTGCGGTTCGGCAGGTTGACGGGCGTGAACGGTCGGTACTTCGTCGCAGGGTTCTTCAGCATCATGGTTTCGGTCCTCGGTCGGTTGGTCGGGTCACCGCCGCGCAGCAGCCGTCACGGATGGCGGCCGGCTGCGCGCGCAGCGGTAAAAACGGCAAAAAGGCGGCAAAGCGGTACGGCGAACGACGGCCTTGGCGGTTGAGCGACCGGGACGGAGCAGGAGCGATACGGAAGCAGGACGAACTCAGGCGCCGGTCGATAACCGGGGCCAGGTCGGTGATGCGGGGGAAATCTGGCGCTTCAGGAAAGAAGCAGATGGAAAGCGCGCAGCCGCAGACCCAGCCCGGAAGAACGGGCTAGTAGTCGTAGCGAGAAGAGGGGCTGGGCGGCTTGCATGGCCGGAATCAAATCACACCTGAGCGTGGGCTGTCAATGGGCGGTTCGCGGTGTTTCGCGAAATCATGCGCTGCGCCGCCCGCAAAATCAGTCTTGTCCGATAGGCGCGGCGCGCGCCGGTCGCTATGCTTTCGCGGTGCGGTGCCGGTGGCGTGCCCTGTTCAAGTTTGGGAAAACGAGCCGGTCACAACGATCGCCGTCGGCGCCGCACCCGTCGTTGCGCGATCCGGCTTCGGCGTGGGCGTTCGGCGGTGGCCGGTGGGCGCGGCCATGACAGAGAAAGACGACGTTGAAGCAAAACGCTGCCATATGCGAACGCCGAGCGCCTGCCCCGAAGCCGGAACAAGACGGTGAGCGCAGTATTTGCATGCCCAGCCAGACACGCATGAATTGAAATATGCAGGTCGCGCGAAAAAATGTAATCGCGATCGCAGTGCTTTTGGTGGCGATAATTTCGACTCTTGCGTTGCGGAGCTCATATGAAGGCTGCGAGCGTTATACGCAGATTCTCAACGGGGGAATGAGAGAGTTCCGTGGCAAGAAGTACCAAATTGAACTCTGTGGGGCCCGCCGCTTTCTTGGCGACGGCGACGAAATCAGACTTCAGGTATTGGGTGCAGCAGGGGATGTTTTGGCGGAGCGATTTTTTGCGGTTCGCACAATTAATGATGCAGCCCCCATGGAACTGGAATACGGAGACGACAATATTTTCTACTACGACCAGTCGAAGTCGTCTCCGTTGCGCTTCATTGCCATGCCGCCATCCAGGATCGACTGGTTGACGGCAAGAATACCGTTACTGCAACGGCTGATCGCGATCTTTTCATGAGGTTGAGAATCAGAGAGCAATGGTTTGAACGCTGAAGGCGCACAGAACTGTCGCAGGTATTGTCGCCGCGTTCTTGATCAGCACCGCCGCATAAGCGAAGTCCGCGCCATTCCCGCCTACGCGGCCCCGCCCGCTATTCAGAAACTCACCCGCCCCACCGGCCGAGCCGCAGCCTCCGCGGTCGCGCGCCGCAAGAACGATCAAATGCGGCTGCCGCCGTGCCGATCAAGAACGCGCGGCAAGCCAGCCGCTCAGCCCGCCTCCGATGTACCGGCCCGCTTCATCGCGACCGGCTGCGACCACGCAACCGACGCCAGCTGCGTGCGCGCGCCCGTCGCGACACGCTGGAACGCCACGCGCTGCTGCCCTTTCAGCGCGTCCGCCTTCGCGGCCCGCACCAGCACAACAGGATCGACCGGACGATTGTGCCGCCGCACCTCGAAGTGCAGATGCGGCCCGGTTGCCGTCCCGGTGCTGCCGACCGCCCCGACGCGCTGCCCGCGCGCGATCCGCATGCCGGTACGCAGCGTCGGCTCGAACGCCGACAGATGCGCGTAATACGACGCATAGCCGCCGCCATGCCGCACCACCACGTACTTGCCGTAGCCGCCCGGCTGCGTGCCGATGTACGACACGACGCCGCGCTCCGATGCACGGACCGTGCGGCCCGTCGGCGCGGCGAGATCGACGCCGGTGTGCACATGACGCGCGCCCGTCACCGGATGCACGCGCGTGCCGAAACGCGAACTGGTGCGCTTCGCGCTCACCGGCAGCGCGAACCGCGTGCCGGCGAGCGGCACGCCGTCGAGATCGTAGTAAGCGCCCGGCGATCGCGCATCGGCGGCAAACCACACGGCCGCGACACGCTGGCCGCGCAAGCGGATATCGAACGCCGTCACGCGCACGGCGCCGGACAACGATGCGTCGCCGGCCGGTTCGAACGCCACACGGAACGTATCGCCCACGGCACCCTTCAGCTTCGGGTCGAGCCGACCGGCCAGCGCGCGCATGACCTGTGCGGCAACGCCAGCCGGCAGATCCGCACGCGCGAGCGACGCGCGCAGGCTGCCGGTGATCGCGCCGACCCGCGTGCCGGCCACCGGCTCCGCAAGCTTGAACGGCTCGGCCGAGACCAGCCCGGCATCGCGCGACGCGAATGCGACCGGCACGCCGACCTGGGGCAACGTCGATGCAAAACGGTAGCCGAAGCGACCCGTGTAATCGCGCTCGATCGCACCGTGCGCGGCATCGCAGAGCACGACGTACGGCGCACATGCGCCGGCACGCACGATGGATGCGCCAGGGCGATCGTCCGTGCGCACGCCTGCAGCATCCGGCGCGGGCACGATACGCGGTACCGCCGTCGACGCGAGCAGCCCGCCCCAGACGGTACGGGCGGAATTGAAAAAGGGCACGTCGAAGAGGTCGGCCGCCGGCGCCTTGGCCGGCGTGGACGGCGCGGCGCCGGAAGGCGCCAGCGCCACCGCGCCCTGCGCGCCGGCAAGCCACGTCGCCGCGGCAACACCGCGCAGCAGTGCGCGGCGATTCGGGAGGCGGGTGGCGCTGCGCGGCGCGCAACGACCTCGTTCGCGTGACAGACGTAAACACAGGTCGAACCGCATCGCGTCGTCACTCGCTATCAATGAAAAAATCGGGAAGCGCCGGATCTCGCGGAGGAACGATTATCGCGATCCGGCAATGAGGCATCGAGTGTATCGACGCGCGCTGCATCGCTGAATGGGATCGATCCTATTTGCCCTGATATCGGCGTCGTACATGAACGAAATCGCGATTTCTCCGCCCGAACGCGGGCAATCCGGCCACGCGAGCTCGCGCGACACTCGGCGCGCCGTGTACAGTCGAGGGCTGCCGACACGCTGCGTGTCGCGTCATCTGTCTTCAACCCGGAATACCGTCATGTTGCTCGATCATCTTCATCCGGAACGCTGGACGTTCCTGTGGGCCGCGTTGTCCACACTCTCCATCAGGCTCTGCGGCGCACTCGCGCTGCTCGTCGCCGGCTGGTGGCTGTCGAAGCGCATGGGCAACTGGCTGAACCGCGTGCTCGCGAACAAGGAGCGCGTCGACGGCACGCTGCGGCCGATCCTCTGCGACGTCGCCGTGTGGGGCATCCGCATCGTCGCGATCGTCGGCGCGCTGTCGCAGCTCGGCATCCAGACCGCGAGCATCGTCGCGGTGCTGGGCGCGGCCGGCCTCGCGATCGGGCTCGCCCTGCAGGGCACGATGCAGAACATCGCGGCCGGCATCATGCTGTTGCTGCTGCGGCCGTTCAAGGTGGGCGACTACATCGACGGCGGCACGGGCGTCGCGGGCACGGTAGAAGAAGTCGGGCTCTTCATGACGCGGCTCACGAAGCCGGACGGCATCTGCGAGTACGTGCCGAACAGCGCGCTGTGGGGCAGCGCAATCCGCAACTACACGCGCAATCCGACGCGCCGTCTCGATCTCGAAGTGGAAGTGTCGGTGCACGACGACATCGATCGCGCGCTCGACGCGCTGCGCGCGCTGGCCGCGGCCGACCCCGACGTGCTGCACGATCCCGCGCCGGACGTGATGGTGATGCGCTTCGACGACAGCACGGCGATCGCGAACGTGCGCGTGTGGACGCATACCGACAAGTTCTGGGCGATGCGCTGGCGTCTCGCGCGCCAGGTGCGCAAGACGCTCGCCGATGCGGACTGCGCGCTGCCGATCCGCACGCGCGAGCTGCATATCGTGCACGACGTCGAGCAGCAGCAGCGGCCGCCGGCCGAGCCGCGCCGCGCGCAGGCGTCGTGATGCGACGGGGCGCGCCACGCCCCGTCGCCGTTACATCCTGACGATGTCGAGCAGCGCCTTCTTGCCGCTCCTGTACGTGAACACCGAGATCGCGCCGTGCTTCAGGTCGCCCTGCGGCGTGAAGCTCGTTTCGCCGATCACGCCGCGGTAGTCGGTCGCCGGCATCGCGGCCAGCACCTTCGCCGGGTCGGTCGAATTCGCGCGCTTCATCGCGTCGACGATGATGTATACCGCGTCGTACGAGAACGGCGCATACACCTGCATCGGCTGGTGGTAACGCGCTTCGTAGCGCTTCACGAACGCCGCGCCGCCCGGCATCTTCTCGAGCGCGATGCCGGCTTCCGAGCACACGACGTTGTCCGACGCGGGGCCCGCGAGCTTCGGCAGGTCGGTCGAGCACACGCCGTCGCCGGCGAGCACCTTCGCGCGCAGGCCGAGCTGGCGCGCCTGCTTCGCGAGCGGGCCGCCGGTGGCGTCCATCCCGCCGTACATGATCGCGTCGGGGTTCTCGCCCTTGATCTTCGTCAGGATCGCGCGGAAGTCGATCGCCTTGTCGTTGGTCGCGTCGTGCGAGACGACCTTGATCCCCGATGCCTTCGCCGCCTTCTCGAATTCGGTCGCGAGGCCCTGCCCGTACGCGGTCGAGTCGTCGATCACGGCGACCGTCCCGATCCCGAGGTTCTTCGCCGCGTAACTGGCGAGCGCGGGCCCCTGCTGCGCGTCGGTCGCGACGACGCGATAGGTCGTCTTGAACCCCTGTTGCGTGTACATCGGATTCGTTGCGGCCTGCGAGATCTGCACGACACCGCCGTCGCGATAGACGCGCGACGCCGGAATCGACGTGCCCGAGTTGTGATGGCCGACGACGCCGACCACCTTGTCGTCGACGAGCCGCTGCGCGACCTGCGTGGCCTGACGCGGATCGCCCGCGTCGTCCTGCGCATCGAGCTGCAGCGTGATCTTCCTGCCGCCGATCACGAGCCCATTCGCGTTGATTTCCTCGACCGCCAGCCTCGCGCCGTTCTCGCTGTCCTTGCCGAGGTGCGCGATCGCGCCGGTCAGCGGCGCGACGTGCCCGATCCGCACGATTTCATCCGCCCGCGCGGAAAACGCGGACAGTGCGCACGCCAGCCCGACTGCCGCCGCGCATGCCGCCTTCTTCTGATGCCGATTCATGTTCGTCTCCTTCGTTGTCGCTGTTGGTTCGTGATCCTGACCGTCGTTCATGGAAGGCAAAGCGATGCGCTCACGCGCGCCCTTCGAAGCCGAGCAGCACGTTCACCGCATTGATGCCGATTTCGTCGACCATGTAGCCGCCTTCCATCACGAACAGCGTCGGCAGGTTCAGGCGCGCGAGCGCTTCGCCGATGCGCAGGTAGTCCGGCGAACGCAGGCGGAAATGGCTGATCGGATCGTGCTCGAACGTGTCGACGCCGAGCGACACGACGAGCAGGTCGGGCGCATGCGCGGCGATCGCGGCCGCCGCATGGTCGAGCGCCGTCGCGTAGGTGCGCCACTGCGTGCCCTTCGGCAGCGGCAGGTTCAGGTTGAAGCCTTCGCCCGCGCCGGCGCCGCGCTCGTCCGCATAGCCGGAGAAGTACGGGTACGACACCGGCGCCTCGCCGTGGATCGAGGCGAACAGCACGTCGGCACGGTCGTAGAAGATGTCCTGCGTGCCGTTGCCGTGGTGGAAATCGACGTCGAGTACCGCGACCCGCGCCGCGCCGCTCGCGATGCCGTGCTGCGCGGCGATCGCCGCGTTGTTCAGGTAGCAGTAGCCGCCCATGTATTCGCGGCCCGCATGGTGGCCGGGCGGCCGGCACAGCGCGAACGCCGCGCGCGCGCCGCCGTTCGACAGCAGGTCGGCGCCGGTCAGCGCGGAGTTCGCGCTCGCGCTCACCGCGTCCCACGTGCCGGCGTTGATCGGCGCGCCGGCGTCCATCGCGAAGAAGCCGAGCTTGCCGTCGATGAACTCGGGCAGCGTCGCCGCGGCCGGCATCGCGCGCACCGGCCACACGAGCGGCAGCGCCTGGCACGTGCGGCCGGTCGCCGTCCATTCGTCCCACGCGCCGGCGAGGAAGTCGACATAGCGTGCGCTGTGCGCGCCCGCATAGCTCGCGCGATCGAACGCGCGCGGCGCGATCACGTCGCCGAGGCCGGCCGCGCGAACCTGCGCGAGCACCGTTTCGGCGCGAAGGGGATTCTCGAACGAATCGGTGATCGCGCCGTCCTTCAGTTCGACGCCGCGATGCAGATGATGATCGCTGCTGTACACCGTGAGCATGGTTGACCGTTGCAGTAAGAGCCGTGAGGGGTAGCAACAGTCTATTGAGGCCGATCGGCATTAGCTTTGCTTTTCAGATCTTCGTTTCGTACAATTTTGAGAAAACCGCCTACGGAGACCCTCGAATGAGCAAAAATCGCGCTTCAGCGGAGCTCGACGGCGTCGATCGCACGATGCTGCGCCTGCTCCAGGAAGACGGCGCGCTGTCGAACGCGACGCTCGGCGACCGGCTGTCGCTGAGCGTCACGCCGTGCTGGCGGCGGCGCAAGCGGCTCGAGGACGAAGGCGTGATCACCGGCTACCAGGCGAACCTCGACCGCCGTGCGCTCGGGATGAACGTGTTCGCGTTCGTACAAGTCACGTTCAACATGCATTCGGGCCAGGATTCGGATCACTTCGAGGACGTGATGCGGCGTCACGACGAAGTGACGTCGTGCCACAAGATCACCGGCGCGGCCGACTACATCCTGCAGGTCGTCGCGGCCGATCTCGACGCGTATGCGGAATTCGTCGAACAGGTGCTGAGAAAACAGGCCGGCGTGTCGTCGATCCAGTCGAGCCTCGCCCTACGCGAGATCAAGTTCTCGTCGCGCGTGCCGGTACCGGATGCGTGACTGCCCGCCGTTCGTGCACGGGCATCCGCCGTCGATCGTCATCCCATGGAGTGCTACCCGATGAAATCCTTCACGTCTTCGGCGTCGATTGCGGCGACGATCGCCGCCGCACTTGCCCTGAGCGCGTGCGCGACGCAACCGCCTTCGCCTCTGCCGCCCGATGTCGCCGGGCGAGACACGCAGACCGCCCAGGCTACCGCGCCGATGGTCGGCGGCGATCGCGATGCGCATGGCTGCATCGGCTCGGCCGGCTACGCATGGTGCATGCAGACGCAGCAATGCGAACGCCCGTGGGAACTCGCGAAGCAGAACGGCTTCCCGAATTCGGCGCAGGGGTACGAGCAGTTCTGCCGCAACACTTCGGCGAAGTGAGACGCGGTCGCGGCGCGATGCCGCGACATCTCGACGAATATCGATGCGGCGCGCGGGGCGTTCGCTTCGCGCATTGACCCGACGCATCGGCGTAGCGACGAATCCACGTTCCGTCGTTACGGCGCTGCGTCGCCCCCGCATCGGCGCGACGCACGCCGATTGCGTGCGTCCCCGCTTCCCCGCTTTCCGCCGCCTTTCCCGTTCCGCGCACCGTCGTTCCGGAAACCCGGACACGCAAAAAACCCCACGAAAACAAGGATATTTCGCGCGTGCGACACGGTAACCGAGTTCGGTTATATTACGCGCCCCTTGCCGTCCCGCCCCCGCCAACCGCATTGCGCGCAGCCTCTTTCGGCACTGCCTGAAGCACCGTCCCGCGAGGCTTGCCGCACCGGTCCGCATGCGTCGCGCACGACCGCGATGCATGCGTCTGCATGACCGCACGAAGCCGATCCGAAGGTGTCCTTCGCAACGATTTCGCGTGCGCAAATACAACCGCGAACACGGCCGATCCGGAATTCCGGATTCGCGATCCGGATCTCCGGATGGGCGAGCCGATCGCGATCGAACATCGGCCGGGCGGGATGGCAAGCCGATGCATTCAGGTTAAAAAAGAGGATCTGCTGTGATCAAAACGTTACGGGTAATACTGTCGGCGCTTGCGCTGTGCGTCGCCGCGTCGTCCGCGCATGCGGCCGATACGAAGAAGGTCGACGTCCTGCTGGTGGGCGGCGGCATCATGAGTTCCACGCTTGGCGTGTGGCTGCACGAGTTGCAGCCCGACTGGTCGATGACGATGGTCGAGCGCCTCGACGGCGTCGCGCTGGAGAGCTCGAACGGCTGGAACAACGCGGGCACCGGCCACTCGGCGCTCGCCGAGCTGAACTACACGCCGGAGAAGGCGGACGGCAAGATCGACATCTCGAAGGCGATCGAGATCAACGAGTCGTTCCAGATCTCGCGCCAGTTCTGGGCGTGGCAGGTCAAGCAAGGCGTGCTGAAGAACCCGCACGCGTTCATCAACTCGACGCCGCACATGAGCTTCGTGTGGGGCGACGACAACGTCCGCTTCCTGAAGAAGCGCTACGAAGCGCTGCAGGCGAGCCCGCTGTTCCGCGGGATGCAGTACTCGGAAGACTACGACCGGATCAAGCAGTGGGTGCCGCTGATGATGGAAGGCCGCGATCGCAACCAGAAGGTCGCCGCGACGTGGACGCCGATCGGCACCGACGTGAACTTCGGCGAGATCACGCGCCAGTTCGTCGGCTACCTGAAGACGCAGCCGAACTTCACGCTGTCGCTGTCGAGCGAAGTGCGCGAGATCTCGCGCAACGCGGACGGCACGTGGCACGTGTCGTGGGTCAAGCTGCATTCGGATGAACCGCCGCAGGCCGTCGACGCGAAATTCGTGTTCATCGGCGCGGGCGGCGGTGCGCTGCACCTGCTGCAGGCGTCGGGCATCCCCGAGGCGAAGGACTACGGTGCATTCCCCGTCGGCGGCTCGTTCCTCGTGACCGACAACCCCGAGGTCGTGAAGCAGCACCTCGCGAAGGCGTACGGCAAGGCGTCGGTCGGCTCGCCGCCGATGTCGGTGCCGCACCTCGACACGCGGATCATCGACGGCAAGAAGATCATCCTGTTCGGGCCGTTCGCGACGTTCTCGACCAAGTTCCTGAAGAATGGCTCGTACTTCGACCTCGCGAAGAGCACCAACCTGCACAACGTCGCGCCGATGATGCGCGTGGGCGTCGACGAATTCCCGCTGGTCGAGTACCTCGCCGGCCAGCTGATGCTGACCGACGACGACCGCTTCAACGCGCTGAAGGAATATTTCCCGAACGCGAAGAAGGAAGACTGGCGCCTGTGGCAAGCCGGCCAGCGCGTGCAGATCATCAAGCGCGATCCGAAGAAGGGTGGCGTGCTGAAGCTCGGCACCGAGATCGTCGCGTCGCAGGACGGCAGCATCGCGGGGCTGCTCGGCGCGTCGCCGGGCGCGTCGACCGCCGCGCCGATCATGCTGAGCCTGATGCAGAAGGTGTTCAAGGACAAGGTCGCGACGCCCGAGTGGCAGCAGAAGATCCGCCAGATCGTGCCGAGCTACGGCACCAAGCTGAACGACAGCCCGGCGAAGGTCGTCGACGAATGGGCCTACACGAGCGACGTGCTGCAACTGTCGCCGCCGCCGAAGATCGACCTCGGCGTGCCGTCGCAGGCCACCGGCGCCGCGCCGGCCCGCCCGGCGAAGGCATCGGCCGACATGGCGCTGTAACGCGTCCGACGCCGCGCGGCATCTGCGCGGCACCCGCGCACCGCTGTTATGCCGCCCGACACGGCCGCCCTCCCGGGCGGCCGTTTTTCGTGGCGCGCGCCGGGCGGAAGCACCGGCTTCCGCTAGAATTGCGGCACGCGCGACCCCGTCGCCGCCCGATCCATCATCCGCATCGATACAACCCGAGCCACCGCCGGTGCGGCCCGCGCGCCAGGCCGCGCGGGCGCCGCCCGCCGTTGCCGCGCCCGCCGGGGCGCGTCACCAACCGAATTCAGCTGGAGAAAGACCGTGTTTACCTGCCGAAACCAGAGCTGCGGCACGCAGTGGGAGCAGTCCGACGTCGTCATCAAGGACGAAGGCCAGGGGCTGCTGTTCCGCTGCCCGCTGTGCGGCGCCCGCAACTATCTCGAACGCTTCGAAGACGACGAAGGCAACGTCGTCTACGAGCAGATGGAAGGCCGCCCCTACCTCGGAGACGTCTCTTGAGCCAACCGACCGCCACGCCGTTCAGCGCGCTGCCGCTGACGCCCGCCGCGCTCGCGAACCTCGCGCAGCTCGGCTATGTCGACATGACGCCGATCCAGGCCGCGAGCCTGCCGATCGCGCTGGCCGGCCATGACCTGATCGCCCAGGCGAAGACGGGCAGCGGCAAGACCGCCGCGTTCTCGCTCGCGCTGCTCGCGCGCCTCGACACGCGCCGCTTCGACGTGCAGGCGATGATCCTGTGCCCGACCCGCGAGCTCGCCGACCAGGTCGCGCAGGAAGTGCGCCGCCTCGCGCGCGCCGAGGAAAACGTGAAGGTGCTCACGCTGTGCGGCGGCACGCCGATGCGTCCGCAGGCGCAGAGCCTCGAGCACGGCGCGCATATCGTCGTCGGCACGCCCGGCCGGATCATGGATCACCTCGACCGCGGCAACCTGAAGCTCGACGCGCTGAACACGCTGGTGCTCGACGAAGCCGACCGGATGCTCGACATGGGCTTCTTCGACGACATCGCGAAGGTCGCGCGGATGTGCCCGGCGACGCGCCAGACGCTGCTGTTCTCGGCCACCTATCCGGACGGCATCGCGAAGCTGAGCCAGCAGTTCCTGCGCAATCCGAAGGAAGTGAAGCTCGAGGAGCGTCACGACAACAGCAAGATCCGTCAGCGCTTCTACGAAGTGACGGAAACCGAGCGGCTGCATGCGGTCGGCCAGTTGCTGAACCACTACCGTCCGGTCAGCACGATCGCGTTCTGCAACACCAAGCAGCAGTGCCGCGACCTGCTCGACGTGCTGCACGCGCAGGGCTTCCACGCGCTCGCGCTGCACGGCGAGCTCGACCAGCGCGAGCGCGATCAGGTGCTGATCCAGTTCGCGAACCGCAGCTGCTCGGTGCTGGTCGCGACCGACGTCGCCGCGCGCGGGCTCGACATCGCGCAGCTCGAAGCGGTGATCAACGTCGACGTGACGCCCGACCCGGAAGTGCACGTGCACCGCATCGGCCGCACCGGCCGCGCGGATCAGGAAGGCTGGGCGCTGAGCCTCGCAAGCATGGACGAGATGGGCCGCGTCGGCGCGATCGAGCAGGCGCAGAAGCGCGAGGTCGAATGGCATCCGCTCGCGGAACTGAAGCCGGCCGGCGAAGGCACGCTGCTGCCGCCGATGGAAACGCTGCAGATTCTCGGTGGACGCAAGGACAAGATCCGCCCCGGCGACGTGCTGGGCGCGCTCACCGGCGACGCCGGCTTCGACGGCAAGCAGATCGGCAAGATCAACGTGACCGAGTTCTCGACCTACGTCGCGATCGAGCGCGGCGTCGCGCACGACGCGCTGCGCAAGCTCAATGCGGGGAAGATCAAGGGCAAGCGCGTCAAGGTCCGGTTGATGGACGAAGAGTGATGCACCGATGCCGGCGCCGTGCCGCTCATGCGGCGCGCGCCGAGCATCGCCAGATACTGCTGTACCGCGCCCCATTCCCCGCTCCGGCTGAGCGCGACCAGTTCGGAGCGCGGCACGCTGCCCGCGCCGCCGTCGGTCAGCACGTCGCTCGCCGCCGCGCAGGATGCATATGCGGCACTCGGCGCAGGCCAGCACGCCGCGATCAACCATGCGAACGCGCTGCCGCTGTTCCCGCGCGTCGCAGCACTCGCGCGGTAACGCACGCGGCCGTGCGGCGTGACGTGCCGCGCCGGCGGCGTCACGCGCGATAGCCGCTTGCGCCGGCGCGTCAGAACGGAATGACGGCCTTCGCCCACACGGCCTCGCCGGCCGGCCGGTTGCGCACGAACAACTCCTTCACGACGCGTGCTTCCACGCTGACCTTGCTGAATTGATAACGAAACCCGGGACCGATCGCGAATACCTGCCCGCGAAAACCGTCGCCGCCGACCGCCTGCCCGTTCTGCATGTCGTCGGTCGTCTGCTTGACGAAGTATCCCGACAGGCCGACCCGCGCGCTCGGCGTGACCGCATAGCTCGCCGAGTAGTCGACGTGGAACAGGTTCCCCGAGTGGTAGTGCGTGTCGTTGTTCGGCGAGTTGAAGCTGTACGTGATCTTCGCGGACACCTCGACCTTGTCGCTCGGCAACCACGACACGCCGAATACCGGCCGCGCGGTGTAGTAGTGCTTGCCGGTGTTCAGCGCCGCATGCATGTCGTACTGGCCGGTCGGGAACACGAACTCGATCGCCGCGACGGTGCGCAGCGCGCCAGACCCCCATGCGATCAACGCGGGGCTCACGATCAGGTCGCCGAGATTGGTGCGGTCGAACGATGCGCCGCCCGCATCCAGCGCCAGATGCTCCATCGGCAGCACCGCATACGCGCCGAAACGCCCGCCGAGCACCGACAGGTTCGACATCCAGACGACGCGCGGAATCAGCACGTCGGCATCGAGCTTGAAGCCGGGCACCGCGCTGTTGCCGTGGGAATCGTTGAAGTGCGACGCATGGTAATGCGTGTAGTACAGCAACGCGTAGAGCCCGGCCGGCGGCAGCGCGCCGGCGAAGAACGCCTCCGCGCCCTCGCCGATCGTATCGCCGCCGCCTTCCGTCGCCCGTGCGCCCGTGCTCAGCGCCATGCCCGCGCACGCGGCGAGCGAGACCAGTCCGAATGCAGTCTTTCGTTTCATCGATGTCTCCAATATTCGTTCTACTGAATGGTATTTTTATGTCCGACCTATCGCGCAGCCGTTCGCCTACTCGTTGAAGTGATCGATCACGAGCCGGTTGAAGCGCGCCGCGTGCTCGATCTGCGTCCAGTGCCCGCAGCGGCCGAACACGTGCAGCTGCGCGTTCGGCAGTAACTCCAGCAACCGCGTCGAGCTGTCGAGCGGAATCACGCGATCCTCGCGGCCGTGGACGATCAGCGTGTCGTGCGGCAGCGCGCGCAGCTTCGCCTCGTCGCTCGCGAGCGCATCGACCCAGCGCTGACGCGGCGCCGGGAACATGTTCGCGAACGCCTCCTGGTAGCCGGGCCGCACGCTCGCGTCGTAGCGCAGCTTCGCGAGTTCGTCGTTCACGAGCGTGCGATCGAACGCGAAGATGTCAAGCAGACCGCGCATGTTCGCGATCGACGGCGTATAGCCCCACACGGCGTCGAGCCCTTCGGTCAGCGTGAAGCGCGTGCCCGCCGCGCCCATCAGCACGAGCCGGCCGACCCGCTCGGGTGCGCGGATCGCCAGCGCGAGCGCGAGTGCGCCGCCGAACGAATTGCCGATCACGTGCGCGCGCTCGACGCCGAGCGCATCGAGCAGGCCGAGCGCGTGATCGACCCAGTTGTCCATCGAATACGTGTATCCGCGCGGCCGTTCGGTTTCGCCGAACCCGGCCATGTCGAGCGCGATCACGCGAAACTGCGCGGCGAGCGCGGGCATCGTGAGCCGCCAGTTCGCGTACGCCGTGACGCCCGGGCCGGAGCCGTGGATCAGCAGCACGGGCGGCCCGTCGCCGACGTCGTGATAGTGGGTGTCGAGGCCGGCCGCGACGATCCGGCGGCCGATTTCAGGGTTGCTTGACATGTCGCTCCTCCAGTCGGTTTCCGTCGCGTACGCTGCGTCAGCGTCCGCGCTTTTTCGCACTCTGCCCGCCGATCCCGAAATGCCCTTTCGGCATCTCGGTGATGATCACGCGCACCGATTCGATCGGTGCGTCGAGCGAGCGATGGATGGCTTCGGTGACCTCGGCGATCAGGCGTTCCTTCTTGTCGTCGTCGCGGCCTTCGAGGATGTACAGATGCGCTATCGGCACGATGGCCTCCTTGTTTCGTTCAGGTGAAGCGCAGGCCGACCGACCCGATGTCCTGCACGCGCAGCGTCACGTTGTCGCCGGCCGCGACGGCCACCGCCTCCGTGATGCCGCCCGACAGGATCAGGCTGCCTGCTGGAATCGATTCGCCGCGCGCACCCAGGTGGTTCGCGAGCATCGCGATCGCGGCGGCCGGATGGCCGAGCACCGCCGCGCCGGCGCCGAACGCGACCGGCTGCCCGTTCTTCTCGAGCACGATGCCGAGCGTGCGCAGGTCGACGCCCTCCACCGGCAGCGGGCGGCCGCCCGCGACGAAACGCGCGGCCGACGTGTTGTCGGCCACCACGCTCTTCAGGTCGAACTTGAAGTCGCGATAACGGCTGTCGATCACCTCGATCCCGGCGACGACGAAGTCGGTCGCGGCGAGCACCGCGCCGACATGGCAGCCCGGCCCCTTCAGCTCGGCCTTCGTCACGAATGCGATCTCGGGCTCCACCTTCGGATGAATCAGCGCGGACGTGTCGCACTCGCCGCCGTCGGGCAGGTCGTAGACGTCGGTCAGGAAGCCGAAGACGGGCGTGTCGACGCCCATCTGCCGCATCTTCGCGTGCGACGTCAGGCCGGCCTTGTAGCCGACGATGCGCGCGCCGCGCGCAAGCTGCCGGCGGCGAATCGCATCCTGCACCGCGTATGCGTCGTCCCAGTCCATCTCCGGATGACGGTCGGTGATCTTCGGCGTGTCGCGCGCCTCGCGCATGCAGTCGTCGAGATGCGCGGCCAGCGACTCGATCGTGTCGATCGACAGATTCATGCGGCCTCCCGCTTCGCTTGTGCGGCGCGCGCCTTCGCGAGCGTCAGCGCGGTGTCCTCGATCATGTCCTCCTGCCCGCCGACCATCCCGCGCCGGCCGAGCTCGACGAGGATGTCGCGCGCCGGGATCCCGTACTTCTCGCCGGCCCGCTTCGCGAACAGCAGGAACGACCCGTAGACGCCGGCATAGCCGAGCGTCAGCGCGTCGCGGTCGATGCGGATCGGGAAATCCATCATCGGCACGACGAGATCCTCGGCGACGTCCTGGATCTTCCACACGTCGACGCCGGTCTCGATGCCCATCCGCTCGCACACGGCGACGAACACTTCGAGCGGCGTGTTGCCCGCGCCGGCGCCGAGCCCAGCGGCCGCGCCGTCGATCCGGTTCGCGCCGGCCTCGATCGCGGCGATCGAGTTCGCGACGCCCATCGCGAGGTTGTGGTGGCCGTGAAAGCCCAGCTCCGTGTCGGGCTGCAGCGCGTCGCGCACCGCACCGACGCGCGCCTTCACGTCGTCGGGCAGCATGTAGCCGGCCGAATCGGTGATGTAGATGCAGTTCGCGCCGTACGACTCCATCAGCTTCGCCTGCTTCACGAGCCCTTCCGCGCTGTTCATGTGGCTCATCATCAGGAAGCCGACGGTGTCCATGTCGAGCTTGCGCGCCATCGCGATGTGCTGCTCCGACACGTCGGCCTCGGTACAGTGCGTCGCGACGCGGATCGTGTGCACGCCGAGCGCATGCGCTTCCTTCAGGTGATCGACGGTGCCGATGCCCGGCAGCAGCAGCGCGGATACCTTCGCGCGCTCGAGCAGCGGGATCACCGCGGCGAGATAGTCGGCGTCGCTGTGCGCGGGAAAGCCGTAGTTGACCGACGAGCCGCCGAGGCCGTCGCCGTGCGTGACCTCGATCAGCGGCACGCCGGCCGCGTCGAGCCCGGTCGCGATCGAGCGCATCTGGTCGAGCGTCATCTGGTGACGCTTCGGGTGCATGCCGTCACGCAGCGTCATGTCGTGGACGGTGATGCGTTTGCCTTTGAGATTCATAGCCGTTCCTTTTCGTGCGGTCGTGGAGTTCGCGTCGGCGGGCATCAGGCCGCTGCCTGCGCGGCCGATGCCAGCGTGAGGCGCCCGGCCAGCAGTTCCTCGGCGAACATTTCGGCGGTGCGCGCGGCAGCGGCCGTCATGATGTCGAGGTTGCCCGCGTATTTCGGCAGGTAGTCGCCGAGGCCTTCGACCTCCAGATAGACGGACACGCGCTTGCCGTCGAACACCGGCCCGTTGACGAGCCGGTAACCCGGCACGTAACGCTGCACGTCGGCGATCATCGCGTGCACCGATTCGACGATGCGCGCTTCGTCGGGCGCGCTTTCCGTCAGGCAGTGCACGGTGTCGCGCATGATCAGCGGCGGGTCGGCCGGGTTGATCACGATGATCGCCTTGCCCTCCTTCGCACCGCCGACCTGCGCGACGGCCGCCGCCGTCGTGCGCGTGAATTCGTCGATGTTCTTGCGGGTGCCGGGGCCGACGGAGCGCGACGAAACGGTCGCGACGATCTCGCCGTACGCGACCGGCTGCACGCGCGAGATCGCGCGCACCATCGGGATCGTCGCCTGGCCGCCGCAGGTGACCATGTTGACGTTCATCTCGCCGGAGCCGATGTGGTCCTTCAGATTCACGGGCGGCACGCAGTACGGGCCGATCGCGGCCGGCGTCAGGTCGATCATCAGCACGCCGAGCGCGTTCAGCTTGCGGCTGTTCTCCGCGTGCACGTACGCGCTCGTCGCATCGAACGCGATCTGCACGCCGTCGGCCTGCACGTGCGGCAGCAGGCCGTCGACGCCGTCCGCGGTGGTCTTCAGGCCGAGTTCGCGCGCACGCTTGAGGCCATCCGAATCGGGATCGATGCCGACCATCCACACGGGTTCGAGCACGGGGCTGCGCATCAGTTTGGCGAGCAGGTCGGTGCCGATGTTGCCGGGGCCGATCAGCGCGCAACGGATCTTTCGGGTCATGGGGAATTCCTCGTCTGACTGAAATTGGGAACGGACGCTCACGCGAACCGCACCGAACACGCGCCGATCCCGCCGATCGACACGCGGAAGTTGTCGCCGGGGCCGACCGGCGCCATCGCGGCAAGCGCGCCGGACAGGATCACTTCGCCGGCCTTCAGCGGAATGCCGAGCCGGCCGAGCGTATTGGCGAGCCACGCGACGGCATTCACCGGCGAGCCGAGCGCGGCCGCGCCGGCGCCGGTGCCGATCACGTCGCCGTTCTTCTCGAGCACCATCCCGCAGGTCGACAGATCGACGCTGCGCGTGCTCACCGCGCGGTCGCCGAGCACGAACACGCCGCACGATGCGTTGTCGGCCACCGTGTCGCCGATGCGGATCTTCCAGTCGCGAATGCGCGAATCGACGATCTCGAAGCACGGCATCACGCATTCGGTCGCCGCCAGCACCATCGCGTTCGTCACGCCCGGGCCGAGCAGGTCGCGCTTCAGCACGAACGCAATCTCGCCTTCGGCCTTCGGCTGGATCAGCGTGTCGAGCGCGATGCACTCGCCTTCGCCAACCACCATGCCCGAAAGCAGGTAGCCGAAGTCGGGCTGGTACACGCCGAGCATGTCCATCACCGCCTTCGACGTGACGCCGATCTTCTTGCCGACAATCGTCTCGCCGGCATCGACGCGGCGCTGCACGAAGCGCTGCTGGATCCGGTACGCGTCGTCGACCGACAGGCCTTCGTGTTGCGACGTCAGCGGCGCGACGGGCGTGCGCGACGTCATCGCGTCGTACAGCCGGTCGCCCAGCGTGGTAATCAACGTGGAGTCCATAGGATTGTTCCGGTCGGTAGCTGATGGGTCAGAGCTTCACGCAGACGTTGCGCAACTCCGTGTAGAACTCGAGCGAATGCACGCCGCCTTCGCGGCCGATGCCGGATTGCTTCGCGCCGCCGAATGCGGTTCGCAGGTCGCGCAGGAACCACGCATTGACCCACGCGATGCCGACGTCGATCGACGCCGCGACGCGGTGCGCGCGCGACAGGTTGCTGGTCCAGATCGCGGTCGACAGCCCGTACGCATTCGCGTTCGCGCGGCCGATCGCTTCGGTTTCCGAATCGAACGGCATCACGAGCGTGCACGGTCCGAAGATCTCGTCGCGCGCGATCGGCGAATCGTCGCCGAGGCCGGTCCAGATGGTCGGCTGCACCCACGCGCCGTCGCGCAGGTCGTCCGGCATGTCGGGCACGCCGCCGCCCGTCACGACCGTCGCGCCGAGTTCGACGGCCCGGCGGTAATACGACAGCACCTTGTCGCGATGCTCGTGGCTGATCAGCGGCCCGAGGCCGGTCGACTCCGCTTCCGGGCGGCCGGGCCGCAGCCGTTCGGCGCCGGCCTTCAGCGCGGCGACGAAGCGCTCGAACAGCGGACGCTCGACGTACACGCGCTCGGTGCCGAGACACACCTGCCCCGTGTTCGCGAAGCACGAGCGCAACGTGCCTTCGACGGCCGCGTCGAAATCGCAGTCGGCGAACACGATCGCCGCGTTCTTGCCGCCCATCTCGAGGCTGACGGGTCGCGCGCCGTCGGCCGCCGCCTTCATGATGGCCGCGCCGGTGCGCGTCTCGCCGGTGAACGTGATCGCGTTCACACCCGGGTGGGTGGTCAGGAATTCGCCGGCCGAGCCCGGACCGAAGCCGTGCACGACGTTGTAGACGCCGCGCGGCACGCCCGCCGCGTTCATCACTTCGCCGAGCAGCGCAGCCGTTTGCGGCGTCTCCTCCGACGGCTTCACGACCACCGTGTTGCCGCACGCGAGCGCCGGCCCGACCTTCCACGTCATCAGCAGCAGCGGCAGGTTCCACGGGCAGATCACGCCGACCACGCCGACCGGGCGACGGATCGCATAGTTGAGCGCGCCGGCGCCGTCCGGCGTCGCCATTTCGAACGTTTCGCCGGGGACGTTCTTCACGACGTCGGCGAACACCTTGAAGTTCGCGGCGCCGCGCGGGATGTCGATATGGCTCGCGAGGCTCACCGGCTTGCCGGTGTCGGCCACTTCCGCTTCGAGAAAATCGTCGAAGCGGCGCGTGATGCCGTCCGCCACCGCATAGAGGATCTCGACGCGCTGCGCGACGTTCAGGCCGCCCCAGGGCCCGGCCAGCGCCGCGCGCGCCGCCTGCACCGCGGCGTCGACATCGGCGCGGCTCGCTTCGGCCACGCGCGCGATCACCGCGTTGTCGAGCGGAGAGCGCTTGTCGAACCAGCGTTCGCCGGCGCGATAGTCGCCGTCGATGAAGTTGCGGACACGCCGCGGTTCCGGCTGCCCGCCGGCGGGGCCGCGTGTCGCGGCGAGGGTATCGGTGTCGTACATGATGTGTGTGCCGATGGTCGTGGATCCGTGATCCGGTGGGTTCGTGAAGCGTTCGCGTTCCGTGTGCCGCGCGTCAGGTGCCGGTCAAGCCGGCCGCGTCGAGCCCCGCGTGCGCGCATTGCTCGTCCTGCGCGTCGCTGCCGCCCGATACGCCGATGCCGCCGATCAACGCGCCGCCGTCGACGATCGGCAGCCCGCCGCCGAACGCGACGAAGCGCGCGCGCAGCACGAGGCCCTGCCGCACCGCGTCCGAGTGCGTCGCGAGCGCGTCGTGCCATGCGCCGGTCGGCAAGCCGAAGCTCGCGGCCGTGTACGCCTTGTCGATCGCGATGTCGATCGAATGCAGCGGCGCGCCTGGCATTCGCACGAATGCCGCGAGCAGGCCGGCCGCATCGACGACCGCGACGTTCACGCGCACGCCGAGCCGCGTGGCCGCCTTGGCCGCCGCGTGCGCCGCGCGCGACGCGGCGGGCCAGTCGATGGTGCGCACGTCGACGCTCCGGTTCGTATCGATTCGTTGCATGGCGTCGTGCTCCTTGCGCGATCAGGTGTAGACGGTCGTGAACGCTTCGTTCAGCTCGCCGGAGTGGAAGAAGATCCCGCGCCCGAGCTCTTCCTCCGTCCACGTCGTGACCGGGCGATCGGGCTGCGCGAGGTAGCCGAGCCCCGCGAACGTCTCGTTGCGGTTGCCGCTCGGATCGAAGAAGTAGATGGTGGTGCCGCGCGTGATGCCGTGCCGCGTCGGCGCGACGTCGATCTTCACCTTGTTCTTCGCCATCACGTCCGCCGACTTCAGCACGTCGGCCCAGTCGTCGAGGAAGAACGCGATGTGATGCAGGCCGTTGCGCGGGCCGCCGACGAACGCGATGTCGTGCGGCGTCGTGCTGCGGAACATCCAGGTCGCGGCCTGGATCGTGTTGCCCGGGCCGACCATCACCTGCTCGGCCAGATGGAAGTCGAGACACTCGGCCATGAAGCGCGTGTTCTCCTCGACGCGGTTCACGCCGGCCTCCGGGTTCAGCTCGCACATCAGCAGGCAGTGGTCGAGCCAGTGCACGGCCGAGCCCGGAATGTCGTCGGGCCACGGATCGGGGTTCAGCGAGCCGACCGCGGTGCCCACCAGCTCCTTGTTCGCGAACAGCCGCAGCTCATGGCCGCTCGGCAGCAGGAACCGCAGTTGACGGCCGACCGCCGGCAGCGCGCCTTCGGGCAGCATCTCGGTCGCGATCCCGTACGCTTCGATGCGCTGCCGCAGCGCGTCCAGATCGGCGTCGTGCTCGACCTTGTATGCGGCGTGCCTGAGCCCCGCCTGATCGGACGGCGACAGGATCAGCGAATACTTGTCCCATTCGTCCCAGCATTTCAGGTAGACGTTGCCCGCCGCGTCGCGCATCGTTTCCTGCATGCCGAGCACGCGCACGTAGTGACGCAGCGCCGCTTCCATGTCCATCACCTTCAGACTGACATGACCAATACGCATCACACCCATGGTGAGTCTCCTCCTGGTTACTTGTTGATGGCCGTCGTGCCCGCACACGCCGTGCCGCAGAAGAACGGCTTCTTCAGCCGGCCGGCGACTTCGAGTTCGACGTCGCCGTCCGGCACGACGCGGCACGCGAGCGCATAGCCGTCGTGCTCTTCTTCCGCGCTCACATGGGCGCGGCTGACCGGCCCGAGCTTGCGCACCGCACCGCGCAGCACGCGCACCTTGCACACGCCGCACCCGCCGTTCAGGCAGCCGACCGGAATGCCGCGCCGGCCGAGCTTCGCCATGCCGGCCAGCAACGACTCGCCGGACACGCACGCATAGCGCTCGTCGGTCTGCGCGATCGTGACCGTCCCGCATACGCGGCCCGCGTCCATGTCACACCCGCCGGAACAGCGGGCTGCGCGTCTGTTGCGCGTCGGCCGCCGAAATGAACTTCTCGTGATAGATGTCGCGCTCGAACAGGCGCCCCTGCATCAGCGTCGTGATGCACGCGTCGATCATCGCGGGCGGCCCGCACAGGTACGCCTGGTGCCCGGAGAAGTCGCCGTCGAAATGCGCGCTCGCGACGTCGTGCACGAACCCTTGCGCGACGTCGCCGCCCGCCTCCGGCGCGCCTTCCGACAGCGCGGGCACGTATGTGAAGTTCGGATGGCGTTCGGCCAGCGCGCGGAATTCGTCGTGGTAGTAGAGTTCCTGCGCGTTGCGCTGTCCGTAGACCAGCGTGATCGGCGCGGTGACGCCGGTTGCGAGCAGATCCGCGATCATCGAGCGCGGGCTCGACAGCCCCGACCCGCCGGCCATGAAGATCATCGGCCGCGCGGCCGAGCGGCGCACGAAGAAGCGGCCGTACGGGCCCGACAGCCGCACGCGGTCGCCCGTCTTCAGCTGCTCGTGCAGATAGCCCGTGCCGAGCCCGCCCGGCACCTGCCGCACGTTCAGCTCGATCTCGCCGGTGGCGGCGACGTCGGCCGGCGCGTTCGCGATCGAGAACGCGCGGCTCTGCCCGAGGCCGGGAATCTCGAGCTGCACGTACTGGCCCGCCTGGAAGTGGATCGGCTGCGACAGCTTCAGCCGGATCGACTTGATGGTCGGCGTGAGTGCTTCGATGCGCGTGACGTCGGCCGCGAAGTCCTTGACCGGGATGATTTCCGCATCCGGCTCCTCGTCGACGTCGGCCTCGATCACGGTGTCGGCCTGCAGCGTCGCGCAGCACGCGAGCGCCTTGCCTTCCTCGCGCTCGAAATCCATCAGCGCGAACGGATTCGCGTCGCCGAGATCGGTTTCGCCGTCGAGCACGGCGACCTTGCAGGTGCCGCACAGCCCGTGACAGCACGCGTGCGGAATGTAGATGCCCTGGCGCAGCGCGGCATCGAGCATCGTCTGTCCTTCCTCGACCTCGATCGTGACGCCCAGCGGCTCGATGGTAAGTTGGTGGCTCATGATGGTTCGCTCGTCCGCATGGCGGTCAGAAGCTCGCGCCGCCGAGGCCGTCGAGGCCCGGCGTGCGGAAGCTGATCAGGTCCTTGTGCCCGAGGCCGTTGCCGGCCAGGGTCTGCGCCGGGTCCGGCGTCCATGCCTCGCCCGAACGGAACCACTCGACGCGATCCCAGTCGATCTTCGCGAAGTCGGGGTGATAGCCGTAGGCGGGCGGCAGCACGTCGCTGGCCAGCGCGCCGAACGGCATGTCGGGCGGCAGCGGCAGGCAGAACGGCGCCGGGAACATCAGGTGGTTTTCCCAGCACACGTACAGCAGCGGCGCCGGAAACTTCTCGACGGCATCCTTCACCGGGAAGTCGTAGGGTTTGAGCGCGATGACGGCCATGTTCGTCTCCTGTCGGCCCGCGTTCGCGCAGCGGCGCTTCGCGGGCCCTCGTCAAGATTGCTTGTCGGTTGCGGTCGATTGCGGTCGGTTGCGGGTCAGTTGCTCGTGGTCTGGCCGCGCCAGGCCGCGAAGTTCTTCTGGTCTTCCGAGCCGTCGAAATCGAGGTTGTCGCGGCCCATCGTCACCGCGTAGTAGTCGAGCACCGCGGCGAGCGGATCGAAGCCTTCCGCGCCCGGGTCCGCATCGGGCGGGAAGCAGTTGCCCTGATGGATCTGGTGCACCGGCAGCCACGCCTGCACGTATTTCTGCGGCTCGTGATCGAAGATCTCCTTGCAGTGATCGCTGCAGAAATGGAACTTGTTGCCGAGGTAGTTCGATTCGCGCGCGCAAATCTTCGTCGGGTTGCCAGGCTCGGTGAACAGCATCGGGATCTGGCACGTCTGGCACAGCATCGGCAGCGTCTTCATGTAGAAGCGGTTGCCGGCCTTCGCCTGCTCGCCCCAGTGATCGAAGCGCGGGCGGTAGTAGCGATCGAACGAGTCGGGGTACTTCGCCGCCAGCCAGCCCATCTCGTCTTCGGTCGGCACCCAGGTGTGAAACGCCGAGGCCGCGTTGAAGCCGTAGAACGTCGACCACGCCTGGTGGCTGATGTGATCCTTGCCTTCGCAGGCGTCCTGCCAGCCCTTCGGCTCGCGAATGCCGTAGCGCGCGAGATCCTTGAACAGCGCGCCGCCGTTCTGCTCCGCGTACATCTCCCACGATTCGCGCCAGCTCATCACGCGCTTGGGCTGCATGTAGTCCATCATCATCGCGACCAGCGTCAGCAGCCGGTAGCCGCGCCAGAACCACTTGTCGATCCAGCGCTGCACGATCGGCACGTTGTCCGGATCCTGTTCGAGCAGGAACTTGATGCATTCGATGCCGAGCGTCATGTGGCGCGATTCGTCCGATTGCGCGGAGAAGCCGAACGTGACGGTCGACATGTCGCCGTTGTACGCGGCGCCCGACATGAACGGCACGAACAGCAGGTTCGTCAGTACGTATTCGAACGAGAAGCTGACCGCGGTCAGGAACTCGAACGGCCCCGACGAATACGCGTCCTCGAAGAACGACTTCGGCACCGACAGGTACCAGACGCGATCGAACCAGTGGTTCGAGTGATGGAACCCGTTGAAGAACTTGTTGTACGTCGACATCGCGTGCGTTTCGGTCTGGTAGTGCCGCAGCTCGTCGATCGACTGCATCTGGCACGCGATGCGCGCGCCTTCGCCGGTGAAGTGCCGGCCGACGTGCGCGAAGCCGCGGTGCGCGAGGTATTCGAGCGGCGTCACGCCCTGGATGAACAGCTTCAGCGCGTTGATGTAGCGGGCGTCGCTCACGCCGAGGAACGCGTTGTTCTGCGTGAACGCGTCGATCACCGCGTACAGCTTCTTCTCCTTCTCGCCCTGGTACTTCCAGTACGCATCCATCGTCAGGCGGAACGGGTCGACCCATTTGTCCCAGTCGTGGATCTTGATGCCCTCGTAACGGTCGTACGGGAAGACCTTGTCCATCGGCTGGTAGGTCGTCTCCCAGCCGAGGCCGCGCGTCATTGCCGCGTAGCGGTCCTTCAGGCCGAGTTTCTTCTTGAGCGTTGGCGTGTCCATGCGTGTCTCCGGTGTTGTCGGTGCGCGTTGCGCGGCGTTAGTGCGACCAGCTCAGCGTGAACTCGTCGTCGTCCTCGTCGATGTGGCCGGACAGCGTGATCAGGCTGACCTGGAGCTGCTGCAGGTCGAAGCGCGTTCCGGTCAGTTCCTCGATCGTTTCGCGGCGGATCGTCAGCCGGTCCGGCGCGTCGATCTTGACCATGCCGGGCGACTCGACCACCACCGCGCGCGGGTTGTCGGCGACGATCGCGTTCACGATCTGTCTGGAATCCTCATTGGCCTGAAAGGCGATGAATACGTTGGACATGCTGGCTTTCCTTGGGTTAGGGGAGGATTCCGGTCGTCAGAGTGCGATGCCGAGCTTGGCGACGCGTGCGTCGAACTGCTCGCGCACTTCGTCGAGCGCGGCCCGGCCGGCGTCCTGCAGCGCGCGTGCCGCGACCGGCGCCAGCGCCGCATCGGCGCGCGCCGACCAATCTCGGGTCCACCTGGCGAGCAGCGCGCGGTTGTCGTCGGATTCGGCGGCCATCGTCTTCACGACCGCGTCGATCCAGCGGCTCGACTCGGCATGCCATTCGGGCATGAACGCGGTCAGCATCGCGACCGCCGAGCCGCCTTCGAGCGCGATCCGTTCGTCGACGAAGCGGTCGTAGACGAGCGGATACAGCAGGCCGTCGAGCGCGAGGTTCTGCGCGACGAACAGCTCGACCGGATCGGTCACGACCAGCGTGTCCTCGACGTAGCGGCGCAGCGGCTGCCACGCGGCGTCGTGGGTCCAGGTCGCCTTGGCCGCATCGAGCACGTCGGGCTCGGCCATCGCGAGCGCGACGCGCGTCAGGTACTGCGCGACGCCGAGGTTGTCCATCGCATGAAACATCGCGGGCGCCGTGAACGCGGTGCCGTAGCCGAGCGCGCAGATCTGCGCGTTGTTCATGTTCGCGCCCCACGCGACGTGGCGCAGCGGCACCAGCACGTCCAGCGCCCGCGCGGCCACGTCGTCGCGCATCAGGCCGATCATCCGGCGCGATTCGACGAACTCGAAGTTCGACTCCATCGCGTCCTGCTGGCGCGCCCGCGCGGTCGCCCACGATGCGTAGTAGAACTGGCGCGGATCCTTCAGCGTGTACCAGTTCGCCATCCTGATCGCCGAGCGCGACGGATCGAAGATCTCGTAGTCCGGATCCCAGGTCGGCCGGTAATGGAAGTTCGCCTGGGGCTGCGCGCCCATCATGCCTTCCTGGTAGCGCGTCGCCGTCTTGTCGCCGCCGATGTTCTGCGCGACATGCGCGAAGGTGTGCCGGAGCGGCTTGATGTCGACTGTCTTCAGCTCGATGGTCACTTCTTGCTCCTCAAGGTCATGGGTTCGCTTCGACGTCGAGCCGCGTCACCCGTTGTTCGCGGCAGAACGCTTCGAAGGCGGCAGGAGACAACGTCAGCTCGACGAACAGTTCCGGCGCGCCGCCGATCGACAGCTCGAATTCGACGAATCCGCGGATGTTCGTGCCCGTCACGCGCACGCACTTGCGGCCGGGGTCGAGCGGGGAAAGATCGGTGGGGTGCTGATTCATGATCGGTGTCGCCTCCATGCCCGACTTCAATGCAGCATCCATGCCACGTTCGGCCAGGGCGCCAAAAAATCTCGATAATTCAGGGAAAGCCCTGACGCGAAGTTGAATTTCGCGCCCCACAATGGCGGTTAACCAGAACGGCAAACGGGCGGCGGCGACCGCGCCGAACCTCATATCCGGCGGCCCTTTTCATCATTTCAGCAAGCCGGTCTTGCGCATTTGATGAAATGATCAAATCGATGTGCCCGCCGCGGCGCCGATCCCGGCAATTATTGAAATCACGAGAAAACTCGATGGAGGAGACATGACACGGCCCAGCCTGCCACCTTTGCCGCCGGACACCGACCTGCGCAAGCTGATCCATTTTTCGGCGAGCGACGGTCGCATCTGGCTGGCCGGACAGCGGATGGTGCTGCTGCATGCCGGCGCGCTGGCGACGCTGCGCCAGGAACTGATGGAAAGCGTCGGCCCCGCGCAAACCCGGCGTTTCTTCACGCGGGTCGGCTTCGCCGCCGGCGAACGCGACGCGGCGCTCGCCCGCGAGATCCGCAGCGGCGCATCGCTGTTCGACATGTTCCATGTCGGCCCGCAGCTGCACATGCTCGAAGGCGCGGTGCAGGTCACGCCGCTGCGTTTCGAGGCCGATCCGGCGACGGGCGCGTTCTACTGCGAATACCGCTGGGAACATTCATGGGAGGCCGACGTGCACCGCCGCACGTTCGGGCCGCAGCCCGAACCGGTGTGCTGGATGCTGATCGGTTATGCGACCGGCTACACGAGCGCCTTCATCGGCCGGACGATCCTGTTCAAGGAAACGTCGTGCGTCGGCATGCACGATCCGCACTGCACGATCGTCGGCAAGCCGGCCGACGAATGGCCCGACGCGGAAGAGATTTCGTCGTGGTTCAAGGCCGACTCGCTGATCAACACGATCCGCGACCTGCAGACGGAGGTCGAATCGCTGCGCCTGGAGATCACGCCCGACGACGGCCGCACGCGGCTCGTCGGGCGCTCCGACGCGTTTCGGGCCGCCTACGCGCTGCTGGAAACGGCCGCACCGACCAAGGTCGCCGTGTTGCTCACCGGAGAAACGGGCGTCGGCAAGGAGCGCTTCGCGCGTGCGCTGCACAGCCTCAGCCCGCGGGCGGCGAAGCCGTTCGTCGCGATCAACTGCGCAGCCATTCCGCATGCGCTGATCGAGTCCGAACTGTTCGGTGCGGAGAAAGGCGCGTTCACCGGCTCGCAAGCCGCGCGCGCCGGGCGCTTCGAGCGTGCGAACGGCGGCACGCTGTTTCTCGACGAAATCGGCGAGTTGCCGCTCGACGTGCAGGCCAAGCTGCTGCGCGTGCTGCAGGAGGGCGAGGTCGAACGGCTCGGTGCGACCGACGGCCGGAAGGTGGACGTCCGTGTGGTCGCGGCGACCAACCGCGATCTCGAACAGGCCGTGCGCGACGGCACGTTCCGCGCGGACCTCTATTACCGGATCAACGTGTACCCGGTTCTGATTCCTCCGCTGCGCGAACGGCAGGACGACATCGCGCCGCTCGCCGATGCGATGCTCGACCGCTTCGCGGCGCAGCACGGCAAGCCCGCGCCGACGCTGACCGACTATGCATACGACGCGCTGCGCGGCTACCGCTGGCCCGGCAACGTGCGCGAACTCGAGAACCTGATCGAGCGCGCGGTGATCCTGTCGCGCCCGAACCGTCCGGTCGACGCGAAGGATCTGTTCCCCGGGGTCGGCTCGCCGGGCGGCGCAACGGTCGACCGTGCCGGACAGATCCGGCCGGCGACCGCGATGTCGATCGACTGCGCGACGATCCTCGACCGGTTGCAGGGCAGCGGCGGGCTCGACGGCCTCGAGCGTGCGCTGCTGCACGAAGCCGTCGACCGCGCGAACGGCAATCTGTCGGCCGCCGCGCGCCTGCTCGGCCTCACGCGCGCGCAGCTCAGCTATCGGCTCAACCGCAAACAGGATCAGGAGGACGCGTGACATGAACACCATCCTGCCCGGCCATCCGTTCGACGACGCATCGCCGGCGCTCGAACCGGCCGCCGCCGACGACACCGAACCGCACGCCCGCACGCTCAGCGAGCACGCGTATCACCAGCTGCGGCAGCACATCATCGAAGGGCATTACCCGCCCGGCGCGAAGCTGCGCGTCGAACACCTGAAGGACGTGTACGGCGTCGGGGCCGGCACGCTGCGCGAGGCGCTCACGCGGCTCGTCAGCGATGCGCTGGTCGTGGCGGAAGGGCAACGCGGGTTTCGCGTGACGCCGATGTCGGTCGACGACCTCGAAGCGATCACGCGGCTGCGCATCCATATCGAGGTCGATGCGCTGCGCGACTCCGTGCGGCGCGGCGACGACGCGTGGGCGCAGCGCGTGCGCCAGAGTTTCGACATGCTGTCGGCGTGGGAGCAGCCGGTGTCGATCGAGCACCGCACCGCGTGGGAAGCGTGCAACCGGCGCTTTCACGAGGCGCTGATCTCGGCGGCCGCCACGCCGTGGACGTACCTGATCCTGCGCATGCTGTCGCAGCAGAGCGAACGCTACCGGCGCGTGTGCATCGGGCTCGGCGATTCGAAGCGCGACGTGCATGCGGAGCACACGTGCCTGTTCGAAGCCGCGATGCGCCGTGCCGATGCGCGCGCCGCGCTCGCGCTCGAAGACCATATCGGCACGACGCTCGCGGTCGTGCGCAATGCGCCGCCCGGTACGTTGCCGTTTTAGCGCGACGGCTCGCTCAGGCCAGCTCGGGGTAGCCGTGTGCGTTGGCGTCGTGCTCGAAGCGGGCGATCGCGTCGTACGCATCGGGCGGCAGCCGCTCGAACCCTGTCAGCCGCAACGCGTTCGCCCGTTGCGCATCGGCCGCGACTGCTTGATCAAGCGCATCCTGCAACGCAGGCACCAGCGCTTCGTCGAGCGCGTTCGATGCAATGAACGGCAGCCCCGGCGCACTCGCCGTCGCGCCGATGATCCGGATGTCGTTCAACCGCTCGGGCAGCGCGTCGCGCACATACGCGAACGTCACGCAGTCGATCGCCGCACAGTCGGCGTCACCGTCGGTCAGTGCCTGCAGCACGCTAAGGTGCGAGCCGAATGTGTGCACCGAGCCGAAGAAGCGCCCGTCATGCGCATGCGGTGCGACCGCATGCCGGAATGCGTTCATCCCGCTGTGCGAATCGCGGCCGTTCAATGCGGCGCGCAACCCGCGACAGCCAGCCAGCGTCGTCGCGCCGCCGTCATGCACCCGCGCCGACACGACCAGCACGCTGCTGTAGTGCGCGCCGTCGCAACCGGGCGCATCGAAGGCCGGCGTCGCGATCACCTGCACGGCGTCGCGCAGGCCGAGTACCCGGTATGGATAGCCGCAGGTCTGCGACAGCAGCAGGTCGCCGCGCCGCCACAGCGCGTGCAGATCGCCGAACGGCTCGTCAAGTAGGGCGACGCCGGCGGGGCCGCCGGTACGCGCGAACGCGTCGAGCGCGTCGCGCAGTAGCGCGCGCCACAGTGCGGCGTGGCGCGGCGTCACGTTGTACATCGGCAGTACGGCGATCCATTGGCTCATGCGGGCATTCTACGCATCGTCGAGCATTCGGCGTAAAGCGGTTCGCAACGCGTAATGGGCGTCGGGCGTCGGGCGTCGGGCCTCGGACCTCAGGCCTCGGGCCCGGTGCAGCGGGTGCAGCGGGTGCAGCAGGCCCAGCAGGCCCAGCAGGCCCAGCAGGCCCAGCAGGCCCAGCACGCTGCCAAGCTTATCCGCGCGCCAGCGATAAGCAAATCCGAATCGATTGGTTTGGCCCGCGACGCCGGGCCGATATCGTTCGAATACGCGCCGGCACGCGCCGCGAGCCGGCAGGCAAATCCGTCGCTCATGCCCGATCCGGCCCCGTTCGACCATCCGCGTTCCGCACTGCCCCCGTTCCGTCCCCGTCAGCACATGGCCGAATACTTCGACGTCGACCACGCGCGCGCGATCGCCGCGCTGGACGCCCGCTTCACTGCCCGCACCGAGTGGCCGACGTGGCTGCTCGTCGTCGCGATCTACGGCGGCTGGCTCGCCGTGCTGCTGCTCGTGCGCGCGGAGCGGCTGTCGCTCGCGGCCGCGACGCCGCCGCTGATCCTGCTCGGCGCGTGGCACATGTCGCTGCAGCACGAGCTGCTGCACGGCCATCCGACGCGCTCCATGTTCGTGAACCGGCTGCTCGGCTATCCGCCGCTGACGGTCTGGTATCCGTACACGCTGTATCGCGACACGCACCTCGACCATCATCGCGACGAAGACCTGACCGTGCCGGGCGTCGATCCCGAAACCAACTACGTGTCGCGCGAGCGCTGGGCGCAACTGCCGCGCTGGCGGCGCGTCGTCACCGTTGCGCGTACGACCTTCATCGGACGGCTGGTATTCGGTCCGCCGACGAGCGTCGCCGCGATGTTCGTCGACGCATGCGCCGCATTCCGGCGCGGCGACTTCCGCTATCTGCCGATGTGGCTGACACACGCGACATGCGTGGCCGCACTGCTCGCGTGGCTGCAATGGTCGATCGGCGTGCCGTGGTGGTACTACCTGCTGGCGATCACGTGGCCGGCGCTGTCGCTCGCGATGATCCGCTCGCTGTTCGAGCATCGCGCCGCGCCGCATCCGAAGGCACGTATCGCGATCAACGAAGCCGGCCTCGCGATGCGGCTGCTGTACCTGAACAACAACTATCACCTCGTCCATCACGACCTGCCGAAGCTGCCGTGGTACGACCTGCCGCGCGCATACCGGATGCGGCGCGCGGCATATGCGGAAAAAAACGGCGGCTTCGTGATCCGCGGCTATCGCGCGCTGCTGACCCGCCATGCGTGGACGCCGACCGACACGCCCGTGCACCCGTTCGATCGCGGCACGGCGTCGCTGTCGGCCGGACGGGGCGCGAAAGTCGCCGTCGTCGACGGCTATCCGCGCATCAGTACCTGACGGCTCGCCGGGCCGGCATCGCCGCTGTCACCATGCGCGCTCGCGCACCCGCTCGCCGATCCAGTCGATGAACACCCGCAGCCGCGGCGACAGATGGCCGCGATGCGGATACAGCACCGACAGCGGCAACGGCGGCGGCCGCAGCCGCGTGAGGATCTCCGTCAGCGTGCCGCCGCGCAGCTTGTCCACCACGTGATAGCGCGGCACCTGAATGATCCCGAGCCCGGCCTCGCACGCCGTCACGTACGCGTCGCCGTTGTTGACCGACACCGATGCGGGCAGCTCCGTCGTCCGCGCGTTGCCGTCCGTGCCGAACACGAGCGGCACGCGCTTGCCGCTCGACGCCGACACATACGCGACTTCGCGATGCTTCGCGAGATCGGAGAAGTTGCGCGGCCGGCCATGCGCGGCCAGATAGCCGGGGCTCGCGCACGTGACCTGCTCGAGCATGCCGACGCGGCGCGCGACCAGCGACGAATCGGTCAGCTCGCCGATCCGCACGACGCAGTCGACGCTTTCCCGCGCGAGGTCGACGCGACGGTCGCCGATGCTGATGTCGAGCGTGACCTGCGGATAGCGTATGAAGAATTCGGGGAGCGCGGGAATCACGACGAGCCGCGCGAACGAACTCGCGAGATCGACCTTCAGCGCGCCCTGCGGATGGCGTGCCGCGTGCGAGAACGACGCTTCGGCCGCGTCGATCCCATCGAGGATATCGACACAGCGCCGGTAGTAGGCCGCGCCGTCGACGGTCGCGCTCACGTGCCGCGTCGTGCGCACCAGCAGCCGCGCGCCGAGGTGCGACTCGAGCTGCTTCATGATCTGCGTGGCCGATGCGCGCTGCATGCCGAGCTGCTGCGCGGCGCGCGTGAAGCTGCCGGAATCGACGATGCACGTGAAGAGCCGCATCGCCAGCAATCTGTCCATCTCGTTCGCCCGGACTGTTTATCAAAAGTAAACAGTGTTGATATCTGCCGATGAATTGTCAATTCCATCGACAGCGCCGAAAATATCGGCACCTCCGGGCTATCAGACAACCCTCCGCTGCGGATCCGGCCCCCGGCCGCGCACTATCCCTACGACGATGCAACCCAACACCTCGCCCGGCGCGATCCGCTCGATCGGCAACGACTGGTCCGTCTCCGCGATTACCGCGGGCTTTCTCGCGGTCCTGATCTCGTACGCGGGCCCGCTCGCGATCTTCTTCCAGGGCGCGCAGGCCGCGCATGCGTCCAATGCGATGGTGTCGTCGTGGGTCTGGGCGATCTCGATCGGCGCCGGCGTGTCGGGCCTGTTCGCGAGCTGGAAGCTGAAGGTGCCGGTGATCACCGCGTGGTCGGCGCCCGGCACCGCGCTGCTCGTCGGCCTCTTTCCGCAACTGACGCTGAACCAGGCCGTCGGCGCGTACATCACCGCCGCGCTGATCATCCTCGTGATCGGCATCACCGGCTATTTCGACCGGCTCGTGCGCCACATTCCGCGCGGGATTGCGTGCGGGATGATGGCCGGCATCCTGCTGCCATTCGGCATGCATGCGTTCTCCGCCGCCACCGCGCAGCCGGTGCTGGGCTTCGGGATGATCGCCGCGTACGTGATCTTCAGGCGCGTGCTGCCGCGCTACAGCATCGTGCTCGTGCTGCTGACCGGCGCCGCGCTCGCGACGCTGCTCGGGATGACGCATCTCGGCAACGTGTCGCCGAGCATCGCGCGGCCGATCTTCATCGCGCCCGAATGGACGCTCGGCACGACGCTCAGCCTCGCGCTGCCGCTCGTCGTCGTGAGTCTCACCGGCCAGTTCCTGCCGGGCATGGCGATCCTGCGCGTGTCGGGCTACCACACGCCCGCGCGGCCGATCATCACCGCGACCAGCGTGATGTCGCTCGTCGTCGCGTGCTTCGGCGGGATCACGATCGTCGTCGCGGCGATCACCGCGGCGCTGTGCACGGGCAAGGATGCGCACGAGGATCCGGACCGGCGCTATATCGCGGGCATCGCGAACGGCGTGATCTACCTGATCGGCGGACTCTTCGCGGGCACGATCGTCGCGCTGTTCTTCGCGCTGCCGAAGGCGTTCGTCGCGATCCTCGCGGGGCTCGCGCTGATCGGCGCGATCGGGTCGAACGTACACGGGATCTTCGAGGACGACGCTCATCGCGAAGCGTCGGTGATCACGTTCCTCGCGACCGCGTCGGGGATGACGTGGCTCGGGCTCGGTTCCGCGTTCTGGGGCATCGTGATCGGGTCGATCGCGTATGGGGTGACGAGCAGGGCGCGGCGGCACGCGTCACGCGCATCGCGCACGCGTTGAGCCGCCGCTTCGCTCAGCGCGCGTGCTGGCGCAGCAGTTGCGCGAGCGCATCCTCAGGCGACGTCGTGCCGTATAGCCGCGCCGACACGCCGGCTTCGACGTCGATCAGCCCCGCGTTGTGCACGTCGTACAGATCGACGATCAACTGCGCATGGCGCTCGCTGAGCCCCGCGCGCAGCAGCGTTGCGGTCCACGCGTCGCGCGGCAGTTCGCGCGCGACGATCTCGCCCCCGGCCGCGGCGCCGAGTGTTGCCGCGATATCCCGCACGCTCACGCGGCGCGGGCCTTCGATGCTGACGATGCATGTCCCGTTGCCGGGTTCGGCCGGATCGAGCAGCAGCCGCGCCGCCGCGACACCCACGTCCGGTGCCCACACCGTCGGGAACAGCTTGTCGACCGGATGATGAAAGCTCGGCAAAACGCCGGTGCCGAGCGCGATCGGCAGCACGCGGGCCCAGTTCTGCAGGTGTTCGGCCGCGCGCAACAGCGTGAGCCGGGTCGGCACCGTTTTCAGCTTCGCCTCCAGACGATGAAAGAGCCGCGTGATGCCCGTGTTGCCGTCGCGCTCCGCGCCGTAGTCCGACAGCGCGAGCAGCACCGGCGGCGGGTTCGCGACGAGTGCGCCGGTCACGATGTCGATCGTCCGCTCCATCGTCGCGGCCGGGTCGCTATCGACGACGGGCACCGGGCACAGCATCTGCACCGCGTGCGCGCCGGCGAGCGCTGCGTCGATCGCATGGGCGTCCGTCAAATTGGCGATCGCGACGTCGCAGCCGAGTTGCACGAAGCGTTCGCGGTGACGTGCGTCGCGCAGCACCGCGCGCACGGGGTGGCCTGCGTCGCGCAGGGTCGTTACAGTCGACAGGCCGACGTTGCCTGATGCGCCGAAAATCACGAACACGATTCGCTCCCGGGGATGAAGGTGAGGTGATTGTCGGCGCTCGCCGCGCACGCGACGCACACGGATGGATGATCAGGACAGGAAAGGATGATGGGATGGGTGTCGACCGGTCTGGGAGTTACAGTCGTCTACCGGGTTGAACCATGCGACTTACAGCGATGACGACACCTGTGGCGGACGAATTGTCCAACAGGCTGTTGGACAATTGCCCTGGGGCGCAACCTGGTGTTGCTGCCAGGCTGAAGCAGCCAAATCAACGCGGGGCCTACGCGCAGCGGGCAGTAAGGCATGGCTGACATCTGGAACGAGGACGGAGGGGCTTGGTGAACGTCCGTCGCCTAGTTCGAGATAGCCTCTCTTGAGATCGCAAGGGGAATTATTAGTTATTCCAATTAACTCATGTTTCGCGTCATGGGTAGTAGTCACAGGGTGACATGGACACGACAGCCGACACACGGCAAGGTACCGCCGCTTCGTTATGCCACGCTGTCGTCGCCCTCACCGTCATAGGCGAGCCGCAACCGACCCCGCGCGCCCGACCGCGCGATCTCCGTCGGCGTCGCCCCCAGCACGCGATTCATCCAGTTCGCCATATGGCTCTGATGCGCAAAGCCGGCTTCGAGCGCGATCTGGCTGATGCTCAGTCGCCCTTCGAGCAACAGCGCCTTCGCGCGCTCGACCCGCCGCCGCACCACGTACTGGTGCACCGGCATCCCGAGCGTCTCGCGGAACAGCACCTTGAAATGCGGCACGCTGATCGACACGAGCGCCGCGAGCTCGGCGAGCGTCATCCGCCGTTCGAGATTCGCCTCGACATAGTCGATCACGCGCGCCGCCGCTTTCGGCGCGAGCATGCGCCGACGCTCGCGGAACACCGGCTGGCTGTCGACCAGCCGCGTGACGAGCGCCGTGCACAGGCTCTCCGCATAGAGCGGATCCGATGCATCCTCCGCGTCGAGTTCGGCGGCCATCGCCCACGCAATGTGCTGCAGCCGCGGATCGCGCACCTGCAACCGGCGACGGATCTGCGCGTGCGACGGCTTCAGTTCGAGCTGCTCGAACGTGCGCCGCACGAACGTGTCGCTGAGCGCGATGTGCAGGATCCGGCAGTCGGCGCTGTCGGTCCATTGGCCGGGCACGCCGGCGGGAATCACGTCGACGTCGCCGTGCGCCTGGATGCGCGACACGCGTTCGCCGTCGCATACGCAATCCGCGCGAACCGCCGGGCCGATATGCACGCCGATGCGGTGATGATCGGCGGCGGGAATCCGGTACGTGCCCGCGCGGATCTCCAGCAGCGCCGCGCCGAACCCGCGCCAGCCCAGGCCGCGACTGGAACGCAGGCTGACCGGCACGCCGTTGTCCGTTGGTGCGGCGAGAATCGGATCGCTCATGGTTTCCCTCCATCCGATCGATGTCGATCGCGCATTGTGACGCTTTTTCGGCGCGCTTGCCGGACCGGTGCGGCGCGCCGGCCGCGATGCAAAAAAGATCATCCGTTTGTGCTCCGGACCATCCTTGCGTGCGCGCCGGCGGGCGCGGCGACGCATACGATGGCCGCATCCGACACCTACGGAGCTCGTCATGCCCGATTGCTGCCCGCGTCGCGCGGCGTTTGCCGCGCCGCCGCCGTCCGGCGCCGTTCACCCCGCGTCGCACCCCGCTTCCCGTTCGCGTTCCGCCGACGTGCGGGTCGCCATTGCCGCGACGTGCCTGCAGCTCGTCGGCTGGTACCGGCTCGAACGGCTGCTCGCATCGATTCCCGACAGCAACGACGACTTCGGGATCGGCTGACCGGCCGTCGTGATCCGCGTTACTTGCGCCGGCGTTCGTGCGGCGCCACCGTCGCGCCGTCGATCACCGGCGCGCCCTCCTTGATCAGGAAGTCACGGAACAGCCCCGTCACCTGCGAGATCCGCCGGTCGGCGAGCGTGATCACGTACCACTCGCGCACGATCGGGTTGCCCGGAAACGGCAGTTGCCCGAGCAGCCCCGTGCGCAGCTCCAGTGCACACGCGTGCAACGACAGGAACGCGATACCGAGCCCGGCCTCCGCCATCTGCTTGATCGCCTCGTTGCTGGACAGTTCGGAGCCCACATGGAATCGATAGCCAGCCGTCTTGAACAGGCTCTCGACGGTGGAGCGCGTGCCCGCGCCGCGTTCGCGCACGAGCAGATGCGCGGATTCGAGATCCTTCAGCGCGACGCGCTTGCGCTGCATCAGCGGATGACCCGGCGCCGCGACGAACACCATCGGATGCTTCGCGAACTCGACCGCATGCGTGCGCAACTCCTTCGGCGCGCTGCCCATCACCGCGAGATCGATTTCATGCGTGGCGAGCATGCGGATGATGTCGTCGCGATTGCCGACCTTGAAATAGGTCTTCACGTGCGGCCGCGTCGCGGTGAATTTCACCAGCAACGGCGGGATCAGGTACTCGGCCGTCGTGATCGCGCCGATCCGCAGCGTGCCGCCGAGATCGCCCGTCAGCGCGGCCACTTCGTCGCCGGCCTCGCTCCATAGATGCAGGATCTCGCGCGCATAGCGCGACACGATCTCGCCGGCCGCGGTCAACTGCACGCCGCGCCCCACCCGCTGCAGCAATGCGGCGCCCACGGCCTGCTCGAGCAGGCGAACCTGCAGCGATACCGCCGGCTGCGTGAGGTTCAGCTCCTCGGCCGCGCGCGACACGCTGCCGAGCCGCGCGATCATGTCCAGCGCTTTCAGCTGCCGGAACGTCGCCGTCTTTCCTATAAGTGAATACATATGAGTCGCTTATAAACATTAAATTGTTCGAGTGGGTTCGAAACTATATCGTCGGTTCTTGAGCAATGTCATCCGAATCGTCATCAGCGGGAGCCACAACATGGACAACATCACGCCTACCCTTGCAACGGACCGCGCACCGCGCGTGCCGCGCATCGTGATCGTCGGCGGCGGCGCCGGCGGCCTGCACCTCGCCACGCGCCTCGGCGACACGGTCGGGCGCCGCGGGCAAGCCGACGTCGTGCTCGTCGACCGCTATCCGACGCACTTCTGGAAGCCGCTGCTGCACGAAGCCGCGTCGGGCCATCGCGATCCGGCATCGCACACGATCGAATACGCGGCGCAGGCGAAGCGCCACGGCTTCCGCTTCGTGCAGGGCGCGCTGCAGCGGGTCGACCGCGCGGCACGCACGGCGACGATCGCAGCCGTGCACGACGCGGACGGCACGGAAATCCTGCCGCAGCGCGAACTGGACTACGACGATCTCGTGCTCGCCGTCGGCAGCGTGACGAACTTCTTCAACGTGCCGGGCGCCGCGCGCCACGCGCTGCCGCTCGAGAACCTCGACCAGGCCGAGGATTTCCGCCGCAAGTTTCTCGCCGCGTGCACGAAGGCGAATCACCTCGCCGAGCAGCATCTCGCGCAACCCGCGGCGCCGATCTGCATCAACGTGATCGGCGCGGGCGCCACCGGCGTCGAGCTGGCCGCGGCGCTGCGGCACGCAATCCAGCAGCTGACGACGTATCGCTTCAAGGCGTTGGTGTCCGCTCGTGACGTGCACATCCGGCTGATCGAAGGCGGCCCGCGCATCCTGCCCGCGCTGGATGCGCGGCTGTCCGGCAAGATGCACGCACAACTGCGCGCGCTGAACGTCGACGTGCTGACGGATACGCGCGTCGCGGAAGTCGGCGCGGACGCGGTCACGACCGCGACCGGCGAGCGGCTCGCGAGCGACATCACGATCTGGGCGGCCGGCGTCGCGGGCCCCGCGATGCTGCGCGAACTCGGCGACATTGCGCTGAATCGGTCGAACCAGGTGATCGTGACCGACACGTTGCAGACGCCCGGCGATCCGCACGTGTATGCGTTCGGCGACTGCGCCGCATGCCCGTCGGCCGATGCGAGCGGATTCCTGCCGCCGCGCGCGCAGGTCGCGCACCAGCAGGCCGTGTACCTCGGCGAAGCGCTCGCGCGCCGCCTTGCCGGCAAGCCGGTGGCGGGTTTCACGTTCCGCGATGCAGGCACCGTCGTGTCGCTCGGGCAGGCCGGTGCGGTGTATCAGGGCGACCTCGGCGTGCGTTCGCGTTCGCTGATCGTCGACGGGCTCGCCGCGATCGGCCTGTACAAGTTCCTGTATCGCAAGCACCTGTTTACCGTGTACGGGTTGAAGCGCGCGCTGTTCCAGTCGCTGAGCCACTGGCTGCAAAGCCGCAACCAGCCGTCGATCAAGCTGCACTGATCGCTCGCACGGACGCACGTCGCACGACGGCGTATCGGGCTCATCGCCCGGTACGCCGTTTTTTTTCACATGCACACCGCCGGTGCATTCGTATCGGGCACGCGTTTGGTGCATCACATCGAGCCCGGTCGATGCGATGCCATTCATGCGCACGGCGCGCGTCGCGCTCATCCCGCGCCGGCTGTGGCCTGCCGCCCGATTCATTAGTCAAATCGTATGAGTCGGATATAAATATTAATTGGTCGCATATTCCGGGTGGACGCTAAGGTGTGTGGCATTCCCGTCCGCGAACGGATCTGCACGTCTCAGGAGAGGAATCACCGTGGTCATCGAAGCTATCGTCACCCGTCTCGACGCCGCATTCGCACAGATCGAAGCGACACCGGATTCGCATGAATCGCGCAACCAGCGCGATGCGATCATCCAGTGGCTCGACAGCGCATCGGAGCAAGGCTATCGACTCGGCCTCGTCACGACGCTGCCGGCCGACCGGCTCAGCGACATGTTCGAAGGTCAGTTCGGCCGCGCGAACCTCGACCGCTTCTCGGTCGTCGTCACCGACGCGAACCAGCAGGACTCCATAGCAAAGCAGCATCCGTTCGACGTCGCGTTGCAGGCGCTCGGCGTGCCGCCCGAACGCGCGGTCGCCGTCGCGAGCAGCGAACCGGAACGCCGCGAAGCCGAGATCTTCGGGCTGTCGCGCAGCGTGAGCATCACCGACACGGTGCGATCGATCGCGTCGGCCGGGCGATCAAGCCGTTGGTGAGTCCTGCTGTCGCATGACATCTGGAGGCTGATTGCCGTACATGATTCGGAGGACCGTTCGGCGATGTCCGCTCGGTTCGGACATCGTCCGCAGTGGCGAGGGGCGGTCCGTCGGTGGTTGCGCAGGAGGGGAGCAGCCCGAGTACGGCGCTACAATCGGCACCGCACCGATCGTGAATCGGCGAGCCCGGCACACCACGACGTGGACGAATCATGCGGACAAAAAACTTGATGCACGTGTGCATCGCGATGCTCGTGACCGGCGCGAGCGTCGGGGCACACGGCGCGCAACCCAAAGGCGCAGTGGATTGCCGGCAGCTTGACGAAGCCACGAGCGGCCCGGACGACAACTTCCGGCCGCCGGCCTCCGGTACCGTCATCGGCGTCGGGCGAGCGTATTTCTACTCGGCCCCCGACGCGCAGTGCATCAAGAAGCGGATCTTCGTCATTCCGGGCGATTCGGTAACCGTCTACAAACCGCACGGACGCTGGTACAACGTCATGTACGTGAATGGCAAGACGGGTTCGGATGCCGAAGGCTGGGTCGAACAGGACCGCGTGCGCCTCGGCGGCCAGATCGGCGCGCAATAGCCGGATTCAGCCGGTCAACCGGCTCGCGTTTCCGTTGCACCTGCTCGCACAATCGCTGCGCCATCTCCGCGATCTCGAACAGTCAGTGCGCGAGGCCGTCGCGCGGCAAAGTGAGCATCGAACAGATCGCGTCCGCCATGCACGTGTCGTCGCGCGCGGATGAAGCCGTATCGATGACGATGCGGGCGGCACGCAGGTACAGGCGCCCGGATTGACGACGGCACGCCAGATTCCGAACTCGCCCCGGCCGGCAATGTCGAACGAACATCGCCGGAGATTCAGATGAAACGCACCGCCCTGCTCATCGCGCTGATCCTGTTCGCCGCGGCCAGCCTGCCGGCGGCGGCGGCCGGTACCCGCGCGGGCGATGCCACCGCGCCAGTCGCCGGGCAAGCGAGGAACTGCGTGCCGTCGTCCAGCTCCCGCTCCACATCGAAAGCACCGCCGATTCGCGTGTGCGTCAGCGATCCCGATACGCAACTGAACCTGCCGTGGTTTCTGACCGACATCCTTACCGCAGTGGACACGCACCAGTCGCCGCGCGACCTGCTCCACAAGATGCGCGACGATTTCTGACGCGCGGCCAACCCGACCCACGAATCGGCACGTCCGTCGCCCTCGGGTATCCCCTGATCCTGAAAAAAAGAAACCCGCAGAATGCGGGTTGGACGACGTTCGCGACAAATTGCCCGCAAATCCCGGTGCGTGCGGCACTACGCGAATATCTCCTGTTGAGAGTCAATCACGAAATTGCACCATTTGTTGAATAACGATATTTCGTAATCGTGCGTCACATCTTATACTTGCCGCGCACCATCCTCGTGCCAAGAGAAGGTGTCTTCTGTCCCGGCCGCACCATGATGCGGTCGGGGTTTTTTTGGGCGCGCGACTCCAATGTACATGCATAATCCATGTATGTTCTGGACAAACGCCTCGAATCCAGCGACGTTGCCGCGATGCCGTGGCCTGGACGTCACCAGCGTAGAAACGATATGCGTCCCGATGTCGGCGCGTGCCGCCGTGGCCCGGCCAGGCACGCTGATTGCTCCGCGCCAGTTCATCGACCGGTTCGACAGGCATGCCCATGCATACAACAACAAATGCGCCCAGAGCAATGTCCCCGTCCGCACCGGGCCTGAAACCCGCATTCCAGCGCAGCGGCGCGTTGCCGCACATCATCTTTTCGATTGCCGTGATCGTCTGCGCGGTCGTGCTCGCGGCGAGCGTCGTCCTGGCCGATCGGCTCGCACGCGAAGCGGTTGCCCGGCACGAACGCGTCGTCGCGAACGACATCGTGTCCTCGATCGACCGTATCCTCGACGGCATCCGCACCCGCACCGCGGACGAACTGCTGGCGCTCGTCGGGCGCCCGTGCTCGTCGGTTTTCAGAACGCTGGCCGAAGCGAGCACCCGCCTGCGTTACCTGCGCGCCGTCGCGCTGGTCAACGACGGCCGTGTGTCGTGCTCGTCCGCGCTGGGCGCGATCGACGTACCGCTCGCCGCATACATGCCCATGTCGAAGCCGGGCACCACGGTCACCGCGCTGCTGCCGCAGACCCCGTTCCAGCCTGGCGTTCCCGTGCTCGCGGCGCTGCGCGCGACGAGGCCTGGATCGGGCGTGCTGTATCTGATCGAGGGCGACTATCTGTCCGACATGCTCGCGCATGGCACCCGCTTCGGCGCGGAGACGGCTACGCTGTCGGTCAATGGCACGGGCGGCCTCGATCAGCAAGGGGCATTCGTGCCGAAATCCGCCGCCACGCCGGCGAACGGCAGCGTGATCGCATCGAACCGCTGGCCGTTCACGGTGCGGGTCAACTCGTCGGAACGGTACGTATCGCAGCTGCGGCGCAACTACCGCCTGGTGTTCGTGACGATCGCGCTGCTGATCGACGGCCTGATCGCGGCGGCGTACCTGCTCGCGATGGCGCCGCGGCGGCTGTTGCTGAAGGCGGTCCGCAACGCGCTCAAACGCAACGAATTCCACGTCGTGTACCAGCCGATCGTCGACGTCCAGACACGCAGGACCGTCGGCGTCGAGGCGCTGCTGCGCTGGGATCATCCGAAATGGGGGTCGATCAGCCCGGCGGTGTTCATTCCGCAGGTCGAGGCGAGTGCGATCCTGCCGAAGGTGACCGAATTCGTCGTGCGCACGGCCGCCGCCGAACTGACCAGCCTGGTGCCGTCGATACCGCTGCGCATCGCGGTCAACGTCGCGCCGAAGGATCTCGAACGCCCGCGCTTCGTGTCCATCGTCGAAGAGACGATCCGCCAGCTGCCGCCCGGCTTCACGCTGGTGCTCGAAGTGACGGAGCGCCTGCTGCTCGAAAAGAACGCGCGCACCACCGCAATGTTCGTCGCGCTGCGCGCGAAGGGCGCGAAGTTCGCGATCGACGACTTCGGCACGCGTCACAGCAATCTCGACCTGCTGTCGCGCTTCCCGTTCGACTACGTGAAGATCGACCGTCAGTTCATCTCGCAGCTGACGACGGGCAATGCCAAGCTGATCGAGGGGATCGCGGCGCTCGCGCACCACTACGACCTGAAGATCATTGCAGAGGGCGTCGAAACGGAAGAACAGCATCGGGCGCTGCACGCGGTCGGCGTCCAGTACGCGCAAGGCTACCTGTATCAGCGCCCGCAGCGGCCGGAAAACCTGAAGCGCGATTTCGCGTCGATGACGGCCTGAGCGCCGGCCCGCGCATCGCGCGCGGGCCGGGCTTCCGCCGCTTTGCGTCGCCTGCGCCGAACCGCTACCGGCTGCGCGCCGAACCCTGCCGGACCCGGCATCGCGCGCCGGCGCGACCGAGCGGCGGCGACCATTCGATGCGCTCGCATCGTCATACCAATACCTTTCACGCGCAACCGCCGCCGCGCGTCGACGCAAGCCTCGCCCGCACCGATCCCGTCGCCGGATTGCCGTTTGCCAGCGCGCCGCCGCACGAGTCTGTCCGCTTTGATTCCGCGCGCCAGGCCGCCTGTCCGCTGCGCGACTGCGCGCGCCGCGCTACCGTATATCCATCTCGAGCGCTACGATGGTTTTCGCAACGCAATCGATTCGTTGAACGAGTATTCACATGACGCCAGACCAGACGCCGCCCATCGTCCCGGGCGAAGAACAGCCGGTGCACGACCGATACGCGGAGTTTCGTTTCCAGACGGTCGTCGCGTCGATCACCGACTACGCCGTGTTCATGCTCGACACGCACGGCAACATCGCGACCTGGAACGCGGGTGCCGAGCGCATCAAGGGTTATCGCGCGGACGAGATCGTCGGCAGCCATTTCTCGCGTTTCTACACGGCCGAAGCGATCGCGGCCGGCCGCCCGGCGCACGGGCTCGCGGCAGCGGCCGCGCACGGTCACTACGAGGACGAAAGCTGGCGCGTGCGCAAGGACGGTTCGCGCTTCTGGGCCAGCGTGACGATCACTGCCGTGCGGGACGAGACGAACACGCTTCGCGGCTTCATCAAGATCACGCGCGACATGACCGAGCGCAAGCGCGTCGAGGAACTGGAAGCGGCGACGCAGCGGCTGGACGTGTTCATCGCGACGCTCGCGCACGAGTTGCGCAACCAGCTCGCGCCGCTGCGGCACACGATCGGGATCCTGCAAAGCCTGCCGTCGTCCGAGCTGGCGCCGGCGCTCGCGCAATGCAAGGACATCGCCGATCGCCAGATCGAGCAACTGGTGCGGCTCGTCGACGATCTGCTCGACCTCGGGCGCATCAAGTCCGACAAGGTCGAGCTGAAGGAAGCGCCGCTGAACGTGCGCGATATCGTGTACCGCAGCGTGCAGAGCATCCAGCCGAAGGTCGATGCGCGCGGCCAGCAGATCCTGGTGCGCCTGCCGCCGGGCCCGGTGATCGTGCTCGGCGACGAAGTCCGGCTCGTGCAGGTGTTGTACAACCTGCTCGACAACGCGTCGAAATACTAGCCGCCCAACGAGCGCATCGAGATCCACGTGCGCACCGAAGACAACGTCGTGGCGATCGACGTCATCGATCGCGGCATCGGCATCGTGCCGGGTGCGCAGGAATCCATCTTCAACCTGTTCGAGCAACAGGAAACCACGGGCCGCTACTCCGCGGGCGGGCTCGGCCTCGGCCTCGCGATCAGCCGGAAGTTCGTCGACCTGCACCACGGCACCATCACGGCCGAGAGCGACGGGATCGGCAAGGGCTCGTCGTTTACCGTACGGCTGCCCGTCGTGGAGCCGGAGCGCGCCGTCGAAGCCAAACGGCATGCATCGACGCCGTCGCCCGAGCATGCGCTGCGCATCCTGATCGTCGACGACAACCACGAAGCGGCCGATACGCTCGGCGTGCTGCTGCAGATCAAGGGCCACACGCCGCGCATCGTGTACCACGCACGCGATGCGGTGCCGCTCGCGCGCGAGTTCGCACCGCACCTGATGCTGATCGACCTGAGCATGCCGGACATCAGCGGATTCGAACTGCTCCACACACTGCAGACGACGAACGCCGCACCCGATGCGTACTACGTCGCGCTGTCCGGGCACGTCCGCTCGTCGGATCGCACGGAAACGGAGGAGGCCGGCTTCCACGACCATTTCGCGAAGCCGGTTGCGATCGACGCGCTCGATCAACTGCTCGCGCGGGTCGAAGCCGACGCGCGACGCCGCGGACGGCTGTGACGATGCGCGCGCCGGTGGCGATCCTGTTGCGCGCCGGGCATTCGCATCTGTATCCGGGCTGCATCGTGGCCGCGGCAGACATGCCCGTGCGCTTCGCGGCGTCGCATCCCGCGATGATCGAATTCGCGGATGGGTCGGGCGCGACGGCCACGCTGTCGCAGCGCGAACACGACGCAGTCGAACCCGGCGTGGACGAATACGTGACGAGCAAGCGCCACACGGTCGTCGCGCGACGCTGGCTGCTTCATGCAGTCGACGCGACACGCACCGCGTGGCGGGTCGCGCGACGGCTTCCTGGCACCTTGCCATCGGCAGGCAGTTCGGCGGGAGCTGCGCGACAGCGCTAAAATCCGCCGCCTGGGCATTCACCACGAGCAAGCGTTTTGACGGCGTTCGAGCAGGGTTTCATCCTCACCCGCCACTGGCGGGACACCGCGTCCGGCATCGAGATCGAGTTCTGGCTGGCAACCGAACACGGCCCGCGCCGCGTACGACTGCGCCCGCAGGAAGCCGTCGCGTTCGTGCCGGCCGAGCAGCAGGCGCTCGCCGAACGCGTGCTGGCCGGCGAACGCGAGGCCGAACTGCGTCCGCTCGCGCTGCGCGATTTCCGTCAGCGTCCGGTCGCCGGCCTCTACTGCCGGCGCTACCGCCATCTTTCCGGGCTCCAGAAGCGCCTCGCCGCGGCCGGCGTCGACGTCTACGAAGCCGACGTGCAGCCGCCCGACCGCTATACGATGGAGCGCTTCATCACGGCGCCCGTGCAGTTTCGCGGCGTGCCGGGCCGCGACGGCACGCTGGCCGATGGCGAACTGAAAAGCGCGACCGGCTATCGTCCGACGCTGCGCTGCGTGTCGCTCGACATCGAAACGAGCGTCCACGGCGAGCTGTATTCGATCGCGCTCGAAGGCTGCGGACAGCGGCAGGTCTACATGCTCGGCCCGCCGAACGGCGACACGCCCGCGGCCGCGCTCGACTTCCGGCTCGACTACTGCGACAGCCGGGCCGAGATGCTCGCGCGGCTCAACGCGTGGTTCGACGAACACGATCCCGATGCGGTGATCGGCTGGAACCTGGTGCAGTTCGACCTGCGCATCCTGCACGCGCACGCGGAGCAGTACGGCGTGCCGCTGACGCTCGGCCGCGGCGGCGGCGTGCTCGACTGGCGCGCGCACGGCCAGCAGCCCGACCACTTCTTCGCGGGCGCGGCCGGCCGGCTGATCCTCGACGGCATCGACATGCTGAAATCGGCGACGTGGACGTTCCCGTCGTTCAGCCTCGAATACGTGTCGCAGGCGCTGCTCGGTGAAGGCAAGTCGATCGACAATCCGTACCAGCGGATGGACGAGATCCAGCGCCGCTTCGATCACGACAAGCCCGCGCTCGCGCGCTACAACCTGAAGGACTGCGAGCTCGTCACGCGCATCTTCGACAAGGCCGACCTGCTGTCCTTCGCGCTCGAACGCGCGACCGTCACGGGCCTCGCGGCCGATCGCACCGGCGGCTCGGTCGCGGCGTTCACGCACCTGTACCTGCCGCGCATGCACCGGCTCGGCTACGTCGCGCCGAACCTCGGCGACGTGACGGGGCAGAACAGCCCCGGCGGCTTCGTGATGGATTCGCGGCCCGGCCTGTACGACTCGGTGCTCGTGTTCGACTACAAGAGCCTCTATCCGTCGATCATCCGCACGTTCCTGATCGACCCGGCCGGGCTGATCGAAGGGCTCGCGCATCCGGGCGACGACACCTCCGTGCCCGGCTTCCTCGGCGCGCGCTTCTCGCGCACCGCGCATTGCCTGCCGGACATCGTGCGACGCGTGTCGGAAGGCCGCGACGAAGCGAAACGGCAGCGCAACGCGCCGCTGTCGCAGGCGCTGAAGATCATCATGAACTCGTTCTACGGCGTGCTCGGCTCGACGGGCTGCCGCTTCTTCGATCCGCGCCTCGCGTCGTCGATCACGATGCGCGGCCACGAGATCATGCATCGCACGCGCGAGCTGATCGAAGCTCAGGGATACGAAGTGATCTACGGCGACACCGATTCGACGTTCGTGTGGCTCGGTCGCGCGCACGACGACGACGAAGCCGGCGCCAAGGGCCGCGCGCTCGTCGAGCACGTGAACCGCTGGTGGCGCGCGCACCTGCACGATCGCTTCGGGCTGGAGAGCGCGCTCGAGCTGCAGTACGAGCGGCATTACCGCCGCTTCCTGATGCCGACCGTGCGCGGCGCGGAGGAAGGCAGCAAGAAGCGCTATGCCGGCCTCGCGGCAACGGCCGACGGCGGCGAGGATCTCGTGTTCAAGGGGCTCGAAACGGTGCGCACCGACTGGACGCCGCTCGCGCAGCAGTTCCAGCGCGAGTTGTACCGGCGCGTGTTCCGGCGCGAGCCGTACCAGGAGTTCATTCGCGACTACGTGCGGCGCACGCTGGCCGGCGAATTCGACGACCAGCTCGTCTATCGCAAGCGCGTGCGCCGGCCACTGCGCGAATACGAGCGCAACGTGCCGCCGCACGTGCGCGCGGCGCGCATCGCCGACGAGTTCAATCATGCGCAGGGCCGGCCGCTGCAGTATCAGCGCGGCGGCTGGATCAGCTACGTGATGACGACGGCCGGCCCCGAGCCGCTCGAAACGATGCGCTCGCCGATCGATTATGCGTTCTACCTGAGCCGCCAGCTTCAGCCCGTCGCCGATGCGATCCTGCCGTTTTTGCGGGACGATTTCGAGCGCGTCATATCCGGGCAGGGGCAGTTGTTCGGCGACTGAGGGGCGCCATCCGGCCCGCTCAGGTTGCGCACGCAACGTATTTTTTCCCGCCGGCGCAACGTGTGTCGACCATTGGTCCGCCGATCGATCCGCAGCGGCATCGATCGGCATTCGCACGCACCCGCCTGCCGCTCGACACGTAAAAGCGATTGCCCCGGTCGGAAAGCCGGCTTGGACGGCGCGCCGGATCTCCGGCCTCGCGACCGGTGCACGCACCTACCGCCGGCCCGGCCGAGCGGCACGATCGATGCGCCCCGAGCTCGCCACGCCACGCAACGCCATGCACGTCAGGAACCGTCAATGCGGGTAGTACCGTCGCGGCGATCGCCGATGCGTAATCGCCGCGACATGCGCGTTGCTCACTGTCGCGCGTTCTGGAACACAGCAGGACAGGAATCGCCATTTATCCGGCCGTTCCGGGTTCCTAAACTTGCTCCATCGGTCCGGCCTGCCGCAGATGCGCTGAGCCGCAACGAACTGTCTGAGGAAATCGTGAAATCCATCATCGTTACCATCGCCTCCATCGCCGCTACGACCACCGCTCTGCTCGCCGCACCGGCCATGTCGTACGCGCAGTCGTCGCGATCCGCACTCACCCGCGCACAGGTGCGCCAGGAACTGCTCGACCTCGAATCGGTCGGCTACAACCCGTCGATCGGCGACGGGGACAGCTATCCGGACGACATCGTCGCCGCACAGGAACGCCTCGCGGCGAAGCGCGTCGCCCGAAACCAGAACGCCGAAGCGGCGTACGGGCCGAACGGCGTGCCGGGCACGTCGTCGGGCGCGCCAGCGGCGGCGGGCGCGCAGCAATGACGCGCCGCCAGGCGAAGCGGCAAGCATGGCGTCCCACGCCGAACCGCTCGCCGCCTGAAACAACGTCGCCGTCGTCGGCCCGGACGACGGCGTTCTGACTCCGCCTCTCCTCGATCACGCCAGTTCCGCCGAACGCGCGCCCCCGTCCGCCCGGACGCCAGCTGAACCTCCCGCCTTCCCCGTAGCCGCCGCCAGTTCCGCGCCGCGCCCCCTCCCCGCGCTCCACCGTCGTCCTCTCACGCCGGATGCCACGGACGACCTCCGTCGCCCCGGGGAAAACCCGCCCCCGTCACAGCACAACTTCTCGTTGACACAGCGATTTTTGCCCTCCTAATATGCACACAACGCTGCACACATCAAAACACACATGCTTGCGTGTCGCCAACAGCAGGATCCGGGTTTACCCATATCGAGTGAGGTCACCATGAATCGACTGTCCCGTTTCACCCGTCAAATCGCCGCGTGCACCGTGGCGGCGGCATCGTTGCTCGCCGCGGCGCGGTCGCAGGCTGTCGGGCCCGATGCCTGGGCCGCCGTAAAGAAGGCCGGCGTGCTCCGCTGTGGCGCGGCCGTCGCGCCGCCGTACGTGATGCGCGACCCGAAGACGGGCGCCTACAGCGGTTTCTTCTCGGATCTGTGCCGCGATTTCGGGCAGAACGTGCTGAAGGTGAAGGTCGAATTCGTCGACACGAGCTGGGACAACATCGTGGCCGGCCTGCAGTCGGACAAGTGGGATTTGTCACTCGCGCTGAACGACACGCCCGAGCGTGAGAAGGCCGTCGCGTTCTCCGCGCCGGCGACGGACTACAACGTCTCGTTCGTCTACAACAAGAACAACCCGAAGATCGCGAAGCCCCTGCGCTCGCTCGCCGACATCGACAAGCCGAACGTCACGGTCGCGGTGATGTCCGGCACGTCGCAGGACAAGGCGATTTCGGCCGAACTCAAACAGGCGCGGATCATGCGGCTGCCCGGCAACGACGAGACGCGCCTGTCGCTGATCTCGAAGCGCGCCGACCTGCTCGCCGACGCGAACATCACCAACATGCTGTTGACCGAAGCACACCCCGACTGGGCTGCCAGCTTCAATCCGGCCCCGCCGCTCGCGCAGCAGGAGGTCGCGTTCGGGCTGCGCAAGGACACGCCGAAGGCCGACCTCGACGTGCTCAACGACTACCTCGCCCGGCAGGTCAAGTCGGGCGCCGTGAACCGCCTGATCAAGACGTCCGTGCAGGCCATGCTGACGCCCGGCAAGTAAGCCGCGCCGCACCGGCAGGCCCGCCGCAGCGTCGACGGGCCTCGATCTACCGATTCGACTTTGTGCGCCGAGCTCGGGCGCAGCTGGAGAGACAGTCATGTTGTCGCCTCAAACGACGGCCGTCAGGTCGGCCATGCATCCCCTTTCGACCGCCCGCTTCGCCGCGTCCGCGCCGTCCGCCGATTTCGTACGTCTGCGCGACGTGCACAAGGCGTACGGCCCGAACCTCGTCGTGATGGACGGCATGAGCCTCGACATGCGCGCCGACGACCGGCTCGTGATCATCGGCCCGAGCGGCAGCGGCAAGAGCTCGCTGCTGCGCGTGATGATGGGCCTCGAAGGCATCCAGCGCGGCGAGATCGCGTTCCAGGGCGCGTCGTACATCCGCGGCGGCGACGCGCGCGGCGGCTGGCGCATCGACGCGAAACTGCAGAAGCAGGTCGGCATGGTGTTCCAGCACTACACGCTGTTTCCGCACCTGTCGGTGCTCGGCAACCTGATCCTCGCGCCCGTGCGGGTCGGCGGGCTGTCGAAGGCCGACGCCACCGAGCGCGCCCGCATGTATCTCGCGCGTCTCGGCCTCGAAAGCAAGCTGCACGCGTACCCGAGCCAGCTCTCCGGCGGCCAGAAGCAGCGCGTCGCGATCGCGCGCGCGCTGATGCTCGAACCGAAGCTGATGCTGTTCGACGAGGTGACGTCCGCGCTCGATCCGGAGATGGTCGTCGAAGTCCAAAACGTGATGCTGCAGCTCGCCGAGCAGAAGATGGCGATGATCATCGTCACGCACGACATGCACTTCGCGAAGGACATCGCCACGCGCGTGGTGTTCTGCGCGAACGGCAAGATCGTCGAGGAAGGCGCGCCGGACCAGATCTTCAAGTGTCCGAAGGAAGCGCGCACGCGGGAATTCCTCGAGAAAGTGCTGCATCTCGACTGAGGCCGAAGCCATGAACTATCACTTCGATTTCGGTTTCCTCGTGGCCAGCATCGGCGCGCTGCTCGACGGGCTGCGGGTGACCGTCGTGCTCGCGGTTGCCGCGAACGCGATGGGCCTCGTGCTCGGCTTCGTGCTGTGCCTGCTCGCGATGAGCCGCTGGACGCTCGTGCGCTGGCCCGCGCAGCTCTTCATCGAATTCTTCCGCTGCACGCCGGCGCTGCTGCAGATCATCTGGTTCTTCTATTGCATCCCGATGATGGTCGACGTGTTCATCGACCCGGTCGCAATGGGCGTGCTCGCGCTCGGGCTGAACCTGACCGCGTTCAACGCCGAAGCGTACCGCGCCGGCGTGCAGGCGGTGCCGAAGGAGCATCTCGACGCCGCGGTGGCGCTCGGTCTCAAGCCGTGGCAGCGCACGATCTTCGTCGTGCTGCCGCAGGCGCTGCGCAGCGCGATGCCGGTGCTGCTGACGAACGGCATCGGCAGCCTGCAGCAAAGCGCGCTGGTGGCGATCGTCGCGGTGGGCGACCTGATGTACGTCGCCAAGAGCGTCGCGACGCAGGCCTACCGGCCGCTCGAGACGTACTCGGTGGTCGCACTCGTGTATTTCGCGCTGTCGCTGCCGATCGCGAAACTCGTCAACGTCATCGAGCGTCGCCAGGACGCCGCCGTCCAGCGCTGAGGAGCCTGCCGTGAATCTCGATTTTGCCGTCGTCTGGCCGTACTGGCTCGTGCTCGCGAAGGGCCTCGGGCTGACGCTCGCGTTCACCGTGACCTGCGCGCTCGTCGGCAGCCTGCTCGGCTTCGTGCTGAGCCTGCTGCGGATGTCGCCGTCGCGCTGGCTGCGCGGGCCCGTCACCGCGTTCGTCGAATTCTTCCGCGGCACGCCGCTGCTGATCCAGCTGTTCTGGGTGTTCTTCTGCTTCCCGGTCGTGCTGCAGCTGCCGATTCCGCCGTACCTGTCGGTGCTGATTTCGCTGACGCTGTACATGGCAGCGATCACGAGCGAGACGTTTCGCGGCGCGCTGAAATCGATCGCCGGCGAGCAGCACGACGCATGCATCGCGCTGAGCCTGTCGCCGCACGTGAAGATCGTCTACGTGATCTTTCCGCAAGCGCTGCTGCGCGCGATTCCGCCGCTGCTGTCGAACGTCGTGAGCCTGTTCAAGGAGAGCGCGCTCATTTCGTCGGTGGGCATCGCCGACCTCATGTTCGTCGGCCAGAACATCTCGAACAGCACCGCACGACCCGTCGAGTTCCTGACCACGGTCGCCGTCATCTATTTCCTCGTCGCCTTTCCGCTGACCCGCATGGTCGGCGTAGTGGAGTCCAGGATGCTCAGGCGCTATGCCTACTAACCTTCAACGCACGTCAAGCCGGAGAAAACTCATGCAACTGAAAGGCATTCTGCCCGCCCTCGTCACGCCGTTCGATGCATCGGGCGCCGTCGATCACGACACGCTCGCGTCGATCCTCGAATATCAGCTCGCCGCGGGCGTCAGCGGCTTCGTGCCGCTCGGTTCGACGGGCGAGTACTACGCGCTCACGAACGACGAGCGCCGCGCGGTGATGAAGACCGTGCGCGAAGTGGTCGGCAATCGCGGCACGCTGATCGCCGGCGCGAACGGCTCGTCGACGCGCGAAGTGATCGAACAGGTGCGCCAGGCTCGCGATGCCGGCTACACGAACATCCTGATCGCGCCGCCGTACTATGCGCTGCCTTCGCAGGACGAACTGACCGGCCACTACGAAGCGATCCTCGCCGCGGTGACCGACGTGAACGTCATTCTGTACAACTACCCGGTGCGCACCAACGTCGAGGTCGGCTTCGGCGTGCTCGACGCGCTCAAGGATCATCCGCGCGTGATCGGCATCAAGGAAAGCAGCGGCAACCTGCTGCGCGCGATCGAGATCGGCGAAAAATACCGCGACCATTACCAGCTGTCGTGCGGCTCGGACGATCAGGCGCTCGACTTCTTCCTGTGGGGCGCGACGAGCTGGATCTGCGGGCCCGCGAACTGCTTCGCGAAACAGGTCGTCAGCTTCTACGACAGATTCTCATCCGGCGACATCGCGGGCGCGCAGAACGTGATGCGTTCGCTGTTCCCGGTGATGGCAAGCATGGAGTCGGGCAAGTTCATTCAGAAAGTGAAGTACGGTTGCGAGCTGGCCGGCTTCAAGGTCGGCAGCGCACGCATGCCGCTGCAGCCGCTGACCGACGACGAAAAAGCGGCGTTCCGCGCGATCTTCGAGGCATCGCAGGCGTAATACCGTAATGCGCTCCTGTGCCGGCGCCGCTGCGCGCCGGCACGCCGACCGGGGAATCCCAACATGACGATTCACAGCTTTACCTGTATCGAAGGCCATACCGAAGGCATGCCGGTGCGCATGGTGATCGATGGTGCGCCCGTGCTGCAGGGCGCGACGATGAACGCACGCCGCGAGGACTTCGTCGCGCATCACGACTGGGTGCGCCGCACGCTGATGCTGGAGCCGCGCGGCCATGCGCACATGTCGGGCACGATCTTCTACCCGCCCGTCAATGACAACGCCGATTTCAGCCTGCTGTTCATCGAGACGTCGGGCTGCCTGCCGATGTGCGGCCACGCGACGATCGGCTCGATCGCGTTCGCGATCGAGGAGCGTCTCGTCGTACCGAAGCAGCCGGGCATCGTGACGGTCGACGTGCCGGCCGGGCAGATCGTCGCGCGCTACGAGATGGACGGCGCGCGCGTGACGTCGGTGCGCTTCACCAACGTGCCGAGCTTCCTGCTCGCGCGCGACGTCGAGATCGAGGTTCCCGCGCTCGGCACGCTGGCCGTCGATATCGCGTACGGCGGCAACTTCTATCCGATCGTCGAGGTTCAGCCGAACTTCCCCGGCTGCGAGCATTTCACGCCGGACGAACTGCTGGCGTGGGGCCGCGACGTGCAGCGCGCGGTCAACGCGGCGCTCGACGTCGTGCACCCCGATCATCCGGCGATTCGCGGCGTGCACCATTGCATGTGGACGGGCAAGCCGATCGCGGATGATGCGCACGGCCGCGCGGTGGTGATCGCCGGAGACAGCCTCGTCGACCGTTCGCCGTGCGGCACCGGCAGCTCGGCACGCGTCGCGCAGCGCTTCGCGCGCGGCTGGCTGAAGGCCGGCGATGCGTATTGCCACGAGAGCCTGATCGGCAGCCGCTTCATCGGCCGCGTCGAAGCGGTTACGCGCCTCGACAGCGGGCTCGACGCCGTGCGGCCAAGCATCGAAGGGCGCGCGTGGGTGACCGGGCGCGCGCAGTATCGTGTCGATGCGTCCCAACCGTATGCGCACGGCTTCAGCCTGCAGGAGTTCGTCAATTGAATGCGATTCCGCGACCACACGCGCCCGCGGCGCCCGGTACGGCCCCGCAGGAAGCCGCCGTCGTGATCGGCGGCGGGATCGTCGGCGTGTGCTGCGCGCTCTATCTGCTGCGCGACGGCCGCGCCGTCACGCTGATCGATCCGGCCGCGCCGGGCGACAGCACCGCGAAATGGAGCTGCGGGCAGATGGCCGTCAGCGAGGTCATTCCGCTGTCGAAACCCGGGATCCTGATGAAGGTGCCGCGCTGGCTGATGGACCAGAGGGGGCCGCTCGCGCTGCGGCCCGGCGCGCTGCCCGGCATCCTGCCGTGGTTCTTCCGGTTCGTCGCGTCGGCCCGTCACGCGAAGATCGTGGCGATCGCGCAGGCGATGGCCACGCTCACGCACGACGTCTACCCCGATTACGCGCCGCTGCTCGACGCGTGCGGCGAACGCGCGCTATTAGGCCAGCGCCCGGTGCTCGAGGTGTTCGATGATCCGGCCGGCATCGCGCATGAACAGCCGCATCTCGATCTGCGGCAATCGCTCGGGTTCGCGTCGCAGCGGCTGAGCGCCGCCGACATCGGCGATCTCGAACCGGCGCTCGCCGGCCGGTTCAAGCATGGACTGCTGTTCCCCGACTGGCGCGCGGTCAACGATACCGAAGGCTTCATCGCGGCGCTCACCGCCAGCTTCGAAGCGCAAGGCGGACGCCGCATCCGTGCGAATGCCACGCGCATCGACGAAGCCGACGGACGCGCGACCGGCGTGACGCTCGCGAATGGCGAGCGACTCGCGGCCGATCACGTGGTGGTCGCGGCCGGCACCGGTTCGCGGCAATTCTTCGGCCAGCTCGGCGTGCGCGTGCCGCTTGAAGGCATCGCCGGCTACCAGGCGCTGGTGACCGATCCGGGCGTCGAGTTCCGTCACTCCGTGATCTATGCGGACGGCGGCTTCTGCTTCAGCCCGATGACGCGCGGGCTGCAAATCGGTGGCACCATCGAGTTCGCGGGCCGCGACGCGGCACCGAACTTCCGGCGCGCGGACATCATCCTGGAGAAGGCCAAACGCATCCTGCCCGAGCTGCAGACCGCCCGCGTCGAGTACGGCGTCGGCTATCGGCCGTTCCTGCCCGACACGAAACCGGTGATCGACCGCTCGAAGCGGCTGCCGAACGTCATCATGGCGTTCGGCCACGGCCAGCTCGGGCTCACGCTCGGCGCAACTACGGGGCGCCTGGTCGGCGACCTCGCCGCAGGCCGTCCGACGCGGCAGGACCTGGCGCCGTTCAGCGCTTATCGCTTCGCCTGACCTACGAGACTCTTCATGCAATCCTACGAACGACTTTTCATCGACGGCCGCTGGGTAGCGCCCGTTCACGGCCGTACCTTCGATACGCTCGATCCGAGCGACGAAACAGTGATCGCAAAGGTGGCCGCCGCCACCGCCGAAGACATCGACGCTGCGGTCAACGCCGCGCGCCGCGCGTTCGACGCAGGCCCGTGGCCGCGCATGAGCGGCGCGCAGCGCGCTGCCGTGCTGCGCGCGATCGCGCAAGGGATCCGCGACCGCCTGCCCGAGCTCGCCGAGCTCGAAGTGCGCGACAACGGCAAGCCGCTGCCCGAAGCGCTGTGGGATCTGGGCGACGCCGCCGGTTGCTTCGACTTCTATGCGGGGCTTGCCGAACAGCTCGACGGCAGCGCCGAGACGCCGGTGCCGCTCGCGGACGAACGCTTCAGCACGGTCGTGCGCAAGGAGCCGATCGGCGTGGCCGGCGCGATCATCCCGTGGAATTTTCCGCTGCTGATGGCCGCGTGGAAGGTCGCGCCCGCCCTCGCGGCCGGCTGCACGATGGTGTTGAAGCCATCCGAGCTGACGCCACTCACCGCACTGGAACTCGCCGGCATCGCCGATGCGGCCGGATTGCCGGCCGGCGTGCTGAACGTCGTGACGGGCCTCGGCACGGACGCCGGCGCGCCGCTCGCCGACCATCCGGGCATCGACAAGCTCGCCTTCACCGGCAGCGTGCCGACCGGCAGCCGGATCATGCAGGCGGCCGCGCGCGACATCAAGAACGTGAGCCTCGAACTCGGCGGCAAGTCGCCATTCGTCGTGTTCGGCGACAGCGATCTCGAAGCGGCCGTCGAATGGATCCTGTTCGGCATCTTCTGGAACCAGGGCGAAGTGTGTTCGGCCACGTCGCGCGTGCTGGTCGAACGCTCGCTGTATGCGCCGCTCGTCGAGCGGCTCGCTCAGGAAGCGCGCAAGATCACCATCGGCAACGGCCGCGACGACGGCGTGTTGCTCGGCCCGCTCGTGAGCCGCGGGCAGTACGACAAGGTGCGGGAAGCGATCGCTCGCGGCCGCGACGAAGGCGCGCGACTCGTGACGGGCGGTGCGCGGCCCGCGCATCTCGAACGCGGCTACTTCATCGAGCCGGCCGTGTTCGCCGACGTGCCGGAAGACAGCTGGATCTGGCGCGAGGAAATCTTCGGGCCGGTGGTGTGCGTGCGGCCGTTCGATACCGAAGACGAAGCGGTACGCTCGGCCAACGATTCGCGCTTCGGTCTCGCGGCAGCGGTCATGTCGGCCGATCTGCCGCGCTGCGAGCGCGTGGCACGCGCGATGCGCGCCGGTATCGTATGGATCAACTGCTCGCAGCCGACGTTCACGGAAGCGCCGTGGGGCGGTTACAAGCAGAGCGGGATCGGGCGCGAACTCGGCGAATGGGGGCTGAACAACTACCTCGAGATCAAGCAGATCACGCGCTACGACAGCGACAAGCCCTGGGGCTGGTACATCAAGTAGGAAGGTGAATCGATCATGCGCTGGAACAAAACGCTGCAGCTCGTCGACGTGCATTGCGAGGGCGAGATCGGAAAGGTCATCACCGGCGGCGTCCTCGACGTGCCGGGCAAGACCATGCTCGACAAGATGAACCACATCAACGATACCGACGACAGCTTGCGGCGCCTCGTCGTGCTCGAGCCGCGCGGCTGCCTGCAGATGTCGGTCAACCTGCTGCTGCCGCCGACACGGCCGGAAGCACACGCCGGCTTCATCGTACTGCAGGCCGACAAGGCGCATCCGATGTCGGGCAGCAACTGCATCTGCGTCGTCACCGCACTGCTCGAACTCGGGATGGTATCGATGCAGGAACCCGAGACCACCGTCGTGCTCGACACGCCGGCCGGGCTCGTCACCGCGCGGGCCGCGTGCCGCGACGGCCGCTGCGTCGGCGTGTCGCTCGACATGGTGCCGGCGTTCGTCGAGCACCTCGACGTCGACGTGCATACACCGGACTTCGGCACGATCAAGGCCGACATCGCGTTCGGCGGCGTGTACTACGCGCTCGTCGACGTCGACCAGATCGGGCTCGACATCGCGCCGGGCAACGCGCGCGAGCTCGCGGCGCAAGGCGTTCGGCTCAGGGAGATCATCAACCGTCAGGTCGCGGTGCGGCATCCGCTGTACCCGGAGATCGACGAAGTCGCGTACGTGATGTTCCGCAACCGTGTCGATGACACGGTGTACCAGACCTGCACGACGCTGCCGCCCGGCCGGGTCGACCGTTCTCCATGCGGCACCGGCAGCTCGGCGAACCTCGCGACGCTCGCCGCGCGCGGGCGCGTGCAGGTGGGCGACGTCCTCACGTCGCGCTCGACGATCGGCGGCGAATTCCGCGTCGAACTGCTCGGCACGACCGAAGTGGGCGGCCGGCCGGCCGTGCTGCCGCGCGTGACCGGGCGCGCGTGGGTGTTCGGGTTCCAGCAGCTCGGCGTCGATCCCGACGATCCGCTGGCCGCGGGATTCATGCTCAGCGACACGTGGGGCGACGGATTCGGGCCATCGTCGACGTCAGACACGTGAGGGCGCGATGCTAAACTCCAGAGCGCGCCCGGTGACCCGGGCCGATTACAGGAAGGGTGGCGAGATGAGCAAAGAGGCCGTTGAAACCGAAGGTGGCGGCCGCCGGCACGGCGGGCGGTATGTGTATGAGGAATTGCGCAAGCAGATCCTGACGCTCAAGCTCAAGCCCGGCGTGCAGCTCGACGAAATCTCGCTGGCCGCGCAGTTCGGGCTGTCGCGCTCGCCGGTGCGCGACGCGATCGCGCGGCTCAGCAGCGAGGGGCTCGTCACGGTGCTGCCGAATCGCACGACGCTCGTCACACCGTTCGAGATCGAGGAATTCCCGAAATACATCTCGGCGCTCGACCTGATCCAGCGCGCGGTCACGCGGCTCGCGGCCACGCAGCGCTCCGACGCCGATCTCGCGAAGATCCGCAAGGCCGACGACGTGTACATGGAAGCCGTCGCGAGCGGCGATTTCCAGGCGATGTCGGAGACCAACAAGGCGCTGCACATGGCGATCGCGCACGCGGCGAACAATCCGTATTTCGTGGGCTACTACGAGCGGCTGCTCGGCGAAGGCCAGCGCCTGCTTCATCTGCACTTCGATTTCACGGTCAGTTCGCCGACGGCGGCCAAGCTCGGCCGCGACCACGACGAACTGATCGACGCGATCGCGCGGCGCGATGCCGATGCGGCCGAGCGGGCCGCGCACGAACACACGATGCTGTTCCAGAAGCGCTTCCTCGACTACATGAAGCAGAACATGACGGAATCGATGGCGGTGCTGTAACGCAGCGGCACCGGAATGCCGCCGGCCGGAACTGGCGTGCCGGTCCGGCTAAAATACCGGCCTGCCGCGCGTCCCGCCGCGGCCGGAGGATATTCACCATGACCGCACGTCGCGGTGCCGAGGTCGCGATCGCGCCCGGTCACGACACAGCCAGCCTGTCGAAAGCCCAGAAAACGTTCAATACGCTCGTCAAGCAGATCGAAAAGCGCCGCGAGCGGCTCGGCGCGTGGGACGCCGTGATGCCGGCGTTCCAGAAGAAATTCATCGACGGGCTGTTGCCGCTCGAACAGCAAGCGACGGCGCTGCGGATCCGGTTGATCCACCTGCTCGACGACGCATTCCTGCAGAAGGGCCTGAGCAAGGCCGAGCAGCGCACGCTGTCCGATCTGATCGCCGATATGGCGGGCGATTTGCTGAACGCGAGCGACGATGCCGGGCTGAAGGCCATTTACGACCGGCATCGCGCGTCCGCGAGCGTCGGCAACGCCGCGGCCGAGCGGGAGCCGACGAAACGGGAACCGGACGCTGATCCGGAACCGCCGGAAGATCTCGACACACTGTCGCCCGACGAACTCGCCGCGCGGATGCAGGCCGAACTCGACGCGCAGTTCGAACGCGAGATGGCCGCCCACGCGGCCCGTGAGGCGCAGCGCGCGAAGCGCAAGAAAGCACCGAAGCAATCGGCCGCGCAGGCGCGGATCGAAGCCGAACAGGCCGAATCGAGCAAGTCGATCCGCGAGATCTATCGCAAGCTCGCCAGCGCGTTGCATCCCGATCGCGAAACCGATCCGCTGGAACAGCAGCGCAAGACCGTGCTGATGCAGCGGGTCAACCGCGCTTACGAGAAGGGCAACCTGCTGCAGCTGCTCGAACTGCAGCTGGAGATCGAACAGATCGACCGCCGTGCAATCGACGGGCTCAGCGAAGCGCGGCTCGCGCGCTACAACGCGATCCTCGACGAGCAACTGCGCGAACTCGATCAGGAGATCGAGCACGTGGAGCGCGATTTCCGGCGCACGTACGGGATCGCATCGTCCACCCAGGTCGCGCCCGACACCGTCATCCGCATGCTCGCGCGCGACATCGCCGGCATGCAGCGCGGCAATCAGGACCTGACCGTCGCGCTGCGCGAGTTCGAGGATCCGGACAAGGTCCGGGACTGGCTGAAGGACATGAAGCGGCGGCCGCTATCGTCGCGCTTCGACGACGATTCGTTTTGAGCGAACACGCGCACGCACACGCGCGCTCACGGAAGTGCCGACGCGCGGCCCGCGCGCATCACTGCCCGCCGCCGATCCCGCCCATCAGCGTCATCAGCTGCTCCCGCAGCCACTGGCTCCCCTGATCCTGATCGGCACTGCGATGCCAGTAGCAGAAGTATTCGAGCGCCGGCATCTCGAACGGCAGCTCCAGGATCCGCGCCGGGTAGCGCCGCAGCAGCCGCAGCGGCGCGGTCAGCGCGAGATCGCCGCGCATCGCGATCAGCGGCGCGACCATGTAGTGCTGCACGCGCATCTGGATGTTGCGGCGCAGCCCGAGCCGCGTCAGTTCCGCATCGACGTGCCCGCTGCCCTTGCGGCGGCTCGACACGTGGATGTGCCCCATCGACAGGTAGTCGTCCATGGTCAGCGTATCGCCGTCGAACGGATGATCGTTGCGGATCATGCACGCGTAGCGGTCGCGCACGAGCAGCGCCTGGTGCAGGTGCGGATCGGCGATCAGCGGCGCGTCGATCGCGATGTCGACGGAGCCGTTGGCGAGCGCGGTCGCGACTTCGCGGCGGTCCATCGTATAGCTGCGCACGTGCATGCCGGGCGCATGCGTCTGCAGCAGTTCGCCGAGCGCCGGCAACAGCAGCGCCTCGGTCAGGTCGCTCATGCTGAGCCGGAACACGCGTTCGGACGAAGCAGGGTCGAACACGTCGCCTTCGTGCGCGCTGGAATCGAGCAGCTGCAGCGCCTCGCGCACGCGGCCGACGATGTTCTCGGCCATCGGCGTCGGCATCATCCCGGCCGGCGTGCTCACGAACAGCGGATCGTTCAGCGTCTTGCGCAGCCGCGCCAGCGCGTTGCTGACGGCGGGCTGCGTGAGGTTCAGCACCTCGGCCGCGCGCGTCAGGTTGCGCTTGTTGTAGATCGCCTCGAATACGACGAACAGGTTCAGATCAATCTTCGAAAGGCGCATCGCCGGATCTCCTTGCCGGCATCTTAATACGGCGTGCGCCTCCCGTTCGCCCACGTCGCTCTCCCGCGCAAAGCGACGCTCAACCGCGCGGCGGGCGCGTCAGATACGGCTCGGTCGACCCGCGCACGGCGTCCTTGACCTCCATCCGCGCGATGGCCTGCAGGTGCACCTCGTCCGGGCCGTCGGCGAAGCGCAGTGCGCGGCCCCAGGTCCACAGGTCGGCCAACGGCGTATCGGGGCTCAGCCCGGCCGCGCCGAATACCTGGATCGCGCGATCGCACACGTCCGTATAAACGGTCGGCACGAGCGCCTTGATCATCGAGATTTCCTTGCGCGCGGCCTTCGCGCCGACCTTGTCGATCATCCACGCGGCCTTCAGCACGAGCAGGCGCGCCTGGTCGATCTCGATGCGCGAGCGCGCGATCCATTCGCCGATCGTGCCGTGGCGGTTCAGCGGCTTGCCGAACGCTTCACGCGACTGCGCGCGGTCGATCATCAGCTCCAGCGCGAGCTCGGCCGCGCCGATCGAACGCATGCAGTGGTGAATACGGCCCGGGCCGAGGCGCGCCTGCGCGAGCGCGAAACCGCTGCCTTCCTCGCCGAGCAGGTTGCGCGCCGGCACGCGCACGTTGTCGAACGTGATCTCGCAGTGCCCTTCCGGCGCGTAGTGATTGATCACCGTGATGTTGCGCACGATCGTCAGGCCCGGCGTGTCGCGCGGCACGAGGATCATGCTCTGCTGCTGGTGCGATTCCGCATCGGGGTCGGTCTTGCCCATCACGATGAAGATCTTGCAGTTCGGATGCGCGGCGTTCGTGATGAACCACTTGCGGCCGTTGATCACGTAGTCGTCGCCGTCGCGCACGATGCGCGTCGTGATGTTGGTCGCATCCGACGACGCGACGTCGGGCTCCGTCATCGCGAACGCGGAGCGGATCTCGCCGCGCAGCAGCGGCAGCAGCCACTGTTCGCGCTGCTCCGGCGTCGCGAACATGTGCAGCAGCTCCATGTTGCCGGTGTCCGGCGCATTGCAGTTGAACACTTCCGACGCCCAGCTCACGCGCCCCATGATCTCGGCGAGCGGCGCGTATTCGAGGTTGGTCAGGCCCATGCCCGGCTCGTCGTCCTTCAGGTGCGGCAGGAACAGGTTCCACAGCCCTTCGGCCTTCGCGCGTTCCTTCAACGCTTCCATGAACGACACGGGGTACTGCCCCGCATGCACTTCCTCGTTCCACTGACGGATGCGCGGCACGATGTGCGCATCCATGAACGCGCGCACGCGTTCGCGCAGTTCTTCCACTTTCGGGGTGTAGCCAAAGTCCATGATCGACTCCTCGAGATTCCGTTTTCCGTTCGTTCGGTTCAGAAGGCCGAGACGCCGCCGTCGACGGCGACGGCCTGCCCGGTCAGATAGGTGTTTTCCTTCGCGCACAGCATCAGCATCGCCGCGACGACTTCGTCGGGCCGGCCGAGCCGCTTCATCGGCGAGCCCTGTGCGAGAAAGTCCTGGCGGTCGCCGATATCGCTGTCGGTCACCATCGGCGTCGTGCTGTAGAACGGGCACACCGCGTTCACGCGAATGCCGTGGCGCGCGTATTCGAGCGCGGCCGTCTTCGTGAGCCCGACCACCGCGTGTTTCGACGCCGCATAGGCGGCGAGCTTCGGCGCGCCGCCGAGCCCGGCCATCGACGCGACGTTCAGGATCACGCCTTCGCGCTGCTTGAGCATCTGGCGGATCTGGTGCTTCATCCCGAAGAACACGCCCTTCGCGTTCACCGCGAAGCTCAGGTCGAGATCGGCTTCGTCGGTATCGACCAGCGCCTTCATCGGCGGGGCGATGCCCGCGTTGTTGATGCCGACGTCGAGCCGTTCGAAGCCCGCGACCGCCGCCTGCACCAGCAACGCGACGTCGGCTTCGACACGCACGTCGCAGCGCTGCGCGATCACGTCGGTACCGGCCGCGCGCAGCCGCGCGGCGAGGCGTTCGAGCGCGGCCTCGTTCACGTCGCCGAGCGCGAGCCGCGCGCCCATCGCGGCGAGTTCGCTCGCGAGCAGCGCGCCGAAGCCGCTCGCGGCGCCGGTGATCATCACGGATTGGCCGGCATAGCTGTCGAGTTTCATCGCGCGCTCAGATCGTCAGGCCGCCGTCGACGACGATGCACTCGCCGTTCGTGTAGCTCGCCGCGTCCGACACGAGATACAGCACCGTGCCGGCCATCTCGCGCGGCTCCGCGTGGCGGCGCAGCGGAATCTTCGCCTTCCACGTTTCGTAGATGTCCTTGTCGGCGAACAGCGCGCCCGCGAACTTCGTCTTCGTGAGGCCCGGCAGCAGCGCGTTCACGCGGATGCCGAACGGCCCGCACTCCTTCGCGAACGCCCTCGTCATGTTGACGACCGCGGCCTTCGTGATCGAATAGATGCCTTGCCGGTCGCCCGGCTGCAGCGCGTTCACCGACGCGGTGTTGACGATCGCGCCGCCGCCGTTCGCCTTCATCAGCTTGCCGGCCTCGACCGACATGAAGAAGTAGCCGCGGATGTTCACGTCGACGGTCTTGTCGTACGCAGCGAGATCGGTATCGAGGATGTGCCCGAAATACGGGTTCGCGGCCGCGTTGTTCACGAGGATGTCGAGCCGGCCATGCTTGCCGCGGATCGTCTCGAACGTCGCCGCGATATCCTCCAGCCGCCCGACGTGGCACGCCAGCGCTTCGGCACGGCCGCCTGCCGCGATGATTGCGTCCGCAACCGCCTGGCAGTCGTCGATCTTGCGGCTCGACACGATCACGTGCGCGCCCTGCTCCGCCAGCAGCTTCGCGATTTCCTCGCCGATGCCGCGGCTTGCGCCCGTCACCAGCGCGATCTTGCCCGTCAGGTCGAACAGATTCGTTGCCATGTTGCTGTGCTCCTCCATTGATGTGTTTGTCGTGCCGGCGTTCAGCGATGCGCGTCGATCACGGCCACGGCCATTTCGGCGAGCCGCCCGGTCATCGCGCCGACGCGCAGCGCCTGCTCGCTCGATGCGTTGCCCTGCAGCGCGCGCGCCTTCACGCCCTGCGCGATCGCGGCGAGCCGGAAAAAGCTGAACGCGAGATAGAAATGCCAGTCACGAATCGGCTCGATCCCGCGCAGTTCGCAATAGCGCGCGACGATCGCCGCTTCGTCGGGAATCCCGAGTGCCGCGGGATCCTGGCCCGCGAGCCCGCGCACCTGGCCGCCTGACGGCAGTCGCAGGCACATGCAGAAATACGCGAGATCCGCGAGCGGATTGCCGAGCGTCGACAGTTCCCAGTCGAGCACGGCCTGCACGCGATAGCCGTCGTGCGCGAACATCAGGTTGTCGATCCGGAAGTCGCCGTGCACCAGCGCGGGCCGGCCCGTGTCCTCCGGGCACGCCTTCGGCAGCCAGTCGATCAGCGTCTCCATCGCGTCGAGGCGCTCGGTTTCCGCCGCGCGATACTGCTTCGTCCACACGCCGATCTGGCGCTCGAAATAGTTGCCCGGGCGGCCGTAGTCGGCGAGGCCCACCGCGTCGACGTCCACGTCGTGCAGCGCGGCCATCGTGCGGATCAGCGCGTCGTAGCAGGTCGCGCGCTCGTCCTTCGGCAGCTCGGGCAGCGCCGGATCCCAGAAGATCCGGCCGTCCTCGAAGCTCATCACGTAGAACAGGCTGCCGATCACGTCGCGGTCTTCGCACAGGTGATACGGATGCGCGACCGGCACCGCGGTGCCCGACAGCGCGCTCAGCACGCGGAATTCGCGGTCGACCGCATGCGCGGATTTCAGCAGCTCGCCGGGCGGCTGGCGGCGCAGCACGTAGCGGCCGCTCTTCGCGTGCAGCAGGAAGGTCGGGTTCGACTGGCCGCCGGCAAACTTCTCCATGTCGAGCGGGCCTTCGAAGCCCGGCACGTGCGCTTCCAGATAGCGCGTGAGGCGGGCTACGTCGAGGGGCTGGGAAGGGTTCGTCATCGTCGCGATCGTTCGTAGGGTCAGCCGTAGGTGCGCCACGCATGTCGTTCGGGATCCTCGAGATGCGGGATACCGTTGAACGACGCCAGGTGGAACGCATCGGCGTTGAAGAAAAACTGCGAAAGACTGCTGTTGCGGATCTGCAGGTTCAGCGCGATCGCACTCGACGGCGGTGCGGCGAGCACCTGCTGCACGGTCACCGCGATCGGGCCGCCGGAACTCACCGCGAGCACGCGCTGGCCGCCGCCGGCGCGGATCGCGGCGCGCGCGTCGGCGACGCGCTGCTGGAAGTTCGCCCAGGTCTCGGGCGCGGTGACGCCGAGCTTGTCGTCGGCCCACAGGTGCAGCACCTGCCGCAGCGCGCGAAAGTGCTCCTTCATCGAGCCGGCCGCGAGCCGCGCGATCTCCGGATAGTCGCTCGCGGCCGCCGCGAACAGCCCGTGGAAGTCGTATTCGTTCAGGCCGGGATGGCGGTCGACCGGCGCGCCTTCACGGCCCATCCCGCGCAGGATCGCGGCGACCGTCTGCGCGTGCCGGTTCATCGTGCCGCAGATCACGCGGTCGAACGTCAGGCCCTGCCGCGCGAAGTATTCGCCGAGCCACACGCCCTGCTGCTCGCCCGCGGCGGACAGCCGGTCGTAGTCGTCCGTGCCGAACGACGCCTGCCCGTGCCGTATCAGAAAGAGTTCAGCCATTGCCTGCCTGCCGCGTGAAGGAAACTGGAAGCCAGCATAGCGAGCAGGCCCGCATTTTTGAAATTTATTTTCTGAATCAGCGGGTATTCATCGTGTGAATTTGATGTCGTCACCGTATTCAAACAGTGCGCTTGCAGCGCCTTTCGACTTCCCGGCGTCGCGGCACGCGAATTGCGACACCCGCCACCGTCATGTCACCACGTTCAGGAGGGATGCGATGCTCGGTACGATCCTTATCATCGTTCTGATTCTGCTGCTCATTGGGGCATTTCCGGCGTGGCCGCACAGCCGAGACTGGGGCTATTGGCCGTCGGGCGGTCTCGGGCTGGTCGTCATCATCGTCGTGATACTGGTGCTGCTCGGTCGAATCTGACGGCTTTCCCCGCCGGCAGGCGGCGAGGAACCGGCCGCACGCGCCGGCGCGTCCCTGCCGCGCCCTTCGTCGTGGATTCTTTACACAACGGGGGTCGGAAAGGACACGCCGCGTACGGCACGCGCTGCCCGTTACTGGCCGCCTTCCAGCCGCAGCTGGAGCCGGCTCTTCACGGAGGTCACGCCCGCCACCTGACGGGCCGCGTCGACCGCGGCCCGGTCCTGCGCTTCATCGGTGATCAATCCGGCCAGCGTCACGTCGCCCGTTTTCGCCTTCGCGAACACGCTGACCTGCGCGTTGCCGATACCCGGCGCCTTCATGACGGCCAGACGCACCTTCTTCGCGAACGCGCGATCGGCCGCTCGCTCGGCTTTCTTTGCCGCGCGCGGCGACGTGGTCGGCGGCGACACGGACGCAGCGGTCGCGGCAGTGGCCGTGGTGGTATCGGACTGAGCATGGCCAAGCATCGGCGACAGCGCCACCAAACCTGCAACGACGATTGCAAAACGGTGCTTCATCGGATTTCTCCTCAACGGAACGAACGGGAAAGGTAGGGGCGCCGGCCGTCAGGCCGTGGCGACGGTCAACGCGCGCACGCGGCCGCGACCGCGTTCGCGGCCGCGCGGTGCCGCGAGCGCGGCGAGCGCGCGTTCGTCGGCTTGCAGCGCGAGCGCCAGGTTCGCGCGCACGTGATCGACGAACGTGCGGACTTTGGCGTCGACGAAGCGACGGGACGCATACATCGCGTACACGTCGAGCATCGTCAGCCGGTAATCGGGCAGCACGCGCACGAGCCGACCGCAGCGCAGATCGTCGATGACCGAATAGATCGCAAGCGAGCCGATGCCGAGCCCGGCATGCAGCGCGAGCGACAGCGCTTCCGGCGCGTTCGCCTGAAACGGCGCGTCCGGCACCGCGTGCGCGATCGTATCGCCGGCGGCGCCGTGCAGCAGCCATTCGCCATGTGCGTCGGCGGGCGTGTCGAGACGCAGGCAGGTGTGGCTCGCGAGATCGGCGGGCGTTGCCGGCGCGCCGTGGCGCTCGAGATAGGCGGGCGACGCGACCAGCACGCTGTGCGACGTTCCGCACGAATGCGCGATGTAGCCGGAGTCGGGCAGGTGCGACGCGGTGACGATCGATACGTCGTAGCCCTCCTCGACGAGATTCGGCATGCGTTGCGAATAGGTCATCTCGATCGACACGTCAGGAAAGCTCGCCTGATACGCGAGGGCCGCCGCGGTCACATGGCTCTGCCCGAGGCCGGCCATCGTGTGCACGCGCAAGCGCCCGTACGGGCGCACCAGCGCATTCCGGGCCTCGGCATTGGCCTGGTCGACGTCGCCGAGAATCGACTGCAGGCGTTCGAAGTAGCGGCGCCCGCTGTCGGTCAGCGCGATCCTCCGGGTAGTCCGGTGCAGCAGGCGGATCTGCGCGTATTCCTCCAGGCTCGCGACGGCCCTCGACACCTGCGCGGTGGCGACGTCGGTCTGTTTCGCCACGGCGGTGAAGCTGCCGGCCTGCACGACGCGCACGAACGTCCGCATGTTCTCGAGCATGTCCATTTCGACCCATCATCCATTGCGGCGCCCGCGCAGCGCGACGCCGGGGGCGGCGACGCATTCAGTGGTACCGATTGTCCGGCAATCCCGGCCGTGGCTTCACCCCCCGAGCGGGGGGCTGAAGCGTCCGGCCGTCATGTGGAATGCTTGGCGTTTGCGTCGATGGCGGCCTGCAGCGCCGGCTCCGCCGCCGGCGTCACCAGCACGATCTTGCCGATATGACGACCGGAATCCATCAGCTCGTGCGCGGCGCGCGCATCGCGCAGCGCGAACAGCCGGTACACCTGCGGCTTGACGGCGCCTTGCCGGATCAGCGGCCACACGGCGTGCTCCAGCTCGCGAATGATCTGCGCCTTCTCGTCATAGGTGCGCGAGCGCAGCGTCGAGCCGATGTGCGTGAGCCGCTTCGTCAGCATCGGGAACAGGTCGAGCTCCTTCGCCGGGCCGTTGATCACGCCGATCTGCACGATGCGGCCATTCAGCGCGGCCGCCGCGAAATTGCGCGCGACGTAGTCGCCGGCGATGATGTCGACGATCACGTCCACGCCGCGGCCGTCGGTAAAGCGCTTCACCGCGTCGACGAAATCCTCGCTGCGGTAGTCGATCGCGTGATCGGCGCCGAGGCGCACGCTCGCGTCGCGCTGCGCGTCCGAACCGACGGTCGTGATGATCTTCGACGCGCCGAACGCCTTCGCCAGCATCGTCGCCGTGGTGCCGATGCCGGACGCGCCGCCGTGGATCAGCACGCTTTCGCCGGCCTTGAAGCCGCCGCGCTGAAACAGGTTCAGCCAGACCGTCATGAAGGTTTCCGGCATCGCGGCTGCTTCCGCCATGCCGAGCCCTTCGGGAATCGCGAGCGTATTGCTTTCGTTCGCGACCGCGTATTCCGCGTAGCCGCCGCCGGGAATCAGCGCGCACACGCGATCGCCGATCGCGAAGCGCGTGACGTCGCGTCCGATCGCGACGACGTCGCCCGCGACTTCGAGGCCGGGAATGTCGGACGCCCCGGGCGGCGGGTCGTACAGCCCCTTGCGCTGGAACACGTCGGGGCCGTTGACGCCGGCCGCATGAATGCGGATCAGCACTTCGCCGGCGCCGGGCGACGGCACCGCACGGGCAGCCGGCACGAGCACTTCGGGGCCGCCGGGACGCACGATCTCGATCGCGGTCATGTCGGCGGGGAGCGGTTTCACGTCATCAATCACGATATGATCCTCAACGTTCGTCGATGCCCGACCGATTCACGGGCCTTCCCGGAACCGCGGCATCGCAATGTGTGTGAAGAGAGTCTAGGGACGATGCTGCGCGCGCACACGCAGCGAATTGCCGATCGGGGAATGCAAAAATGCATCAGTCAGGACACGCGATGAACTGGGACGACGCACGCGTCTTTCTCGCGATTCATCGCGAGCGCACGCTGCGCCGTGCGGCACAGACGCTCGGCATCGATCAGGCAACCGTCGGGCGGCGGCTCGCGACGCTCGAGCACATGCTCGGCGCGACGCTGTTCCTGCGTTCGTCGAAAGGCTATCTGCCGACGCCGGTCGGCGAACTGGCGTTACGCGCCGCCGAGGCGATGGAGCAGCACGCGCACGAGCTGGTGCGCTTGACGCAAGGGGTCGACCGGCGGCTCGCCGGCGAAGTGAAGATCACGACGACCGATGCGCTCGCGCTCGAGTTCGTGATGCCGTCGATCGCGCGACTGCACGCGAAGCACCCGGACGTGTCCGTCGCGTTGAACACGTCGACGCAGATCCTGAACCTCGCGAAACGCGAAGCCGATATCGCGATCCGCACGGTGCGGCCCGACAATCCCGATCTCGTCGCGCGCCGCCTGGCACGCTGGGACATGGGCCTGTTCGCGTCGCACGACTACCTGCAGCGGCACGGCGAGCCCGAGCGCGGCCACGCGTTCGCGGGGCACGACCTCGTCGTCTACCAGCCGTACCTCGACGCGAGCCGAGCCCCGTCGATCGCCGGCGAGCCGATCGACGGCGGCCGCATCGTCGCACGCACGACGTCGAACCTGATGATGCGTGCGGCGCTGCGCTCGGGCCTCGGGATCGGCGAGGTTCCGGTCTACATGGGAGAGCGCGACGGGCTCGCGCGCGTGTGGCCCGATTGTGTGCGCGCGGCGCCGTACGAAGTGTGGCTCGTCACGCATCGCGACCTGCGCCACACCGCGCGCATTCGCGCGGCGATCGACGAAATCTCCGCGTCGTTCGCCGCGCATCATTGACGCTTGCCGCGTGCGGACGGCGGCCGCTCATTCGTCGCCGGGCCGCACGCGCGACGCATCGAGCGCGAGCCCACTGCGCACCGCCTGGATGCGCGACGTGACGTTGAGCTTTTCGAAGATGTTCTTCAGATGCCACTTGATCGTCTCGGGCGCGACGCGCAGCGCACGCGCGATTTCCTTGTTCGACAGCCCGCGTGCGACGTAGTCGAGGATTTCGGCTTCACGCGCGCTCAGGTTGCCTGCCACGCCGGGGCGGCCCGCGGGTGTCGCGCTCGCGGCGCGCTGCGCGTCGAACGCGCGCAGCAGTTCGCGCGGATACCACGCGCCGAGCGCCGGGAACCGGTCGAGCTGCTTCTGCACGCGCGCAAGCATGCGCTCCACCACCGGCCCTTCGTCGACGAAGGTGCGCACAAGCCCGTTGCGTTGGCCGTATTGGAGCGCACCGGCGAGCATCGCGAGCGCGGTATCCTCGTCGCCCGCCTGCTCGCACGCCACCGCGCGCAACACGGCCGCCTGCGCCGCGAACCAGTCGAATCCGCGTGCGGCGAGCACGTCGTGCACGATCGCCATGACCTGCACGGCTTCGTCGATACGCGCGTCGGCGAGCAGCAGCCGCGCATGCGCGGATTGGGCCATCTGCCAGGTCTCGACCTGGCTCGACGTCTCGTCCGGCGGCGCCGCCGGCACCAGCGATGCGAGCGCGTGCCCGACGCGATGCGCCTGCGTCGGCTTCCCCGCGCTCAAGTGCAGCCGCACGCCGGTCGCCATGCAGCCGACGCGCAGCCGCAGCCATTGCCGGCTGCAGGCGACGTGATCGGCCTCGTCGAGCAGCTCATGCGCACGCGCGTCGTTTCCCGACTGGTACTGCAGCAGCGCGGCGGTCTGCACGAACCGCAGCAGCGGCCCGAGCGAGCACGCCTGCATCGCGATGTCGAAGCGGTCGGCCTGCGCGTCGCGCACTTTCTGCCAGTCGTTCCACTCGTAGTAGATCGCCGACAGGTAACCGGCCGACAGCGCCGTGGCCGCCGACAGGTGCCCCGCCGCCCGCTCCGCGGCACGCAACGCGGTTTCGAACGTCTTCGACGCGTCGTGCAGGCGGCCTGCGACGAATTCCGCGAGCCCCGACATGTTCTGGCGATACACGTTCGCGAACAGCGGCTCGTGGCCGGACGCCGCGCGCTCGGCCCGTGCGCGCAGATCCAGCGCGTCGTCGAGGCGCCCCGCGTAGCCGAGCCCGAAGCTCAGCGTCGTCTGCCCGATCTGCTCGATCCACGAGCCTGCCGGCGGGCCGGCCGCCAGCACGCGTTCGCCGAGACGCAGCGCGTCGGTACTGTGGTCCGACAGCGCGGTAACCAGCGAGCGGACGGCCAGCAGCTCGGTTGCCGTGACGGCATCCGTATCGAGCCGCCCCGCGGCGACGTCGCTTTCCAGCACCTCGAGCGTGTGGCGCGCGTCGATCATCTGCATCGACAATGCGAGCGCCCACGCGTGCGCGATCCGCAGCCGCAGGCGGCCTGCCAGCGCGCGAGCGGGCAGCCGCGACACCCAGTCGAGGACGGTGCGCACGTCGCTCGCCGCGATGAGCTTCATCGCGCAGGTTTCGACCCAGCCGGCGGCCGCGTCGAAATCGCCGGCCGCGAGCGCGTGCCGGACGGCGTCCGGCCATTGCCGCTCGGCCGCATGCCATTCGCTCGCGCGGCGATGCAGCACGGCGACCGCAGCGGGCTCCCGCAGCGCCAGTTCCTCGCGCAGATACTGCAAGAACAGCGCGTGATAGCGATAACGCCCGCGATCGCCGTCGATCGACCGGATGAACAGGTTGCGCGCGCTCAGCCATTCGAGGCACGCCAGCGCATCGTCGCGGCCGGTCAGCGCATCGCACAGCGCCGGCGTCATCCGGTCCAGCACGGCCGTATGCAGCAGAAAGTGCCGGATCGCGTCCGGCACCTGCGTCATCACGTTCTCGTTCAGGTAGGTCGCGATGCCCGCGCGCGCGTGGCTGACCTGTTCGGCGATGCGCTCGGCGTCGCTGTCGTCGTGCAGCGCGAGCGCGGCGAGCTGCAGCCCCGACACCCAGCCCTCGGTGGCCGCGCGCAGGCGTTCGACGTTTGCCGGGCTGAGCGGCTTGCCGGCGATCCGCTCGAAGAATGCGCGCGTCTCCGCAGCGTCGAAGCGCAGGTCGTTCTCGTCGATGCGCACGAGCTGGTCGCGCGACTCGAAATAGCTGAGCGGCAGCGCCGGAATCGATCTGCACGCCAGCACGACGTGCAGGTTCGACGGCGCATAGCGCAGCAGCTCGAACATCGCGTCGTGGATGACCGGCGATGACAGGCGATCGAAGTCGTCGAGCATCAGGAACAGTTCGACCCCCGAACGCTCCAGCTCGTTGAGCAGCTCGTCGAACACGGTCTTCAGCGGAATCAGCGCGCGGTCGCGCAGCAGCCGCTGCGCGCGCACGCCGACGCCGCCGGTCGCATCGACGATCGCCGCGACCACGTACGACGAGAAGATCGACGCGTTGTCGTCGTCCCGGTCGAGGCTCACCCACGCGACCTTCGCGTCCGCTGCGACGACCGCGCTGCGCCATTCCGCGAGCAGCGTCGTCTTGCCGTATCCGGCCGGCGCGCAGACGAGCGTCAGCCGGCGATCGCGCGCGCGCTCGAGCCGCCCGAGCCGCGCGATGCGCGACACGATCCCGCGGGCCGACGCCGGCGCAAGCTTGGTGCGGACCAGCACTTCGATCGTGTCGGCGTCCGTCGGGCCGGCCGCTTGTCTGCTGTCCCTCGGCGTCATGCTGTTCCCGTTCTCCTTGCGCTGCGCGCGTGTCCACCGGCCCGGAAAGCGCGGCAGGCCTGCCGGATGCCCGGCCAACGCGCACCGCCACCGAAACAGCATAGCGATTCGGCACGGGCCTTCAAAAGTAGGTGATGTCCGGACCGGTGCGCGCTGGCGGCGCCGCGTCACGGCCGACGGTAAAGGACCCGCATTGTTCTCGAACGAATCTCGGATGTTCAGCCCCCCATTCGGGGGGCTACCTCGCGCGGAGGACTCGCTTCATCCTGACTGCACGGCCCGCGGGCGGCCCCCGCCGCCACTGTCGCCGTCCTTTCTCACCAGGAGTTGCCATGAACCGTCGCGACGTCGTCGCCGCGTTTTTCGACCGGTATCGCCGGCATGACATCGACGGCATGCTCGCGCTGTTCGCGCCGGATGCCACGATCGACTACGTGCCGATCGCCGTGACCGGCCTGGCGGCCGTGCACGGCAAGGCCGTCTGGGCGGCGCTGCTGGACGCGTTTCCGGACCTCGGCAACGCGGTCGATGCGATCCATGCGGACGACGCCGGCCGTCATGCCACGGCCGAGGTCACCATCGGCGGCACCCAGGCGCAGGAATTCGCCGGCATCCAGAACCGCGGGCGCGCGTTCTCGCTCAGGCATGCGTTCGTGTTCGAGTTCGACGCCGACGGCCGCATCGCGCGGCTCGCCGCCTACTGGGACAACGTGCGGCTGTTCGAGGATCTCGGCAAGACGACGCTTGGGTGACGACGCTTGGATGACGACGTTCCGATGACGACGCTCGGATGACGACGTTCCGATGACGACGCTCGGATGACGACGTTCGGATGACGACGCTCGGATGACGACGTTCCGATGACGACGTTCGGATGACGACGTTCGGATGGGGCGCTTCGGATGGGGCGCTTCGGACGGCGGCGCTTCGGCGAAACGCTCGCCGGATGGTGCGACGGGCCACCGGCGCCGCCGCCGCGCGTGCGGGCGGCCGGCGCGCCGCGCCCGCACCGCCGCTCAGTCCGGCTGGTAGCGCTCGCGCAGCGCGCGCTTGTTGATCTTGCCGACGCTCGTCTTCTCGATCGAGTCGACGATCAGCAAGCGCTCCGGCACCGCGTAGCGCGAGATCAACCCGCGATCGGCCACCTGCTTCACATGCGCCTGCAGCTCCGCCGGTTCGACGCGGCCGACGTGCTCGTCGGCGAGCACGACGAGCGCCAGCGGCCGCTCGCCCCAGCGCGCGTCCTTCACGCCGATCACCGCCGATTCCCGCACGGCCGGATGGCGCGACAGGATGTCCTCGAGCTCGAGCGACGACACCCATTCGCCGCCCGTCTTGATCACGTCCTTGATCCGGTCGGTGATCTGCAGCCGGCCGTCGGGATCGATCACGCCGATGTCGTTCGTATGCAGGTAGCCGCCCGCCCACAGCGCCGCCGACGCCTGCGCATCGCCGAGATAGCCTTGCGTCGCCCACGGCATCCGCACGACGACCTCGCCCGCCGATCGCCCGTCGTGCGGCACGTCGCGAAACTGCGCGTCGACGATGCGCAGGTCGACGAGCGGCAGCGGCAGGCCGGCCTTCGTCCGGCGCGCGATATCGTCGCCGGGTGCGTCGGCGGCCGCGCGCGGCGGATCGATCTGCGCGATCGTCATCAGCGGGCACGTTTCCGACATCCCGTAGCCGGTGTAGACCTCGATGCCGCGCGCGAGCGCCGCCCGCGCCAGTCCTTCCGGCAGCGGCGAGCCGCCGACGATCACTTTCCACGACGACAGATCGGTCGCGGCCGACGCCGGGCTGTCGAGAATCATCGCGAGCAGCGTCGGCACGCAGTGCGAATACGTCACCGCTTCGCGCGCGATCAGCGCGAGCAAGCCTTCCGGCGAATAGCGTCCCGGATAGACCTGCTTGAGGCCGAGCGCGGTCGCGATATACGGCATGCCCCATGCATGCACGTGGAACATCGGCGTGATCGGCATGTAGACGTCGTCGCGGTGCACGCGCCCGCGATCGCGCGCGCTCGACAGCGCCGCCATGCCGGCCAGCGTGTGCAGCACGAGCTGGCGATGCGTGAACGCGACGGCCTTCGGCAGCCCGGTGGTGCCGGTCGTATAGAACGTCGTCGCACGGGTGTTCTCGTCGAAATCGGGAAACGCGAAATCCGGCGAGCCGGCCGCGACGAGGCGCTCGTATTCGTCGGCGAAGCCGTCGGGCAGGTCGATGTCGTCGCCGTCGGCGATCAGCACGAAGTGGGTCGCCGTGGTCAACCGGTCGCGCATGTCCGCCAGCAGCGGCAGGAAATCGCGGTGCACCAGCACGACCCGCGCGCCCGAATGGTTGAGCGTGTACAGCAACTGATCGGGCGCCAGCCGGACGTTGGCCGTCATCAGCACCGCGCCCATCATCGGAATCGCGTGGTAGCACTCGAGGTAGCGATGGCTGTCCCAGTCCATCACGGCCACGACGTCGCCGGTGCCCACACCGAGCGCCGCGAGCCCGCTCGCGAGCTGGCCGATGCGATGCCGGAACGTCCAGTAGTCGTGCCGGACCCGGTCGCCGTACACGATCTGCTGCTCGGGCCGCGTCGCGAGCGGCGCGTGCAGCAGTTGCTTGATCAGCAGCGGATAGGCATGCGCGGCCGGGGCCGCCGCATCGTCCGCGGACAGGTATGACGAATTCATGAATGCCTCCATAAGCGACCTGGCCGGTCGTCGCGATTGCGGCCACGATACCGGACGGGCCGGGTTTCGCGCCCCCCCTGTTCAGGGGGAGCGACGCCGGCGGAAAGGCGGTGCGTTCGGCCTTTTCTTTCATACGAACATCGCGGCGACCGCGACGCGCGACCCACCTGTTCGGGGGGGCGATTGCCGCAACGCGGCGTTGTAGGATTCATCGCAGCGCGTATCCTCGTCGTGGGATTCCCGTCCGCACGACGAGGCATGAACGCCAGGCCGGCGCGGCGGGTCGCGCCATGCGCATCGAGACCGCCCGCCGCCGAGCCCACGCCGCCATCCCAGAACCCATCCCCGAACAAGGAGCAGCCATGACTTCCGACACGACGCAGATGGACCGAACGCCCACCCCCGATCCCGCCGAGAACAACGCGTTCTTTCCGTCGCGGTATTCGCTGTCGCAATACACGTCATCGAAGACCGATTTCGACGGCGCGGACTACCCGAATCCGTACACGGGCGGCAAGTGGAAGGTCCTGATGATCGCGACCGACGAGCGCTACGTGCTGATGACGAACGGCAAGATGTTCTCGACCGGCAATCATCCGGTCGAGATGCTGCTGCCGATGCATCACATGGACCAGGCCGGTTTCGACATCGATGTCGCGACGCTCTCCGGCAATCCGGCGAAGCTCGAGCTGTGGGCGATGCCGAACGACGACGAAGCGGTGCAGAGCACGTACCAGAAATATCTGCAGAAGCTCAAGACCCCGCTGAAGCTGTCCGACGTGCTCGAGCAGAACGCCGGCGCCGATTCGCCGTACATCGCGGTGTTCATTCCCGGTGGCCACGGCGTGCTCGCCGGCATTCCGCACAGCAAGGACGTCAAGCGAACCCTCAAGTGGGCGCTCGACAACGATCGGTACATCGTCACGCTGTGTCACGGCCCCGCGTGCCTGTTGTCCGCGGCGATCGACGAGGCGCCGCAGGACTACCCGTTCAAGGACTACGAGATGTGCGTGTTTCCCGACGCGCTCGACACCGGTCCGAACCTCGACATCGGCTACATGCCGGGCCCGCTGCCGTGGCTCGTGGCCGATCGCCTGGAGAAACTCGGCGCCAAGGTGCTGAACAAGGACATGACCGGCCGCTGCCATCAGGACCGCAAGCTGATCACGGGCGATAGCCCGCTCGCGTCCAACGGTGTCGGCAAGCTTGCCGCCGCCGCGTTGCTGAAGGAAGTGGGGAACTGATGCCACATGCGCCGCGCGCCGGGGCGACGCTCTGCCCCGGCGCGCGGCGGGCCGCCCGACCGCGCGCGCCCGGTTCTCGCGCGGCCACCCGCTCTGGTAAAACACGCCGGCCAGCACGCCGAGACGCGACGCGAGGACGTAGTTCTCGCCATCCTCGATCAGCGCCGAACGCACGTCGCGGAACAGCTTCTCGATCGGAAACTCGCGCGTGGTGCCGTTGCCGCCGAACAGCTGAAACGCCTCGTGCGTCACCTTCATCGCTTCCTCGGTCACGCTCACCTTCGCCTGCGCGGTCGCGTACGGATGGCTCTGCGGCGACATCCGCGAGAACGCGAGGCTGCGCCGCGCGATCGCGCGCGCCATCTCGAGCCGCCGCAGCATCTCGCCGATGCGCAGGTGCGTCATCTGGTGATCCATCAGCAGCGCGCCGCCCTGCTTGCGCTCGTGGCAATACGCAAGCGCGAGTTCGAACGCCGCGCGCGCGACGCCGACGAACACCTGGCACATGTGCGTGCCCGCGTACGACCACGTTGACGCGAGATTGCCGAGATAGTCGTCCTTCAGCGCGATCGCGAAGCGCTTCGGCACCTTCACGTTGTCGAAATAGATCTCGCCCTGCGGCAGCGAGCGCTGGCCGATCTTGTCGAGCGGCTTGCCGCGCGATACGCCCGGCAGGTCGAGCGGCAGGATCATCGCAATGCCGTTGGTGAACTGGCTGCGTTCGCCTTCGCCGTAGAAGCCGTCGCCGTAATCGGCCGCCATGTATGCAAGCGCGACCTGCGCGACCGAGCCGTTCGAAATCCATGCGGAGCTTTGCCCGTTGATCACGATCTCGTCGGCGCCGACCTTCGCGGTCACGTTGCCGACCGGCTGCCGGCCGTTCGCGCCGAGTTCCTGCCGATACAGGATCGCCGCATCGGAGCCGCGATCGGGCTGCGTGTTCATCCAGCAGCCGACCTTGCCCGCGCACATCTCGACCAGCTCCGGATTGCCGACCGAATGCGCCATCATCAGCGGCATCGTCGCAGCGCCGATCGATACGGCAAGGCCCGAATCGCCCCAGCCGAGCTCCTCGCCGATCAGCGACTCGATACGCACTGCGGTGTCCGGCGGAAACTGCGCGATCAGTTGCGGATCGAGACCGAGCTTCGCGCTCTCGACGATCGCGGCCCAGTACGGCGAGCCGGGCGCGATCACGTCCTCCGGCGTCATGCGGTCGAGCTCGCGCCCGATCGGCCGCAGCACGTCGCGCGCGAAGCGGTGCACCGTGTGCTGAATCGCGTTTTCCTCTTCGCTCAGCGGCGTCTCGAAGCCGGTCAAGCCGACCAGCGGCAGCGCCGCGGACTTGTTCAGACGAATCATTTCCGTTCTCCTCCTGGACTCCAGTCATGTCGACCAGGCAGCAGATGCACCCGGCCGTCCCACATCTAGTAACACATACCAAACATAGGTCATTATGACAAACACAGGAAGCAAAAAAAGACAGGGTATTCCCCTGTCTGTGCGTGCATCGGTGCTGCGCGCCGCTATTTGCCGGCCGGCGCCGCGAACGTGCCGTATGCGATCGCGCGCGACGTCGCGGCGAAATACGCATCGAGCGCCTGCGTGTGTCGCCCGGTGCCGTACTGCATCGCGAGGCCGTCCGCCAGTGCGATCAGCATCGTCGCCGCATGCCGGCTGTCGGCCGCGCCGAACGCCGGATTGACCGCGCGCAGCAGTTGCGCGAGGTCGCGCGTGAGCGACGCGTACCACTCGTCGTACAGCTTGAAGCACTCGTCATCCGTGGCCGCGAACGACAGGAAATGCCGAAACAGTGCGTTGTACTTGACATCCTTCGCATCGCCGATCGAGCGCTGGATGATCTCGTCGAACACGTCGCGCGGCGACGCGTCGCTGCTGAGCGCGCGCTTCATGTCCTCGAGATAGGTGTCGATGACCGGCTCGATGACGGCCCGCAACACGGCGATCCGGGTCGGGAAGTAGTACTGCAGATTGCTGACGCTGATCCCGGCGGCGGCAGCGACCGCGCGCTGCGAGAATTCCAGCGGGCCGCCCTCGAGCAGCAGCTTGCGCGCGACGCGAATGATCGTGTTGCGCGTGCGCAGGCCTTGCGCCCGCAAACCATCGGGGTTGCTCGCTGCTGCGGGGGCAGTCGAAGTGCGCCGCTTTCGGGGGCTGCGCTGCTCGTTGGACACTGTCATCGTGTTCGTCGTGAAGATGGCGTTTCGGCTTCGTCGAATGGGCTCCGTACCTTACGGAGCGCAAACGACTATACCCGATGCGAGCCTCATTTTCCATCGAGCCGCCCCTACGCCGGGCGGTCCGGCCGGATCCGCGTGCGCGCGTGGCAACGAGCGCGCGCGGCTACACCGATTTCACCTTGCGGTTCACCCGTTCGTCGAGCAGGTTCGCGACACCGAGCATCGCGGTCATCGCGCACCAGCGCAGCGGCTCGGGCGGCACCCCGGGCGTCTTGTGCGCGAGCGCGTCGAGCAGCGGCGACTGCCCGTCGTGGATGCGTTCGGCCAGCACGCGCCCGATCAGCGACTGCGTGCCGACGCCGTGCCCCGAGCAGCCGGCCGTGTAGAACACGTTGCGGTGCGCGCCGGTCGCGCCGACCACCGGCAACGCGTCGCCGGCGAACGAGATGTAGCCGCTCCAGCATGCGCGCACCGGCACGTTGCCCAGTTGCGGAAAGCGCGCGTGCAGCGTCTTCGCGAGCGCGCGATACGCGTCGTCGTCCGGCACGTTCGGCGTCTGCGAACCGTACACGTAGTGCAGCCGCTTGGTCGTCAGCAGCAGCGTGTTGCGCGCGGTGAGACGATGGCTTTCCATCGTCAGGTGCGACGTCACGATGCCTTCGCGGTTCGGCCAGCCGAGCGCGTCGAGCTGCGCATCGGACAGCGGCTCGGTTTCCAGCGCCGACACGCGCAACGGCATCACCTTGTCGCCGAGCAGGCCGAGCTGCGGCGTATACGCGTTGGTCGCGAGCACCAGCGCCGGCGCGCTCGCGCTGCCGCGCGCGGTGCGCACGCGTACGGTCGGGCCGTCGTCGAAACCGAGCAGCGCGGTGTGCTCGTAGAGCTTCACGCCGGCCGCCAGCGCCGCGCGCCGCAGCCCCGTCACGTACTTGCCGGGATCGAGCGTGCCGCCGCCCGGCACGTATGCGCCGAACAGGAACGCGGGCGGAATGCCGCGCGCGCGCATCGCCGCGCCGTCGAGAAACTGCGCGGGCGAGCCGAGTTCGATGCCGGTTTCCATGCTCTCGCGCAGCCGCTTCTCCTGCGACGGATGCACGCCCGCGCGGATGATGCCGGACGCGCGGTAGTCGCAATCGATCGCGTGTTCGGCGAGCTTGCGTTCGACGTACGCGACGCCTTCGTCGTAGAAGCCGACGATCCGCTTCGCCTGCTCGTGCCCGACGCGCTTGACGAACAGTTCGTATTCGAGACCCTGGCCGCCGGCCAGATAGCCGGCGTTGCGCCCGCTCGCGCCGTAGCCCGCGAATTCGCGTTCGAGCACGACGACGCTCGCGCCGCGCGCGGCGAGCTCCAGCGCCGTCGACAGGCCGGCAAAGCCGGCGCCGACCACGACCACGTCCGCCTGCACGTCACCGTCGAGCGGCGGCTGCGCATGCTCGGGCGACTCGATCCAGCCGCCGATCGGCCGGTACTTCCGCAACGCGGCGTCAGCGCGGATTTCGTCGCCCCATCGAGCAAGCGGGCCGGCCGCATCCGTCCCGGCCGCCTGCATCCATGCCGCAGCCCCCACACCGCCCTCTGCGTGCGCTGTCGTCTGCCCTGCCCGTCCTGCCGCCATCGCGGCGTGTGCGTCGCTCATGTCCGCCTCCGTCAATCGCTGCTCAGTATGTGAATCGCCAGCGCCGCTTCCTCGATGCCCTGCAGGCCGCCGCCGTTCTCCTGGATCGCATGGCGCGCGCCGCGCACCTGGCGCGCACCGGCCTCGCCGCGCAATTGCGTGACCAGTTCGTAAAGCTGCCCGATGCCGGTCGCGCCGAGCGGATGCCCCTTCGATTCGAGCCCGCCCGACGTGTTGATCGGAATCCGGCCGCCGAGCGTGAAGTCGCCGCGCTCGGCCGCCGGGCCGCCTTCGCCCAGCGGCACGAAGCCGAGGTTCTCGGCCTGGATGATCTCGCCCATCGCCGACGCGTCGTGCACTTCGGCGACGTCCATGTCCTCCGGCCCGACGCCCGCCTGCTCGTAAGCCTGCAACGCGGCAAGCCGGCCGATGTGCTTGTGCGGCTCGTCGATCCGGCGACGCGAGAAGCTGCGGATCACGCTCGCGGCAATCCGGATGCAGCGGCTGCGATCGGCGCCGATGCGTTCGAGCCCTGCGTCGGTACAGATGATCGCGGCCGCCGCGCCGTCCGACAGCGGCGCGCACATCGGCAGCGTGATCGGGTACGTGATCGGCGGCGCCGCCAGCACCTCGTCGATCGTGAACGGCTGGCGAAACTGCGAGTACGGGTTGTGCACCGAATGCGCGTGATTCTTCGCGGACACGGCCGCGATCTGCCGTTGCGTCGTGCCGTACGTGCGCATGTGATGCCGGCACATCGCCGCGTAGATCTTCATGAAGCGGCTGTACGGCCGCTCGGATTCGGAGCCGGGCGGCGGCTCGATCCCTTCGCCGAGCCGCGCGAGCGTCGCGAAATTCTCGTCGACGCGCGCGACGTCCCAGCCGGCCTCGAACAGCGCGAACGCCTTCGCCTTGTCGGCGACGTTCATCTTCTCCGCGCCGAGCGCGAGCGCGACGTCGCACGCGCCCGCCTGCAGTTCGCGCACGGCCAGATGCACGGCCGTGCTGCCCGACGCGCACGCATTCTCGACGTTGAACATCGGAATGCCGTCGAGGCCGATCTTGCTGAACACGACCTGGCCGGGGATCGACAGCTGCCCCTGCAGCGCGCCGTTGGTGATGCCGGAGTAGAACGCCGTGCGGATCGCATCGGCATGGCAGCCGGCATCGCGCAACGCGCGCTGCAGTGCCTCGCGTGCGAGGTCGTCGATGCTGCGATCGGGATGCTTGCCGAACACGGTCATCGCAATGCCGGCGATATAGATGTTGCTCATCAGAATTTGCTCCAAGAAACCCCGCCATCGGCGGCGGGAAGGAAAGGCGTGCTGTTGACAGGCAGCTTCTTCCACGGGGTAGGATCACCGGCATGATCCTTGTCTACCGCTACCGGGTGAAGTCGCTCAACGGACTGCTCAACAAGCAGAGCCGTGCGGTGAACTACGTCTGGAACTTCTGCAATGACACACAGAAGCACGCGCTCAAGTGGAATAAGAAATGGCCGACGGGCTTTGATCTGAACGTGCTGACCACCGGTAGCAGCAAAGAACTCGGTATCCACTCCGGCACGATCAACGCGACGTGCGAGCAATACGCGAAGTCGCGCAGTCAGCGCCGGCGGCCCTACCTGCGCTATCGCGGCAGGAAATCGCTGGGCTGGGTGCCGCTGAAGGGCCGTGACCTGAAACGCGAGGGGGATGCATTCCGCTTCGCCGGTAATACCTTCCGTGTGTTCAGCAGCCGGCCGCTTCCCGAAGGCAAGATCAAGGACGGAACCAATTTCGCGCAGGATGCGCTGGGCAACTGGTTTCTCAACATCGTGATCGAGATGCCCGATGTTCAGGCGCGCCCGATCCGTTCCGGTGTCGGCATCGATCTCGGCCTGAAAGACTTCGCCACACTTTCGACGGGCGAGAAACTGCCTAACGATCGGTTCGGTCGATGCGCGGCCGAGAAGCTCGCGAAAGCGCAGCGAGCGCGAAAGCACAAGCGACATATCGCGAAGTTGCATGCCAAGGTCGCGAATGCCCGTGCCGATTTCCAACACAAGCTCGCGCTCGATCTGGTGCGGCGTTTTGATTACATCGCGGTCGGCAACGTGTCGCCCGCCAAACTTGCCAAAACCAGGATGGCGAAGAGCGTCTACGACGCATCCTGGTCGTCCTTCCGAAACAAGCTCCGTTACAAGGCGATGGCGCACGGGGCCACGTTCGAGGAAGTCGACGAAAGCGGTTCCACCCAGTCCTGTTCGGCGTGCGGGTCGAAAGACAGCACGACGCGGCCGAAAGGTATCGCGGGACTGCGAATAAGGGAATGGAAGTGCCGTAGCTGTGGTGTCGTGCATGATCGTGATACCAATGCTGCGCTAAACATTCTCCGATGCGGACGTGCATCGCCAGCTGTGGGAATCCTCCGCCTTTAGGCGCGGAGGAGGACGTCAACGTCTGGAATCCATATCGATCGGGTTCAGATCCTGCGTTGCTGGCCTTGCCAGTATTGTTCGCGCAGGTCCTTCTTCAATACCTTGCCGGCCGTGCTGCGCGGCAGCGCTGCGACGAAGTCCACGCTCTTCGGCGCCTTCACCGAGCCGAGCTGCGCCTTGCACAGCGCGATGAGTTCGTCGGCGCTCACGTGCTGGCCCGCATTGAGCTCGACCACGGCCTTCACGGCCTCGCCCCACTTGTCGTCCGGCACGCCGATCACCGCGCAGTCCTGCACCGCCGGGTGCGCCCAGATCACCTGCTCGACTTCGCTCGGATACACGTTGAAGCCGCCGCTGATGATCATGTCCTTCTTGCGGTCGGTGATGTGCAGATAGCCGTCGCGGTCGAGATGGCCGATGTCACCGGTGTGCAGCCAGCCGTCGACGATCGTCTCGGCCGTCTTGTCCGGCGCGCGGTAGTAGCCCTTCATCACGAGGTCGCCGCGCACGCAGATCTCGCCGGTCTCGCCCTGCTTCAGCACCTCGCCGCGCTCGCCGACGATCTCGACGCGCACCAGCGGGTTCGGACGGCCGACCGACGCGAGCCGTTCGTCCGGCGCCAGCGCGCCGTCGACGAAGTGCTCGGCCGGCGTCAGGTACGCGATCGACGCGGGTGCTTCGGTCTGCCCGTAGCCGCCCGTCATCACCGGGCCGAACACGTCGATCGCGCGCTTGAGCTTCTCGACCGACATCGGCGCGGCGCCGTACAGGAAGTAGCGCAGCGACGAGAAGTCGACCTGGTCGATGCCGGGGATGTCGAGCAGCCGGTAGATCACGGTCGGCGGCAGGAAGAACTCGGTCACGCGATGCTTGACGATCGCGCCGAGCAGCAGCGCGGGGTCGGGCTTCGGCAGCACGACCACCGTGCCGCCGCGCGCGGTGCACGGCAGCGACATCATCCCGGCCGTATGCGTCATCGGCGCCGCGGCGAGGTTCACCGGCCGCTCGTCGCCGTACGTCATCGCGATCATGAATTGCGCGAAGTACGTCTGCAGCGAACGGTGCGTATTCATCACGCCCTTCGGCGCGCCCGTCGTGCCGCCCGTGGCCGACAGCGCGACGACGTCGTCCGGCGCGTAATCGACGACCGGCGGCGTCGCCGGCTGGCGCTCGCTCCACGCGGCGAGCGACGGCGCCCACGGCAGGTCGGCGTCGAGGCACACCCACAGCCGGATCTTCGGCAGGCTCGGGCGCAGCGCGTCGATCGCGTCGGCGAATGCATGGTGGAAGAACAGCACCTCGCAGTCGAACGCGTCGAGCACGTACTGGTTTTCGGCCGGCGCGTTGCGGCCGTTCACCGGGATATACGCGAGCCCGGCGCGCCACATCCCGAGCGCGCAGCTCCAGCCGATCACGTCGTTGTCGGCCCACACCGCCGCCTTCGCCTCCTTCGCGAAGCCGGCAGCGAGCAACCCGTTCGCGATGCGGCACGACAGCTCGCCGATCTCCTGGAACGTGTAGCTGCGCTCGCCCTGGATATACGCGATCCCGTCGGGATTGATGCGCCACCCGCGGTCGTAGAAATCGATAATGGCCATGTCAGGTGTTCCGTTGAATGGGGTTCGGTGCGACGGCGGCCGTCACAGCTGCGTGACCGTCGCGCGTGCGAGCCCGCGCTGTTCGAGAAAGCCGAGCAAGTAGCGATGGCCGAACGCCTTCGAGCCCGACGCGAAGCCCGTGCGTGCGACGTCGCCGTCGAGCAGCTTGAGCACGCCCGCCGCGTGGATCGCGCCGGTCGAGATGTACGGCGTGATGCCGTGCACGGTGGCGCGCACCGACGCGAGCTGGCCGCGGCCGATCGCGAAGTCGACGCTGCGCTGGATCGTCGTGCGTTCGCGCGGCGGCATCGTCGGCGTGGTCGAATCGACGACCTGCTTGAGGATCGCGTCCTGCTGCTCGCGCGGCAGGTGCTTGTACTCGGCCTCCCACTTCTGGCCGAACTGATGCACCAGCTTCATCACGTTGTTGTCGTAGAAGCCGACGCACGAGATGCAGCTGCGCACACGCGCATCGCGCTCGAAGTAGACCGGCAGCGACGTGCCGCCCCACGGCAGGCAGAACACCGGCTGCATGAGCTCCGGCGTCGCGACGGTGAACGACGCGTCCGCCGCGTGCGGCACGAGCGCCTTCTCCCACAGGTAGCAGGATTCGTGGCGTGCGCCGTCGAAGATCGTCGCGGTCGAGCCGATGCTGACGCCGGCCGCGCCGCGCGGGCCGCGCGTCAGCGTGGCCGTTTCCAGCGCGTCGATCCCCGGCGTTTCGAGCGCGAGCTCGGCGGCGATTTCGGCGAACGTGTACATGTACGCGTTCGACGACGACACCAGCAGGCCGGCCTGGCGGTACAGCTCGCCGAACTGGTCGCGCACGTCGCGGATGTACGACTGCTCGCCGGTCGTATCGAGGTGGTGGCAGCCGGCCTTCAGCGCGGCCTCGACGCCGACGAGCCCGAAGCTCGAGAACGGCCCGACGGTATTGCAGACCACCTTCGCGCCGCGAAACGCCTTCACGAGCGAATCGACGTCGTGCCCGGCCTCGATGATTTCGTATTCCGCCGATTCGAGGCGCACGACGCGCTGCGCCATCATTTCCTTCGCGCGGCCCGCATTGCGCGCGACCGCGGTGAACGGGATGTTCTGGTCGATCAGCCAGTCCATGATCAACATGCCGGTGTAACCGCTTGCGCCATAAACGACGACGGGGTGCTTAGCCATGGTTGTCTCCTGAAACGTGAGGTGTTGAAAATCGCTGCGGTCGAAGGTCCGCTACTGCTGCTTCGCATTCGGGTGCTTTTTTGTAGAACACATTACCAGTCTTAGGTCACTGCGACAAAGTTAACGTCGAAGAAAAAGGCAGGGTATTCCCGGCCCTGACGTGCCGTCCGCATCATTGGGCCGTACCGCTTGCGCCGCCGGCGCCGCCCACACCGTCCGGCGACAGGCCGGCCAGATAGTGCGCGATGGCGCGCGTGTCGTCACCGGACAGGGTCGCGGAAACGCCGTTCATCGCGCCGGTCGGGTCGTGCCGCTGGCCCGACCGGAACGACTCGAGTTGCGTTTCCAGATAAAGCCGCCCCTGCCCCGCGAGGCGCGGCACCTGATCCTTGCCCGTCAATGCCGCGCCGTGGCACGCCTGGCAGCTTCGCGCCGCGACCAGCGTCATCCCGCGGTGCGCGAGCGCCGCATCGGCCGGCACGGCCTCGTTGCGCGCCGGCGCCTGTCGCGCGAAATAGGTCGCCAGCGCGTCGATCTTCGCGCCGTCGAGTTCGCGCGACAGCGGGCCCATGTATGCATTGCGGCGCTGGTCGCTCGCGAATGCGCGCAGCTGTGCGGCGAGGTAGCCCGCGGGCTGGCCCGACAGCGACGGATACCACGCGTTCTGCGACTGCCCGTGCGTGCCGTGGCAGAAGAGGCAGGTCTCCTGCAGCTGCGGCCACGCGCCGCCGTTCGCCTTGTCCGCGTCGCCGAGCGCGGTCATCGCCTTCTCGTAGCGCATGCCGTCGAGCAGGTCGGGGCCGTACAGCGTGCCGGCTGCCGCGACGCCCGCGATCAGGAGTGCGGCACCGATCATCCAGGTTCGTTTCATTCACGCCTCCTTGCCGCGGCCGGCCAGCTTGCCGAGCGCCTGCAGCGCCGCGCGGTGGCCGGAGCGCACCGCGCCGTCCATCGCGCCGGGCCACAGGTCGGCCGTCTCGGTGCCCGACCAGATCAGGCGGCCGGCCTCCGGGCGCAGGTACTTGCCCCATTTCGTCCAGAAGCCGGGCGGCAGCGGGTGGATGCACTGCAGCGTCCACGGATCGACGCGGCCCCAGTCGTAGTCGTGGAACTGGGTCGGATGCAGCGCGCGGTCGCCGAGCGCGCGCGCGAATACAGCCGATAGCGTGCGTTCGGCGGCCTTCGGCTCGGACGGCAGCGCGCCCGGCGCGACGAACGCGGCGAGCACGCCGACCGAGCCGTCCGGCGGCGAGTTGTCGTACGCCATGAAGACCGGGCCGCCGACCTCGAAGATCTGCCCGTTGTAACCGTCGTCGCGCCAGAACGGCCGGTCGTACACGTGTACCGTCTTGCGCATCGGCGCGTTCGCGGGCCAGTTGCGCTGCAGTTGCGCGCGGCCGGCCGGCAGCGGCGGATCGAACACGATCTGCTCGCACAGCGCCGGATTCAGCGCGACGATCACGCGCCGCGCGCGCAGCACGCCGCGATCCGTCTGCACGTCGACGACGTCGCGATCCCAGCCCGAAATCCTGCGCACCGGGCAGGACAGCCGCACCTTCGCGCCGAGCTCGCTCGCCATCCGCACGCTCAGCACCTGCGAACCGCCGACGAAGCGCGTTTCCTGTGCACCGCCCTTGGTCGATTCGAGCTTCGCATAGTCGCAGTCGGCGCTGTTGATCATCGACAGGTAGTGCAGCAGCCCGAGCTGCGCCGGCGCGCCGCCGAGCGACAGCTTCGCCGCGAGGCCGAGGAAATAGCCGTCCTCGTAGGTCACGCCCTGCCTGAGCAACCAGTCGCCGTAGGTGAGCTTGTCGAGCTCTGCCGCGTGCTGCGCGGTCCACGGCTCGCGCGACGGCACGCCGCGCGCCAGTTCGCCGAGCTTCGCACCGATCGCGCCATCGCCGCCCGAGCCGCCGTGGAAATCCTGTGCAACGCGCGCGTCGCCGGCGAGCACGACCGTCTTGCCCGCGTAGAAAGTCGGGAACGTGTCGACCCCGAGTTCGCGCGCCAGATCGGCGATCGCCGTCTGGCCCGGCCCGATCCACTGGCCGCCGGCTTCGGACACGACGCCGTGTCCGAGGTCGTGGTTGTAGGTGCGCCCGCCGACGCGGTCGCGCGCTTCGACAACGACGAACGCGTCGCATCCGGCGCGCTTCAGGTCGCGTGCGGCGGTGAGCCCGGCGAGCCCCGCGCCGATGATCACGACGTCGAAGATCCCGTTCGCGGCCGATGCCGGCGCGATATCCGCCGCGAACGACACCGGGCCCGCCGCGAGCGACGCGGCCCCCGCTGCCGCGACACGCAGAATCTGGCGCCGGGCCTGCGTATCCGGCTTGTGCTTGCACTTCATGTCGAGTACTCCATCTTTCCTTGCTGGTCAGTCTGCGAATTCATGTCACGGCGCGGCCAGCACGCCGTCCTGCGAAAACAGGATCGGCTTGCCGCGCGCATCGATCAGCGCGGCGGTGAGCGTCGCGCGATCCGCGCGCTGCGCGACGTCGAACGGGCCATCCGCGACGCGCTGCGCGAGCGTGAGCCCGTCGAGCCCGACGCCGACGAGCCCGCCGCCGCTCGCCACGAGATCGGTGATCGAGCTGCGCGTGCCTGTCTTCAATGCGGTCCACGTCGTGCCGCCGTCGCGGCTTTCGAACAGGCTGCCGAGCAACCCGCCGACCACGAGCCGGCCGTCGGGCATCGCGACGCCCGACCACAACGTGCCTTTGCCGCCGGTCGGCAGGTACGCCCAGTTCGCGCCGGCATCGGTCGACTTGAGCACCATCCCCTGCTCCGACACGATGTAGAGCGCATGTGCGGCATCGGCAAACACGCGGTACAGGTTGCGGTCGGCCTTGCCGCCGCCGGGCGGCTTCGGCAGCGTCGTGCGGGTCCAGGTTCTGCCGCCGTCGTGCGTCTGCAGCATCAGCGACCACAGGCCGACGGCGATGCCGTCCTGCTCGCTGGTGAACAGCACGGAGAACAGCGGCTGGTCGACCGACGTGTCGAGCCGTTGCGTGACCCACGTGTCGCCGCCGTCCTGGGTCGCGAGAATCGCGCCCCACTGGCCGACCGCCCAGCCGTGCTTCGCATCGGCGAACGACACGGCCGACAGCGTCGCCGACACCGGCACGCGCCGCGCCTGCCGCCAGGTCTTGCCATCGTCGTCCGACAGCAGCACGATCCCGTGCTCGCCGACCGCGACGATGCGCGAGCCCGCGCGTGTCGCATCCGTCAGCATCATGTGGGTCGGCGCGGCCCACGCGTGTGCGGGCTTCGCGGCCCAGGCCGCGACGGTTCCGTCCTGCGGTTGCGCGAAGGCCATCGCGGCGGCGGAGAGTGCGGTACAGGCAATGAGCGTCTTGATCATGGTGAGTCTCGGAAGTGGTGTGCTCATGCATCAGTGATTGAACAGACGCGACCAGCCGGCAGTCGCTGCGTCGAGCGCAACGATCGATGGCTTGTCGGCACCCTGCGCGGCCGCCGCCTGCGGCCCGGCGTTGCCGTCGCTCGACGATGGAGCGAGTCCCGGTACGGCGTCTGGTTCGGCGACCGTGGCGTGACGCGCACCGACGCGCCCGGCGTCGGTCGCGAGCGCATGGGCCGGCGCGGGCCGGTCTGCGGCCGCTTGATGAAATCGCGCGAGCGCAACCGCCGCGATGCAAAGTGCGGCGCAGGCAGCGAGAGTCTTGACCATGGCTGAATCTCCGTCAGGATGTTCGTGCGAGTCAGTGGCTGAACAGGCCCGGTGCGCGCGCGGGCTTGCGGCGCGGGAACCAGCGTTCGAGCAACGATGCGAGCGCGGGCAAGGCGGTCATCGCCATCACAAGGTTCACGATGAACATGAACGCGAGCAGCTTGCCCATGTCGGCCTGGAACTTCAGTGCGGAGAAGCTCCACGTCGCAACGCCAATCGCCAGCGTGATCGCGGTGAAGATCGTCGCGACGCCGACTTCGAGCATCGCGTGCTGCACGGCCTTCACGATGTCCTGCCCGCCCGCGAGATGCACCTGCAGCCGGTTGTAGATGTAGAACGCATAGTCGACGCCGATGCCGACCGCCAGCACCATCACCGGCAACGTCGCGACCGTCAGCCCGATCTGCAGCTCCTTCATGAACCAGTAGCCGATGAAGGTCGCGACCGACAGCGGCACGCAACACGCGAGCATCGCGCGCCAATCGCGGTAGGCAAGGAACACGAGCACCAGGATCGCCGCATACACGTAGAGCATCATCGGCAGCTCGCTCTTCTCGACTTCGTCGTTCGTCGCGGCGAGCACGCCGGCGTTGCCCGCGGCCAGCCGCACCGTGATGCCGGGGAATGGATGCGACGCGCGGTATTGCTTCACGTCGTCGAGGATGCGGTTGATCGTCGTCGCCTTGTGATCGGTCAGGAACAGGTGCACGGCCGTCATCCCGCAGTCGCGGCTCATGAAGCCCTTCACGCGCGATACGTCCACCGACACCGCGCCGTAGTTCTCGCCAGCGATCGGCACGACGTTCATCTTCGGGTAATCCTCGTTGTAGCCCTGGTTGTAGGTACGCAGCATCGCCGAGTACGACTGCACCGACACCACGCCCGGCTCGGTCTTCATCGCGGCCGAGAAGTCGTCCTCATACAGCCCGACTGCCGGGTTGTCGCAGGCCTTGCCGTTCGATTCGATCGCCACCGTCAGCCAGTCGAGGCCCATGTCGTAGTTGCCGGCGATCGACGTCGCGTCGCGGTTGAAGCGCGCGTCGGCACGCAGCTCCGGCGCGCCGGGCTGCAGCGTGCCGATCACGCGATCGCGGCTTTGCCACGCGGCGAGCGCGAAAATCGCGATCGTCAGCGCGACGGTGAGGCCCGCATACTTCGGCTCCGCCACACGTGCGAGCAGACGCAGCGGCTTCGCACGCTGCTGCGCGCGCTTCAGCGAGTTGTCGGCGTAGGTTTTGGTGAAGTTGAAGCACGATGCCGCCACCGGCAGCAGGATCAGGTTCGTGACGATCTTGTAGGCCACGCCGAGCGACGCGGTAATCGCCAGCTCGCGCACCATCGGAATCGGAATCAGCAACAGCGTGATGAACGACACGAACGCGGTGATCAGCGCGAGCACGCCGGGGATCAACAGGCCGCTGAAGCTGTGGCGCGCCGCATCGAACGAACTCTGCCCATGCGCGATCTCGCGCACGATGAAGTTCACCTGCTGCACGCCGTGCGACACGCCGATCGCGAACACGAGGAACGGCACCAGCACCGCGAGCGGATCGAGGCCGAAGCCGAGCAGCTTCAGCGTGCCGAACTGCCACACGAGCGATGTCAGCGAACACGCGACCAGCAGCACGGTGAAGCGCACCGAATGGCAATACCAGTACACCGCGAGCGTGGTCAGCAGCAGCGCGACCGCGCAGAAGCCGAGCACGGCCGTCGCGCCATCGGCGATGTCGCCGATCTGCTTCGCGAAGCCGATGATCTGGATCTCGTAGCCGGCGTCCTCGAACGGCTTGCGCACCTTCTGTTCGAGCAGATGGTTGAACGCGACGTAATCGAGCACCTTGCCGGCGCTGTCGCGCTCGTTCAGCTCGGCCGTGATCATTGCGCTGTCCTCGTTGTGCGATACGAGCGTGCCGACGTAACCGCCGAGCGTCGTCGCGCGGCGAATGCTCTGCACGCTCGCCGGCGTCAACCGGTCGGGCGTGACCGTGCCGGGAATGATCGGCTCCGCGCGAAAGCCTTCGTCGGTCACTTCGTTGACGAAGGCGTTTGGCGTCCACAGCGAACGCACGCCGATGCGGTCGACGCTCGGCAAATACGTGACGGCTTGCGTCACGTCGTACAGCCGCGTGAGTCCCTGCTTCGACCAGATCGATCCATGCTTTGCCCGCACCACCACCGTGATCCGGTTCGCGCCGAGCAGGTCGTTGCGATACTGCTGGAACGTGCGGATGTACTCGTGCCCGATCGGCATCTGCTTTTCGAAGCCGGCATCCATGCGCAGCTGCACGGCGAACACGGCCATCGCGACGGTGAACAACGCGATCGCCGCGAGCACGATCGCGCGATGACCGAAGAAGAGCCTCTCGAGGCGGCTGACCAGACGATTGAGCACGACATTACCCCTTCATGATTGGCGGCGGCGCTCCGCACACACCGCCCGTAAGCACATCGGCGTCAGAAATTGCGCGTGACGAACAGACCGACGAAATTCCGGTCCGCATACGGCTGGCCCACCGTGTTGTGGCCGCCGAAGAACGCGGTGAAATTGATGCCGGCCTGCCAGTTCGGCGGGTTCTGGTTGAACAGCACGTAGACGTTCACCGACTTCGCGCCCTGCATGTAGTTCGCGGTGAAGGTCGGCGTGTAGCCGTACAGGCCGTCCGAGAACGTCACGCCCGGCGTGACCTGCCAGCCCGGAATCAGCGTGCCGTCGTAGGTCCAGTTGAAATCGATCGTCGCGCCGACCGAGCTCGAAGTGCCCTGGCTCATCCCGATCGGATAGCCGGCCGCCGAGCCGTTGTTCAGCCACGGCAGGTAACCGGCCTGCGGCACTTGCGTGACGGTCTGCCCGTCGACCGTGCGCGTCACGCCGCTCGACCTCAGCCCCGGGAAGTAGATCCACGTCAGTTCCCAGGTCAGCGCGGCCGAATCGGCGCCGAGCAGTTTCAGGAACGGGTATTCGCTGCGCGTGAGCGCCAGCAGGCCGTTGATGTCGTACTGGAATTTCTTCTTGTCGACCCATTGCGAGCAATTGACGCCCGCCACGCCGTTCGTGTTCAGGTCGAGCGGCCCGCCCGCGCCGTAGCAGCTCGACAGTGCGACCGCATCGCGCGGCCGGTACGACAGTTCGGTGCCGATCGCCCACGGGCCGACGCCGAAGTTCGCGCTGACGCCGAACAGCTGGCGCCGGCCGAGATACGACCATTGCTCGGTGCCGTTCGCGAGCGACGCGAGCACCGGCGACTTGTCCGTGTAGTTCAGGTAGTAGAACGCGAAGTTCGCGTCGAACGAGCGCGGCGAGTAGTTGAACTTCACGCCGAACTGCGGCCGATATTTCGCCGGCAGGTTCGTGACGGACGGCAGGCCGATGTCGTTGAACGGCGGCCCTGCATAGTCGCCGTTCACGAGCCCGTTCTTGATCGCGTTCAACGTGCCCTGGTTGCCGGCCGCGGCGCCGCCGCCGATCGCGTTCGCGATCGAGCCCGCGCTCGGGCCGGTCACGTTCAGGTTGTTCGTGTTGATCGTGAACGGCTCCGCACCGCGGCCGAAGCCGTTCGTCACCGACCAGTAGGAGCCGACCGGCGGATAGCGGTTGCCGTTCCACTGGAACTGGTAGTACGCCTCGGTGCTGAACCCGTGCGACAGGTCGGCCGCCAGGCTCACCATCGGCGCCGGCAGCAGCGCCTGCTTGAGCTGCGACCCGGGAATCAGCAGCTTCTGCGTGTCGATCGAGTTGGTCGCGTTGATCCCGCTCTGCGCGAACATGCTCTCGCCCCAGTTGATCACCTGGTTGCCGACCCGCACGTGCGCGTTGCGCCCGCCGATCGTGAAATCCTTCTGCGCCCACAGGTCGAGCAGCTGTGCGTTGTAGACGACCTGCGCGGACGCGGTGCTCGACAGCGGCGTCCGCGCCGTATTCCCGGCGAGGAAGTCGTACATGCCGGTGCCGCGCACCATGAACTTCAGCCCTTCGCTCGGCATCTTCAGCAACAACTCGCTCGTCGCGCTGATGTAGGTGCTGAACGGCTGGCCCTTGCGGTAGTTCAGGTCGCCGTTGTCCGCATAGCCCCATTGATTGGTGTTCGCGGCCGCGCCGCAGCCGTAGGCGTTCGGGTCGCCGGTCAGCGAGCAGCTCGGGCTCTTGGTCCGGATCCCGGCGCCGGCCGTCAGGTTCGTGACCCACGAGCCCTGCAGGTCGTTGATGCCCGTCGTGAAGTCGTAAGCGTATGCGCTCGACGTCGCGACACCCGCGAGCGCGATCGATACCGTAGTATTCCTGATCAACCTTGCCGATTCCATGATCCGTCTCCCACCCCTTTGCAATGCCGGCGCGCGGTCGTTGCGCGCGCCGGTCCCTTGTGGTCCGTCAGTCGACGGCGATCAACGTTCGCTGACCGAGCGCAGCGATTCCGCCGTGTAAAAATCCGACTTGAAGCGCGGATCGTCGGCCTGCTCGAGCCAGCGCACGTCCTTGCCCTGCCCGATCGACGTCGCATCGAGCACGTAGCGGCCGTTGTTCATGTCGTACTGCGCGAGCGGCTCGTTGTCGCAGGTGCCGCCGAGCTCCCAGGCCGGAATCGGATAGCTCTCCCGCACCTTCCACAACTTGCCCTGCGCGTCGTAGTCCTCGCCGACGAGCGCGAGCCAGCTGTCCTCGTCGAGATAGAACACCTTCTTCGACGCGACGTGCCGCGCGCTCGGCTTCAGCGCCGCCTCGACGACCCACACGCGGTGCGTCTCGTAGCGGCGGTTCGCGGCCGCGACGCCGTCCGGCGTCGCGACGTCGTGCAGCTTGCTCTTGAACTTGTACATGCCGAACGCGTTGTACGGGACGAGCATTTCCTTCTTGCCGATCAGCTTCCAGTTGAAGCGGTCGAGCGAGCCGTTGATCATGTTGCCTTCGTCGATCAGGTACTGGTTCTCGAAGCCGATCAGCGGCGCGTCGTGCGTATAGGCCGGCATGCGTCGCACGCGGCGCTGGCCGGGGAAGTAGTAGTACGTCTCCGATGCCTTGTCGAAGTACTGGCGCTGCACGAACGCCTGGCCGGCGAGCGCGGCCGGCGAATTCATCTGGAAGTACACGGCCGCGCTGAGCTGGTCGACGTCCTGCGGCGAAAACTTGCCGAGCTTCGCGGACGGGAAGTACAAGGTCTGCGGGCCGACCGCGTCGATCCATTCGCTGCTGCCCGGACGCGGCGATACGGTCGTCACCATCTGCGCCCAGTCGACGCCTTCGCCGCGATAGCGCATTTCGTAGTTGAGGATGGCTTCGGCGCCGCTCTTCGGTTGCGGGAACGGCACGCCCGGCAGCGCGGCCGACGCGAGCGTGTCGCCGGCCGACCCGAGCTTCGCGGCCGCCAGGTTCGCCTTCGAGTTCTGCTCGGCGACGTCGGGCAACTGGCATTCGCGGTGGGACGGATAGACGTCCATCCGGTAGCCCTTCTTCTGCTTGATCAGCGCGACCTGCCCCGGCGACAGCTTGTCGGCGTACTTGTCGACGTTCGCCGCATCGATGGAATACAGCGGCTTCTCGTTGCGGTGCTTCCAGAAATCGGCACGCACCTTGCCCCACTCCCAGCCCGCGTCGGGCGACTGCTTGCCGGCGTAGGCCGGCACCGCGCCATCCTTGCTCGCCGAGCGATCGGCGCCCGCCGGCGTCAGGTCGTCCGCCGCGACGGCCGTGCCGATCGCGAGACATGCAGCGGCCGCGACTGCGGATACGGCCCGGATTCGATGCTTGATCATCATGGTTCTCCTTCCTACCGCGCGTTCGCTCGCCCGTCAGGGCCCCGCGCATTCACGCCGCTTGCGCCGTCACCCGACGATCGCGCCGCTTCCTGATGACGGTCGTCCGCGATGACGGACGGCCGCCTGCCTGTATCGATACGCTTTCGTCATTTCCTCAGGACTGCGATTCATGAAGCACGCTCGCCGGGAAGAAATGACGCACCGCTGCCCGCTTTACGCCTTGCCCGATCCGGCCACCGCCACCGCACGCACTTCGACGCACAGCCCCGGCAGCGCCAGTTGCGACACGCCGACGGCCGTCCACGACGGGTAACGGTTCGGGAAATACACGTCCTTGACCGCCGCGAAACCCTGGGTCTCCTGCTGCAGGTCGGTATGGAAGGTCGTCAGTTCGACGACGTCGGCGAGGCTCGCGCCGGCCGCTTCGAGGATCATCTTCAGGCTCTCGAACGCGATCCGGGCCTGAGCCTCGACGCCGTCGGCCGGCTGCATCTGCGCGTCGAGACCGACCTGGCCCGAGACCCAGATCGTGTCGCCGACGCGCGTGGCCGGCGAGAAGTGGTACGCGTCGTACCACGGCTGGAACGCAGGCGGAACGATCGATTGCCGCTTGGGGGTGGCTGACATGATGAAAGACTCCTTGCTCAGACGAGTTGACGGAAACACGGCGCGCGGAACGGGTCGCCGGCCTTCAGCGCGGCGAGCTCCTCGACGAACAGCACGCCGGCCGGCGTGAAGCCCGAGCGGCTTTCATCGGGGAGCGGGCTGAACACCGCGTCGTCGCCGAAGAAGCGCAGCACGAGCGTGTGGCGATCGGGGAAATCGGCATCGACCGCACCGCCGCCGTGCAGCACGCCCGGATGCAGCAGCAGCACGTCGCCCGGCTTCGTTTCCCACGACAGGATGTCGTACGCATCCGGCTTCGCGCGGCGCTCCGCTTCGATGTTCGGCAGCCGCGGCCACACGTCGCCGCCGTGCAGCGGATCGGTCGGATCCTCGGCGTTCTGGAACGTGGTGCCGTCGTGGCGCACGCCGCGATGCGAGCCGCGCACGATCTCCAGCGCGTTGCGCTTCGGCACGTGCTCGAAGCTGATCCACGCATTGCCGAAGTGCATGCCTTGCCACGGCAGGTACGACGTGTCCTGGTGCCACGGCGAGCGTGCGCTCTTGCCGCCGGCCTTCATGAACAGCTCCTCGGCGAAGTACCACACGTGCTTCGAGCCCCACAGGTCGGCGAACAGCTCGCCGAACGGCAGCGTGGCGACCAGTTCGTCGAGCCGCGCCTTCGCATACGGGTTCGCGTTGTCGTTGTGCGACTTGTATTCGGTGCCGTCGAGCAGCGTCGTCGCCATCGGGCCCGGGTTCTCCATCCCCCAGTCGAACACCGCGCGGCATTGTGCGAGCTGCGCCGCGTCGAGTACGCCTTCGACGAGGACCGCACCGTCCTCGAAGAAAGCCTTGCGCTTGAGTGCATCCATCGTAGATCTCCTGATTCGTCCAACCACTGCCGGTCGCGATCGCTCACTGCCGGCGCCTTCAGTAGAACATGGTGACAATGTTAGGTCATCATGACGAAAATACGGAAAAGAAAAAGACGGGGTATTCCCTGTTTCGTCTGCCTGTTCGAACGTCCATCGCGACGGTTCGCCGCCCGCCATGACAACCTGCTTTCAGCCTTCATACCAACGGGCGACGAAAGCGGGCCGCGGGTTCGCCGTCACGTCAGCCGCGCGCGCCGCCGAACACCGTATGCGTAACGAAGCCGACCAGCACCGCATCGGCCAGCGCGTCGGCGGTGCTGCACGCGTCGGCCGCACAACACGACTGCACGCCGTCGCACAGCGCGGTGAGGCCGAGCGCCAGCACCTGTGCGGGCAACGGCAGCGCCACGCCGGCGTCGTCGTGATCGCGCGTCAGCAGTTCGAACAGCATCTCCGTCTTGCTGCGGAAGTTCGAATAGAACGCGCCGCGCGTATGCCCGGCCGCCGCCGCAATGTCCTCGACGCTCGCGGCCGCGTAGCCCTTCTCCGCGAAAATCGCGCGCGCGGCGCCGATCAGGCGTTCGCGCGTCGCATCGCGCCGCTGCGCATGGGTCGGGCGGCCCGGGTCCAGCGGTGCGCTCCGTGATCGCCGCGGCCTGCCCGTCCCAACGGCACGGCCCTTCGCCATGTCATCAGTACAGCTACTCATTTCGGATACGACAAGACGTTCGCCGTCACCTTGCCGCGTCCGGCGTCGCGCTCCAGTGCGCCATACGCGTAATAGAGCGTGACGGTCAGGTACGACCAGGTCAAGAGCGCAAGCACGTAGAAATTGAACACCACGCTGGTGTCCTCGCCCGGGATCTTGTAGAAGTCGTAGATGCACGCGATCGCCTGCGCAGCGATGAGCGCGATCGTCGTCGTCAGCGCATGGAGCGCGTGACCGGCTCGCACGAGCCGCAGCACGAAACCGGCGAGATAGATCGACATCAGCGTCCACATCGCCACGTAGAAGTACGGCAGCGCGTGCTGCAGCACGCCGGCCACGAGCGCGAAGGTCCCGAGCGTCGCGAGCACGAACAGCGTCACGTCCTGCCGCATCGAGGGCCGGTAGCCGTGCGTGACGGCCATCAGCCCCGCGACCGCGATCACCGGCATCCCGAACCCGCGCGAGAACGCGTCGAGGAAGTGCGAAATGGCGTACGACACCGGCGATTCGGTCGCGAAGAAGATCACGGCATTGGATGCGGAAATCGTCACGATCCACCATTCGAAGCCGAGCAGGAAGTTGCGCTTGCGGACGAACCTGAAGCCGTACAGGCCTGTCGTCGCGGCAAGCGTCGCGCTGGAAAGACAAAGTGCAAGTGATCTGTGATCCATGGTTCGAACTCCCGAGGTCGAGTGCTGCCGTTGATTCACTGCTTGACCGGGCTGAGGCTCGCGAGATAAGTCGCGACCGCCGCGCGCTCGTTAGCCGACATCGCCTGCGCGACGCGCTGCATCGTGCCGGTCGCCTCCGCGCGGGCACCGTTCGCGAATGCATCGAGTTGCGTACGCAGGTAGTCGTAGCCCTGCCCGGCGAGCCGCGGAAACTGCGCCTGGCCCGTCAGCCGCGCACCGTGGCAAGCGACGCACGCACCGCCCGTCACCAGCTGCTCGCCCTTCGCTCGCAGTTGCGCATCCGGCTTGAAATAGCGGTTGTCCTGCGGCGCCTGCTTCGCGTAGTAGTCGGCCGCGCGTGCGATTTCGGCTTCGCTCATCGTCATCGCGAGCGGGCCCATCGTCGGGTTCGCGCGCTGTCCGCTCGCGAACGCGCGAAGCTGTGCGGCCACGTAGGACGACGGCTGGCCGGCGAGGCTCGGATACGCGCCGCTCAGCGACGTGCCCTTCACGCCGTGACAACCCATGCACACGTCGGTCATGCGCGGCCACGGGCCGCCGTCGGCGTCGTCGGCCTGCGCCGTCGTATCGATATGGCGCTGCAGGCGATAGAAGCCGAGCAGCGTGGGGCCGTAGACGGCCAGGAGTGCGCCGGCGATCACGACCGCGGCAAGCAGCAACATGCGTTTCTTCATCTCCGGTCTCCTACGCGCGACGCAGTGCATTGAGCGCCTGAAGCGCGGCCTGGTGGCCCGAGCGAACGGCGCCGTCCATGTAGCCGGCCCAGATGTTCGCGGTCTCGGTACCCGACCAGATCAGGTTGCCGCACGGCGCGCGCAACGCGTCGCCGTGCGCGGTCCAGAAGCCCGGCGGAATCGCCGATACGCACGTGATCGTCCACGGGTCGGCCAGCCCCCAGTCGCGATCGTGGTACGACACCGGCGCGCGCGCGTCGTCGCCCCACGCCCGCGCATAGAGGTCCATGTGCATCTGCTTCGCGGCCTCCGGGTCCGACGGCACGAGCGCGTTGCGCACGAACGCGTTGATCACGCCGATCTCGCCGCCCGGCGGCGAATTGTCGTAAGCCCAGAAGATCGGCCCGTCGGTCTGGAAGATGTGGCCGTTCAGCCCCTTGTCGCGCCAGAACGGGCGGCGATAGACCATCGCCGTCTTGCGCGCCGGCGAATGCGTGGGCCACGCGCGCTGCAGCGCATGGCGCTTGTCGGGCAGCGGCGGATCGAACTGCACCTGCTGACACAGCGCCGGATGCAGCGCCATCACGACCTTGCGCACGCGCACCGTGCCGCGCTCCGTCTGCAGCGTGACGACGTCGCGATCCCAGCCGACGATCCGGCGCACCGGCGACGCGAGCCGCACCTTGTCGCCGAGCTGTTGCGCGATCCGGATGCTGAGAAGCTGCGAGCCGCCGACGACGCGGGTTTCCTGCGCGCTGTGCTTGATCGAGTCGAGCTGCGCGTAATCGCAATCGGCGGAGTTGATCATCGACAGGAAGTGCAGCAGCCCCATCTTCGCGGGCGCCGAGCCGCCCGACAGCGAGATCGACGCGTTCCAGCCCATCCGGTCCTCGGGCTTGATGCCCTGCTTTGCGAGCCAGTCGCCGACCGACAGCCGGTCGAGTTCGGCCGCCTTCGGCGACGTCCACGGTGCGCCCGACGGCACGTCGCGCGACATCCGGCTCAGCTTCGCGGCAACGGCCTCGTCGGTGCCGAACGTGCCGTCCAGGTCGATCTCGGCGCGGCCGTCGCCGCCGAGGATGACCGTCTTGCCCGCGTAGTAGCTCGGGAACGTGCCGATTTCCAGTTCGCGCGCGAGATCCGCGACGGCCGTCTGGCCCGGGCCGATCCACTGGCCGCCGACTTCGGACACATAGCCGCCGCCGACGTCGAAGTTGAGCGTGCGGCCGCCGACCCGATCGCGCGCCTCGAGCACGACGAACGATTCGCAGCCCGCGTAGCGCAGGTCGCGCGCGGTCGTGAGCCCGGCGAGCCCGGCGCCGACGATCGCGACGTCGAGCACGTCGCCGTCGTGGCCGGCGACCGGTGCGCTATCGGCACTGGCGCGCGCCGCGCCGAGCGCGAGGCCGCCGGCCGCGACGGACGCGCCGGCGATCTTGAGCCACTGCCTGCGCGGCAGGTCGGCCGACCCGCGGGAGGATGACTTGCTGGACATGATGGTTGGGTTCCTGCGTGCAAAGAACGCGAGCGACGGCGTGCCCGGCGGCACGCGACTGTCGTTCGCGCGAGATCAGACGACTGAATACGCGGCGAGGCCGCTTCCTCCGCCGGCCTCGCCGCCTGCCGATAGTCCGCGTCACGCGATGGATCTATCGGCCCCTGAATTAGTACATGCTGCAAAAGATAGGTCATGATACATAAAATAGATTCGAGAAAAAAAGACAGGGTATTCCCCTGTCGGAAGATCGACGGCTGCACTGAAAGGCATCGGAAAGCCGGCATCGCGTGCCCGAGCCCTCCGCCTGCTTCGCGTCTCCGATCGACGGTCGGAGCGGTACGGTAGTATTGCGATTCGATGGAACCCCGATGGATCGGACCAAGCGGCCATGCCCGATATTTCCTTCTCTCCCGGCGCCAGCCAGGCGCTCGTCCTGATCGCCGAGGACGATCCCGAGATCGCCGAGATCCTCACCGCGTATCTCGCGCGCAGCGGCCTGCGCACCGTGCATGCGGCCGACGGCCGCCGCGCGCTCGAGCTGCACCTGTCGCTGAAGCCCGACCTCGTCTTGCTCGACGTGCAGATGCCGCAGGTCGACGGCTGGAAAGTCCTCGCCGAGATCCGGCATCGCGGCGACACGCCGGTCATCATGCTGACCGCGCTCGACCAGGACATCGACAAGCTCACCGGCCTGCGCATCGGCGCGGACGACTACGTGGTCAAGCCGTTCAATCCCGCCGAAGTCGTCGCGCGTGCGCTGGCCGTGCTGCGCCGTTCGATGGCAGGTGCCCGTCACGAAGAACAGCGCGTGCTGCGCGCCGCCCCGTTCGAGATCGATCTCGAGCATCACGAAGCGACCGTCGAAGTCGACGGCACACGCCACACGCTCGTGCTGACGCTCACCGAATTCAAGCTGCTCGCGCAGCTCGCGCGCGCGCCGCGCCGCGTGTTCAGCCGCGCCGAGCTGATGGCCACCTGTCTGCCGGAAGGCGACACGCTCGAACGCACGGTGGACAGCCACGTCAGCAAGCTGCGCAAGAAGCTCGACGATCTCGGCATCGCCGGCGTACCCGTCAGCGTGCGCGGCGTCGGCTACAAACTGTGGAGCGGCGAGTGAAGCTCGAAGGACTGAGCCGGCAGATCGCGCTGACGATGGGCGCGATCGCATTCGGCACCACGGTGCTGATCGTCGCGACGGCCTATGTGTTCTACTACCTGCTGTACCTGTACTCGCCCGAGTATCTGAAGCCGACGAGCTGGTTCCCGAGCGGGCCGGAGTGGCTCTGGATCACCTCGACCACGCTGGTCGGCCTGCTGATCTCGATCGTCGTCGCGATGAACCTGTCGCGCCGCATCCTCGTGCCGCTGAACTCGGTCACCGACAGCATCCGCCGCGTCGCGCGCGGCGATCTCGGTGCGCGCGCGGTCGTCGGCGATCGTTCGCTGCACGAAGCAGCGCGGCTCGCCGACAATTTCAACGCGCTCGCGAGCGAGCTGCAGCGCGTGACCGACGAACAGGCGTTCTGGAATGCCGCGATCGCGCACGAGCTGCGCACGCCGGTCACGGTGCTGCGCGGTCGCCTGCAGGGGCTCGCCGAAGGCGTGTTCACGCCGAGCGAAGCGCAGTTCCGCAGCCTGCTCGCGCAAGTGGAAGGACTGACGCGGCTGATCGAGGATCTGCGCGTGGTCAGTCTCGCCGACAGCGGCCACCTGAGCATCGAGATCCGCGACACCGATCTCGCGGCGGACATCCGCGCCGTGGTCGACGTGTTCGCGCACGCGCTGCAGGCCGCGGGTCAGCACCCGGTGTTCGATCTCGACGCACGGCCGATGCGCTGCGACCCCGTGCGGATCCGTCAGGCGCTGCTCGCGCTGCTGGAGAATGCGCGCCGCCATGCGGTGCCCGGTGCGATCCGGATCCAGACGCGCATCGAGAACGGACGCTGCCGGTTGCGCGTCGAGGACGACGGCCCCGGCATTCCGGCCGACTTCGCGCCGCACGTGTTCAAGGCGTTCCGGCGCGTCGACGATACGCAGCCGGGCGGCAGCGGCCTCGGGCTCGCGGTCGTCGCGGCGATCGCGCATGCGCATCGCGGCGAAGCCGTCTGCATGCCGGCGCCGGGCGGCGGCACTCGGTTCGACGTGTACTGGCCCGACGATCTCGAGCCGACGCCGGACGCGCGACGCTTCCCCGCTTGATCGGCGATGCCGACGAATCCGCGCCCCGGCATGCGGGGCTGACCCGGTCCGCGCCCGCGTGGCGCGCCATCGCACCGAACCGCAGCGGGTGCGCGTGGCCGGCCATCGCATCGAATCACCGCGCCTGCGCGCGGCGCGCCATCGCACCGAACCGCCGCGCCTGCGCGCAGCCTTCGCCACGTGGTCACGCGCCGGTCTCGCGCCCCACGCGTTCGAGCGGCGGCTCGAAACCGAGCACCGCGTATTCCGCGACCGACACGGTCGCTTTCCCCTCCGGCCCGTGCACGACGACTGCCCGCACCGCGCCGGCCCGATCGAGCTTCAGCCGCGTGCCGACCGTCGCCTGACGCAGCGCCTCCAGCTCCTCGATGCGCGCGATCGCCAGCTTGCGCACCGCGCCGGACACGTACACCGGCAGGAACACCAGCGCGATGAAGATCGACACCGTGTCCTTCGACACGCAGTCCAGCATCGGCTGGCCCGACAGCACGAGCGACAGCGACGTCGCGCTGACGAAGATCGCGAGCACCGTCGCGGCCATGCCCCTGGATCCACCATTTCACCGGCGACAGTTGCCAGAAACGGCTGTCCCGGTGGCGTGAAAGTTGTTGTTCCATATCCGTCCATTCCCGACGGTGCGATACCGCTGCGTCACTGCATCATCGCAGCACGGCGGCGCCCGTAGCCTCGGCGGCGATGCGCGCGCGCCGCGCGGCCCTTGCGCATCATGCCGCAAGCGCTCGTGAAAACCCGCAGCCCGTCCGCGCCGGTGCGCCGGCGCGGCGAAACCGAATGCCTCAGGTTATCAACTGATCCAAAAGATTCATTAGACGATGCGTCGTCCAGCGCGCGATGCTGGCTCCGCCCGTGAACGCGGCGTCATTGCAACGCCGCGCACGACCTTGGAGCGAGACACATGACTACCGATCATCGTCAACGGCGCCACACGCTGTGGCTGCTGTGCGCGCTTTCGTTCATCCTCTACGTCGACCGCGTGAACCTCGCGACCGCGGCCGGTGCGATCAAGTCCGAACTCGGACTATCGAATACCGAACTCGGCGTCGCGTTCTCCGCGTTCGCGTACTCGTACGCCGTCTGCCAGGTGTTCGGCGGCTGGATCGCCGACCGCTTCGGCGCGCGCATCACGCTGATCGGCTGCGGGCTGATCTGGGTCGCGTCGACCTTCATGACGGGCCTCGTGCACAGCCTCGCGCTGCTGTTCGCCGCGCGCCTGCTGCTCGGCATCGGCGAAGGCGCGACGCTGCCCGCGCAGGCCCGCGCGGTCACGCACTGGTTCTCGCGCGAACGGCGCGGCGTCGTGCAGGGCTTCACGCATTCGTTCTCGCGGCTCGGCAACGCGGTCACGCCGCCGATCGTCGCCGCGCTGATGACGTGGCTGTCGTGGCGCGCGGCGTTCTTCGTGATCGGCGCGGTGACGCTGGTGTGGCTCGTGTGGTGGATCGTCGGGTTCCGCGAACACCCGCTCGGCGACGACGACGGTCACGCGCGCGCCGTCGCGCGGCCCGCGCCGCCGTCCGGCCCGACCCCGTGGGGGCCGCTGTTCCGCCGGATGGCGCCGACGATCTTCGTGTACTTCTGCTACGGCTGGACCGCGTGGCTGTTCTTCACGTGGCTGCCGACGTTCTTCCTGAACGGACGGGGCCTCGACCTGAAGTCGACCGCGCTGTTCGCGTCGGGCGTGTTCTTCGCGGGCGTGGTCGGCGACACGATCGGCGGCTGGCTGTGCGATCGCATCTACCGCAAGACCGGCGACCTCGCGCTGTCGCGCCAGAGCGTGATCGTCGCGAGCTTCGCCGGCGCGCTCACGTGCCTGCTGCCGCTCGCGTTCGTGCATTCGACGGCCGGCGTCGCGCTGTGCCTGTCCGGGTCGTTCCTGTGTCTCGAACTGACGATCGGGCCGATCTGGGCGGTGCCGAGCGACATCGCGCCGCAACACGCGGGCATCGCGAGCGGGATGATGAATGCCGGTTCGGCCGTCGCCGGAATCCTGTCGCCGATCCTGTTCGGCTATCTCGTCGACCACACCGGCAGCTGGACGGTGCCGTTCATCGGGTCGGTCGCGATGCTGCTGATCGGGATCGTCGCCGCGCTGCGGATTCGTCCCGATCGCGCGCTGTCCGAATCGATGCCGGCGCTCGCCGACGCGCCTGCTGCGCCGTCGGTGCGCTGAAGCGGTTCGCTTCGGGGTCCGCCTGCCCTCGGCCGCCTCGCCGGCGTCGCCATCACGCTTCGCCGCGTACCGCGATGGTGGGGGCTTGGCCGGTTCGGCGGATTCGGCGGATTCGGCGGATTCGGCTGGTTCGGCTGGTTCGGCTTGATCGGCTGGTTCGGCTTGGTCGGCCTGATCGGCTTGGTCGGCCAGCGCGGTTGGCGCGGCTGGCTCGGCCGCCTCGGCTGGCAAACTGCGCCATTACGCACGGCCGTCATCCCCCGCACCATCCCCGTGGAACAACGCGAGAAACTGCTGCGCGGGAATGCTCAGCGGCCGGTCGCGCCGCACGAGGCTGCCGTACGACGGCAGCTTCTGGTCGAGCACGTAATCGAGGATCGCCACCAGCCCGTGCTCGGCATTGCGCTGCGCGACCGTCAGCGGAATCACGCCGAGCATGTGCGAGCGGTCGACGAGGTTCATCGTCGTCAGGATCGAGCCCGTTTCGACGAGCCCGCGCGGCATCGGCTGATGACGCGCGCGAAACTCGCGTTCGACGACTTCGCGCGCCGGGCTGCCGGCCGGCTGCAGGATCCACGTGTAATCGAGCAGCGCGTCGAATTCGACCGGCCCCGCGCCCGCAAGCGGATGGTCGCGGCCCGCGATGATCGCGAGCGCCTCGTCGTCCACCACGCGGAAATCGCAGTCGGTGCCGACGTTGCGGCCGATCACCACTTCCAGCACGCCTTCGCGAAGCTGCGGCATCAGCCGGTCGCTCGTATCCACTGCGATGTCGATTGCGAGCAGCGGATAACGCGCCTTCAACTGCACCAGCGCCTCGGTCAGCCGCCCCGGCGACGCCGCCATGATGCTGCCGATCGCGAGCCGCCCCGCACTGCCGAGCTGCAGCTCGCCAAGCTCGCGGTTCAGCGCCTCCATGCTGCCGCGAATGCCGCGGAAATAGCCGAGCACGCGCTCGCCGGCCGGGTTCAGTACGAGCCCGCGCCCGACGCGATCGAACAGCCGCTGGCCGAGCGCGCTTTCCAGTTCGGCCAGCATTTTCGTCGCGGCCGGTTGCGTGAGGCCCATCTGGTCGGCAGCCGCGCGCAGCGTCGAGCATTCGTCCACGGCCAGCAGCAGCGCGATCTGCCGCATCCGCAGCCGGTTCAGCAATTGGGGAGTCGAGTCTCGTCGATCGATCGAGCCCATTTTCGATTACTCCAGGTTATCGATTCATCAAGAGTTTTCAATTTACCGACTCATTCCGTCTACCTAGCATGAACCCCATATACGAACGGCCACGCGCCGCCACAGGAGACACGTTAATGACCACCCCAACGCCCGCCGCCCCCCTGCCCGTCGTCGCGCTGACGCTCGGCGACCCCGCCGGCATCGGCGCCGAACTGATCGCGAAACTGCTCGCGCGGCCCGATGCGACCGCGCGCGCGAACCTCGTGCTGATCGGCGACCGGTGGCTGTGGGAAGCCGGCCAGCGCGTGGCCGGCGTGACGGTCGACGTCGAACCCGTCGCGTCGCTCGCCACGGTGCGCAGCCGGCCGTCCACCGCGCGCGTCGCATTCGTCGCGGTCGATACGATCGATCCCGCGCAGGTTACCGTCGGCCAGGCGGGCGCGGCCGGCGGCCGCTCGACGCTGACCGTGCTCGACCAGTGCCTCGACGCCGCGCTCGCCGGCGACATCGACGCGATCTGCTTCGCGCCGCTGAACAAGTACGCGATGAAGCTCGGCGGCCTCCAGCACGACGACGAGCTGCACCACTTCGCCGCCGCGCTCGGCGTGACCGGCTACTTCTGCGAATTCAACACGCTCGGCGAGCTGTGGACCGCGCGCATCTCGTCGCATATTCCGCTGAAGGATGCGGCGGCCCAGCTGAGCGTCGACCGGATCGAACAGGCGTCCGAACTGATCTATCGGTCGCTGCTCGCGAACGGCGTCGCCGCGCCGAAGGTCGCAATCGCCGCGTTCAACCCGCACGGCGGCGACGGCGGCAGCTGCGGCCGCGAGGAAGTCGAGATCATCGAGCCGGCCGTGCGCAAGCTGCAGGCGCGCGACTGGCCGACCGACGCGCCGTTCCACGGCCCGTTTCCGGCCGACACGATCTTCCTGAAGGCGCAGGCCGGCGACTACCAGGCGATCGTCACGATGTACCACGACCAGGGGCAGATCGCGATCAAGCTGCTCGGCTTCTCGCGCGGCGTGACCGTGCAGGGCGGGCTGCCCGTGCCGATCACGACGCCCGCGCACGGCACCGCGTACGACATCGCGGGCCGCGGCAGCGCCGACGTGGGCGCGACCTGGCAGGCGCTGCAGATCGCGTGCCGGATGGGCGCCGCGCGCCGCACGTCCCCCGTTTCCGCGTGATCCTCGCACGCGTTCCACACACGACAACATCGATTCAGGAGACACCCTCATGAAGATCCGTTCCGTACGCGCCCGCGTATTCCAGTGGAAAGGCAAGACCGTCCCGCCACAGGGCAACTTCTGCTCGAACGCGATGGACCTGCTGTACGCGCCGCAGGAAACCATGAGCACGTTCCGCTTCCATGCGTGGACGGTCGTCGAAGTCGAGACCGACGACGGCATCGTCGGCCTCGGCAACGTCGCGCTCGCGCCGCACGTCGCGAAGGCGATCATCGACCAGTACCTCGCGCCGCTCGTGATCGGTCAGGATCCGTGGGACTACGAATATCTGAACCAGCGGATGTACCGCGCGACTCACGCATGGGGCCGCAAGGGCATCGGCATGGCCGCGATCTCGGCGGTCGACATCGCGATCTGGGACATCCTCGGCAAGAGCGTCGGCAAGCCCGTGTTCAAGCTGCTCGGCGGCCGCACCAAGGAAAAGATCCCCTGCTACTACTCGAAGCTGTATCGCACCGACCTGAAGGCGATGCAGGACGAAGCGCAGAAGTACCTGAAGGAAGGCTTCCGCGCGTTCAAGATGCGCTTCGGCTACGGGCCCGCGCACGGGCAACAGGGCGTGATGGAAAACCTGAAATCGGTCGCGGCGATCCGCGAGGTGATCGGCTACGACAACGACCTGATGCTCGAGTGCTACATGGGCTGGAACCTCGAGTATGCGAAGCGCATCCTGCCGAAGCTCGAGAAATACCAGCCGCGCTGGCTCGAGGAGCCGGTGATCGCCGACGACATCGACGGCTACGCCGAACTGAACCAGCTCACGAGCATCCCGATCTCCGGCGGCGAACACGAGTTCTCGCTGTACGGCTTCAAGCAGCTGCTCGACCGCAAGGCCGTGTCGGTCGTGCAGTACGACACGAACCGCGTCGGCGGCATCACGATGGCGCACAAGATCAACGCGCTGTGCGAGGCGTACAGCGTGCCGGTGATTCCGCATGCGGGCCAGATGCACAACTATCACCTGACGATGAGCACGCTCGCGTCGCCGATGAGCGAGTACTTCCCGATGTTCGACGTGGAAGTCGGCAACGAGCTGTTCTATTACATCTTCGACGGCGAGCCGGTGGCCGAGAACGGCTTCCTGCAACTGCGCGACGACGTGCCCGGTCTCGGCCTCTCGCTGAAGACCGAATTCCTCGACCAGTTCGACATCGTCGAGTGAGGCCCGCCATGAACGCACGCTACCACGGCGTCTTTCCGGTCGCGCCGACGATCTTCGACGCGCACGGCGCGCTCGATCTCGACGGCCAGCGCCGCTGCCTCGACTTCATGATCGACGCCGGCTCGCAAGGCATCTGCATCCACGCGAACTACTCGGAGCAGTTCGCGCTCGGCGACGATGAACGCGATCTCATCACGCGCACCACGCTCGAGCACGTCGCCGGCCGCGTGCCCGTGATCGTCACGACGTCGCACTTCAGCGCGCGGATCTGCGCGCAACGCAACCGCCATGCGCAGGCGCTCGGCGCCGCGATGGTGATGGTGATGCCGCCGTATCACGGCGCGACCTTCCGCGTGCCGGAAGCGCAGGTGCGCGCATTCTTCCGCGACGTCACCGACGGCCTCGACATTCCGCTGATGATTCAGGACGCGCCCGCGAGCGGCGTCGCGCTGCCGGCGTCGTTGCTCGCGACGCTCGCACGCGAGCTCGACGCGGTGTCGTACTTCAAGATCGAGACGCCCGGCGCGGCGTCGAAGCTGCGCGAGCTGATCGCGCTCGGCGGCGACGCGATCGAAGGGCCGTGGGACGGCGAGGAAGGCATCACGCTGCTCGCCGATCTCGATGCGGGCGCAACCGGCGCGATGACGGGCGGCGGCTATCCGGACGGCATTCGCCGGATCACCGACGCGTATTTCGCCGGACGCCGCGACGAAGCGTGCGAGCAATACGCGCGCTGGCTGCCGCTGATCAACTACGAGAACCGCCAGTCCGGCTTCCTGACCGCGAAGGCGCTGATGCAGGAAGGCGGCGTGATCGCGTGCGACCGGCCGCGCGCGCCGTGGCCCGACATGCACCCGCAGGTGCGCGCGGGCCTGCTCGATGCGGCGCGGCGGCTCGATCCGCTCGTGCTGCGCTGGGGGCGCTGACCGGATCGCTGACCGGATATTTGCTTGCACCGCAACGCGCGTGCGTTGCGCATCGGCGTGACGGCGGTCCGACAGAAGGCCGCCGCCGCTCATCACATGGATTGGAGACACCATGAACCTGCTGAACCCCGCCAACCCGGCCTACGACGCCGGCGAAGCCATCCCGCGCCGCCGCTGGCTGCGCGTGATTCCGCCGCTGCTGCTCGCCTGCATCATTTCGTACATGGACCGCGTGAACATCGCGTTCGCGATGCCCGGCGGGATGAACGCCGATCTCGGCATGGACGCGAGCATGGCCGGCCTCGCCGGCGGCATCTTCTTCTTCGGCTACCTGTTCCTGCAGATTCCGGGCGGCCGGCGCGCCGCGCTCGGCAGCGGCAAGAAGTTCATCGCGTGGTCGCTCGTGAGCTGGGCCGTGCTGTCGGTGCTGACCGGGCTCGTCACCCATACGTGGCAACTTCTGGCGCTGCGCTTCCTGCTCGGCGTGGCCGAAGGCGGGATGCTGCCCGTCGTGCTGACGATGGTCAGCCACTGGTTTCCCGACCGCGAACGCGGGCGCGCCAACGCGATGGTCATCATGTTCGTGCCGCTCGCCGGGATGATCACCGCGCCGCTGTCCGGCTTCATCCTCGCCGCGTACGACTGGCATCACCTGTTCTTCAGCGCCGGCGCGCTGTCGCTGCTGTGCCTGGTCGCGTGGATGATGTTCGCCGACGACGGCCCGGAAACCGCACGCTGGCTGTCGCCGCGCGAAAAGGCGTACATCCTCGACGCGCTGCGCGACGAGCAGGCGCGCAAGCAGGCCGCCGGCACGCCGGCCGCCGCGTCGTTCGGCGCGATGCTGCGCAACCCGACGATCTGGCTGCTGATCGCGATCAACTTCTGCTATCAGGTCGGCATCTACGGCTATACGATGTGGTTGCCGACGCTGCTCAAGAACCTCACGCACGGCGGGATGGGGAAGGTCGGCCTGCTCGCGATGCTGCCGTATGTCGCGATGATGATCGGGATGTTCGGCACGTCGTATTTGTCTGACCGGACCGGCAAGCGCCGCCTGTTCGTGCTGCTGCCGCTGGTCGGCTTCGCCGCGTGCCTCGCGCTGTCGGTGCTCACCCACGCGTCGATGGTCGTATCGTTCGGTTTCCTGATCGGTTGCGGCTTCTTCCTGCAGGCCGCAGCCGGCGTGTTCTGGGCGATTCCGCCGAAGCTGTGCAGCGTCGAGACGGCCGGCAGCGCACGCGGGCTGATCAACGCGCTCGGCAACCTCGGCGGCTTCTGCGGCCCGTATGCGGTCGGCGTGCTGACCCAGCGCGTGAGCGCCGCGGCCGGCGTGTACAGCCTCGCGGTCACGCTCGCGGTGGCCGGCCTGCTCGCGCTGACGCTGCCCAAGCGCTGCGAAGACTGATCCGCGTGCCGGGAAGCCGGCACGCGCACGAAACAACGGAGACTCACCATGAACGACATCCTGCTGCTGGTGCAGAAATGCGCCCATACCTTCAGCTTCTACGATCTCGAAACGAAAGCCGCGCTCAAGCATGTCGTGCTGCCGAACTTCCCGCACGAATTCACCGTCGACGTGAACAACCGCTTCGCGTACGTCGGCATCTTCGGGATCGAGACCGCATGGTCGCGCGGCCATGAAGGCGATCACCGGATCGCCGAGATCGATCTCGTCGAGCGCACGCACACGCGCATGCTCGACCTGTGGCCGTACTACCGGCCGCACGGGATGGCGAGCGACCGCGACGGCCGCCTGTACGCGATGAGCGAGGCGCACGACATGCTGCTCGTGTTCGACGAGCCGACCCGGCAGCCGGTGCCGAACATGGCCGTGCCGTCCGGCGGCGTGAAGACGCACCTCGTGACGCTCACGCGCGACGCGAGCCGCGCGTACGGCGTGCATCTGCTGTCGAACACGGTCACGCAGTTTCATCCGCGCGACGCGACCGTCGCGCCGCGCGCGGTGATGCCCGGCCCGCGCCCCGAAGGCAATGCCCTGTCGAGCGACGAGCGCACGCTGTTCGTCGCGAACCGCGGCGACGACACGCTCGTCGAGATCGACACCGACACGATGACCTGCGGCCGCCGCGTGAAGACGCGCAGCGATCCGAACCGCATCTACCGCACCACCGCGCCGGACGGCCGCGATCTGCTGCTGCTGACCAATTCAGGCGAGCGGTCGATTTCGGTGTTCGACGCGCGGCAGCTCGAGGAGATCGAACGCGTCGCGCTGCCCGCGAATCCGACCGCGCTGTCGTTCCATCCGTCGCGGCGCGTCGCGTACGTGTCGTTCCAGGACGACTACGTGCGCGAACTCGATCTCGATGCATGGCGCTTCGTCGGTGCGCTGCCGACGCTGCGCGAACCGGACGCGTCGTATGTGCTCGCAGGCACGCGCTGAGCGGCACGGCAGCGCGCCGCCGCGAGACGCGCTGCCGGCGGCCCTCGTCGATGCGCATCATCACCTGTGGCAGCTCGGTGCGGGTGCGCACTATCCGTGGCTGCAGGCGCAGTACGATCCGGCGCGCTTCATGTTCGGCGACTACGCGGCGCTGTGCCGCGACTTCGGCGTGGATGACTACCGACAGGCCGCGCAAGGGGCGCCGATCGTCGCGAGCGTGCACGTCGAGGCCGAACGCGCGCACGACGAAGCGCTCGCGGAGACGCGCTGGCTGCATGAGGTCGCGGCCGCGCACGGGCTGCCTTCGGCGGTCGTCGCATGGGTCGACCTGCTGGCGGACGATGCGCACGAGCGGCTCGCCGAACAGGCCGCTTGGCCGCGCGTGCGCGGCGTGCGCTTCAAGCCGCGCACCGCGGCGTCGGCGGATGCGGTCGTTGACGACGGGCCCGGCACGCTGCGCGATCCGCGCTGGCCGGCCGCGCTCGAACGGCTCGCCGCGCACGGCCTGAGCTGGGATCTGCGCGTGCCGTTCTGGCATCTCGGCGAAGCGGCCGCGCTGCTGACCGATGCGCCCGGTGTCGACGTCGTGCTCGAACACGCGGGGCTGCCGTGGGATCGCTCGGAAGCCGGGCTCGCGCGCTGGCGCGGCGGGATGGAAGCGCTCGCGGCATCGCCGCGCGTGAGCGTGAAGATCTCCGAACTCGGGTTGCGCGACGCCGTATGGAACGACGCGGACAACGCGCGGATCATCCGCGACACGATCGCGATCTTCGGCTGGGAGCGCTGCCTGTTCGCGAGCAATTTCCCGGTCGCGGGGTTGCGCGTGTCGTATCCGGCGCTGCTGCGTACGTTCGCGCGCGCGATGGCCGGCCTCGACGAAGTCGCGCGCAATGCGGTCTGGCACGACAACGCGATGCGCGTGTACCGGATTGCGTGAACGGGCTTGACCCGGCCCTTGGGGTCGCCTTTATGCTACGCGTAACGAATCGACAGCAGACGGGGGTGACGAATGGGCACGTCCACGCTTCGCCTGAGTGCGTCGGCCGCCGCCGCACGGCCGCTGTTCGTGATGACGCGTTCGTCGAAACGGTCAGCCGGGACGAAATCGACTGGTTCCGCGTGCCGGAACAAGCCGACGTCCTGATCCTCGACGAGCATCGCAAGATGGCGTTTTCGATCGTGTCGCTGGCATTCAAGGACGACAACAAGTGGCGCCTGTACGACGGTGCCGCCACGATCCATGCCGCGATCACCGATGCGAACCTCCTGAAACGGGTCGACAACAATCGGATCAGCTTCAGCAAGGGCGACGTACTCGTCTGCAGCGTGCGCGTCCAGCAGTGGCAGACCGCCGACGGAGCCAAAACCGAATACGAGGTCACGCACGTGCTCGAGCACCGTCCCGCCGCGCGTCAAATCCAGTTGCCCGGCCTTTGACCGGATCGCCGCGCTCGTGAATCATTCGCTACAGTGCGTTGATTGCGCCCACGAACACGCCCCGACCATGCCCGCCGCCATCCGCCTGCGCCCTGCATCCACCGCCGACCTGCCGTTTCTGCTGACGCTGCGCCAACTGACGATGACCGAGCATCTGCAACGCGTCGGCATCCCTGCCGACGATGAATCGCATCGCCGCCGCCTCGCCGCGAACTTCGAAGACGCGATGGTCGTATGTGAAGGCGCGGGCGCGGAGCCGATCGGCTTGCTGAAGGTCACGCGCGCCGCCGACGAATGGCACGTTCACCAGATCCAGATCCTCCCGTCGCGACAGGGCCAGGGCATCGGCGAAGCCGTGCTGCGCGAGCTGATGACCGAAGCCGCACGCGAGCACGTACCCGTATCGCTTGGCGTACTGCACGGCAATCCCGCACGGCGGCTCTACGAACGCCTCGGCTTCACCGTCGCATCGGAAACGGACACGAGCGCGAGCCTGATCTGGCGCGCATGAGCCGGGGCGCGTCCCGCATCGATCGTCAAGGCGTCCACCGATAAACGGTGATGCTGTTCCCCTTCACGTTGTTCTTCGTGACCACGTACTCGCCGTTCGCGCGGCGATACGCGCGCACGCTGTACATCGCGTCGATCGCGCTGCTGGTGTCGACCGTCGCGGGGCTCGCGTTGACGAGCGTCGTGTCGAGGTTGCCGGTGTCGAGGTTGAATGCGTCGATGTTCGGCCACAGCGGCCCGCTGCTGCTGAACCAGTAGCCGACGAACAGACGATTGCCGGCCGCGTCGATCGACTTCGCGCCGCTGTGCGGCAGCGTGATCACCGGGTTCGGCTTCGTCGTGTTGCCGGCGCGCCAGCCGTGATACACCTCGATGCGCGTGCCGATCGACGTCCAGTCGGTGCTCCCGACGACGCCCTGCGCGAGCACCATCGTGTCGGTGTCGGCGAGATAGACGATGCGCGTGAGCGGCTGGATGCTGGCCGGCACCGGCGTCGGCACGCCCGGCCCCCACGACGGCTTGCCGCTCGCGTCGAAGCCCGTCAGCGGGTAGTGATAGATCGCGCCGGTCCTGTCGAGCCCGGCCCATACGCCGCCTTTGCTGTCGACGCTGAAACCGGCCGACACGCGCCGCGTCGTGCCGAACGCGGGGCCCGGGATCGAGCCGTCCGGAATCGCGACGTAGCCGTTCGCCGCGTTGAAGTGGAAAAAGGAATAGACCGGAGGATTCTGGCCCGCCGCGACGAGGATCCGGTTCGCGCCGACCGACGTCAGCAGCCCGAAGTGCTCGTCGCGCTGCGTATCGTTCATGTCGATGCGCGGGTCCGACGGATACGCGAACGGATCGACGGTGTTCGCGACGAAGGTGCCGCCCGCGGTGCCGCTGTACACGTGCGTGGCGCTGTAGAACAGCGCGCCGTCCGTCACCGGATCAGGCGCGGCGATCCCTTCGAAGTTCAGCGACTGCAGCGTCCACCGCAGGCTGCCCGCGCTGCTGTACGCATGAAGGTCGGTCGCGCCGTTGCGGCCGAGATCCCAGCTGCCGCCCCACGGGTTGTTGAGCACGTACAGGTTGCCGGCGGTGTCCTTGCCGATGCCGACGACACGCGTGAAGCGCTTCGCGCCGACCTGCCCCTTGATGCCCGTCGTCGTGTCGAGATAGCCGCCGCGCACGCCGAACGTGTCGACCAGCGCAGGGCGGCCCGATACGGCATAGCGCTTGATGTTCATGTCGGGGCCTTCGTCGCCGACCAGCAACTGCCCCGTCGCCGCATCGAAGCAGAGCGCCGAAGGCTGCGAGCCGGCCGCCATCCGGATCGTGTTCAGCAGCGCACCGGTCGCGCCGAACTCGACGATAGACCCCGCGCCCTTCTGCGCGACCCACACGTTGCCTGCGCCGTCCGCCGCGAGCGCGCCGGGCGCGGTCACGCCGATGTCGCGCTGCCAGACGCCGCCGGTCGTGAACACCCGCACGCGATTGCCGTAGAAATCGCTCGCAAAGAGCAGCGAGCCGGCCGTCGCGAGCCCGGTGACGACGTCGATGCGCGGCTGGTTCGTCGCCGCGGTGACCTGAATCAGCTTGTCGCGGAACCGCGTCGCGCGGTTGTAGCGCCCGACCGCGCCGCTGCCGTAGCCGCTGCCGGGCTGCAGCGCGACGAACAGCGACGTCGCGTTGCCCGTGATCGCGCTGCCCTGGAATTCGGCATGCGTGCCGATCGAGCCTGCGCTCTTGCCGTTCTGGTAGATCGCGACGCCGCCTTCATCCTCGTCCCACATCGACGCCGTGTAGATCACCCCTTCCGGCGCGACCCACATCGAGCGCGCGACGTTGCCGACGTGCGCCGCGAGGGTGCCGTAGGTGTTCGCCAGCCAATCGGTGGAGTTGTGCGCGTATCCGGCCGGCGCAATCGCAACGATCGCGGCGGCGAGCAGCACGGCCTGAATCGGTTTTCCGGCGACCATGGCTGGTGCTCTCCTGAATGGGGGAATCATTCACATGACGGACGGCCGGATGGTTTGAAATCCGCAACACATCAGTCAATCGTTTCGCTGAATCATCCGGCGCGGTCGGTATGACAGCGGGCGTGCATTCGATAATCGGCACCGCCGAGAATAGCGTTATATAAATCGAAAAAAATTGCGGGCCGGGCGCGCGGACGGCGCACGCGACTGCGCGAGAGTGAATGGTCACTCACGCGGGCAACACGCTCGATATAAGGAGAATCGGCTTTCGCCGGCACGCATATCGCCGCGGGGTCGAATGCGGCGTATTGAAATGGCGGAAGGGTTTTCGGCGAATCGGGAAAATCGCCGGATGCGGGGTAAAGAAATGACCGATCGCGAATATCGCACCGGCCTGAATTCATGTCGAATCCAGGCCGGCAAGCATTACGACAACGGGAACATCACGCGGACGTCGCGGCTTCCCGCGTTTGTACCTGCTTGAGCTCGCCGCCGCCTTCCGAATCCGAATCCGAATCCACGTCGTCGCGCGGCTCGCCGAGCTGGCCTTCCCACTTCGCGACCACGGCCGCCGCGATCGAGTTGCCGACCGCGTTGGTGGCCGAGCGGCCCATGTCGAGGAACATGTCGACGCCCATGATCAGCAGCAGCCCCGCTTCCGGCAGGTGGAACTGGTTGAGCGTCGCGGCGATCACGACGAGCGACGCGCGCGGCACGCCGGCCATCCCCTTCGACGTGACCATCAGCATCAGCAGCATCGTGATCTGCGTCGCGAACGGCAGATGGATCCCGTACACCTGCGAGATGAACAGCACGGCGAACGTGCAGTACATCATCGAACCGTCGAGATTGAACGAGTAGCCGATCGGCAGCACGAAGCTCGAGATCCTGCGATTCACGCCGAAGCGGTCGAGCGCGTCGAGCAGCTTCGGATAGGCGGCTTCCGAGCTCGCCGTCGCGAACGACAGCAGGAACGGCTCGCGAATCAGGCGGATCAGCGAGAACGCGCGCTTGCCGAGGAACACCACGCCGGCGAGCGTCAGCACGCCCCACAGCAGCGCCAGTGCCAGGTAGAAGCTCGCCATGAACTTCGCGAACGTGAGCAGGATGCCGAGCCCTTCCGTCGTGATCGTCGATGCCAGCGCGGCGAACACGGCCACCGGCGCGAACCACATCACCGCACCCGTCACCTTCAGCATGACCTGCGCGAGATCGTCGATCACGCCGGTCAGGCGCTTGCCCGCGTCGCCGAGCGCGGACAGTGCGGTGCCGAAGAAGATCGAGAACACGACGATCTGCAGGATCTCGTTGTTCGCCATCGCCTCGGCGATCGACTTCGGCACCAGGTGGACGACGAAGTCCTTCAGCGTGAACGCGCCCGTCTTCAGGCCCAGCGCCGCATCGGCGGCCGGCAGCGGCAGGCTCAGATGGCTGCCGGGCTTCAGGATCGTCGCGGTCACGAGGCCGAGCACCAGCGACGTGAACGACGCGATGAAGAACCAGCCGAACGCCTTCACGCCCACGCGGCCGACCGACCCGCTGTCGCCCATCTGCGCGATGCCGACCGTGAGCGTCGCGAACACCAGCGGCGCGATGATCATCTTGATCAGGCGCAGGAACACGTCGGACAGCAGCGACACGTAGCCGGCGACTTCCTTCGCCATGTTCGGGTCGGGAAACGCGCTGTGACACGCATAGCCCACGGCGATACCCAGCGCCATCGCGATGACGATGTACCGGGTGATGTTGTGCTTCTTGTTCATTAGCAATCCAGATTACAGAACATGTGTTTCCAACGGCTGGCAGATCGTCGGCGGGAATCGGAGACGCGGAGCCGCGAGTGCGGCGCACGCCCGCTTCGGGGTGCCGAAGCCCGTCCGTGGGCACCGCCACGGCGAACAGGGGGGGCATTCTATCGCAAACGTCGGACGATCTTTCAATTTTGAAAGCAAGGGCGGCGAGATTGACCGCGCAATGAAGCCGGATCGGCTTGCGCACGCCGGGGGACCTTCAGGCCGGGGGCTTGGCGCGGGCCGTCGAGCCACGCATGCGGATGCGCAGTTCCGGTATCGTCGTGGCCGCCTCGTCAGTTCGTCCGGACGACGCGTGTCGGCGAAACCGGCATGCGCTGCGTCAAGCCGTCGACGCGCCGGGGCGCGGCATGAACCGGCACAGGCACAGCGGCACCACGACCAGCGCGGCGCCGGCGACGAACGTGGCCGACGCGCCGAAGCGCACCCACAGTGCGCCGGCGATGCTGCTCGCGAACAGCATGCAGATGCCGCTCACCAGATTGAATACGCCGTACGCGGTCCCGCGCAGCGTGGGCGGCGAGGTTTCCGACACCATCGCGGCGAGGATGCCCTGCGTGAAGCCCATGTGCAGCCCCCACACGGCCACGCCCGCGAACATCGAGCGCGTCGACGTGCCGATGCCGAGCAGCAGGTCGGCCACGATCAGCAACCCCATGCCGGCCGCGAGCAGCACGCGGCGATCCAGCCGGTCCGACAGGATGCCGACCGGCCACGCGGACAGCGAATACGCGATGCTCATCGCGACCATCACCGCCGGGATCCATGCGGGATCGAGCCCCGTCTGCTGCGCGCGCAGCACCAGGAACGCCTCGCTGAAGCGCGCGAGCGTAAACGTCGCGCCGGCCGCGACGACGAACCAGTAGCTGCGCGGAAACTCGCGCAATGCACGCCAGCGCAATGGCGACCGAAAGCTGCCGGACGGTTGCGCGCGATCAGGCTCGCGTACGCCGAAGACGATCAGCGCGATCGCGACGAAGGCCGGCACCACGGCGAACCACAGCACGGTCCGGATACGATCGCCGAACCACAACATCAGCGCGATCGCGAGCAGCGGGCCCAGAAACGCGCCGACGGTATCCATCGACTGACGCAGGCCGAAGCACGCGCCACGGATTTCAGGCGGCGCGACGTCGGCGACCAGCGCGTCGCGCGGTGCGCCGCGGATTCCCTTGCCGACGCGGTCGAGCAGTCGGGCCGTCACGACGACGGCCGGCGTGGACGCCAGCGGAAACAGCGGCTTGGTCAACGCCGCGAGCCCGTAGCCGACCAGCAGCAACCCCTTGCGGCGCCCGAGCCAGTCGCTGATCGCGCCGGAGAACACCTTGACGATCATCGCGGTCGCCTCGGCCGCTCCTTCGAGGATGCCGAGCGCGACGACGCTCATGCCCATCGTCGACACCAGATAGATTGGCAACAGCGCATGGATCAGCTCGGACGACAGGTCCATGAACAGGCTCACGAGACCCAGGGCCCAGACGGTCCGTGGAATCGCGGGCTTTCCGGCAATCGGTGATGGCGCTGTCATGGTGTGATCAGTCGGTCGTTTCCCGCGTCAGCTTCGCATGCCGACGCGCGCGGTCGTTCACGATCTGATGACGTTTGTGATCCGTCATCTTCTTCCAGCCGCGCGCTTCCTCGCGCGTGCGCAGGCACGCGACGCAGTAGCCGGTGCGGCCGTCGAACGAACAGACGTCGACGCAAGGAGACTTGACCGCCATGCTCAATGCCCCCGCGCCGCCGGCACGACTTCGACGGTGACGTGCGACAGGTTCCTGAACCGCTGCAGCACGCCGTGATAAAAGCGCGCATCGCGCTGCGGATCGTCCGTCACCACCGACACGACCGCGCTCATGTGTCCCGGCCCGAGCCGCCACACGTGCAGGTCGCCGACCCGGTCGCCATTGCCTTCGATCGCGCCGCGCACGTTGTCCGTGAGGCGCCGATCGGAGTTCATGTCGAGCAGGATCCCGCCGGTATCACGCATCAGCCCGTACGACCAGTTCGCGATCACCAGCGCGCCGATGATGCCGGCCAGCGGATCCATCCACAGCCAGCCGAACGCACGCGCGAGCAGCAGCCCGACGATCGTCAGCACGGACACGGCCGCATCGGCGATCACGTGGATGTAGGCCGAGCGGATGTTGTGATCGCGCGCGGCGGCAGCGGACGCGCCGTGGTCGTGGTCGTGTTCCTCGAATGCCAGCTCATGCTCGCGGCCGTTCAACCGGACGATCGCCTTGAATTCATGCGGTTCGGGAATGTCTTCGGTCGATTCGAGGTAGCTGCCGCGATCCTGCATCGCGAACGTCTGCCGCGTGCCGTCCGGACGGATGGTCGTCACCGACACGGTGCTCGCATCGACGCGCTGCGTGTCGTTCGTCGCGGGCGCGACGCGGAACACCGGCGGCACGCCATCCTCGAACACCGACACGACGAATACGCCCCGGTGATCGAAGATCCGGTGCGCTTCCTCTTCATGGTCGTGATCGTGGTGATCGTGGTGATCGTCGTGAGCGCCATGCCCATGCCCGTGATGATGGCCGTGGCTGTGACCGTGCGCATGGCTATGGCCATGATGATCGCCGCTCAGCAGCCACACGCTCGCGACGTTGACGAGCAGCCCGGCAACCGCGATCGGAATCGCCTCGCCGAAATGGATCGGCACCGGCGCGAGCAGGCGCGCGATCGCTTCGTACCCGATCAGCAGCGCGATCATCGCGAGCACGATCGCGCTCGTGAAGCCGGCCAGATCGCCGAGCTTGCCCGTGCCGAACACGAAGCGCGGGTCGTTCGCATGATTGCGTGCATAGGTGTACGCCATCGCGGCGATCAGCATCGCGCCCGCATGGGTCGACATGTGCAGGCCATCGGCGATCAGCGCCAGCGAGCCGAAAATCGACCCGCCGACGATCTCGGCCACCATCATCGCCGCGCACAGCGCGATCACCATCCAGGTCCTGCGTTCGTTCTGCTCGTGCGCGGCGCCGAGGAAGATGTGGTCGTGCCCTGCGCCGAAGGCGTCGTCGCTGAAATTGCTCATTCCGCCCTCGATCACTTGAAGTAACTGTGAACGACTTCGATCAGCTGCTCGGTCGCGCTGCCTTCGTCTTCGTGGTGTTCGGCATCGACCAGATGGCTGCGGATGTGATCCTCGAGCACGACCGCGAGCAGGCCGTTCATCGCGCCGCGGCCGCTCGTGATCAGACGGAGGATTTCGTTGCAACCGCGCTCGTCCTCCAGCGCGCGTTCGATCGCTTCGACCTGTCCCTTGATGCGGCGGACACGGTTCAGCAGCTTCTGCTTTTCCTTGATGGTGTGGCTCATGGTGATCCCTTCGTATAGTGGGGGGGACTATACACCGATTTGCGTTCCATATAGGAGGGAGGGGTATATGCAAGGCTAACGAAAGGAGAGCAACGGCACCGGCAGTACGAATCTCGGCGACGTTCCCTGCCCAGCACGCGGAAGTGCCAGTGGGCGCCGGCATGGCTGCTGGAATAAGTGTCCCGATGCGTACGTTTACCGTGCGTATCGCGCGCTGCAGATAACGTTCATGCCGTCACACAGGCACGGGCGTTCGTGTGCTCGATGAATGGCGCACGGCAGACGCGATGCTTCGATGCACATGGAGGCAACCATGCAGGCTATTTGCAGAATCGTCGTCGCCGCGACCGCGCTGGGGATCGCATCGCATGCCAGCTGGGCGCAGCAAACAGTCGACGCGACATTGCTTTCGAACACGATCCTGCTCAACACGCACAACGTGAAGTCGGGTCGCGTCACATTTGACGTGAAGAATGCCGCGGACGACATGGAGCACGAACTCGTCGTGATCAAGACGGATCTCGCTGACGATGCGCTCCCTGTCGGAGAAGGGCTGGTCATGGAGCAAAAACTGAGAAAAATCGGGGAAGTCGAAGATATCGCGCCCGGCCAGAGCAAACGCGTGTCGTTCAAGCTGCCGCCCGGCCACTACGTGCTGATTTGCAACAAGCCGGGTCACTATGCAGCGGGCATGCACACGGCGCTTGTCGTGGCGCCGTGAATCGCGAGGCGCGGCTGCTCGAACAATGGCCGTCAACGTGTCGAGATGAGGAGGCTGACGCGCATCGGCGTTCGGCTCCAGCCTCGAACTGCGGATCGACATCGAGCGCAGCGAGTTCGCTGGGAGTGAGTTCGCTCGCTTCGACGACCATGCGGCGAGAATTCATGCTGCGCGCCGAGACGGGCGGAATAACCGAGGTTGCCTATCCGTTTACTAACGGCTCTTCCACGTTCGGAGTTCCATCATGAAACAGGTCCATACGGCGTTGGGTGCTGCGTTGTCGGCGATCGTACTGGCGAGCGTCGTGGCGTGCGGCGGTTCGTCTCACGAGAGAGAGTACGTGGTCAGTGCGTTGGTCTCCGACGGCGCTGTTCCAGCGGCTCACGTTGATGCCAACCTGAAGAATCCGTGGGGCATTGCGTTCAATCCCAAGGGCTTCGTATGGGTCGCCGATAACGGCACGCAGCGCGCGACGCTCTACGATGGCAACGGCGTGCCGCAATCGCTCGTCGTGACGATCCCGCCCGGCACGAGCGGCGACCCCGACCCGACCGGCATCGTGTTCAATGGTACGAATGACTTCATGGTGGCCCAGGGCGCCAAATCGGGGCCTGCAGCGTTCATTTTCGTCGGCGAGGGCGGGACCATGACCGCATGGTCGCCTGCGGTCAACCCGACGTCGGCAATCACGGTGTTCGACAGCGGCGGCGCCGCCGTTTACAAGGGGCTCGCGATGGCGAGCAACAACGGCGCGAGCTTCCTGTACGCGACGGACTTCCACAACAACCGGATCGACGTGTTCGACCGGACCTTCGCCAAAGTCACGACCGACGGCGCGTTTCAGGATCCCGCGTTGCCTGCGGGATATGCGCCGTTCGGCATCCAGGCGATCGGCTCGAAACTGTTCGTCTCCTACGCGAAACAGGACGCGGCAGCACATGATGACGTCAAGGGCGCAGGCCTGGGCGTGATCGACGTGTTCAGCCCGTCGGGACAATTCCTGCAGCGCTTTGTCACCGGCGGGCCGCTGAATGCGCCGTGGGGCATGGCCCAGGCGCCCGGGAATTTCGGGCGCTTCAACAACGCCGTCCTGGTCGGCAACTTTGGCGACGGCATGATTCACGCGTTCGATGCGACTACCGGGGCCCTGCTCGGAACCCTCGAGCGAGGCGACGGCAACGCGATCGTCGAGCCGGGACTGTGGGGCATCGCATTCGGGAATGGGCTCAACAGCCAGCCTACCAATACGCTGTTCTTCACGGCCGGCCCGAACGACGAAGCGGATGGCCTCTATGGCCGCATCGACGTCGAGCCGTGATCGCGATTGCCGGGATGACCGCAGGCTGGACGCAGGGCACGGAATCAACCAGCCTGCCAGCCCGAACATCACGATCTGACCCGTCGTCACCGCGCGGTTCGCAAACCGCCGACGAATGTCGTCGGCGTGCGCGCGTTCGTGTGCATCCTGATAGCCGGTGTCCGAGACGTCGGGTCCGCTTCGGTTAGCGCCTGCGCGGCGATGGCGATCGCGCTCAACGACACCATGCCCGCGTATCGAGCGGCTTGAACAGCCACGCGCCGGACGGGCCCCGCTGGAGGCTCAAGCCGACTCGGCGCGACGGGCGGCCGTCGCCGCCGGGATCAGAACGGGGGCGCCGTCAAAGTTAACTTGTAGAACTGATAACGTGTAAGTAGCATTCGCTACATGAACACGTTATCGATCTGGTCGATCCTCGTTCTTACGCTCCCGACGGAAAACGCCACGGCCCGCATGCGGTTCTGGCGCGCCCTCAAGGCGAAGGGCTGTGCCGTGCTGCGCGACGGCGTCTACCTGCTGCCCTACACCGAACAGCATGAAGAAACGCTGCGCGAGCTCGCGGACGCAATTGGCGACAGCGGTGGCGCGGCCCACCTGTTGCGCGCGCCGAGCCTGACGCCGCCACAGGAACAGGAGTTTCGGACGCTGTTCGACCGAACCGACGATTACGCGGCCTTCGCGCGCACGCTTGCGGACGCGCGCAAGACCCTCGCCGGGCAGTCCGCGGCGGAACTGGCGCGCCTGCTTCGCCGTGTGCGCAAGGATTTCGACACGATCCGCGCAATCGACTACTTCCCGGACGATGCGGCCACCCGCGCCGAAGTCGCGCTCCAGGACTTCATCGCGCTGGTCGACACCGTGCTGTCGCCGGGCGAGCCGCACGCCGCCGAGCGCGCCATCCGCCCGCTCGCGATCAGCGAGTACCAGGCCCGCACCTGGGCGACGCGCGAGCGCATGTGGGTCGATCGCGTCGCCAGCGCGTGGCTGATCCGCCGCTTCATCGACACCCGGGCGCGGTTCGTCTGGCTCGCATCGCCGGAGGATTGCCCGGACGGCGCACTGGGCTTCGACTTCGACGGCGCCGCGTTCACCCATGTCGGCGAACGCGTGACCTTCGAGGTCTTGCTCGCAAGTTTCGGGCTCGACCAGGATCCGGCACTGCTGCGGCTCGGGGCACTCGTGCATTCGCTCGACGTAGGCGGCCCGGCCGTGCCCGAAGCGATCGGCTTCGAGGCCGTGATGGCCGGCACGCGCCACCGCGCGGAAAACGACGATCAGCTGCTCGACCAGATGAGCGCGGTGCTCGACTCGCTTCATGCGCACTTCGCGTCCAACGCAACGAGCGAAACCGGAGGACGATCATGACCACGACGGTGACGGCGAACGCGCCGGGTTATTCGCTGGGCCAGCTGGTCGGCTACATGTTGCGGCTCGGGGCGCTGGGCTTCGGCGGCCCCGTGGCACTGGCCGGCTACATGCGCCGGGATCTCGTCGAGCGGCGCGGGTGGATCACCGAGGCGGACTACAAGGAAGGCCTCACGCTCGCGCAGCTCGCGCCCGGGCCGATGGCCGCCCAACTCGCGATCTACCTGGGGTTCGTCCACTATCGGGTGCTCGGGGCGACGCTGGTCGGTGTCGCGTTCGTGCTGCCGTCGTTCCTGATGGTGCTCGCGCTCGGGTTCGCGTACTCGCACTTCGGCGGGCTGTCGTGGATGCAGGCCGTCTTCTATGGTGTCGGGGCCGCGGTCGTCGGGATCATCGCGATGAGCGCGTACAAGCTCACGACGAAAACCGTCGGCAGCGACAAGCTACTGTGGGCCATCTTCCTGACGCTGGCCGCCGTGACCTTCGTGACGGAATCGGAAATCGCGTGGCTCTTCATCGCCGCCGGGCTGGTCGGCTGGCTGTGGCGCGCGCCGCCCAAATGGCTGAACAGGGGCGGGCTTAGCGCGCTGGCCGGCGCGAATCTGCCGGCCGCCAGCGGCCTGCTGAGCGGCATCGACGTGCCGCAGCTCGTGCAGATCGGCGCGTTCTTCATGAAGGCGGGGGCGTTCGTGTTCGGCTCGGGGCTCGCCATCGTGCCGTTCCTGTACGGCGGCGTCGTGACCGAGCATCACTGGCTCAACGACAAGCAATTCGTCGATGCGGTCGCGGTCGCGATGATCACGCCGGGGCCGGTCGTGATCACCGTCGGCTTCATCGGCTATCTGGTCGCGGGCCTGCCCGGCGCGATCGTGTCGGCGCTCGGCACGTTCCTGCCGTGCTACCTGTTTACCGTGATTCCCGCGCCGTACGTGAAGAAGTACGGTCACCTGCCGGCCGTCAAGGCGTTCGTCGACGGCATCACCGCGGCGGCCGTCGGCGCGATCACGGGCTCCGTGCTCGTCATCGCGAAACGCTCGATCGTCGACGTTCCGACCGCGGTCCTGGCGATTGCAACCGTGTTGCTGCTGTGGCGCTTCAAGAAGCTGCAGGAGCCGGTCATCGTCACCGCGGCCGCGCTGTTCGGGCTGGTCGCGTATCCGTTGCTGCACCATTGATCCGCAGCGACGGCGATGAACGCGCGCGCCGGTGCCGGACGGCATTCCGTCGGCCGTGAGCGCGGACAGCGGCTACCGGCCGCTCGCGGTATCGCCCGAAAGGAGGCAGGTCATGAAGTGGATTACGCGTGAACGGCCGAAGATCGATCGCATCGCATGTCCGTGGCTCATCGCCAGGTTTATCGACGCGGCGCCCGAATTTCTCTACGTCCCGCGCGCGGACGTCCGTCGATTGGCAGACGAAACCGGCGCGATTCCCTACGACGTGCCGGACGTCGAGCTTGGCCACCACGGCGAGCGCTGCAGCTTCGATGCGTTCCTCGACAAGTACCGGCTGGATGACCCGGCGTTGCTCAAACTCGCCGCGATCGTGCGCGGCGCGGATACCGGCCGCCTCGATCTGGCGCCGGAAGCCGCCGGCCTGTACGCCATCTCGATCGGTCTTTCCCGTCACTTCGCCGACGATCACGCGCAATTGCGACACGGCATGGTGATGTACGACGCGCTCTACGCGTGGTGCCAGCATGATGCACGCGCGTAGCAGCGGGCCCGCGTCGCCACACGCCAACGCGATGTTGCCGGCGGGCGCCGACCGGACCGCGTGGCTCATCCTCGCAAGCCGCGGCATGCGCGGTTTCTGCGATGGTTTCGTGGCCGTGCTGCTGCCCGCGTATCTGCTGTCGCTCGGATTCTCGCAACTGGACGTCGGCCTGATCGGCACGACGACGCTGGCCGGTTCGGCCGTCGCGACGATCGCGGCCGGCATGCTGGCGACCCGCTTCACGCAGCGGCGCATGCTGACGCTCGCGGCCGCGCTGATGGCGGCGACCGGGATCGGCTTCGCGAGCTTCACCACGTGGTGGCCGCTGCTCGTCATCGCGTTCGCCGGCACGCTCAATCCGAGTTCGGGCGATGTGAGCCTGTTTCTGCCTCTCGAACAGTCGCATCTGGCGCAGGCCGCGGGAGGCAACGCCCGCACCGCACTGTTTGCACGATACAGCGTCGTCGGCGCCGTATCGGCAGCCGTCGGCTCTCTCGCGGCAGGCTTGCCGATCTGGCTTGCAGCACATGCGGGCATCACGGCGGCCGCCGCAATGCGCGGCATGTTCGTCGTCTACGCGGTGACGGGCGCCATCGTCTGCGCGCTGTATCGGCGCTTGCCGCGCACCGACACCCAAGCGGCGAAGGCGCCGCCGCCGCTCGGCCCGTCGCGCCCGATCGTCATGCGGCTCGCGTTGCTGTTCAGCGTCGACGCGTTCGCGGGAGGACTCGTCGTCAATTCGTTGTTGTCGCTGTGGCTGATGCAGCGATTCGGGCTGTCGATCGCCGCTGCCGGCCAGTTCTTTTTCTGCGCGGGCCTGCTGTCGGCGGGCTCGCAGCTTGCGGCAGCGCCACTGTCGCGCAGGATCGGACTGCTGAACACGATGGTGTTCACGCACATCCCGTCGAGCGTGTGCCTGATCGGCGCCGCTTTCGCGACGTCATTGCCGGTGGCACTGACGCTGCTCCTGATACGAAGCGCGCTTTCGCAAATGGATGTGCCGACGCGAACCGCGTACGTGATGGCCGTCGTCACGCCGGCGGAACGGCCGGCGGCGGCCAGCTTTACGTCGGTCCCGCGCAGCCTCGCGGCCGCGGTCGGGCCGACGTTGGCCGGCGCGCTGTTCGGTCTCGGCTGGCTCGGTGCGCCGCTGGTCGCATGCGGCGCGCTGAAGATCGCGTACGACCTGTCGTTGCTGGCGGCTTTTCGGCACGTTGGCCCGGACGACGATCGGGCCCGGTAAAGGAACCACGGCAGAACACCGCGGAAACGAGGCGCGGTTGGCCTTCGTGCGTTGGAGGTTACGTCATGAAACTCTGGCATCACCGGCGCGTGCCGCCCGGCGTGCGGAATTACCTGCTGATCCTCGTGCTATCCGCCATCGCAGGCGCATTCGTGCCCGGCGCTGCGCAGCCTGCCCCGCATGAACGCGTGCATCGCCTGCCGCTGACCCACGTCGCCGATATCCCGCTGCCCGGGCGACCGACCCGGCTCGACTACGAAAGCTACGATCCCGGCCGCCACCTGCTGTTCATTGCGCATCTCGGCGATGACGAGGTAATCGTCGTCGACGTGAATGCATCGCGCGTGGTCGCACGCATTTCCGGCATCTCGTCGGTTCATGGCGTGCTCGCCGTTCCGGCGCTGCAGCGTGTCTATGCGTCCGCGACGGGAACGAACGAGATCGTCGCCATCGACGAAGCGACGCTGAAGATCGTCGCGAGGATGCCCGGCGGACGGTATCCGGACGGCATCGCCTATGCACCCGACGTGCATAAGCTCTACGTGTCGGACGAGACCGGCGAGACCGAGACCGTCGTCGACGTTCGAAGCAACCGGCGTATCGCGACGATCGCGCTCGGCGGCGAGGTCGGCAACACGCAATACGATAGCGAGTCGCGGCACATCTTCGTCAACGTGCAGACGCGCAACGAACTCGTCGAGATCGATCCGGCGGCCGACCGGATCGTCGGACGGTTTGCGTTGGCGGGCGCCGCCCACAATCACGGGCTCCTGATCGATTCGAGAGACCGGCTCGCGTTCGTCGCGTGTCAGGACAACAACACGCTCCTCGTGTTCGATATGGCTGCACGGCACGTCGTCCAGTCGTTCGAGATCGGCAGGGATCCGGATGTCCTCGCGTTCGACCCGAGGCCGGGCACGCTCTATGTGGCCGGTGAAGCAGGCATCGTGTCGCTCTTCAGCGTCAACGGCTCGAAGGTCGACAGGATCGGCGAGGGCTACCTTGGACCGAACGCTCACGTCGTCGCGATCGACCCTGATGCGCACCGTTCGTACTTTCCGCTGAAGAATCTCCACGGGCGCCCCGTGCTGCGCGTCATGGCGCCGCGCTGACGGTCCGCGAATCGTCGCCTGGCGCCGGCACGCATGGTCCGGCGACGTACGCGAACGAATCTTGCTCCGTCACCGCGGCGGACGGTTTCGGGTTTCGGCGAGCGATATCGCCCGCCGCATGCGTCCGCGATGACTGCGCCTTCGCGCGAAAGGGGCCAATTTGAAGCCACTGGGCCATCTTGCACAGGTGAGGCCGGCACTCCCGGTCGTCCTCGTTCATTTCCGCGACGACGCGACGGACCATGTCGGCCACGTTGCCGACACGCTGCGGCAACTCGGCGCGCAGATCGCCGAACTCAAGGGCACGCGGCTTGCGGGCGAGTTCCGTCCGACGCAACGTTACCCTGCGCACCGATACCTGATCCCGGACGATACGCTCACGCTGTCGCAGGCGCACAAGCTGCGGGTCCGAACGGTCCGCGACCTGTTCGGCGGCGTCGTCCCGTTTCCGTTTGTCGCCACCAAGGTGATCGCCCATGGTCTCGTCGAAGGCGCCCGCGCGAAGCCGCCAGGCTGGTCGGCCGCATTCGCCGCAAGCGCCGCGCCGCTGACGCTGCCCGGCTATTCGGCGTTTTCGCGCGACGATGCGCGCAGCGCCGCGCAGCTGCTGTTGAAGGACGGCGGTGTGCGGATCAAACGGCCCGACGGAATCGGCGGAACAGGCCAGGCGCTCGTGACCGACATGTCTGAAGTGGAAACGGAGCTTGCCGCGCTCGACGACGACTCATTGCGCGCGAACGGCGTCGTCGTCGAGCGCAATCTCGATGCGATCGAGACGCTGAGCGTCGGACAGGTCACGCTGGACGATCTGGTGGCGAGCTATTGGGGTGTGCAGCACCTGACCGTGAACAATCACGGGCATCACGTATATGGCGGTACCGATCTCGTCGTCGTGCGCGGCGGCTTCGACGTGCTGTCGCAACTCGACGTGACGCCCGACGTGCGTGGCGCGATCGCGAAGGCATGCGCGTTCGACACCGCGGTGCACCGCGATTACGCAGGATTTTTCGCGTCGCGGCGCAACTACGATGTCGCGTTCGGCACCGATGCACATGGCGTGCGCCATTGCGGCGTGCTCGAGCAGTCGTGGCGGATCGGCGGCGCAACCGGCGCTGAAATCGGTGCGTTGCGCATGTTCAGGGCAGACCCGCAGGTGGACGCGGTGGCTGCGTCGACGCGCGAGCTCTACGGCGACGACCCGGCGATACCGGCTGACGCGCATGTCGTCTATCGAGGCGTCGATCCCCGGGCGGGCGCCATCACCAAGTACTACACGGTCGATCGCCATCCCTTGCGAAGGAGCAGCGAGACATGACAGCGGAGCATTATCGTGTGCAGATCAAGGTCGAGAACGGCTACCTCGACGGTACCGTGCTCGCGCCGAAGACCACCGTCGCCGGCGTGCTGTTCGTGCACGGCTGGGGCGGCAGCCAGGAGCAGTATCTCGAGCGGGCGCGGCAGGCGGCGGCGCTCGGTTGCATCTGTCTGACGTTTGATTTGACCGGACATGGGCGCACGTTCGAGCAACAGCAAAACGTGACGCGCGAGACCCATCTTCGCGATCTGCTCGCTGCTTACGACACGCTCGTCGACCATCCGTTGGTCGATCGCGATGCCGTCGCCGTAGTCGGCAGCAGCTACGGCGGCTACCTCGCGACCATCCTGACGGAGCTGCGGCCCGTACGCTGGCTGGGGCTGCGCGTACCGGCGCTCTATCTCGACGATGGCTGGAATACGCCGAAGCGGGCGCTGCACGTGGAACACGATCTCGTCGCGTATCGCAAACGCATCGTGCCGGCGTCCGACAACCGCGCGCTGCGTGCGTTGGCCCGGTTTGGCGGCGACGTGTTGCTCGTCGAATCCGAGCACGACCAGATCGTGCCGCACACGGCGATTGCGAGCTATCTACAGGCGTGCGTGGCTGCACGCTCGATGACGTATCGGATCCTCGAAGGCGCCGATCATGGGCTGTCGGATACCGCCAGCCAGCAAGCGTATACGGCGCTCGTCGAGAAGTGGCTGGCAGAGATGATCGGGGGGCTGCGCGCGGGGGTCCGCGGTGCTGCCGAGACTGGGCCGCCTGATTTGTAGAAGGATTGCGCCAGCCGGCGCAGCCCGATTCGGGCTGGCGTGGCGGTTTCGTGCACGACCAGCGGGTGGATCCCCGGGGCGGTGAAGTGCTGTGTGGGATCGTTGAATACACCGCGAATGTTCGGCAATCGAGGTCGACACCGGCGTATTCGGTAAGCTCGCGATAGAGACACCGCGTGCCCCTTGACATTCCACCGGAACAGCGTGAATGTATTAACAATCCAGTCCATTCCTTCATTTTATTTACAACCAAACCGATCAGATTTATTTAACCCATTTGTCAAAAACGGTCGCCCTCACTCGCACCAGCGGGCGACTACGAAAGTGTTTCTCCATCTCACAAGTCGGACCGGCGCACGACGAAAGCCAGGCCTCATGTTTTCCGACATCCGTCGATAGAATTTTTCGTGATCGAACATTAAATGGAGAACACACCGATGATTACAGAAGCGATCAATGACATCAAAAACATAGAGGACACCAAATACAATAACAAGCCCGTTTCCGACCCGCGGGCTGTTTTGTCCACCATCTCCCTGCCGGCGTGCATCATCGATGGTCAAGGCTACGTTGTTTCGCTGAATGATCCGTGGCGCAAATTGATAAATCCGTCCGTCGATCCACAAAAATACAACCCGTGGGCCGAGCTGATCAATCCTTCGGATAGATATCGCGCAGTGTCCAATTTCTGCGCCGCGCTGGTGAAAGGGAATTTCATCTCGTTCGAATGCAGATTAAACGGGAGCGACATCGACAGCAAACGTTGGTATATCGCGACCCTTCAGCCAACCAAAAATCTGGAGTGGCTGTGCATTTTCACCGATATCGACGAAATAAAGACCCGGGAGATTTCGCTGGAGCGACGCGCATCCATCCAGAGCGACATGCTGGACATCAGTGTCGACTGCATCAAGCTGCTCGCCACCGATGGCATGTTGCTGCATATGAATAAAGCGGGCTGCCAGGCATTGGGTATCCCGGAAAATTCTGCTTTCGGCATGCCCTGGCTGGATTTGCTGCCTGCGGATGTTCAACCTGCCGGCAGGATTGCATTGAACGAGGCAAAAGATGGAAAGTCCGCCAGATTTCCAGGGCGCAGCGTCGATTCAAATGGCCGGGTACAGCATTGGGACAATATGTTGACCCCTGTAGTCGGCCCTGCCGGCCGCGCAACAACGATTCTGTGCATTTCACGGGAAGTGACCAGGGAAATCGAGTCACGAGATGCAAACCAGCAACTTCAGGACCGGCTGAATATCGTCGCGCGGTTTGGTGATATTGGCTTGTTTGAATGCGACGCCCAGGCAAAGCGGATCACGCTTGACGACCGTTGTCATCAAATCCTGTCTCTCGATCCGGCGAACGGCTCCCGGTCAATTGATGAACTCGGCGCGCTCGTGCACCCTGAAGATATGCAGCGGGTGGTGTGCGTGACATCGATCGACCAAGGATCTTCGGCTTCCAGGCTGGAGTACTTTGGCGAGTTCAGAATCATCAGGCGCAGCGGCGAGATTCGAGAAATACGCGTGGCCGCGTACCGCGCACGTACCCCGCAGGAGTCGGAACGGGTCTTTGGAATGATCTCCGACATCACGGATAAGCGCCACGACTCAGTCGGCGAGAATGCAAATCCCGCGCCCAAATCCGGTACATACACGAGAAGCTACCGTAATTTGAGCGAGTTTTTGCAGCTCAAAGTGCCGAGCAACTGACTGTCAAAAAACAACATTGCAGCGAGGCATCGTAAGTCAGCGCTCGCTCGCCACTTCGGCATGCATCACTCCGTCCTCGCATAGGGCCGTGGCCGAATCCGATGAGAAGTCGGCGGAACTCGGTGTGCTTGTCAAGCGTTCGGCGCTATACGATGGACGCGCTATCTCCTCGCTCCATGCAGTTCGCATGGCTCGTTGGTCCCGGCAAGTCTCACGGCCTTTTGTCGGGACCCTTTTTATTTCAGTCTCCGTCCCGTGCGCTCGCCGATGCGATGCGGGGCCGGTGATCACCGTGGAGTGCGAACACGAACAGGAGCGCCAGCGCGGCTTCACGCAATGGTTCAAAGCGCATTGAAATCAGCCTGAAGCCGGCATGTCCCGAGGCTTCCTGTATTCGTACGACTACGCGCGTTTGATTTGCTTGACCAGAAAATCGACCATATCTCGCTGTGCGTCGCCGAGAATATCGCCGGTGCCGACGAGCGCAAGCTCTGACGGCGGCAATGGAGGCAAATTGGTGCAGACTCGATGCTCCGGCAAGATGGCGGACTTCGGTAGCACCGAAATGGCGAGACCTGCAGCGACCGCGGCCTGTATCCCGGTAAGGCTTTGGCTGCCGAACGCTATTCGCCACGCGCGCTGCGCCTTGTCGAGACTGCCGATCGCCCGCTGACGGTAAATACATCCGTGGGGGAAAAGCGCAAGCGCGATCGGCTCTTGCGAATCCGGTTTCGGCGGGTCGGCATCTCGCCCCCGCACCCAAGCAAGCGACTCCGGCCACGCTCCGAAGCAGTCGCCTGCGCCAGGTTCGCGCTTGACGAGTGCGAGGTCTATTTCCCTCGCGGCAAGCTTGCTTTGCAAATCCGCGCTCATCCCTGCCGACGTTTCGAGCCTCACGTCGGGTCGGACTTTCAGAAAGCCCGACAGTATTGCCGACATGCGCCGCGCATCGAAGTCCTCCGGCACCCCGATTCGAACCGGCGCAAGCCTGACGTCGCGCTCGAGCACCTCCCGGGCTTCCTGCGACAACGCCAGCAGCCTCCGCGCGTACTGCGCGAGCAAGACGCCGTGTTCGGTGGCAACGACATTACCCGAACGGTCCCTCAGCAGCAGCGGACGTCCTACCGACTCTTCCAGCTTTCGCACCTGTTGGCTGACAGTCGACTGCGTGCGATGAACGCGTTCGCCTGCACGGGTGAAGCTGCCTTCATCGACGACGCAAATCAGCGTCTTCAGTAGCTCGAGATCAAACATGGCCAGTCATTTGAAGCTCAAATAAGGACGATTTTATTATCTAATTTCCAAATATCAAACCTTCTGCCTATGATGCGAACTCCTTCCAGCCAAACAGGAACGATGATGTCACTGAAAGATACGAACCGGCCGCAATGGCTGACATTTGACTGCTATGGCACGCTCATTCAATGGGACGAAGGTTTGCTGGCAGCGGTACGCGAGATTCTTGGAAATCGGCAGGCAACGGCGGTCGACGCATCACGGTTCATCGAGGTTTACGATCGGTATGAACATAGGCTTGAGCAGCAATCGCCCCACCGCACCTTCCGTCAAGTTGCTGGTCAGGGCCTTCGACTCGCACTGGAAGAATTCGGCCTCGCCGGCAGCGAAAGCGACGCCGCAGTGCTGACGTCGAGAATTGCGGCGATGCCACCTTTTCCGGAGGTCGTCGGCACGCTACGGAAGTTGAAAGCAATGGGATACCGTCTCTGTATTGCCTCGAATACAGACGACGACATCATTGCCGGCAACGTCGCACAACTCGGCGGCTACATCGACAAGGTCATTACTGCACAACAGGCCGGGGCCTACAAACCAGCGCGCCGGCTGTTCGACTACGCGCACGAACAGCTTGATGTGTCGAAGGACGACGTTGTTCACATTTGCGCCAGCCCGCATCTTGACCATGCGGCGGCGCGAGACATCGGATTTCGTTGTGTGTGGATCGATCGAGGCACGGGTCGACAATTGCTGCCGGACTATACGCCGGACGCGACGTTGCAGACGCTGGACGAAGTGCCGGAACTGTTTGCTACGCTCGGCTGGTAGGCGGTTGTCCCATTGCCCCGATCGTGGTCTGCCGGAATGCATGGAATGTTGCCGGAAGAAGCAAAGCAGCGGCTGAACATGGCCGCTTAGTTTCTACTTCTGAACCCCGTGGAAAACGGGGGGATTACCTGCCGCCATCGTGCTCCGCCGACGGGCGAAACGGCGCTGAGAGCGTCTCCGCATGATCATTGACCGATTTCGCTCATCACGTGGTTGTTACTTGGAAAGCCCTGTCCCAAAAGGCTTTTCAACGCTCTCGACTTGCGAGCAGTCTCTGTTTGCACAATTTAATGGTCAAGATATGATCTTTATCGATCAATTGATATGGGAGCGGCCATCGTGCGAACAGACTTCAGTCTGCGCGACATAGAGATCTTCCACGCAATCGCGACGGCGGGATCGACACGACAAGCTGCGGTACAGCTCGGCATCACGCAGTCGGCCGTCAGCCACGCGCTTGCCCGGCTCGAGGAAGCTCTGCACATTCGGCTTTTCGCGCGCGAGAACCAGCGACTGCAGATATCTCCCGCCGGACGCTACATGCTCGACGAGGCCGTGCAACTGCTCGACAGGTTGAACCGCATCGAGGAGGAAATTTCACTGTTGCAGGAAAGCGGGGTGGCGTCGCTGCGGGTTGGCTGCGCGCCCGGACTGTGCCATCGCTTCGGCCCACAGCTTGTACAGCAGTATGCACAAGCACATCCAGGCATCGGTGTCACACTCGACGTCGCGGCAAGCGGTCGACTCATCTCCGACGTGGAAGGCGGGCGTCTTGACCTGGCGATCGTGTCGTACCAGATCCATGAACCCGGTCTGATCTTCACCCCGGTGTTCGGTGCAAAGATGGTCGCCCTGTTGACACGCAAGAACCGGCTCGCCAAGCGCAAGCTGCTCACCTATGCCGATCTCGCCGACCAGCAATACATCAAACCCATTCAGTCCGACCACTTGATCTATGACGATTCGAGTGACCGGCGGCAGTTGAGCTATGAGTTGCGCGTCAGCATGAGTTCACTCGGCGAGGTGATTCGCCTCACGCATGGCGTGAGCTTGCTCAACGCACTCACAGCTGCCGAGCTGTGCACCAACCGGGAACTCGTCGCCCGAGCGTTCGATTCCAGTCAGTGGTTCAACTTCTATGTGGTGCATCGCCATGTCATGAAGGACAACCGCGCCGTAGCAGACATCCTCGACATCGCGCAGCGCTACGTACTGGAGACCGCGAGAGGGACGGACTATCCCGACGCATTTTCGATCGACTGAAGCATCGGCGAGATCCGATGTGTCGCGGCATTGACACTGCCGCCATTCGACGCACGAACCGGACATTCACCTGGCAGCGTGGCTAACGTACCCGCTCTGCCCTTGCCGTTGTGCTGGCACAGGCGTATTTGCCGCAAGCGGCTTGATCCGGCGAAGTGGCTGACCGGCTTGCCGCAGCGGCGCAAGAAACATGACCGGGAATTTTTGGCGGCTGAGGCAAGCTTCTTACCGGCCCGGCACCTAGTTAGAATGCTCGCCATCGGTGCGCCAACGAAACCCGGCTACAAATCAGCGTACATCTTCACCCAGCCACTTCTTGCTGATCGCGTCGTACTCCCCATCCTTGTACAGGGTGTCGAGTGCCGCATTGATCGCGTCGCGCAGCTTCGGGCTGTCCTTACGAACCGCAATGCCCACCTTCTCAGGATACAGAAGCGGTCCGACCGACTTCGCGCTGATGTTCTTGTCCCGGATGGTCAAGATGCCTGCGATACGATCCGTGACAAACCCGTCGATGCGACGGTTCTGCAAATCGATCAGGACGTCCGGCAGTCCCTTGTACGTTTTGAGTTGCACGTCGGGCTGGTTTTTGCGCAACCACGCCTCGTAGGTTTCGCCAAGGACCACGCCGACCACCTTGCCCTTCAATTGATCGACGCTCTGTACACCGCTGCTCTTCGGCACAAACAACTGGGCGCCGGATCGATAGTAGCTCTGTGTGAAATCGACTGCTTTCGCCCTTTCCTCGGTTATGGCCATGCTGCCAATGATCGCGTCAAATTTCCCCGCCAACAGTCCGCCGACGATGCCATCCCATGCAGTCGTCACCGGTACCGGCTTCGCACCCAGCTTCGCCGAAATCCGGTCGCCAATATCAACGTCGAATCCCTTGAGTTGACCCGATTCATCGACAAAGTTGAACGGCGGGTACTTGCCGCTCATCGCAAACGTCAACGATCCGGTGCGCTTCACCTTGTCGAGGTCTTCTGCATGGGCTGAGAAACTCGCGAAGCCAACCAGCGTCGCGCAAGCGGTGATCATGAATGACTTAAGGAAGATCATCCTACGGCTCCTAAGTGGTGTTGCTAACACGTACAGTTGGAATAATCGGCAGATCCGGACGTGTCCGCCGTCACCGGTAGTCCACCTCGAACAACGCGGCGGCTCCCTGTCCGCCGCCGATACACATCGTCACAACCACATACTTGACCCCGCGGCGCGCGCCTTCGAGCAACGCATGACCCACCATCCGTGTGCCGGTCATCCCGTATGGATGGCCAAGCGCGATGCTGCCGCCATTCACGTTGACCGTTTCGTATGACAGTCCGAGCGCGCCGACACAATGCACGACCTGCGACGCGAACGCTTCGTTGAGTTCCCAAAGGCCCACGTCCGCGACCGATAGTCCCGTGCGTTCGAGTAGCCGGCGCACGGCGGGCACCGGCCCGACGCCCATCTCGTCGGGCCGACACCCGGCGACCGTGCACGCGACCATCCGCCCGAGCGGCGGAGTTGATAGCGTGTCCAGCATCGAGTCGGACACGACCGCGCACGCCGCCGACCCGTCGGCCAGCGCGCAAGCGTTACCGGCCGTCACAGTACCGCCATCGCGCACCGCATCGAGCGCGGACAGGGCGTCGATGGTCGTCCCCGGCCGTCCGCACTCATCGGCCGTCACACGCAGCGCGCGCGGGGAACTCGTACCGGTCGCCTTGTCATGCTCGAGTTTGAGCACGTCAACCGCGACGATCTCGTCGTGCAGCAGTCCGGTCTGTGCCGCATGCGCGGCGCGTTGCTGGCTGATGACTGCATAGTCGTCCTGCGCTCGACGCGACACGCCGTACCGGCTGGCAACGATGTCGGCCGTATCGACCATGGGCATGTACGCATCCGGATGCTGCTCGAGCAGCCGTTCATCCTGCTGCCTATGCCGATTCATGTGCGCCTGTACGAGGCTGATCGACTCGACGCCGCCTGCGAGAATCGCGCCTGCGTCGCCGCCGGCAATGCGCGCCGATGCGAGTGCGATCGACATCAGTCCGGACGAGCACTGCCGGTCGACAGTCATGCCAGGGGTCGTCACGGGCAGGCCCGCAGCAAGCGCAGCGAGCCGACCGATGGTGTAGTACTGCGTACCTTCCGGCAGCGCGCACCCCAGGATCACGTCGTCGATTCGTTCAGGATCGATACCGCTGCGCGCCACTGCCCCCCGCAACGAAAATGCCGCGAGTGTCGGCGCCGTCGTATCGTTGAACGCACCGCGAAACGCACGGCCGATGGGTGTGCGCGCATAGCCGACGATCCATGCATTGCGTGAGAATCGGGTCATTCGAGTTCCTCTTCAACCGTGAAATCGGCTTCGGTAATCGTGCGCAATTCGCGTATGCTCAACTCACTGAGACGCTCGATAAGTCTTAGCCCTTCGTCACCACACGCGAACACCGCATGCTCCGTGATGATCATTGACACCCGCCGTCTCACGGTGAGCGGCAGCGTACAGTGCGTGACGATCTTCGGCTTGCCGCTCTTGTCGACGTGCGGCATCGTGACGATCACTCGGCGCGCCTTCTGTGCCAACTCGGCGCCGCCGCCGATGCCGGCAACGAGGCTACCCGGTACAAGCCAATTCGCAAGGTCGCCGTGCGCGGACACCTGCAGCGCGCCGAGAAATGTGATGTCGATCAGCCCGCGGCGGATCATTCCAAACGATGCCGCGCTATCGACGATCGAGCCGCCCGGCACGATCGACACGTACCCGCCTCCCGCATCGATCAGATGGCTGTCGAGATCGTCGGGATTCGCGAGCGCGCCAACGCCGACGATTCCATTCTCCGAGTGGATCCAAGCTGCCGACGGATCGTCGAGAAACGATGGAATCAGCGTCGGCAAGCCGATACCGAGGTTGATCAGCTGACCTCGCGCGACTTCGCGTGCGGCGCGCCGCGCGATCACGTGGCGCGGGTCAACGCTGGATGGGGCGGTATTCATCGAGGTCTCCGTCGATTTGAATCAAGCCGTGCACGTGAATGCCGGGCGTATGCACGCTACCAGGCGCGAGCGGCACATCGGCGATCGTGAGCGTTTCAACGAGAACGTGATCCGCCGCCATTGCCATCAGCGGCGAAAAATTTCGCGCGGCACCGCGATAGCTGAGATTGCCGTACGTGTCGGCGCAATCGGCGCAAAGCAATGCGAAGTCGGCTCGCAGCGCCGGCTCGAAGTACAGCGTCCGCCCTCCGACCGTGATCGACTCGCGCGATGCGCCCAACTCGGCTGGCAACTCGATGTCCGTGACGACGCCAGGCAGCCCGACGCCCGCGCAGCGAATGCGTTCAGCGAAGAGCCCCTGCGAAAAGAATTCGACCTGCAGCGTGCCGGCGATATGCGCACGCCGCGCGGGGCCACTCAGGCCGAGATGCGTGGTCAACAGCCGACTTACGATGCCCGCCTCGATCAGTTGCGACACGCCGTAGCCGTCCTGGTTCGCGTCGTTCTTGATGATCGTGAGGCCCTGCTTGCGCTGCCGTTTCAGCTCCGCAAGTAGCGAAAACGGCGTACCGGGCGACCCGAACCCGCCCACCATGATCGATGCGCCATCCGGAATCTGCGCGATCGCATCGGCCAGTTGCATGCGTTTGCTCATTGCACCCGCCTCAACGCGCCACTGCTCGGAACGCTTCGTCGAGCCCCGCGACGATTTCGTCGCATTGCGCACGCGTCGTGATGAGCGGCGGCGCAATCAACGTATGGTCACCCGTCTCGCCCATCAGCGACTTGCGCGGATAGATAATCACGCCGTGTTCGCGTGCGACTCGCGTCACCTGCTCGCCGAACTTCAGCGAAGGCTCGAACGGCGTTTTTGCGGCGCGGTCAGCCACATACTCGATCGCGAGCAGGAAGCCACGGCCGCGCACGTCGCCGATGAAGTCGTATCTATCCGCGAGCTGTGCGAGTTGGCTCCGCAGATATTCACCGGTTGATGCAGCGTTCTCGACAAGCCCGTCACGCTCGATCACGTCTATCACCGCGAGCGCCGTCGCGCTCGCGAGCGGATTGCCCGCGTAGGTGTAGCCGTGCTGGAAGCCGCCCGCCGCGAGAATCGGATCGGTCAGCTCCGCACGCGTGACGATCGCGGAAGTCGGATAGTAGCCGGCACCGAGTCCTTTCGCGAGACACAGGATGTCGGCCTCGACGTTCCAGTGCTGGAAGCCGAACCACCGCCCCGTGCGACCGACACCCGTCATCACTTCGTCGAGAATCAGCAGGATTCCGTGCTGCGAGCAGATCTCTCGGATGCGCGTGAAATACACGTCGTGCGGCACCTCGGCGCCGGTACTCGCCCCCCCGATCGGCTCCGCGATAAACGCCGCGACGTTGTGCGCGCCGACTTCCCGAATTGCTGCATCGAGTTCGTCTGCACAGTCGAGCGCATGCTGCTCGGCGCTCTTGCCGTCGGGGACCCGATACTGCGTCGGCGACGCGATCTTCGGATAGAGCTGGAACATGGGCTCAAATGGCTTCGTCAGCGGTGTATAGCTGGTCATCGCGAGCGCACCCATCGTTGAGCCGTGATAGGACGGCTTTCGAGCGATGAATACGTTACGCTGCGGCTCGCCCATACACACCCAGTGCTGTCGTGCGAGCTTAAGTGCCGACTCGACCGACTCGGAGCCGCCACTCGAGAAGAACACGCGATCGAAGCGCCCACCGACGAGGCCGATCAGCCTGTCTGCCAGATCGAGTGCCGGCTGGTTTTCGAATTGGGTGCGATACGCGAACGCGACCTTGTCGAGTTGCGCGAGCATCGCGTCACGGATCGCCGGATGTCCGTGTCCGAGCTGCGCGACGATCGCACCAGAGCACGCGTCGATATAGCGCTTGCCACCGGTATCCCACGCATAGATGCCCTCCGCACGCGCGATTGTCGGCAGTTGCACGGCGGCCTGGTAGAAGAGATAGTCGCTCATTGAAGTCCTTTGCTTGGTTTACGCGTGATTGCTATCTCGCACTCAGCGGATGTCGGCGAGGAACGCCTGCGTGCGCTCATGCGACGGTTGATGGAAGATTTCAGACGGACGGCCCGCCTCCACCACTCGGCCGTCCGCCATGAATACGACACGGTCGGCTACACGCTCGGCGAAGCGCATCTCATGCGTGACAATCATCATCGTCATGCCCGCCTTTGCCAGGCGCTCCATCACGGCCAGCACGCCGCCGACCATCTCCGGATCGAGCGCGGACGTCGGTTCGTCAAACAGCATCGCGTCCGGCTTCAGCGCGAGCGCCCGCGCGATCGCGACACGCTGTTTCTGGCCACCGGACAGATTCCCCGGATACACGTGCTGCTTGTCGAGCACGCCGACGTTGTCCAGCAACGCGCGCGCTTCGTCACGCGCCTGTGACGCGCCCAGCCCAAGCAGCTGCATCGGTGCCAGCGTCAGGTTTTCGAGCACCGTCAGGTGCGGAAACAGGTTGAAGTGCTGAAACACCATGCCGACTTTCATGCGCATCGCATTCAGGTAGCGCTCTTGAGCGCGATGGCTACGACGCGGATCGTTGACGAGGCTGCCCAGCACTCGCACCTCACCCGCCGTCGGCGTTTCAAGATGATTCACGCAGCGAAGCAGCGTGCTCTTGCCCGAGCCGCTCGGGCCAATCAGCACGACGACCTCGCCCTTGTGAACGTCGAGCGAAATGCCCTTTAGAACGTCGAGCGCCCCGTAAGTCTTGTGAATGTCGCGCAGCGCGATCTGTGGTTCCGACCGTGTCATGCGCGACCTCCCTTCAGGATCAGGCGTCGTTCCATCTGGCGCAGCAGCAGGCTCGTGCCGGTCGTCAACAATGCATAGATCATGGCGCAGGCAAAGTAGAGTTCGAATGGCTTGAAGGTCGCACCGACGAGCTGCTGCGTGCGCATGAACAGCTCCGCAAGCGTGATCGTCGACACGAGTGACGTGTCCTTGGTCAGGATGATCAGGTTGTTGCCGAGCGGCGGCACGATCAGCTTCAGCGCCTGCGGCAGAACGACAAGACGCATCGTCCGTGCCGCTCCGAAGCCGAGTGAGCGGGACGCCTCTATTTGCCCGTGCGGGATCGAGAGGATGCCTGCACGAATCGTTTCCGCGTTGTACGCACCCACGTTGAGTGCGAGTCCGATCACGCCGGACGCAAACGGCGACAGTTCGATCCCAAACTGCGGCAAACCGAAATAGATGATGAAGAGTTGCACGAGCAGGGGCGTCGAGCGAATCAGCCAGATATACGCGCTCATTGCATCGCGCAGTATGCGATGTCGCGACAGTTTTCCGAGCGCGGCACCAAGGCCTATCGCGAGACCAAACACAGTCGCGAGCAGCGTCAGTTGTACCGTAACGCCGGCTGCTTCAACCAGCATTGGCAAGTACTTGAGAACGAGTTGGAAATCGAACATGGTGTGATCGACCAGCGCGTTTCATCGAATGTGCGAAACAGCGCTGAGAAGTGTCTCCGTATCAGGATTGACCTATTTTTTTCATCACCATCGCGCTGCCGCAAAGTGCCGACGGCATAACGGTTTGGTAACGCTCTTGACTGGTCGGCAGTCTCTCTTTGCATAATTTTTTGGTCAAGATATGATCTTTATCGATCAATTGATACGGAACCGGATATCACGCGAGCGACCTTCCGTCGTCACGGTATCGAGGCTGATCACACTAGCTGAAACAAGCATGTTCCAAGGAAGAAGTGAAGCAGTCGGGCTGGATGCGGCGTGTGCAGGCAACTCGTATTACTGGGCAGCGCGAGCCGGTTTCGTTTCGGCAGCCATGAAGCCAGCGCCGATGCAGATAGCGTTCGCCGCAAGCAGATACGCGACAGGGGACAGCGGATTGCCAGTCGTGCCGATTAGCCAAGTGATGATCAGTTGCGCGGTACCGCCGAAAAGCGACACTGCGACTGCATACACGATCGAGAAACCCGTCGAGCGAACCTGCGAAGGAAAGCTCTCTACGATCAGCGCCGCACCGCTCATTCCATGGAGTGCGGAGAGAACCGAAATGGTGCTCAGGAATACTAGCGGCGTCGGATGCGAGACGATCAGGCTCAGCGCGGGAAAGATCAGCAAGAGCAACGCCACGCGTGGTCATATCAGCACCGTGCGTCGGCCAAAGCGATCGCACAGTCGCCCACCCGCGACCGCAAACACCGCGAGCGCGATACCGGTGACGAGCGTCGCGAGCATCGCCACGCCGCCGGGCAAATGCAGGTGGAATGATCGGGATTTTCATCTAGACGGATTGTTATGAGTTTGACAAAACGTCTAGTTATGGCCAAACTGCCCAGCATGCCAAAGAAAATCACTGGACCCAACATGCCGAAGAAGACTCCCGAACAGCAGCTACTGCTTGGGCAGATCAAACAGGTCGCGGAAGGGCTGGCCCAGACCTTCGCCCCATTTACCGAGGTCGTGGTCCATGACCTCCTCGACCCGGAGCACGCGGTGCTCGCGATCCACAACAATCTGTCAGGTCGAGAAGTCGGGCAACCCGCGACTGAACTGGGGCTTGCGCGGATCATGGACGCTGCCTACGAGCCGATCATCGCCAACTATCCGAATCAGTTCGCGGATGGCCGCCAGGTGAAGAGCACTTCCATCGGCATCAAGGACTCCAAAGGCGACTACATTGCCGCGTTGTGCATGAACGTCGACCTCACGCTGTTCCGAGGGTTTCAGAACATGCTGAGCAGCTTCATGGCGGTCGAGGGCACCACGCCTGCCAGGGAATCGCTGGACCCCGCTAGCGCCGATCTCATTCGCACCCGTATCGACGCGTTCGCCGCACGCATGGCGTCGACACCGCGCTCGCTCAAGCCGGAGGACCGCCGCTCGCTCCTGAAGGAGCTCAAGGCGGCCGGCCTGCTCGAGGTCCGTCGGGCGATGGACACCATTGCCGTCTATCTGGGCGTCTCTCGCGCAACGGTGTACAGCGATGTCAAATGACGCCACGCTACTTCTCGTCAACAAGCATGTCGTCGATCAATTGCTCGTCCCGGACGACGTGATCGCGGTGGTGCGCGAGGCTTTCGAACTGCACGGACAGCGCGCGGGCCGCGTATTTCCGGTCGTGCGCGAGCAACTGAGCAAAGGCGGTATCTTCGGTATCAGCGTGTTCGACATGACTGGCCTAGCCTTGCAGGATTTGACCGTTGCTCGATTGATCCACCGCCGCGCCACTAAACTCGGCGTCGGCGTCACCGTGGCGTGGCCGTGGTGACCGCTCCCGGCCTGGACCCGGAATCCGGACGATCCGCGATGATGGCTCGCACCGTGCATGCTCGCCTTCATCGCACGGCCCGGTGCGACCACCGCACGCGGCCCATCGCGGCTTCTGCCGATGATTCGCCGAAGCCAAGGACTCCTTGCGTTTGGCTCGCCAAGGGACAGATTTTCGTCAATCAATTGCCTTACCGTAACACCGCCAACGTCACAGCCATCATCGTCTTGCTCTTGCAGCGATCCGGTATGTGCCAACGAGGAGTCGGAAAACGTGAAACCGCACTATGTTGAGCCGCTCAGCGGCACCACTTATCCCCTAGACACGCCTCGGTGGTGTTCGGACGACCGCAGACCGCTCCTGATCTCGCCGCTGGCTGGAATTTCCCGGGATGACATTGACCGACACCTTCGCTCTCAATGGCGCTATCGCGCATCGCTTCCAGTCGAGATCGTCGCTCCCATCTCCATGGGGGAAGGGTGCACCCCTCTGATCCAGAAGACGTGGGGCGACCACCGGCCGCATTTCAAGCTGGAGTGGTTTAGCCCGACAAGCAGCTTCAAGGATCGCGGCACCACGGTGATGCTCTCGATGTTACGGCAACAAGGTATCACGTCGGTTCTGGAGGACAGTTCTGGCAATGGCGGAGCGTCGGTGGCGGCTTATGGTGCTGCAGGCGCCATGCGCGTGAAGATTCTGGCGCCCGCATACGCGTCGCCCGCGAAGATCGCCCAGATGCGAGCCTATGGGGCGGAGGTACAACTGGTCGACGGGCCTCGACAGGCGTGTGAGGATGAGGCCGTCCGGCAGTCCGCGAGCATTTTCTACGCCAGCCACAATTGGCAGCCATTTTTCCTCGAAGGGACCAAGTCGGTCGGCTACGAGATCTGGGAGGATCTCAACTTCGAGGCGCCGGACAATATCGTCATGCCTGCAGGCGCGGGCAGCAATGTACTCGGCTGTTATCTGGCGTTCTCGGAACTGATGCGCGCGGGCCAGATTCACAAAATGCCCAAGCTCTTCGTTTGCCAGCCATTGAACTGCTCTCCTATCGATGCCAGCTTCCAGGCGGGCGTCACGACTCCCGTTCCGCGCGAGGTGCGAAAGACGGTCTCCGAGGGGACGGCCATCGCCCATCCTCTACGGCTGGCGCAGGTAGTCAACGCTGTCAGAGATACGGGTGGCACGACCGTGGCTGTGGAAGAAGAAGCAATCGCCGAAGCGCTCCGGCGGATTGCGCGACTAGGCCTGCTGCCGGAGCTGACTTCGGCAACTGCGGTTGCAGGATTTGATCGGCTCGGGCAACTTGGGGCGATTCGGGCGCGAGAGGAAACGGTTGTCCTCCTGACAGGCACGGGTATCAAGAACGCCGGAGCCATCGCGGATATGTACTCGGACATTCTCGACACTCCTGTCTAAAGGTCAAATTCAATGAAAATCGGACTCCTCAATTGCGGCGGCACCATCACGGAAAGCTATCAGATTGATGGGACGATCAAGCGTCTATTGGCACGCGATCTGATCGTATTGAGCGGTCAAGCAGACTGGATCGGACGTGACATCGATCCTGTCGATAGCTGCGATCTGACTTTCGCCTCACTTTGCCACGCTCGTGATGTCATGCGGCAGGATCGCGAGAGCGAGGCTTTCGTCATGTGCTGCGGCACTGACGCAATGGAAGATGTCGCCTATGCTGCCGCTCTGCTTTTTGATCGCGACCGGCCTGTCGTCTTGACCGGTGCGGCGATCCCCGGCGGTAATGCCAACGCAGATGGTCCGCGCAATCTGGCGGACTCTGCAAACCTGGCACGGGTCATGCCGAAGGGCGCGAGCGTCCTCGTGGCCTTCGCCGGACGGATTTTCGATCCGGTCTCGATCGTCAAGGTATGGCCGCAGGCCATTCAGCCCTTCGGACCGGAAACAGCGATTCGCGGCTCCATCGAGGCCGACATCGTCGCGCTCACGGGGTCGTGCATCGTTGACGAGAGTTACGCAGAACTCGGCGTATCCGAACTCGGCGCCCGCGTTGCGATCGTCATGGAAACCTTCGGGTCACTCGTTGGCTTTCCGGATATCGCCGGACTCGACGGTATCGTCGTGGCCGGCAAGGGTGCAGGGGGCTTCTCGGCGCAGTCCGAGCGATTGCTGAGCGAAGCCGCTGCGCATATCCCTGTCGTACTATCAACACGCTGCGCCCATGGTTTCCGGGTCAATTCAGCCGTAACCAAATATGCTTACGATCGCGCTCACAATCTCGGCCTGACCACGGCAGGCTATGACGGTCTTAACGCATCAAAGGCACGAATTCGGCTCATAGCGGAGCTTGGCCGTGCAAATCGCCGCGAAACGGCTGGGCGCTGATCGGCGCCTCGTCTCCTTCTGGCCCGTTTGAGCATCTTTCTCTGTCAATCACGGTCGCGATTCACCGCTTGCCATGCCCTCATACCGAGCGCACGACAAAAACGCCGCCGGGGCCGGCGGCCATTCAAGGATTTCAGCAAAGATCCACTCGCTCGCGTGCGGGCGCGGGGGCTTCGCGGCTCCCGCGTCGGCCTGCTTCCATTACATTTTCTCGACCCCGATCAGCGTCCGCTTGCCTTTGACATACTTGTAAAGTGAGATGGAGCTGTCCTTCAGGTCGCCGTGCTCGTCGAACCGGATATTGCCGATCAGTGTGTTGAGATTCGTCGAGGGCATGGCGGACAGGATACCGGCGCGCGTGATCGAGTTTGAGCGTTTCATGGCATCAACGATCACGTAGACGGCGCTGTATGCGACCGGCGAGTAGACCACCGGATCGTGACCGTACGCTGCCTTCAGTTCCTTGGCGAACGCGGCGCTGCCGGCCATTGCGGCCAGATCGCCACCCGCGACCGAGCACACCAGGTTGTCCGCGGCGCTGCCGGCGAGCCTGGCCAGGTCGGTCGTGCAGACACCATCGCCCGCCAGGATCTTGGCGGAGACTGCCAACTGCATGGCCTGCTTGGCGAACGGGCCGCCGGTGGCGTCCTCGCCGCCATACATGATGGCGTCGGGGCGTTCGGCCTTGATCTTGGTCAGGATGGCCTTGAAGTCAGTGGCCTTGTCGTTGGTAGCGTCACGCGACAGCACCTGGATGCCTGCGGCCTTGGCGGTCTTCTCGAACTGGTCCGCAAGGCCTTGCCCGTAGGCCGTGGCGTCGTCGACGATGGCGACCGTCTTGACCTTCTGGCTTTGAGCGTACTTGGCCAGCGCGGGGCCTTGCTGCGCGTCGGTACCGATCACGCGGAAGGCGGTCTTGTAGCCTTGCAGCGTGTACTGCGGGTTCGTAGAGCCCGGGGTGATCTGGGTGACACCGTTGTCGCGGTAGATTTTGGACGCGGGAATGGACACGCCGGAGTTCAGGTGGCCGATCACGGCCACGACGCCGTCGTCGGCCAGCTTCTGCGCGACGTTCGTACCGATCCTGGGATCGGCTTGGTCATCCAGCGATTCGATTTCCAGGACGACCTTCTGGCCACCGATCACCAGATTGCCGGCCTTGTTGATTTGCTGGACCGCGAGCTTGGCGCCATCGGCCGCATCCTGACCCATGTGGGCAATGTTGCCGGTCAGCGGTTCGGCGCTGCCGATCTTTACGATCACGTCTGCGAGAGCAGCTTGACCGCAGGCCATGGCGATGCAGGCGAGAGGCAGTGCGGCGTTGATGGGTTTGAGTTGAAATTTCATATGCTTGAGCCCCTTGTTGAACTGCGTTGCTGTTGAAAAATGCATGCGGCGTCTCCTATCGAAGTTTCGACATTGGCGACATTTTCGAATGTGAGTATTCGCCAGAACAGCCCATCACTCGTGAGCAGACAAATTAGCATTCCGTAGCGTTGTGATCGGGAACCTGACCGCTCGTTAGCGATCCGTCCGTCCCATGGGACACCTCTTTCTAGAAAGATTATCTAGAATTAAATAAAATGTATTGTAGGGGTAAACGCTGAGTCATTGTCCGGAATTGATCGGGGCTGAACTATGTACTGATAGACAGGAACACCAACCACCCGCCCCACCATTCCCCAATCCCCGTACCGGCAATCGTCAAACAAACTGTACCGGTACTGTACATAAAACCGTCGCTACACTGACTCCATCCCAGTCCCGAACACGAATGGAGAATCCGCGATGGAATTCCTCACCCTGAGCGCGCTGCCCGCCGGCATGCTGTTCGCGCTCGTCACGACGATCACGCCCGGCCCGAACAACACGATGCTGCTCGCATCCGGCGTCAATTTCGGCTTCCGCCGCACGATGCCGCACCTGTTCGGCATCAGCATCGGCGTCGCGATCCTGATGCTGTGCGTCGGCTTCGGGCTCGGCGAAGTGTTCCGCCGCGTGCCGATCCTGTACACGATCCTCGAAGTCGCGAGCGTCGCGTACCTGCTGTACCTCGCGTGGCGCATCGGCACGTCGGGCGAAGTGAAGGCGCAAGGCGCCAAGCCGCGGCCGATGACGTTCCTCGAAGCCGCCGCGTTCCAGTGGGTCAATCCGAAGGCATGGATGATGGTGCTGACCGCCGCGACGACGATCCGCCTGTCCGCCGACTACGGCATGAATGCCGCATGGATGGCCGTCGTCTTCATCCTGATCGGCTTCCCGTGCATCAGCCTGTGGGCCGCGTTCGGCCTCGGCCTGCGCCGCTTCCTGTCGAACAGCCGCGCGCTGCGCATCTTCAACGTGACGATGGCCGTGCTGCTGGTTCTGTCGCTGTACCCGCTCGTCGCGCACCTGCTGCCGCAGTAAGCACTCACCGCGCGCCCGTTGAGCTTCGCCCCATGCAGGCGTACCCTTTTGGTACGGGCGCGTGCAACCGCTTCGGCGGTCGCACCGTCGCTGCATGGAGAGTGTCGATGAAGCCAATGCTGAAAACCGGCGAACACATCGAGGGCATGCACTGGACGGCCGAGTATCACCCGCTCACGCACGACATCCGCGTGCTGCGCGAAAACATCGAAGTGGGTACGTACTGCGCGCCGCCCACGCTGTTCGGCGACGAGGAAGAGATGGGCGCCGCGAATCATGCCGATCACCGCAGCCAGGAGGCCGCGCTGCGCGCGTATCTGCGCAACTTCGTCAAGGAGCACGACGCCGAGGAGTAACGGCGCGATGTGCCGAAACGACGACGGGCCGCCGAAGCGACCCGTCCTGTCGTTGCGTGTCGGCCATCTTGCATCCCACCGCAGCGACCTCCGCACACGCAGGGCCGGCGCATCGCCCCGGCCCCGCTCCCGCTCAATGCCCGAGCGATTCGATCTTGCCGGCCGGCTGCGCGACGCCGTGCGGGCGTGCTCGCTGCTTGATCAGCAACGCGGCGCACGCGAGCAGGCCTGCGACCGCGATCGTCGCGAACACACCCGCGAACGAGAAGTGCCGGCGCGTCAGCTCCGCCACGAGGAACGAGCCGGCGATCCCGCCGAAGCGGCCGACACCGAGCATCCACGCGACGCCCGTGCCGCGCCCTTCGGTCGGATAGAACGCAGCGGCGAGCGCCGGCATCGACGATTGCGCGGTGTTCATCAGCACGCCGGCCACGAACACGACGAGCACGAGCAACCCGACGTTCCCCGCCGCCTGCCCGATCGCATACACGCTGATCGCGGTCAGCGCGTAGCACACGGCGATCACGCGGTTCGCGTTGAAGCGGTCCATCAGCACGCCGCACAGCACGGCGCCGACGCCGCCGAGCGGGAACAGTGCCGAAATCAGCGTCGCGCTCTTCGGCGTGAGGCCCGCATCCTTCAGCAGGATCGGCATCCAGTTGATCGACGCGTAGAAGATCACGAGGCCCATGAAGTAAGCGATCCAGAGCATCACCGAGCCGACGATGTACGAGCGCGACAGCACGACGCCGAGGCCCTGGCTGCCGGTCTGCGGCGCCGCTTCGGTCATCGCGAACGAGCCGGCGTTCAGCGCATCGCGCGAGATGCGTGCGAGCGTCGCGCGGATCCGGTCCACGCTCTTCCCGTGCGCGACCATGAAACGCACCGATTCGGGCATCTTCAGCAGCAGCAACACGCCGAGCAGCAGCGGCGTCACGCCGCCGAGCATCAGCACGCTGCGCCAGCCGAAATGGGGGATCATCCACGCGGCGAGAAAGCCGCCGAACGCCGCACCGAGCGGGAAGCCGCAGAACATCAGGTTGATCACGGTCGCGCGGCGCTTGTCGGGGCAGAACTCGCCCATCATCGTGACCGCGTTCGGCATCGCGGCGCCGAGGCCGACGCCGGTAACGAAACGCAGAATCGTCAGGTGTCCGATGGTCGTCGAAAACGCGGACGCAAAACACGCGGCGCCGAACAGCAGCACCGAGCCGACCAGCAGCGAGCGGCGCCCGAGCCGGTCGGACAGCGGGCCCGACACCAGCGCGCCGCACGCGAGGCCGAACAGCGCGGCGCTCAGCACGGGGGCAAGATCGGGTTTGGTGAGGTTCCATTCGCCGAGCAGCGACGGCGCGATAAAGCCGATCGCGGCCGTATCGAAGCCGTCGAGCAGCACGATCACGAAACACATCAGAAACACGAGCCACTGAAAGCCGCCGAACGGCTGCTCGTTGATGAAGGTCTGGACATCGACCACAGGTGCGCGATTCATCGCGAGTCTCCTTGTCGACCGAAGCTGGCGCTTGTGCGCTGCCGCGGTCCCATTTAACGCCGATACGAACAACGCGGCCACCTGGCCGCGTGTTTCCTTGTGCGCGCGCCGATTCGCCGCCGGCGCGTCATGCTTCGTCGAGACACCTGCCGGCTGCGGCAGGCGTCGCGATCGGGTCACGTCCGGCGCGAGCCGGCCATGTCATGCAGCCTGTTGCTCAGCCGCATTAAGCGGCCCCACCTAGGCGGCCCCATCCTGTTCCTTGAAGATCTTGTCCGCGAGATGGAACGCGGAGTTCGCGGCCGGCACGCCGCAATAGATCGCGGTCTGCAGCAGCACTTCCTTGATCTCGTCGCGCGTCACGCCGTTGTTGCGCGCGGCCCGCAGGTGCAGCGCGAGCTCCTCGCCGCGGTTCAGCGCGACCATCATCGCGATGGTCAACAGGCTGCGCGTATGACGCGGCAGGCCTTCGCGGGTCCAGATCTCGCCCCACGCATAGCGGCTGATCAGGTTCTGGAATTCCTCGGTCACCTCGGTGCGGTTCTCGATCGAACGATCGACGTGCGCGTCGCCGAGCACCGCGCGGCGCACCTTCATCCCTGCTTCGTAACGTTCCTGTTCATCCATCGTCGGTGCCTCATGCGGTCAGGAATTCGAGCAGCGCGCGGTTGAAACCGTCGGTGCATTCGATGTTCGAAATGTGCGCGGCGTCGAATTCGACGTGACGCGCGCCGGGAATGGCGGCAGCCAGCGCACGGCCCTGGTCGGGCGGCGTCGACATGTCCTTGTCGCCGGTCACGACGAGCACCGGCAGCGCGATGCCCTTCACTTCCTCGCGCAGGTCGGCGGCGTTCAGCGCGTCGCAGTTCGCCGCGTAGCCGTCCTTGTCGGTATGCACGAAGGTGTCGCGGATCGCGTCGAACAGTCGCGGCTCGCGCCCGACGAACGCGTCGGTAAACCAGCGCGGCAGCACGGCGTCGGCCAGCGCGGCCATCCCTTCGGCGCGCGCCTTCTGCGCACGCGGCGCCCACACTTCCGGCGAGCCGATCTTGGCCGACGTGTTCGCCAGCACGGCGCGCACGATGCGCGACGGGAAGCGCGCGGCGAGCGCGGCGCCCGTCAGCCCGCCCATCGAAATCCCGCAGAAATGCGCGCGGTCGATGCCGACGTGGTCGAGCAGGCCGATCACGTCGCCCGCGAGCTGGTCGACCGTGTACGAGCCGGCCGGCGCTTCGGAATGGCCATGGCCGCGCGTGTCGTAGCGCAGGATGTTGAAATGCTGCGTGAGCGGACGAATCTGCGGCGCCCACATCTGCAGGTCGGCGCCGAGCGAGTTCGAGAAGACGAGCCACGGCGCGTCGTCGCGCGCGGCACGGTCGATCCGGTAATGCAGTTTCACGCCGTTGACAGTGGCGAAGGGCATCAATGTTCTCCTGGTTATTGCGCGCGCGCGTGCAGCGCGAGCACGGCGTCGACGTAGGCCTGCGCCTCGCCGACGTAATGTGCGGGATCGAGCAGCCGCGCGAGCGCGTCGCGCGACAGGTGGGCAGACACGGTCGCATCGGCGGCGAGCACGTCGAACAGCGTCGCGCCGGTGCGCACCGCTTCCTTCGACGCGTGCTCGACGACGTGATGCGCATCGAGCCGGCCGATCCGGTCGCCGAGCGCGAGCATTACCGCTTCGCCGAGAATCAGCCCGTGCGTCAGATCGAGGTTCGCGGCGAGGCGTTCGGTGTTCACGTCGAGGCCCGCGACGATCTGCGCGATTTGCGCGAGCGCGCCGCCGGTCAGGCGTGCCAGATCGGGCAGCGCGTCCCATTCGGCCTGCCAGCCGCCAAGCGCGCGCTCGTGCTCCTGCACCATCCCCGCGAACACGGTCGCGACGAGGTTCGGCGCGCGCACCGCGGCCGTCAGCACGGCCGCGCAGCCGACCGGGTTGCGCTTGTGCGGCATCGTCGACGAGCCGCCCTTGCCGGCGGCCGCCGGTTCGCCGAGTTCGCCGACTTCGGTCTGCATCTGCAGCGACACGTCGCGCGCGATCTTGCCGAGCGTACCGGTCAGCATGCCGAAGCACGACGCGGCTTCCGCGATGCGGTCGCGCTGCGTATGCCACGGCACGGCCGGCACGGCGAGCTTCAGGTCGGCCGCGAGCGCGGCGCTCACGCCGGACGCGTGTTCGCGCAGGCTCGCGAGCGTGCCGGCGGCGCCCCCGAACTGCAGCACCAGTACGCGCTCGCGCAATGCGGCGAAGCGCGCGCGATGGCGCAGCAGCGCATCGAGCCATTGAGCGAATTTGAGGCCGAGCGTGATCGGCAGCGCCTGCTGCAGCCACGTGCGGCCGATCATCGGCGTCGCGCGATGCGTGCGCGCAAGCGTCGCGAGCGACGCGCACGCTCCGTCGAGCAGCGGCTCGAGCACGTCGAGCGTGTCGCGCAGTTGCAGCACGGTGGCGGTGTCGATGATGTCCTGGCTGGTCGCGCCCCAGTGCACGAACTTCGCGGCCTCGGCGTCGTCGGCCTTCACTTGCGCGGTGAGCTGCTTGACGAGCGGAATCGCGAGATTGCCGCCGAGCGCGGCGCCGTGGGCAAGCGCATCGGCGTCGAGCCGATCGGCATTGCATGCGCGTTCGATCGGCGCGACCGCGGCGGCGGGAATCACCTGCTGCGCGGCGAGTGCACGCGCGAGCGCGGCTTCGACGTCGAGCATCCGCTGGATCGTCGCGCGGGGCGACCAGATCCGGTTGAGCGGCTCGGTGCCGCAGATGAGGGAGGTCAGGCGGGCGCTGTCTTCGAGCATGGCATCAGAGTAGGGGAAACGGCGTGCGCCTATTGTCTACCCAAGCGTGCCGGCGTGCGCTCGAGCGAGCGGGCCGGCACGCTCGCGGGTCAGGCCGCGGCCTTGCGCGTCGCGTCGATCAGCGGCACGCCGGTCAGCTTCTGCAGTTCGTCGAACGACAGGTCGGTGAAGATCTCGCTCACCGCGAGGCCGTCGGCCGTCACGTCGAGCACGGCGAGATCCGTATAGATGCGGCTCACGCACTGCACGCCGGTCACCGGATATGAGCACGCCGCGACGATCTTGCTCTCGCCCTGCTTCGTCAGGTGCTCCATCATCACGAACACCTGCTTCGCGCCGATCGCGAGGTCCATCGCGCCGCCGACGGCCGGAATCGCATCCGGCGCACCGGTGTGCCAGTTCGCGAGGTCGCCGTTCGCCGACACCTGGAACGCGCCGAGCACGCAGTAGTCGAGATGGCCGCCGCGCATCATCGCGAACGAATCGGAGTGATGGAAATACGCGCCGCCGGTGAGCAGCGTCACGTGCTGCTTGCCGGCGTTGATCAGTTCGTCGTCTTCCTCGCCGGGCGCGGGCGCCGGGCCCATGCCGAGCAGGCCGTTCTCGCTGTGCAGGAAGATTTCCTTGCTCGGGTCGAGGTGGTTCGCCACCAGCGTCGGCACGCCGATGCCGAGGTTCACATACGCGCCTTCGGGGATGTCCAGCGCGACGCGCTTGGCCATTTCATCGCGGGTCAGTCGTTTCATCTTGGTCTCCTCAGGCGGCTTGGGATGCGGCACGTTCGGCGGCCAGCTCGGCCGCATGCGCGGCCTGCGGCACTTCGACGACGCGCTGCACGAAAATGCCCGGCGTCACGATGTGTTCCGGGTTCAGCCCGCCAAGCGGCACGACTTCCGACACCTGCACGATCGCGACCTTTGCGGCGCTGGCCATGATCGGCCCGAAATTGCGCGCCGTCTTGCGATACACGAGGTTGCCCCAGCGATCGCCCTTGTACGCCTTCACCAGCGCGAAATCGGCGTGGATCGGCGTCTCGAACACGTACGACTTGCCGTCGATCACGCGCGTTTCCTTGCCTTCCGCGAGCTTCGTGCCGAAGCCCGTCGGCGTGAAGAAGCCGCCGATGCCGGCGCCCGCCGCGCGGATGCGCTCCGCGAGGTTGCCCTGCGGCACGAGCTCCAGCTCGATTTCGCCGGCGCGGTACAGCGCGTCGAACACCTGCGAGTCGCTCTGGCGCGGGAACGAGCAGATGATCTTGCGCACCCGCTTCGCCTTGAGCAGCGCCGCGAGGCCCGTCTCGCCGTTACCCGCGTTGTTGTTGACGATCGTCAGGCCGCGCGCGCCCTGCTCGATCAGCGCGTCGATCAGCTCGGACGGCATGCCTGCCGTGCCGAAGCCGCCGATCATGATGGTCGCGCCGTCGTGGACGTCCGCGACCGCCGATTGAAGCGATTCGAAAATCTTGTTGACCATGTCTCTTCCTGATACGAACCCGCGGCACGATGCGCGGCCTGTCGAGGGGACACGCGCGTCGCGCGTGCCGCGCCGGAGGCCTTAGTCGACCCTCGGCTTTTGTTCGCTATTCGAACCGAGATTCGATTAGCGAACGATGGGCCGATCATAGAGTCGCGCACAGCGCGTTGTCAAGGCGGGATCCCTCGGGGGTCGCCGCATCGTCGAACGGCAGGCCGACGTAGTTTTCGGCCAGCGACTGCGCGGCGGCCCGCGAGCGGGTCACGTATTTCAGTTCCGCGAGCTTCAGCCGGTTGACGAACGGCGTGTCGTCCGGCGACGCATGCAGCATGTTCGTCATGAAGTACGAGAAGTGCTCGGCGCGCCACACGCGCTCGAGGCAGGTCGCCGAATAGCGCTCGAGCGGCGTCGCGTCGCCGTTCCGGTAGCGCGCGCCCAGCGCGCGGGACAGCGCGCGGACGTCGGCCACCGCCAGGTTCATCCCCTTCGCGCCGGTCGGCGGCACGATGTGCGCGGCGTCGCCGGCGAGGAACAGCCGCCCGTGCTGCATCGTCTCCGACACGAAGCTGCGCATCGGCGTCACGCTCTTCTGCGTGATCCGGCCCTCGGTCGGCGTCCAGCCGGTGTCGTTCGAGAAGCGCGTGTGCAGTTCGTCCCAGATCCGCGCGTCGGACCATTCGGCGAGGTTCTCGTCGGGCTTGCACTGCAGGTACAGGCGCGTGACCGTCGGCGAGCGCATCGAAAACAGCGCGAAGCCGTTCGCGTGATGCGCATAGACGAGCTCGTCGAGCGACGGTGCCGCGTCGGCGAGGATGCCGAGCCACGCGAACGGGTAGACGCGCTCGAACGTATTCAGCCGCTCGGCCGGAATCGTCTGCCGCGCGATGCCGTGGAAGCCGTCGCAGCCGGCGATGTAGTCGCAGTCGATGCGGTCGGCGCGGCCGTCCGCGTGCTTGAACGTGACGAACGGGTGCTCGCTTTCGACGTCGTGCAGCGCGACGTCGCTGACTTCGAAGTGCATCTGGTGGCCATGCGCGTCGCCGGCCGCGATCAGGTCGCGCACGACTTCATGCTGGCTGTAGACGGTAATCGCGCGGCCGCCGGTCAGGCCGCTGAGGTCGATGCGATGGCGCCGGCCGGAGAACAGCAGCTCGATCCCGTGATGCTCGAGCCCTTCGCGGCGCATCCGGTCGCCGAGGCCGGCTTCGTTCAGCGTGTCGACCGTGCCCTGCTCCAGCACGCCGGCGCGGATGCGGTTCTCGCAGTATTCGCGCGAACGCGCTTCGACGAGGATGGAATCGACGCCTTGCAGGCGCAGCAGGTGGGAAAGCAGAAGGCCGGACGGACCGGCGCCGATGATCGCGACTTGGGTACGCATTGTTCGTCTCCAGAACATTGGTTCGAGTAATGGAACACATTTGAGCGCTTTCCCGACTATGCGGCAACGCGATTCAGGAGATATGTTGTATGCGTTTTTAAGATACTGGCCCTGGCGATGGAACCGCTCGATCTGAACCTGATTCCGTACCTCGTCGCGCTCGACGACACGCGCAACGTGAGCCGCGCCGGCGACCTGCTCGGCGTGAGCCAGCCGCGCGTGAGCACGGCGCTCGGCCGGCTGCGCGCGTATTTCGGCGATCCGCTGTTCGTGCGCACGTCGCGCGGGATGGAGCCGACGCCGCGCGCGCTCGCACTGCTGCCCGCCGCGCGCGACGCGCTCGCGCAGATCGAGCGCGGCCTGGTCGCGCCGCACGACTTCGACCCGGCGGCGAGCACGCACACGTTCTCGATCGCGCTGTCGGACGTCGGCGAGATCGTGTTCCTGCCGAAACTGCTGCAGGCGTTCGCGACGCGCGCGCCGTATGCAAACCTGCGCTCGGTCTCGCTCGCGCACGACGAAGTCGGCCGCGGGCTCGAAGCCGGTTCGATCGATCTCGCCGTCGGCTACTTCCCCGATCTCGACGGCAACAACTTCTTCCAGCAGCGTCTGTTCACGCACCGGTTCGTCTGCCTGATGCGACGCGGTCATCCGCTCGAACAGGCGCGCCCGTTCACCGCCGAGCAGTTCCTGTCGTGCGGCCACGCGGTGGTGCGCGCCGAGGGGCGCAGCCAGGAGGTGCTCGAGAAGTACCTCGCGAAGCAGCGCATGCAGCGCCGCGCGGTGCTCGAGACGCCGCACTTCATGAGCCTGCCGTTCATCCTGAGCCGCACCGACCTGATCGCGACGGTGCCGCACGCGATCGGCTATGCGTATGCGGCCGAGCATGCGTTCATCGTGCCGGTCGAGCCGCCGTTGCCGCTGCCGCGCTTCGACCTGAAGCAGCACTGGCATCGCAAGTTCCACAACGACCCGCGCACCGCGTGGCTGCGCGGCGTCGTCGCGTCGCTGTTCAACGACGAGCAGGACGAATGGCCGAAGTGAATGCAGCCGGACGGCCGGTAAGCGGCGAGCGGCGGCGGCCCGCACGCACGACCCGCGAAAGCATGAAACAATGGCCGGATCGCGCCGCCACGGGCGGCTGTATTCGATGGAGCCACTAGATGGGTAACGGAAAGAAAACCGCGCCGCCCGAGCCGGGCGCATCGCGGCCGAGCCGGGAAGAAGCCGAGGATGCCGTTCGCGTGCTGCTGCGCTGGGCCGGCGACGATCCCGCGCGCGAAGGCCTGCTCGACACGCCCGCACGCGTCGTGCGCGCGTACGAAGAGTTCTTCGCCGGCTACGCGCTCGAGCCGCGCGACATCCTCGCGCGCACCTTCAGCGAAGTCGACGGCTACGACGAGATGATCGTGCTGAAGGACATCCGCTTCGAAAGCTACTGCGAACACCACATGGTGCCGATCATCGGCCGTGCGCACGTCGCGTATCTGCCGAACCATCGCGTCGTCGGCATCTCGAAGCTCGCGCGCCTCGTCGATGCGTTCGCGAAGCGTCTGCAGATCCAGGAAAAAATGACCGTGCAGATCGCCGACACGCTGTTCGACGTGCTGCAGCCGAAGGGCGTCGGCGTGATTCTCGAAGCCGCGCACCAGTGCATCTCGACGCGCGGCATCCACAAGCCAGGCGTCGAAATGGTCACGTCGCGCATGCTCGGCACGTTCCGCACCGATCCGTCGACGCGGCGCGAATTCCTGTCGATCGTCGCGAATCCTTCTTCAGTCAACCTGACGAATACGTAATGCAGTCTACGAAGCAAGCGGCGAACGCGCCCGTCGTGCTCGTGACCGGCGCCGCGCGCCGGGCGGGGCGCGCGTTCGCCGAGTATTTCGCCGCGCACGGCTATCGCACCGCGGTGCACTACGACCGCTCGGCCGATGCCGCGCAAGCAGCCGCCCGCACGATCGCCGAGCGCGGGCACGATTCGGTCGCGCTGCAGGCCGACCTGTCGGATGCCGCGCAGATCACCGCGCTGATCGACCAGGTCTACGCGCGCTTCGGCCGCCTCGACGTGCTGGTCAACAACGCGTCGGTGTTCTGGCAGGACCACTTCCCGAGCTTCGACCTCGCGGCGTTCGACCAGGCGTGGGCCGTCAATTGCCGCGCGCCGATCCTGCTCACGCGCGCGTTCCACGAGCGCGCCCGCGCGGCCGGCACGCAGGGCGTCGTCGTCAACGTGGTCGACCAGAAGATCAAGGAAAACTTCCACCGCGACCACTTCAGCTACACGGTCGCGAAGGCCGCGCTCGGCAACCTCACGCAGATGCTCGCGCTGTCGGCCTCGCCGGTGCTGCGCGTGAACGCGGTGTTCCCAGGGCTGATGCTGCCGAGCGATGACCAGACGCAGGCCGACTTCGAACACGCGAGCCGCGCATCGACGCCGCTTGCGCGCATCGCCGGCCCCGACGACGTCGCGAGCGCGATCCTGCTGCTCACGGGCAGCGCGTACAACGGCGTGGATTTCGTCGTCGATGCGGGGCAGAACCTGATCCGCGTCGACCAGGACGTGCTGTACAAGCACCGCTCGCCGGCCGGCAAGCACTGAGGCTTCGATGAACGGCGGCTGCGCGCCGCCTTCATCCGCTAGGTCGAACGGGGCCGCGCGCCGGCTTCATGCGCCGGGTCGAACGGGCTGCGCGCCGCCTCCATGCGCCGAGCCGAGCGGGCTTCGCCCCGCTCACGCCCGACAGCGGCCCGGCCGCCGACCACTCCGCCTCATCCATTGCGTTGCGCAGAGCGACGCGCGTGCGTTCGCGCACCGCGTTACGGCTTCTCGGCGCTCCCGCCTTCCCGAACCTTGCCCTGCGCGACACTCGTGCCGGGCGGCACGCTGTGCGTGAGCCACACGTTGCCGCCGATCACCGAGCCGCGCCCGATCGTCACGCGGCCGAGAATCGTCGCGCCCGCGTAGATCACGACGTCGTCCTCGACGATCGGGTGCCGCGCGTTGCCCTTGACCAGCGTGCCTTCGCCGTCGGCCGGGAAACTCTTGGCGCCGAGCGTGACGGCCTGGTACACGCGCACGCGCTCGCCGATGATCGCGGTTTCGCCGATCACGACACCGGTGCCATGGTCGATGAAGAAGCTCGGGCCGATCTGCGCGCCCGGGTGGATGTCGATGCCGGTAGCCGAGTGCGCGATTTCATTGATGAACCGGGCGAGCAGCGGCACGCCGAGTTGGTGCAATGCATGCGCGAGCCGATGGTGCATCATCGCCAGCACGCCGGGGTAGCACAGCAGGATTTCGGTGATGTGCTGCGCGGCCGGATCGCCGGCATACGCAGCCTGGATGTCGCTGACCAGCAGCGCGCGGATCGCCGGCAACTCCCGCCCGAATTCCCGCGCGATCTCGAATGCGCGCTCGTCGAGCTCCGCGAACGGCGTGTCCGCATGCTCGGGCAGGAACGGCAGCGCGCGGCGAATCTGCTCGGACAAAACGCGCAGCGTGCTTTCCAGTGTATGGCCGACGTAATAGTCGACGCTCTCATCGGTAAGATCGGGCGCACCGTAATGTGTCGGAAACATTGACGCGCGCAGGCCGGTGACGATCTTGCAGATCGCGTCGCGCGACGGCAGTTCGCGAATGCCGCGCGGATGACGCGTGCGATGGAGTTCCTCGCGCGACTCGCGCAAACCGGCGACGATTTCTTCGAGGCCCCACTGACGGGCGGGTGATGTCGACATATGCCAATGCAGGCAGCCGCGCGGAGTGGCACGGCCGCTAATAAAGTGACGGGTTCCGCAAGATTACCGCGTTTTTCGTCCGGCAGCGGCCCGCGGCGGGTCGGCCGGATGGCCAATCCTGCCGGTGCGCGACGGCGTCAGATCGTGATGCTGCTCGCGTCGATCCAACGCACGGCCCAGTCGCGCGCGTGCGCGATCGCGTCGCCTTCGTCGTTGAACTGGAGTTCGATCGGGAAAAAACGATTGGCCACGAGTTCCCCGTCGCTCGATCGGGAGATCACGACATAGGGCTTGAACGACCCGTCACTGGTGCGCGCGGGCGCGCAATTCAACAGATAACCGCGGTGCGTGAACGCAGTAGTCGCTTGCATGAATCCGCCACCTCTAGTCCCTTGCTTTGTTGTTCACTACCCGTCTTTAAGGGTGCTGCGGCCCCCGGTGCGGGTAGAGGCGGCGAGGTCGCTTTCCCTGTCGCCGCTTCGCAGGAAAAGAATCATACTCTGTAGCAAACGGGTGTTCTAGCTCAAATAAATCATGACAAATCAGTGCGCGTCACGCGACCGCGGCGATCGCCCGCGCGCCTTTTCCCCGTCGTGCCCGGAACGGGACTTGCTAAGATCCGGAGCGCTTCGCCGCCAGGAGAGCCGCGATGGAATCGTCAGCTCAAGCGCACACCGCGCGTCCGCGCAGTATCGAACTCGACAACGACGACACGCACGACAGCACCGTCGACACCGACGGCAAGAACCGCGAGGCGTCGCGTCTTGCAGCCGGCGGCGCGATCTCGCCCGACCAGGTCACGCGCAGCAACGCGTCGCTCGTCAACGCGATGCCCGAAGCCGGCGACGGCTTCGCGGGCTTCGACAGCCGACCCGGCGGCAATCATCCGGCGTTCGCGCTGCGGGCCGGCTACACGGTGATCGAGAAAGGTTTCGATGCGCCGCCGCAGAAAGGCGACGCACTGTTCGGCCCGGTTCACCGGATGTACGGCAGCGCGTACTGGCCCGGACACGGACGCCGCCCCGAACGCGTGATCGAGATCGCCGCGGTGCCGAGATAGCGTGCGGCGTTTGAATCGATCGTTCGTTTGCCGGCGTGACGCGCCAGCCGAAGGCCCGCGCGTGCGCGACTCGTGTTCGGTGCGCACGCCTGATGTGCCGTATCGGTATCGATACCGGCGCCGGCTCGCGACGACGCGCGGGCGCACCGCGACTTTCGATCGATGTGAATGCATCGATGTTGATCGAAATCAGGGCGCTCGCGGTGCGGTTGCGGTTCAATGGACGCATGCGCGCGGGATTCGCCGAAGCGGACGTTGTCATGCATCGGCGGACGGCACTGCATGTCGCGCCATCGCGCGACGCCGGTGCGGCCGCCGTTGGCAACGATGCGGTATCCGCACGGTGCGCGTGCGCCGCCGCCTCGCCGCAGATTCCCGCAACGCACCGCCCGGACGGTCGACGCGACGCGCGACCCACCTCGTCCGTCACGCGGCGCAACATGCGACGCGCGCATCGCTCGCGATGGCCCGCACCGCAGCGACGATGCAAGCGCCGCGATCGCGCGTGCCGATCGATACGACCGGCACGGCGCTGCAAAGTCCCTGCCGTTGGTTTACTCTGCCTCGCAGCAACGCGCGGCCTGCCCGGCCGTTCGGCCGACTTCCGTTTAACCCGCCACTCGGAGACACTATGTACACGCGTATTCTGGTTGCCATCGACGGCAGCGACACGTCCCGCCACGCATTCGATGCCGCACTCGCACTCGCGAAAGAGCACGGCGCGGAGCTGCAGGCGTTCTACGTCGTCGAGAACGCCGCGATCTACTACAACGTGCCCGGCTACGATCCGTCCGTGCTGCGCGACCAGCTCGTCGCGCAGGGCAACGCGCTCGCGGCCGAGTTCACGAAGCTGATGCAGGCGGCGGGCGTGAAGGGCAAGACGCTGATGAGCGAAGCGTCGTCGCTCAACGACGTATCGACGCTGATCCTCGACGGCGCGAAGGCGTTCGGCGCCGATCTGCTCGTGCTCGGCACGCACGGCCGGCGCGGTTTCCGCCGCCTCGTGCTCGGCAGCATCGCCGAGCAGTGCGTGCGCCATGCAACGCTGCCGGTGCTGCTGATCCCGGCCGCTTCGCACACAGATGAGCAGGAGAGCTGAGCATCTCGGCGCGCACCCCGTGCACACGCGATTGTCCGGCATGCACGGATGCCGGTGCGACGCCGCGCGGCATGCGCGCGCGGTCGCGACGTTTTGTCACCCGACAGCGCCAACTTGCGGTGGGACAATGATTCCGTCGATTCAACGCCGGAGTAAACGATCATGCTGACGCCCGTCGCCACACGCCCCGCGGCCCATTCCCATGCAGGCAGCTGGGCACCCCGCCAGGCCCCGCACTGCTCGTCGTGCGCAATGCGTCATCTGTGCATGCCGCAGGGCCTCGCACCCGAGGCGCTCAGCCGCCTCGAATCGGTCATCTGCGCGGCGCGCCCGGTCAAGCGCGGCGAAGCCTTGTTCCGCGAAGGCGACGCGTTCGACAACCTGTACGCCGTGCGCTCGGGTTCGCTGAAAACCGTCGCCACGCGCCATGACGGCCGCGAACAGGTCACCGGCCTGCACCTGGCCGGCGAAGCGCTCGGCCTCGACGGCATCTGCGACGACACGCACCCGCGCACCGCGGTCGCGCTGGAAGACAGCTCGGTCTGCGTGATTCCGTACAGCGCGCTCAAGTCGCTGTGCTCGGAAGCCGGCACGATGCAGCTGCGCATGCACAAGCTGATGAGCGAACAGATCGTGCGCGAAACGTCGCAGACGATGCTGCTCGGTTCGCTGAATGCCGAAGAACGTGTCGCCGCGTTCCTGCTCGACGTGTCGCAGCGCTACCTGAAGCGCGGTTACTCGCCATCGGAATTCAACCTGCGGATGACGCGCGAAGACATCGGCAGCTACCTCGGCATGACGCTCGAAACGGTCAGCCGCACGCTGTCGAAGTTCCAGAAGCGCGGGCTGATCGAAATGCAGGGCCGCCACGTGCAAATCGTCGACTTCGACGGCCTGCATCACGTCTGACCCGGCTCGGTGCGTGTAATACGCGCCGCACGCCTGCTCCGCCGCGATCAGTCGAGAAACAGCGCGGCGCGCGCCTTCAGCGCCGCGCTGAAATCGTCGAGCCAGCCGATCGACAGGCGCCAGCTCTGCCAGTAAAGCTCGATGTCGACCGTCCGCCCGCGCGACATGTCGACCAGTTCGCCCGCGCCCAGTTGGCGATCGACCATCCGGTCCGGGCACATGCCCCATCCCAGCCCCGTTTCGCACGCGCGCAGATAACCGGCGACGTGCGGGATCCAGTGTTGCGGCGGATCGAGCTCCGCGCGCGTCACGCGCCGGATGAAACGCGCCTGCAGCCCGTCCTTCGGATTGAACATCACGCACGGCGCGCGGCGCAGCGCATCGCGCGTAATGCCCTCGGCGAAATAGCGATCGTGAAACGCCGGCGAACATACCGCGCGATAGCGGATGCGCCCGAGCCGCGTCGACCTGCATCCCTGGATCGGTTCGGCCTGCGCGGTTACCGCGCCCTGCACGCTGCCGTCGCGAATGCGCGCGGCCGTGTAGTCCTGATCGTCGATCACGAGGTCGAGCAGCGTCTCGCGCTCCGTGCAGAACGGCCCGACCGCGTCGATGAACCACGTCGCGACGCTGTCGTCGTTCACGGCCACGCGCAGCGTCGGCCATGCGCTCGCGATCTGGCCCGGCAATGCCGGCATCCGGCCGCCCAGTTCGGCCTCGAGCAACTGCACGCGCTCCGTATGCCGGCACAGCAGCGCGCCCGACGTCGTCGCGATGCACGGCTGCCCGCGCTTGACCAGCACACTGCCGACGCGCTCCTCCAGCAGTTTCACGCGCTGCGACACCGCCGACGGCGTGACGTTCAGCTCCTTGGCCGCCCGTTCGAACGAGCCGTGCCGGATCACCGCCGCGAGGGCGTCGAGCAACGCGTAGTCCAGCATTAGATTTCCTTAATCGACATTAGGTGAATTAGCTTCTCTTATTCGAGGGCTGACCGCAGACTAGCGCCAACCGATTCACCCGTCTACTGCTGTCAATTCCCCATCATGAACTGGATCGCTTTTTCTCACGGCGTGGCCCTGTGCGCGTCGCTCATCGTTACCATCGGCGCGCAGAACGCGTTCGTGCTCCGGCAAGGCATCATGCGCTCGCATGTCGGCAAGATCGTGCTGCTGTGCGCGCTGTCCGACATGATCCTGATCGGCGCGGGCGTCGGCGGCGCGTCGGTGCTCGTCGAGCGCTATCCGACCTTCGTCCACGCGGTGCTGTACGTCGGTCTCGCGTATCTCGCGTGGTTCGGCATCAACGCGCTGCGCCGCGCGTTCAAGCCGGGGCACGACACGCTCGACGTGCGCGGCGACGCGGTCGCGCCGCCGCCGCAGGGCGCGCTCGCGATCGTGCTGATGACGCTCGCGTTCACGTGGCTCAACCCGCACGTGTATCTCGACACGTTCCTGCTGATCGGCACGGCTGGCGCGCGCGAGCCGGAAGGCACGCGGCTCGCGTTCGCGATCGGCGCGATGACCGTCAGCGTCGTGTGGTTCCTCGGGCTCGGCTACGGTGCGCGGCTGCTCGCGCCGTGGTTCCGCAAGGCCGTTGCGTGGCGCGTGCTGGATGGCGCGATCGGCGGGATGGTGCTGTTTCTCGCGGCCGTGCAGTTGCGCTGACCGAACCTTCTGCAAACGGGCGGCGGCCTGCCGCCCGGCTTTCCCTCCGCGTCGGCGCCCCGCCAGCGCACCCTGACTGACTCCCGTCGTACACTCCGCCGCAAAAAAAATTCGCTCCCGATCGAACGTAGCCGCACGGGGCGCTCACGTAGCGGACACGGTATCCGCCATCTGCCGCAAGCCGTCCACCATCGCGGCGGCACGCCGCCTGCACGAATCGAAACGATCGGCGAGAATGTCCGGTGTCCCGCGACCACGGCGGAAGCGCACCGCGCCCCCGGCCGTCCCGCCGCGATCGCCCCGACCCATCTCGCAGTTCAATCCCGCAGTTCAGTCCCGTTACCTGCAGTTATCGGAGAGGAACATGGCACATCGCACCCTCGGTACTTCCAGCATCCAGGTTTCACCGCTCGCCTTCGGCGGCAACGTCTTCGGCTGGACCGTCGACGAGAACGCATCGTTCGCGCTGCTCGACGCGCTCGCCGATACCGGCATCAACTTCATCGACACCGCCGACGTCTATTCGGCCTGGGCGCCCGGCAACAGCGGCGGCGAATCGGAAACGATCATCGGCAAGTGGCTCAAGCGCTCCGGCAAGCGCGAGCAGGTCGTGATCGCGACCAAGGTCGGCGCGCTCGCCGCGCGCGCGGGGCTGAGCAAGGACAACATCCTGAAGGCCGCCGACGATTCACTGCGCCGCCTGCAGACCGACTACATCGACCTGTATTTCTCGCACCGCGATTTCGCCGACACGGCCCCGCTCGACGAAACGCTCGCCGCTTATCAAACGCTGATCGACGCAGGCAAGGTGCGCATCATCGGCGCGTCGAACTACAGCGGCGCACGCCTGCGCGAAGCCGCCGCCATCAGCGCGCGCGACGGGCTGCCCGCATACCAGGTGATCCAGCCGGAATACAACCTGGTCGACCGCGCCGAATACGAACGCGATCTCGAACCGGTCGTGCGCGACCTGAAGCTCGGTGTCGTCAACTATTACGCGCTCGCGAGCGGGTTCCTGTCGGGCAAGTACCGCAGCGAGGCCGACCTGAAGAAGAGCGTGCGCGGCGATCGCGTCGCCGGCTATCTCAATGAGCGCGGGCTGCGCATCCTCAACGCGCTCGACGCCGTCTCGGCGAAGCACGGCACGCAGCCGGCCGCGATCGCACTCGCATGGCAGATCGCGCGGCCCACGATCACCGCGCCGATCGCCAGTGCGACGTCGCTCGAACAGCTCGCGCTGCTCGGCGAAGCGATCCGCGTCACGCTCGATCAGGACGACATCCGCCAGATCGACGCAGCCAGCGCGCCCTGAAGTCGTCGGCGGTCGGCCGCACCGCCGGCGGGCCACGTGATCGTCGAGTTCCGCGGCGGCAAGATGGGTTACGCAGAGGACGTCCCGCTCGGGCTGCCGTCGTCTTCATCGAAGTCGAAGTAAGCCGGCAACGCTTACCCCGAAGCTGCACACGTGTCTTGACTCGCACGGCCGCTTCCGTTGATCCACACGGACATCGATCGCGCCATCACCCGCCGCGCCCCGCTGCAAGCGCGTCACACGCATGCCCCGGGTCTTTCACGGATTGACCGCGGCGTTCGGCGTGGCCGAGACTGCCCCGCTCGGACCGTCATCGGGAGAACGTCATGCCGGACACCAGCACGGAGATCGCCACGATCTCGACGCGCGCCGTACGCGGCGCCGAGCGCGTCGACTTCTGGGTCGACCATGTCGCGCGCACGCTCGTGCGGATCGAATGCAGCGGAAGGTCGTCCGAAGGGATCGATGCGTCGCTGCGCAAACGCGATCTCGGGCTGTTCCGCGCGTGCGACATCGTCGCGAACCGGCACGCGGTCGTGCGCACGCCGCACAACATCCACGCGGACCAGCGTGACGCCGTGTTCATCTGCCTGATGCACGAAGGGCACGGCTATACGTTCCAGGACGTCGACTGCATGCAGCACGGGCCCGGCGACCTCGTGCTGTACGACACGTCGATGCCGTACGGTCACGGCTTTCCCGCCGACATGGCGATGACCGTGCTCGACGTGCCGCGCGACGTGTTCGAGGCGCGCGTCGGCCCGTGGCGCTATCGCAGCCTCGTCAAGATCGACCGCGGCGACGGCGTCGCGTCGTGGGCCGTGCGGCAGGTGTATGCGCTGCTCGCCGCGCCGCCGGAGCCGACGCCCGACGCGCGCGAACGGCGCGCCGCCGCGATCCTCGATCTCGTGCAGTCGATGCTGCGGCTGCATGACGGCGACGCGTCGCCGACCAAGTCGACGGTCCACACGCTGTCGCGCGCGAAGGCGTTCATCGACAGCCATCTTGCCGACGACGACCTCGACAGCCGCTCGGTCAGCCGCGCGATCAACCTGTCGCCGCGCCAGCTCGCGCGCGTCTTCGAGATCGAGGGAATGCCGCTCACGCGCTATATCCTCGCGCGGCGGCTCGAACGCTGCCGCGCCGACCTGCGCGACCGGTCGCTGAAGCACCTGACGGTCAGCGAGATCGCGTTCCGCTGGGGCTTCAACAACAGCGCGCACTTCAGCCGCAGCTATCGCGCGCGGTTCGGCGAGACGCCGAGCGATACGCGCGCACCGGCCGGTGCGTGCTAGCGCCGTTCCCGCTCCCTGCCGCTCGTAGCGCCACTCGCCTCATGTCCCGGCGAGGCAAGCACGGCGTCCACCCCAGTCAAATAGGGCCCCAACCCACTCGCTAAGCTGGCTTCGTGCGCGGCGGCACTCGTTCCGCCGCCCGACAGCAAGGAGAAGAAGCGGGATGGAGACGTACGACCACATCGTCGTCGGCGGCGGTTCGGCCGGCTGCACGGTTGCGCACCGGCTGGTGAAGGCCGGCCGGCGCGTGTTGCTGCTCGAGGACGGCCCGAAGGACGACAGCCTGTTCATCCGGATTCCGGCGACGTTCATCCGCGTGCTCGGCACGCAGCGCACGGTGACGTTCGAAAGCGAGCCGCAGCCGGGCGCGGCGGGACGCAAGACCTACGTGCCGCAGGGCCGCACGCTCGGCGGCGGCAGCTCGGTCAACGCGATGCTGTACGTGCGCGGCACGCGCGACGACTACGACGACTGGGCCGCGCTCGGCTGCACCGGCTGGAGCTGGGACGACGTGCTGCCCGTGTTCAAGCGCGCCGAATCGCATCTGCGGCTCTCGGAGCCGTACCACGGCACCGACGGGCCGTTGAAGGTCGGCGACACGCGCTTCCGGCATCCGCTGAGCCTCGCGTTCGTGAAGGCCGCGCAGGAAGCCGGCATCGCGTACAACGACGATTTCAACGGCGCCGCGCAGCATGGCGTCGGCTTCTATCACACGACGATCTTCGACGGGCAGCGCGGCAGCACCGCGGCCACCTACCTGGCCAACGTGATCGCCGATCCGAACCTGCGCGTGCTGACCGGCTGCCGCGTGACGCGCATCCGGTTCGATGGCCGCCGCGCGACCGGCGTCGAATGGCGCACCACGAGCGGCGCGACGGGATCGGCCACCGCGCGCGCCGACGTCGTGCTCGCGGCCGGCGCGCTGAGCACGCCGAAGCTGCTGATGCTGTCGGGCATCGGGCCCGGCGCGCACCTGCACGCACATGGCATCGACGTGCTACACGACTGCCCGGAAGTCGGCGCGAACTACCAGGACCATCTCGAAGTGTCGATCTACGGCTACAGCCACGCGCCGATCAGCCTGCTGGGCGAAGACCGCGGGTGGAAGGCGCTGCGGCACGGGCTGCAATGGATGCTGTGCCGCTCGGGGCTGCTGACGTCGAACGTCGTCGAATCGGGCGCGTTCGTCGACACGACGGGCAGCGGCCGCCCGGACATCCAGTTCCACGTGCTACCGACGCTCGTCGGCGACGTCGATCGCGAACCGCTGCCCGGCCACGGGCTGTCGATCAACCCGTGCCTGCTCCGGCCGCGTTCGCGCGGCTCCGTGCAGCTGCGCGGCAATGATGCGGCCGCGCCGATCCGCTTCGACAGCGGTGCGCTGTCCGATCCGGCCGATGTCGACCGCCTCGTGCGCGGCGTCGCGCTCGCGCGGCAGATCATGCGCGCGCCGTCGCTCGCACGCATCGTTCGCGAAGCCGAGCCGCTGACCGATGCCGCGCTCACCGACTACGTGCGGCGTCGCGCGAAAACCGTCTATCACCCGGCCGGTACGTGCCGCATGGGCAACGACGCGCACGCGGTCGTCACGCCGCGTCTCGCGGTGCAGGGTGTCGACGGATTGCGGATCTGCGATGCTTCGGTGATGCCGCGCATCGTGTCCGGCAACACGAACGCGCCGACGATCATGATCGCGGAGCGCTGCGCTGAGTTCATGCTGGCGGAGTGACGCGATGCGCATGCGCTTCGCCGCACCGAAACCGAAAGCGGCGCGTCATGCACGCGCCGCCGCCGCCCGCCACCGAATCATCGAAAAGCCAGCATCAGCCCCCGGCCGCACGCGCCGCATCGCGCAGCGCCATCGGCGACGCGCCGTAGCGCTCGCGGATCGCGCGGCTGAAGTGCGCCTGGCTCGAGAACCCCCAGCGAAACGCGATCTCGCCGATGCTCGTCTTGCGCAGCCGCGCATCCGTCAGCTCGCGATGCGCGTGCGACAGCCGTTCCGACCAGATGTGCTGCGTGATCGACTCGCCTTCGGCCGCGAAGAGGCGGCCCAGATGCCGCAGCGACAGCCCGACCGCATCGGCGACGGCTTGTGGTCCGAGCTCCGGCTCGCCGAGATGCGTCGCGATGTACTGCTTCGCGGTCAGCAGGTACGACAGCGACGCGCGCGATGCGCCCGCGCCGTTCACTTCCGTGTCGATGAGCTCCGCGATCAGCGTGCGCGTGTGCTCGACGAACCGTGCGGCGTCGCGCTCGACCGGCGCCTTCATGAACCGCTCGACGCTCGCGCGCAACGTCGCGCCGAGCATCGCGCCCGCGCCCGGCTTCGGCGCGATCCGCAGCGGCAGCGCGGCCAGTTCCGCATCGAAGCGATCGTCGAACGTCGTAATCGGGATATCGATCAGCAGCTGCCGCATCGGCGTCAGGAATCCGAACAGATAAGGCACGCGCGTGTCGTAGACGACGACATCGCCCGCTTCCGCGAGCAGACACCGGTCGTGCTGGATGAAATACGCGCGCCCGCTGACGATCTGGCACGCGAACAGCGACTCCTTCGGCAACTGGCGCACCAGCGCGGGGCTGCGCTCGATCACGTGATCCTGCCCGCTGATGTCGGCGATGCCGAGGCCGGGCAGCGCGATGTCCGTCTTCTCGGCTTCGAGCCCGGCCGGCGACAGCGACGAGCAGCGCAGGCCGACCAGCGTCGCCGCATTGAACGCATCCCAGTACGCCATCCTGTCGCGCGCCGGCACGTCGGCCGTCGAGCCTCGCGTGCGTGAAAGAACGGTCGTATTCGTCACGTCGCCTCCTGCGGGCGGCTGTCGTGCGGAGCCGCACGGATTGGGGGATGGTTCGTCTGGATGCTGATGCGATGCAATGTCCGGCGCGGTCAAGCAATTCGTCCAGCCCAGTCAAGAGCGGCGCGCACCGGCTGGCTAAAGTCGAGCCCACGACAACCCATACAAGGAGACACACCGTGGTCGACAAAGCCGTATCCGAATTCTGGCAAAACATCCCGGCGATTGCCAATCCGTTCAAGCCCGATGCGCTGCCCGAAGCCTATATCCCGAACGCGGCCACCGACGACGAACGCTATTACGTTCCGTTCACCGAAACGGTTTCGTCGCGCCCGCTGTGGATCTCGCCGTCGCAGAACAAATGGTGCGACATCCTGATGGCGAAGGAAGCCGGCCTCGTGAACCGGCACTATCACCCGCACGAGGTGTTCGCTTACACGCTGTCAGGAAAATGGGGCTACTTGGAACACGAATGGACCGCGACGCGCGGCGATTTCGTGTACGAGACGCCGGGCGAAGGCCACACGCTCGTCGCGTTCGACCACCCCGAGCCGATGCGCGCGTTCTTCATCGTCAAGGGCCCGCTGATCTGGCTCGACGAAGAAGGCAATCCCGACGGCTACTTCGACGTGCATTCGTACATCGCGATGTGCAAGGCGCACTACGAGAAGGTCGGCCTCGGCGCGCACGCGATCGAGAAGCTGTTCCGCTGACGCGCGGCGAGGCTCACGATGACGTCCCCTTCCTCCTCTGCCTCCACGCCCGCCTGGACATACGAGAACAGGCTGCTGCTGATCCTGTTCATGACGTTCGGCTTCGTGTTCTTCGACCGCCTCGCGCTGTCGTTTTTGTTCCCGTTCATGTCGGCCGAGCTGCACCTGACGAACGCGCAGCTCGGCATGGTGTCGTCCGCGCTCGCGCTCACGTGGGCGCTGTCGGGCGCCGCCACCGGCGCATGGTCCGACGCGCGCGGTACGCGCAAGCCGCTGCTGGTCGCGGCCGTGCTCGGCTTTTCCGTGTGCTCGGCGCTGTCGGGGCTCGTCGGCGGCTTCGCGAGCCTGATCGCGTTTCGCGCGCTGATGGGCATCGCCGAAGGCCCCGTGCTGCCGCTGTCGCAATCGCTGATGGTCGAGAGTTCGACGCCGAGCCGCCGCGGGCTGAACATGGGCCTGCTGCAGGGCTCGGCCGCCGGCCTGCTCGGCGCGATGATCGGCCCGCCGGTCGTGATCGGCATCGCCACCGCATACGGCTGGCGCGAGGCGTTCTACGTGTCGTGCATTCCGGGCTTCCTGATCGCGTTCAGCATCTGGCGCTGGGTGCGCGAAGTGCCGCCCGGCGGCGTGCGCCACGCGCAGGCGGAAAGCGCGACCACGCATGGCGCTCAGGCAGCCGGCGCCGCCGAGGTCAGCCGCTGGGCATTGCTGAAGGAACGCAACATCCTGCTGTGCGTGCTGATCAGCTGCTTCTTCCTCACGTGGTTCGTCGTGATCATCTCGTTCGCGCCGGTGTTCCTCGTGGAAAGCCGCCACCTGTCGCCGTCCGACATGGGCGTCGTGATGACCTGCCTCGGCGCCGCGTGGGTGTTCTGGGGCTTCGCGGTGCCGGCGATCTCCGACCGGATCGGCCGCAAGCCGACGATGATCGCGTTCGCACTGATCGCGGCCGCGTGCCCGGTCGTGCTGATCCACGTCGGCGCGGTGTGGGCGCTCGGCGCACTCGTGTTCGTCACGTACACGGGGCTCGGCTGCTTCACGCTGTTCATGGCGACGATCCCGGCCGAAACGGTGCCGCCGCGCGCGATCGCGAGCGCACTCGGGCTGATCATGGGCGCCGGCGAGCTGATCGGCGGCTTCGTCGCGCCGACCGTCGCCGGCTTCGCGGCGGACAGGTACGGCCTGCAGTGCGCGATGTGGACGTCGGCCACCGGCGCGATCCTCGCGTGCGTGCTGTCGTTCGGCCTCGTCGAAACCGCGCCGGCCGTGCTGCGCAAGCGCGCGCTCGCAGGCGCCGCCGGCCGCCTCGACACGCAGAACCTTGGAGGACGCTGACATGCGCGCACTTCAATGGCATGGCCCGCGCGACGTCCGTCTCGTCGAAATCGACACGCCGCGCGTCGGCCCCGGCGACGTGCGCATCGCGGTCGCGTATTGCGGCATCTGCGGCAGCGACCTGCACGAATACGCGGACGGCCCCCACGCGATTCCGGTCGACGCGCCGCATCCGCTGTCGCGCCGCACCGCGCCGCTGACGCTCGGCCACGAGTTCTGCGGGACCGTCGTCGAAGTCGGCGAAGGTGTGATGACGCTGCGCGCGGGCGATCGCGTCGCGGTCGAGCCCGAGTATCGCTGCAGCCAGTGCGCGTACTGCCGCGCGGGGTCGTACAACCTGTGCGTGTCGATGGGCTTCGCCGGGCTGATGGGCGATGGCGGGATGGCCGACTTCGCGGTCGTGCCGGCCTACATGCTGCATCGCCTGCCCGACGGCGTGAGCCTCGAACAGGCCGCGGTGATGGAGCCGGCCGCCGTCGCGCTGCACGCGCTGCGGCGCGCCGAACTGCGGCTCGGCGACACCTGCGCGGTGTTCGGGCTCGGGCCGATCGGCCTGCTGCTGATCATGCTCGCGAAACTGCAGGGCGCGACGACGATCGTCGCCGTCGACGTGTCGCCGGAACGGCTCGCGGCGGCCACGCGCTTCGGCGCGACGCATGCGTTCGACGCGCGCGGGCTCGATGCGTACGCGTTGCAGGACGCGATTCGCGCGGCCACCAGCGGCCTCGGCGTCGATACGAGCTTCGAAGCGGCCGGCTTGCAGGCCACGTTCGAATCGGCGCTGCGGGCACTGCGCAAGGGCGGCCGCGTCGTGATGGTCGGCCTGATGCCGCACGCCGGCTTCGACGCGTTCCGCGCGGTCAACGACGAGCTGACCTTCACCGCGAGCGTCGGCTATCGGCATGCGTACGAAGACCTGCTGCGCATCGTCGCGTCGGGTGCGCTCGACCTCACGTCGATCGTCACGCGCACCGTGGCGCTCGAAGATGCCGTCGCCGACGGCTTCGACGCGCTGCTCGCCGATCGCGCGCAGATCAAGATTCTCGTTTCACCCGCGCAGCGGCCGGCCCGCCGCGCCACCACCATCGGGAGTGTCGAGCATGAGTCGTCAGTGGACGTTTGAAGGGCAGTCCGTCGTCGTGACGGGCGGCACGTCGGGCATCGGCGCGCGCACCGCGCTGCGGTTCGCGCAGGCCGGCGCATCGGTCGTCGCGCTCGGACTCGACGCAACCGGCCCGCATGCGCCCGTGCATGCGGGCATCCAGTGCGTGGAGCTCGACGTGGCCGACAGCGCGGCACTGACGCGCATGATCGCCGCGCTGCCGCGGCTCGGCGTGCTCGTCAACGGCGTCGGCATCAGCCGCCACGCGGACGAATACCGGATGGATCAGTTCGAGCACGTGCTGAACGTGAACCTGACGTCGGTGATGCGGGCATCCGACGCCGCGCGGCCCGCGCTCGCGGCCAACGGCGGCAGCATCGTCAATATCGCGTCGATGTACACGTACTTCGGCAGCAAGGACCGGCCCGCGTACAGCGCGAGCAAGGGCGGCATCGCGCAGCTCACGCGTTCGCTCGCGCAGGCGTGGGCCGACCGCGGCATCCGCGTGAACGCGGTCGCGCCCGGCTGGATCGACACGCCGCTCAGCAGCGCTCTGATGGCCGACACGCAGGCGTCGCGCCGCATCGTCGAGCGCACGCCGCTCGGGCGCTGGGGCACGGCCGACGAAGTCGCGGAAGTGATCCTGTTCCTGTGCTCGCCCGGCGCGTCGTTCGTGACCGGCGCGGTCGTGCCGGTGGACGGCGGGTATTCGACGGTCTAGCGCGGCGGGCAGCGCGCGGCACATCGGCAGATCGACACGACATGTCGATGCCGCTGCGCGCCGCCGCTCCCTTTGACTGTCGCTGAACCGGGCCTGCCCGGCTCAGGTTTCTTCATATCAATCAGTAGTCCGACTAAAAATATCCGACTCGATCGGACCATGTGAGGAGCAGTTTGGAGATGACGAAAAAGACCTTTCTGGCGCTCGCGGCCTGCACGCTTCCGGCTGCGGCGTTCGCCCAGAGCAGCGTGACGATGTTCGGCCTGATGGATACCGGCATCAGCTACGTCAGCAACCAAGGCGGCCACGGCGCCGCGAAATTCGACGACAACATCTTCTTTCCGAACCTGCTCGGCTTCGAGGGCAAGGAGGATCTCGGCGCGGGCACGCGTGCGATCTTCCGGCTCGTCAACCAGTATTCGCTCGGCAATGGCGCGATCATCGGCGGCGGGCTGTTCGCGCGCACGGCCTATGTCGGGTTGCAGAACGACCGGTACGGCACGCTGACGCTCGGCAACCAGTACGAATTCATGGTCGATTCGCTGGCCGCCAGCGGCAACGAGATCGCGCAGGATCTCGTCGGCCTGTACGGCTTTCGCAACGGGCCGTTCGACCGGCTCGCGCTGCCGAACAACCCGACCGGCGCATTCGACTGGGATCGCGTCGCCGGCAGCAATCGCGTCGCGAATTCGGTCAAGTACACGAGTCCGTCGCTGTCGGGCCTGACCTTCGGTGCGCTGTACGGCTTCGGCAACGTCGCGGGGTCGATCGGCGCGAACAATACGGTCAGCGTCGGCGCAAGCTACGACAATGGCCCGTTCGGCGCGGGCGCCGCCTATACGAACCAGAAATACGGCGCGGCCGACGGGCTGCCGCTCACCAGCGTGCGCAACTGGGGCGCGGGTGCGCACTACACGGTCGGCACGGTCACGGGGAAGGCGCTCTTCACGACCGTGCACAACGCGTGGAACGGTGCGGGCGCGTGGTCGGCGGAAGCCGGCGCCGCGTGGCGGCCATCGCCGGTATGGGTGATCGGCGCGAGCTACACGTACATGAAGGGCAACGACACACTCGACAACGCGCACGCGCACCAGTTGCTCGCCGCCGTTCAGTACTGGTTGTCGAAACGCACGATGGTGTATGTCGCGGCGGTGCATCAGCGCGCAAGCCGCGGCGGCAACGCGCAGATCAACGGCGTGATGGACGCGAACGGCGCGTCGAGTGGTGCGTTGCAGTCGATCGCGCGGATCGGATTCAGTACGCGGTTCTGACGGGAAAGGGAGCGTTGGCCACGGCGACGATATGCAGCGATTCGCGGACGAACCCCATCATCCGCTGCCGTTACCCGATGCAAAAAGGGCTGGGTTCCGTGCAATCCAGAACCCAGCCCGATCAGCCCCGGCCGCCGGGGCTTGCTTCAGCCACGTTGGTTAGCCGATGCTCACGCCATGAGCTTCGGCGAGCGGCTTCAGGCCGCCGGCGAAACCCTGGCCGATCGCCTTGAACTTGAACTCGTCGTTGTGACGGTACAGTTCGCCGAAGACCATCGCCGTCTCGGTGGACGCATCTTCGGACAGGTCGTAGCGGGCGATTTCCTTGCCGTCGGCCTTGTTCACCACACGGATGAACGCGTTGGAGACTTGGCCGAACGACTGCTTGCGGCTTTCCGCGTCGTGGATGGTCACGGCGAAGACCAGCTTCTTCACATCGGCCGCCAAGCCGGTCAGCTTGACGACGACCTGTTCGTCATCGCCTTCGCCCTGGCCCGAACGGTTGTCGCCGAGGTGCTCGATGGAGCCGTCAGCGGACTTCTTGTTGTTGTAGAAGATGAAGCCGGCATCGCTCAGAACCTTGCCGCTTTCCCCGGTAACGAAGATGGACGCGTCGAGGTCGAACTCGGTGCCGTCGGTGACACGCGGGTCCCAGCCGAGGCCGACCAGCACTTCGCTCAGGCCCGGGGCCTCTTTCGTCAGGGAGACGTTACCGCCTTTGGACAGACTCACAGCCATGGTGCAACTCCTTGTTCGGTTGAATTGAGCGATCAGAAGCTCATGCCGTAGCCATTGGCCAGCGCGCGCAGGCCGCCGGCATAGCCTTGTCCGACGGCGCGGAACTTCCACTCGTTGTTGTTGCGGTACAGCTCGGCGAAGATCATCGCGGTTTCGACCGATGCGTCTTCGGCGAGGTCGTAGCGAACGATCTCGGCGCCGTTGGTCTCGTTGACGATGCGGATGAACGAGTTGGCGACCTGGCCGAAGTTCTGCTTGCGCGCGTCGGCGTCGTGAATGGTGACGGTGAAGGCGATCTTCTCGATGTCGGCCGGCACGCGGCTCAAGTCGACCTTGATGACCTCGTCGTCGCCGTCGCCGGCGCCGGTGCGGTTGTCGCCGGTATGCTCGACGGAGCCGTCCGCGCTCTTCAGCTGGTTGTAGAAGATGAAGTCGGCTTCGCCGCGCACCTTGCCGCCGGCGCCCAGCAGGAAGGCGCTGGCATCCAGGTCGAACTCGGTGCCGTCGGTGGCGCGCGGGTCCCAGCCCAGGCCGACCAGGATCCTGGTCAGGCCCGGTGCTTCCTTGGACAGGGAGAGGTTGCCGCCTTTTTGAAGAGTCAGTGCCATGAGTACAGCTCCTTGTGGTTGCGATGGATTACGGGTTGTCGGCCGATGCCGTGACGGAAGCGGTGCCCTGCTTCCGGTTTCTTAAAGCTCGAAGTCCGCCGGGCTCAAGCCGAGCTCCCGGCAGATCAGGCGACAGGCAGCCTTCTCCTTGTCGTCGAAGTTGCCGTCCGAACCGCCGATGGCGATGCACACCCGCACCAGCAGGCGCGCTTCGCCATCCTTGCCCTTGATCTTGCTGATGATCTTCAGGGCCTCGGCCTGGCCGATCTGGAAGTCGAACTCGAACTTCCCGCAGGCGTCGGTGAACACCTTGATCACATCGGTCAGGTTGAAGACCTTGAGTTCCGGGGAGTTGTTGATGAAGCCGACCATCTTCATCTTCTCCTCGGACTGGATCTCGCCATCGGCGGCCGCGATGAGCGCGCAGCCGTTGGCGACCGCTTCCATGAAGGCCCGGTTCTTGAACTTGGCGACTTCCGTCGTCAAGGTTTCGCGCGCTTTCGCCGCGTTGGTTTTCAGCCACTCGAGCATGGTTTCCTCCTCGTTGGGCGGAGCCCGCCGGCCCCGCCGGACATATTGGTTACTTGGAGCCGGCGGCCCAGCGCATCCCCCAGCCGTTGGCACGGTCCATCTCTTCGTGCCCGCGGTGGAAGTCGACGCGGCGGGTGACCTTGACCGAGCCGCCCACGTTTTCGAGCAGGGCGATCGCGCACATGCCGTAGCGGCCGCCCTCCTCGTTCAGCCGCACCTCGATCTCCGGCTGGCCGGGAACGAAAATGGTGACCACCCCGTCGGTCGCCTTCCAGTTCGGCGCGCCCTCGTAGATGAACGCGTAGACCAGGATGCGTTTGATCTGGCTCCAGTGCTTGCCGTTGATGTGCAGCCACTCGCCGCCTTCGACGGAGCCGGTGCGGTCGTCACCCATGAGCTGGATGTAGGGCTCGTCGTTCAGGGCTCCGAAGGTGTTGCCGAGCGCCTGGACGGCGCCCTTGTAGCCGTCCTGCAGTTCGAACAGGCAGCCCACGTCGAGGTCGACGGAATTGCTCTTGCCGAACAGGCCGCCCAGCAGGCCGCCGCCGCTTCCGTTTCCGCGGTTCCAGTTCAGGTTCACCCTGATCTCGCCGAAACCGGCTGCGGGCTTGTCGAGGCTGATGCTGGAGCGAGACTTGTCCAGCGTGACCTTGCTCAGGCTGACCGTCGATTTCGGCGGGGCCGGAGGAACGGGAGCCGGAGCCGGCGTGGCAGCAGCAGCGGGGGCCGGAGCCGGAGCGGAGGCCGGCGCGGCGATGTCGACACCGAAATGCTTGGCCAGCGGCTCCAGACCACCCGCAAAACCTTGACCGACGCAGCGGAATTTCCACGCGCCCTGCCGCAGATAGAACTCGCCGAGGATCAGCGCGGTCTCGGTCATGCCGTGCGTCGGAATCTGCGCTTCGATGCCGCCGGTGACGGCCATCGCCAGCGTCGACACGCGATCGAAGGCGGCCTTGTTCTCGTAGATGGTCGCGGTCAGCGCAACCTTCTCGACGGCGGGGTCGACCCGGCCGAGGTCCAGTGTGAACGCGGCTTGACCCGCGGCACTGCCGGTCAGTTCGACCGCCCCGCCCAGGATGCGGGTCTGGCCGTAGAAGCACATGTCGCCGTCACCGCGGACTTTGCCCGTGGCGGTCAGCGCGAATGCGGAGATGTCGATGTCGGTGCCCGGGATCGGGGCGTAGCGGATGTCGACGCGAAGTTGGCCGGTGGCGACCGGCGCGTTGCCGCCAGGAACCAGCGTGGTCATACGCGCACCGCCTGAATGGCCAGGTTGACGAGGTCTTCGGCGGTGCGGCCGTTGGTCGACTGGCCGATCGCCTTGAACTCCCAGCCGCCGTTCCCGCGACTCAGGCTCGCCATCACCACGCCGGTGTGGCGGCCTTTCTCGGCCAGGTTGAAGCGCGCGAGCTCCTGGTTGCCGGATTCGTTCACGATGCGGCAGTACGCATTCTCGACCTGATCGAAGGTCTGGCCGCGGAAGCTGTTCACCGTGAAGACCAGATGCTTCGCCATCGCCGGCAGGTGCTGCAGGTTCACGGAGATGGTTTCGTCATCGCCATCGCCCTCGCCGGTCAGGTTGTCGCCCGAGTGTTCGATCGAGCCATCCTTCGAAGCCAGCTGGCGGAACCAGACGACATCGATCGGCGCGTAGTCGCCATCCAGCACGATGCACGACGCATCGAGGTCGATCGAGTCGTTCCCGCCACCCAGCATCCTGGACAGGAAGCCGCCGCTCTTCACCGGATCCCAGCCCAGGCCCAGGCTGACCTTGCTCAGGCCGGTGCCGGCCGTTTTCTCCAGCGAGATGCTCTGATTCTTGCTCAGGGTGAGTGCCATGATTAACGCTCCTTGTTGGTTTTCAGTGTTCGTTCGGGGTGAAGAGGCCAGGAAGCGCCTCTCGATCCCGGCTTTCTTGAACTGCGGGTATTGATTGCCCCACGCTCCAGGCGGCGGGCCGCTTCCAACCTGGAAATGCGAAGCGGGAACGGGCGCAGCGTGTCCGCCCGCGAGCCGGCTTCATGCGTGTCGATACGCATCAGCCGACCTCCGCGAGACGGATGCTGGGCTCGCTGCACGCAACCACGGCGGGCTTCACCCCGAGCCATTTGGCACGCTCGAGGATGTTGGTCGCCCACTTGTGATGGGTGGCGGGTTCGCACATCGCGTCGTTGTGCTTGAACACCGCCCGCGCATCCTGATCGACGATCAGCCTGGCGGCGTTGAGATCCTCCAGGCTGACGCGCAGTGCGTCCTGGATGAGGCCGATCTGGCGCGGGTGAATGGCGGTCTTGCCCACCAGGCCGTGAGCGATATCCAGTTCCAGTTCGGCTGTCAGGAGATCCGGTGTGGCGAGCTGCTCGAATACCGGGGCGGTCAGCGAAAAACCTTGCGCGCCCATGACGCCGGCCAGCATCGGGATGACGTAACTCATCGGGGTGTCGTAGAGCGTCCTGGCCGGGTTGCGGCGCAGCCCGAGGCACCCCATGAGGTCGTTGCCACCGATCCGCAGTGCGATGATGCGTTCGCCCAAGCCGGCTTTCAGCGCATGGCCCAGTTCGACCATCGCACCCGGGTTGTAGACGTCGGCCGTCTCGAGCGTGGGCATGAGGAGCAGGTCCGGATTGTCGACCGCTTGCTCCCAGCAGCCCAGGCTCTTCAACGTCAGCTTCGGCACCACGAAACCGTCCACGTGCTTCATCAACGGCCAGTCGTTCAGCACCGCCCCCATCCCCGCGTCGCGGGGCCGGACGAACAAGAGCGGGCGTTGCACAGGGCGTCCGCCGCGCGCGTCGATCTCCGCGAGAAGTGCCCGTAGGTTCGCCAGCGCGCACTCGACATCGATCGCCGCCACGGCGTCTTCCAGGCACACCACGAGCGAGCGGAGCTCGGGGAGCTTGCTGCCGAAGACCATGTCCGGAATGTCGTCACGGGTGGCCGGCATGTATAAGGTCGCGCCCAGCGCGAACGGCGAAATGGCCTTCATCGGTTCGCACTCCGGATGATGGTGGCTGCCCGGTAAGGACCCAGGTCCGAGCCGGCCTCTTCGACGGCCACGCCCGCGCACTCGGCGAGATGCATCAGCAACTGCACATCGGTGTCGCCGCGATCGCGAACCAGCACGTGGTCGGGTACACGACGAAGGACGGCGCGCGTCGCCTCGGCGATACCGGGCTTCACGCGGTTCATGTTGGCGATCCCGAAGCGCGCCGCCAGTGAATGCACCACGCTGCCCGCTTGCGCTTGAAGCGTCACGCGCTGATCGGCGGTCCACGGCGCGGCCTGCGGCACCCCGCCCAATGCGGCGCGCTCGGCGTCGATCTGCTCGATGAATTCGCGGGTGACGTCGTGCTCGTGCAGATGGTCGTACGTCACGCAGCCATGCAGGCCGCCTTGCGCCGGCCAGATGGAGCGCGATATCAGGCCCGATACGGTCGCGCCCAGAATGCCGGACGGAATCACCCAGTCCTCGGCCGACGCGGCCAGCCACGCGCGGCCGCACGGATCCGCCAGCACGACGAGGCGCGGCGCTTGCGGAAAGCGTTCGTCGGCGCCGAGCGTGCGCGCGAGTTCGCCGGCAATCGCGCCCTTGCCGGTCCAGCCATCCACGAACACGATGTGCTCGGCACCGTGGAGACGGATGATCCCGTCCAGGGCCACCGTGTCGATGCCGCGGTCGCGGATGATGCTGACGCCGTAGTGGCGGACGTCGCGCCCCATCGCGACCAGTGCACGGCGCAGCAGCACGCCCAGCGGCAGTCCGGCGCGAACGAAGGAAACGAGTGCGATGCCCGGGCCGGTGCAGGCCGCGTTCAACGCCAGCGCCAGCGACTGCACGCCGGTGGCCATGCGCTTGCCGTTCTGCGCCAGCGCACGCGCGTAGAGGCGCTTGTGCAGGCCCGTTGGCGCATGCTCGGTGCTGATCATCTCGGAGTAGTGCTTGCGGTTCGTCTGGATCAGGCGTTCCTTCTCCAGCACGTCCGTCGCCGGCATGTTCATGGGTTGCAGCAGGCAATGCACGTCGTCCGCGGCGTAACTGCCGCTACCGACGGTGACGACGGATGCAAACGGATCACGCATGGATCAGCCCCTGCGCGACCTTCGCCAGCTGGCTGCGGGCCGGCGTAGCCCACATGTGGCAAAGATCCATGAAACCGAGGTCGGTGATGCTGTCACCGAAGGCCAGCACCGGACGTTCGCCGTTGCGCTCGCAGTCGCGGCGCAGCCATTCCCGGGCGGCCGCGCGCTTGTCCAGCCCGTCGGGCAGGAACGCCAGGTTGTTGCCGTTGGCGTGGATATGCATGCCGTCCAGCAGCCCGCGGGCCTGAACTTCGGCAAGCACCGTGGCGAGCACGGCGTCGTCGGATGCGTTGTGCTTGGTCACCACGTAGTGGCACAGCCCGTCCTCCGCCACGACCCAGCCGCGCAGGGAAACGCCGAGCGCCTGGCCGATCCGCAGCGTGGCTTCACTCAGTGCCGGTAGACGATCCTGGAAGGCCCGCAGCGCTTCCGTCATCCGGCCGTGCCAGTCCGGGTCGGGCGTGCCGTCGGCGCGCAGGATCACGCCGCCGTGCGAGCAGATCGCGCCATGCGTGAACGGCAGCTTCACGCGGCGGTAGGCCTCGACACTGCGCGCGGTGACGGGAACGACGTCGGCACATGCCAGCAGCCAGCCGATGAAGTCGTGCTGCACCGGGGTCATGTAGCCGTTCGGCTGGCCGTGCACATCCACGCTCGCCGCGGTGCGTGGCGCGCCCTCCGGCATCTTGCGCGCGGTCTGGAACAGGGTGTCGTCGAGATCGACGAGCACCAGCGGACGCTTACCGGCCATCGACGATGACCTCCGCGCCGAGGGCCTCGACCAGCGCTGCGGACAACGCCTGCGCGGGCGTTTCAGTGCAGATCAGCACCCGGTCGAACTGGCCGGGCTTCACGTTGTAGAGGAAGTTCGGGATGCCGACGCCGTAGTTGTCCGGGAAGGAAAGTGCGTGCTCGATCGCGTGGCCCAACGCGATCGGGGAACGGGTGGTGGCGCTGAAGCAAACGTCCGCGCCCGCGCCTTCCAGGCGCTCCGCCAGCAGGAAAGGCCGCCAGACGAATTCGCCGGTGCCGATCACGATGCACTTCTCGCCCGGCGCGACCCGAAGGCCCGGCGCAAGGGTGTCGTCCACGTTGCGCACGCCCAGTCGCCCCCAGTCGTTCAGCGGCGATAGCCGCCATTCGCCGACCGAGACTGCGCCCACGTCCGGCATGTCCGGCAATGGCGCGCGCGCGTCTTCATGGAACTGATAGGAACCGCGCATGAGCGACACCGACGTGGCCGATTCGCCGATGGTTTTTCCGACGGCCCCTGCGGACCAGTCGGTCAGGACACAGGTGACGACCCGCTCAATTTTCGCGAGGCCGGCCTCCGCCAGCGCGCGATGCAGGTTGACGAAGGTCTTGCCGGTGGACGCTTCATCGTCCACCAGCACCAGCGATCTGGCCTGCAGCATCATCTCCCGCACGTCGGGCTCGACCGGCATGTGGATCAGGTGGGCACTGGCGTGGCTATGCTCCTCCTCGAAGCGGGCGAAGAGATCGGTGCCGAGCGGATGGCGGGTGCTGATCAGATACACGGTATCGGGGCGGGTCGCGCCGAGTGCGCGATGCACACCGGCACCGAGCCCGACGGCGGTTTCCGCCATGCCGATCACGAGCACGGGGCCAGGCAGGTCCGCTGGAATCTCTGCTGCCAGACTCTCGAAGCTGGCGGACATGACGGACGGACGCACCGGTATGTGCCGACCCAGCACCTTGGACACGAACAGGAAGGCCCGCTTCGGGTTGCGGCGCTCGGCGAAGCCGAAGAGCGCGGACGGCGGCAGGACGGCATCGTCGACCTGGACTTCGAGCAGTCCCCGCATCAGCTGTGCGCGGAGGGACACGGGTACGACAGGACGTTCCATAACGGCTTCCTAAATTGGCGCGAGTCGGCAAACCCGGTACCGCGGCCTCGGGATTGAAGTCGACGTGCTGCTACGGGTTCCGCGCCTCGATGCGCCATAGGCATGGCTGCACCTCCCGGGATATCTGCGCTGTGGTGAAGGTCTTGCCCGACGGCGTTCTGGCGGCGGTCACGCCGCAGGCATCCAGGAAGGCCAGTGCGAGGCCGGCCTTCACCGCGAAATTCATGTTCTGTGCATCCGCGACCGTCGAGGTGACCATCCCCACGACCGCACCGGACGTATCGAACAGCGGACTGCCGCTCGATCCCGGCTGGATCGGGGCCGTGAACTGCAGCAGGCTGGCGTCGTTGCGCAGGCCGAACAGCGCGGAGACGCCGCCCTGGGTGACCTGCAGGCCCCCGCCGGTCAGGCCGGCCAGCGGGAAACCCATCGCGACCACCTGATCGCCCAGGTCGCAGCCCGTGCCGTCCCCGAAGGAGACTTGCTTGAAGACGGGCGCACCCTGGACGCGCAGCAGCGCCAGGTCGTTCCGGCAGTCGACCACCACGGGCTCCGCGCGGTGCCGGCCCTCGAACGAAGCGATGTGGATTTCCTGCATGTCCTCGATGACATGCGCACAGGTGAGAACGTGTGTCGGACTGACGGCGAAGCCGGTGCCGGTGGCAGAGCGGCACGCATCGGAGGTGCGTGAGCGCCGCTCGGGATGGGTGTCGTCGATCGCGAGCCCGATCCTGCGGCCGAGCGCGGAAAGGCCGTAGGCCGACCCCTCGGCCAGCGCGCGGAACTTCCATTGCTGGTTGCGGCAATAGAACTCGCCGATGATGATCGCCGATTCGCCGTTCTCGGCGAGGTTCAGGCTGAGTTCGATCTGGTTGTCGATCCGCAGGTGAACGGAGCGGAGTTCGCTCACCGGACCGACGGCCGAGAACGTGTACACGACAACGCATACGCGATCGGCGCCGACCGGAAGCGCAGCAAGGTTCAGCTGGCAACCGATGCGCTCCTGGCTTCCGCTCCAGGCCATCCACCCTTGTTCGACCTGGAACAGGGCCGGATCGCCCTTCGGCTGACGCTTGTCGTCAACCGGGAGCAGAGCGACGGCAGCATATGCCCCGAAGGCCGAGGGGTTCGCGCATTCGAGCGTCCAGGAGCATTGCGGTGCTCCCAAAGCGGTATTTGCGCCAGGCGCCAGTACCATCATCCCCGAGTCGCTCCTTGCATTGGCATCCATACAGAATTAATACAGTCACCATACAAAATATTTGTGACATGGTATCAAAGTTAAGGATTTATGTAAGGAAGATGCAAGCCGTCTTGGCCAATCGGGATACGTCGCCCTGAAGTGAGGTTGCGTTCTGGTCGGACGTCGCGGTTTCCTGCTTCGTTGAATGGTCAGGCGAGGCGATTCCGTTGCCGAATGTGAAGATTCGGCGGGTTCTGGGTGGTGCCCGCCCGGGCACGTCTCGAGCGCGCCCGCTCCGACAGGAGTGTCGGGTCTCAGCGAACGGGCTTCCAGCGCCCTATGGAAATCAGGGTGTTAGGCACATTCACTGAGCATTTCTCGGTCGCGAATTCTCATCATTCGGTGTCGCGGCCTAGTTGCAAATTATGGCCAACCGCGCCGACCGGGCAGCCCTCCCTGACGGGGTCGTGGCCGGAATGCACCTCACGTCCTCACTTTGAGACCGGGGAGAGAAAACACCGGAATGTCCCCCGCTCCCCGTACCCGCCACCCGCCGCCCGCCGCCCGCCTCGCGCGATCAAAAACGAATGGTCACCGATTTCGGCTCGGTATAAGCGTCGATGAACGACGAACCATACTCGCGTCCGATACCGGACCCTTTTGCGCCGCCGAACGGAACGGCCGGGTCGACCAGCGTATGCATGTTCACCCACACGGTGCCGGCTTCGATGCGCGGCACGTAGCGCAGCGCCTTCGACAGGTCGTTCGTCCACAGGCTCGCGGTAAGCCCGAACGGCGTGTCGTTCATCATCGCGATCAGTTCTTCGTCGTCGTCGAACGGCACGAACGCGCCGACCGGCCCGAAGATCTCGTTGCGATACGAAGCCGATTCCAGCGAGCGAGGCAGCACGATCGTCGGCTTCACGTAGAAGCCGTCACGCGCATACGCGTCGCCGCCGGTAACGATCGTGTCGCCTTCCGTGCGCGCGAGTGCGAATGCGTCGAGACACTTGCGGAACTGCGGTTCGTTGCAGACGGGGCCGATCATCCCCGCGTCGTCCATCGGGTCGGCCGGCTGGAAGCTGTCGAGACGCGCCTTCATCCTCTCGACCACCTCGTCGAATTTCGTGCGATGCACGAAGAAGCGCTCGGCGGACGCGCACACCTGCCCGCTATGCAGGAAGCCGGCTTCGACGATGCCGTCGAGAATCTTGTCGACCGGCGTATCGGGCAGGAACGCCGCGGCATTCTTCCCGCCCAGCTCGAGCGTGAAACGCGTGAGGTTCGCGTTCACGGCTTGCTCGCCGATGATGCGGCCGGTCGGCACCGACCCCGTGAACGATACCTTCGCCACGCGCGGATCGCGGATCACCTTCGCGCCGACCTGGCCGGTGCCGTTGATCACGTTGAGCGTGCCGGGCGGCAGGCCGGCTTCGGTCGCGAGTTCGGCGATGCGCAGCATCGTGAGCGGCGTGAATTCCGACGACTTGATCAGCACCGTGTTGCCGGTCGCGAGCGCCGCGCCGAACTTCCACACCGGGATCATCACCGGAAAATTCCACGGAATGATCCCGAACACGACACCGAGCGGCTCGCGCAGCGTGAACGACGTGTAGCGCTCGCCGTTCATGCTCGGAAACGACGGCGCAAGCGTTTCGCCCGCGATCTTCGTGGCCCAGCCCGCGTAATAGCGCAGCCAGCGCGCGGACCACCCGACCTCGATCACGCGCGACAGCCCGATCAGCTTGCCCGACTGCGCGGTTTCGATCTGCGCGATCTCTTCGCCGTGCGCGTCGATCAGATCGGCGAAGCGCAACAGGATGCGCTCGCGATCGGCCGGCGTCAGGTTCGCCCACTCGCCGTGAAATGCGCGATGCGACGACGCGAGCGCGGCTTCGACGTCGTCGTCGGTCGCCTGGGCAACCGAGCCGATCGCCGCGCGCGTCGACGGGTCGCGCACGTCGATGCGTTCGCCGCAGCCGGCCACCGCACGGCCGTCGATGTAGTGACCGTGTTCGCGCGCGAGAAACGCTTTGACTTCGTCCAGCATCCGAACCAGTGCCATCTGTATTCCTCCGGAAATTCCGTTGAATGTGAAGGTGCGTGGGAAATTTGAAAGGCCCGATCAGGCCGCATAAGCAACCAGTCCGATGCCTTTTCGGCGAGCGCGATGTGGCGCGAGCCAGCCTGTTCGATCCGACAGCACAGCTTGCCGACCGCCGCTCGATTCTAGGGACGCGCCGCGCGCGCCGATCGGCGTTGCGTGCATACTTTTGGGCCGAGCGTGCAGATCGATGCCGCGCCGCCGCGGCCGTGGAAAACATGGAGAAACCACGATTGACGCCGCAGCATCAGGCTCCCGACAATGGCGGCGTCTGAACGCGCGTCGCCGCCGTTTGCATTACCCTTGACGCGTTCCCCGGCCCACTCCCTCTTCGGCAATGCCACACGAACTCGTCGTCGACGCCAGCAACAGCAGCGCGAACCTGCGCGCGCTGATCGCGGACAGCTTCCTGCCGCTCGTCTTTCACGACCCCGGCCCGCAATTCCGGATGTCGGTGCGGGTGGCGACCGTGGGCGGGCTGCGGATGGCGGACGTCGACACGAGCGCGATCCGCGTCGATCGCGACCGCTCGCTCGCGTCGCGCGCCGACAGCGACTGCTACAAGATCCTGTTCCAGATCGCCGGACAAAGCCGCGTCATGCAACGCAATGCGACGTCGACCGTCAATCCCGGCGAGTGGGTGATCTACGATGCGACGCAGCCGTACATGATCGAATCGGCGAACGCGTCGCGCTTCGTCGCCGCGCTGACGCCGCCGAGAAGCGGCACGATGTGGCGCTGGTTCGTGGAGCGTGCGGGCGTGCAGGTGCGTCGAACCGTCGGCAATGCGCAGCTGGCGCTTCAATCGATCCATTACCTGATGGACGGGCAGGTGCCGAACGATCCGGAAAGCCTGTTCGGCTTCGAGCAGTCGACGCTGATGCTGCTCGATTCGGTGATCCGCCGCGAGGCGAGCGATGCGCTGACCGGCGCCGATGCGCGCAGCACGACGCTGCGGATGAATGCGGAACGCTATCTGTCGCACCACTACAGCGATCCCGATTTGTCGCCGGGCAAGCTGGCGAGCGCGCTGAACGTATCGCGGCGCACGCTGTACAGCGCTTTAGCCGCAACCGAGCGCACGCCGCAGAGCCTGATTCAGGAATACCGGCTGCAGGCGAGCCGGCGCGCACTGGAAGATCCGGCCGATACCCATCGCACGCTGCTGGAACTCGCGATCGCGTGCGGCTTTTCGGACATCACGCATTTCGGACGGGCGTTCAAGGCGCGGTTCGGGTGTAGTCCGGGCGCATATCGTGTCGCATACCGAACGATCGCGGGGGAGTGACGCGCGTCATCGCGTGGTGCCGCGTGGCGTACGGCGGATTCGTCGGGCCGGCGAACATCGCGACGGGATGTGTGCCGTCTGTCGATATGCCCCGCCGTCAGCGAGACTACCGGTCGCTGGGTCCAGGCGAACGAATCAGGAGCTGGACGCGGAAGCGATACTCGGCGCCCGGTGGCAATACACGGAGTCCCGTCCCCTGCCAGCCCTGCGCGGATAGATTGACAGCATCGGCAACATGCGAAACCGGCTCCAGACAAAAATAAGGACTGCCACCCGGCGCGTGCAGGATGAAATGATCGAGCGGATCGTCCGCCAATAGCGTCAGGCAGCAACCATTGTCGTACTGGACCGTGGTCTCGCGATGCCAGCCACTGTAGTAGACGCTCAAACCCTCGACCGGCAATGCACGGCCGCTGCTGAAGTCCTCGGCCGATGTGACCGGTGTGCGACGAATGGCCACCTCGCCCGCATCCACTGGCCATATATCGGTTGCGCTGAATTGGATACGGGCGCCTGGCATCCGGGAAAAATACGGATGGAACCCACCGCCCGCCGGCATCGCGCCGTCGCCTTCGTTGCGCAGGACGATCTCAGCCTCGAGCCCGTCGGGCGTGAGCGTCAAGGTCTGCTCTGCGAAGAACGGCCACGGCCAGCCGCCGACCACCGGCGTGTAGCGGAAATTGAGCGTAGCGGATGTTGCCGCCAACTTCTCGACGTGCCACGCCCGCGTGTGCCCGACGCCGTGCATCGCATGCGCCTGTCCCGCGTGTGGCGCAAGGCGAATCTCGCGCCCCTCCCACATGAAGCAGCCGTTGCGGATGCGGTTGGAAAACGGCAATAACGGATAGCAGCCAGCCTTGGGCCACAACTGATCGTTGAAGCCCTTCTGCAGGTATTCCTGTGGAATGGGCGCCAACCAGTCCGTGCGCACGCCCGCGCTGTCAATAGAGGCAAGCGACGCGATTCGGCCACCGGCAGACGGCGCAATGTCCATCGCCAAGGTGCCGCAACGTAGCGTATATACGGGACCAGGGGCCATCCAGGTGCCGTCCAGCCCCGAGCTGGATTCCATTTGCGGCAGCGGGTCGGGCATGCAATCAGTCTCCAAACGGCCCTTCCTTGACGAATGCTCCGCCCTGAAACCATCCTGCTGGGTCATCGATGGGCAATGCTGGAGCAGACTCCACCTTGGCACGGTATTGCTCGGAGCTCTGGGTCGGCGCAAAGCCCAACACCGCGGGCCGGTTGTCCCACCAGAGATCCCGATTGGCGGATACGCCGTAGACGATGGCATGGCCGACCCGCGGCACGAACAGCGCACGAACGATCAACTGCTCCAGGTCTTCATAGCCGAGCCAGGTGGAGAGCATGCGGCGATCCGCGGGTTCAGGATACGACGAGCCGATACGCAAACACACCGTTTCAATGCCATAGCGGTCGAAGTAGAAACGGGATAGTTGTTCGCCAAAGGCCTTGCTCACGCCGTAGTACCCATCCGGACGCAACGGCACGCGGGCGTCGATCACTTCGCCCTGCCTGTAGTAGCCGATGACGTGGTTCGAACTGGCGAAAACCACGCGGCGTACACCGTGCCGGCGCGCGGCCTCGTACAGGTGAAAAACGCCCTGTATATTGGCCGGCAGAATTTCTTCAAACGGGCGCTCCACCGACACCCCGCCCATGTGGACGATCGCATCGACGCCCTCGACCAGCGCATGCACGGCCGCGCCATCCGCCAGATCGCAGCGCACGACTTCTTCCTGCATCGCCGCAGCGCCAACATCCACGATATCCGATACGCGCACGATGTCGGCGTAACGCCTGAGGCGGTCGCGCAGCACCTTGCCGAGCTTGCCACCGGCGCCGGTCAGCAACAGACGATGACAATGTGCAGGAACTCCCGCGAGCGGGTCGTCGGAGGAGTCGGGTGTCGAGCGGTTCTGTGTTGAATTCATTTGTATCGGTGTTGTCTGCGATAAAACCAAACGTTCACACGCGTGGCCTGCGTGAACGACACCCTGACTGACCCGGTCGCGAGATTCCCGCAACCGGTTCAGGACACTCAGAAGCGACGAATCTCGACCACCGGGTCGTCGTGACGCGCCACCTCACCGGGTGCTGGCGCCGCACACGGGATGGATGCGCCCGCGCGCGCGAACACCGGAAGCTTGTCCAGCGGCGCGTCTACCGTATGCCACTGTCCGCTCGCAAACGCCGCACCGGTTTCGAAGTCGAACCAAGCTTGACCATCCGGGAGCGCAGGCAGGTAAACACGGCGCGTGACGGCACCAGGTTCGACGACAGGCGCAACGAGCAACGCTGTTCCCAACATGAATTCGTCGCAATCCTGCAGGCATTGAGCGTCTTCCGGGAAATCGTAGAAAGTCGGACGGATGATCGGCTCGTGGTGCGTACTGGCGCGTTCGAACAACGACCACATGTAGGGGATGAGTCGATAGCGCAGCTCGATGGCACGCGTAATCAACGGCGTGACCTCGGGATGCAACCACGGAACAGTCGTGATGCCGCCTTCCTTCCATGAGTTCATGATCATGCGCGGATTCAGACTGCAAGCCTGGGTCCATCGCAGGAGCAACTCGGGGTCCGGCACGGGTCCGTGGAAACCACCCACGTCATGGCCAATGTTGAACATGCCGGACAGGCTCATCTGCAATCCCGTGCGGATGTTCCAGCGCAGCGTGCGCCAGCTCGTGGTGTTGTCACCGGACCAGGTCTGCGCGTAGCGCTGGATACCCGGCATGCCGCTACGGGTGACCGTATATACCGGCTCGTCCGGGCGGTACGCCCGTTGCGCCTCGAACGTGGTACGCGTCATCAGCAGCGGGTGCAGGGCGCGAGCGCGATGCATGGGGATCGCTTGTCCAAAGCCGGCGCACTGCGCGTTTTCATCCTGGATCGCGTATTCGTTGTTGTCGTTCCAGCCAACGTCGATTCCGTAATCCAGCACCTGGCGTTTCAGGCCATCCTGCCACCAGCGAATCGCTTCTGGAGAAGTGAAATCCAGATGCGATCCCTGGCCATCCCAAAACGGCTCGATTACCGGCTCGCCGGTACGTGCATCCGTAATGAAAGCGTGATCGGCCTTGGCCTGGTCGTAGGCTGGATGGTCGTCCAACAGGCAGGGCTTGAGATTCGCGATGATTCTCATGCCATGGCGATGAAAGCGCTCGTTGAGCCCCTTCGGATCGGGAAACTTCTCGTTATTCCACGTGAATACATAACGACGCTTACCACGGCTGGAATATCCCGAGCCGTAGTGAAACGACGAAACGGGCACCCGATGCGCGACTGCCTCATCGATGAAGGCGGTCAGCTGAGCCTGGCCGTCGGGCGCATCCGTCAGCCCCATCGCTGTTTGCGCGAAGCCCAGCGTCCAGCGCGGCGGCAGGTATGTGCCGCCGATCAGCTTCACGAACTGCGCCGTGACTTCAGCGGGCGTTCTACCGACCATCAGGTAGTAGTCCAGATCGCCATCGTCGATTTCGACATAACGATAGAGGCCATGGTAGTTGTCCTGCTCGCAACCGAGGTCGAACGTGCAGGCGGCGAGCGTGTCGTAATAGATGCCGACCCACTGACCGTTCGCAGCACGGCTCATCACGAACGGCCAATGCTTGTATTGCGGATCGCCGCGCTCGGGGTCAACGCCTAATGAGTCGAACGCCATCGTGCGCAACCGACGGCCGTGCAAATTCAACGCACCGGTCTTGTCGCCCAGGCCGAAGAAATGTTCACCGACATCACGTGCCAGATAGTGCCGCACGAGGCCACCGCGCGACTGTCGCAGGTACGCGGTCGTTTCACGATCGCGGACAATCGGTGTTTCAACGCCGAACGCGTGCCATTGCAGCCGCAGCGGCGCGCTTTGCAGCGTCACGGCGAGATGCGCGGTGCCGAAACGGTTGGCCTCGGCCCACGTGGCCGGACGATCGAAGCCCGACAGATCGTCGCGCGAGCGGCCTTCCCACTGCACGTCGGTGCCGGGCGTGGGCGCGATGGCCCAGGTACGCGGTTCGCGCCAGTCCCCTGTCGGACGTAGCGACACGCGCGCCATCGTCTCGGACAGAAAGTGCACACTCAGCTCACCGCCGTCGTCGAGGCGGGCATGGGCCGTCTGAGCGCTAGGGTCGCCTTTAATTGACCAAGGTTCGGATTGCCAGGGTTTCATTGAGAGAAGGACTCCAGTTGGCTGTTGGACCGCGCGGCATTGCCGGCCGCGTCGAAGGTGTGAACGAGACCTGCCGGGGCTTGCAGCCATAAGGTCTGTCCCGGGGCGGGCGTTTGCTGCAACGTCAGCAGCGCTTCCACGCTGGTGCCGTCGGCGAGCTGTCCCATCATCAGCGTGTTCGCGCCCAGATATTCGGTGCTGCGCACCTGCACCGACAGACCCGTGCCTTGCGGGGCAAGCTCCAGGTGTTCAGGACGTACGCCCAGGATGTCGTCGGGCGCGCGCGCGACCACACCCAGACCGGCAGCGATGGCCGCGGGAATGAAGTTCATCCGCGGACTACCAATGAATCCGGCGACGAAGGTGTTACAGGGACGCTCGTAGAGCTCCTTCGGCGAGCCGATCTGCTCGACGCGGCCATCGCGCAGCACGACGATGCGATCGGCCATCGTCATCGCCTCGACCTGGTCGTGCGTGACATAAACCATGGTCGTGCGAAGGCGCTTGTGCAAATCACGCAACTCGGCGCGCATCGATACGCGCAACTCGGCATCGAGATTGGACAACGGCTCATCGAACAGGAAGATCTTCGGTTCGCGAACGATCGCGCGACCAATGGCCACGCGCTGGCGCTGGCCGCCCGAGAGCTGGGTGGGTTTGCGCTCGAGCAGCTTGTCGAGCCGCAAGATCGTTGCGGCCTGACGCACCCGCTCTTCGATCACATTGCGTTTGACGCCCGCATTTTCGAGCCCGAAAGCCATGTTCGCGTAGACGGTCATATGCGGATAGAGCGCGTACGACTGAAACACCATCGCACAGCCGCGGTCGGCTGCACCGATGTTGTTGACACGCTGGCCGCCGATGAGGATGTCGCCGCCCGTGGCGGTTTCGAGTCCGGCGATCAGCCGCAACAACGTCGACTTGCCGCAGCCGGACGGGCCGACGAAGACGACGAATTCGCCATCCTCGGCTTGCAAGCTGACTTGCCGGATGACATCCACGTTCTGGAAGGTTTTGGCGACGGATCGCAGTTCGAGGTTAGCCACGATAGAGATGTGCGATTGGGTTATTTGACGCCGGCACTGGCGATGCCGGTGGTGATATAGCGCTGCAGGAAGACGAAGATTGCCGTGACCGGCAGCAGCGTGATGACCGTCATGGCCAGCAGGTAATTCCACTGGGTGTTGAGTTCGCCGTTAAAGGAATTGAGCGCGAGCTGCAACGTGAAGGTATGCGACTTCGACAGCACGACGAGCGGCAGCAGAAAATCGTTCCAGCGCCACATGACCGAGAAGATCGCGAGCACCGCCAGCGCGGGCGCCGAAAGCGGCAGAATGATGCGCCAGTAGATGCGCCACTCGCTCGCGTGATCCATGCGTGCCGCCTCGATCAGTTCGTCTGGAATGGTCAGCATGTACTGACGCAACAGGAACACACCGGTCGGCGTGGCCACGGTCGGCAAGATCACGCCCCACAGCGAATTGAGCAAGCCCGCCGAGTTGATGACGAGGAAAACCGGAATCAGGATGATGGTCGGCGGGATCATCAGCGTGGCGATGATCAACAAGAACACCGCTTTCTGACCGCTAAAGCGGTACTTCGACAGCGCGAATGCCGCCATCGAGTTGACCAGAAGCGTGAGCAGCGTCGCCACCACCGTGATGAACAGGCTGTTCCAGAAATACTGGCCGAAGTCGAATTTGGCAAATAGCTCCGTATAGTTGCCCACGGCCCAACCGACATGCTGGACGGGCACGCGGTTCTTGACGTTCACCTGTTGCGTATGGTCGGGGTGCGCCGGGTCGACCATCGTGGCCATGATGCCGATGCGGCTGACCTGCGCCATTTCATGCGGGCGGCCCTGTTCGTCGCGTACGGTGAAAAGCGGCAGCGGCTTGTCGTGACCCGCGACGCGCACGGTCGTCTGCGTGTAAGGCAGGAAAGTAGGCGGAAACTGACCGATCGACGCTTCGGTCTTGAACGACGACATCACAAGCCACAGCACCGGACCGAACATGACGAAGAGCCCGACAACCAGATAGGTGTAGCTCAGCACGTCGGTCCAGTGCAGGGACTTGCGGTCACGAGTGCGGGTGAAGAACTGGAGAACGGCGGACATTAGCGCACCTTTTGTCCGGCCTCGGAGGCGCGGGTCAGTTTGAGTTGCATGAGAGTCAACACGATCAGCAGGGCCGCGAGAGACAGCGATGCGGCAGCCGCCAGTCCGTACAGGTGGATCTGCTCGGCGAAGCCTTTTTCATAGATGTACTGAACGATGAACGTCGTCGCTGATCCCGGCCCGCCACCCGTGAGCACGAATACCTCGTCGAACATCTGGACGCCCCTGATCATTGCCAGCACCAGCACGACGATGAAATTGGGCATCAGCAAGGGCAGCGTGATACGCATGAGTACGCGCCACGGCGAGGCCCGGTCCATTTCGGCGGCTTCGTACAAATCACGCGGGATCGCTTGCAGGCCGGCCAGCAGGATCAGCGTGTAGAAACCCATGTGTGCCCAGATCGACACGCAGATGGTCCAGAAGAAAGCCCAACCGCCATCGGTCAACCAGTCCACGGGCTGTCCACCGACGCCGACGAGTACGGCGTTGAATACGCCCTGGCTTTGCAGCAGCCATCTCCAGATGAGTGCCACGACCACCGGCGACAGCAGCACCGGGTAAAAGAACACGCCGCGCCAGAATCCGCGCCCGACGATCTTGCGATTGAGCACCAGCGCGGTGAGCAACGAGAAGGTCACCATCAGCGCGACCTGGAAGACGGTAAATTTGAGCGTGTTGGTGATCGCGCGCCAGAAGACGTCTTCACGGCAGCTCTGGATATCGAGGTAGTTGCTGCACTCGTAGAGACGCAGGAAGTTTTCGGCACCCGTAAACGGCCGCTGCGACGGCAGCAGTTCGACCCCACCGGTTACCGAATAGACAACGTTGAGTACGATTGGCAGGAACGTAAAGATACCGAAGAGCAGCAGGTTGGGCGCAACGAACAGCCAGCCCAGTTTCGACAGTCCCAGCGAGCGCTGGCACAGGCGAAACGGCAGCTCCAACAGATTGAAGAACCAGGCGAAGTATTTCACGGCATCGAAGGTGAGGTAGATGAATCGTGATGCCGTTCCACGATGAGCGTCCATCGTGGAACGGCCAGGCAACACTTACTTCTGGGCCTGCTGGACAGAACCCTTCATGTCGGCCGCGATCTTGGCGACCGCGTCGTCGACGCTCAGCTCGCCGACAATCGCCTGGGTGACGCGGGAGACGGTGGGCATCTGAAGCGCGCGACTGAATTTATAGCCCTGCAAGCGGTAAGCCACCGGCGAGAGGCTGCCCACGTTCGCGGTGAACACCTTCAGTGCGGCGCGGGCCGCCGGCGATGCGTTGGGATAATCGACACCCTTTGCAGCCAGCCCCGTGGACGCCGGGATGTTGCCGCTGCGGCTGATGAACTCCGCATAAACCGGCGCGGACGCCATATAGTCGAGGAACGCAGCCGTTTCCTTGGGCGACTTCGACGTCTTCAGCGCAACCCAGGCCGCGCCGCCGGGCATGCCGGAGCACGCGGCCGGGCCACACGGGTTCGGTACCGCGATCCAGTCGAACTTGTTGTCGACCTCCTTTTGCAACCGGCTGATCTGCCAGGAGCCGGATAGCGCCATGACCACGTTGCCATTGGCGAACTCCCCGATCGTATCCGCGTAACTCGATCCGCCCGAACCAATCCAGGCATCCCGCAACATGGTGCCGTCCTTGTTCCACGCGACGAATTTGGCGATCGTATTGCGATATCCGGCATCGAGCACAAGGTTATCTTGCGCATCGAAGATCGCGGCGCCATTGCTGATAGCGGGCCCGGCAAAACGGTGGCCGGAGCGATCCCACGCCATCGCGGCTTTGGTCTCGGTCGCCTTGGCTACCCGGCGCGTTGCGTCTGCCCACTGGTCCCAGCTGGCCTTGGGGCCGGGCAGCGGGATCTTGGCCTGCTCGAAAAGTGTCCTGTTGACGAATGGCCCGGTGACCGTCAGTTGAGACATGAAGCCATAGAGCCCATTGCTCTTCGCACTGGGGCGCAGCCAGGCGGCCGTGGTGCCGAAGTTGGTATCCCAGTAGCTCCGATCCTTGATGTAGGGGGAGATGTCGAGGTAGTACTTCGACAACCCACCCAGATCGGTAACACGGGCGATGTCGGGCCCGTGGCCAGCAGCCAGTTGCACCGGCAACTGCTCCATGACCGTCTTGAACGGCACCGTGTCGACGATGACCTTGATGCCGGGATGCTGTGTTTCGAAGCGTTGCGCGAATGCTTTGGTCAGATCGCATTCGTTGCCGTCCTGATAGCACATGACGCGAACCTCTGCGCCGAAAGTCGCCGTCGAACCGGCAACAAGGACAGCCATCAGGGCGATACGGAGGGTGCGCTCAACGGTTGCCACGGTGTCTCCTTTTTTCATGATTTGCTGCTTTAGCGGTAGATGCCGAAGCATGGCGACACCGCTGAACTGGGGCGCCCATTATCAGTCATCGTACCATATAGAACTGCGGCTATAATTAGGGAAAACTCGATAATTTCCTGCAAATTCGCCTATATTCACGCCTCATCATTCATACGACTGTGCGGCTTGTGCGCGATACTGTCGTACGACGACGCACGAGGACCTTGCCGACGGCATCGCGCTAGCGCCCGATGTCATGCTCTCCGCTCGACATCCGGTCGCGACCCAAAATTCGCCCCACGCGCCAACCACCGACCCGCCTTACCCGCCCTCGCAATACCGCGACAACCATATCCGTTATTGCTTCAAGCACGATGCGCCAGCATCCCATCGAGAGCGGGTACGGCACTGCTCGTTGACCAGCTAATATCTTAGTGCTTTAATGTTCCGAGTGTAACAGCAATCGAGAGATCATGAAAATCATTCGTGTCACCGTGACCCCCATCGCATTCAAAGACGCACCGTTGCTCAACGCGGCCGGAATCCACGAGCCCTATGCGCTGCGCTCCATCATCGAGATCGAGACGGACTCAGGTCACATCGGTCTCGGCGAGAGCTACGGCGACGCACCGGCGCTCGCGGTGCTCGATGTGGTAAAGAACGAGCTGATCGGCCTCGATCCCTTTCACCTGAACCGCCTGCGCGAGATCGTCGTCGGCGTCGTGGCTCGCATGTCGCCTGCAAGTGCGGCCGGCGCGGAGCTCGCGCCGGGCTCACATGCCAGCAAGGCGGTCAGCAACGCTTACTCCGCGTTTGAGGTTGCCTGCCTCGATGCGCAAGCGCGTTACCTCAACGCGCCGCTCGTCGACCTGCTAGGTGGAGCGGTGCGACAGGAGGTGCCGTTCAGCGCATATCTGTTCTTCAAGTATGCCGAGCACATCGACAGCCCATACGCCCCGGATACGTGGGGCGAGGCCATCAGCGAGGAACAAATCGTCGAACAGGCGCGGCGCATGATCGACAACTACGGTTTTCAGAGCATCAAGCTGAAGGCTGGCGCGCTGGAGCCGGAGCATGAAGTCGCGTGTATCAAGGCACTGAAGGCCGCATTTCCGGGCGTCCCGCTGCGGATCGACCCGAACGGCAACTGGTCGCTCGCTACCGCGCTACGGATGGCCGATCTGTTGGGCGACGATCTGCAGTACTACGAAGATCCGACGCCGGACCTCGTCGGCATGGCGGAACTGCATCGCCGAACGGGGATGCCGCTCGCGACCAACATGGTCGTCACCGATTTCGACGAATTCCGCCGTAGCGTCGCACTGAACAGCGTCCAGATCGTGCTCGCCGACCATCACTACTGGGGCGGACTGCGCGCCACCCAGCAGCTCGCCCGCATGTGCGACACATTCGGGATCGGCGTATCGATGCATTCGAACTCGCATCTGGGAATCAGCCTGATGGCGATGACTCACGTCGCAGCGTCGGTCGAGAACCTGTCGTACGCGTGCGATACGCACTATCCGTGGCAAGAACCGAACGAGGAGGTCATCAAGGGCGGCAAGGTGCCGATCCGCGGCGGTTGCGTGCAGCTGACCGATGCACCGGGGCTCGGACTCGAGATCGACCGCGACCAGCTCGGCACGCTCCACGAGTTGTACCAAACCTGCGGGATCCGGCAACGCGACGATGTCGGCCAGATGCGCAAGTACCGGCCGGACTGGCGGAACGTGAAACCGCGCTATTGAGCGCGTCAGTGATCGGTCAGGAAAGTCGGATGGGTGGCGCGGATCTGATCGATCTGATGGAGCGTGCCGGACAGATGCTTGCGTACCGCAGCCTGCGCAGCATCGGGATCACCTTTTTCGATTGCCAACAAAATCTCCGTGTGATCACGGACGACAGCCTTCGTCTTGCCCTCCACCGGTAGGTGCAAACGACGAAGGCGATCGATATGCCCGCTCAAACGCCGCACCAGACTCCACAGCTGCGGCACGTTCGCCGCCTCGTACATCTGCCGGTGAAACGTCTTGTCCGCGAGATCGAACGCCTCGTAGCGAGCCAGATCGCTCAATCTCTCCTGTTCAGCGAGCGTCGCACGAAGCCGCTCAACCAGATCGGCTTCGTGTTGTTCCGCGAGCGTGCGAACGACTTCCAGCTCGATCGAGCGGCGCAAAAATAACGCCTGCTGCGCGGAAGCGACGCTGATCCGGCTGACCACGGTCGCGTGCTGCGGAAAGATATCCACCAACCCCTCCTCTCCCAGCTTGGTCAACGCGTCCCGGACGGGTGTCTGACTTAACCCATACTGGGCCGCCAATTCAGTGCGCGACAGTATCGTGCCCGGGGCCAGCTCAAGGGAAATGATCATTTCTCGCAGCCGTTCGAACACCTGCGGCGCGGCGTGGCGCGTCCGATCCAGGGGGGCAAATGTGGGGGAGACGTTGCTGGACTTCATGTGTGACAGAGATCGACAGGACAGGGCAGATTCTACCGGGTAGCCTCTCACTAAGATACTAGTACCCGAACGCACATCAGCTACGGCAGGTCGGATTCGATACACGGCTAGGTATTTCCCCCGAAACACACTAATACATTAGTGCCCTATGATTCGATTGCGGCCCTGGCTCAAGCCTGTGGTTTGGTCGCGGAACATTGGGGCATGAACGTCGGGCTGGCATGACGTGTATGCGCTCCATCGATGAACGGTCGCAGAATTAATTAATACCCCGAAATATTCTAGGAGAGCACGGGTGAGGAGACTTCGCTATGCGCACGGCGGCGCCACATTGATTGCGAGTTGTATTTCGCTCTTTGCACACGCACAGAGCAGCGTCACGCTGTTTGGCGTCGTGGACAACGGTATCGGCTATACGAGCAACCAGAAAGGCCACTCGAACATTCAGATCCGCGGCGGTCAACTCAATGCCGACAAGTTCGGTTTGCAGGGCAAGGAGGATATCGGCGGCGGAACCGCCGTGATCTTCAAGCTCGAGCAAGGATATGACATCAATACCGGGGCACAAGCCGTCAGCGGGCTCGCATTCAACCGCCAGGCGAACGTCGGCATCACGAACGATCGCTACGGCACATTGTCGGCAGGCCGGCAATATACCCCGTACTTCTTCCTCCTGGGGCCGATGGCCCCGGCGGCCTACCTGTCGGGGTCGGCCGCTCATCCCGGCGACATCACCAACCTCGACGCCGACTTTCGCGTGAACAACTCGGTGTCCTACATGTCGCCCACGTGGTCGGGTTTCGCGTTCGGTGCCATGTACGCCTTCGGCGGCACACCAGGCAGCGTTTCGAGCGGCAATACGTTCGATGCCGCGGTCAAGTATGCGAATGGCCCGTTCAGCGCCGGCGTAGGCTACCACCGCATGAAGAATGCGACTGGAACCACCAATGCGTGGGCAGGCACAAGCAGCTTGCCGACGTCGGCGATCAATACCGGATACGTGTCCGCCGACACGGTCCAAATCATCGGCGTCGCCGCGCAGTACAGCACCGGCAACGTGAATGTCGGCGCAAACTACGCGAACGTCCAGTATCGGCCCAACGGATCATCCTCATTCACCAGTACAGCAACGTTCAACGTCGCCGGCACATACGTCAATTGGCTGGTGAGACCTGACATATCGCTGAACGCTGCGTACTCCTATACCGCTGCGCGAGCGGCAAACAACATCACCGACCCGGCACGTTACCACCAGATCTCGGCAACCGAGCTGTACCTGCTGTCGAAAAGAACCGCCATTTACTTCGTTCAGAGTTATCAAGTGGCAACCGGCAAAACGCTGGGCTCGGGTGGTATCACGAACCCCATCAGCGCGGTCGCGTCCGTCGGCGATGCGCAAAATGGTGCACCGTCTTCGAACGGACATCAGTTCCTTGCGATACTCGGCATCCGGTCATTTTTTTGACGGGGAATTCTGGAAATGTGGTGAGCCAGGCGTCGAGTCGATGACTTGAACGGGGCGGAAAACAATTGCCTCCGTCTTGTCATCGGCCTTGCGCCAGTGCTCCCGCATTAGCGCCTTCTGGCTGTCTGTATAGTAGATCCGCCGTCTCTGCCTCATTGCAACACGCGTCACTGCCGTGTAACTTCAGCGTGTTGCATCGACGGGTTGAATCCGCACCTTAAAGCTGCCGGTGACGGCGGAGTGGGTCGAATCGCCGCCGTCCATCATTACCTTTGAGCAGCACGCGCTGATCGTGAAGCGTTCAACGGGGATAAACAGAAGACGCGCGACCAGAACCGGTCGCGCGGCAAAAGCAGACGGGAATGAATAATCGCCGAAGAAAAACGTTACGATCCGCCGCCGGCCAGAATCTGCTCGACGGCCATCGAGCGCGCCGCTTCTTCGGCCTCTTCAGGGGTGTCGAACACGCTGTCCGACACGTGGACCAGATGCCATTCGGGTCTGTCGGAAGCGTCGCGGAAAATGCGGAAGCGCGCGCAATAGCCGCGCGGTGTGACCGGGACCACGTCGATTTCGACGGATGCGCCTTCTATCTGATGTCTGACGAAGCCGTCCATGCTGCCCTCCTGACGCCACCGTTGAACGCAGAAATCCTAGCATGACGGGTTCGATACGGCGGGTGCATTGCAGCATGCGGGGGTCGCCTTCAGCGGCCTTCCAGGACAACGCCAGGCTGCGCAACAGGTGCCGTTGGCACGGCACCGCCTGAATTATTCGGTCGACTCGTCCTCGCGGACGGCTCTTCGCGTCGCGCAACGTGGCGTCGGCGAGACGCCCCAATGGCACGTTCCGCGCGCTGCTGTAACCGGGACAGTGGGTCCCTCGCCCAAGGCGGGCGTGGTGAATGGCCGCGGCCAGGCAGGCATGACCGGCTCTTGTCGACCCATCGCCGACGTTCAACGACGCTCGCTTCTACGTCAGCAATTTGTCGGTTTGCAGACGTCTGCGGGAGCGAGCCTCGGCGCAATCGCCTCCGGCACATGCGTGGCCTGCTGTCCGTTCCTGAAGCGGAACGCCCACCGAACTGAACTGACCGACGTTGCGGCCTGCCGGTGGCACTGGTACCGCAGCGGGGTCCGCATTTTCTGCAATGACCCTCTTGAACCCGTGGCGCCCAACTAGCTGAACCGGAGGATCGTCATGGTGGCAGCAAGGCCTGGCTCGTTGTCAGCGAACGCCAAAAAACCATGGTGCAGCGTCGCCACCGCTTTGACGAGCGCGAGCCCGAGTCCGACGCCAGGGGTCCCCCGGCTGCGGTCGCCGCGATAGAACCGCTCTGTCACCTTGGACCGTTCGGCGAACGGGATACCGGGCCCGTCATCCGACACCGTGACGTCGATACGATCGTCACGCTCACACAACGACACCTCGACCTCGCCGTCGTCCTGCGCGTACTTCAGCGCGTTGTCGATCAGATTACCGATCGCTTGCGCGAGCAGCAACGGGTCGACGTCGGCCAGCACCGCCGTTTCCGAACATAGCAACAGCGTCAGCGAAATGCCGCGCAACTCCGCGACGGGCTGATAGAACTCGACGGCATCCGACAGGATGGTCACGACGTCACTTTTGACAAAACCCGAACGCCGCACGCCCGCATCGATCTCGGCGAGACGAAGCAGCGCATTGAAAATGCCGATCACGCGGTCCACGTCGGCTATCGCCACTTCGAGCTGGCCCAGCGTGTCTTCGTCGCCCTTCTTGCGCAGCCCGAGCAACAGCACCTCGAGTCTCGAACGCAGCTCGGTAAGCGGCGTGCGCAGATCGTGCGCAATCGCGTTCGACACATTGCGAACGCCGTCCAGCACTTCGATCAACGCGTCCTGCGCCTGGATGCGCGTCCTGATCTCTTCTTCGAGCCTCGCGTTCTGTTCCTGCTGCAAGCGTTGCAATGCATGCAGCTTCAGATGCATCTGCACGCGCACGGCCACTTCTTCCATTTGCAGCGGCTTGGTCACGAAGTCCATCGCGCCGACGCGGAAACCCGTGATCTTGTCCTCGGTCTGCGTCAGCGAGGTCATGAAAATCACGGGGATATCCCGCGTGACGGGATTGTCCTTGAGCGCGCGGCAGGTCTGGAAACCATCGATGCCGGGCATCACCACGTCGAGCAGGATCAGGTCGGGCTTGACCAGTTCGGCGCGGCGCAGCGCCTCGTGGCCGTCGCGCGCGACGGCCACGCTCAGCCCTTCGGCTTCCAGCGTATCGACGACGAGCGCCAGATTCGCCGCCGTGTCGTCGACCACGAGCACGACGGGCGCGTCTTTGTTGTGCTCTCGCATCGTCAACTCCCTTCGCTGTTCAGATGATGTTCGATCAACGAAAGCAGAGCCTGCGATTCGTAGGTCATGGCAAGTTGCCGCAAACGCGCGGCGAACGGTTCATACTTTTCATGCGAACTCACAAGACGATCGGCGTGCCGGCTGATGTCGCGCATCGAGCCGAGCAGCGCATAGCGGTGCAGCGCCGTCATTTCCTCGCGCGGCGGGATGATCATCGGCCGGTCAGCTTCGCAGGATGGGTCGGCTCCCTGCTGTGTCACCAGGCCGAGCAGCCTTGCGATCGAGCCCAATAGGCGGTCGAGATTGAGCGGCTTTTCGAGAAACACGTTTGCGCCCGCGTCGATGCTCGCGCGTGCGTTCTGTTCGGACGCGTCGGCGGATACGACGATCACGGGCGTCGCTGCCAGTGCTGGCGAACGGCGCAGATGGTGCAGCGTTTCTATGCCGCCCATCAACGGCATCACCGTGTCGAGCACGATCAGTTCGGGCGCGCACGCTGCAGCCTTGTCGAGTGCATCGCGCCCATCGCTGCTTTCGATCACACGAAAGCCGGCCTGTCCCAGCACTTCCGCGAGCAGCGTGCGGTTCGCGGGGACATCGTCGACCACCAGAATGGCGCGGCCCGCGCCATCGAGGCTGCCCGCCCGAACACGCGGTACGCATTCGTCCAGCCCGGCCGCCGACGCGGGCGCATCCAGTTCGAAACCAAACACGCTGCCCTCGCCGGCCGAACTTGTGACTTCGATCTCGCCGCCCATCATGCGGACGAGTTGCCGGCTGATCGCGAGACCCAGCCCCGCGCCGCCGCTGCGCCGCGTGTGATCGCCCGCCTGTTCGAACGGTTGAAAGATCGCTTCCAGCCGGTCGGCGCTCACGCCGATACCGGTATCGCGCACCGCGAAGCGCAGGCGCCCCGCCTCGCCTCGGCTGACCGACAGCGTGACCCCGCCGTGGTCGGTGAACTTGACGGCATTCTCGAGCAGATTGAGCAGCACCTGGCGTAGCCGGCGCTCATCGACACGGACCACGGCAGGAAGATCGGGCGCGGCCACATAGTTCAGCACGAGGCGCTTTTGCTGCGCGCGCACGGCGACGATTTCCGCGATCGTCTCGAGAAACCCGCGCAGCGACACTTCGCCGACCTGCAGTTCCAGCTTGCCGGCACCCAGACGCGCGAAGTCGAGAATATCGTTGATCAGCGTCAGCAGATGCTGCCCGCTCTGCTCGATCACACCGACACTCGCCAGCTGGCGCGTGTCGAGCCGCGCGTCACGCTGCAGTATCTGCGCATAGCCGAGAATGCCGTTGAGCGGCGTGCGCAGTTCATGGCTGATGTTGGCGAGGAACTGGTCCTTCGCGCGGCTGGCCGCTTCCGCCGCGTCCTTCGCGACGCGCACCGTGTCTTCCAGCGCCTTGCGCGCGGAGATGTCCTGAATGATGACGATGACGTGGGTCGTCTGACCTGACGCGTCCTGCTGAAGCGCAACCGACAGCGTTACCCACACGCGCGCCCCGTCGAACCTGACAAGCGGCACCTCCTCCGAATAATGTTTGAGCTTGCCTTCCGTCAGCAGGCGGAACCGGTCGATGCTCGCCACGCTGAAATCAGCATCGATCAGCTCGTGCAGACGTCGCTGTTGCAACGCGTCCCGCGGCCAGCCGACGATCTCGCGCGACCGATGATTCACACGCAGAAAGCGCCCATCGAGATCGCAATGCACGACGCCGACCGCGGCGTTTTCGAAGGTGCCTCGAAAGCGCTCTTCGCTCGCGCGCAGCGCCTGCTCGGTCATTTTCAGTTGCGTGATGTCGACCAGACTGCCGACGAAGCGCACCGGCTTGCCCGTCGCGTCGCGGCGCGCGGTGCCGCGCACCAGCACCCAGCGGTCGGTGCCGTCGCGATGCCGCAGCCGGTTCTCCAGTTCGAACAAGCCGTCGCCGCTTTCGAGGAACGACGCGACCGCGCGATCCGTGCTGTCGCGATGATCGGGATGCAGCACGCTCATGTACGCTTCGTAATCGAGGCGCGCTTGCGGCGTGTCGAAGCCGAGCCACTCGTAGATGTTCGAATAGCGAGCGAAGCCGAGCTTGTAATCGCCTTCGGGCATGTCGATTTCCCACACGCCGACATTCGAGCCGTACATCGCCATTTCGAGCCGCGCATTGGTCTCGCGAAGAATTTCCGCTTCCTGCGCGCGGCGCTTTTGCGTCACGTCGCGAAACACGATCACGATGCCCTGACGTACGCCGCGTTCGTCCGTCATCGGCGTGCCCGTGCATTCGACGGGCAGGTCGCTGCCGCCGCGCACGCGCAGAACGGCGCGCGCGGGCAGCCCGCCGTCGCGCGCGGTTTGCAGCACGGCGGCCATCGGATCGTCGATCAGCGCGAGCGTGTTCTCATCGTGCAGACGGAAAACCTCGCGTAGCGGCCGTCCCGTCGCTTCGCTGCGCGACCAGCCCGTCAGCGCTTCGCCGGCGAGATTGACAAAGGTGACGAGGCCATCGACATCGGTCGACAGCACGCCGTCGCCGATACTCGACAGCGTGATCGCATAGCGCTGCTCGCTCTCGCGCAAACGCCGCTCGGCGCTGTGCTTGTAAAGCGCCATTTCGACGACGGTACGCAACTGCGTGTCGTCGAAGGGCTTGAGCACGTAGCCGTACGGTTCCGCTGCCGTCGCGCGGCGGATCGTCTCTTCGTCCGCATAGGCGGTGAGAAACACGACGGGAATGTCGCGCGCTTCGCGGATACGCCGCGCGGTATCGATGCCGTCCAGTTCGCCTTCGAGCCGCACGTCCATCAGCACCAGATCCGGCTTGCTGCCTGCGGGCAGCGTGTCGAGCAACGCGAGCGCTTCTTCGCCGCTACCCGCGCTGCCGACCACAACATAGCCCGCGCGGTTCATCTGTTGCGCGATATCGCGTGCAACGATGCGGTCATCCTCGACGATCAAGATTTGCGCGCTGGTCATGGCGTGTGGCCGTCAACGTTCGGCTGCATTGAAGTGAATGGTGAAAGTGGTGCCGTGCTGCTGCGCGATATCGACGCGGCCGCGCAATTGCAGCGCGAGGTCGTGAACGAGGCGCAAGCCGAGCGTTTCATCGCGTTCGAACGAAAAATCAGGCGCGAGGCCGACGCCGTCGTCGGCGACGATCAACGCGCAGCGCTGGTCGTCGATCGCCTTGAGCTCGACCTTGAGCACGCCGCCGCGCTGATCCGGAAACGCATGCTTGAGCGCATTCGACACCAGTTCGTTGATGACGAGACCGCACGACACCGCGCGGTTCATGTCGAGCTGAATGTCGTCGACGTCGATCCGCAGGTCGACGCCCAGTCGCCCCATGTCGTAGACACGTGCCAGATGACCGCATAACGTCTTCACGTGCGCCGTCATCGCGATGCGCGCGAAGTTGCCCGCGCGATACAGGTTCTCGTGCACCATCGCCATCGAGCGTACGCGATTGCGGCTGTCGGCGAACAGCTCGGCCACGGCCTTGTCCGTCACGCGCTCCGCTTGAAGATTCAGCAGGCTGCTGATCAGTTGCAGATTGTTCTTCACGCGATGATGCACTTCATGCAGCAGCGCATCTTTCTCGGCGAGCAACGCTTGCTTCTCTTCGAGCGACGCATTTTCGAGCGACACGGCCGCCTGTGACGCAAGCAGCCCGAGCACGGCGAGACGCGCGGGCGTGAACACGCCCGGCGCGAGTTCGTTCTCCAGATACAGCACGCCGATCAGCTTCGACTGCTTGACGAGCGGCAGCGACAGCACCGAACGCGAATGCTGCGCGGCGAAATGCTCGTCGGTCGACCAGGTCTGGTCGGAGAATGCATCGTCGATCAGCAACGCGCGTTGCGTGCGAATGCTTTCGAGCAGCACGGCGCTCGACAGATCCTGCGCATTCACCGGCCTGCTGTCGAAGCGCACTTCCGTGCCTTCGCGCGCCGCCACCGCGGTTGCTTCGATCCACAACGCGTCGGCGCGCGGCAGCACGAGCAGCGCGCGCCGCGCGCCCGCATGTTCGAGCATGATGGTCATCAGCGTGCGCATCAGACGCTCGGGAATCAGTTCGCCGGAGATCGCCTGCGACGCCTTCATCACGGTATCGACGTCGATATGTTCGGCGACGATGCCGGGCGTCGGCGCCTGCTCGACGGGCTCGCGCAGCAACTCGGCATGACGCCCGTCGAGCGACTTCACGCGCGCCATCGCGCCCCAGCGCAACCACGCGCGGCGCGCGTTGCGGACATACGCAGCCGCCGTCGTCGCAAAGCCGCGCGCCAGATAGAACTTCGCGGCGATCTCATGCGCGAGCGCTTCGTCGTGCGGGAAATCATGCTTGCGCGCGAGACGGATCGCTTCTTCGTAGTGATTCATCGCTTCGAACTCGCGGCCCGCAATGCGCGCGATTTCGCCGCGCATCAACGCCGCGCGGCTGCTGAAGTTGCTCGGGCAGTGCTGGGCCCACAGCGCCAGCTGCCGCTGATGCGTGGCGAGCTTGTCCAGATTCCCGGCCTTGGCGTTTTCCGGCGCGCCGTCATGCCAGCGTGCGCGCGCGAGCCCTGCAAAGAACTGATACTCGGCGATTTCGAAATGACCCGACGATGTCCACAGCAACGGCGACGCCTTGCTGTCCGCATGCATCGCGCCGTCGATATCGCCTGCCAGATAGCGCGCCTGCAGCTTGCGGATCCAGTACCAGCACGCCGCGATCGCGAGACTCGGATCGCCGTCGACGCGCTTCTCGAACGCGGCATCGCCGAACGGATCGGGAAGTGGGTCATGCGCGTCGAGGTTGCCGCGCAACGAACGAATCAGCGCGAGCTGCGCGGTGATGATGTCGACGATCAGGCCGAACTTCGCGGCCTGAACGATCTGCAGACGACGCTGCGCTTCCTGCTCGACTTCCGCGAGCGGCTCGCCCGCGGCGATCAGCGTCGTGACCGTGCAGCAGCTGCTGAAGCCGATGTAGGTCAGATCGCCGCCTTCGCTCGCGACTTCGAACGCGCGGCGCAGCAACGGCAAACCGGTACGGATCGGCCGCGTCCACGGCGTCACGTGATACGCGAAGCACATGTAGACGCGCGCCTTGAAGCGGTCCAGTCCGCGCTTGTCCACGAGCGCGAGGCCGAGCTGGCCGAAGCGGTAGCCCGCGTCGTAGTCGTCGAACAGCGGACCCGCGACCATGCCGAGATACGCATAGCCGAGCGACGACGCATCGCTGTTGCCGTACAGCAGGCTCAGGTTCGCCATCCGGCACAGCACGAGACACACGAGCTTTTCATCGCTGAAGAACGCGGGCGGCAACACGGCCGTCAGCACGTTCATCGTCGCGGCCAGTCCGGCATCGTCGAGCAAGGGCAGATCGACCAGCGTTTCGATCGGCGCGCCGCCGATACCCTGCAACAGCGTGTCGTATTCTTCGCGCGCCGCGTCGCGGCCCGGATGCGGATTCCAGTCGATGCCGACATGCCGCAGATAGTCGAGGCACGTCTGCACCGCGAGGTTCATCTGATCGAGCGCCGTGTACAGCGTGACGCGCAGAAACGTGACGGCCGCGCGGTCGGCCAGCGTGCGCGCGCGCGTGTCGAGCATCGACAGCCGTTCGTCGCTGCTTGCCGTGGCGCCCGTCAGAAACTCGCATTCGGCGCGCTGGCTTTCCAGCTGGAATTTGCGCGCATAGTCGGCGTCCCAGCCGCTTTCGCCGAGCAGTTCGCTGCCCGTCGACAGGTACGCGAGCGCCGAGCCATACGCCGACGACGCGCGTGCGCGCTGCCCCGCTTCGAGATTGAAGTCGACCACGCGCGCACGTTCGACGGGATCGTCGAGTAAAGGAATGACGCGGTTGTACTGGTTGACGATCTCGAAGATGCTGCGCGCTTCGTCCGTAGCCGGCTGCGCCGCGAGAATCCGGCCGATCCGCAGATGCGCGTGCGCACGCTGCAGCGGCGGGATCAGTTCATACGCTGCCTCGTGCACGCGGTCGTGCACGAACGCATAGCCTTCGCGGCTGCGGTACAGCAGGCCCGCCTCGACGCCATCGGCGAGTGTCGCAGCCACCTGCGCGTCGTCCAGGCCGCTGATGCGCGACAGCAGCGGCGACGTCGCGCGGCCGCCCAGACACGCGAACTGTTCGAGCAACGCCTGCGTGCCGCGCGGCAACCGTTCGATCTTGCCGACCATCAGATCGACAATGCTGTCCGCGAAACGCGCTTCGCGCAGCCGTTCGTTGTCCCACGTCCAGATGCGGCACTCGAGATCGAACGCGAGGAAACGCTCGTCGGCGAGAAACTGCAGAAACTGCACGACGTAGAACGGATTGCCACCCGTGCGTTCGAACACGAGACGGCTCAGGCCCTCCAGTTCGGGCCGCGTGGTCTTGAGGGCGTCGCCGATCAGATGCGCGACGTCGTCGGGTTGCAGCGGCGTCAGCATGATTTCGTCGACACGCGTGCCCGTCTGCCGGATCAGATCGACCGTGCGTCTGAGCGGATGCGCGACGCCCACTTCGTTGTCGCGATACGCGCCCACCACGAACACGTTGCACACGCCCGGCCCGCACAGCTGTTCGAGCAGGCCGAAGGTGCCCGCGTCGCTCCATTGCAGGTCGTCGAGAAACAGCACGAGCGGCTGGCCGTCGCACGGGAACGCAGCGATGAAGCGCGTGAACACAGCGAGAAAGCGCGCGCGTGCTTCCTGCGGCGCCAGTTCGGGCACGGGCGGCTGCGGCCCGACGATCGCCTCCAGCTCGGGAATCAGCTCGACGATCAGCTGGCCGTTCGCGCCGAGCGCATCGTGCAGGCGCTGGCACAGGTCCGCGTGTGCGCGCATGCCGTCGTCGATCAGCTCGCGGATCAGCGTCTGGAACGCCTGTGCGAGCGTCGCATACGGAATGTCGCGCTTGTAGCGTTCGAACTTGCCCGACGCGAACCATCCGCGCGACGCTGCAGGCGTCATGCGCAACCCGCTCACGAGCGTCGATTTGCCGATGCCCGAATAGCCGGACACCAACGCCACGCCCGTCTCGCCGCTCTGCACGACGCGCTCCAGCGCGGCTTCGAGCTTGTGCTGCTGTTTCTGGCGTCCATAGAGACGAAACGGCCGTTGCAGCTGATCGGGCGCATCGGACGCACCCGGCGCAAACGGCTCGACGTTGCCCGATTTGCGCCATGCGTCGAGACAGCGCCGCAGATCGTGTTCGAGGCCTGCTGCCGTCTGATAGCGCTGCGCGGCGTCTTTCGACAGCAGGCGTGCAACGATCGCGGCCAGTGGCGCGGGCACGCCGTCAATGCATTCGGCCACTGGCACGGGCACCTGCGCCGTATGGCAATGCAGCCATTCCGCAGCCGAAGCGGCCCGATACGGCAACTTCCCCGTCACCATTTCGTACAGCACGACGCCGAGCGAGTACAGATCGGCACGCGAGTCGGACCAGCGGTTCATCAGCCCGGTGCGTTCGGGCGACAGATAGGGGAGCGCTTCGACGGCGATCGTGGGCAGGCCGTCGCGCGGACGCTCGCGCGGCGCACTGGAGACAAGGCCGAGACCCGTCAGCGCGATCGCTTGGGTCGCATCGTCGATGAGAATGTTACCCGGCCGGATGTCGTTGTGCGTGAGGCCGCGGCTGTGCAGCGAGCGCAGCGCCGACGCGAGGTTCACGGCAACGGTCAGGAACCGGCCTATGGGCAACGGCCCCGCTTGCGCGATGCGCAGCGATCTGCCGCCCGGATCCTCGAGCACGAGCGTCACGTTGCGCTCGTCGCGCAGCAGCGCGTGAGGTCGCGCGACATTCGCGCCGTCGAGCATGCCGCGCAGCTGATACGCGTGCTCCAGACGCTCGTGGCTTTCCGGCTGCGGCTGCGATGCCGACAACGTGACCGTCAGCCAGCTATCTGACGCCTCCTGGCTCGTCAGGCGAGACAGCACGAACTGACCATCGTCGCTCAATGTCGTTCTGTCGTAGCCCGTGAGCATCATGGTTCCATCCTCGCGAGACGCGCTGGTCACGCAGCGGCAGTGAGCATGTAGCCCGCGTTGCGGATGGTCCGCAGCAGCGAGCGCTCGAAGCCCGTGTCGATCTTCTGGCGCAGCTTGCTCACGTGCACGTCGATGACGTTCGTTTGCGGATCGAAATGGTATTCCCAGATGTTTTCGAGCAGCATCGTGCGGGTGACGACTTGCTCCGCGTGGCGCATCAGATATTCGAGCAGCTTGAATTCGCGCGGCTTGAGCACGATTGCAGTGCCCGCGCGCGTCACTTTCCGCGATAGCAGGTCCATGCAGAGATCGCCGACCTTGAGCTTCGTGTCAAAGCCGTTGTCCTGCGAACGCCGCGCGAGCGCTTCGAGCCGCGCGACGACTTCGCCGAACGAAAATGGCTTGACGACGTAATCGTCGCCGCCCGCCTTCAGCCCGCGAATCCGTTCGTCGACTTCGTCGAGTGCGCTGAGGATCAGCACGGGTACCTTGCTGCCCGACGCGCGCAGCGCCGCGACGATCCTGAGTCCGTCCATACCGCCGGGCAGCATGCGGTCGAGCACGATCGCGTCGTAGGATTCGCCGATCGCGAGCGCCATGCCATCGCGGCCGTTGTCGGCCCAATCGACGACGTGGCCGGCTTCAAGCAGGCCTTTCTTCAGAAAGCCCGCCACCTGCTGATTGTCTTCGACCAAGAGAATTTTCATTGCTGGATTCGCGGCCCGTCAGTCACGCGTCGTGTGCGCCCTGACAAAAAGGCCGCCGACGTGTGCAGGTCGGGCGAAATTGTGCACCGTCGCGCTGACCTTTCATTATCCCCTCGACGGGACAGATGAAGCGACAACCCCGTATTAAATTTTTTTAATCAACGTGCGCGTGGGTGCGTGCCGCCGCTTGCCGGGGGGCTCGGCGGCATCCGACCGCGCACATTAACAAACGTTAACGGTATCGCCACCCTCCGAAAAGCCGCCGCTTCATAAGATGACGGTGTGAAATTCACACGCGCCGAGCCGCGCGGGCACGTGCAACCCATTCACTCTCTGTCGGATGATGCTTATGAACCCGGTCATGGAACAGTCAGCTAGGCCGCAGTATCGAAGCACCCCCGAGCCTTCCGTCATCGCGTTGGGTGAATTCGAACTGAACCTCGGCATGCGTGCGCTGTGCAAGGCGGGGCACGAAGTGCCGCTCGGCTCGCGTGCGTTCGACATTCTATCGGCGATCGTGCTTGCAGCCGGGCGGATCGTGTCCAAGGACGAACTGATGGAGACCGTATGGCCGGGTGTGTTCGTCGAAGAAAGCAACATCCATGTGCATCTGAGCGCGGTCCGTAAAGCGCTCGGCGACCATCGTCAACTGATCGACACCGTACCGGGGCGCGGCTATCGATTCAAGGTATTCGACGGCGTGCCGGCGGAGCCTGGACGCGACGCACCGACCGAGCGGCATGCGCCGCTCTTGCGCAACGCGGATGCAATGTCCGCGGCGAGGCATCGATTGCCGGGCAGAAGAACGCTGTTCGGTCGCGCCACGGCTCTCGATGAAATCGAGGGCCTCTTTGCGCTCAGCCGCGTGGTCACGCTGACGGGGCCAGGCGGCGTCGGCAAGACCTGCCTCGCCATTGAACATGCGCACCGCACGATCGCCGCCGGCACGTCCGATGTCGTGTTCATCGACCTCGAGGAAGCGGGATCGCTCGCGGCCGTCTCGCAGATCGGGCCAGCGCCCTCGCCGGCCGCCGGTACACTGCTCGTACTGGACAATGCAGAGCACATCGTTGACGAGGTGGCGGACCTCGTGGAACGGCTGATCGGCCAATGGCATGGCTTGCGCGTGCTGCTCACGAGCCGCGAGCGCCTTCGCATCGCGCCCGAGATTGTGTTCCGCGTCGAACCGCTCGCGCTACCGGCAGACGAGTCGTGCCGCGACAGCCTGATGCAGTCGCCTGCCGTCGCGCTGTTCCTGGAGCGCGCAAGCCGATGCGGCGTGCGAGTTGACGACGAGCATCAACTCAGGATCGTCGCTGAAATCTGTCGCCGGCTCGACGGGCTTCCTCTCGCGATCGAGCTCGCCGCCGGGCGTGCGTCCGTATTGGGTCTCGAAGGGGTGCGCCAGCGTCTCGAAGAGCGCTTTCTGCTTCTCGCAGGGGGTTATCGCACGGCGCAGCCGCGACACCGAACATTGCGCGCCGCGTTTGACTGGAGTTTCCAGCGGCTCACGCACAACGAACAGGCCGTCGTTCTTCGCATCGCACGGTTCAACCATGCGTTCACGCTGGATTCCGTGTACGCCGTCGTTTGCGACGACAGTGTCGACCGCACGACCGCGCTCGACTGCATCGCGCAACTGGTCGAAAAGTCGATTCTCGACGTGAGCTTCGTCGGTGTCACGGCAACCTACCGTCTCTCGGAATCGGCTCGCACGTACGCACTTGCGCTCGGATCGGGTAATGAGCCATGCAATGTCGCGAGGCAGTGCGCCCGCTACGCGCAGTGAGCGACGGATGACCGTAGTGACGGTTCAGCGGCAATTTTGAATAAATGCGAGCATTGCCGATCCGGCGGGCCGGGCTGCGTGCCAGCGGAGTGGTCGCGCTGAAGGTCAACGATGTCGACCGTGAGCGCGCGACTTCGGGTAGAGAGCAGGTCAAGGCGCACGCTCTCCGTTTGCCAGACGGGCAGCATATCCATCAAGCCAGCTTCGCCTGGCATGCACTCTATCTGTCTTGCCTGTGCCTTCGATGCCTCCAGCACCGGTTCGATAAACATCGGAAAGTGGTGGATCGCACGACCGTCCACCAGCCTTGCCGTGCAATCGCGCGAAATCCCGCCCCATCCCGCCCCATCCCGCCCCCGATAATCTCCTTGACGACCTATCTTTCGATATATATCTTTAGATATGTTTTACGACATATAGGACACGATCATGCGACACAACCCCTCCCGCGGCCATGCCGGATGCGACGGTCATCGTGCGCATGCCGGCCCTGAATGGTTCGCCGGTGTCTGGCACGCGATCGGCCGCCATCGGCGCGGCCACGATCCGTTCGGTGGCGGCGGCCCGTTCGGTGGCCGCGGCGGACGCGGCGGCTTTGGCGATTTCGGTGACGACGGCATGCCGCGCGGCCGCCAGTTCAGCTCCGACGATCTTCAATTGCTGCTGCTCGCGCTCGTCGCCGAGCAGCCGAGCCACGGCTACGAGCTCATCAAGGCGCTCGACACCCGCTCGAACGGCTTCTACAGCCCGAGCCCCGGCATGGTGTACCCGGCACTCACGTATCTCGAGGAAGTCGGCTTCGTCGCGTCACAGGCGGAAGGCAACCGCAAGCGCTACGCCCTCACCGACGCCGGCCGCGCGCATCTCGATGCGCAGCGCGAACGGGTCGACACCCTGTTCGCGCGCCTCACGCATCTCGCGCGCAAGATGGAGTTCATGCGCCGCGCATTCGCCGGCGAAGCGGCAGGCGGCGAAGCACCGGACGACGCACAGCCCGGCTGGCTGCCGGAGTTCGTCGAAGCCCGGCTCGCGCTGAAGCGCGCGCTGCTGCACAAGAGCGCGGCCGACGCCGACGAACAACGCCGCATCGCGGCCATCATGCGCCGCGCCACTGCCGAAATCGAAGGCGGCCCCGGCGCGTAACCCGCGCCGCCCCGTCAAAACCCAAGGAGAACGGATTGATCCCAAACACATCCGAACGCGCGGTCACCCGCGTGCGCCATACCCTCAAGTTCCGCCTGCTGCAGGTCGTGCGCGTGCACGCCGTGACGCCGCACTTGCTGCGCGTCACGCTTGGCGGCCCCGACCTCGCGGATTTCGAATCGTCGTCGTTCGACGATCACGTGAAGGTGTTTTTCCCGCCGCCCGGCGCCGACCGACCGGCGCTGCCGACGCTCGGCGCGAATGGGCCCGAGTTTCCGGAAGGCGAACCGAAGCCCGTCGCGCGCGACTTCACGCCGCGCCGCTTCGACCGCGCCGCCTGCGAACTGGATCTGGAATTCGTGCTGAACCATCCCGGCCCCGCATCGCAATGGGCCGCGCAGGCGCGCGTCGGCCAATGGCTCGGCATCGGCGGCCCGCGCGGGTCGTTCGTGGTCCCGATCGATTTCGACTGGCATCTGCTGATCGGCGACGATACGGCGCTGCCGGCGATCGCACGGCGTCTCGAGCAATTGCCGGCCGGCTCGCGTGCAGCGGTGGTGCTGGAAGTCGCGGATCGCACCGCGCGGATCGCGTTTGATACGCGCGCCGACGTGCATGAAATCTGGCGGTTTCGCGCCGAAGCGGTCGCCGCGGACGAAGACCTGCTGCTGACCGCCGTGCGCGAGTTGCCGCTGCCGCCGTCCGGCGACGGTTACGTGTGGGCGGCCGGCGAAGCGCAGTCGATGCGCGCGGTGCGCCTGCACCTGACGGGCGAACGCGGGGTGCCAAAGTCGCGGATCCGCGCGGCGGCCTACTGGAAGCGCGGCGCGGCGGCCGTGCACGAGACGCTGGAAGACTGACCGCGCAAGCACGCCCGCCGGCGGGGTTGGCATCGGCGATGCGGCTGGTATATATGTATGTGAGCGGCGCCGCTGTCGGACGACAGCCGCCGCAGCCCGTACAGGAGCGCCCGGTCATGACAAAGGAAAACCACGCGTCGCCGTTCCTTCGCAACCTGAAGATCGTCGGATATTGCGGCCTGGCCGCGATCGTGCTCGCGCTATTCGTCGCGATGTGCGCGATCCTGAAGGAAAGCTCGCTCGAACGCGACGCCGCCCAACATCCGGGCGAGACGCCGGAACTGCACGAAGCGGGCGGCGGCACGTCCGCTTCGACCGAATCGGCCAAGACGCCCGACTGACGGCGTCCGGCCCGTACTTCTCCTGTTGTCCGGCTCAGGGCGCCCGCTCGCGCCCCATCATCACTGCGTGCACCGCGTCGCCGATTCGTTCGAGCGGCTCGACCACACGTTGCCCATACAAGTGCGCGGCCAGCGCGCCGGCCGTGCCGACCAGCACACCACCCGCCATGTCGAACGGCCAGTGCACGCCCGCATACACGCGGCCCCACGCGATCGCCGCGGCCATCGCGACCATCACGAATCCGGTCAGCCGCGTCGTACCGGCGAGCAGCATGCCGACCGCGACGCTCCATGCGAACGTCATGTGATCGCTCGGAAACGAGCTGTCCGGCGCGTGCGGAATCAGTTGCGTGCCGACGCCCGCCATGAACGGCCGCGGCGAGAACCAGAAATGCCCGAGCACCTGCGCGAGCGCGAGCGCCACGCAAGCGCCGACGCCGGCTTCGACCGCCTGACGCCGCGTCGGCCGCTCGCCGAAGATCCAGGTGAGCAACAGCATGACGGGCAGCGCATAGACGAGCCAGTCGGCGGCGAAGATCGCGAGGCGGGCCACGCCGGGGTTCGGCGCGGCGCCGGCATTGATGGCGGAAAACAGGGTGAGATTGAGGTTCTGCATGAATCCGGTTGCGTGGAACGTGAGTGGGGACCGGTCGTGCCGGTCGGATGCGAACGATGCTAGTGCTCACTCGCTTAAGCGGCGCTTAATGCGCCGGACGACCTGCACCGATTTCGGGAGACCCGAACCGGGGCCGGTTCGCCGCGGCGAGCGCACTTAGAACCTGCACTGCAACACAAGTTCACACAATTGTCACATTCTCGCGCGACCGTCTCCCGTAAAAACTCACCATTCATCCCGTAAAGGCTCACCTTTTTCACATCGTGGCGGCATTGACGGCCGCGAATACCGGGCCGCCGTGCGAAATCCATGCCGTTTGTGTCGCTCACCTCAACATTTACATCGCCACTACGTCGAAAACGGCAACAATTATTTCCAGATGCGGCATCGCACAACGGCAGCGCACAGGCATACGATTACGTCCACTCATCCACGAAGCGATCAACAACAAGGAGTCCGCATGAAACCCAGCGATGTCCGATCGAAAGCGTTTGCGATGCCGTTGACCAGCCCTGCGTTCCCGATGGGCCCGTACCGTTTCGTCGATCGTGAGTTTCTGATCATCACGTACCGCACCGATCCGGACCGCCTCCGTGAAATTGTCCCCGAGCCGCTGCAGGTCAACGAGCCGCTCGTGCATTACGAATTCATTCGCATGGCCGATTCCACCGGCTTCGGCGACTACACCGAAAGCGGCCAGGTGATCCCCGTCGAATACAACGGCCAGGCCGGCGGCTACACGCTCGCGATGTATCTCGACGATCACCCGCCGATCGCCGGCGGCCGCGAGCTGTGGGGTTTCCCGAAGAAGCTCGCGTCGCCCACGCTGCACGTGAACACCGATCACCTCCTCGGCACGCTCGACTTCGGCAAGGTGCGCGTCGCGACCGGCACGATGGGCTACAAGCACAAGGAACTCGACATCGACGAGCAGATGAAGCGCCTCGCCGGCCCGAACTTCCTGCTGAAGATCATCCCGCACGTCGACGGCACCGCACGGGTGTGCGAACTGGTGCGCTACTACATGCAGGACATCAAGATGAAGGGCGCGTGGACGGGCCCCGCATCGCTCGAGCTGGCGCCGCACGCGCTCGCGCCGGTGGCCGATCTGCCGGTCCTCGAGATCGTCGAAGCACGCCACCTCGTCGCAGATTTGACACTCGGCCTCGGCGAAGTCGTCTACGATTACCTGGCTCAGTAACACGTCCGTCCTTTCTCCCTGTCAATCCTTTCACCACGGGAAATTCGAAATGAGCAACCTGAATGGCAAGACCGCAGTCGTCACGGGCGCCGCGAGCGGCATCGGCAAGGAAATCGCACTCGAACTCGCGAAAGCGGGTGCGGCCGTCGCGATCGCCGACCTGAACCAGGACGGCGCAAACGCGGTGGCCGACGAGATCAACAAGGCAGGCGGCAAGGCAATCGGCGTCGCGATGGACGTGACCAACGAAGACGCCGTGAACAGCGGCATCGACAAGGTGGCCGAAGCGTTCGGCTCGGTCGACATCCTTGTATCGAACGCCGGCATCCAGATCGTCAACCCGATCGAGAACTACTCGTTCGCCGACTGGAAGAAGATGCAGGCGATCCACGTCGACGGTGCATTCCTGACGACCAAGGCCGCGCTCAAGCACATGTACAAGGACGATCGCGGCGGCGTCGTGATCTACATGGGTTCGGTGCACTCACACGAGGCGTCGCCGCTGAAGTCGGCGTATGTGACGGCCAAGCACGGCCTGCTCGGTCTTGCCCGCGTGCTGGCGAAGGAAGGCGCGAAGCACAACGTGCGCTCGCACGTGGTGTGTCCGGGCTTCGTGCGCACGCCGCTCGTCGACAAGCAGAT